>NZ_JAFIQY010000005.1 GCF_022271435.1 Streptomyces monomycini | reverse complement strand
GCCGCCCCAGCCGCCGCGCCGTGTGCCGCAACGCCGGCACCGGCGTGCGGGCATCGGCCGCCGCATCCAGCTCCAGCGGATCGCACCCGGCCGCCGCCGCAGCCGCCAACGCGGCCGCGACCAGCCCCGCGGTGTGCAACCGCCCCCGGCAGAACGCCTCCAGACCCGCCGCGTCCCGCAGGCGCCCCGCCTCCACAGCCGCCTCCGCACCACCGGAATGCGCATGCCCGCCGGCCGGAAACCGCCCGTCCGCCAGAACCAGCAACGCCGCCCTGCTCATCGCCGTACCTCCTGCTCCGGCCACTCACCACTCACCCGTGCCCGGCCCGCTCAGAAGAGGAAGTAACGCTGAGCCATGGGCAGTTCGGTGACATAGCCCCGGTCGACGATCTGGTCGTCGACGAACGTCGTCACATCCGTCACCTTCGCCCCGCCGATGACGACCTCGTAGGTGTCGGGGTCGATGCGTACGTCGGGAGTGGCGTCGTTCTCCTTCATGTCGGCCTTGCGCACGGTGCGGGTGTTCTTGATGGCCCGGAACTGCTTGGTGAGCTTGTGCCGCTCGCCCAGCCCCTTCCTGAGGGCCCGGTCGGTGACGAAGTTGTAGGAGACGGCGCCGGGGGCCAGGCCCGTGGCGCCCCACATGGGGCGCGGGAGGACCGGCTGCGGGGTGGGGATGGACGCGTTGGCGTCGCCCACCTGCGCGTACGCGATCTGGCCGCCCTTGATGACCAGATGCGGCTTGACGCCGAAGAACTTGGGCTCCCACAGCACCAGGTCGGCCAGCTTGCCGGGCTCCACCGAGCCCACGACGGCATCGATGCCCTGGGCGAGGGCCGGGTTGACGGTGTACTTCGCCACGTACCGCCGGGCGCGCCGGTTGTCGGCCGGCGGTGACTCGGGCTCCGGTGTCCCGTCCGCCGGTTCCGCGCCCTCCGGCGCGCTCTTCGGCGCGGTCTCCGGCCGGTCCCGGGGCCGGTCTTCCTCCAGGAAGCCACGGCGTACCTTCATCACGTGCGCGGTCTGCCAGGTCCGCGTGATCATCTCGCCGATGCGCCCCATGGCCTGCGCGTCGGACGACATGATCGAGATGGCGCCGAGGTCGTGCAGGATGTCCTCGGCCGCCATCGTCGAGGGCCGGATCCGGGAGTCGGCGAAGGCCAGGTCCTCCTCGACCCGCGGGTTCAAGTGGTGGCAGACCATCACCATGTCGAAGTGCTCTTTGACCGTGTTGACGGTCAGCGGCCGGGTGGGGTTGGTGGAGGCGGGCAGGACGTTCGGCTCGCTCACCATTTTGATCATGTCGGGCGCGTGGCCGCCGCCGGCGCCTTCGACATGGAAGACGTGCAGGGGACGGCCCTTGACGGCGTCGAGGGTGTCCTGGACGAACCCGGCCTCGTTCAGGGAGTCGGCGTGCAGCGCGAGCTGGACACCGGTCTCCTTGCAGACCCGCAGGCACTGGTCGATGACGGCCGGGGTCGCGCCCCAGTCCTCGTGCACCTTGAGCCCGATGACGCCGGCGTCCACCTGGTCGAGCATGGACTCCCTGGACATGGTGGCGCCCTTGCCGAGCAGCCCGATGTTGACCGGGAACGCGTCCAGCGCCTCGAACATCCGGGCCAGATGCCAGGCGCCGGGCGTGACGGTGGTGGCCTTGCTGCCTTCCGCCGGGCCCGTGCCGCCCCCGATCAGGGTGGTGACGCCCGCGGCCAGCGCCTCGTCCACCTGGCCGGGACAGACGAAGTGCACGTGGGTGTCGATGCCGCCGGCGGTGAGGATCCGGCCAGCGCCCGCGATCACCTCGGTGTCCGGCCCGACGACGAAGTCGGTGGGGGCCGGGCCGGTGCCGTTGTGACAGGCGCCGTTCTCCTCGTGCAGCGGGTCCATCGTCTCGGGGTTGTACGCCTTGCCCAGCGCGACGACATGGCCGTCCCGGATGGCGACATCGGCTTTGACGACGCCCCAGTGGTCCAGTACGACCGCGCCGGTGATGACGGTGTCGGGCGGCAGCACCCGGCGGCCCGCGGCCTGACCGGTCTCGCCCCGGCCCGGGTCGCGCGGAGCGACGGACTGCCCCATCGACTCGCGGATCACCTTGCCGCCGCCGAAGACCATCTCGTTGCCGCTGCGCCCGGGGCCGCCGGACCAGTCGTCCTCGATCTTGATGCTCAGCGCGGTGTCGGCCAGCCGGATCCGGTCGCGGACGGTGGGGCCGAACCGGTCCGCGTACGCGGCGCGGGACAGGGGGTCGAAGGGCCCCGGCTCTGCCGGGCAGCAGGAACAGTCGGGGCACGAAGTCATGGCCGTCACACCCGCTCCTCGTCGAACGAACCCCTGAGGTGGTCGAGCGACCCGTCGATCTTCTCGGGCAGCCCCTTGACCTTGCCGCGCAGGCCGTGCACCACCCTCTCGCCCTCGATGGGGACGAGTTCGACCTCCTCGGTGATACCGGGCTCGAACCGTACGGAACTGCCGGCGGGGACGTTCAGCCGCTTGCCCCACGCCTTGTCACGGGGGAACTTCAGCCCGTCGTTGGCCTCGGCGAAGTGGTAGTGCGAACCGACCTGGACGGGGCGGTCGGTCGGATTCTCGACCGTCAGCGTGGTGATCTGGTCCCCCTCCCGGTGGCGCTCGTTGAACACCACCACCGCGTCGTCCGCCCGGGGCGAGAAGTCCACCTTCCCCGGGAGGACGGCCAACTCCTCGTCCTGGCCCACGGCGGGAAAGGGGTCGTGGATGGTCACCAGCTTCGTACCGTCGGGGAAGGTGGCCTCCACCTGCACGTTCTCGATCATCTCCGGCACGCCGTCCATCACCTCCTCACGGGTCAGCAGCTTCCGCCCGGAGGACATCAGCTCGGCGACGGTCCTGCCGTCCCGGGCCCCCTCCAGAACGTGCGCGATCAACAGCGCCATGGACTCCGGGTAGTTGAGCCGCACCCCCCGGGCCCGGCGCTTCTCGGCGACATCGGCCGCCACGTGCAGCATCAGACGTTCTTGTTCGTGTGGAGTCAGGTGCACAGCCGCATCCCTGCATTCGCTCCTGCCCAGAACTTCTGTTCCGCGCGGCCCCGTCGAGGCTGCCACCGCACGGTGGGCGGCCCGGACGTCGCCCGCCCGTGCCGCTGACCCGAGCATCGTCGTCCACAACAGCTCGGCCCCGACATGACGTAAGCCATCATCAGCACGCTGCCACCCCGAAAACGACGGACCGCATCACCAGCACCCGAAGGAGTGACGGCGGGGCAGTGGGACGCGATGAGGCGAGGCCGCGCGCACGGCTTGCCCGGCATTCCTCATGAACCTTGCTGTTTCGGGCCGCATCCTGCCCCGTTGACGCGAGGCAACCTAGCGGTCGTGGAGCGGAGCCGTTTCCGAATTCTCTACCGATGTACGCACCCGGTGGTCACCCCGCGCCGACGTCGCGATCTGACCGCTCCACCGATCCCGGTGGTAGCGCAGGTATGTCCGGCCGATGTAATGCCAGGGATGGATGGTGAGCGCGCGGAGCTCCCGACCTGAGAGGGCGTCGATCACCATGAAGTCGTCATTGATGATCCGGGCGCCGTGGTCGAAGCGAATATGGCAGTTCGAGCACAGACAGAGAAGATTCTCGATGATGTCCGGGCCTGGGGCGTCACCTTCTTTGTGATGCTGGAGATCGCCGCATCCAGGTCCGCCATCAGGGCGTGGACCGTGGAAGCCGGCACCTGGAGCAGTTCCAGAGTGTCGAGGCCTGCCCGGCGGACGAGTGACCAGGTGGCGTCCACGTGCGCGCCTTTGACGGAGGACATTTCGCTCGCTGCGAGTGTGCCGGCGATGTGGGACACATGGGCGCTGTCCCGTACCAGGAAATAGCGGGCCAGGCGGGGCAATGCCTCACGCTTCTCCTCGTCGGCCAGGCGAAACGCGAAGATCTTCTCCTCGGCGGCTTGGCTGTATCCCACTGTTGCCACTCATCGATGGTCAGCTCCCAGAGCACGCCGACCGGGGTGGGGGACCGGTAGGTGCGGAGTGCCTCCAGTGAGTGGGGAGAAAGCAGTGGTTACCGTCCCAGGCTTTCCGGACGGGGCCTTCCAGCAGTGGGGAAATCGGCGAGGGCCTTCGCTGCCGGTGGGGGAACGGGCTGCCAGTCAGCAGTACGGCATCGGTGGCACGGCCCGGCGGTCTCCCGGGCCATGGCTCCGAGGGCCCTCGCAACAAGACGGGGTTCACATTTCTCCCAACGCTGCTGGAACGTTTTCCCCTCGTCCTCCTCTCCCGCGATGACATCGTCCGCGACGCCTCTTCGAAAAGCCGCTTGTCGCGCAGCCAACCACGACCGGCGCGTTCGCCTCTGCCCGTGCGCGGTCCGTCGCCGTCGCGATCTCCTCGTAGGCCCATTCCGTGCGCAGGCGCTCCCCGTGGGCACCGGCGATGTCGATGGCCAGGCCGGTCCACTCCTCGGCGGGCTGCTCGGGGACGATTCCCAGCTGCAACGAGGCGTCGGCCATGGGCCGTTCGGAGTCACGGGGTGGTAGGCAGTGAGCAGGCCCATCGGTACCTGAGCGCGTGGAGGGCGCTGTGCGTCCACGTGTCGCCAGGCAATTCATGTAACCCGTACGCAACTCCTGGGGCGACGAGAACGCCGGCTACGGGGCTGCCAGGCCGGTGAATTCATGATGTCCCACGGCGTCATGATCCACCACCAGGACGATCTTTGAAGCCGGCTCCTAACGCACGGCTCCGGCGGCGCGTACTTCGGCGAGCGCTTGCCGTGCCAGCGGGCCGAAGCCCTCGCTGTTGTCGGCGTCGATCCATCGATCGTAGGCGATCTCCCAGACGAGCGCGCCCAGTCTCGCGGCCACGCGCGCGGTCAGGTCCGGGACTCCGCGGCGGTGGAGTGCCTCGATCATCGAGGCGGTGAGGTCGATCCTTTTCAGGGCTTCGCGTTCCCGCAGTTCCGTATGGGCGTTCAGTACGGCCTGGCGCCGGCCGCTGAACTCGCGGCGGTCGGCGGTGAAGAACGTCCGGCCGAGCGCGTCGAGGGCGTCCGCCACCGCGTCGAGCGGCCCGGCCGCCGACGGCGCCGAGGCGATCCCTTCGACGAGCAGACCTGCCACCGTGCCTCCGCCGAAGAGCACCTCGCGCTTGTCCGGGAAGTGCCGGAAGAACGTGCTCTTGGTGAGCCCCGCGCGCTCCGCGATGTCGATCACGGTCGTGTTCTCGTAGCCGCGCTCCTCGAAGAGGTCGAGGGCGGCGGCGGCGAGTCGTCCTGGTGCGTCGGGTTGCCAGCGAGCCATGGGAACAGTGTACGGGACTTGGTCCCGTCGTTGGTGTACGGTCGATGAGACCAAGTCCCATCACTGCCCAGGAGGCGGCTTCGATGAGTAGAGCTGTGCGTTACCGGCGATTCGGCGGTCCCGAAGTACTTGAGGTGCAGGAGATACCCGAGCCGCACGCCGCTCCGGACGAGGTTCGTGTCCGGGTCACTGCCGCCGGGCTGAATCCGATGGACTGGCAGATCACCACGCAGCCCGGCATGGCGGCGCGGTTCGGCATCACCTTGCCGGCCGGGTTCGGCAGCGACTTCGCCGGAGTGGTGGACGAAGTGGGCGCCGAAGCCACGGGATTCGCGGCCGGCGACCGGGTGTACGGGGCTGCGATCGGCCGTTCCGTCGCCGACTTCGTGCTGGTCAAGACGCCCACGGCAACGCTGTGGCCCATCCCGGAGGGCATCGGCGACGAGGTGGCGGGCGTGCTTCCGGTGTCCGGTCTGACGGCCGCCGCCGCGCTCGCCGCGATCGGGCTCCGCGCCGGGGACACCGTCCTGATCGGTGGGGCGGCGGGCGGCGTGGGCATCTTCGCCGTGCAGCTGGCGAAGCTGGCGGGCGCCCGGGTGCTCGGCACCGCCTCCGAGGGGACGTTCGGATTCCTGCGCGGGCTGGGCGCCGAACCCGTGGCGTACGGCCCCGGCCTGGCGGACCGGGTGCGGGCCCTGGCGCCCGAGGGGATCACCGCCGCAACCGACCTGTTCGGCAGGGAGGCAGCCGAGACCGCGCTCAAGCTCGGCGTGACACCCGAGCGGATCTCCGTCGTGGCCGACGGGCCCGCCCCGCCGCCCGGCGTGCGCAAGGCAGGCGCCCTCGACGCGGCTCCGGGCGCCCTGGAACGGATCACCGACGCGATCCGTTCCGGCGGGATCACGGTGCCGATCGCGGCGACCTTCCCGGTCGAGCGGATTCGCGAAGCCGTGACGACGCAGGCCGAAAGGCATGTTCACGGCAAGATCGTGATCGCCCTGTGAGCGGCGGCCGGCCGCCCGGTCGCGACCGGGCGGCCCGCCACACGCCACGCTGACCGTCGTGGTGCTCGGTGGCGTGCCGGCGAGTGGCGTGTGCCGTTCAGGGGTATGGCGGGAAGCAGCGATGACGGGGGAGAGGGTCTCTTCCGGGTGCGCAAGGGGCTGTTGGGGCACTTTGCGTATCTGTTTGTCACGCAGCCGGCATGGACGCGTCCGAGTGGCGCGTCGAAGAGAGAGGCGCCGAACGCCATGCAGAGAACCCCCTTCCGTGGCTTCTTCCGTACCGGTTTCGCGTTGCCGGCCGCCGTGGTGGCGTCGGTCGTGCTGGGTACCACGGCGAGTGCGGCCGTGCCGGCGGCCGTGTCGCACGGCGCTCCGGTCGGTACGCGGGCACCTTCGGCGCGTGGCTGTGCCATCGTCTACTTCGATCTGGGCGAGACCCTGGTGCACACGGCCGCGGACTCCGGCATCAGCTACCTGCCGGGTGCAGCCGCGTACCTGCGCGCGTTGCGGGAGCGGCACATCAAGGTCGGGCTGATCACCAACGTGCCGTCCTCGTGGGGCACGACGGACGCCGAGCGCGCTGCCGCCCTGAAGAAGGAGGTCGACGGCGCGTGGAAGGGGCCGGCCCCGTTCGCCTGGAAGGACTTCGGCGACCGGATCCTCACTCCGCGCACCGAGGCGGAGCGTAAGCCGGCGCCCGCCCTCTGGAAGCGCGCCAAGGCCGCGGCGCACGGCTGCCGCCTCGTGTACGAGGGGGAGACCGCCAAGGAGACGTACGTGGCGGCTTCGCTCGGTTATGTGGCCTATCGGGTCGGACGGCCCTTCGGCCCCGCCTACCTTCCGGTGCGAGTGATCGAGTCCCTGACGTACGGGTCTCACCGGCGCGCCTGAACCGTTGCGTGCGCGCCTGCGCCCGTACGCACGCCCGCACGCCCGTCCGCACGCCCGCGCTCGCACGCCCGCGCTCCTACCCCCGCACGCCCGCGCCCCGATGCGGGCGCGGGCGTGCGGACGTCCTACACGGCGGCTTTGGGATGCGAGTCCGTCGCGGAGGGCTTCGCCTCCTGCGTCATCCCCTCAGCACCGCGCCGCATCCTCGTGCTGCGCAGCACCAGTTGGAAGGCGCCGAGCAGCACCGCGGTCGCCAGGGCGCTGTGCCAGAGCAGGGCGTCCAGGTGGCCTGCGGAGAGATAGGCGCCCACGGCGACGGCCGCCAGCGCGCACACCGCGCGGTCCACGATCGACTCGACCGACAGCAGCGTCGCCCGTGGGGCACCGGCAGGCACGGCGTCGTTGACCAGCTTGCGCTGGATCGGGTAGGCGAAGCCGGCCGCGGCGGCGAACACGCACAGCAGGGCGACGACCGTCCAGGGCCCGCCGAGGGTGATGCCCGCCAGCGTGCCCGCGAGGACGAGGCTGAGGACGGAGACCCAGGCCACCGGTGTCAGGCGGCGGCCCAGCCACTGGGGGCGTGCCGAGCCGATGGCCTCCGCCACCGTCATGGCGGCCAGTACCCCGCCGTGCGCGGACTCGCCGATGCCGTGGTCGAGCAGGATCGGCTGGAAGAGGTTGACCTGGCAGATCCTGGACAGGGTGAACACGGCCACGCCCTGCACCATGACCAGCGCCAGCCACGGCGAGGAGACGACGCAGCGCAGCGCGGCCTTCGCGTCGCCCAGCGAGGTGCCACGCCCGCCCCGTGGTGCCCGGGGCTTTCCGGTCCGGCCCGGCGAGGTCGTGGCGTGAGCCTTGGAGGACGTCGCAGAGCGGGGCAGGGCGATGACGCAGACCAGGGAACCCGCCGCGCTCAGGGCGCTCAGCAGGTACGGGGCCGGGTGGAGGAGGACCATCAGCGGCCCGACCAGGGGCCAGCACAGGATCTTCGCGGCGAGTCCGAGTGCCCGGGCGGTCCCCTCCGCCTTGAGGTAGTGCTCCTCGCACCCCTCGGCGCGCAGCCCGTCGTACAGGTAGGCACTGGCCGCGCCCGAGGTGAGCGAGCGGCCGGCGGCGATGGCGAGGAAGTGGACGAGGAAACCGGAGTACGAGGAACTGACCACCGGCGCGAGATTCGCGGCCGTCATCACGACGGCGCCGGCCCGCAGACAGTTGCGGGTACCGATCCGGTCGGCGATCAGCCCGGTCGGTATCTCGAAGAGGCAGAAGGCCACGTAGTAGATGCTCTGAATACCGAAGATCTGCCCGTCGGAGAGCCCGGCGTCCTTCTGGTAGGCGTAGAACACCGGCATCCACCACAGCAGGTTGAACAGCAGCTGGAAGCCGTAGTTGAGCCGGATGATGCGCCGGGCGGTGCCGGTCAGGGGCGTGGCCGCGGGCCGCGCCGCGGAGCGCGGGAGGCGGCGGCTCACAGCGCGTAGGGGCGGATCTGGACCAGGCGGAAGTCGCCCTGGTCGGTCAGCAGCCACTCGATGTCCAGCGGGTCGTCCACGTCGGGGGCGCTGAAGTGGGACTGCAGCAGCCGGCCGGTCAGGGACAGGTCGGCGAGCCGGGCCCGCGTGGCGGCGGGCAGGCCCTCGCTCCAGGAACCGAGGGCGACGGTGCGTCCGCCGCCCTCGACGGTGTTGTAGAGGTACTGCTGCGGCAGCACCTCCCCCTCGACGACCTGTTCGGGCGAGCCCGGTGAACAGTTGAGGTAGACGTTGCGGAAGTCCTCGCGCCGGGTGGGGTCGCAGGTCACCAGGACACCGCCGAGCGCGGCGGGGACGTACTCCTGGATGATCACGCCCATGTAGGTGTCGTCCAGGGATATGCCCACCTGGTGGCGCAGCCGCACACTGCGCGGCGAGAGCAGGGAGGCCCACACCTGCCGTACGGCGTCGAGGAGTTCGCCGGTGCCGTGGACGGTGGTGACGGATTCGTAGACCCCTGCCGCGGAGAAGCCCGGCAGGTCCTCGGCGTTGGAGGAGGAGCGCACCACGAGACGGCCGCCCGCGGCGAGCGGGGCGGGGAAGGCCCGGGTGATCTCCCCGGCGACGGAGCCGGGCATCGCGGTGTGCCGGATCAGGTGCTGGATCTGCAGGCAGAGCGGGTCGAGGACGTCCATGGCGTCGAGTTCGAGCGCCATCTTCAGCTTGCCGATGCCCTGCTGGAGCGCGGGGGAGGAGGTCAGGAAACGGTGCAGGAGGGAGAACGGCAGGGCCACTCCCTCGGGGGCCGCGACGGTGCCGGCCACGAAGGAGGACGCGGCCGCGCGGAGTTCGGTGGCGGAGGGCACGCCCAGGCCGAGCCAGGCCGCGAGGTGCCCGTACAGGTTCTTACGGGGCGGGCGGGGGCGGCCGTAGAACGCGGTGAGGTCGGCCGTGCGGCTGTCGAGCACGTGGTGCAGCTCTCCGAGGTTGGCCGCCTTGGTGCCGTAACGGACCCGGTCGGCGCTGCGCAGCCGGTGCAGGGAGAGCACGGGCGCGTCCTCCAGGAGCGGCGGTTCCAGGCGGATGCGCTGCTGGTGCCAGGCCGGGGCCCGCAGTTCGGGGGCCTGCTCCAGCCGCTCCAGGGTGATCTCGTCCTCGCTGACCCGGTAGCGGACCCAGGCCCCGTCCAAACCGTCCTTCTGGACGAGCTGGTCCAGGTCGCGGACGATCGCGTTGGGGATGCCCCACCCGGAGGCGAGGACGTTGGTGTGGGAGAGCGGGGTGATGGGCGCGGTGTTGACGAACCCGGCCACCCGCTGCACGCCGTCCGGCAGGCAGGGCATGGCGACGATGTCCGACCAGCCGAGCCCGCCGGCCGCCGCCTCGTACTCCGCCACGGTCGTGAAGCAGCGCAGCCGGCCGGTGGCTTCCCCGGCGTTGAGCGGCACGCGGATCCTGGAGCCGAAGAGTTCGTGACCGAGGATGCGCGGCACCCGCTGCTCACTGACCGAGGCCAGTGCCTCCTCCTGGCCGTGGTTGGCGGGCTTGAGCAGGAGCGGCAGCCTGCCGTCGACGCGCTCCCGGACGAAGGAGTAGAAGAACTCCAGCAACTCCCCGTGCATGGTGTCGGCCTCGGTCGTCTCCAGCACGAGGAAGGTGCGCTCGCGGCCCTCCCGGTCCTCGTCGGTGTGCAGGGACAGCACCCCGAGCAGGAAGCGGCGTCCGGGTTCCATGTAGACGGACGCGTTGAACTCGTCCAGCCGGGCGTCGAGTTCGGCCATGTCCATACCGAGGACGCGGGTGGCGATGTAGTTCACGTGGAAGGGGTGGGCGGCCGTGTCGAGCAGGTGCCAGGTGTCCTCGGCACGGTCGACGACGACCTTCAGGTACGGGTGGCCTGCCAGGACCCCGGACAGCGTACGGAACAGCGGCAGCGAGAGGTTCTCCCCGATGACCGTGCGGTCGGTCGCGGGGTCCGCGACGCTGACGGTGAGCTGCGTGGCGGTCATAGGGCGACTCCCTCGGACGGTACGGCCGGCTGGACGCGCGGGCGGGCGGGGGGTGCGGGCGGTGTGGGCGCGGGCGTGCGCGCGGGCGTGGCCGGGGCCGGGGCTGTGTCCGTGGACGGGGGCCGGGTGGCCGGAGGCCCGGACCGCGGCGCGGCGGTCACGGCGGGCGGCAGCACCTCGGGCAGCGCGTCCACCAGAGCCGTGAAGTCGCGCAGCACGGTGCGCGCGTCGGCGGCGGAGAGCAGGCACAGGGCCGCCATCGTGTTGGCGCCGCCGGCGGGGTCGTAGACCGGCACGGTGCTGCCGTCGGGCAGGGAACTCTCCGGTACGACCGAGAGCGTGCTGCCCTCGCTCAGCGCCACGGCCTCCCGCACCACGGGGAAGTCCCACACCCTCCGGTCCGGCCAGGCCACGCCC
The DNA here is from genome assembly GCF_022271435.1 of Streptomyces monomycini. Classification (GTDB taxonomy): domain Bacteria; phylum Actinomycetota; class Actinomycetes; order Streptomycetales; family Streptomycetaceae; genus Streptomyces; species Streptomyces monomycini. The sequence continues at coordinate 360,840 of NZ_JAFIQY010000005.1, read as the reverse complement.
TGGCCGTCCACCGCGAGGACGACGAGGGAACCCGCGGCGCCCCGAGCCTGCTCCGGGCCGAGGGCCCGCTCGGGCCAGGCGACCGGACGGCCCAGCAGATGGTCCACGAGCATGCCGACGACGTCGAGCCCGAACACCTCCTCGATCTGCGGAACGGTCATCGCGCCGCCGAACCGGGCGGCCGTCTCGATCAGCCACATACGCCCGTCGGCACCGAGCTTGATCTCGGTGTGGGTGCCGCAATCGCGCAGGCCCAGGGCGTCGACGGCCTCCTGGGCGAGGGCGACGACGCGGTCCTGGAGGTCCGCGGGAAGCGACGCGGGGGTGATGCCGGCGCGCTCGGTGAACGGCTGCACCGTCGGCATCCGGCCGCTGACGCAGACCGGCCGGAAGACGCCGCCGGCCACCACGCCCTCGACGCTGACGTAGTCGCCCCAGCCGGGCTCGTCGAACCAGCCCGCGGTGTCGCCGGCCACGATCTCCTCGACCACGAAGTGTCCCGCTGCCTCCGCCACATGGAGTTCGGCGAAGCCCAGCCGCGCGGACAGGGCCATGGTCTCGCGCGAGCGCCGCCAGGCGGCGTCGGCCTCCTGCGGGGAGCCGATGATCTGATGGGCGGTGGAACCGGCGCTCCAGGCCGCCTTCAGCAGCAGGGGAGCGGTCAGGGTGGCGACGGCTTCGTGCAGGTCCGCCTGTGTGGCGACGGGGCGGAACGCGGGCTGTGGCAGGCCGTGCCGATGCCAGGTGTGCCGCATCATCCGCTTGTCGCGGGCGAGCGCGGCGGCGTCTCCCGCCCCGGCGAGACCGAGCGCCGCACACGCCTCGGCGACGGCCACGACCGCGTACTCCGAGAAGGTGAGAACCGCCTCCGCGCCGACGGCTTCGGCCCGCGAGACGATCAACGAGACCAGGTCGGACCGCTCCGCGTCGGCGGGCAGCACGACCGAGGCGCACAGCCGCTCCGCGGACGCGGCGACCGACGGCGGAAGCGCGCTGAGCGCCAGCAGGTGCACATCCGCCCGCGCGGCTGCCCGGGACAGGACGTGGCCGAGCGGCGGACCGCCCTTGGCGTGCACCAACAGCACCGTGCTCACTGAGATTCGTCTCCCATCACTTGTCTGTCCACTTGTCGTCAGGGCGTCGGGCGTCCGTCCGGAGGTACGGAGACGCAACCCGCGTAGAACACGACGGGTAACCGGTGACACACACAAGGGAATCAGAGGGCGAGTGCCGGAAGTGCCACCGGAGGCGGGCGCCAATCAGGCAAATGCCAAAGTCGTGGACATCGTTGGAGTACGGGCGAAGGTTGTGGATCACCTATGGCAAACTGCCCCGGCGGCGCGCTCACGTACCGCAGTCGGCCGATAACCGAGCATGGCCGGACTCCGCACGGGATAGGCATCGCCATGTCACTTCCCGCCGCCCGGTGGGAGCATGGACGGAAAGGCCGTCGTGGACGATCCCGGTCTCAGGGCACTGCTGGAACACCTCCCCGTCTCCTGGTGGGAGGCCGACGAGCAGGGGCGCGTCAAGGAGCGGGGCGGCGGGGCCTTCGCCGACCTGCCCACCGCGCAGCGCTTCCTGGACCGCGCGCGCCAAGAGCTGCCCGCTCCGGGAGACGCCCTCCAAGACAACCACCCCCTCGTCCAGTTCGACGGCCGGACCTTCACCGTGAGACGGCCCCAGGACGGGAGCCGGGACTGGACGCGCGGGTTCGCGATGGAGGCCGGCGCGCAGCCCGCGGCCGGCCGGCCGTACGCCGCTTTCGCGGACTTCGCCGACTTCGCGCCGGCCGCGGCCTTCCTCCGTGACCGCGACGGCCGCTACTTATGGGCCAATCACGCCTACGCGCATCTTTACGGCACCACACCGGAGCGGGTCGTCGGCAGCCGTATCGAGGACCTCGACACCCCCTCCGACGCCGCCCAGTTCCGGGCCCTGGACCAGGAGATACTCAGCCGCGGCAAGCCGGTCCGCCACCACCTGCGCTATCACCGCTCGGACGGCAGCACCGGGCAGGCGGCCGGCCACCGCTTCCCGGTCGAGGAGAACGGCCGGACCTGTGTGGCCGGGATCTACGTCGACATCACCGACCACGTCCGCGCGACGAGCCAGCGCCAGGAGGCCGAGGAGAGCCTGCGCGCGCTGCGGGACTACAGCGGTCTGCCCTGCGCGCTGCTCTCGGTCGGCGGCCGTATCGAACAGGCGGGCACGGCGGCCGCCGAACTGTTCCGGACACGCCTGTCGGACCTCGTCGGCCGCCGCGCGCACACCCTGCTCGCCGCCACGCCCGACCTCCGCCCCCTGCGGCGTGCCTGGGAGGGCCTGATCACCCGCCGTATCAGGCGGGCGGAGACCTCCGCCGTACTCCTGGACACCGAGGGGCGCCAGCGCCGCGCGCAGCTCCATCTGTCCACGGTGAGCGGACCCGTCGGCCGTGTCGCGCACGTGTGGGCCGTCGTCACCGACCAGAGCATCGCCCACGAGGCCCACCCACCGCTCACCGCCGCGCAGATCCGCATACTGTCCCTCCTCGCCGGCGGCAGCACCAACGGCGAGATCGCCACCTCGCTGAAGCTCTCCCGGCAGGCGGTCGACTACCACCTCAGCCGGCTACGGGACCTGCTGGACGCCGACACCAGACCCGCCCTCGTAGCCCGTGCCTACGTCCTGGGCATCCTCGCTCCCCGCGCGTGGCCGCCGCGTCCGGCCGCTACCCGCGATCCGCTCGGGTCACGGTGAGGCAGACCCCGCCTTACGGGAAGAACTGGCCGGGCTGGGAAATGCCGAGTTCTGGGTTGAACTCGCGGCCCGGCGTACTACTCTGCGCGCGGCAGGCGGTTCGTCTCACCGTGACGTCCGGGGAGACCGCGACCGTTGTTGTGGTGGTGTTCCGCGGCGCTCACCGTTCTCCATGGCCTCTATTTCGGGCCACGCTCTTGTGCAGTTTCCGGAACGTCTCAATCTGTTCCACCGGGTGAGGGCGCGGTGGGCGTCGGAGGCATGGGTGAGTCGAGTTTCCTCGCGTGACGGTATTCGGTGCGCGAATCGGGCCGGATGGCGAGGCTGTTGCACTCGGAACCAACCGCCTCATGGGGCCGGATACGCGCAGGTGAGGCGACCAGGTTTGTGGACCGTGCGCCGTTCGGCCGGTCGGCCCGGGTGGGAAGTGGTCATGGCGGGTTGCTGTCCGGGGCGTCTGAGCGGTACTTCGGCGGGAACCATACAGATGTACACGGAAACTTTCCGTGCTGAATCCCTGTAGCGCAGTCATGGAAACTCTGCGTCAGGGCGCCGTTTCCGTGTGCGTCAGGCGCTAGTCGGCGCACGTGCACGCACCAGTGGGCAAAGGGGGTTCGTCTGTGCCTGCTACCGAGTTCATCGAAAGGGTCGGTCTCCATGTGTCCGGCCATCTCAGTGCCAATGAGTTTCTTTCCCTGGCCCGGGAGAAAAAGGTCGGGAAAGAGCATCTGCAGCGTTTCGCGCTCGCCGAGTTCCAGTCGCAGGAGGCCGAGTTCACCGCGTACGGGCTGCTGTTGTCCCGGTTCCCGCACGAGGTGCCCGGAGGGTTCTTCTCGTTCGTCGGCCACGAGCTGATGAAGGCACGGCACCGGATGGTCAGCGGGCTGGCCCCGGCGCTGGGCATGGCGCCGGACGAGATGCGCCGCATGCCGCGGCTGGAACCGGTGCGGCGCTTCACGGAGTTCATCTCCTGGGTGGCACTGCACGCCGGGGCCGGGGAGGCGGCGCTGCTGGCCCGCACCGACTTCACCCTGTGGTGCAACACATGCGCGGTCCTCGCCGACGTACTGCGCGAGGCACAGGACACGCCCGTCGAGGCGGTGGCCTACATCGACGCCTACCGGGAGAACCCTCCGGAGGTGGCCGACGGCGTCCTGCAGGTGATCGAGTACGGCCGGGCGCAGCACGAACCGGACGAGTGGATCACCCGGAGCGCGGTGCGGATGGAGCCGGCGCTGCGCGAGTGGTGGAGGGCCGTGGCCACCCCCGGGTGACGTGGCCGCGGCAGTCGGAGTACGGGACGCGGGAGCTGGTATGGGTCGCCAAGTCGGTGACGTGTCGTTCACCGAGGAAGACTTCTTCCTCTTCCGCAGCCGCCTGGCGCAGTGCTTGGACGCACTGCCGCACGTGGTGGGCCATCGGGACTTCGGAGTGCTGCCCGCCATGGTCGGCGCGGAACTGGAGCTGTCTCTGGTGGGGGCGGGCGGGCGGCCGGCCTCGGTGAACACCGCCGTCCGCACCGCGCTGGACGACGACCGGCTCGCTCTGGAGGTGACACGGTTCAACGTCGAGGTGAACCTGACCCCGGTCGCCCTCGCGGGGTGTCCGTTCACCGCGCTCGCCAGGGAGGCAACGCTGATGCTGGCTCGTATCACCGCGGTGTCGCTGCCTCGATACGGAGCGCGGGCCGTGCCGATCGGTACGCTGCCCACCCTCCGGGCGGCGGATCTGACAGCGGACGCCCTGACCCCGCAGCCGCGCTTCCACGCGCTGGAGGACGCGTGGGCCCGGCGCCGGACCGCCCCGTTCGCCGTGCGCGTGGGAGACGGAGCGCAGGGCGTCGTCGCGGCGGACTCGGTGGCGGTGCAGGGAGCCGCGTGTTCCTGGCAGGTGCATCTGACGGTTCCTCCCCACCGTTTCTGCCGTACCTTCAACGCCGCCCAGATGGCCAGTGGCCCCGCCCTGGCGGCGGCGGGCAACTCGCCTCTGCCGTTCGGGCTCCGCGCGTGGCAGGAAGCCCGTATCCCGCTGTACGAGCACGGTTTCGGTGACCGGCAAGGCACCGCGAGGCACCGGGTACGCCGGTCCCGGGTCGGCTTCGGCCCCGCCTGGCTGCGCGGCGGGCCGCTCGCGGCGTTCGAGGATGCGGTGCACAACTACGATGTCCTGCTGCCCACACCCGCTGACGTGGACAACGGCAGCGGGGCAGGAGCGCCCTATCCGGCGTTGGAGGAACTGCGGCTCCACCTGAGCACCGTCTGGCCGTGGAACCGCCCGGTCTACGACCCGAAGGGGAACGTGCGGATCGAGTTCCGGGCGCTGCCTTCCGGGCCGACGCCGCTGGACATGGCGGCGAACACCGCGTTCTTGATCGGCCTGACCTACTGGCTGGCAGCGGGGGAACGGGACGTGGCGCAGTGCCTGCCGTTCGCCCGCGCCAAAGAGAACTTCTACCGGGCCGCCCGTGACGGCCTGGACTGTGCCCTGTGGTGGCCCCCGTGCCCCTGGGAGCCGACTGCCCGCGAGCATCAGGCGGCCAGTCTCGTCAGGCAGTTCTTGCCGCAGGCACGAGCGGGGCTGCGGCTTGCCGGGGTGGCCGCCGACGAAGCGGACACGTTCTTACACCTGTTGGACTGCCGGGTGGCGACGGGCCGGACGGGCGCGTGGTGGCAGCAGCAGGCCCGCGAAAGCCTGCGCGAGCAGCCCGGCCAGGCCGCAGTCCCGCGCGAGCTGGGGGAGCTGACCGAACGCTACGCACGGCTGGCGGAACACAGCGCCCCCGTCCACACCTGGGCCCTTCCCGCAGACCTCCCCCGGAGACTCCGATGAACGAAAGCACGCCCCCGGCCACGGACTTGCAGGTCGACTTCCCTTTCGACTATGCCGCGTTCGCCTGCGGTGACCGGCGCGTGGGACGACTGCCCGACGAGGCCCTGGGCGCCCGGATCGCGGTCATCGGGGCCGGCGGCAGCGGTCTGACGGCCGCCTATGAGCTGATGCGGGCAGGATGCCGTCCGGTGCTGTACGAGGCCGAGGACAGTGCGGACGGGCCCGGCGGACGCCGCCTGGGCGGGCGTATGGACAGCCGGCGCCTTGATGAGGCGGACAGCGCCGTCGTCGAGCTGGGCTGTATGCGGTTTCCCGACTCCGCGGCACTGGTGCGCCAGTACGCGCGCACGTTCGGTGTGCGGCTTGTCCCCTTCCGCGACAACTACGCCCCAGGCGTGACCCCGGTGACCGTGCTGGACGTCGACGGCCGGCAGTACCCCGCCCAGCAGATCACCGACCTCTACACTCTCCACGACGGCTTCCGGGCCGCGCACACCCGCTGGCAGGACGCACTGATACGCATCGGCCTCTTCCAACTGCAGCGGGATGTCGCCGCACGGGACCTGGGTGCCGTGCGGCGCCGCTGGCGCGATCTGACAGCGCGCTTCGAGCAGTGGTCGTTCTACCGGTTCCTCCGCGATGCCGAAGGCGCGGGTCTTTCCCACGAGCAGGCCCGGCTCCTGGGCACCGCAGGCGTGGGACCGGTCGCCTGGGACTGTTTCTTCGACCTCAGCATCCTGGAGATCTGGCGCATGCTGCTGTGCACCGAAGGCGGCACCCAGATGTACGCCCCCCAGGGCATCAGCCGTCTCGCCGAAGGATTCTGGGCCCACCGCACCACCACCCCGCAGGGGCACCCCTGCAGCCTTGAAGCCCTCCACCACGGCATCTTGCGGCCGGCCGTGCGCGCGTTGGACGTTGCCGCGGACGCCGCCGAGGGTGTCGTGGTCCACGGCGAGGACGGCAGCAGCGAGCGCTTCGCCGCCGCCGTCTTCACCCCGCAGCTGCGGCTGCTGGAGACGGACGTGGAGCTACGCGCCGCAGACGGCGGGACTCCGGCCCTGGGGCCCCGGATGTTGCGGGCCGTACGCCGCCTGCACTACTTCCAGTCCGCCAAGACCGCACTCGTCACCGGGCAGCCGTTCTGGGAAGGCACCTCGCTGGACGGTGTGACCCTCACCGACCGACTGCCCCGCGCCTCGTACACCCTCGACTACGGTCCCGCCCCCGGCCCGCAGGGCCGCCGGGCCGTGCTGGACCTCAGCTTCACCTGGGCCCAGGACGCGATGAAGATCGCACCGCGCACTCTGGAGGAACGCGTCGCCCTGTTCGTCCGCGACCTGGCCGCCATTCACCCCGAAGGGGCGTCGGCTCTGCGTTCACATGCGGCCACGGGCCAGGCGGTCACCGTCTCCTGGGAGGACAGGAAGAATTTCCAGGGGCTGTGCCGCTTCTCCTGGCCGGGCGACCACCCCTACCAACGCGACCTGTTCTGCCATTTCATGAAGGACTTCACCGGCACCCCGGCTGTGCCGGGCGAACCTCCCAACGCCCTGTTCCTGGCCGGCGACGACACCTCCTGGTCCCCGGGCTGGCTCGACCACGCCCTGGCCTCCGGCCTCAACGCCGCCTGGGGCGTCCTGCATCAACTCGGCGCCCGCAGCGAACCGGGCAACCCGGGCCCCGGTGACGTCTGGAACGACGCACACTACTGCCCGATCACCGTGCCCTGATCGCTGACAGGGCTCTTCACCGCCGTGCCTTGCTCCTGCGCCCTTCCCTCCCGGAGGCACCATGCACGCATCCCCCGGCCGAGATCTCCTGCTCCGGCCCGACCGCATCTGGGACGCCGTCAAGGACGGCCCCGTCGAGGAACAAGCCGTCCTGGTACGCGACGGCCGCATCGCGGCGGTCGGCCCGCACCTGACCGCCGGAGCACAGGCGGACGAGGTGCGGATGCCCGGCTGCACCCTCATGCCCGGCTTCATCGACTGCCACGTCCACCTTCTGGACGAGGCCGCCGAGAAAGCACCGTCGGCCTACCAGACCCTGACCGCCGTCCCCGCCCTGCGCGCCCTGCTGCACCACGGCTTCACCACCGTGCGCGACCTGGGCAGCGCCCATCTGCCGCTGAACGTCTCGCTGCGCCGGGCGGTGGAGGACGGACTGATCGAAGGGCCCCGCATCGTCGCCGCACCGAACATCCTCTCCCCGCCCGGCGGGCACAGCGACAAGGAACCCGATCTCGCCCAAGCTACGGACACCAGGTCGGCACCCTCGCCCACGGAGAGCACGAGCTGCGCAGCGCGGTACGCGAACAGTCCCGGGCCGGCGCCGACTGGATCAAATTCGCCGGCGGCGGCGGCTTCACCTCAGCCGTGAACGACCCCGACAGCACCTCCTACACCCAGGCGGAGACGCACACCATCGTGGCCACCGCGACCGACCTGGGCCTGCCGTGCGCGACCCACGCCCTCAGCGATCGCGCCGTACGGCGAGCCGTCACGGCGGGAGTCCGCAGCATCGAGCACGGCTACTTCGCCACCACCACGACGTACCAGGCCATGGAGGAGGCGGGCATCTACCTGGTGCCCACCCAGTACGTCCAGACATACTTCCTCGACCGACTGGACGACGACACGTACTGGGACAGCGACACGGCCGCGACACGCCGCAACTACCGGGCCTACGCCGACCGACTGCGCCAAGGACTGCAAAGACCGGCCCGCACCGGGATCACCATGGCCTTCGGCACGGACGCCGGGCTCTTCCCGCACGCCGAGAACTGGCGCGAGTTCCCGACCCTGGTCAGCAACGGATTCTCCCCCCTGCGCACCCTGCGCTCCGCGACCAGCACCGCGGCCGCCCTGCTGGACCGTCCGGACCTGGGCACCCTCACACCCGACGCGACGGCAGATCTGGTCGCGGTCGAAGGCAACCCCTTCCGCGACATCACCGCCACCGGCCGTACCCGCTACGTGATGCGAAACGGCCACCTCATCACTCCGCATCCCGGCGCCACCTTCTGAGCACCGACAGGTGCGACCGGCGCAGTGGTGCGGAAAGTGCTGGGGCGGGGCCAGGAGACCGCTGTCGGTGAAGGGGGCCAGGCAGAGGTCGATCATGCCGGTGTCCACCGGCGGCCGGCTGATGCCGCTGCCCCGGAGCGCGGTCCCGGTATCGCTGCGGCCCGAGCCGGGGAAGACCGGCACGCCAACCTCCGGACGCGCACGTCTGACGACTGGCAGCCCGGGCCCGAGCCCATCACGACCGCCGAGAAGGCCCCCCGGCCCTGGCCGCGAGCGAAAGGCGTGCGGGTTCGCGGGTTCCCGGACAGCTTCGAGTGGCCCCGCGCCGGCGTCGCCTCTTCAGGACTCGTCAGTGGTCGGAATGCGTCGCGCAGGCTGCCGGAATGGGCACGCTGGCATGGGGTTTCGGGCATGCGAACGTGGCCTGTGCGGGAAAGGGGATTCGAACCCGGCAAGTCGGCTTCCGGCCGCGCCTCCTTCGGCTCGGCTCGGGCCGGGACTGTCGGGGTGATGCCGGCTTTCTGAGGCCACTGTGTGTCCGGCGCGACCCGGCCCAACGCAACCAACCAGGCATTCAGGGCTGAAACAGCGGAGCCAAGCCCTCCGCGCCTCGCGTGTCGGCGGCTCGCAGCCAAGGCCCGCACGCCGGTGCCAGCTCCCGGCAGGCGGCCGCCCACCGCACGGTCCGGCAGCTCTCCACAGGGAGAGCGCCCCCAATCATGCCCGGCCGGGCGGGCGAAAGCGGGGTGTCATGCACGACCCCACTATCGGCCCAGTCGACCGCGCCCACACGCTGACGACATCCCTTGAGCGAATGCGGTACCGGCCGGCCCCGAAGGACTCGACGCCGCGCACACGGGCATTCAAACCTTTCGACAAGACCGGCGGGTCCGCCGGCGGCTGTCAGGTCCTGGGGCCTGTCGGCCCGTCAGGCCGCGGCCGCCGTACGCGGCCGTGCTGACGGGAAGCCGTTGCTGGGCTGTGAGCTGACCGATCCGGGTTTCGTTCACTCGCTGCTGAGCGAGTTCCGCGACCGTCTGGTCACCGGATGAACAGCAGTCGGCAGTGCCGGTCGGCGCCCGTACCGGCCTGTCCAGGTCGTCAGGTGGCGGCCGAGCTGACGGGGTCACGCAGCGCCGTGAGCGCCAGTTCGGCGTCCCGCACGCACCAGAAGCAGGGAAGCCGGAACACCTCCGTAACCCTCCGAAGCGCGCGGTCTTCGACGTGTCCGAGCGGATCACGCCGGAACCGGCGTCTCTGTCGAGCTCCTCCGCTTGTCGGTCAAGCACGAGGTCAGGAACCAGGCCGAGGAACAGGTCAGGGAAGTCGTGCAGTCGCAGGGCTGCCCGACCCCCAACAGCTTCGTTCCCGGCATCACCGTCCTGATGACCGATGGCACCCGCAAGCCGATCGAAGAGATCCGGACCGGTGACAGAGTCCTGGCCACCGCCCCGGAGACAGGCAGCACCAAGGCCGAGGCCGTGGTCGCCACGATCATCGGCGACGGCAGCAAGGACCTCGTCAAGATCACCGTCCGGGCCGACGACGGCAAGGGCGGGGCACAGGCCGGCGACGGCGCCCTGATCGCCACGGCCGGCCACCCCTTCTGGCAGCAGCTGATCACAAGGTCGCAGCTCTCAACAACGCGGACCTGGTGGTCACGCCGGTGAAGCGCAAGGGAACCCAGCGGAAGGTGTTCGTCAGGGGCGGTGGCAAAATCCACAAGGACGATGCCGACCACCTGATTGATCTGCAGCTGGGCGGCAGGGACGAATTCTCCCATCTCTGGGCTCTCGACAAATCGGTCAACAGGAGTCTGGGGTCCCAGATCATGGCCCGCATCAAGCAGCACGGGCTGAAGCCTGGCGACAAGATCAAATCAGTGACCATCAAGTAGGAGGAGGAGACTCATGTCTCTCGCATCTCTCACCGCGGCATTCCCCGTCACCGAGACCGTCACCTCCGATTCCGCGGACCGGGGCGCCCCGGAACCGCTGGCGGGCCTTTTCCGGCAGCTGGCCGGGACCACATTCGCGCATGGCTTCCTGCGTTTTCACACCCCGGAGTCGGCGGCCGAGTCGGCGGCGTCCTGTGCACGCCTGATCGACGGCTTCGAGGGAAGTTTCCACCCCTTCGCCTTCGACTGGCTCGGCCGGGAAGTGGCACTGGACGTCCGGGCCGGCGAGACCCGGCGTCTGGTCATCGTCGTCGATCCCGGTGGCGGGGAATACCTGGGCACCGAGTGCGATCTCGACGAGTGGCACGAGGTCGTGGCGGGGGAAGACGATGCCCTGGCGTTCTCCTTCTACGAGGAGTGGCGTGCGGCCGTCCCGTCCGCCGGGGCGTTGCGCCGCGACCAGGCAGTGGGGTACAAGGTTCCGCTGTTCCTCGGGGGCGAGGACGAGGTGGAGAATCTGCACCTCGTGGACCGCGAGGTCTACTTCGAGTTGTGCACGCAGGCGGCACTTCAGGTGCGCGACCTGCCGCCGGGCACTCCCATCAGTGAGGTCACCAGCGCCTTCGGTCAGTAGCCGGGACGCCGGTGCGGAGGTACTGAGACGGGCGCCGTAAAACCGGTAGGGCCGCCGGCCGGTGTGGCGGAAGGCGTGCCCGCCACACCGGCCGTCCTTCGTTGTCCCAGCTTTTCCCCTGCCGCGATCCACCATCTGCAGAGAAGAATGTGTAACGCAAAAACGGCATCGCCAATACGCGGACGATGATGGGCAACCGCTACGTGGTGGAGAAGGGCACCAAGTGTCTTGCGGTGAGCGGGATCTGCCGCTTCCGGCTCCAGTGCTAGCCACCCTCAAAGCGTTCCGGGCTCTCCAGGCCGAGGAGAGGCTTGCTCTGGGGGAGGCGTACGTCGTGTCTGGCTACGTGGTGGTACACGAGTCGGGAGAAGCCTTCACGGTCAAGCAACTTCGACGGCGCGCGTACCGGCTTATTAAGCTTTTCGGCCTCCGCCGCGTCAGGCTTTACGACGCCCGCTCGTCGTGCTTCACCTTCCTGGTCGACAACGGCGTGCCGGACCACGTCCTCGCACGATGGGCCGGACACACAAACGTACAGACGACCAAGAAGTGGTATGCCAAACCGAATGTGGAGGACCTCCGCGGAGCCGCCACCACATGGGACGGCCTGCACGGGAATGCGCCGGAGGAGCAAGGGTGAGTCATGCGGTCCGCCCGCCGGGCGACTTGCCGAGCCGTGTGGCCAGCAGAGTTGAGGCGGACTCGGAGCCCGGCTACCGGCTGTGCACCGGTGGTCATGCTCAGAGGTCCAGTCCGGCTGCGGCCAAGTCTCTTACCGAGCGCGCCCCCGCTGCCGACGCGGTCACGAGTACGCCAGTGAACAGGTACCTGGATGCTCAAGGACGCCGGCAGTGCTCCGGCCCGCCGGTGCAAGGTAGCCAAGAGCCGCTAAATTCACCCTGGCGACGTGGCATCCCGCGACAGATGAGAGGCTCAGCCGGATGAGTGAGACCACGGTGAAGACCCTGCAATTCCGCTCTGACGGGCCGGAAGACGCACCTTGTCTGGTTTTGGGCGCGGCCCTCGGGACGACCTGGCACATGTGGGATAGGCAGATACCCGAGCTGACCCGTCACTGGCGGGTCGTCCGGTTCGATCTGCCCGGGCACGGTGGGTCGCCCGCGTATCCGGCGTCCTCCGTCGCTGAGCTGGCCGACCGGCTGGTGGCGACGCTCGACGTGCTGGGTGTGGAGCGGTTCGGGTACGCGGGGTGTTCCATCGGTGGGGCGGTCGGGGCGCAGCTGGCGCTCACGCGGCCGCAGCGGGTCACCTCGCTCGCTCTGATCTCCTCGTCGCCGCGCTACGGTACCGCCGACTCCTGGCGCCAGCGCGGGGTGGTGATCCGTACGAACGGGCTGGACCCGATCGCCCGCACCTCGCCCGAGCGCTGGTTCACCCCCGGCTTCGCGGGGGCCCAGCAGGCGATCGTCGAGTGGGCCGTCCAGATGGTGCGTACCACCGACCCGGGCTGTTACATCGCGGCCTGTGAGGCGATGGCCTCCTTCGACGTCCGCTCCTCGCTCCAGCGGATCGGGGTGCCCACCCTCGTCGTCGTCGGTTCCGAGGATCAGGTCACGCCGACCACCGACGCCCGCACCCTGGTGGCGGGCATCCCGGACGCGAGTCTCGCGCTGGTTCCCGGGACGTCCCACCTGGCGCCCGTCGAGCAGCCCGCCGCCGTCACCGAGCTGCTCATCCGGCACTTCACGGCCGCCTGGCACGACAAGCCGGGCAGCACGACGCAGACGGCGATCGGTGCTGCCGCGCCCAAGCCGGTGCTGGCGCCCGCGTCGCCGCCCCCGCCCGTGGTGCCCGCGGCCATCGAGTCCGGTCTGGCCCAGCCGGAGGCGGTCCGGGGCGGTGCGTACGAGCAGGGGGTCAAGGTGCGCCGCGAGGTGCTCGGTGACGCGCACGTGGACCGGGTGGAGGCCGACACGGACGACTTCACCGGGGACTTCCAGGAGTTCGTCACCCGGTACGCGTGGGGCGAGATGTGGACGCGCGGGGGGCTGGACCGGCGGACCCGCAGCATCGTCACGCTCACCGCGCTGGTCGCCGGCGGCCACCAGGACGAACTGGTGCCGCACACCCGCGCCGCGCTGCGCAACGGGCTCACCCCCACGGAGATCAAGGAAGTACTCCTGCACACCGCGGTGTACTGCGGTGTGCCGGCGGCCCATGCCGCTTTCGCCGTGGCGCAGCGCGTCATACGGGAGGAGACCACGCCGGAAGGGTGAGGAGGGAGAGGGAGGTGAGGGAGGCGAGGGCTTCCCCCCAAGGGCCCGGCGGGCACTCGCGCGGCAAGATGGGGGTATGGAACTCACGAAGAAGACGCATGCCTGTGTCCGGCTGGAGAAGGACGGGCAGGTGCTCGTCATCGATCCCGGTGTCTTCAGCGAGCGCGACGCGGCGGTCGGCGCCGACGCGATCCTGATCACCCACGAGCACATGGACCACTTCGACGAGGAGCGGCTGCGCGCGGGCATGGAGGCCAACCGGGGGGCCGAGATCTGGACCCTGGCCAGTGTGGCCGAGCAGATTTCCGCGGCCTTCCCGGGGCGGGTGCACACGGTCGGTGAGGGGGACGCGTTCACCGCGGCCGGTTTCGACATCGAGGTGCACGGGCAGCTGCACGCCGTCATCCACCCGGACATTCCGCGGGTGACGAATGTCGGCTACCTGATCACCACCGAGGACGACGGCGCGACCGTCTTCCACCCGGGTGACGCGCTCACCGTCCCTCAGGGCCGTACGGTGGACACGCTGCTGCTGCCGGTGCACGCGCCGTGGAACAAGGTGTCCGAGGTGATCGACTACGTCCGCGAGGTCCGGCCGCGCCGCGCCATCGACGTGCACGACAGCTTGCTCCAGGACCACGCCCGGCCCGTGTACGACGGGCTGATCGACAAGCTCGGCGGTGCCGATCACGCCCGCCTCACCCCCGGTGACCACACCGGTTTGAACTGACTGTCGGACCCCCGCTGTAGGTTACGGACATGCGCATCGCGACCTGGAACGTCAATTCGATCACCGCCCGCCTCCCGAGGCTGCTGGCCTGGCTGGAGAGCACCGGCACGGACGTGCTGTGCGTCCAGGAGACCAAGTGCTCGGCCGAACAGTTCCCGTACGACCAGCTGCGCGAGCTGGGCTACGAGGCCGCCGTCAACGCCACCGGCCGGTGGAACGGGGTCGCGCTGTTGTCGAAGGTCGGCCTGGAGGACGTGACCTCCGGGCTGGCCGGCGGCCCGGACTACGAAGGGGCGCAGGAGCCCCGCGCCGTCTCCGCGACCTGCGGCCCGGCCCGCGTCTGGTCGGTGTACGTGCCCAACGGCCGCGAGATCGACCATGCGCACTTCGCGTACAAGCTCCAGTGGTTCGACGCCCTGAAGGCGGCTGTCGCCGAGGACGCGGCGGGCCCCCGGCCCTTCGCGGTCCTCGGCGACTTCAACGTCGCGCCCACCGACGACGACGTCTGGGACACCACCGTCTTCGAGGGCATGACGCATGTGACGCCCGCGGAGCGCGCCGCCCTGGCCGCGCTGCGGGAGGCCGGCCTGTCGGACGTGGTGCCGCGCCCTCTGAAGTACGACAAGCCGTTCACCTACTGGGACTACCGCCAGCTCTGCTTCCCGAAGAACAAGGGCATGCGCATCGACCTGGTGTACGGCAACGAGCCGTTCGCCAAGGCCGTCTCGGACGCCTATGTCGACCGGGAGGAGCGCAAGGGCAAGGGGGCGTCGGACCACGCTCCGGTGGTGGTGGATCTGGAGGTCTGAGCCGGATGGAGGGGCGGGCGGGGGTCTCGGGTATGCGGGTATGCGGGTATCCGGGTATGCGGGTCCGGGTCAGGGCGTGCCGGGCACGAGTGCGCGCAGGTCCACCGACTCCCCGAGTGCCCGCAGCCCGGCGTCGCCGGGGTGCAGGTGGTCGCCGCTGTCGTACGCGGGCAGCAGCCGCCGCGGGTGCCGCGGGTCGCGGAGCACCGCGTCGAAGTCGAGTACGGCGTCGAAGCCGGCGCCGCGTGCCCGGAGGGCGGCGTTCACGGCGGCGCGTCGCGTCTCGACCGCCGCCGTGCAGTCCGGGAAGCCCTCGCACGGCCCGAGGGTCGCGGCCACCACCCGTAGCCCGTGCTCGTGCGCGCGCCGGGCGAGGGACCGCAGTCCGGCCACGACCTCGTGCGCCGGGGTGTCGTGGCGTAGGTCGTTGACGCCCTCGAAGATGACGACCGTACGGACCGAGGGCCGCGCCAGCACGTCCCGCTCCAGCCGGTGCTGTGTGCTGACCCCGCTGACGTCGGTGCTCACGCCATCACCCGGATAGCGGTCGGTGACGACCCGGTTCCCCGAGATGCCGCTGTTGACCACGCCGTAGCGCGGGAGCGCGTGCTGGTTCCGCAAGCGACGGGCCAGCACGTCGGGCCAGCGCCGGTTGGCGCCCGCCGTCGAGCCCTGGCCGTCGGTGATGGAGTCCCCGAGTGCCACGACCGTGCCCGGGCCGCCCGCGACCTCCACCCCGGTCAGGAACGGCCAGCCGGTCAGCGTGCCGGGATACGCCGCGCCGCCGCCGTCCCCCGTACGGTCGCCGGATCCCGGTGCGCTCACGTACGAGACCTGCTCGGACCGTCCGTGCATGGGTGCTGTCGTCACCGTGCCCGGCAGGTACAGGCTGATCAGCAGGTTTCGGCCCGCGGGCACGGGCAGGCGGAGCGGATCGCTGTACGTTTCGGCTCCGGCCGGGACCCGTACGCCGCGCTGCCCGCCGAACGTCAGCGGTACGGGTTCGCGGGCGGCTGACGCGCCGCCGTCCGCGCCCTGTACGGCCACGCTCGCGGCCCCGAAGCGCACCGGCGCCGCCGCGAAGGTGTTCGCCAGCCGGACCCGTACCCGCGGCCCGCCCGCGCCGCTGTGCACGACCAGCCGCAGCGTCCGGCCGCCCCACGGGCCCGCCTTCGCGTACCCGCCCGTGCTCGCTCCCCAACTGCCTGTCCATCCGGCGCCGTTGTCGCGTACCGCCATCGCGAACACGTGCAGGTCCGCGGCAGGACCCGGATCCCGGGGCAGCGCGACAGCGGCCACCTCGCGCCCGCGCGCCACCGGCACGCTCACCGCGTACAGCCGTGCTCGCTCGGCCCGTTGACCGCCGGGCGTGTTGATGCGCGGCAGCGTCACCGCCTTGGTGGCCGGCGGGCCCGTACGCCAGTCCGGCGCGGTCAGCCGGTACGTGCTGCGCGACCCGTCCCGGTAGCGGACCGTGCCGGTACCGGTCACCGCGCCGCCCGTCGCGGCCACCAGCAGCGACACCGCGTCACCGCGCCCGCGCAGCCGTACGGTCTGGCCGTCGGCCCGTACGTTGTCGGGCCGGCCCGGCGTGGTCCGCGGCCATCGCAGCCGGGCCGCGTCGAGAGTCAGCACCCGGCCCCGCGTCCAGCCCGCCGCGGCGAGGTCCGGCGCGGACAGGGAATTGCCCGCGCCGTCGAAGTCCGCGGAGGCCGGGGCGGACGGCTCGCTGACGGCCCTGTTGTCGAAGAGGCGCTCCAACGGGGCCGGCTCGGCGGGCCGTTGGAGTGGCGCTGCCGGGGTGGCCGTGGTGCTCAGCGTGAGGGAGAGGGCCGGGGCGAGGGCTCCGCCCCACAGTCGTATGCGCATACGGCTTCCCCCCGCGGGTACCGGCGACGGGTACGGCACCGGCCGGAACCGGTGGCCGGGCCGGTGATCCGGTCACCGGCCTGCCGCGCGCCTGTGGCCACCGTCCCGGCCCGGGTGGGACGCTACGCCCATGAACATGTCTTTCCTGGACAAGTGGCGCAAGCGGCCGGAAGTGGGCCCTGCTGTCGTGGACGACCCCGAAGGCGCGGCGATGCTCCTGGCGGAGTGCGAGCTGCTGCGTGCCCAGGCCCAGACCGAGGGCGTCGAACTGGACGACTCGGTGCACTCGTTGGAGGCGCTGGACCAGCTGCGGCCGGCGTGGCGCGACGACCCCGAGGTGGTGACCTGGCTCGGCAACGACGCGGGCTGCTACCTGGGCACGGTGCTGGTACGGACGGTGCCCGGCGCGGCCTGGAAGGTGTGGCCCGGCGGTGAGCCGGTGGTGCGGCTGGCATCCGGCCGGGAGGTGGACGTGGTGACGGCGGGCCGGGACTGGGCGGCCAACGGCGCGCCCGAACTGTGCCAGCTGTACGCGGAGGCCGCCGAGAGCTGACCGCCGAGCGGGGGGAGCGGCGGTCCGGTCAGACGAACCCGATGTCGTACGCGAGGCGCCAGCGGTCGGCCCGTACGACGATGTCCGAGGTTTCGACGGCCCGCCCGTCCGCGTCGTAATGGGTGCGCTCCACGGCCGTCACGCACTGCCCGGGGGAGCAGCCCAGCGCCTCCGCCTCGGCACTGGAAGCAGGCCGGGAGCCCACGCGCTCCTCGGCGCGCACCACCCGGATCCCGATGGCGGCCATGCGCCCCCGCACCCCGCGCCGGGCGTAGGGCCCGCATTCCGGGAAGACGACGTCCGTGCCCTCGGTGATGGCGAGCGGTTCCCAGCTCGTGGCGAGTTGCACGGGCTGCCGGTTGGCCAGGTACTCGTACACCGACCGGACGACGCCGGTGCCCGGCACGATGCACAGCCGCCGCGCGACCCGGTCGGACGCCGCGTCCGTCGTCGAGGACACCTCCCAGGTCAGCGGCGTGCCCTCGGGGGTGCCCTCCAGGGCGATCCGGGCGGCGAACGGAGAGTCCACGGCGCCCGTGGAGCGCAGCAGCGTCCCGATCGGCGCCCGGTCGGCGACGAACACCCCCCGCCCGAACTGGCCTTCCGCATAGCCGGCGGCCTTCAGGACGCGGACCGCGCGGTCCACGGTCTGATCGCTGGCCTCGTACGCCCGCTTGAGCTCGGACCGGGACGGGATCCGCGCGCCGACGGGCAGGGCCCCGTCGTCGATCTGGCGGCGGAGGTCGTCGGCGATGCGCTGGAAGACGGGTCGGTTGTCACCCATGCCCCACAGGCTAGGTACGCAGGCAGGGACTGTGTACCTAGGGAGGAGGCGTCGGGGAAGGCGCCCGCCGAGGCGTTGGGGAAGGCGCCTGCCGAGGCGTCGGGAATGGCGCCCGCCGAGGGGGCGGGGCGGGGGCGTGTCACGGCCCGGGGCGGTGCCGCGGTGCCGGGCGGGCGTGGGCACTTTCCCTGGTAATCAGGGGTTATCGCGGCATTCGTGCGTGTCAGGGGAAAAGGCACGCTTTCGGGCAGGTAGTTTGCGGGGTCTTGCGGTGTCCTGGCTGTACGGATGAGAGTGAGCAGGCTGCACATGGCCGGTGATGCGCTGATCGAGCTGCGCGGGGTCAACAAGCACTACGGGAAGCTGCATGTCCTCCAGGACATCGACCTCACCGTCGGCCGCGGTGAGGTGGTGGTCGTCATCGGGCCCTCCGGGTCCGGCAAGTCCACCCTGTGCCGCACCATCAACCGCCTCGAACCGATCGAGTCCGGCACCATCACCCTGGACGGCCACCCGCTCCCCGAGGAGGGGCGTGAACTGGCCGGACTGCGCGCCGAAGTCGGCATGGTCTTCCAGTCCTTCAACCTGTTCGCGCACAAGAGTGTGCTGGCCAACGTGATGCTCGCGCCGGTCAAGGTCCGTAAGCGCAAGAAGGAGGAGGCCGAGCGGCGGGCCCGCCAACTCCTGGACCGGGTGGGCCTGGCCGCGCACGCCGACAAGTACCCGGCGCAGCTGTCCGGCGGCCAGCAGCAGCGCGTGGCCATCGCCCGCGCGCTGGCCATGGAGCCGCAGGCGCTGCTCTTCGACGAGCCGACCTCCGCCCTCGACCCGGAGATGATCAATGAGGTGCTGGAGGTCATGCAGCAGCTGGCGCAGGAGGGCATGACGATGGTCGTCGTCACCCATGAGATGGGTTTCGCGCGCTCCGCCGCCAATCGGGTGGTCTTCATGGCGGACGGCCGGATCGTCGAGGACCGCACGCCGGAGGAGTTCTTCACCGCGCCGGAGAGCGACCGCGCCAAGGACTTCCTCTCCAAGATCCTCAAGCACTGACCGGGGGCGTCGCCATGCACCAGACCCGCACCGCCCTCGTGGCGCTCGCGCTGACCGCCGCCGCCCTGCTGGCCGCCGGCTGCGGCAAGTCCGGCAGCCCGCCGGTCAAGGGCCCCAAGGGCAGCGAACTGCCCCGCTACGCGACCGCCGAGGGCTTCCGGCTGTCCGCCTCCGCGACCTGGCGCAAGGCGCGGAGCCGCGGCCGGCTGGTCGTCGGCGCCAAGGAGGACCAGCCATACATGGGCGAGCGCGACCCGGCCTCCGGGACGTACACCGGCTTCGACGTCGAGATCGCGAAAATGATGTCCGCCTCCCTCGGCTTCGACCCGAAGACGGTCGAGTTCCGGACCATCGCCTCCGCCAACCGCGAGACCGCCCTGCAGAACGGCCAGATCGACTACTACGTCGGCACCTACACCATCAACGCCAAGCGCAAGCAGCAGGTGGGCTTTGCCGGCCCGTACTACATGGCGGGCCAGGGCCTGCTGGTGCGCAAGGACCAGAAGGGCGTCGACGGGCCGCGCGACCTGGCGGGCAGGAAGGTCTGCTCGGCGGCCGGTTCCACGCCGTACCAGCGCATCAAGGCCGACTATCCCCGGGCCGACCTGGTCGCCTACGACACGTACTCGGTGTGCGTGGACAACCTGCTCACGTACCAGGTGGACGCCGTGACGACCGACGACGCGATCCTCATGGGCTACGCCGCCAAGGTGCCCGACGAGCTGAAGCTGGCCGGCCGGCCGTTCTCCGAGGAGCCGTACGGCATCGGCGTGCCGCGCGGGGACACCGCGCTGCGCCTCGCGCTGGACGACGCGCTCGCCGCTCACGAGAAGAACGGCGACTGGAAGAAGGCGTACGACGCGACCCTGGGCCTGTCCGGCGTCCCCGCTCCGCAGCCGCCCGCCATCGACCGCTACCCGGCGAGCTGAGGACGAGGACCGCCCATGAACGTGCTCACGGACAACTTCTCCCTCTACGGGGAAGGGCTGCTCGGCACCGTCGAACTGACCGTCCTCGCCTCGCTGCTCGCGCTGGTCGCCGGGGTACTGATGGCGGCCTTCCGGGTGGCGCCGGTCGGTTCACTGCGGGTGTTCGGCACCGTGTGGGTGATGGTGCTGCGCAACACCCCGCTGACGCTGCTGTTCTTCGCTGTGCTGCTCGGGCTGCCGCGCTTCGGCGTCGTACTGCCCTTCAAGGTCTTCGCCGTTCTCGCGCTGGGCTGCTACACCTCCGCCTTCATCTGCGAGGCGGTGCGCTCCGGCATCAACACCGTCCCGGTGGGGCAGGGCGAGGCGGCCCGCAGCCTCGGCATGACCTTCTCGCAGACCCTGGGCGACGTGGTGCTGCCGCAGGCGTTCCGTACCGTCATCCCGCCCGTCGGCTCCACGCTCATCGCGCTCGCCAAGAATTCCGCGATCGCCGGATCGTTCAGCGTCGTCGAACTCCTCGGCACCTACAAGACACTCAACGAGCTGGGCTACAGCATCATCTGGACCTTCGTCTGGATCGCCGTCGGCTACCTGATCGTGACCCTGACCATCAGCGCGCTGTTCAACGTGCTGGAAAAGCGCTGGGGGGTTCCCCGATGACCGCCACCACCGCCCTCTACGACGTCCCCGGACCGCACAGCAAGCGCCGGCACCGGCTCTACGGGGCGGCGGCGACGGTGGTGA
This sequence comes from Streptomyces monomycini, assembly GCF_022271435.1. GTDB lineage: Bacteria > Actinomycetota > Actinomycetes > Streptomycetales > Streptomycetaceae > Streptomyces > Streptomyces monomycini. The sequence goes on along the minus strand of NZ_JAFIQY010000005.1, from coordinate 340,001 downwards.
TCCTCGCCGTCCTCGCCTGGGTCGGGTACCTGCTGGTCGACACCGGCCAGTTCAGCTCCCGCAAGTGGACGCCATTCGCGTACGTGGGCATCCAGAAGCTGCTGCTCGAAGGGCTGGGCAACACGCTCAAGGCGTTCGCGTGCGCGGCCGTGCTGTCGCTCGTGCTGGGCGCGGTGCTGGCCGCCGGGCGGCTCTCGGACCATGCGCCGGTCCGCTGGGTGAGCACGCTGCTGGTGGAGTTCTTTCGCGCGATGCCCGTACTGGTCATGATCTTCTTCGTGTACGTGGCGCTGAAGGCCGAGCCGCTGTACGCGCTGATCACGGGGCTGACGCTGTACAACGGGTCGGTGCTGGCCGAGGTGTTCCGGGCCGGGGTGCACTCCGTCGATCGGGGACAGCGGGAGGCCGCGTACGCGCTGGGTATGCGCAAGACGCAGGTCATGACGTACGTCCTGGTGCCGCAGGCGGTCCGGGCCATGCTGCCCACGATCATCAGCCAGCTCGTCGTCGCCCTGAAGGACACCTCGCTCGGCTTCCTGATCACCTACGAGGAGTTCCTGCACGCCGGCAAGCTGATCGCCTCCAACCTCGACTACGACCTGCCCTTCATCCCGGTCGTCATGATCGTCTCGCCGATCTACATCGGCATGTGCATGCTGCTGTCGTGGTGCGCGTACCGGGTGGCGAAGCGGCAGCGCAAGAGCCTGAAGACGGACGCGGTGGATGTCAACGCGCCGGAGCCGGGGACGCTGCTGCCGGGGGCGCAGCAGCAGCGATGACGCCCCGGGCCCGGCCTTGAGCCGCGCAGCGGCAGCGCCGCCCTCCCGGGCCCGGTCCTCAGTCGCGCACCGGCACCGACACCCACGACGGGTCGTTCGCGGGGGAGGAGAAGGTGAGCTTCGCGCCGGACGGGTTGTGCTCGATGTACAGCGGGTCGACGGAGTCCACGACCACCGCCAGCCGGTGGCCCGCCGGGACGTCGTACGCCGTCGAGAACAACTCCAGGTCCACGCCGAACGGCTTGCCCGCGGCCTTGTCGTGGAAGGTGAACGGCGCGTGCGAGACCAGCTTGCCGAGGCCGAGCGGCCCCACGTCGTACAGGTAGGCGATGCCGGTGCCGCTCTCCGCGGTGCTGGTGACGGTGGTGTGCAGCTTGGCCGTACCGCGTACGTGCTGCGCCGAGGTGTACCGCTCGGACTGCCACACGGCGGCGGCCGAGCGCGGCAGCAGCGGGATGGAGGCCATCGGCGGCAGCCGGAAGAACTGGTCGAGGAGGCTGGAGAGGAAGATCGTGCCGCCGTTGGCGCCGGAGTCCCGGTTGGTACGGATCCGCTGTGTGCCGTTCAGCGCGATCCTCCGGTTCCCCGAGGGCACGTCCTTCCAGCTCTTGTACCCCTCGTAGGCGCCGGTGGAGCGGGACTTCAGCTGTACGGGTGCCTCGCGGTCGACGCCGTTGTCGGCGCCCTTGAGGTAGCGGTCGAACCAGCGCTTGGTGTGGTCCCAGGTGTCGTTCGGGAGACCGAGCAGGCCCAGGCCCTCGGCGGTGGCGTGGTCGCCGGGCCGGAACTCCAGCCGCTTGGGCCCCTTGAGCTTCTCGTAGAAGTCGGCGTACTGGTTGGGCGGGAAGAGCGAGTCGCCCCAGGCGTTGCCCAGCATGATCGCCGCGCCATTGGCGTTGATCTTGTCGAGGTAGGTGACCGGGGACCGCTTCGCGCCCCACTTGATCATGTCGCCTTCCTTGGCCAGATCGGAGGCGAGGAAGTTTTTGAGGATGGTCCGCAGCTCCGGGCTGGGGCGCCCGGTGACCGCGCCGAGGCCGCCCAGCAGGGCGGCCGCCTGCTGGTGCTGGGTACGGCCGCTGTAGATCGAGTCGATCAGGTCGGCCCAGCCGCTCAGCGCCGCGACGGCCTTGACGCGCTTGTCGAAGGCCGAGGTCAGCAGGCTGATCCCGGCGCCGTACGACACCCCGCCCATACCGACCTTCGCCGGGTCGGCCGCGGTGTGGGCCAGCGCCCAGTCGATGACCTTGGAGGCGTCGGCGATGTCCGGGGGACCGGCCGTCTCGATCTGCCCGCCGGACTGCCAGAAGCCGCGCGAGTTGTAGCCCACCACCACGTACCCGGCGTCGGCGAGCTTCTTGGCCTGCACGACGTACTCGATCTGCGGCATGCCCCAGCTGGTGGGCAGCACGATCAGCGGATAGCGGCGGCCGGGCGCGGCGTCGCCCGGGGTGAAGACGTTGGCCTTCAGGGTGATACCGCCGTCGCCCTCGATGTCGACGAACTTCACGTCGGGGAACTCCGCCGCGAGCTGCTGTGGCGAGGCGACGCCGGTCGTGGGGGAGGGGGCCGCTGAGTTCGCGGCCGGGGCGCCCGCGAGGGTGGAGGTGGCGAGCACGGCCGCGGAGACGGTACCGACGGCGGTGCGCAGCGTGGTGCGTGAGGGCGACATCTACTGCTCCAGGTGCTCCAGGAGGGGGGCTGAAGTGACTGGAGAGTAAAATGCGCTGCTTACCGTTGGTAACCCGTCGGTAGGTTACGGATGGGTAACGTGAGATGTCCGGGCGCGTGATGCGCCCGGCCCACCGGCCGGGCGCATGACGCGCTCAGAGCCCCAGGTCCGGCCCGAACACTTCGTAGTGGATGTCCGCCGCCGGCACCCCCGCCTCCAGAAGCTGGGTGCGGACGGCCTTCATGAAGGGCACCGGGCCGCAGAGGTAGGCGATGGCGCCCGCCGGGACATCCACCCGGCTCAGGTCGACCAGCCCCTCGTGGAAGGTGACCGGCGCGTCGGTACCGTCACGGTCCCCGCCGTCCTCCGGCTGCTCGTACCAGACCTCCGCCGTGGCGTTGGCCAGCTTCCCGGTCAGCTGCCGCAGTTCGGCGCGGAAGGCGTGGGTGTACGGGGAGCGGTCGGCGTGCACCGAGACGACGCGCCGGGCGGAGCTGTCGGCGGCGAGCCGGGAGAGCATGCCGATCATGGGGGTGCAGCCGATGCCGGCCGAGGCGAACAGCAGCGGGCGGTCGCCCTCGTCCAGCACCACGTCACCGAACGGCGCGCTCACGCGCAGGACTTCGCCGCCGTGCACATGGTCGTGCAGGTGGTTGGAGACCTCGCCGGCGGGCGAGCCGGCTGCGTCGCCGGTGACCCGCTTCACGGAGAACTGCAGACCGGCGTCCGGCTGGCCCGACAGGCTGTACTGCCGTATCTGGTGGGCGCCGTCGGGAAGCTCGATCTGCACGGAGACGTACTGGCCGGGCCGGGACGCCGGGAGCGGTCCCCCGTCCACCGGCTGCACGACGAAGGTGGCCACGTCGTCGGTCTCCTGGAGCCGGCCGGTCACGCGGTACTCCCGCCACACGTCCCCGTCCGGCGTGCCCGCCGTCTCGTACAGCCGCTTCTCGGCGGCGATGAGGGCGTTCGCCATCAGCCAGTACACCTCGTCCCAGGCTGCCGCGACCTCCTCGGTGACGGCTTCGCCCAGGATCTCCACGATGGCCGCGAACAGGTGCTCGTGCACGATCGGGTACTGGTCGGCGCGGACGCCGAGCGAGGCGTGCTTGTGCGCGATGCGCTCCAGCATCGCGTCGGGGCGCTCGTCCGGGTGCTCCACCAGGTACGTCGCGAAGGCGGCGATGGAGCCGGCGAGGGCCTGACGCTGGCTGCCGTTGGCCTGGTTGCCGCGGTTGAACAGGTCGCGCAGCAGTTCGGGGTGGGCGGCGAACATCTTGTCGTAGAAGAGCGGGGTGATCTCACCGATGGCCGCTCCGACCGCGGGAAGCGTGGCGCGGACGGTTTCGGCGGACGTGGACGACAGCATCGGGTGCTCCGGTTCTCGGGAAGTGCTGAGGGGTCGGTGGTGGTCGGTGGGCACGTTGCGGCGCAAATAACTTGCATCTGAAATTCGTATTTCGCCGCCAGCGTAGAAGCCGGGGCGGGGGTGTGCGTAGGGCCGTTCAGCCCTCCGGGCGGGGAGACAGGCTGAGCAGCAGAGGGCCGGTCGGGGTCCCCACCAGGTCCTCGATGGACAGCGGATCGAGCGCGGCGAAGAACGCTTCCTGCGCGGTACGCAGGGCGCCGCGCAGCCGGCAGGCCGCGCGCAGCGGGCACGGCGGATCGTCCTCGCACCCCACCACGTCGCCGACACCCTCCAGTTCGCGCACCAGACGCCCCAGGGAGCCGGTACGGCCCTTCCGGGTCAGGGACAGGCCCCCGTTGCGTCCGCGCCGGGCCTCCACGACGCCCAGGTGCTGGAGTCTGCTCACCACCTTGGCGGCGTGCGTGTACGGGACCTGGACGGCGCCCGCCACCTCGCGGGTGGTCGGCGCGTCGCCCCGGTCGTCGAGGACCGCCAGTCGCATGGCGATGCGGAGCGCGATGTCGGTGCTCTTCGTCAGTCGCACGAGTACACCGTACTGAATTGGAATTTCAGATACCAATTCGGGTGCGGTGGACGGGACGGGCGAGACCGGGCATGCCGCCCGGGAGCGGGTGAGCCGGTCGTACCGGGCGCGTCGCGCGGGACCGGGTGAGCCGGTCGTGCCGGACAGGCCGGGCACGCCGGGGGACCGGCCGCGAAGACGGGCGGCCGCGCGCCTGTCCCGTCGCGCCGGGCAGCAGTACGGTCGGCCCGAAGGGCATCCACGGGCCACCCTCCGGCCACCGGGATGCGGTGCCGGAAGCGGCCCGGAACCACCGCGCCTGGAGGCCGCCATGCTCCCGACCCGCACCCTGCTCGACAGCATCACCACCAAGGCCCGGCTCGGCACCGACGTGCTGGCCCCGGCCACCGACGCCCTCGCCGAGTGCGAGAAGGCCGTCCTCGTCTGCGCGACGGGCATGCTCGCATCCGACGACGCCGACCGGATGCGGGAATCGGTCCGCGCCGACCTGGACTGCCACGACGTCGTCGGCGCCACCCTGCGGCTGCTGCTCAGGGAAGGCGGCGGCGAGACCCGGCTGTTGGCCGCGCAGCTCGACGCGTGCGCGATCGCCTGCGAACGCAGCAACGAGCTGTGCCGGGCGCACGCCGGCGGCCACGAGCACTGCCGCCTGTGCACCCAGGCCACGACCCGCGCGATCGACGCCTGCCACGGCGTACGGGAGGCGCTGCGGCCGTAACCCGTCCGGCCGGCCGGGGACGGAGCCGCGCCCCCGGCCCGCTACTTCCCGCGCCGTTCGCGCCACTCCCGTACGACGCTCTCCACGTCGTACGGCTCCAGATTGAGCGGCGGGCCGGGCGGCGGCTGCCGGACCGCCTCCTGGATCTTGATGTTGATCTCGCCGATGATGCGCCGCACGGCCCGCTCGGAGGGGGCCCGCGCCGCGGCCTCCCGGGCGTCCTCGGCCTCCTTGCGCAGCGCGAGGGTGGGCGGCAGGAAGGAGAGGTTCTCCCGGCTCATCTTCTCCTTGACCCACCACATGGCGTCGTACGGCTCGTCGAGGCCGGTCAGCGGCTTGCCGAAGCCGGGCAGACCGGCGAAGTCGCCGCGCTCCGCGGCCTCACGGATCTGCCGGTCGGTCCAGGTCTCGAAGCTGACGCCGGGGGGCTTGCGCTCGGTCATCACGGGGCTCCCTGGGGTGGTGGAATGCGGCCGGTCACCCTCGGCCCCGGGGTGCGGGGGCCGTCGGTACAGGAGTACCACAGGGGCGTGCCCCGGGGACGGCCGGCCGTGGCCGCCCGGTTCGGGCCGCGGGACGGCGGCGTCGTGCGCGCGGGCGGCCGCCGGTCGCGTAGAACAGTCTGTGCGCGGGGGCCGAACCGGAGGAAAGGGCGTGACCGATGGCCGCAGTTGGCGAGTGGTGGCGGGCCGTGGAGACGGAGCGGGGGCGCGTGCGCGGCGTGCCGGAGCCGGTGGCGGAGGGCGGAGCGGCCCCGGGGCGGCGGACGGCGGGCGCCGGGACCGGGAGCCCGGCGGACGTGCCGCCGGTGACCGCCTTCCGCGGCATTCCGTACGCGGCGTCGCCGGTCGGCACGCTGCGCTTCGCGCCGCCGGACCCGCACGAGGGCTGGACCGGCGTGCGGGACGCGGTACGCCCCGGGCCCGCCGTGCCGCAGGGCCCGTCCCGGCTGGAGCGGGTCATGGGGACCCGTACGCCCGACTGGAGCGAGGACGGCTGTCTGACCCTCAACGTCTGGAGCCCCGCCGGGCCGTCGGGCGCGGGACGGCCCGTGCTGGTGTGGTTCCACGGCGGCGGCTTCACCAGCGGGTCCGGCGGCTGGGACTGGTACGACGGTGCCCGGCTCGCGGCGCTCGGTGACCTCGTCGTGGTCACGGCCAACTACCGTCTCGGGCCGCTCGGCTGGCTCCACCTGCCCGAGGCGGGCGTGACCGGCCTCGGGCTCCAGGACCAGGCCGCGGCACTGCGCTGGGTGCACGAGAACATCGCGGCCTTCGGCGGCGACCCCGCCCGGGTCACCGTCGGTGGCCAGTCGGCGGGCGCGTACACGGCCCTGGCTCTCGCGGTCGCGCCGGAGACCCGCGGGCTGATGCGGCGGGTCGTCGCGCAGAGCGGCCCGTGGGGTCTGGAACCTCAGGACCCGGCCGAGGCAGCCGGGATCACGGCCGACTACCTGCGTCTGCTGGGGTTGCCGGACAAGGCGGCCGTGCCCGGCAACGAGGCCGCCGCCCTGCGGGAATTGCGTGCCCTGCCGGTGGAGCGGCTGCTCGCCGCGTACGCCCGGCTGGCGGCGGACCGCGCGCGCCCGGGCCGCCTCACACCGCTCATGTACCCGGTGCTCGGTGGCGCCGGCCTGCCGGTTCCACCCGTGCAGGCCGTGGCGGAAGGCGGCCTGGGCGCCACCGGGTTGCTGATCGGCACGGTACGGGACGAGATGACCGCGTTCCTGGCCTTCGACGCCGGGGCCCGGGCGTTCACCCGGGACGACGTCCTGCGGATCATGAGCGAGGACGCCTGCGGTGAAGCCGGCGCGGCGGCCGTCGCGTACGACGACCTGGCGCGCCTGCGGCCGGACGCGTCCCCCGTGGACCTGCTGGCCGAGGCGGCCACCGGCTGGATGTTCCGGGACGGCGCGACCGCCATCGCGGAGCAGCGCGCCGCGCAGGGCACGCCCGCGTACGTCTACCGCTTCGACCGGGCCCCGGACGGTGACGACGGCACGCTCGGCGCCACCCACTGCGCGGAACTGCCGTTCCTCTTCGGTACGTTCGACGCCTACCCCGAAAGCCCGATGCTGGGACGCGCCGGTGCCGAGGACCGCCGCCTGGCGCAGGCGTTCGGCGGCGCGCTCGCCGCCTTCGCGGCCACCGGCACGCCCAACGGGCCGGGGCTCGCCGCCTGGCAGCCGTACCGCGGCGGGCCGGCGCCCGAGGTGATGTACTTCGGCTGACCCCGAGGGGCCGTGCGGCACAGGGGCGGCCGCTACACCCCCGCCCGGTGCCCCTTCGGCTCGGCCGGCGCCAGCGCGGCCCTCGTCACGTCCGCGACGAGTTCCACCACGTCGGGCCCGTACGCCTGCGAGTTGACGACCTTGAGCAGCAGGCAGAATTGCCCGTCGGCGCCGTGCTTGCGGGCCAGCCGCGCCCGGTTGCGCACGAGGTGCCGTACGGCGGCCCGGTGGGTCACCGGGCGCTGCCCGGCCGCGAGGAAGACCGGACGGCCGCTCTCGACGGCGGTGAGCCGGGCCAGCAGCACGTACTCCACCGCGCCCGGCTCCATCCGGTACGTCGAGCCGCCGACGGCGAAGGTGCCGCGGCCGATGCCGTGTTCGTCGCCGGGGTGGACGGCGACACCCGGCAGCAGGTTCGCCAGGTGGGCCGCGAGACGGCGGTGCGCGGTCGGGTCGCCCACGCAGAACTCGGTGCGCGCGCCGAAGCCCTGGAGCCCGGTGTCGTGCGGCGCGACCTCCGCGTGCGCGCCGCAGGTCTCCACCACCGAGGCCAGGCCGAGCAGCGCGAGCGCGTCGTGCCGCGGGATGCTCCAGTGGGCCGAGGTGCTGTCCCGGTGGGTGACCAGCACGCATTCCGATCCGTCGGGCAGCCCGAAGAAGCTCTGCTCGCGGTCCAGCCTGCGGCGCGCCACGGCGGCGTGCGCGGCCCAGCCGGCCGCGGCACCCACGACGAGGGCGGCCGCCGCCACGGTCACGAGGAGCAGGGAGTCGTCCATGGCGGGGGAGCGTAGCGGCTGTCCGGGAGTGTGTTCGAACGCGGGGCGGGCGGCTGGGCGGCCTTGCCCGGGTCCGTACGGGCATACGGGACAGCGCCCGCTATAGGGCGCCCCGTACCGTTGCGCCCCGGCGGACGGCTCGGCCGTTCGCGCCCCTTTCGCGCCCCGCACTCGCGCCCTCTGTCGCCCCCTTGAACACGCAGGTAGGCTCCGGCCTCTGCCGCCCGAACAGGCCAGGAGGGAACGCCGTATGACACCTGCCCGACGTCTTTCCGCGCTGGGGGTGGTCGCCGCCCTCGCCGGCTCGCTGACCGCCGTCCCGGCCTCGGCCGCGTCCCCGGCCGCCACCGCGCACCCGCCGACGGCCGCGCCGGCCGGGACCCCGCCGAAGGTTCCCGTGGCGACCGGCTACGGCGGCGCGGTCTCCAGCGTGGACGCCGACGCCTCCGCCGCCGGCATCGAGGTGCTGCGCAAGGGCGGCAACGCGGTGGACGCCGCGGTCGCCACCGCGGCGGCCCTCGGCGTCACCGAGCCCTACTCCGCCGGCGTCGGAGGCGGCGGCTACTTCGTCTCGTACGACGCCAAGTCCCGCACCATACGCACCCTCGACGGCCGCGAGACCGCGCCGCTCAGCGCGGACCGCGGCCTCTTCCTGGAGAACGGCAAGCCGATCCCGTTCGACCAGGCGGTCACCAGCGGCCTGTCCGTCGGCACCCCCGGCACGCCCGCGACCTGGGACACCGCGCTGGAACGCTGGGGCACCCGCCCGCTGCGCGAACTCCTCAAGCCCGCCGAGAAGCTCGCCCGCGACGGCTTCGAGGTCGACGAGACGTTCCGTTCGCAGACCGCCGCCAACGAGGCGCGCTTCCGCGACTTCCCCGCCACCGCCCGCCTGTTCCTCCCCGGCGGCAAGCTGCCGGTCGTCGGCTCCACCCTCAAGAACCCCGACCTGGCCCGTACGTACAAGGAACTGGGCGACAAGGGCGTCGACGCGCTGTACGACGGACGGCTCGGCAAGGACGTCGTACGGACCGTCCGGCAGCCGCCGGTGCGTCCCGGCGCCGAGCGCAAGGTGCGGCCCGGGGACCTGACGGCGAAGGACCTGCGGGAGTACGAGGTGCGCCGCCAGGCGCCGACCAAAACCCGTTACCGGGGCCTGGACGTGTACGGCATGGCGCCCGGCTCCTCCGGCGGCACCACCATCGCCGAGGCGCTCAACATCCTGGAGCACGGCGACCTGTCGAAGCTGAGCGAGAAGGAGTACCTGCACCGCTACATCGAGGCCAGCCGCATCGCCTTCGCCGACCGCGGGCGCTGGGTCGGCGACCCGGAGTTCGAGGACGTGCCGACGCGCGGCCTGACCTCGCAGCGCTTCGCCGACTCCCGGGCCTGCCTGATCAAGGACGACGCGGTGCTCACCAGCCCGCTGGCGCCCGGCGACCCGCGCGACCCGCGGCCCTGCCAGGCCGGCGGGCGGGCCGCTCCGACGACGTACGAGGGGGAGAACACCACCCACCTGACCGTCGCCGACAAGTGGGGCAACGTCGTCGCCTACACCCTGACCATCGAGCAGACCGGCGGCAGCGGCATCGTCGTACCGGGCCGCGGCTTCCTGCTCAACAACGAGCTGACGGACTTCTCCTTCGCCCCGGCGAACCCGGCCGTGCACGACCCGAACCTGCCGGGCCCCGGCAAGCACCCGCGGTCCTCGATGTCCCCGACGATCGTGCTGCGGGACGGCCGCCCGGTGGTGGCGCTGGGCTCGCCCGGCGGCGCGACGATCATCACGACCGTCCTGCAGAGCCTGCTGAACCACCTGGAGCGCGGCATGCCGCTGGTCGACGCCATCGCCGCGCCGCGCGCCAGCCAGCGCAACGCGGCCGCCACCGAGCTGGAACCCGGCCTGTGGGACAGCCCGGTCCGCGCCCAGTTGGAGGCCATCGGCCACAGGTTCACCCGCAACCCGGAGATCGGCGCCGCGACCGGCGTGCAGCGCCTGCCGGACGGGCGCTGGCTGGCGGCGGCGGAGAAGCAGCGGCGCGGCGGCGGGTCGGCGATGGTGGTACGGCCCAAGGGGTGAACGGGCCAAGGGGGAATGTGCCAAGAAGTGAACGGGCCCAGGGCCGAGAGGGCCGAGAGGTGCGGCAGGGCCGGGAGCGGTGCAGGCTCCCGGCCCTGCCGCACCCTGCCGTAACGGGGCGTAGCGGAGCATAAGGGCGTTAAATAACCGTACGATAGGTTTTCCGGGTGAACGACGACCTGAACGACCACCCGCCCCCCTCCCCGGACGGCGACCTGGACGTGGACGCCTTCGCCACCGCGGTCGAGTACTTCAACCGCTTCTACGTCCGGCTCCCCGCGCCGGAGAAACTCTCCCTGACGACCCTGTCGGTGCTGGACACCCTCGCGTACGCGGAAGGGCCGCTGCGGCTGACCGAACTGACCAGGACCGAGCAGGTCAGCCAGCCCGGCATCACCCAGCTGGTCACCCGGCTGGAACGCGACGGCCTGGTCGAACGCCGCCCCGACCCCAGCGACGGGCGCGCCGTCCTCGTCCGCATCACCGAGGCGGGACGGCGCGTCGGCCGCACCCGGCACACGGACCGGACGCGCCACCTGGAACCGCTGGTGGCCCAGCTGACCTCCGGGCAGCGGCAGGCGCTCGCCGACGCGCTGCCCGCCCTGACCCGCCTCGCGGAACTGGGCCGGCACCGGTCGTGACGCCGCGGACGCGCCGTTGAAGCGGGCGCGCTCCGGAAGCGCGTGCGCCGTTGAAGCGGGCGCCGCCCCCGGTTACCGTCGAAGTTGTTCGTTCGAACGAACAGTGCCGGCAAGGGGGAGCCATGGGCTTACGCGACGACGACGGCAGGGAGTACGAAGGACTGGCCGAGCAGGCCGCGGCGCTGGCGGCGGGGCAGGTGTCCTCGGCCGAGCTGGTACGGCGGTCGCTGGCCCGTATCGACGCCACCCAGGACACGGTCAACGCCTTCCGCCGGGTGCGCGCCGAGGCCGCGCTCGCCGAAGCCGCCGCGGCCGACCGGCGGCTGGCCGCGGGCGAGCGGCTGCCGCTGCTCGGGGTGCCGGTCGCGGTCAAGGACGACACCGACGTGGCGGGCGAGCCCACCGCGTTCGGTTGCGCCGGGGAGTTCCCGCCCAAGTCCGCCGACGCCGAGGTCGTACGGCGGCTCCGCGCGGCCGGCGCGGTCGTCGTCGGCAAGACCAACGCATGCGAACTGGGCCAGTGGCCGTTCACCGAAGGACCCGCCTTCGGCGACACCCGCAACCCCTGGAACCCGGGCCACACACCCGGCGGTTCGTCGGGCGGTTCGGCGGCCGCCGTCGCCGCGGGCCTCGTCCCGGCCGCCCTGGGCACGGACGGCGCCGGCTCGGTCCGCATCCCCGCCGCCTGGACCCACCTCGTCGGCATCAAGCCGCAGCGCGGCCGGATCTCCACCTGGCCGGACCCGGAATCCTTCCAGGGCATCACGGTGCTGGGCCCGCTGGCCCGAACGGTCCGGGACGCGGCACTGCTGCTCGACGCCGCCGCCGGCCACCATGACGGCGACCTGCACCGGCCCCGCCCGGTCGCGGCCCGCGCGGCGGCCGACCGCGACCCGGGACGGCTGCGGATCGCGCTCTCCTGGAAACCGGCCTTCACCGGTACGCCCAAACCGCTCCACCCGGAGGTACGGTCCGCCGTCACCGCCCTCGCCCGCACCCTCGCGGGCCTCGGCCACCAGGTCGAGGAGGCCGAACCGGACTACGGACTGATCGGCCTCGCGTTCGTGCCGCGGGCGACGACGGGCGTACGGGAATGGGCGGCGCGGGTGCCCGACCGCGCGCTGCTGGACCGCCGGACGCGCGACGCGGCCCGGCTGGGACGGCTGCTCGGCGGCTCCGTGCTGCGCCGGGCGCGCGCGGCGGAACGACGGCAACACGGGCGCGTGGGCGCGCTGTTCGGCCCGTACGACATCCTCCTGACGCCGACCACTGCCGCGCCCCCGCCGCGCATCGGCACGCTCGCGCGGATGAACGGCTGGCAGACGGACCGCGCCATGATCGCCGCGTGCCCGTACGCCTGGCCGTGGAACGTCCTCGGCTGGCCGGGCATCAGCGTCCCGGCCGGGTTCACCGCGGGCGGTCTCCCGCTGGGCGCCCAACTCCTCGGCCCCGCCCACTCGGAGCCCCTGCTGATCTCGCTGGCGGCCCAGCTGGAGGCGGAGGCGCGCTGGTACGAACGGTGGCCCGAGGCGGCGGCGGTGGAGAGCGGGGCGAAGAGCGCGGTGACGGCGCCCGCGACGGACGGTGGCTCGGGGGTTCGTGGGCGGGCGCGGCTGCACGGTCTGAAGGTGGTGGCCGGCCGGCTCCGGACGGCGAGTGGGCCCGGGCCTGCGGACACGGTGGGCGGGCCCGGGCCCGGGCCTGCGGACACGGTGGGCCGGTGACGGCGCGCGGGGCCGGGCCGAGACGTACGGAAGCCGGGGCGCGCCGCACGGACGGCGGGACGGGCCGCACGGAGGCCGGTTCGCGCCGTACGGAAGCCGGTCCGGCGCGGGCCCCGGCCCCCGCCGGCACGCCGAACCGGGCGGGAGACACCCGGCGTTGCATCATCGGCGCCGTCCTGCGCATCATCGGCCGGGACGGTGTCGCCGCCGTCACCAACCGGCGTATCGCCAAGGAAGCCGGTGTCTCGCTGGGGTCGGTGACGTACCACTTCGCGACCCAGCACGACCTGCTGCGGGAGAGCCTGCTGCGGTTCGTCGCCGAGGAGACCCGGCGGTTCACCGAACTGGCGGAGGACAGCCGCCTCGACCGGATCGGGCTGCCCGAGGCCGCCGCCCTGGTCGGCCAGGTCGCCGGCGGTACGGAGTTCGACAGCGAGCACATCGCGCCGTTCGAACTGTACGTCCAGGCGGGCCGCGACGAGCGGCTGCGGGCCGCGGCCGCCGAGTGCTTCGCCGCGTACGACCGGCTCGCCGCCCGCATCCTGACGGCCCTGGGCGTCGCCGACGCCGAGCGCCTGGCGGGCACCGTGGTCGCCCTGGTCACGGGGCAGCAACTGCGGCGCCTGGCCACCGGCTCGACCGCCGAGGACCTGGTCGACGCCTTGCTGTTGCTGGCCAGGGGCGCGGCTCCGGCGGTCCCCGCCTCCGTCCCCGCGGCGCGGGACCGTGGCGTCTGAGTACGCGTACTCATGACGGTCAGGGCGCGTACGGGCACAATCTGCCCTTGTCCGCCGTGCCCAGCCGTATCGGAGTGACCTGTGAGACGCCTGGCCGCAGCAGGAGTGGCCGCGGCCGCTGCCGCGCTGCTGACGCTGACCGGTTGCGGCACCGAGCGCGCCGCCGGCCCGGAGCGTACGGCAGGCTCGGAGGGCTCGGAGGGCACCACCGGCCCGGAGCCCGTCACCAGCTCCCGTCTCTTCCAGGACGTCGCCGCCCGCTGTGCGGGCGCTTCCACCCAGCGTCCGAGCCCTCCGGCGGATGAGCCACCGGGCCACGCCGCGGCGGATCCAGAGTCGTCGCGCTACTGGGAGAACCACGGCTACAAGAGGACGGCGCAGCTCGCGCCGGACGCCCGCTGCCGGGGCGCCGCGCACGCCGAACGCATCACCGCCGAGCTGCGGAAGGCGGGCCCGGCCGGAGTACGGAACGAGGGGGATCTCGCGGCGGTGCTCGAACGGCTCGCCTACCCGAAGGACGTCACCGACGTGTACCGCTCGGGCGGCTCCCTCGGCTTCACGCTGTCGCTCCCGGACGGCCCATGCCTCACCGGAAGTCTGGGCCCGCCGCTCGACATCGAGACGCACGGTGCCTACATGGAAGGCGGCTGCGCGGAGCCCCGGGGCGGCCACTGACCCCGCGCGTCGTGCCGCGTCGCGGTCGGCCGCTGTGCCTGTGAGACGCCGGCGACCGGCGTCTCACAGGCTCCCCGCCGTCCCCCGGTGCGTGAGCGCCTGACCCCCGTCCAAGCACTCACGCACCGCCCCTCGTGGGGACAGGTCTGTCCGCCCGCGCCAGGGAGGGCGCGGGGATGTGGTGAAAGTGTGCGGCTGTGCGCGCGGGCCTCAGTGGCCCATGCCGGCGCCGCCGTCCACCGGGACGACGGCCCCAGTGATGTACGACGCCTCGTCGCCGGCCAGCCAGCGCACCGCCGCGGCGATGTCCTCGGGGCGGGCCATTCTGCCCAGGGGGATCTGCTCGACCATGGCGTCCAGGCGGTCCTGGGGGAGCGCCGCGGCCATGTCGGTCCGGGTGAGGCCGGGGGCGACCACGTTGGCGGTGATGTTGCGCGAGCCCAGTTCGCGGGCGAGGGAGCGGGCCAGACCGACGAGTCCGGCCTTGGCCGCCGCGTAGTTCGCCTGGCCGGCCTCGCCGCGCAGGCCGACGGTCGAGCCGACGAAGACCATCCGGCCCTTGCGGGCCCGCAGCATGCCGCGGGTGGCGCGCTTGGCCAGCCGGTACGCGGCCGTGAGGTTGGTCGCCACGACGGCCTCGAAGTCGTCCTCCGACATCCGCATCAGCAGGGCGTCGCGGGTGATGCCGGCGTTGGCCACCAGCACCTCGACCGGACCGTGCGCCTCCTCGATCCGCCGGAAGGCCGCCTCGACCTGCTCCGGGTCGGTGATGTCGCACGGGACGCCCAGGACGCCGGCCGGCGGTTCGCCCGAGCGGTACGTGACGGCGACCTTGTCCCCGTCGGCGGCCATGGCTTCCGCGATCGCCAGTCCGATACCCCGGTTGCCACCGGTGATGAAGACGCTGCGGCTCATGGATGCCTCTCGGTTGCTGCTGGGACGCCCGGCTCCGGCCGGCGGCGCGACGGCGGTGCGGCCGCGGGGGTGCCGCGGCGCGGGGACCCTCGCGCGGTCAGTCACTCTGACATAAACCGATTGATCGTTCTCGTCCGGTGCCGGTCACATGCGGTGACCGGCACCGGGAGTTCCGGTAGGCGGCGTGCCGGTCCGGAGAGGGGGATGGGATGGTGTGGGCGTTTTACGGTGATATGCGGGAGGGGTGGGGTGGGGAGGGCTGGGTCCGGTGCGTAGCGGCGCCGGGTTAAAGTCGGCCGTAACTTTTCGTTCCCTTTACCGAATCCCGCGGGGAGTTTGGCAACACATGTCCAATAAGCACCTGCTCGGTGACTTCCTGCGCGCCTGGCGCGGCCACCGGGACCCCACGCAGGTGCCCGGTTTCACCGCCACATTCGGCCACCGGGACCGGCGCGGCGTCACCCAGGCCGAGACGGCGGCGCTCACCGGCGTCACCGAGGGCTGGTACCGCAGGCTGGAGTCGGGGCGCATCGAGCGGCCGAAGGCCGAGTGGCTGGAGCGCATCGTGCGCATCCTCGACCTCGACGAGGCCCAGCGGCACACCCTCTTCGTCTACGCGCGGGGCCAGGTACCGCCGCCCCTGTACCGCCCCGACGGCTCCGTCGACCCGTCCACGTCCGCGCTCATCCAGGTGCAGCCCTGGCCGGCGTACCTGTCCGACGCCTCGTGGGACGTGCTCCTGTACAACGCGGCGTGCGAGCAGGACTGGCCGTGGATGAAGCACGGCGTCAACGTCATGATCTGGGCGCTGACCTACCCCGAGGCCCGCCTCCAGCTGATCGACTGGGAGGAGTCCTGGGCCAAGCCGATGGCGTCCCAGCTCCGGCTGGCCGCCGCCGAGCAGCCGGACAACCGGAGGCTGGCGGAGGTCGTCGCCGAGATCAAGGAGCGCGACAAGGTCGCGGCCCGGCTGCTCACCGACGACCTCACGACCGTCACCCACCCGGACGGCGACCGGCGCTGGCTGTACCTGCCCGGCCACGGGGACGAGGAGTTCGAGGTCACCTTCCGCTGCTTCGCGCCGCTCAGCGACCGTACGCAGCGGTTCATGCTGGTGGTGCCGTGCGACTACCCGGCGGCGAGCTGAGCCATCCCCTCGACCAGCTCGAACGTGGTGGACGGGACGTTCTCCGCGCCCGCCTCCCGGTAGGCCGCGGCGACCGCGGTGAACAGCCGCTCGGGGTGCGCCAGGCCGCCGGCGTACTCCTCCTCGACCAGCCGGGCGGCCTCGGCCAGCTCCGTGCCCTTGCGGGCGTGGGCGGTGGCCGTGTCCATGATCCGGGACAGCCGGTCGCGGAAGGCCGTGACGCCCGCCCGGTCGGTGATCCGGCCGTGGCCGGGCACGAAGGTCGTGGCGCCGGTGGCCAGGAGGGTGTCGCAGGCGGTGACGCAGGACGTGAGCGAGCCCGACCAGACGATCATGTGGCCGCCGTCGAACAGGGCGTCACCGGTGAACACCACCCCGTCCTCGGGGACGTGCAGCGCGACGTCGCCCGCGCTGTGCCCGGGGCCGAGGTCGAGCAGCCGTACCGCCGTGCGGCCGACCGTGAGGTCCAGGCTGCCGGTGAAGGTCCGGGTCGGCGGGGTGACGGTGATGCCGCCGAAGTCGAAGACGCCGAAGTGCTCGACGGCGTACGCGGTGACCGCGGTGGTCGGCTCGCTGCGGCTCAGGGCCGCCAGCATGTCCGGGGTCATCTCCTGGCACAGGTGCGCAGCGGACGCCTCGGACGTGATGATCTCCGCGCCCGCGACCAGCTCGTTGCCCCAGGTGTGGTCGCCGTTCTGGTGGCTGTTGACCACGGTGGACACCGTCGCGTCCGGTACGGCGCCGGCGATCGCGTCCAGCAGCTCCCGGGTGCCCTCCAGCGTGAACTGCGTGTCCATCAGGAGCGCTTCGCCGTCGGACGCCACGAGCCCGCAGTTGCTGTACCCCCAGGCGGTGCTGTCGTGCGTCCACGCCCAGGTGGTCGGGGACAGCGGGACGAGGCGGGGCGTGGTCAAGGAAGGTCCATTCTCTCGTGGGCGGGCGGGCCGCTGCCGCCGTCGGCGCGGCGTACGGACCTGGCAGTGCACCCCGACGGGAGAGGACACCCCGGCTCCGCAAGGGGCCAATGTACTCACCACCTGGGGGGAACACCCACTCAAGATGGCTGATTGCTCGCGTTACGGCTGATAGTGCCGCACTGTGCCGGGCCCGGCCCGGCACCACGGTGATCAGTCTCACCCGGGCGCCGCCCGGGAATCCGCGTCAGATCACCCGGAAAAGATCGGCGGCGGCGTGCACATCGGTGAAGTCCTCGATGGAGCGGAGGTTGTCGCACAGGGCCTCCAGGACCGAACCGGTCCCGGCGGCGTCCGGCGCGCCGATGGCCACACCGAAGACCCGGAAGCCCAGCCGGTGCTTGGCCTCGTTCCAGCCGCGCGTCCATTCCTCGGTGACGTCGCACTCGTCGTCGGTGAGCAGCACGATGTCGCCGCGCTTGCGGGCGGCGGCGTCGAACTCGTCCTCCAGCAGGTCGCGGGCGGCCGACAGGGGCGTCTCGTAACTGGTGCCGCCGCCGAGGAAGGATTCCGCGAACGCGAGCGTCCGGTCGATGCCGGCCGGTTCGCCGGCCGGGAAGCGGAAGACCCGGAGCTTGCCGGCGGCGGAGAACAGGATGCCGACGAAGTCGCGCCCGGCGTGCCGGGCCTGGTCCAGCAGGGCCAGGGCGCACGCCTTGGACCACGCCTCCCGGGTGCCGCCGCCGGGCCCTTCCGTGTACATGGAGTGCGAGGTGTCGACGCACGCGATGATCGCGCCCTGTCCGGCGGTCTGCTCCCCCTGGCTGTCGTAGAGCATCAGCTCCCCGGCGGCGTAGCGCGCGGCGAACACCGCACGCAGCGCGGGCAGGCCGAGGTTGGCCAGCTCGGAGGGGACGACGCGGGAGAGGTCGTCGCCGAGTGTGACGCCGACCAGCTCCCCGGCGGTGTTCTCGACCTTGCGGGCCCGCTCGCCGCTCGCCATCTGCCGGAAGCGGCCGATCAGATCGGCCCACTGGGCGAGGCGGCTGGTGCGCAGCCGCTCGGCGAGCTGGGCGCGCTCGTCGAACGGCAGCCGTTCCAGTTCGCCGGCCCCGACGCCCCAGGCCCGCATCAGCGCGGCTTCCTCCCGTACCGTCTCGGCCGCCTCCGCCACCCCGTCCCGGGCGGCGGCACGGATGCCGGGGGCCGCCGCCGTGCGGGCCTGCGCGGCACTCCGGGCGGCTTGCTGCCCGGAGGCTGCCGCGGCCGCGGCAGCCTCGACCGCCTGCTGTACGGCGTCGGCGGCCGGGCCCGGTACGGTGCTGTCCTCGGCGGCCCCTTCAGCGGCCTGCCGAAGCGCCTCGCCCACGGCGGCCGCCGCGCCGTCGGCGGTCTGCCGGGCCTGCTCCGCCCGCTCGGCCCGCGCCTGGGCGCCCCGGGCGTGCTCCAGCATCCGGCGCAGCGCGGCGGCCTGGGCGAGTACGGCCATGGCGGCGGCGTAGGGGTCGCCGGCCGTCTCCCGGTGCAGCTCGGCGAACTCCGGTGACTCCACCAGCGAGCTGACGACCTGGTGGTTGACCAGCCGGGACGGGGCCATCTCCGCGTGTCCCCGCAGCCGCGGGCCAGCCTTGTAGGCGGCCAGGAACACGTCGGCCAGCAGGTCGGCGGTGCCGTCGTGGTGCCCGCCCAGCTCCTCGGCCAGCTCGCGCAGCCCGGCCGACTGCTCGTAGGTGTCGCGCCAGGTGAACCGGTCGAACCGGTCCGCGACCACGGCCGTGGTGCACTGCCCGGACACCGCGCCGGACCGGCCCAGCCACGTACCGGCCCGGCTCACCAGCTCGTCGAGCCTGCCCGGTGTCCCACCCATCATCCGCAACCCCTCAGAGCCGGTCCTGCACCATGCTCGCGTCCACGCCGAGAGCCTCGGTGAGGACCCGGGCGCGTACGGCGCGCTGGCGGCCGTACGCGCGGTCGATCGCGGCCGTGGAGCGCCCGGCGCCCGCCGCTTCCTCGCGCAGCTTCTCCAGCCGCTGGCCCGCCCTGGCGAGCTTGTTGTGGGCGTTCTTGATGACCCACTCGCTCAGCGCCTCGCGGGACTGCCCGGCCATCGCGTCGAGTTGCGTCTCCAGCTCCTCGATGGCGTCGGCCAGGTCGAGCGCCTCCTTGGCGTCGGGGTTGACCAGGTGCAGCACCTCCCGCTCGACGGTCGGGCGTTCGGCGGGGGAGTCCCACAGCACGTGGGTCAGTACCGACAGGTCGTTCTCGGCGACCGCCTCACGGCCGTCGAGGTACGCGGACGCCTGGAGCAGGCCCACCGCCTGCCGCCAGCGCCGGTCGGAGGCGACGAGTTCCTTGCGGCGCAGGGCGGCCCGCAGCGTGCACACCGCGTCCACGATCGCGTCGGGGACGTCCACGGCCGGGACCGCGACGGTCACGGCCTGCTGCAACGCGGCCAGTTCGACGGTGGTCCGCTTCGGCGCGACGGGGCGGCGGACGGCGGAGCGGACCAGCGCGGCGAAGTTCGTGGGGTCCTCCAGGTACCCGACCTCGATCCGCACCAGCAGCCGGTCGTAGATCGCCGCCGTGTCCTCGCCCGACGGCAGCTCGTTGCTGGCCGTGATGGCCCCGATCAAGGGGCAGCGGATCGGTTCGCCGCCGCTCTCGGGGTGGTAGATCCGCTCGTTGAGGTAGCCCAGCGTCTCGTTCAGCGCCGCCGTGGAGCACTTGAAGATCTCGTCGATGAACGCGACGTGCGCGGTCGTGGCCCGGCCGTCGTACACCTGGCGGTACTCGCCCCGGGCCAGCGCGGCGACGTCGACGGGACCGAACATCCGCGTCGGCGCGGTGAACTTCGACAGCAGGATCTCCCAGTAGGCCGCTCCCTCGATCCGGCCCGTCAGTTCCCTGGCCAGCTCGGACTTCGCCGTGCCGGGCGGCCCGAGCACCAGCGAGTGCTGCCCGGCCAGCAGCGCCACCACCAGCGTCCGCACCACGTCGGCCCGCTCGTAGAAGCGGCCGGACAGCTCGTCGCTGATCGCCCGCAGTCTCCCGGCCGTGGCCGGCGCGCTCTCCGCGCCCATCCTCAACTCCCTGCCTGCGACGCCCTGCCGGGCTGACGAGACGGCCCTTGCCCCGGCGCCACGGCGAAGTGACGCGTAGCTGAGGGGACGGCGGTGACGCCGGGCTGCTCTCGGAAACGGACCTGTGCCCGAGCAAGATAACTCGGCAGGCCGGAGGGATCTTCCGGGGCCCCGGCCGGCGGGTGCGACACCGGCCGGCTCCCGCCCCGGGAGGCCTGACCGGCCCAGCACCCCGCCTACTCCACCTCCCGCGCCTCCAACGCCTCGGTGGCCGGGCCTTGCAGAACCGATCCGTCCGGCGCGAAGCGGGAGCCGTGGCAGGGGCACTCCCACGCCTTCTCCGTCGCGTTGAAGGCGACCAGGCAGCCCAGGTGGGTGCAGCGCGCCGACACGGCGTGGGCGGTCCCGTCCTCGTCGCGGTAGACCGCGCAGCGGCGGCCCCGCACCCGTACGACCGCGCCGGTGCCGGGGGTGATGTCCGCCGCCGAGTCGGCGTGCGCGGAGCGCAGCCGGTCGCCGACGAAATGCAGGCCGGTCTCGGCCTGGTGCTTGAGGAAGGCGGGGGCCTCGCGTACGGCGCTCCACAGGCGGCGCGGGTCGTACAGGCCGGCCCACGGCGGCGGATCCCCCGTGATCAGCCCGGCCAGCAGGCGTCCGGCGGCCACGCCGCCGCTCAGGCCCCAGCCGCCGAACCCGGTGGCGACGTAGGTGTGCCGCGCGCCCGGGTGGAACGGGCCGATCAGCGGAACGGTGTCGGTGGCGTCGTTGTCCTGGGTGGCCCACCGGTACGCCACCTCGGTACCGGGGAAGTGCCGGTGGGTCCAGTCGGTCAGCGCCGCGAACTTCTCGCCGGCGTCGGCCGTGCCCGGCTTGAAGGTCTCGCCCGTGACGATGAGCAGCCGCTGCCCGTCGCCGTACGGCGCGGTCCGCACGGACCGCTTGCCCTCCTCCTGCGTGATGTACATGCCGCCCGGGTCGCGGCCGGCGTCGATCGGGGCGGCCACCACCACCTCCCGCCGCGGCGACAGGCGGGTGAACAGCAGGGCACGGTCGAAGACCGGGTAGTGGGTGGCGACCACGACGTCCCGCGAGGTCACGGTGGCGCCGGTCTCCGTCGTCACCCGGCAGGGCGTCCCCTCGTGCAGGCCGGTGGCGCGGGTGCGCTCGTGGATGACGCCGCCCCGGGAGCGGAAGTCCTCCGCCAGCGCGAGCAGGTACTTGCGCGGATGGAACTGGGCCTGGTCCTCGACCCGCACCGCGCCCGCCACGGGGAACGGCAGCCCGGTTTCGGTGACGAAGGCGGCCGGCAGCCCGGCCGCGCCGGCGGCATCCGCCTCGGCGCGCAGCTGTCCGGTGCTCTCCGGGTCCCGTACGTACGTGAAGGCCGGCCCGCGCTCCAGGTCGCAGTCGATGCCGAGGACCCGGGCGGTCTCGACGACGTGCTCGACCGCGCCCTGCTGGGACTGCGCGTAGTGGCGGGCGCCGTCGGGACCGCGGGTGCGGCGCAGCCGGTCGTAGACCAGGGTGTGGAGCGCGGAGAGCTTGGCGGTCGTGTATCCCGTGACCCCGGCGGCGATCCGGTCCGCCTCCAGCAGGACGACGCTGCGGCCGCTCCTGGCCAGCTCCCAGGCCGTGCTCAGCCCGGCGATCCCGGCGCCGATCACCGTGACGTCGGCCTCGGTGTCCTCGGTGAGCGGCGGGTGGGACGTGCCGGGTGTGGTGGCGATCCAGTACGACTCGCCCAGGCCGGGCGGTCCACCGTGGTCGGTCGTGCGAGAGCCGTTGTCGGTCATGCGACAGCGGGTGCCCCGCCGGGCCCGCCCGAAGCGCGGCCGCGCCCCGGCTCCCCCGGACGGACCTGTGGCCGGCCGCGGCGGCGGACCGCAGCGTATCGGCCAGGTCGGCGGACCGGTCCCACCACCGACAACGGCAGGCCGCCGCACCGTCCGCGCGGGAGGCCCGCGCAAACCGCCCGCGGTCCGCCCCCGATCCAGGCCGAAACCCGGCTGGTGCCGCGTGCGGGGCGGGCGTGGGGTGGGGACGGGCGGACGTACGGGGGCCGGGGGAAGGGAGAGCGGAACGTGGCAGCGGAACGAACGGGCACGCCGGTGGAGGAGTTCGCGCGGTTCCTGCGCGGGCTGACCCGGCTGCTCGACGAGACGGCCGGGTGGTACGGGGTCTTCACGCTCCGCGACCCCGAAGGGTTACGGGCCTGTCTGGACGGGAGGGACGTGCCGCCCTGGGACGTCGTGGAGTCGCTGCTGCACGACCTCGCCGAACGGCGTGGAGCGCACACCGTCCGCACCGCCGGGCCTCGGGCGCGCCGGCTCCACCACGAGGCGGTCGCCGCGTACGACGCCGGGGCGGACGCCGCCGCCCGGCTGGCGGACCGGCTGGACGTGATGCTGCGCGAACGGCAGTACGCGGCGCTCCGCGGCCGGGAACTGCTCGCCGAACTCCACGCGGCGGCCGGCGGCCCCGAGACCGAGCGGCTCACCGGCGAACTGGCCTGGGCGCGCGACGACCACGTACGGTCCGAGGCCCGGGCACGGGAACTCCAGGCCCGTATCGACGCGTTGACCGGACAACAGGCAGTACCCAGCCCGGTCCCTCATCCCCCTCCGACCCCTGCCCCCACCACCCCTCGCACCTCCACCAGCGCCGCCCGGCTCGCCCGGCTGCGGGCGGCCGGGCGCGGCGGGGAGGCGCACGCGCTGTTGTGCGCCGCCGCGCACGCGCACCCCGCCGAGCTGCCCGTGCTCATCGCGGAGCTGGAGCACGCCGGGCTGGTGACCGAAGTGCCGACCCTGCTCTGGGAGGCGGCCTGCCTGCCGCCCGACCGGCTCGCCGCCGCCGCCGACGCGCTCGCCGCCGCCGGACGCACGGCCGAGAGCGCGCGCCTGCTGCGCCAGGGCGTCACCCGGCCCGTCGAGGAGGTGGCGCACACGGCGCTGGCGCTGCTCGGCGCGGGCCGCCCGGCCCAGGCGCGCGAGCTGTTCGCGGCGCTGGTCCGGGCCCGTACGCCCGAGGAGGCGGTGGAGGCGACCGCGAGCGCACCGGGCGAGCTGACCCCGCTGCTCCTGGACGCCGCCGCTGGAGTCTCGCCGAACCGGCACCGCGACATCAGCCACGCCCTGCGCGCCGGCGGCCCGAGAAGCTGACTCCCGCCCGCGGCCGGTCCGGCAAGTGGCTCCGGCCCGGCGGCCGGTCCGGCCCCGCGTTCTGCCCGGCCCCGTGTTCTGCCCGGCCCCGTGTTCTGCCCGGCCCTGTGTTCTGCCCGGCTCCGCGTTCCGCAGTCCCGCGTCCGCCCGGCCCGCGTCCCGCCCGCACGGGGGATGGTCTTGCCTCGCCGCCGCACGAGGCCTACGGTCGCCTCCACACGCGTAGATCCGCATGGCCCGTGGCCGACGGCTCGACGAAGGAGCAGCTCATGGCCGATGTTGTCCGTAACGTCGTACGCGCCGCACTGGTTCAGGCGTCCTGGACCGGCGACACCGATTCGATGATCGCGAAGCACGAGGAACACGCCAGGGCGGCGGCCGCACAGGGCGCGCAGGTGATCGGCTTCCAAGAGGTCTTCAACGCCCCGTACTTCTGCCAGGTGCAGGAGCCGGAGCACTACCGCTGGGCCGAGCCGGTGCCGGACGGCCCCACCACCCGCCGGATGCAGGAGCTGGCCCGCGAGACCGGCATGGTGATCGTGGTGCCGGTCTTCGAGGTCGAGCAGTCCGGCTTCTACTACAACACCGCCGCCGTCATCGACGCCGACGGCACCGTGCTCGGCACCTACCGCAAGCACCACATCCCTCAGGTCAAGGGCTTCTGGGAGAAGTACTACTTCAAGCCGGGAAACCTCGGCTGGCCGGTCTTCGACACCGCCGTGGGCCGGATCGGCGTCTACATCTGCTACGACCGCCACTTCCCCGAGGGCTGGCGCCAGCTGGGCCTGAACGGCGCGCAGCTCGTCTACAACCCCTCCGCCACCTCGCGCGGCCTGTCCGCCTACCTCTGGCAGCTGGAACAGCCCGCCGCCGCGGTGGCCAACGAGTACTTCGTCGCGGCGATCAACAGGGTCGGCGTGGAGGAGTACGGCGACAACGACTTCTACGGGACGAGCTACTTCGTCGACCCGCGCGGGCAGTTCGTCGGCGACGTCGCCAGCGACACCAAGGAGGAACTGGTCGTCCGCGACCTGGACTTCGGTCTGATCGACGAGGTGCGGCAGCAGTGGGCCTTCTACCGGGACCGCCGCCCCGACGCATACGAGGGCCTGGTCCAGCCGTGACAGCGCGGCACACGCCTTCGGACGGCGCCGGGGCCGCCGCGCCGGACGCGGACCTGCGCTCCCGGCACCGCGCCGTCCTGCCGGACTGGCTCACCCTGCTGTACGAGCGGCCCATCGAGCTGACGCACGGCGAGGGCCGCCACGTCTGGGACGCGGACGGCAACCGCTACCTGGACTTCTTCGGCGGCATCCTCACCACCATGACCGCCCACGCGCTGCCCGAGGTGACCAAGGCGGTCGCCGTCCAGGCGGGCCGCATCCTGCACACCTCGACGCTCTACCTGTCCCGTCCCATGGTGGGCCTGGCGGAGCGGATCGCCGCGCTCTCCGGCATCCCCGACGCCCGGGTCTTCTTCACCACCTCCGGTACGGAGGCGAACGACACCGCGCTCCTGCTGGCGACGGCGTACCGGGGCTCGAACCAGATCCTGGCGATGCGCAACAGCTACCACGGCCGGTCCTTCTCGGCCGTCGGCATCACCGGCAACGCCAGCTGGTCACCGACCGGCCTCTCGCCGCTCCAGACGCTGTACGTGCACGGTGGCGTGCGCGGCCGGGGTCCGTACGCCGGGCTGTCCGACGCCGCGTACATCGACGCCTGCGTCGCCGACCTGGAGGACATGCTCGGCCAGACGGCGAACGTCGCCGCGCTGATCGCCGAGCCGGTGCAGGGCGTCGGCGGCTTCACCTCGCCGCCCGACGGGCTCTACGCGGCCTTCCGCGAGGTGCTGGACCGGCATGGCATCCTGTGGATCTCCGACGAGGTGCAGACCGGCTGGGGCCGCACCGGCGACCACTTCTGGGGCTGGCAGGCCCACGACGGCAACGGCCCGCCCGACCTGCTGACCTTCGCCAAGGGCATCGGCAACGGCATGTCCGTCGGTGGTGTCGTCGCCCGCGCGGAGGTGATGAACTGCCTCGGCGCGAACTCCATCTCCACGTTCGGCGGCAGCCCGGTCACCATGGCGGCGGCCCTGGCCAACCTCGGCCATCTCCTCGAACACGACCTCCAGGGCAACGCCCGGCGCGTCGGCGGGCTGCTCATCGAGCGGCTGCGGGCGGCCGGCGCCGGGCTCGGGACCGTACGGGAGGTGCGCGGGCGCGGTCTGATGATCGGTGTCGAACTGGTGGCGCCGGACACCGGGGAACCGTCGCCGCAGGCGGCGAACCTCGTCGTGGAGGCCGCCAGGGAGCGCGGCCTGCTCATCGGCAAGGGTGGCCTGTCGGGCGCCGTGCTGCGGATCGCGCCCCCGCTGTCCCTGACCGCCGAGGAGGCGGCGGAAGGCGCCGCGATCCTGACGGACTCCTTGCGGGCGGCCGAACACGGACTGTCGTCCGCCTGAAGTGAACCGGCCGGTTCGGACCGGTTCCGGCCGGTTCCGACCTGGGAAATTCCCTAGCCGTGCAAAAAAAGACGCGAGCCGGAAACTTCACCTCTCGGGTGAAGCTCCGGCTCGCGCCTACGCAGTCCTACGGTCGCGGCGGCGGTCCGCTGGGACCGGCCGGCCTGCGCGCCGTCGTCAGGCGAGAACGATGTTCTCGGCCTGCGGGCCCTTCTGGCCCTGCGTGACGTCGAAGGAGACCTTCTGGCCCTCGACGAGCTCACGGAAGCCCTGAGCCTGGATGTTCGAGTAGTGGGCGAAGACGTCGGCGCCGCCGCCGTCCTGCTCGATGAAGCCGAAGCCCTTTTCGGAGTTGAACCACTTCACGGTGCCGGTTGCCATGTCTGTATCCTTCGATCGAGGCAGTTGAGGAATCCGCACTGCGCGGTTTCCAGGGTCGCCGCAATTGAGCCCATCCGGATGAGACCGGCAGAAAACAAATGCGCCTGACGGTCACATACCGTCAGGCGCACATAACGTTTATGGGTACCAAAACTGCAACTGATTCGAAGGTAGCACGGAACCTGTCGCCGGGACAGTACCCACGGTGATCTCCGAGTGTCGTCCGGGCCACGCCGACGGCGACCCCGGGGTGCCGCCGCGACGGCACCCCGGGCCGCGGGGCCGGGCCCCGCGGCCGTCAGGCCGACGGATCGGCGCTGTCAGATCGTCGCGGTGTCGATCACGAAGCGGTAGCGGACGTCGCTGGCGAGCACCCGCTCGTACGCCTCGTTGATCCGGTCCGCGGCGATCACCTCGATCTCCGAGGTGATGCCGTGCTCGCCGCAGAAGTCCAGCATCTCCTGGGTCTCCTGGAGGCCGCCGATCAGCGAGCCGGCGAAGGACCGGCGGTTGCCGATCAGGGCGAACGGCGCGACGGGCAGCGGGTGCTCCGGCACGCCGAGCTGGACGAGGGTGCCGTCGGTGCGCAGCAGGCCCAGGTAGGCGTTGAGGTCGAGCTCCGCGGAGACGGTGTTGACGATCAGGTCGAAGCTGTTCGCCAGCTTCTCGAAGGTCTCCGGGTCGGACGTGGCGTAGTAGTGGTCGGCGCCGAGCCGCAGGCCGTCCTCCTGCTTGCGCAGCGACTGGCTCAGTACGGTGACCTCGGCACCCATCGCGTGCGCGATCTTGACGCCCATGTGGCCGAGGCCGCCGAGGCCCACCACGGCGACCTTCTTGCCGGGGCCGGCCTTCCAGTGCGCCAGCGGCGAGTACAGGGTGATGCCGGCGCACAGCAGCGGCGCGGCGGCGTCCAGCGGCAGGCTGTCCGGAATGCTCAGCGCGTAGTTCTCGTCGATGACGAGGTGGGTGGAGTAGCCGCCCTGGGTGGCCACCCCGTCCCGGCCGACGGCGTTGTACGTGCCGACCTGGCCCAGCTCGCCGGTGCAGTACTGCTGGAGGCCGGCCAGGCAGTTCTCGCACGTCCGGCAGGAGTCGACGAAGCAGCCGACGCCGACCCGGTCGCCGACCGCGTAGCGGGTCACCTCGGAGCCGACCTCGCTGACCACGCCCGCGATCTCGTGGCCGGGGACGATCGGGAAGTGCCCGCCGTCGCCCCACTCCGCCCGCACGGTGTGGATGTCGGAGTGGCAGATGCCCGCGAACTTGATGTCGATGACGATGTCGTGCGCGCCCGTCTCCCGGCGCTCGATGGTGGTGCGCTCCAGCGGAGCCTTCGGGGCGGGAGCTGCGTATGCGGGAACAGAGGTGCGGTTCATGTTCTCCAGGGTGGACTTGTGTGCCCGGAGCAACCAGTGCCCTGCTGAGCCTACGCTCGGCGTTCCTACTACTGCGAAAACCACCCTGGCGGTACGGCGGCCGTCGCCCCGGCGATGCGGTGGCCGGCGGCACGGAACGTACGGTGGCCGGTGCTCCTGACCGTACGGCGCCCGGGGCCCGGCTGCCGCCGGTGCCGCGTTCCGGGCGGCGCCCGTCATAATTCAGGGATGGACCAGCGCACCGAACTGAGCGAATTCCTCCGCTCCCGCCGCGCCAGGCTCCAGCCGGAGGACGTCGGTCTGGCCCACCATGGCGGGCGCCGCAGGGTGCCCGGCCTGCGACGGGAGGAGCTGGCACAGCTGGCCGGGGTCAGTGTGGCGTACTACATACGGCTTGAACAGGGACGGGGGCAGAACGTCTCCACGGCGGTGCTGGACGCGATAGCGGACGTGCTGCGGCTGACCCGGGCCGAGCGCTCCCACCTGACCCACCTGGCCAGGCCGGCCTCCCGGCGCCTGCGCCCCGCTCTCTCGCCGCAGCGGATCCGTCCCGCCTTCCAGGACCTGATCGACGCGATGGAGGGCGTCCCCGCGTACGTGGTCGGGCGGCGGCTGGACATCCTCGGCTGGAACCGGCTCGGCCGCGCACTCCTCGGTGACTTCGCCGCGATGCCGGCCGAGGAGCGCAACATGGCCTGGCAGCTCTTCCTCGCCCCGGCGGCGCGCGAGCTGTACGCCGACTGGGCGGAGAAGGCGGCGCATGTCGTCGCCCACCTGCGGCGTGACGTCGGCCGGTTCCCGGAGGACCCGAAGCTGTGCGCGCTGATCGACGAGCTGTCCGCGCGCAGTGCGGACTTCCGGCGGATCTGGGCGGCCCACGACGTCCAGGACAAGGGCTTCGGCACGAAGCGGCTGACGCACCCGGTGGTGGGGCCGCTGTCCCTCGCGTACGAGACGCTCGCCCTGCCGGCCGACCCGGACCAGCAGCTGGTCACCTACCACGCCGAACCCGGGTCGCCGTCGGCGCGGGCGCTGCGCCGGCTGGCGGAAGGGGCGGCGGAGCCGGACGCGCGCCTCGCGGAGCGGCCGGGCGCCCACGCGGAGCAGCCCGCCGTCCGCGCGGAGCGGGTGGCCCCGGTGCCGTGAAAGCGGCGACGCGCCCTGTTGTGCGGGCGCCCGGCTGGGTACCGTACGACTGGGCCCCGCTGTGAGCATTCCGGCGGGGCCCGCCAAGCGCACAGCGCCCGGCGTCCGCCGTCCGTACCGCCCGTCGGGCACTTGTGCCCACCCGCTCCACTGTGCGTTTCTTTACTTCTCCATTACCTCTACAGTGCTGTAGATTTTTGATCCCCGGCCGGTGGCGACGGCCGCCGCCTGCCCAAGGCACGCCATCCCGACGCAGGAGTGACAGCACATGACCGTGAACCTGGACAAGGGTCAGAAGATCAGTCTGAGCAAGTCCGGCGGAGGCGAGCTCAGCGTCGTACGGATGGGACTCGGCTGGCAGGCCGCCGCCCGCAAGGGCTTCCTCGCCAAGCTGATGGCCCGCGAGATCGACCTGGACGCCTCGGCCGTCCTCTTCGCCGGGCAGGAGCCCGTCGACGTCGTCTTCTTCCAGCACCTGATCAGCGACGACGGCTCGGTGCGCCACACCGGTGACAACCTGGTGGGCGGCGCGGGCCAGGGCGGCGACGACGAGGCGATCCTCGTCGACCTCCAGCGGGTGCCCGCCCGCGTCGACCAGATCGTCTTCACGGTGAACTCCTTCACCGGGCAGACCTTCGCCGAGGTGCAGAACGCGTTCTGCCGCCTGGTGGACGAGACCAACGGCCAGGAGATGGCCCGCTACACCCTGACCGGCGGCGGCCCGTACACCGCGCAGATCATGGCGAAGGTGCGCCGGGCCGGCGGCGGCTGGGAGATGGCCGCCATCGGTGAGCCCGCCAACGGCCGCACCTTCCAGGACCTGATGCCGGCCATCGCCTCGCACCTGTAAGCACGGCTGAAGGGCGCGCCCCTCCCGGGCGCGCCCTTTCGCGTACGGGCCCTTTCGCGTACGGGGTCAGCCGACGTTGACGCCGTAGTCGGTGGCGATACCGGCCAGACCCGACGCGTAGCCCTGGCCGATGGCCCGGAACTTCCATTCGCCGCCGCGCCGGTAGAGGGCGCCGAAGACCATCGCCGTCTCGCCGGCGGCGTCGTACGACAGCTCGTAGCGGCACATCTCGCGGCCCGTCAGGTTGTCCACGACGCGGATGTACGCGTCCTCGACCTGGCCGAAGCTCTGGCCGCGCCGCTCGGCGTCGTGGATGGAGACGGTGAAGACGACCTGTCCGGTCTCCTCGCCGAGCCGGTCCAGGTCGATGAGGATCTGCTCGTCGTCGCCGTCGCCCGCGCCGGTGAGGTTGTCGCCGGTGTGCCGGACCGCGCCGTCCGGACTGGTCAGGTTGTTGTAGAAGACGAAGTGCGCGTCGGACAGGACGCGTTGGTCGGTGCCGCAGACGACCGCCGAGGCGTCGAGGTCGAAGTCGGCGCCGGCGGTGGGCCGGGCGTCCCAGCCCAGGCCGACGGTGACGTCCGCGAGGGGAGTGCCGTCCTGGTTGAGGACGACGTTCTGGCCCTTGCTGAGGCTGACGCCCATGGTGCTGTGTCTCCTGTTGCGTGTGCGTACGGTCCGGTGTGTCGTGCTGTCCCCCATCGGGCAACGCGGCGGCCGAGGGCAAGGTTCCCGAGTTGCGCAATCAGTGAAGTAACCCGGCCCGTTCGCCGGCCGGCTCCCCTGAACTGCGGTCATGGTGTTGCCACGGTGGGTGACATGCTTCTACGGTCGGCTGCACGGCCGCGCTCTACGGGTGTAGACCGGTCATGACGCGGCGTCACCTGGGGCGGGCCGCCCGGACGGCAACCCGGGCCGTCTCCCTTCCGGCGCCGCCGAGCACCACTGGTGTGTGGAAGGGAGAACCGGAAGCATGACCCGTACAGTCGTCCGCGGCGGCCTGGTCGTCACCGCCGCCGAAGAAGTGCACGCCGATGTGCTGGTCGAGAACGGCCGCGTCGAAGCACTGGCCACACCGGACAGTCAGCAGTGGACAGCCGACCGCGTCATCGACGCCACCGGGAAGTACGTCGTCCCCGGCGGCGTCGATGCCCACACCCACATGGAATTCCCGTTCGGCGGAACGGCTTCCTCCGACACCTTCGAGACCGGCACGAAGGCGGCGGCGTGGGGCGGCACCACCACGATCATCGATTTCGCGGTGCAGTCGAAGGGCGCCGCGCTGCGGGAGGGGCTGGACGCCTGGCACGCGAAGGCCGACGGAAGATGCGCGATCGACTACGCCTTCCACATGATCGTGTCGGATGTGAACGAGTCCACGCTCAAGGAGATGGACGGGCTCGTGGGCGAAGGCGTGACCTCGTTCAAACTGTTCATGGCGTATCCGGGCGTCTTCTACTCCGACGACGGACAGATCCTGCGCGCCATGCAGCGGGCCGGTGACAACGGCGGCCTGATCATGATGCACGCCGAGAACGGCATCGCGATCGACGTGCTCGTGCAGCAGGCGCTGGAGCGCGGCCAGGCCGACCCGCGATACCACGGCGAGGTCAGAAAGGCGCTCCTGGAAGCGGAGGCGACCCATCGCGCGATCAAGCTGGCCCAGGTCGCCGGAGCGCCGCTGTACGTCGTCCACGTGTCGGCGCGGGAAGCGGTCGCCGAACTGACGCGTGCGCGGTCCGAGGGCCTGCCGGTCTTCGGCGAGACGTGTCCGCAGTACCTGTTCCTGTCGACGGACAACCTCGCCGAACCCGGCTTCGAAGGCGCGAAGTACGTGTGCAGCACCCCGCTGAGGCCGAAGGAGCACCAGGCGGCACTCTGGCACGGCCTGCGCGCGAACGACCTCCAGGTGGTGTCCACGGACCACTGCCCGTTCTGCTTCACCGGACAGAAGGAGCTGGGCCGCGGGGACTTCTCCAAGATCCCGAACGGGATGCCGGGCGTCGAGAACCGGATGGACCTGCTGCACCAGGCCGTCGTCGACGGGCACCTCACCCGGCGGCGCTGGATCGAGATCGCCTGCGCGACCCCGGCCAGGATGTTCGGCCTCTACCCGAAGAAGGGCACCATCGCGCCGGGCAGCGACGCCGACCTCGTCATTTACGACCCGCACGCCGAGCAGACCGTCTCGGCGGCCACCCACCACATGAACGTCGACTACTCGGCCTACGAGGGCAGGCGCCTGACCGGGCGGGTCGAGACGGTCCTGTCGCGCGGCGAACCCGTCATCACCGCGCGCGAGTTCACCGGCCGGGACGGGCACGGCGCCTACACCCCGCGCGGCACCTGCCAGTACCTGAACTGAACAGCGGAAGGGGTTATCACCATGGACTTCGGACTCGTTCTGCAAACCGATCCGCCGGCCTCCCAGGTCGTCAGCCTCATGCGGCGCGCGGAGGCAGCGGGCTTCACCCACGGCTGGACCTTCGACTCGTGTGTGCTGTGGCAGGAGCCGTTCGTCATCTACAGCCGCATTCTGGAACACACCGAACGCCTGACCGTCGGCCCGATGGTCACCAACCCTTCGACCCGCACCCCGGAGGTCACCGCCTCCACCTTCGCCACCCTCAACGACATGTACGGCAACCGCACCGTCTGCGGCATCGGACGCGGCGACTCGGCGATGCGGGTGGCCGGCCGCGCCCCCAACACGCTGGCGCGCATCAGCGAGACGATGAAGATCGTCCGCGCTCTCGGACGCGGCGACGAAGCCGACCTCGGCGGCGGCATGGTCGTGAAGTTCCCCTGGGTGCGCGAAGGGGCGCGGCTTCCTGTCTGGATGGCCGCGTACGGCCCCAAGGCGCTCAAGATGACCGGCGAGGAGGCCGACGGTTTCATCCTCCAGCTCGCCGACCCGTACCTCACGGAGTGGATGGTGAAGGCGGTACGCGCGGCCGCCTCGGCGGCAGGCCGTGACCCGTCCGACGTCAAGATCTGCGTCGCGGCCCCCGCCTACGTCACGGAGGACGACTCGCCCGAGGCGCTCGCCCACGCCAGGGAACAGTGCCGGTGGTTCGGCGGCATGGTCGGCAACCACGTGGCCGACCTGGTGTCCAAGTACGGCACGGACTCGGGCGCGGTGCCGCAGGAACTGACCGACTACATCAAGTCCCGCGAAGGCTACGACTACGCCCACCACGGCCGTTCGGGCAACCCGGACACCGCCTTCGTCCCCGACGAGATCGTCGACCGCTTCTGCCTCATCGGCACGGCGGACGCGCAGGTCGAGAAGTTGCGCAGGCTGCGGGAACTGGGCGTCGATCAGTTCGCGCTGTACGCGATGCACGACGCGAAGGAGAAGGTGATCGACGCGTACGCCAGGGACGTCATCCCGAAGGTCAACGCCTGAACGGAGCGTCGGCGCGCCGGTGCGGCGAAGGGCCCGGGACACACCGGCGGGTGTGTCCCGGGCCCTTGTCCTGCGAGCGGATCAGCGCGAGCAGCGGCTCACTACGCGAACGTCACCGAGAAACGTTCCGTCCCCCCGTCGGCGAGATCCTGTTCCTGGACGCGGAGCAGCAGATCCCGGACCTTCGCGAACTCCGTCTCACCCATGGCGGCTCTGCTGAGCTCCGAGTCCGACCAGACCAGCTCGACCGGACGCTCGACATCGGTCGTGAGCCGGTCCCAGAGGGCAGCGAGATTCCCGCCGTAGTAAGGGCCAAAATCCAGGGCCCGGGACAAGGCGGAATGCAGATCGGCCGTGGTGCGGATCGTCGCGCCGTCGATCTCAGCTCGCATGTGCATCACTTCCATTTGGGCAGCGGGTAGAAAGTCTTGTAGTGGTCGCTGGTCACGAACGCGAGCCCGTCGCTCGAGTAGAGCAGTCGGGTTCCCGGCTGCTTCGGCCGGGTGATCATGTTGTCCAGGCCGACGTCGGCTTCGTGCCACACCCGCCCCGGAGCGGAGGGGAGCAAGTTGTCGCTGTTCTCGAACACGTCCCCACCGAGCTGTCCGCCCGGAACCTTGTTGCCCAGCGCCTTGCCCTCGGAGGTGCCCGCGGCGCCCCCGGCCCGGCGTATGCCTCTTCCGCCGGGTGACGTGATCACCGAAGATGAGGGACGACGTCGGCCGGGAGGAGAGGCAGATGCGCGTCGCCGTGGTCGGTTCGGGCATCGTCGGCGCGAGTGCCGCCTGGCATGCGGCCGGGCTGGGCGCGGACGTGGTGCTCGCCGGGCGTGTGGCCCCCGGCGAGGCGACCGCGGCCGGCGCGGGCATCGTCTGTCCCTGGGCCTCCGAGCACGACGACCCGGACTGGTTCCGGGTCGCCGCGGAAGGGGCCCGGTACTACCCGGAGCTGATCGGCGGACTCGCCGAGGCGGGCGAGCGCGGCCTCGGGCACCGGGCCGTCGGCGCGCTCGTTCTGGCCGCCGACGACGCGGACCTGCGCCGTATCCACCGGCGGGTGCTCGAACGGCGGCGCGACACCGCGGACACCGGCGAGGTGGACCTCCTCGGCGAGTCCGAGGTGCGCGCGCTGTTTCCGCCCCTCGCGCCCGGCTCCCGGGCCGTACACATCGCCGCCGGTGCGCGGGTCGACGGCGGGCGGCTGCGGGACGCGCTGCTGCGCCAGGCGCGGCACCGGGGCGTCGATGTGCGTCCCGGCCGCGCGGCGCTGCTGCGTACGGCGGACCGCGTCACCGGCATCGAGGTGGACGGCGAGCGCGTCGCCGCGGACGCGGTCGTCGTCGCGGCCGGGGCCTGGGCGCCGGAACTGCTGGCGCCGGCGGGCGTCACCGTACGGGTCGCACCGCAGCGCGGCCAGATCGTCCACCTGTCCCTGCCCGGCGCGGACACCGGGAACTGGCCCGTCGTCCTGCCCCGCGCCACCGGGCACTACCTCGTCCCGTTCGACGGCTCACGGATCGTGGCGGGCGCCACCCGGGAGACCGGTACCGGCTTCGACCACCGGGTGACGGCCGCCGGACTGGCCGAGGTACTGACCGAGGCCCTGGCCGTCGCGCCCGGACTGGCGGGCGCCACCCACCTGGAGACCCGGGTCGGCTTCCGCCCCGTAGGACCGGACATCCGTCCGCTGCTCGGCCGGGTCCCGCAGTTGGCGGGCCTGGTCGTCGCCGACGGCCTCGGGCCGACCGGGCTGACGGTCGGCCCCTGGGCGGGACGGGTCGCCGCGCTGCTCGCGACGGGCGGGGACCCGGGGCTGGACCTGAGCCCCTACGACCCGGTGCGCTGACCGGCGCACGGCCTCGGCGGGGGCGCACAGGACGTGCGGAGGCGCGCGGGGGCGCGCACCGACTCAACCGTCCCTGCCAACTCTTTGCCCACTCCTGATGCTCCCCATACGGGGCGGCCTTGGAGCCGCACGGCCGATGCGGGGACCATGGACCGTATGAGGCGCCCTCCATCGGGAACACCCTTCGGTCCTGCTGTCCGGACGACGACCGCCGCGGCCGGCCGGCTCTCCCACGTGCGGTGGATCGCCGGCGGCACCGGAGCGGGCAAGAGCACGCTGGCGATAATCCTGGCCCGGCGCCACGGCGCCGTGATCTACCGCGGTGACCTGGCCCAGCACACCTGGCTGCCGCGTTGCACCCCACGGCAGCACCCGCACTTCCACGCGGCCCGCGACGAGCCGCCCGGCTCCCTGTGGGACAGCCGCAGCCCCGACGAGGCGTGCGGCTTCGCGCAGCGCGTGGTCGCCGAGACCTTCGCCTTCGAGGTCGAGGACCTCCTGGCGATGCCCGCCGACCGGCCCGTCCTGGTGGACTGGTTCGGCAACCTGCCGAGCCAGCTCGCGCCCCTGCTCACCCGCCCCGACCAGGCGGTCTTCCTGCTGCCCACCCCCGAGTTCCGGATGGCGGCGCTGCGCGCCCGGCGCAACGTCCCGGTCCGGTCCCTGGTCAGCTGGGGCAGCCGGGCCCCGGAGTCCACCCTGGCCAAACGGCTGGCCCGGGACGAACTGTGGGACGCCGAGGTACGCCGCCAGGCCGCCGCCCACGGAAACACGGTGATCACCATGGACGGCGACCGCCCGGCCGGCGACCTCGCGGACGAGGTGGCGGCACGCTTCCGGCTGGGCACGGCGGCGTAGCAGTCGGGGCGTACGAGACGGGGCGTATGAGACGGAAGCGCAGGAGACGGCGGCCGCCCCTACGGAACCCGCGCCGTCCACTCCGGCGAGCTGAACTTCCCGCCCGCCAGCTCCTGGGCCCGCGTCATCTCCTCCGGGGAGACCGTGCCGTCGCTGCCCCCGTACCGTGCGCGGAACGAGCCGATCATCCGCTCGATGACCTCCGCCCGCGGCAGTCCGGTCTGGCGGCGCAGCGGGTCCACCCGCTTCTTCGCGCTGCGGGTGCCCTTGTCCGACAGCTTCTCCTTGCCGATCCGCAGCACCTCGACCATCTTGTCCGCGTCGATGTCGTAGGACATGGTCACGTGGTGCAGCACCGCCCCGTCGCCCGCCACCATGCGTTTCTGCGCGGCGCCGGCGATCTTCCCGGCGTCGGTGGCGATGTCGTTGAGCGGCTTGTACCAGGCGTTGATGCCCATGTCGCCGAGGGCGGTCAGCACCCAGTCGTCCAGGTAGGCGTAGCTCTCGGCGAAGGTCAGCCCCTGCACGAGCGAGGCCGGTACGCACAGCGAGTACGTGATGGTGTTGCCCGGCTCCACGAACATCGCGCCGCCGCCGCTGATGCGCCGGACGACCGTCACGCCGTGCCGTGCGGCGCCCTGCGGGTCCACCTCGTTGGCCAGCGACTGGAAGCTGCCGATGATGACGGCGGGACGGTCCCACTCCCACACCCGCAGGGTCGGCGGGCGTCGGCCGGCGGCCACCTCGGCGGTCAGCACCTCGTCCAGGGCCATGTGCAGCGCGGGCGGCTGCGGCGCCTCGTGGATGATCTGCCAGTCGAAGTCCGTCCAGTCGGTGGCCTGCGCGACGGCGCGGCGTACGGCGATGCCCACCGCCTCCGCCGTGAACCCGAACAGCACCGCGCCGGGCGGCAGCGCCGCCTCGATCCGGGCCGCCAGCCCGCGCGCGTCGGTGTCGGCGGGCGCGCCCTCCAGCGCCGCGTTGATGGCGCCGAGCGCCTCGTCCGGCTCCAGGAAGAAGTCTCCCGCGACCCGGACGTCGCGCAGCTTTCCGCCCGTCACGTCGAGATCGACGACCACGAGCTTGCCGCCCGGCACCTTGTACTCACCGTGGTGCTTGCCCTGCACGGCGCATCCTCCCGCTGTTCTGTCGCGGCGCACGGCCCGGGCGGCCGGCAGCCGGGACCACCGTAGCGCTGCCGGCGGCATTCCCGGCAAAGGGGGCGGTTCCGGAGCCGGGCCGCGCAGGACACGAGGGCCGCGCAGGGCGTGTGGGTGGCTCAGGGCACGAACATGGCTAGGGCACGAGCGTGGCGAGGAGGGCCGGGAGGGCGGTGCCGATCGGGGTGCGGATCGTTTCGGCGGCCAGGCCGTCGTACGGGGTGGGATCCGCGTTCATGATGATCAGCCGCGCTCCGTGCTCGGCGGCCACTCCGGCGAGCGAGGCGGCGGGCTGGACCTGGAGGCTCGTGCCGACCGCGATGAACACGTCGGCCGCCTTGGCCACGCTCATCGCCGTACCGAGCACCTGCGGGTCGAGCCGCTCGCCGAACATCACCGTCGCCGACTTCAGGATGCCGCCGCACTCCGCGCACGCCGGGTCCGGGTCGCCCGCATTCACCCGGGCGATGGCTTCGGACATCGGCGAGCGGGCGTGGCAGCGGGTGCAGACGACGAAGCGGCCCGTGCCGTGCAGTTCCAGGACCTTGCGGTCGGGGACGCCGGCGAGCTGGTGCAGGCCGTCGACGTTCTGGGTGATGACACGGACCGGTACCCCGGACCGCTCCAGCCGGGCGATCGCCTCGTGGGCGGCGTTGGGCTCGGCGTGCAGTGCCGGGCTGTCCCGTCGCACCAGCCAGGCGCGGCGCCGTATCTCCGGGTCGTTCATGTAGTACTCGTACGTGACGAGCTTCTCCGCCTCGGGGTCCTGCCGCCACACCCCCTGGGGCCCGCGGTAGTCCGGGATGCCGGAGTCGGTGGAGATACCGGCTCCGCTGAGGATGGCAACCAAGGGGCGCCGGGCGCTGTCCGGGGCCGCGGGGCTGGTAGGGCTGGCAGGGCTGGTGGGTTCGGTACCGGTCATACCGAGAGCCTACGGAGCGGCGGCGGGCGGTGGCGAGCGCATCAGGCGACGCCCGCCGACCGGTGAATGTG
This sequence comes from Streptomyces monomycini, assembly GCF_022271435.1. Lineage (GTDB taxonomy): Bacteria > Actinomycetota > Actinomycetes > Streptomycetales > Streptomycetaceae > Streptomyces > Streptomyces monomycini. The sequence continues at coordinate 302,315 of NZ_JAFIQY010000005.1, read as the reverse complement.
ATCAGGAAGGGGAGCGGACGGGGCATTTCCGGGGGCGGCGCGGGGGAAGGGGCGGGAAGAGACCGCCCGTCCGTCCGTACGACGCGAGGAGAACCGAGAACCGTGTTCACCACCCGCCCGACCCTCCAGGGAACCTTCGGCATGGCCGCGACCACGCACTGGCTGGCCTCCCAGTCCGCGATGGCCGTGCTGGAGGACGGCGGCAACGCCTTCGACGCGGCGGTGGCCGCCGGGTTCGTGCTGCATGTCGTCGAGCCGCACCTGAACGGCCCGGCGGGCGAAGTGCCGGTCGTCCTGGTGCCCGCCGGCGGGCCGGTGCGGGTGCTGTGCGGCCAGGGCCCGGCGCCCGCCGGGGCGAGCGTGGCGCACTACACCTCGCTCGGGCTCGGGCTGGTGCCCGGCACCGGACCGCTCGCCGCCGCCGTACCGGGTGCGTTCGACGCGTGGATGCTGCTGCTCCGGGACCACGGCACCAAGTCCCTCGGCGAGGTGCTCAGGTACGCCGTCGGGTACGCGGAACACGGGCACCCGGCCGTCGAGCGGGTCGGCGAGACGGTGGCGACGGTCCGGGAGCTGTTCGAGACCGAGTGGATATCGTCCGCCGAGATCTACCTGCCGGAGGGGCGGCCGGTCGCGCCCGGCGGACTGCTCAGGAACCGGCCGCTGGCCGCCACTTGGCGCCGTCTGATCGCCGAGGCGGAGGCCGCCGGACCCGGCCGGGAGGCGCAGATCGACGCGGCCCGGCGGATCTGGCGCGAGGGCTTCATCGGCGAGGCGCTGGCCGGCTTCGCGGCCCGCCCCGCCATGGACACCTCCGGCGAGCGGCACGCCGGCACCCTCTCCGGTGACGATCTGGCGGCCTTCTCCGCGACGTACGAGGACCCGGTCACGTACGACTGGAACGGCTGGACCGTGGCGAAGCCGGGCGGCTGGTCGCAGGGCCCGGTCCTGCTCCAGCAACTCGCCCTGCTGCCGCCGGAACTGCCCGCCTACGGCAGTCCCGAGTACGTGCACCTGCTGATCGAGGGCTGCAAGCTGGCCATGGCCGACCGCGAGGCCTGGTACGGCGACGCCGCCGAGGTGCCGCTCGGCACACTGCTGAGCGAGGACTACAACGCGGCGCGGCGGGCGCTGATCGGGGAGCAGGCCTCGTACGAGCTGCGTCCCGGCAGCCCGGACGGCCGTACGCCCCGGCTGAGCAAGCACGCCTTGGCCGTCGCGGCCGGGGAGGACGCCGCCGGCGCGCCGGGCGCCGCCGGTGCCGGGGCGGGCGAGCCCACGGTGGCGACCCCCGGCACCCCCGGGGCCGCCCCCGTCATCGCCCCCGAGGTCGACCGGAGCGGCGCCACACGCGGCGACACCTGCCACATCGACATCGTGGACCGCTGGGGCAACATGGTCTCCGCGACGCCCTCCGGCGGCTGGCTCCAGTCCAGCCCGGTGGTCCCCGCACTCGGCTTCCCGCTCGGTACGCGCCTCCAGATGGCCTGGCTGGAGGAGGGACTGCCGAACTCGCTGACGCCCGGCCGCCGGCCGCGCACCACCCTCACCCCGTCCCTGGCGCTGCGCGACGGCGTGCCCGTGATGGCCTTCGGCACCCCCGGCGGCGACCAGCAGGACCAGTGGCAGCTGCACTTCCTCCTCGCCGCCGCCCTGCGCGCCCCCGTACGCGGCGGTCTCGACCTCCAGGGCGCCATCGACGCCCCCAACTGGCACAACGACTCCTTCCCGGGGTCCTTCTTCCCGCGCGCCATGCGGCCGGGCAGCGTCACCGTCGAGTCCCGCATCGGTGCGGACGTCATCGGGGAGCTGCGGCGGCGCGGGCACGCGGTGACCGTCGGCGACGCGTGGTCGGAGGGGCGGCTGTCCGCGGTGGCGCGGGACCCGGAGAGCGGGGTGCTGTCGGCGGCGGCGAACCCGCGGGGGATGCAGGGGTACGCGGTGGGGCGGTAGCCGGGAGCGGGGCGGGCGAGCCGGGACCGGGGCCGGTGAGCCGGGCGGGCCGACACCGGCCGCGGGCGGGCCGGGCCGGGGCGGGCACCCGTACGGAGCGCGGCCGGCACCCCGCCGGGCCCGGCCCCCGGCATCCGGAGTTCACCTCCTGTCCAGCTCCCGTGTCAGTGGGGCGTGGTTCGATGGAGTCATGATCGAAGCGATTCGTACGGATACGGGAGACACGACGGACGAGACGGGCGCGGTGGGCGGCGCCGCGGCGCACACGGCCGAAGAGCAGGGCGCGGCGGCCGGTGCCGCGGCGCACACGGCGGACGAGGTGCTGCGCGCGCTGGACCCGGCCGCCGTCGAGGACGCCGTTCGCAAGGCCGCGGCGGCCGAGATCATGCCGCGGTTCCGGCAGCTCGCCGCCCACGAGGTGCTGGAGAAGAACGGCCCGCACGACCTCGTCACGGTCGCCGACCGGCTGGCCGAGGAGCACCTGACCGCCGCCCTGACGAGCCTGCTGCCCGGCTCGCTGGTGGTCGGCGAGGAGGCGGTGCACGCCGATCCGGCCGTGCTGGAGGCGCTGGACGGCGACGCGCCGGTGTGGATCGTCGACCCGGTCGACGGCACCCGCCAGTTCGTGCACGGCGACCCCGGCTTCGCCACCCTCGTCACCCTTGCGCTGCGCGGCGAACTGCTCGCCTCCTGGACGTACGCCCCGGCCCTGGACCTGATGGCCACCGCCCGCCGCGGCGCCGGCGCCGAGCTGAACGGGGAGCCGCTGCGCCGGAGCGCCCCGGCCGCCGGTGCGGTCCTGGACGTGGCGATATCGCACTACGACTTCACCACCGACGAGCAGAAGCGGGTGCTGGCCGTCCTGGAGACCGACGGCGTCGCCCCGCGCCCCTGCGGCTCGGCGGGCCTGGAGTATCTGCACATCGCCACCGGCGAGCTGGACGCCGTGGCCTTCAGCTGGGAGAACGCCTGGGATCATGCGGCGGGGCTGCTGCTGGTCCACGAGACGGGCGGGGCGAGCGGCACGGTCGCCGGCGAGCCGTTCCGCATAGCGGGGGGCAACGCGCTGCCGTTCACCGCGGCACGGGACGCGGAGACCGCCCGGCGTATCCTCGGACTGCTGGCGGCCGCCAACTGATCCTCGACGGCGAGGGTCGCTGACGAGGGGAGTGGCGCAGGTGCCGACGATGCTCGATGCCGTGGTGATCGGGGCAGGCCCCAACGGGCTGACCGCTGCCGTCGAACTGGCCCGCCGCGGCATGTCCGTGGAGGTCTTCGAGGCCCACGACACCATCGGCGGCGGCGCCCGCACGGAGGAGCTGACCCTCCCCGGCTTCCGGCACGACCCCTGCTCGGCGGTGCACCCGCTCGCCGCGGGCTCGCCCGCCTTCGCCGCCATGGACCTGGAGCGGCACGGCCTCCAGTGGCTGCACCCCGACCTCCCGCTGGCGCACCCCTTCCCCGACGGTACGGCCGCGGTGCTGGCCCGCTCCGTCGGCGAGACGGCGATGTCCCTCGGCGTGCACGACGCCGGGGCGTACCGCCGCCTGCTCACGCCCTTCCTCGGCAAGTGGGACACCCTCGCCGCGGACTTCCTGCGCACCCAGTGGCTCGGCCTGCCGCGCGACCCGGTGACGTACGCCCGGTTCGGCCTGGCCGCGGCCCAGCCGGCCGCGCTGCTCAACCGGCGCTTCCGGGACCAGAAGGCGCGCGGCCTGTTCGCCGGCCTCGCCGCGCACGTCATCGCGCCGCTCAGCAGCCCGGGCACCGGCGGCGCCGCGATCATGTTCGCGCTGGCCGCGCACGCGGGCGGCTGGCCGATCCCGCGCGGCGGCTCCCAGGCCATCCCCGACGCGCTGGCCGCGCTGCTGCGCCTGTACGGCGGCGAGGTGCACACGGGGTACGAGGTCAAGCGGCTGGACGACCTGCCCCCGGCCCGCGCGTACGTCTTCGACACCTCGCCGACCGCCCTGGCCCGGATCGCCGGGCTCGGCAACGCCTACCGCGGCGTGCGGTACGGGCCCGGCGTCTTCAAGATCGACTACGCGCTGTCCGGCCCGGTGCCGTGGACCTCCGCCGCGGCCCGCCGGGCGGGCACCGTGCACCTCGGCCCCACCAGCGGCGAGATCGGCACCGCGCTGCGGGCCGCCGCCGACGGCCGCGCCCCGTCCGTACCGTTCCTGATCACCTCGCAGCCCACCCTGACCGACCCCACCCGGGCGCCCGAGGGCAAGCACACCTTCTGGGTGTACGGGCACGTCCCGCACGGCTGGGAGGGCAACGCCACCGACGCGGTCGAACGCCAACTGGAGCGCTTCGCGCCCGGGTTCCGCGACCTGGTCCTGGCCCGCGCCGTCGCCGGGCCGCCCCAACTGGCGGCCCGCAACGCGAACTACGTCGGCGGGGACATCTGCTCGGGCTCCGCGGCGGGCCTGGGCCTGGTGATCCGGCCCAAGCTGGCGCGCGTCCCGTACACCACCGCCCATCCGGCGGTCTTCCTGTGCTCCCAGTCCGCCCCGCCGGGGCCCGGCGTCCACGGGATGTCCGGCCACCACGCCGCCCGGGCGGTCTGGTCGCGGCTGCGGCCCACCCGCTGACCCGGAGCCCGCCGGCCGGACGTGTCGCGGTCCGGCCGACGGGCCCGTGCGCGGCACGCACCGCATGCTCCGTACGGCTCGGAGCCTGTGTCATCACCCCGGCCGGGGTGATGACACACGCTCTCAGAGGTCCAGCACCAGCCGCGGGCCCAGCGCACGGGAGACACAGGCAAACATCCGGCCCTCATCGGCGCCGACGTCGTCCCGGTGCTCGACCTCCCCCTCCAGGACGGTGATCTCGCAACTCCCGCAGACGCCTTCGCGGCACCCCGACGACACCGGGACCCCGGCGTGCTGCAAGGCGTTCAGCAGCGAATCGTCGGCGTCCACCTGCACCGTCCGCCCCGACCGGGCGCACGCGACCTCGAACGCCTGATCGGGGGCGAAGACCTTGGGCGCCGGCTGGAACCGCTCCGTGCGCAGCTGCCCGGGGGGGAAGGCGGCCTCCACGGCCGTGAGCATGGAGGCCGGCCCGCAGCAGTAGACCAGGGTGCCGGGTGCCAGCTCCGCCGCCAGTGCGGCGAAGTCCGGCCTGCCGTGCTCCTGGGTGGTGACGATGCGTACGGCGTCCCCGTAGGCCGAGCGCAGTTCCCCGGCGAAGGGCATGGTGGCGGCCGCCCGGCCCGCGTACACGAGGGAAGCGGGCAGTCCGGCCGCCACCGCCGCCCGCAGCATCGGCAGGACCGGGGTGATGCCGATCCCGCCGGCGAGGAAGAGGTAGCCCGGCGCGGGGTCGAGGGGGAAGTTGTTGCGCGGCAGCGACACGTCGAGCGCACGGCCCGGGCGCAGGAAGCGGTGGATGTACTCGGAGCCGCCGCGGCTGAGCGGGTCGTACCGCACGGCTACGCGATAGGTCTCGCGGTCCGTGGGGTCGCCGCACAGGGAGTACTGCCGGGTGAGCCAGTTCGGCAGGGCCACGTCGACATGGGCGCCCGGCTCCCAGGGCGCCAGGGGGCCGTCGGCACCGCGCAGGACGAGGGAGACGACGTCCTCGGCGACCGGGTCGATACGGTCGAGAAGAGTCCGCTGCATGGATGATTCCCTTTCCGGCACGCTCAGAAGAGCTTGCGGTAGGACGCTTCGAGGGCGGCTTCGAACTGTTCCGGGGCGATGTCGACCCCGAACTGCGCGGCGGCGACCTCCCCGGCCGACGGCAGCTCGTCGGCGAGGGCCTGGCTCGCCGGGTCCCACAGCCGGGACCGCAGGAGCGCGCGGCCGCAGTGGAAGTAGGCCTCGGTCACCTCGACGGCGATCGCCAGGGCCGGCGCCTTGGCCTCGGTACGCATCCGGGCCAGCACGTCGGGCTCGTCCGTGGGGTAGGCCCGGCCGTTGACCCGCAGCGACTCCCGCATCCCGGGGACCAGGAAGAGCATCCCGATCTCCGGGTTCTCCACGATGTTGCACAGCGAGTCGGCGATCCGGTTGCCCGGCCGGTCGGGTATCGCGAGCAGGTTCTCGTCGAGGACCTTCACGAACCCGGGGTAGTCACCGCGCGGCGAGCAGTCGGCCCGTCCGGCCGCGTCGGCGGTGGCCAGCGACATGAAGGGGGAGTGCGCGATGAACATGCGGGCGAACCGGTCGATGTGGTCGATCTTCTTGTTCTCCAGCATCGGTTCGGGTTCACCGATCTTGGCGCGGACCTCGTCCAGGGACAGCCGCCGTGGGCGGGTGCGGACGTGCGTCGTCATGAAGACTCCTTCCGGGAGGGCGGCACGGCGGACGGGCGCGGGCGGCACCGGCGCTCCCGACCCCCTCGCGCTCCGCGACGGCCGCGGCGGCAACCGCTCCGCCGCAGCTCATGGCACCATTGTGAGCAATTGCTCAGGTCTTTGCTACTCGCATTCGCTGGTCTCCGGGGAGGAGTGCCATGACCACGGACCGCCGCGGCCTCCAGCCACGTAAACAGCCACGTCAGGCCCGCGCCGAAGCCACCAGGCAGCGCATCCTCACCGCCGCTGCTCACGTTTTCGCCGAGTACGGTTACGCCGCGGGGACCACCAACCGCATCGCCGAACGGGCGCGGGTCTCGATCGGCTCGCTGTACCAGTACTACCCGAACAAGGATGCGATCCTGGTGGAGCTGGTGACCCGGCACCTCGACGCCGGGATAGCCGCCGCCGGCCGCCACCAGGACGGCGAGGCGCCCGAATCCCTCGAAGAGACCATCCGCCTCTTCGTGCGCACCTCGATCGACAACCACCTCGACGACCCGCAGCTGCTGCGCGTCATGGCCGAGCAGGGGCCCCGGTCCCCGGAACTGCTCGACAAGATCTCCCGGCACGGGCGGGAGCGGATCGCCTACGCCCACGAGCTGTTCGCCCGGCACCCGGAGGTCCGGGTCGCGGACACCCGTACCGCCACCCGGCTCGTGGTCAGCACCATCGAGCTCGTCGTCCACCAGCTCCTCGCCGCGCCGGACCCGGTCGACTCCGCCCGGCTGGAGGACGAACTCGTCACCATGCTCACCGGCTACCTCACGGCGGCCCGCTGACGGTACGGGCGCCCGCGGCCCGGGCGGCGGGGGCGGCCGAGCCGGAAACTCCCGTGCGCTCCGCTCGTCGCGCGTGGTAATCCCCCTGCCATGAGCGATCTGCAGACAGCGCGGCTGGTGCTCCACCCGTTGACCGCCGCCGAGGCGGAGCGGCTGGTGGCGCGTGCCCCGGCGGACGGGGAGCGGTGGGCGCCCGGCTATCCGACGGACGGGGACGTGGAGTCCGCCACCGACTTCCTGGGCCACTGCGCGGCCACCGGCGACCCGCAGCCGTTCGGGGACTACGAGATACGCCGCCGGGCGGACGGGCTGGCCATCGGCAGCCTCGGCTTCCACCGGCCGCCCGACGCGGACGGCACGGTGACGATCGGCTACGGGCTGGTCCCCGCGGCGCGCGGCGAGGGGTACGCGGCCGAGGCGCTGCGCGGGCTGCTGTGCCTAGCCAGGGAACGCGGCCTCACCCGGGTCAAGGGTGACGCCGACCTCGGCAACACCGCGTCCCAGCACGTCATGGCCGCCGCCGGGATGCGGCCGGTGGGGGAGGACGAGCGGGTGAAGTACTTCGAGATCACCTGGCCCGGTGGGACGGCGGGCGCGTCCGCCGACGCGACAGCGGGCCGTGACGTCCGTACGGCGGGCCGCACGCCGGGCCATGATGGCCGTATGACCGCACCCTCACCTCACCCGCCCGCCCTCACGCTCGTCGCGGGCGACATCACCGAGCAGCGGGTCGACGCCGTCGTGAACGCCGCCAACTCCTCGCTGCTGGGCGGCGGGGGAGTGGACGGCGCGATCCACCGGCGCGGCGGTCCCGAGATCCTGGCCGAGTGCCGCGCGCTGCGCGCCTCGCGCTACGGCAAGGGCCTGCCCACCGGGCAGGCCGTGGCGACCTCGGCGGGCCGGCTGCCGGCCCACTGGGTGATCCACACCGTCGGCCCCGTCTGGGCGAAGTCCGAGGACCGCTCGGACCTGCTCGCCTCCTGCTACCGCGAATCGCTGCGGGTCGCCGACGAGCTGGGTGCCCGTACCGTCGCCTTCCCCGCGATCTCCGCCGGGATCTACCGCTGGCCCCTGGACGACGCGGCCCGCATCGCCGTCGAGACGGTGCGGGCCACGGAGACGGCCGTCGAGGAGGTGCGCTTCGTGCTCTTCGACGAGCGGGCGTACGCGGCGTTCGCCGCGCGGGTGGGCTGAACCCGGGCACCGGCCGGGAACCGCTCGGGGCGGTCCCGCCGGGAGGTGTCCTGCCTTCCGCCGCTCAGGCCGAGACGATCCGCGCGGACACGCAGGGGTCTTCGTTGCGGTAGCCCAGGCGGTCGTAGAGCCGTTCGGCGGGCGTGTTCTCGGCCAGCTGCCACAGCGTGCAGAACCCGTGCCGCCGTACGGTGTGCCGGGTCAGCCACGAGGTCAGCGCGGCGCCGAGACCCTGGCCGCGCTGGGCGGCGTCGGTCGCGACGGACGCCATCAGCGGCGCGCCGCTGTCCCGCAGGCTGCTCATCGCGCCGCACGCCACCAGCCGCCCGTCCGCGCCGCGGATGCCCGCCCAGAGGCTGACGTCGGCGGAGCCGGGGCCGGTGGAGTGGGCCGGACTGTGCTCGTTGAGGAAGGCGAGCAGTTCGTCGTGGTGGCTCTCGTCGAGCGTGACCACCCGGTCCTCCGCAGGGTGGACGGCCGGTTCCGCCAGCGTCCAGCGGAAGATCCACTCGACCACGTCGGTCACCGCCAGATGACGGCCGACCAGCGTCTCGGTGCCACGCGGCCCGGTGAACTCCCGTACCTGGTCGGGAAAACCCTGCGCGGCACGCAGCACGAGACCGGCGGCGGCATCCGCCTCGCCGACGCTCCACACATGCCCGCGAGGGGCGTCGAGCCAGGCGGCAGCACCGCTGTTGCACCAACTGCTCCGGTCGGCGGGCCGCTGCCGGGCGGCGCCGAAACGCAGGAGGGCGGCGCCCTCCTGGAGCTCCAGGCCCTGGGTGAACAGGTCCTCGGTCCGGGGGAGAAGAGTCGTTGCCTGCATCACTCTCTGAGAAGGACGTAGGGATGGGAACGACCCCGGACACGCTGGAGGCGCGGCCGGAACCGTTCGTCTGAAGGAGGGGGTCCCGGCAGCGGCTGCGCACCCGTGCGCGCCCGGCCGACCGGGTGGTCAACTCTCGCACACCGCCCCCGGCCCGGCGCAAATCGTCGGCGCGTGCCGTATGCCACCCGGCAGGTCGCCGGCGGCCGGACTGGTCAGCGGACGCTGATGTCGGAAAACCGCCAGCCCAACCCTGGTGGCTGCCGGATCCTGGAGGCATGCACACCGACTTCGAGCGCTGTCTGCGCGCCGTGCGGTCCAAGGACGCCAGGTTCGACGGGTGGTTCTACACGGCGGTGCGCACCACCCGTATCTACTGCCGTCCCAGCTGCCCGGTGGTGCCGCCCAAGCCCGAGAACATGACTTTCTACCCGAGTGCCGCCGCCGCTCAGCAGGCCGGGTACCGCGCCTGCAAGCGGTGCCGCCCGGACGCCAGCCCCGGCTCGCCGCAGTGGGACGAGCGCGCCGACCTCGTGGCGCGCGCCATGCGGCTGATCGCCGACGGCGTCGTCGACCGGGAAGGCGTACCCGGCCTGGCCGCCCGGCTCGGCTACAGCACCCGCCAGGTCGAACGGCAGCTGCTCGCCGAGTTGGGTGCCGGGCCGCTCGCGCTGGCCCGCGCGCAGCGCGCCCAGACCGCGCGGCTGCTCGTCGAGACCACCGAACTGCCCATGGCCGACGTGGCGTTCGCCGCCGGGTTCGCCAGTATCCGGACCTTCAACGACACCGTACGGGAGGTGTTCGCGCTCGCCCCCACCGAGCTGCGGCGGCGCGCCCGGCCCGGAGCCGCCTCGGCCCTGCCCGGCGCGCTCGCCCTGCGGCTGCCCTTCCGGCAGCCGCTCTGCCCCGACAACCTCTTCGGCCACCTGGCCGCGACCGCCGTACCCGGCGTCGAGGAGTGGCGGGACGGCGCGTACCGGCGCACGCTGGCCCTCCCGTACGGGCACGGCATCGTCGCCCTGTCCCCGCGCCCCGGCCACATCGACTGCCGGCTGTCCCTCACCGACCTGCGCGACCTCGCCGGGGCCATCGCCCGCTGCCGCCGGATGCTCGACCTGGACGCCGACCCGGAGGCGGTCGACGGGCTGCTGGCCGAGGACCCCGTCCTGGCGCCGCTCGTCCGCAAGGCGCCGGGGCGTCGGGTGCCGCGCACCGCGGACGCGGACGAGTTCGCGGTACGGGCCGTACTGGGCCAGCAGGTGTCCACCGCCGCGGCCCGTACGCACGCGGGCCGACTGGTCACCGCGCACGGCCGCGCGGTCGACGACCCGGCGGGCGGCCTGACCCACCTGTTCCCCTCCGCCGCCGAGCTGGCCGGACTGGACCCGGAAACACTCGCCATGCCGCGCACCCGGCGCGCCACCCTCACCGGCATGATCGCGGCCCTCGCCGACGGCGCTGTACAGCTCGGCGTCGGCAGCGACCGGGAGCGGGCCCGCGCCCAGCTCGCGGCGCTGCCCGGCGTGGGCCCCTGGACCGTCGAGTGCGTCGCCATGCGCGCCCTCGGCGACCCCGACGCCTTCACCCCCACCGACCTGGGCCTGCGCCGCGCCGCGGCCGGCCTCGGACTGCCGGCCACCCCTGCCGCGCTCATACGGCACTCGGCGCGCTGGCGGCCCTGGCGCGCGTACGCCGTCCAGTACCTGTGGGCCACCGACGACCACCCCATCAACCACCTCCCCACCGACTGAGGCCACCATGTCCGATCCCGTGCCCACCCGTACCGGCGGCGAGCGCTGCCACGCCGTCCTGACCGACACCCCGTACGGCCCGCTGACCCTGGTGGCCGAGGGCGAAGCCCTCGCCGGCCTCTACATGACCGACCAGCGCCACCGCCCGCCGCAGGAGTCCTTCGGACCGCCGGAGGACCTGGAGGCCGCGCCGTTCGCGGCGGCCGTGCGGCAGTTGCGCGCCTACTTCGACGGCGCGCTCACCGCCTTCGACCTGCCCCTGGCACCCCGGGGGACGCCCTTCCAGCGCCGCGTCTGGGCCGCCCTGTGCGACATCCCGTACGGCGGGACGCTCTCGTACGGGCAGCTCGCCGCGCGCCTCGGTCAGCCCTCCGCCGCCCGTGCTGTGGGCCTCGCCAACGGGAAGAACCCGATCGGCATCGTCATCCCCTGCCACCGCGTGATCGGGGCGAGCGGCAGCCTCACGGGATACGGCGGCGGACTCGACCGCAAGCGCCGCCTGCTGGACTTCGAGCGGGGCGGGGCCGGGGGAGGGCCGGGGGCGGCGGAGCCGGGCGGGCAGCAGGCTTTGTTCGGCTGAAGCCCCGGGGAACGAGCGGCGCAGCCTGTACCGGCGTCGGGTGTGCGGGTGCGCGGGTGTGCGGGTGTTCCGGCGGCCAGGCTTTCAGACGCCGCCCTCGACCACGGCACGGACGTCCGCGACCAGCAGCTCCGCCGCTTCCAGCGACCGCGCCAGCTCCGCCTCCGTACGGCCCAGTTCGCCCAGCAGGGCGCTCGCCCGCTCCGCGAACCCGGGCGGTGTGCCGGGCATCGCCGCGGCGGCGGCGAGCGCGCCCTTCTCGTTGATGCACCAGGTCCGGTGGTGGGCGTGCAGCGCCTGGGTCAGGTCGCCCACTGCCCGTGACAGGCAGAGGGCCACGTACAGCGGGTCCGCGGACGTCCGGGACTTGCCCGCGACGGTCACGGAGAATCCGGCGTCCCATACCGCCGTCCCGGTCAGCGCGGCGCGCAGCGGCTCCGGGTACACCCGCATCTCCTCCTTGAGGCGGCCCAGCTCGCCGGTGGGGTCGGCCAGTACCCGCGACAGGGCCAGTTCGCCCGCGTACGCGGGGGACCAGAAGCCCAGTGGGTGCCCGACCTGGGCACCGATCTCGTACCGGCCCGCCTGACACTCCCGCCACACCCGTTCCACCCGGTCGGCATCCCGAAGGAGCCAGTCCACGGGGGTGCCGTCCGGCATCACCAGCCACGCGCCGCCGTTGACCCACGCACCCCACGCGCCCGGCGGGTGGATCTCCACCGGCGCTCCGGTGATCTGGGCGGCCAGGTCCGCCAGGCCCGCGAGGCCCAGCTCGCCCCGGTAGTAGACCCCCAGGTCCCAGTCGGAGTCCGGCCGGTGCGTACCCCGGGCCCGGCTGCCGCCGAGCGTCACGCCGACGACCCCGGGCACCTCGGCCAGGGCGGCCGCGCCGCTCCTCGTCCAGTAGTTCTCCTGCGTCCCGTCCGCCCGGGTGGCCGCTGTGTTCTCCATGCGGGCAGCGTAGAGCGCCCCGCCTCCGACAGCGGCAGCCGGGTCCCTCAGCGCAACAGGGCCCGTACGTCTGCCAGTAGCTCCACCTGATGGCGCCAGTCGCCGCCCGCGATGTCCATCAGGACGCGGGTGACTCCGGCCCCGCAGTAACGGTGCAGGCGCTCCGCCGCCTCCCGGGGGCCGCCCGTCACGGGGACATCCGCGAAACGCCCGGGCGGGGAGCCGTGGGCCGAGGCGAGGTCCGCGGCGAGGTCCGCGGCGGTGGGCAGACCCGGTTCCGCACCGAGCACGCCGGTCGTCCCGACGGTGACGGCCGGGGCCGGGCGGCCGAGTGCGGCGGCGAGTTCGGCCAACTGTACGGAGCCCTCGGCCACTTGGGCGGCCGACGTCAGGGAAGGGAACCAGCCGTCACCCAGGTGCGCGGCCCGCCGCACCGCGGTGCGCGAGGTGCCCGCGATCCAGACCGGCGGCATCCGCACGGCGAACTCCGGCTCCACCACCGGGTACCCCGGCCCGTACGGCAGCGGCACCCGCTCGCCCGCGAGCAGGCGGGGCAGCAGCCGCAGCGCCGCGTCGGTCCGGCGCTCCCGCTCCTCGTACGGAACGCCCGCGGCCGTCCACCGCTCCCGGCCGCCGTCCGTCCCCACCCCCAGAACCAGCCGCCCGTCCGCGACGTGCTGGAGGCCCGCTATCTGCTCGGCGGCCTGGGACGGCGGCCGGAGCCCCGGCGCGTACCCGGTGCCGACGACGGTGATCCGCTCGGTCGCCGCGGCCACCGCCGCCAGCACCACCGCGGTGTCCAGGGCCGCCGCGCCGGCCGCGGGCCGGTCCCCGTACGCGACGAGGTCGAGCCCGGCCAGTTCCGCGTGCCGGGCCGCCTCGGTGAGCGGAAGCTTCTGCTCCCGCCGCACGGCGGGCGACGGCAGCAGCACGCCCACCGCCAGGCGGCCGGGCCGGACCGCGGAATCCGGGAGAAACGTCATACGGCGACGATGCAACTTCAAGCGGACTTGAGGTCAAGGGGCGGCGGGCGCCACCCCGTCCTCCAGCTCCACCGGCCCGCGGCCCCGCGCCAGCGCGTCCAGCGCGGCCCGTATCCGCAGCGCCATCGACGGCGACAGCCGCGGTTCGGCCTCCTCCCAGGCCAGCAGGGACCAGGACAGCAGCTCCGACTCCTGGAGACGGACGGCCGCCAACTGGTCCGCGTCCAGCACTCCGCCGTCGTAGAGATACGACACGAGCGGCGGCCGGCCGGTGCCACGCACCCAGTCGACGGCCAGCAGCGGGCCCGGCTCGATGTCCAGGCCGATCTCCTCGGCGGTCTCCCGCCGCGCGGCCTGGCGGGGTGACTCGCCCGCGTCCGACTCGACGGTGCCGCCGGGCAGGTTCCAGGTGTCGCGGTAGTTCGGCTCGACGTACAGCACCCGGCCGTCGGCGTCGCGGAAGATGACACCGGCCCCCGCGAGCACACGCGGAAGACCGGCGATATAGGTGGCGTAGTCCGTGGTCATGCGGTGAGCGTAGCCGGGCCGGACGGCGGCCCCGCGGAGCGTTTCACCGGGCCGCCGCGGCGCCTCAGGCGTCGTAGCGGTAGTACGGGGTGTGGTCGAGGAGGTCGGCGGGCGTCATCGTGTGCCAGGGGGGCAGCGGGGTGTGCAGGCCGGGGACGTCCCGGGCGGGCTCCAGCGGGAGGTAGTGCGGTACGCCGGGATGCCGGCGCTGCCAGTCGGCCCAGATCTTGTCGACGAAGCAGTGGTGGAGGAAGAACACCGGGTCGTTGGGCGAGGCGACGAAGTCCATGTGGCCGCCGACGAAGACATGCGCGGAACCGTGCAGCTTGCCCCAGTCCCGCTCCCACGGGAACTTCGCGTAGCCCTCCAGGTGGTTGCGGAAGCTGGGGTACGGCGGCTTCTCGCCGCTCAGGTGGTTCCACGGAGGGCAGTCGTAGACGGGCAGCGCGAGGGCCGCCTCCAACTGGCGGGCCGTGGACAGGACGCCGGGCGGGCGCAGCGCGCGGGTGAGGAAGTCCCGGTCGTCCTGGGTGTAGTAGCCGTTGGCCCACGCCACGTCGTCGCCGGTGGGCCGGGCGTTGACCCGCAGTCGCCAGCCGTTGCGCCGGGCGAAGGGGCCCGAGATCACCTGCCGGTCGCCGGGCCGCCCGTCACCGCCCATGAAGTCGTCGGCCCACAGCGCCGAGTCCCGGCCGCGGTCGCTCGTCCAGTCCCAGTACGGCAGGGAGACGCCGGGGTCGATCGCGCGCAGCGCCTGCTCGAAGTACAGCAGGAACTGCCGGTGCCAGGGGAGCAGTGAAGGGGTCAGGTGCGCGGTGCGGTACCCGTGGTCGCGGTGGATGTAGTCGTGGGAGTTCGCCCGGATGTGGACGGCGACCAGCGCGTCGTACACGCCGCTGCGCTTGGCCTCCAGGACGGCCCGCACGAAGCGGTGTCGCTCCCGCGCGGTCAGGGCCAGGTGGTTCTTACGGACGTGCGGGCGGCTCGGGGTGGCGGGACCGGCCGGCACGACGGGCTCCGGCCATGACCGCGGCGGCGGGGACGGCAGCAGCCGGGCGCCGCGCAGCCGCCGTACGGCGCGGCGCGCGGCGTCGAGCGGGGTCCGGTCGAACCCGTAATGGCACAGCGGGGACAGGTAGGCGTCCTCGCCCATCCGCGTCAGTCGCAGCTCACGGCCGTCGATCGTCACCCGGGTGCGGCCCTGCGGGGCCTCGACGCGGATCGTCCGGCCGCGGTAGCGCTCGGTGTACGGTCGCGGGCCGCGCGCGTCGGCGGCCGCGGGCAGCAGCGCCGCGGCACCGGCCGCCGTCGCGGCCACGAACACGTCGCGCCGTCGCATCAGGCCCCCTCATCCGCCACGCCTCATCCAGCCCCCCTCACCCGCCTGCGCCTCATCCGGTCCCCTCATCCGGTCCACCTCACCCGGTCCACCTCACCCGGCCCGCCTCATCCGGCCCCCGCCCAGCCCGCCTCACCCTTGTCCGGAGCATCCCCAGGCTCGGGGTCCGGACGCCTTCCCCGGCCGAATGCACCCGAACGGGTGATCCACCCCGGCCCGTCCCCCGGCGCTTCCCGGCTCCCGTTCCTACGTCCCCGTCGGTCCCTGCCCGGACGGGCCGGCATCGTCCCCCGTCCGCTTGGCGTCCGCCGCCCGCCGCAGCCGTGGGTGCCGGGTCGACCCCTGCTCGGTGATCGTCTCGCCGACGATGGTGCGGACCGCGTGGCGCAGCCCGTGCATCGCCTGGTGCCGCGCCGGACCGGCGCCCGGGTCCTCGCGCAGCTCCTTCAGCAGCGCCCAGCACAGCGCCAGCATCACGAACACGAAGGGCAGCGCGACCAGGATCGTCGCCGTCTGGAGCGCGCCGAGCCCGCCGGCCACCAGCAGCACCGCGGCGACCGCGGCCATCAGGATGCCCCAGGTGACCACCAGCCACGTCCGCGGATGCAGCGCGCCCCGGCTGGTGAGCGAGCCCATCACCAGGGACGCGGAGTCGGCGCTGGTGATGAAGTACGTCATGACCAGGATCATCGCCACCCAGGAGGTGACGGTCCCGGCCGGCAGCGCGTCCAGCATGCCGAACAGCGACGCCTCCGCGTCCTTCGCGTTGCCCGCGAGGTCGGCCAGGCCGCTGGCGTCCAGCCGGATCGCGCTGCCGCCCAGCACGCAGAACCAGATCATCGTCGCGCCGCTGGGCACCAGCAGGACGCCGATCAGGAACTCCCGTACGGTGCGCCCGTGCGAGATACGGGCGATGAACGTGCCCACGAACGGGGCCCAGGACAGCCACCACGCCCAGTAGAAGATCGTCCAGGTGCCGAGCCAGCTCGCGTCGGTGAACGCGCCGGTGCGCGAGGCCATCGGCAGCAGGTCGTTGAGGTAGCCGCCGACGCTCGCCGGGATGCTGTCCAGCACGTACACCGTCGGGCCGAGCACGAAGACGAACAGCATCAGCAGCGCGGCCAGCACGATGTTCAGGGTGGACAGCCACTTGACGCCCTTGTGCAGACCGGAGAAGGCGGACGCCACGAAGGCGGCGGAGAGCGCGACGATGATGATCAGCTGGACCGCGGTGCTGTCCGCCGTGCCGGTGGTGAGCTGGAGGCCCTTGCTGACCTGGAGGGCGCCGAGGCCCAGGCTGGTGGCCGTGCCGAAGACGGTCGCGAAGACGGCCAGCAGGTCGATCAGGTGCCCCAGCCGCCCGCCGGCCCGCCGCTCGCCGATCAGCGGGACGAAGGCGGAGCTGAGCCGGTTGCTGCGGCCCTTGCGGAAGCCCGCGTAGGCCAGGGCCAGGCCGACGATGCCGTAGATGGCCCACGGGGTCAGGGTCCAGTGGAAGAACGAGTACTCCAGCGCGGTACGGGCCGCGGCGCCGGTGTGCGGGGTGACGCCGCTGGAGGGCGGCGGGGTGACGTAGTGCTGGAGCGGTTCGCCCACGCCGTAGAACATCAGGCCGATA
This sequence comes from Streptomyces monomycini, assembly GCF_022271435.1. Lineage (GTDB taxonomy): Bacteria > Actinomycetota > Actinomycetes > Streptomycetales > Streptomycetaceae > Streptomyces > Streptomyces monomycini. Next base: position 285,504 of record NZ_JAFIQY010000005.1, on the reverse strand, counting down.
CCCATACCGGCGCTGAACATCATCGCGATCCACGCGAGATTGCCGAATTCCGGCTCCGCGTCGTCCTTGCCGAGCCGGATACGGCCGAACCGGCTGAAGGCGATGAGGAAGCACAGGACGAGAAAGACGTCGGCGGCCACCACGAACAGCCAGCCGAAATTGCCCAGCACCCAATTCAGCGCGCTGTCGGTGACCGATTCGAAATTCTTTTTGCCCAGCGCCGCCCAGGCCACCACCGCGAGCACCGCGGCGACCCCGGCGCCGACCAGGATCAGATCGGGCGGCGGATCGTGTTCCGTGTTTCCCGGCTCGGAATTCGGCGTCGGTTCCTCGGACGTCTGCACGCTCATGGCGTCCCACTATGGCCGGAAAAACGATGCTTCGCCGGATGGGCGCGCCGTCCGGCGTCACCGGTCCCTGTTCGCCGCGGCCCGCGCCGGATAAGGTCGCAGCGGCGCGACTGCCAGTTCGAAAGCAAGGGGAAACAGTGGCGGACGCAGCAAGGACACCGGCGGCGGACCGGGACCGGGCACCCCGGGTCCTGGTCGCCGCGGACAAATTCAAGGGCTCCCTGACGGCCACCGAGGTCGCCCGGCACGTCACCGCCGGGCTGCGCCGGGCCGTCCCCGGCCTGACGGTGGAGTCCGTCCCGGTCGCGGACGGCGGCGACGGCACGGTCGCGGCCGCCCTGGCGGCGGGCTTCGCCCGGCACCGGGCACGCGTCACGGGCCCGACCGGCGAGCCGGTCACGGCCACCTTCGCGCTGCGCGAGGACGGCACGGCCGTGGTCGAGATGGCCGAGGCGTCCGGCCTCCAGCACCTCCCGGAGGGCCGCTTCGCGCCGCTCACGGCCACCACGTACGGCACCGGCGAGCTGCTGCGCGCGGCGCTGGACGCGGGCGCCACCACCCTCGTCCTCGGCGTCGGCGGCAGCGCCACGACCGACGGCGGCGCCGGCATGCTCGCCGCCCTCGGGGCCCGCTTCCTGGACGCCGCGGGGGCACCGCTCGCACCGGGCGGCGGGCCGCTGCGCGACCTGGCCACCGCCGACCTCTCGGGCCTGGACCCGCGGCTCGCCCGCACGGAGGTGGTCCTCGCCAGCGACGTGGACAACCCGCTCACCGGGCCCAAGGGCGCTCCCGCCGTCTACGGGCCGCAGAAGGGCGCGAACGAGCAGGACGTCGCGGCACTGGACGCGGCCCTGGCCCACTACGCCAAGGTCCTGGAGACCGCGGTGGGGCCCCGTGCCGCCGAGCACGCCGCCGCGCCCGGCGCGGGTGCGGCGGGCGGCATCGGCTACGGCGCCCTGGTCGGCCTGGGGGCCGCCTTCCGGCCGGGCATCGACGTCATGCTGGAGGTGCTGGGCTTCGGTCCGGCGCTGGCCCGTGCCACCTTCGTCGTCACCGGCGAGGGCTCACTGGACGCGCAGACCCTGCACGGCAAGGCCCCGGCCGGCGTCGCGGCGGCGGCCCGCGCGGCGGGCCTGGAGGTGGCGGCGGTCTGCGGCCGCCTGGCCCTGCCGCCGGAGGCCCTGGGCCGGGCCGGCATCCGCCGCGCCTACCCGCTGACCGACCTGGAGCCGGACCCGGCCCGCTGCATGGCCGAGGCGGGCCCGCTCCTGGAGCGGGCAGCGGAAGCGCTGGGACGGGACTTCCTGCTGTGAGGCGCTGACGTACGGGCCAGGGAGCGCGCCGAGGGGCTCAGCGGCCTCACGATGCGCCCCCTGCGCCCCCGTGCACCCGGATACGACAAAAGGCCCCCGCCGAGCTCTTGCGCTCGGCGGGGGCCTTTCCGGTCCGGGGACCGGACACCGCTACTGAATCTGCGCGCTGCGCGCCTCACGGCGGTTGTCGCGGAAGGTGTTGACCCGGCGGGCCGTCGCGAAGACCGGGATCATCGCGCCCAGCACGATCTGCAGGGAGCAGCCGGTCTGGAGCAGCATCTGACCGCCGGGGGCGTCCAGCGCCCAGGCCGCCAGCATCCCCATGCTCAGCACGATCCAGCTGAGCATCGCCACCGCGAGCCGCCCCCGCGGCTTCGGGTACTCGACCCGGCTCACCATCAGCCAGGCCACCCCGACGATCGCCAGCAGCGTCGGCACGAAGGGCAGCTCCAGCAGGACGATCGCCACGACGGTCAGCGCGCCGAACGGGCTCGGCATCCCCTGGAAGATGCCGTCACGCAGCGTCACGCAGGAGAACCGGGCCAGCCGCAGGATCACCGCCAGCAGCACCACCACCGCGGCGACCACCGAGACCCGCTGGTGCGAGTCCGGGGCGACCATGCCCCAGGTGACGACGAAGTAGGCCGGCGCCAGCCCGAAGCTGATCAGGTCGGAGAGGTTGTCGAGCTCGGCCCCCATCGCCGAGGCCCGCAGCTTGCGCGCGACGAGTCCGTCGAACAGGTCGAAGATGGAGGCCAGCAGCATCAGGATCACCGCCATGGCGGCGCTGTGCCGGGCCATCCCGCCGTCCTCGTTGCCCGTCAGGTGCGGGATCAGCACGCCGGTGGTGGTGAAGTAGACGGCCATGAAGCCGCAGATCGCGTTGCCGAGCGTGAGCGTGTCCGCTATCGACAACCGCGTCGACAGCGGCATGTCGTCGGCCGCGTCGTCCTCCTCGACCTCCGCGACCCAGCCGGGCTGTGTGTCGGGATCAATCACGGTCAAGGCGTGTCACCCCCGCGGTGGTGGCCTGGCCGACCTCGACCGCGGCCTCGACACCCGCCGGGAGGTAGACGTCGACGCGCGACCCGAAGCGGATCAGGCCGATGCGCTCGCCCTGCTCCACCTTCGAGCCCTGGGGCACGTAGGGGACGATACGGCGGGCCACGGCGCCGGCGATCTGCACCATCTCGATGTCGCCGAGCTCGGTGTCGAAGTGCCAGACCACCCGCTCGTTGTTCTCGCTCTCCTTGTTGAACGCCGGGACGTACCCGCCGGGGATGTGCTCCACGGACGTCACCGTGCCGGCCAGCGGCGCGCGGTTGACGTGGACGTTCAGCGGGCTCATGAAGATCGCGACGCGGGTGCGCCCGTCCTTCCACGGCATGATGCTCTGCACCACGCCGTCGGCCGGGGAGATGACCCGGCCCTGAGCGATCTCCCGCTCAGGGTCGCGGAAGAACCACAGCATGCCCGCGGCCAGGGCGGTGGCGGGGACGGCGGCGGCGGCCCAGCGTCCCGAGCGACGGGAACGGGCCAGGCTGACCGCTGCCGTCGCGACGGTCGGCAGAAGCCACGGCGACGCTCCGCGCGCGAGGCGGACACGACCGCGTTGTGCAGAGGATTGGCTGTGGGGCATGGATGACCTTCGTAGCGGAGGATGCCGCATATGCAATGGGGGACGGCGGCTTTCCCGGGATGGTATCGGTTGCGAGCGGCAACTGGCCAAGAGCCAGAGCCAATCCGTGGCCGAAGCGCGATGACGGGGTGTGATCTTCGTCCTGAATAAAACACCCCAAATCGGGCGTTCACCCCTGGATTCGGTACTCCTCCAGTAGCCGTCGACCGATGATCATTTTCTGGATCTCGGCGGTACCTTCACCGATGAGGAGCATCGGTGCCTCCCGGTAGAGGCGCTCGATCTCGTACTCCTTGGAGAAGCCGTAGCCGCCGTGGATGCGGAACGCGTCCTCCACCACCTCCTTGCAGTACTCGGAGGCCAGGTACTTGGCCATGCCCGCTTCCAGGTCGTTGCGCTGCCCGGAGTCCTTCTTGCGTGCGGCATTGACCATCATCGCATGGGCCGCTTCCACCTTTGTGGCCATTTCGGCAAGTTTGAACTGAATTGCCTGGTGCTGGGCGATCGGCTTGCCGAAGGTGTGCCGCTGCTGCGCGTAGGAAACGCCCAGCTCGAAGGCGCGCTGCGCCACGCCGCAGCCGCGCGCGGCCACGTTCACCCGGCCGACCTCGACGCCGTCCATCATGTGATAGAAGCCACGTCCGGTCTCGCCGCCGAGCACCCGGTCGGCGGGGACGCGCAGCCCGTCCATGATCAGCTCGGTGGTGTCGACCCCCTTGTAGCCCATCTTGTCGATCTTGCCGGGGATGGTCAGCCCCGGCCGGACCTCGCCGAAGCCCGCCTCCTTCTCCACGAGGAAGGTGGTCATCGACTTGTGCGGCGCGGTGCCCTCCGGATGGCCCTCGTCCGTACGGCACAGCACCGCGACGAGAGTTGACGAACCGCCGTTGGTCAGCCACATCTTCTGGCCGGTCAGTACATAATCCCCGCCGTCCGCCACCCCCTTGGAGGTGATGGCCGAGACGTCCGAGCCGAGCGCCGGCTCCGACATCGAGAAGGCGCCACGGATCTCGCCGGCCGCCATCCTCGGCAGGAAATACTCCTTCTGCTCCCGCGTGCCGTGCTGCTTGAGCATGTACGCAACGATGAAGTGCGTGTTGATGATGCCCGACACGCTCATCCAGCCGCGGGCGATCTCCTCCACCGTCAGCGCGTACGTCAGCAGCGACTCGCCGAGGCCTCCGTACTCCTCGGGAATCATCAGCCCGAAGACGCCGAGTTCCTTCAGCCCCTCGACTATCTGTGTCGGGTACTCGTCGCGGTGCTCCAGCTCGGTCGCGACCGGCAGAATCTCTTTGTCGACGAAGTCACGCACCGTCGACAGGATTTCCCGCTGGATGTCCGTCAGGCCCTCGGTCTGTGCGAGGCGTCCGCTCATCTCACTTCTCCTTCCGGGCCGGTTCCCGCAGCTCGGGGCGGCCCGGCTGCTCCCCGCCGCGCTCCTTGACGTACGTGGCGGTCGGCACCATCACCTTGCGCCGGAAGACGCACACCAGGGTGCCGTCCTGCTTGTAGCCCTTGGTCTCCACATACACGATCCCGCGGTCGCTCTTGGACTTCGACGGCGTCTTGTCGAGCACCGTCGTCTCGCCGTACAGCGTGTCCCCGTGAAAAGTGGGCGCCACGTGCTTCAGCGACTCGATTTCCAGATTCGCGATCGCCTTGCCCGACACGTCCGGTACCGACATCCCCAGCAGCAGCGAGTAGATGTAGTTGCCGACGACGACATTCCTGCCGAAGTCGGTGGTCCGCTCGGCATAGTTGCTGTCCATGTGCAGCGGATGGTGATTCATCGTGAGCAGACAGAAGAGGTGGTCGTCGTATTCCGTGACCGTCTTTCCCGGCCAGTGCTTGTAGACGTCCCCGACGGTGAATTCCTCGTAGGTACGGCCGAACTGCATCGCGCTCACGCCTCCGGGGCTTCGAACTTCGAGGTACGGGTCATGCCGGCGGCGCGGCCCTTTCCGCTGACGACGAGCGCCATCTTGCGGCTGGCCTCGTCGATCATCTCGTCACCGAGCATCGCGGAGCCCTTCTTGCCGCCCGCCTCGGAGGTGTGCCACTCGTACGCGTCGAGGATCAGCTCGGCACGGTCGTAGTCCTCCTGCGACGGCGAGAAGACCTCGTTGGCCGCCTCGACCTGACCGGGGTGCAGCACCCACTTGCCGTCGAAGCCCAGCGCCGCGGCGCGCCCGGCGACCTCCTTGTAGCCGTCCACGTTCTTGATCTGGAGGTAGGGGCCGTCGATCGCCTGGAGGTCGTTGGCGCGGGCCGCCATCAGGATGCGCATCAGGATGTAGTGGTACGCGTCCGCGCCGTACCCGGGCGGCTGCTCGCCCACGACCAGCGTCTTCATGTTGATGGAGGCCATGAAGTCGGCCGGGCCGAAGATGATGGTTTCCAGGCGCGGCGACGCGGTGGCGATGGCGTCCACGTTCACCAGGCCCTTGGCGTTCTCGATCTGCGCCTCGATGCCGATCCGGCCCGCCTCGAAGCCCATCGTCGTCTCGATCTGGGTGAGCAGCAGGTCCAGCGCGACGATCTGCTGGGCGTCCTGCACCTTGGGCAGCATGATGCAGTCCAGGTTCTGCCCGGCGCCCTCGACGACGGTGATGACGTCCCGGTAGGTCCAGTGCGTGGTCCAGTCGTTGACCCGCACGACGCGGGTCTTGCCGGACCAGTCGCCGTTGTTCAGCGCGTCCACGATGGTGTGCCGGGCGCCTTCCTTGGCCAGCGGCGCGCAGGCGTCCTCCAGGTCCAGGAAGACCTGGTCGGCGGGGAGGCCCTGGGCCTTCTCCAGGAAGCGCGGGTTGCTGCCGGGGACGGCGAGGCAGGAACGGCGGGGGCGAAGGCGGTTCACAGCAGTCATGCGGGGATCTCCAAGGGGTCGAGCTTGTTCGCGGTACGGATCTCGTCGACGATACGGCCGATGATCTCCGTGATACCGAAGTCCTTCGGGGTGAACACGGCCGCCACTCCGGCTTCCCGGAGGGCCGCCGCGTCGGCGTTGGGGATGATGCCGCCGACGATGACGGGGATGTCGTGGCCGCCGGTCTCGCGCAGCCGCCGCAGCACGTCCGGCACCAGCTCGGCGTGCGAGCCGGACAGGATCGACAGGCCCACGCAGTGCACGTCCTCGGCGACGGCCGCCGCGACGATCTGCTCGGGCGTCAGCCGGATGCCCTGGTAGACGACCTCGAAGCCGGCGTCCCTGGCCCGTACGGCGATCTGCTCCGCGCCGTTGCTGTGGCCGTCCAGCCCCGGCTTGCCGACCAGCAGCCGCAGCCGTCCGGTGCCCAGGTCGGCGGCGGTCCGCTCGACCTTGGCGCGGACCGCGGCGAGCGGCGTGCCCGCCTCCGCGGTGACGGCCAGCGGCGCGCCCGAGACGCCGGTCGGCGCCCGGAACTCGCCGAAGACGTCCCGCAGGGCCCAGGACCACTCGCCCGTGGTGACGCCCGCGCGGGCGCATTCCAGCGTCGCGGCGAACAGGTTGGTGTCACCGGCCGCGGCCTTCTTCAGCGCCGACAGGGACTCCTGCGCCCGTGCCTCGTCGCGGTCGTCGCGCCACCGGTGCAGCGCCCGCACCACACCCGCCTCGTTGTCCGGGTCGACGGTCATGATGGCGGTGTCCAGGTCGGCGGTGAGCGGGTTCGGCTCGGTCGACTCGTAGCAGTTGACTCCGACGATCTTCTCCTCGCCCGCCTCGATCCGGGCCCGCCGCTCCGCGTGCGAGGAGACCAGCTGCGACTTCAGATAGCCGGACTCGACGGCGGCCATCGCCCCGCCCATCTCCTCGATCCGCGCCATCTCCGCCAGGCACTCCTCGACCAGCGCCCCGACCTTGGCCTCGACGACGTGCGACCCGGCGAAGATGTCCTCGTACTCCAGCAGGTCCGACTCGTGGGCCAGCACCTGCTGGATGCGCAGCGACCACTGCTGGTCCCAGGGCCGGGGCAGGCCCAGCGCCTCGTTCCAGGCCGGCAGCTGCACGGCGCGGGCGCGCGCGTCCTTGGAGAGGGTGACGGCCAGCATCTCCAGGACGATCCGCTGGACGTTGTTCTCCGGCTGCGCCTCGGTCAGCCCCAGGGAGTTGACCTGCACGCCGTAGCGGAAACGGCGCTGCTTGGGGTTCTCCACGCCGTACCGCTCGCGGGTGACCTGCTCCCAGATGCGGCCGAAGGCGCGCATCTTGCACATCTCCTCGATGAACCGGACCCCGGCGTTCACGAAGAAGGAGATCCGCGCGACCACGTTACCGAACTTCTCCGGCGGCACCTGCCCCGAGTCCCGTACGGCGTCGAGCACGGCGATGGCGGTGCTCATCGCGTACGCGATCTCCTGCACCGGTGTGGCGCCCGCCTCCTGCAAGTGGTAACTGCAGATGTTGATCGGGTTCCACTTCGGGAGGTGCGCCACCGTGTACGTGATCATGTCGGTGGTCAGCCGCAGGCTCGGGCCCGGCGGGAAGACGTGCGTCCCGCGCGAGAGGTACTCCTTGACGATGTCGTTCTGCGTGGTGCCCGACAGCTTGGCGATGTCGGCGCCCTGCTCCTCGGCGACCACCTCGTACAACGCCAGCAGCCACATGGCCGTGGCGTTGATCGTCATCGAGGTGTTCATCTGCTCCAGCGGGATGTCCTGGAACAGCCGGCGCATGTCGCCGAGGTGCGAGACGGGGACCCCGACCCGGCCGACCTCGCCGCGGGCGAGGACGTGGTCCGGGTCGTAACCGGTCTGCGTCGGCAGGTCGAAGGCGACCGACAGGCCCGTCTGGCCCTTGGCGAGGTTGCGCCGGTAGAGCGCGTTGGACGCCTCAGCGGTCGAGTGCCCGGCGTAGGTCCGCATCAGCCACGGACGATCCTTGTGACGTTCGGTCATGTTGGTCCGTACTCTCGGGGTCCGTCCGTCCGGATCAGACGTTCCGGAAGCGGTTGATGGCGTCGATGTGCTTCGCGCGCTTCTCCTCGTCGCGCACGCCCATGCCTTCCTCGGGTGCCAGCGCGAGGACGCCGACCTTGCCCTGGTGGAGGTTGCGGTGCACGTCGTACGCGGCCTGCCCGGTCTCTTCCAGCGTGTACGTCTTCGAGAGCGTCGGGTGGATCTTGCCCTTGGCGATCAGGCGGTTGGCCTCCCACGCCTCGCGGTAGTTGGCGAAGTGCGAGCCGACGATGCGCTTCAGCGACATCCACAGGTAGCGGTTGTCGTACTCGTGGGTGTACCCGGAGGTGGAGGCACAGGTGACGATCGTGCCGCCCTTGCGCGTGACGTAGACGGAGGCGCCGAACGTCTCGCGGCCGGGGTGCTCGAAGACGATGTCCACGTCCTCGCCGCCGGTCAGCTCACGGATGCGCTTGCCGAAGCGCTTCCACTCCCTGGGGTCCTGGTTGCGCTCGTCCTTCCAGAACTTGTACCCCTCGGCGTTGCGGTCGATGATCGCCTCGGCGCCCATTTTCCGGCAGATCTCCGCCTTCTGGTCGCTGGAGACCACACAGATCGGGTTGGCGCCGCCGGCCAGCGCGAACTGCGTGGCGTACGAGCCGAGTCCGCCGCTGGCGCCCCAGATCAGCACGTTGTCGCCCTGCTTCATCCCGGCGCCGTTGCGGGACACCAGCTGCCGGTACGCGGTGGAGTTGACCAGTCCGGGCGCCGCCGCCTCCTCCCAGCTCAGGTGGTCCGGCTTGGGCATCAGCTGGTTGGACTTGACGAGCGCGATCTCGGCGAGGCCGCCGAAGTTGGTCTCGAAGCCCCAGATGCGCTGCTCGGGGTCGAGCATCGTGTCGTTGTGGCCGTCGGCGGACTCCAGCTCGACGGACAGACAGTGTGCGACGACCTCGTCGCCGGGCTTCCAGGAGTTCACGCCGGGGCCGGTGCGCAGCACGACGCCCGCCAGGTCGGAGCCGATGACGTGGTACGGCAGGTCGTGGCGCTTGGTGAGCGGCGACAGCTTGCCGTAGCGCTCCAGGAAGGAGAACGTGGACACCGGCTCGAAGATCGAGGTCCAGACGCTGTTGTAGTTGACCGAGGAGGCCATCACGGCCACCAGGGCCTCGCCGGGGCCCAGTTCGGGCACCGGCACCTCCTCGATGTGGAGCGACTTGCGGGGGTCCTTCTCCTTGGTGGCGAGGCCGGCGAACATGTCGGCCTCGTCCTTGTGCACGGTCACCGCGCGGTAGGAGTCGGGCAGGGGCAGAGCGGCGAAGTCTTCGCGGGTGCTCTCTGGCGCGAGGATCGCGTCAAGTATCTGGTTCACGGTGTGCCTCCGGCGAAGCCAGTCGAGGGAAACGGCTTGAGGGAACGTCGGGGGTGGTGCAGAGGCGATGCCGTCGGTTCGGCTGAGGGGTGTTCCGGCAGCGCTGGTGAGCGCGGTGAGGGTGCCTGTGACGCAGGCGTCCGGGCGGGCAGGCACGAGTGGCCTGCTGGGACAGCCGGCGAACGGTGATCGCCGTCCGCCGGCCGCCCGGACAACATCAACGTATGACACCGCGTGCCAGCCGACAAGACACTGAGTGCCAACAATTTCTCTCAGATGTCATCTGGGGGGGCACGCATGAGCGGCTAGGTGGATGTACGTAATGGTGAAATGTCCCCTCATGAGGGGCGTGCGACGCCAGGCAGCCCTGGCGCTGGGCGTGGCGTATGCCACCTCAGTGCCAGGGCTGCCGAGCTTTTCGGGGGCGTCTGTGCGTTCTTCGGGGGCCACACCCGCATGCTCGGGGAGCACGGGCTCTTTCCCCGCGCGGAGATCATCAACATGGGATCACTCCTGCATGCGCGGGGACCACGACGGGCGCGGTGCGGGTGTGCGAATGTCCGGGGGACCACCCCCGCACACGCGGGGACCACTCTGATCCGAACTTCAGAGATAAAGCGAGGGGGGGGACCACCCCCGCACACGCGGGGACCACAGGAACTGACCTGCCCGTTCACCGTGCCGGATGCGGTTTTTTACTCACTTTCGAGGGAACCGGCGAATCGATGCATTCGGGGCGTCAAGGCGAATGGCGCACGCCAATAGTTCTCCTCATCACCGCTGCTTGAGCGCCTTCTCGATCGTGCGCATGACCTCGTCCAGCGGCGCGTCCGTACGGGCCACCGTGACCAGCACCTCGCCCTGCTTCGCGGCCCGCGCCGGGGGCTCCTGGTGGTCCCCGCCCAGCCCGCGGCCCGCGCCGATCCCCGTGCCGAAGGTGGCGCGGACGATTCCGAAGGCGTGGTCGAGCTGGGCCTCCACGTCGCCCTCGGCGCCCGCCCGCAGCCAGCGTCGCAGCACGTGGTTGTGGGCGGTGACGACCGCGGACGCGGCGACCTCGGCGAGCAGCGGGTCGTCGTCGCCCTCGTGGTGGGCGCCCTCGTCGAAGTGGCCGAGCAGGTAGCGGGTGAAGAGCCGTTCGTAGCGGGCCACCGACGCGATCTCGGCCTCGCGGAGGGTGGGGACCTCCCGGGTCAGCCGGTAGCGCGCCACGGAGACCGCGGGGGAGGCCGCGTACATCCGCATGACTTCCTTGATGCCGCGGCAGACCGTGTCGAGCGGATTCTCGTGCGCCGGCGCGGCGTCCAGGACGGCCTCGGCCCGTACGAGGGTGTCGTCGTGGTCCGGGAAGATCGCCTCTTCCTTGGAGCGGAAGTGGCGGAAGAAAGTACGGCGGGCGACGCCGGCCGCGGCCGCGATCTCGTCCACCGTCGTCGCCTCGTAGCCCTTGGCGGCGAACAGCTCCATCGCGGCGGCCGCCAGTTCGCGGCGCATCTTCAGACGTTGGGCGGCGGCCCTCCGGGTGCCGGGAGTGGTGGCTTCGGATCCGTCGGACGGCTGCGTACGGGCGGGCTGGGACATGTGGGGACGGTACTGCATATTCCCGCGGCCTGCGGCATCAGCCGTCGCGCGGGCCCCCTCGCGCGGGCGCGGGCCGCCGGAGGGTTCCAGCAGCCCGCCCCATCCGCCGCCCGCCGGCCGGGCCGTCCGCCACGCGTCAGCGCCGGGCGTACTCACGGAAGCCGCGGCCGGTCTTGCGGCCCAGGCAGCCCGCCGCGACGAGGTGCTCCAGCAGCGGCGCCGGCGCCAGCCCCGGGTCGCGGAACTCGGCGTGCAGCACCTTCTCGATGGCCAGCGACACGTCCAGGCCCACCACGTCCAGCAGTTCGAACGGGCCCATCGGGTAACCGCCGCCCAGCTTCATCGCGGCGTCGATGGCGTCCGGGGTCGCATAGTGCTCCTGCACCATCTTGACCGCGTTGTTCAGGTACGGGAACAGCAAGGCGTTGACGATGAACCCGGCCCGGTCCCCGCAGTCCACCGGGTGCTTGCGGACCTGGGCGCAGACCGCGCGCACGGTCGCGTGCACGTCGTCCGCGGTCAGGACCGTCCGCACGACCTCCACCAGCTTCATGGCCGGCGCCGGGTTGAAGAAGTGCATGCCGACGACGTCCTGCGGGCGGGAGGTGGCCCGCGCGCAAGCCACCACGGGCAGCGAGGAGGTCGTCGTGGCCAGCACGGCACCCGGCTTGCACACCTTGTCCAGCGTGGCGAACATCTGCTGCTTGACGCCCAGGTCCTCGGCGACCGCCTCCACCGCCAGGTCCACGTCGGCGAAGGCTTCCAGCGACCCGGCGGCGGTCACCGCGGCGAGGGCGCTGTCGCGCGCCTCGGCGGTCAGCCGACCCTTGGTCACCGAGCGGTCCAGGGACTTGGCGACACGGGCCTTGGCCGCCTCGGCCTTCTCCAGGCTGCGGGCCGCCAAGACCACCTGGAAGCCGGACTTGGCGAAGACCTCGGCGATCCCGCTCGCCATCGTCCCGGAACCGGCCACTCCGACGCTGCGCACCGTGCGCCCGGCGTCCAGGTCGTGGGTCGCGGTGGGCGTCCGGCCGTCCGGCACGACCACCGGGCTGCCCGGCGCCTCGTACGTGTAGAAGCCGCGGCCCGCCTTGCGGCCGGTCAGCCCCGCCTCGGCGAGCTGGCCCAGGATCGGCGCGGGGGCGTGCAGCCGGTCGTGGGAGGCGGCGTACATGGCCTCCAGGACCGTACGGGCGGTGTCCACGCCGATCAGGTCCAGCAGCGCCAGCGGGCCCATCGGCAGGCCGCAGCCCAGCTTCATCGCGGCGTCGATGTCCTCGCGGGACGCGTACCGGGACTCGTACATCGCGGCGGCCTGGTTCAGGTAGCCGAACAGCAGCCCGTCGGCGACGAAGCCGGGCCGGTCGCCGACCGCGATCGGGTTCTTGCCCAGCTCGCGGGCCAGCTCGGTGACGGCGGCGACGGCGGCCGGCGCGGTCAGGACGGAGGAGACCACCTCGACCAGCTTCATGGCCGGCGCCGGGTTGAAAAAGTGCAGGCCCAGGACGCGTTCGGGGTGCGCCGAGTCGGCGGCCAGCCGGGTCACGGACAACGCGTTGGTGCCGGTGGCGAGAATCGCGTCGGGCCGCACGATGCCGTCCAGCGCGGTGAAGATCTGCCGCTTGAGCTCGTACTCCTCCGGGACCACCTCGATGACGAGATCGGCCTCGGCGGCGGCCTGGAGGTCGCGGAACGTACGGAAGCGGGCCAGCGCGTCCTGCCGCTCGCGTGCGGTGACGCGCTCCCGGCGCACGGCCCGCGTGGTGGACGCCTCCAGCGCCGCGACGGCCCGGCGGGCGGCGGCGTCGTCGATGTCGATGCCGATCACCTCGCGGCCCGCGCGAGTGAGGATCTCGGCGATGCCGGTGCCCATCGTGCCGAGACCGACGACGGCCACGGTGGCAAGGGCCTGGGGCGCCCCGGCAGGCGAAGAACCGGTGGAGGAGGTGGAGACCTTGGGGACGGTGGAGACATCGGTTGAGAGGTCAGGGGTGGACTTACGGTCCATCGCGAGACTCCAGAGAGTGGATCCCGTGCGAAAGGGGCTCCCGAGGAGCGAAGCCCGTGAGCGCAGGCGGGAAGTGACGACTGAGGAGGGGCCGGGCACATGCGCGGACGGCATGTACGAGGCGGGTGGTGCGGCGGCGGGCCCTGTCCCGGGGCCGCGCCGTGAGCGTCGTGCTGGACGCCGAACCGACTGCACGCTGTGGCGGCTGCGTCACCAGGCCGCCCGGGCAGGGGTGCTGCCCGTGCTCAGCAGATTAACTCGCCGGTAACCAGGAGCGCCAGGGGTGGCGCGGGGATTTAGGCTGTGGCCCGGGCCACGTCGGACGTACCGTGAGAAATCCGCCGGAGGGGAGTGGCAGATGGAAGATGAATTCCACGAGTTGACGGACCGGGTGCGGGCCGAACTCCGCTCCCCGCAGGACCTCGTCGCCTACGAGCGGCTCCTCGGGCTGGCCCGCAAGAACACCACGGCGGGGCGCGAGGAACTGGCCCAGGTGCTCACCGCCGTCGAGCGCCCGCTGTGGGCCCGCGAGATCGCCGCGTTCATCCTGGGCACCGCGGGCGACCGCCGCGCCTTCGAGACGCTCGTCCTGCTGCTCAACTACCGCGACCCGGTACGGTGCGCCACCGCCGCCCACGCCCTCGGCCGCCTCGGCGACCCGCGCACCGCCCGCGCCGCCGCCGCACTCGCCACCAACCCGCTGCGCACCGCCTACGCCCTGCACCCGGTCCGCCTGCTCGCCGAACTGCGCGCCCCCGAATCCGTACCGGCCCTGATCGCCACCCTGGAACGCCTGCTCACCCCGCACAACCCGTACTGGCGCGTGGCCCTCGCCTGCGTCGAAGGCCTGGGCGCCCTGGGCGACCGCCGCGCGGTCCCCGCCCTCACCGCGGCCCGCGACCACCCCCGCCTGGCCGCCGCGGCGGCCGCTTCCCTGGCCCGCCTGGGCGTTCAGGAGGAGCCGGAGGAGCGGGCCGGGCCCTGAGGACCCGCCGCGAGCGTCACGGCGGCCGGCAGGGACCGCCGGTAGCGCACCTCCGGTACGGCCACCCCCGCGACCTCGTACGCCTCCTCGGCGCCGTCGGCCCGGAAACCGGCGCGCTCGTAGAAGCGCCGGGCGCGCGCGTTGCCCTTGAGCACCCACAGGCGCAGCGCGCGGAAACCGTTCTGCCCGGCGCGCGCCAGGCAGGCGTCCGTCAGGGCGCGCCCGACACCCGTACCGATGCGCTCCGGAGGCAGGTAGAGGGCGTACAACTCGCCTTCGGTCGCCGGGGGCGGCGGTGCTCCGTCTTCGGCCCGGGCGGGTCCGAAGGCGGCCCAGCCGACCAGGCCGCCGTCCTGCTCCGCCACGAGGTTGACCACCTCGGGCGGCGCCGCGGCGAAGAACTCCCGGCGCACGGCCGCGTCCTCGGCGACGCTCAGCCCGTCCAGGTACGCCCGCGGCATCAGCCCCGCATAGGCGGTCTGCCAGCCGCGCACCCGGATGGCCGCCACGGCGTCGATGTCGGCCTGTTCCATGTCCCGTATCCGTATCGGTTCCGCCATGGCCGACAGATTAGGCTCAGCGGTCCTCCAGCCACCGGCCATTTACCGGCATCGGCCGCGAGGAGCGCACCCCCGCCCCAATTCGGGTGCGCGGGACCGACGTGTGGTGTGTGATGCCGGGCATGACGATGGTGCTGGGCAAACCGGGGACCGACGGGCTGGACGAGGCGGTGGCCGCCCTGCGGGAATGGCAGGACGACGCGGCTCCGATGCAACTGCATCCGGGAGACCTGGGCTGGTACTGGCGGTTCGGCACGGAGGCGACGGCCGCGGCAGTGCGGACCTGGAGCCGGGACGGACGGACGCGCGCCGTGGGACTGCTGGACGGCCCCGGACTGCTGCGACTGGCGATCGCCCCCGACGCCCGGCAGGACGGAGAACTGGCGCGTCGGCTGGCCGAGGACCTGACCAATCCGGAGCGCGGCGTCCTGCCGGCGGGAAAGGCGCACGTCGACGCACCGGCGGGCGCGCTGCTCCACACCCTGCTGGCCGAGGACGGCTGGCGCACCGACGACCCGTGGACACCGCTGCGCCGCGACCTCACGGAACCGGTCGAGGACCCGGGCGTACGGATCGAGGTGGCCGGGCCGGAGCAGGCAGCCGTACGGGCCGCCGTGCAGCGGGCGGCGTTCGACGGGTCGACGTTCACGGACGGGAACTGGCACGCGATGGCGGCCGGGACGCCGTACACCGACGCCCGGTGCCTGATCGCGTACGACGACCGGGGCGACGCGGTGGCGGCGGTGACGGTGTGGTCGGCCGGCCCCGGGAGGCCCGGACTGCTCGAACCGATGGGCGTGCACAGGGAACATCGCGGTCAGGGCCACGGCAAGGCGATCACCGCCGCCGCGGCGGCCGCACTCCGACAACTAGGCTCGTCGAGCGCGCTGGTCTGCACCCCGAGTTCCAACAGGGGCGCCGTCGCCACCTACATGTCGGCCGGTTTCCGGCGGCTGCCGGAGGTCCGGGACCGGTATCGGGACCGCTGAGACACGAGGGCCGGAACATGCTGGCAGCACGGCCCGCGTACGGGTTCAGGACCGGTACTCGTAACCGATCGTGAACCGCGGCGGCAGGCACCACTCCCCGTACTCGATGACTCCTTCGGCGTCCGACCACCTGTGAGCGCCCGCCAGGATGGCAGCCCCCACCGCGAGCCCGAGAGCACCGGCCTCCCGCGCGTCGGCGTTCCGGGCGTGCATGTCGTCCCTGGCGTGCGTGACGGTGCGCCCGGTGGCTTCCAGGACCCGCGCGGTCAGCCCGTGGTTCCGTCCCGGAGCCGTGTTCAGCAAGTCCGGCACCAGGGCGGCGAACGGTGCCGGGTACCACGTCACGGCGAACACGGTCCGGGTCTTTCCCCGGCCGGCGAGCCACTCCCGGCGCACGACCTGATCTCCGGCGCCGAGGTCGAAGATCTCGGCGACGTACAGCGGCGGGGCAACCAGCCCGGCAGCAGTGACCCGGCTCGTCTCGCCCTCCGCCAGGAACGACTTGACCCGTTGGACACGGGCCAGCCGGTCACGTGCCGAGAGGGTCCACCTGGGGTCGTCGGCGACGTAGGTGCCCCTGGGGGTGGTCCGGATGTAGTTCTCGACCTGCAAGGCTTGCAAGGCCCTGGAGACGGTGGCGGCTGCCACCTGCCACTGCCCGGCGATCTCCCGGTTGGTCGGTAGCTGCGCGCCGGGTTCGAGCTCCCCCGACAGGATGCGCTCCCGGAAGTGATCGGCGATCTTCGTGAATGTCTTCGGAGTGGCCATACCGTTTGCCCCTCACGTGAGTTGACTCGCTGCCAGGGTCGGCACACCAGTGCACTGGTAACCGTAGCGAGAGTGCTTCGGTCACTCCG
This sequence comes from Streptomyces monomycini, assembly GCF_022271435.1. Taxonomy (GTDB): domain Bacteria; phylum Actinomycetota; class Actinomycetes; order Streptomycetales; family Streptomycetaceae; genus Streptomyces; species Streptomyces monomycini. The sequence goes on along the minus strand of NZ_JAFIQY010000005.1, from coordinate 268,972 downwards.
ATACTGAACTAGATCACCGACCCGAAAGGGGTCGGCCGTAAGACGTTTCGAGGCGACGTGTCGTGAGCGAGCCGAAGACATACCCGTCCGCGCCGGTTGAACTGCCGCTGCGCTTCGACTTGGAGCCGACTCCGGTGGAAGGGTGCGCGGGGTGCGCCGAACTGGTCAACGTGCGGATCCGTGCGCGCGCCGTCGGCGATATAACGACCGTGACCGACTGCAACGTCTACCTGCGACGCCACCCCGAGGGGCATTGATGGTCACGTCGGACGACATCGGCAAGCGGGTCCAGGACGACGCCGGGCGCGTCGGCATCCTGTGTGACGTGATCGAGGGACATCAGGATCCGACCGTCCGCCCGGACGGGCGTCCTGTGCAGGCGGTCGCCTTTCTGCGGCCGGTGGGCGGGGGGTGCGAGTGGCTGGTTCCGCCCGGCGCGGTGTGCCTCGCCTGAGTCGCTGAGGCTGTGGGCCCCGGCAGCTCGGCCTGAGCGCGATAATAGAACTTGCGTTCGCGCGAGTAGGTCGCTCCGCTCCCGGCGCGCCGCCGGGGCCGGGAGCCCTCGGGTCCGGCCGCGGCGTCCGGGAGCCCGGGCCCCGCCTAAGGTGGTGGCCCTGCGGCAGCGCGGCGCCGGTACGGCTCGCGGGCCGCGGGAACAGCAGACGAGCACCGGAGGAAGAGACACATGGGCCAGGTCGAGGCCAGTACGCAGCGCGAGATCGCGGCGGACCCGGAAGACGTGTTCGACGCGCTCGCCGACTACAGCGGTACGCGTCAGAAGCTGCTGCCCGCGCACTTCAGCGAGTACGAGGTGCGCGAGGGCGGCGACGGCAAGGGCACCCTCGTCCACTGGAAGCTCCAGGCCACGAGCAAGCGGGTGCGCGACTGCCTGCTGGAGGTCGACGAGCCGACCGACGGCCAGCTGGTGGAGAAGGACCGCAACTCCTCCATGGTGACGACCTGGGTGGTCACCCCGGCCGGCCAGGGCCGTGCCAACGTCGTCGTCACCACGACCTGGCAGGGCGCGGGCGGCGTCGGCGGCTTCTTCGAGCGGACCTTCGCGCCCAAGGGGCTGGGCCGCATCTACGACGAGCTGCTCGCCAACCTCGCCAAGGAGACGGAGAAGAAGTGACCCGGCGCTGACGCCGGGGGACCGGGCGGTGCCGTGCCCCCGGGAGGGGCGCGGCACGCTCACCGGTTCGGGTGGTTTCCGTCGGCCCGCCGTCCGTGCCGGAACGTACCGCCACCGGCGGGAAACGCCTGATGGGCGACCGACGGGCGCTTCCGGCACCGCAGTTGGGCCCCGTACCTCCCCGTCCACCGCCGCTCGCCGCGCTTGAACGCCGTTGTCCCCGATGCGAGAAAGGGGCGGCGGCGCAGGCGTGACGAGGGGAGCATTACGTGGGCGGTACCACCTTGACCGAACCGGGGCGGTGGGCGGCGGCACCGGACATCCGTCCGGCCTGGACGGAGGACGGCGGACCGCAGGGCCCCCGCGGGGCGCCGGCCCTCCTGTCCGGGCTGCTGGCGGCCCTGCTGCCCGGCGCCCTCGGCGCGACGGTCGCCGTCACCGCGCTGCCGCGGATCGCCGGCGACCTGCGCGGCCCGGACACGGTGTCCTGGGTGGTGACCGCGTACCTGTTCGCCGCCGCGGCCGGCCTGCCGCTGCACGGCAAGCTCGGTGACGCCTTCGGCCGCAAGGCGGCGCTGGTCCTCGCCGCGGCTCTGTTCACCGCCGGTTCGGTGCTGGCCGGCCGGTCGCACTCCATGGGGGAGCTGGTCGCCTGCCGTGCCCTCCAGGGGGCCGGGGCAGGGGGCTTGCTGATCGGGGTGCAGGCGGTTGTCGCGAGCCTCGTACCGCCCGCACTGCGCGGCCGGATCATGGCCGGGGCGGGCGCCGCCTGCGGACTCGCCTGTGCGGCCGGGCCGTTGCTCGGCGGCTTCCTCACGGACCACGCGTCCTGGCGCTGGTGCTTCTTCTCCGGGGTGCCGTTCGGTGTCCTGGCGCTGCTCGTGGCGGCGTGCGTGCCGAGGCTGCCCAAGCCCGCGGTACGGGGCCGACTCGACCTGTCAGGAGCGCTGTTGCTCGCCGCCTGCGCCACCTGCCTCGCGGTGTTGGTGAGTTGGGGCGGTACGGAGTACGCCTGGACCTCGCGGGCCGTCGTCGGCCTCGGGCTGGGCGCGCTCGGCGCCGCCCTGATGTTCCTCGCCGTCGAGTACTTCGGCACCGACCCGCTGCTGCCGCTCCGTGTCGTGCGGGACACGGTGTTCGCCCTCCCGGGACTGGTCGGGGCCACCCTCGGTGCCGCCCTGTTCGGCGCCGCCGCATACCTGCCGACCTTCCTGCCGGTGGCCGACGGCGCGTCGCCGGCCCGGTCGGGCCTGCTGATGCTGCCCGCGACGGCCGGTCTCGCGCTCGGCGCGGTCCTCTGCGGCCACCTCGGACGCCGTACCGGCCGGCACCGCGTGCTCCCCGTCGTCGGCTGCGCGCTGGCGGGCGGGGCGGTGTGGCTGCTGTGCCGTGCGCCGCAGGACGCCGGGCAGCCCCTGCACGCCCTCGGGACGGGGGTGTTGGGCCTGGGCGTCGGCTGCGTGCTGCCGGTGCTCGTGCTGGCCGTACGCGACTCCGTACGGCGCGCCGGGGCCGCCACCACCGACACTCACGCCGACAGCACCCACGCGACCAGCACCCACGTAACGCTCCGGCAGCTCGGCGGCTGCGTCGGCGCGGCGCTCTTCCTCACCTTCCTCGCCGACCGGCTCGCCGGGCACATCGGGCCCGGCCTGCCGGGGTCCGGGCGGCACGCCGCCGAACCGGAGTCACTTGTTCCGGGACTGCTGGGCGCGCTGCCCGCCGTACTGCGTGACAGCCCGGCCGCGGCCTACGCGCAGCCCGTGCCGCGCGTCCTCCTCTACCTCCTGCCGGTGCTCCTTCTGGGCCTGCTGCTCGCCGTCCTCCTGAAAGAGAAACCCCTGGTGACCCACCCCTCACCCTTTCCGCCCGTCCCGGTCCCGCCGCCCGCCGGGCAGCGGGACGCGCTCTCCGTGCCGCAGGCCCGTACCGAGGCGGCGCCGCCCGGCCCGCCGGAGCGCCCGGAACCGGACCGCACGCCGCGGGCACCGGCCGCCGTCGCCGACCCGTACGTGCCCGGCGTCCCGATGGGCGGCACGGTCCGGCACCGCGACGGCAGCGCGGTGCCGCACGCCGCCCTCACCCTGGTCGGCACCGACGGCCGGCAGGTGGCCCGCGGCGCGACCGGGGTGGACGGGCAGTACGCGCTGAGCGCGCCGGGCCCCGGCGCGTACGTGCTGATCGCCGCCGCCGGCGGGCACCGGCCGCAGGCGGTCGCCGTCACGGTCGGCGAGCGGCCGGTCGGGCTCGACCTGCTGCTCGGCGGCGCCGGCCGGCTGTCCGGCGCGGTCACCACGGCGGACGGCACGCCGGTGCGCGACGCGGCGGTCACGCTCACGGACGTGCGCGGCGAGGTCGTCGCCACCGGGCGCAGCGGGCGCGAGGGCGGCTACGTCCTGACGGAGCTGGTGGCCGGCGAGTACACCCTCGCCGCGAGTTCCCCCGCGCACCGCCCCGCCGCCCTGCCGGTCACCGTCGGGTCGGCCCGGGAGACCCGGCAGGACATCGAGCTGGCGGGCGGCGCGGTGCTGCGCGGCACCGTACGGTCCGGCGGCGGGCGACCCGTCGAGGACGCCCGGGTCACCCTGCTGGACGCGGCCGGCAACGTGGTGGACTCCGCGACCACCGGGCCGGACGGGCTGTTCCGGTTCGTCGACCTGTCGGCGGGCGAGTACACCGTCGTCGCGGCGGGCTACCCGCCGGTGGCGACGGTCCTCCAGGTCACGGGTGGCGGCCGTACCGAGCGCGACCTCCAGCTCGGGTACGGGGACTGACCGGCCGCCCGTAGGGCCGGGGGCACCCGTACGGCCGATGGCACCCGTACGGCCGGTGCCGCCTGTACGACCGGTGCCGGCCGCACGGGCCGGCACCGGCCTGCCCGGCCCGGGTACGCGGGCCGGACACCGGTGTCCCGGATCAGGTGCGGCGCCACAGCGCCGGGACGGCCGGCGGCTCCCATCCGGCGCGCGCCGTGTGCGGCTGGAGACACGCGTAGTTGGCGCCGTCGTAGGTGACCTGGTCACCCGCGCGGTAGTCGGTCCCCGCGGACCAGGTGCCGCCGGGCGGATCGGTCGGCTTGCCCGTCGGCGTCGGGGTGGTACCGCCGCGCACCCGCAGGACGAAGTCGAAGGACGCCTCCTTGGCCGACCCGTTCTGCCGTACGTTCATCAGCAGCGCGGGGTCGAAGATCGGGTCGGTGTTGTTGCGCGGCTCGCCGGGGAAGTAGAGCTGCGTGGTGAGGATCGGCTGGTTCGGTGCCTGGAGTTTGACGTGCAGGTGCCGGGTGCGGCCCGGGTAGAGGCCCGGCACGATCGTGGTGAGCTTGAACGCGCCGCGCTGGTCGGTGAACTGGTGCCCGCGGAAGCGGAACCCCACGTTGTCGTACGCGCCGTTGACGTCCGCCTGCCACCAGTCCAGCAGCACGTTGGCCAGTGGCTGGCAGGTCAGCCCGAAGACGAACCCGCTCACGGTGAGCCGGGTGCCCTGGGTGCCGGGCTGTATCAGCGAGTCCCGCAGGGGCGAGTTCGGTTTGAAGTAGGGACCTTCCATCTGCGGCGGGGTGGGGTCGTCACCGTCGTCGCAGTACGGGGTGGGGGTGAGCTGGCCTTCGGAGGGCCTGGTGTCGCGGGCCAGGGCGACACCGCCGAGCAGCATCGGCAACGGCACGGCCGCGACAGCGGCCTTGAGCACGTTCTTGCGGCTGATCCGTCTGCGCGGACCGCCGTCCTGCACCGGCTCGGTGCGGTCTGTGCGTTCGTCGTCCATCGGGCGCTCCTGTGAGCAGGGGGGAAGGGCGGGGCGGCCCGGTCACGGGGGTGGCAGCAGGAGCCGGGACCGTCCGCGCCGCAGGGGCTGGCTGACGGCGACAGACGCTATTCGGGCCGCCGCGGCGCTGCGATGGACTCGGCACCGGGGTCATGGTGAATTCCTCCGGTGCCGTCCGTGGCCCGGCGGAAGTCGCCGGGGCTCAGGCCCGTCTCCCGGCGGAAGAAGCGGCAGAAGTACGCCGGGTCGCCGAACCCCACCCGGCGGGCCACCTGGGTCACCGTCAGCTCGGAACCGGACAGCAGCCGCTTGGCCTCCACGGTCTGCGCGTGGCGGATCAGCCGGCCCGGGGTCCGGCCGGTGCCACGCTTGACCAGTTCGGTCAGATGCCCTACGGAAACGCCCAGTTCGTCCGCGTAGGAGCGCACGGACCGCCCCAGGGAGCCCGGCTGGGCCAGCAGCCGGGTGAACTCCCGGGCGACCAGGGCGGACCGGCCGGACACGAAGTCGGTACGGCGGGTTTCCTCGGAACCGGAACCGGAACCGGAACCGAGGCCGGGTGCGCCGTCCTGGCCCGGCGCGCTGCGGGGTACGGACATCCGCAGCGCGCGGGCGATGAGGATGTGCAGCTGCGCCTGGAGCACCGACGTGAACGACGGGGCCCGCTCGCCGTACTCCCGCAGCATCTCGCCGACCAGCCCGGACAGCCGCGCCGCGTCGTCGGCGCCGGGCCGCAGCCACGGGCGTTCGCCCAGCCGGGCCAGCGCGTCCCGGTCACCGGGGTGGGCCAGCAGGAAGTCGTCGGTGAACAGGACCACCCAGCCGCGCAGTCCGTGCACGCGGTCCCAGTAGTGCACCTGGCCCGGCGTGATGAAGCACAGGTGGGGCGGGCGCAGCGGCCGGCGGTCCTCGTCGAGGACGTGGGTGCCGGTGCCGCCGGTCACGTACACGATCTCGTGGAAGGAGTGCCGGTGCGGGAAGCCGGCCCGGGAGAGCGGGCCGATGGTGTCGAAGGAGCCGATGGCGAAGGGCAGCAGGTGGGGCGCCGGCACGTCGAGGCGGTGCAGCGGTACGGGGCCGTCGGCCTGGTCGTTGCCGCCGCGCGGGGCGAAGACGTCCGGTGCGGGGCCCGCCCGCCGCCCGGCCCGGCGGGCGGCGGTCCGGCGGGCCCCCGCGGTCACCTGTTCGGTCCGTCTGGGCACGTCCTCACCATACGGGCGCCCGCAAGACCGCGACCGGTACGGGAGGAACGGTTCGGCTCGACCGGTGCGCGGCCGGAAGGTGCCGGCCGGGCCCGCATGACTGTCACGGCATGACTGTCACGGCATGACCGGTACGGCCGGTTCCGCCGGGCGGCCGCGTACAGGCGCACGGCGCGCGGCGCCGGTGCGGGAAGGGGCGGCAGCGGCGCCCGGGGCGACCGATCGCCTTGCGCCATGGTCGTTCACGCGGGGCGCACCACCTATTCGGTGAATGCGGCCCGCGCTGTCACCCCACGGCCGTACCGTGGTAGCGGTGGTGCAAGATCGGTGTACGAAGGAGCAACCGCCCATGGAGCGTGGCCCGTCGCACGGCGACGACAGGGTGGGCGCGGCGCCTCAGGTGCCGGCGCCACGGGACACCGTGCCCGGGCGGATCCCGCTCGCCGTAGTGGTGGTGGACACCGACGGACTGGTCTCCCACTGGAGTACGGGCGCCCGCAGGCTCTTCGGGCCCTCCCGTGAGGACGCGGTGGGGACACCCGCCGTCGATCTGATGCCGGTCTCCGGCGCGCTCGGCGACGAGGAGTGGACGGACCGGAGCTGGGACGAGGAGCCGTCGGGCGGGCGGTGCGACGGGCCGGGTCTGGGGGCGTCGTTGGGCGGCGGGACCGGCTACCCGACCGCGGGGCGCGCCCGTATGGCGGACGTGGAGCGGGGCACGGTCGACCTCCTGTGGTGGGCGTATCCGCTGGTGGGCCCCGGCGCGGAGCGGCTGCTCGTGCTGGCCGCCGACGCCGACCAGCTGCACGGCCGCGGCGGCGCGGGAGCCGCGGCCGACGACGCCGCGGAGAACGAGCGCTTCGTCCCCGGCTTCGCGCTGCACACGGACTTCGAGGGCTCCGAGGTGCTGGCCGCCCAACTGCCCCAGATCCTGCCGAGCATGAGCCCCCAGGAGAGCGCCCGGATCGTCTCCCAGGTGCTGGAACTGGGCTATCCGGTGCTGGAGGTCAGCCAGCAGGAGCGCTTCCCGGTCACCCCGGACTGGGGCGTGCCGCGCCGGGTGGAGCGCCGGGCCCGGCTGCTGCGGGACGCGGGCGGCGCACCGGACGCGCAGACCGCCGCCGAGGCCGCGGCGGAGCTGGAGACCGACCTCGAATACGCCGCGGTGCGCGAGCGGTTGGAGTTCCTGAACGAGGTCAGTGGCCGGATCGGCTCGTCCCTGGACCTCGCGCACACCATCCAGGAGGTCAGCGAGGCCGTCGTACCGCGCTTCACCGATGTGGCCGGCACGTACCTGCGCGAGCAGGTCATCGCGGGCGAGGGCTTTCCGGACGGCCCGCCGGACGCCACCACCCTGTGGCACCGCGTCGCGGTGGAGCACAACGACGAGCCGGGCCGGTGGGACGACGTCGTCCCGGTCGGCGAGTCGATGCCCTTCCCCGTGCACACGCCGTTCTTCCAGTGCATGACCACCGGCGAGCCGGTGCTGATCCCGCGCATCAGCGAGGAGCTGGGCAACGCGATCGCCGCCCAGTTCGAGAAGCGCGACATCAGCCCGCTGATCAACCGGCGCTCGCTGCTGGTGGTCCCGCTCAAGGCGCGCAACGTGGTCCTGGGCTTCATGATCCTGCTGCGCCATCCGGAGCGGATGGAGTTCAACGACATGGACCGGGTCACCGGCGCCGAACTGGCCGCCCGCGCCGGCCTCGTCCTGGACAACGCCCGGATGTACACCTACCAGGAGAACGTCGCCGAGACACTCCAGGACAGCATGCTGCCGCACATCGCGCCGCGGATGGCCGGCTGCGACACGGCCACCCGCTACCTCCCGGGCACCCGCCTCGGCCGGGTCGGCGGTGACTGGTTCGACACCATCAAACTGCCCGGGTCGCGCACCGCCTTCGTGGTGGGCGACGTGATGGGCCACGGCCTGAACTCCGCCGCGATGATGGGCCAGCTGCGTACGGCGGTGCAGACCATGGCCGCCATCGACATGCACCCGGCCCAGCTGCTGCGCAGCCTGGACGACCTCGCGCAGCGGCTCGGCGACAACTACCTCGCCACCTGCCTGTACGCGGTCTACGACCCGATCGGCCAGCAGCTGGTGATGGCCAACGCCGGGCACATCCCGCCGGTCCTGGTGCGGGCCGTGGACGGCCGCAGCGAGCTGCTGGAGCTGCCGACGGGCGCGCCCATCGGCGTCGGCGGGGTGCCGTTCGAGGCGGTCACGGTCCCGGTGGCGGCGGGCGACCGGCTGGTGCTGTGCACGGACGGCCTGGTCGAGGTGCGGGGCGAGGACATAGGCGTGGGCCTGGCGGCGCTCGCCGAGTCCGCCGCCCACCCGGCCGCGTCCATGGACGACGCCTGTGACGCCATCATCCGCGCGCTGAACGTCCGCGGCGGCCGCAAGGACGACGTGGCGCTGCTGATGGCGCGGCTCAATGGCATCGCCCCGCAGGACGTCGCGGAGTGGCGGCTGGCCATCGACGCGCGCGAGGCGGGCCGCGCCCGCCGCCTGGTCCGCCGCCGGCTGGCGCAGTGGGGGCTGGAGGCGGCCTCGGAGACCGCCGAGCTGCTGGTCAGCGAGGTCGTCACCAACGCCGTACGGCATGCGCACACCCAGTACGTGGTGCTGCGGCTGGTGCGGACGGACGCCTTGCTGTGCGAGGTGTCGGACGACGACCACGCCCTGCCGCAGATGCTGAGCGCGGCGGACGACGACGAGTTCGGGCGCGGGCTGCGGGTGGTCAGCAGGCTCGCGCGGGAATGGGGTACGAGCCGGACGGCGACCGGAAAAACGGTGTGGTTCGAGCAGACTCTGTCACGTAACGGAAGCACCTGGCCGCGCGACGGGCGTACGCCGGTCCGCAACGGCGCATGAAAGAACGGTCAACAGACTTGCGGAGGTCCGGCGCGCCGCAGTAGCAAGGGGCCATGAGCGCTTCGAGCCACTACCTGCGGGCCTGGGAAGGCTTCTGGCGGGACGCCCCGGCCGGTGCGGGCGAGGTCTTCTGGGACTCCGACCCGTCCCTGACGGCCGAGCTCCACCTGCCGCTCTTCGCCGACCACTTCGACGCCGCGCTGCCGGTCGTCGATCTGGGCTGCGGCAACGGCACCCAGACCCGCTTCCTGGCGGGGCACTGTCCGCGCGCGGTCGGCGTCGACCTCTCGGAGGCGGCCGTCGCCCGCGCCCGTGCGGACGACCCGTCGGCAACGGCCGAATACCGGTGTCTGGACGCCGCCGACCCGGCGGCGGTCCGCGCGCTGCACGGCGAACTGGGCGACGTCAACGTGTACCTGCGCGGCGTCCTGCACCAGTGCGCCTCCGAGGACCGGCCCCGGATCGTGCAGAACGTGGCGACGCTGCTGGGCCGGCGCGGCCGGATCTTCGCCGTCGAACCGGCCGAGGCGTCCAGGGACGTCTTCGCCTCGCTGGCGCAGGGCCCCGACGGCCCACCGGGCAAGCTGCGGGCGGTCCTCGCGCACGGCATCGCACCCGGCGAGATGGCCGACTCGGTCGTCCCCGGACTGCTCGCCGCCTACGGGCTGCGGGTGATCGCCACCGGCCGGCTCCCGCTGACGACGACCGAGTACCGGGCGGACGGCTCCCGCATCGAGATCCCGACGAACTGGCTGGTGGCCGGGGCGGCGGACTGACCACCGAAAAACACCACCCGCGCTCGCCGGGGCACGACGGCCCCGGACGAGCAGAGGGCGGCTCCGGCGCGGGCCGCCGCGGCATCAGTCGTCGAGCGCCTGGTACAGCATGGTCCAGAAGTCGTGGATGAGCCGCGGTGAATCCGCGGTGGACATCCCGACATGGGTGAGCAGGATGCCGGTGAGCTGCCCGTCCGGGTCGGCGTACGTCGAGGTGCCGGCTCCGCCGTCCCAGCCGAACTGGCCTATGGGCGCGTAGTCACCACGGTAGGTGCGCACTGCCATCCCGAGGCCCCAGCCGCCCTGCAGTCCGATGCCGAACGAGCCCTCGGAGTTCGCGGCCTGGGCCTCACGGAGCGCTTGTTGCCCGGGGGTGAGGCGGTTGGTGGTCATCAGTTGGACCGCGGGCCGGGACAGGATCCGTTCGCCGTCGTGCGTCCCGCCGTTCAGCAGCATGCGGAAGAACGCGTGGTAGTCGTCGGCGGTCGAGACCAGGCCGCCGCCGCCCGAGGCGAACGCCGGGGGCCGGCTGTACCGTCCGCCCGCGGCCTGGTCCCACATGATGAGGTCTCCGGTCTCCGGGTCGGGCACGTAGCCGGGCGGCAGCCGGTCGATCTTGTCGTCCGGCACATGGAAGCCGGTGTCCCGCATCCCGAGCGGATCGAGGACGCGTTCCCGCAGGAACGTCTCGTACGACTGGCCGGTGACCCGCGCGACGAGTACGCCGAGCAGGTCGGAGCCGATGTGGTACCCCCACCGCTCGCCGGGCTGGGACATCAGCGGCAGCGTGCCGAGGCGGCGCATCCATTCGTCCGGGTCGGGCAGCGGTGTCCGCTGACCGGTGAGCTCCAGCTCCTGCAGCGCGGCCTGGATCGGATGATGCAGCGACAGCATGTCCATCCCGAGCCCGAACGTGCAGGTCAGCACGTCCCGCACGGTGATCTGCCGCCGCGCGGGCACGGTGTCGTCCAGGGGGCCGTCGACGCGCTTCAGCACCTGGCGGCCGGCGAGTTCGGGCAGCCACGGCTCCACCGGGTCGTTCAGCCGCAGCCTGCACTCGTCGAGCAGGACCATCCCCGCCGCGATACCGACCGGCTTGGACGTCGAGGCCATCCGGAAGACGGTGTCCCGGCGCATCGGCGCGCCGCCGTCGTGACGCATGGTGCCGAGCGTTTCGACGTGCGTCTCCCCGTGCCGGCTGACCAGGGCGACCAGCCCGGGAATCTTCCCGGACGTGACATGCCCTTCCAGTACGTCGCGCATCCTGCGCAGCCCCGCTTCGGAGAAACCGCTGGTGCTCTTCGCCATCACAAACCCCCTGGTGCAGTGCCGAAAGTTTTCAGAGATTCCTGAACGACGACGACAGTACATTGCGTTCAGTGAATCGTCAAAGCAGTCGATGCGCCAAACGTGCTGTGAAAAACGGGACATGGGGCGCGCTGTTGCAATGGCTATGACGTTGAATGCACGGGTGGGTGGATGCGGGGATTGCAATGAGATGCATCCGAACGCATACTGTGCGGCGGAGTGCGCGGACGCCGAGCACCGCGCAGGACGGCAGAGGGAGGACGAGTACCGTGCCCGGAGGCAGGCTCACCGAGGAGGACCGCCGGCGGATCGCCGCGGGACTGGCCGAGGGACTCGGATACACGGAGATCGGCCGGCGTCTGGAGCGGCCCGCCTCGACCGTCATGCGGGAGGTCACCCGTAACGGGGGGCCCGAGGGCTACCGGGCGGACCGGGCGCACGAGGCCACGCGGCATCGCGCGCGCCGGCGCAAGCAGCCCCAGCCTCCGGCGCCGCCGGTCCTGGACAGCGGGCACGGGCGTGACCCCCGGGCACTCCAGGAGTTCACGGAATCCTTCACCGATCTGCTGGCGCAGCAAGGGCTGCCCCGGATGGCGGCCAGGGTGCTGGCCTGCCTCTGCGTCACCGACTCGGGCGCCCTCACCGCCGCCGACCTGGTCGAACGGCTCCGGGTCAGCCCGGCGTCCGTCTCGCACGCCGTCGCCTTCCTCGAACAGCAGGGACTGCTCGAACGGGACCGGGCCGCCGGCGCGCGCCGCGAACGCTATGTCGTCGACGAGGACGTCTGGCTCCGGTCCATCCAGGCGGCGCTGGAGATGAACGACGCCCTGCTGGCCGCGTCGCAGCGGGCGACCGGGGTTCTCGGGGCCGGAACCCCGGCGGGGGCCCGCTTCGAGTCCTGCGCCACGTTCCTCGTCCTGGTGAGCGAGTCCCTCCGGGGAGCCATGGAGCAGTGGCGGCAGAGCCAGGCCGCCCGGGGGTGAGCCCGCGTCCGGGCGCCGGGTCCGCACGGCACCCGGCGCCGGGTCCGTACATGACAGCAAAGGGGCCCCGGCCCGGCTTCCGGCCCCGCCCGGTCCCGCCGTACGGGCGCACTTGGGCCGAGGCCGGGAGCGCGGCGGCCGCTCCTGGTTATGGTGGGAAGCCTGCCCGGTGGCACGCCTGACGGCGTGGTCCGCCGGGCGGGTGCCGGAGCGGTCCGCCTGCTAGCTGTGACGGGACGGTGCATGGTGAAAATCCTCATCTCCGCGGACATGGAGGGCGTCACCGGAGTGACCTGGCCGGACGACGTGCTGCCGGGCCACGCCCAGTGGCAGCGGTTCCGGCCGGTGTTCACCGGTGACGTCAACGCGGCGATCGCCGGGTTCTTCGACGGCGGCGCGGACGAGGTGCTGGTCAACGAGGCTCACTGGTCCATGCGCAACCTGCTGCTGGAGCAGCTCGACGAGCGGGCCCGGCTGCTCACCGGAAAGCACAAGGCGCTCAGCATGGTCGAGGGCGTCCAGCACGGCGACGTGGACGGCGTCGCGTTCGTCGGCTACCACGCGGGTGCCGGCACCGAGGGCGTGCTGGCCCACACCTACCTCGCCAACTCCCTGACGGGCGTGTGGGTGAACGGCACGCGCGCCAGCGAGGGGTACCTCAACTCCCTGGTGGTGGCCGAATACGGTGTGCCCGTGGTGCTGGTGACCGGCGACGACCGGACCTGCGAGGACGCCGTCGGGTACGCGCCCGGGGCGCGGGCCGTCGCGGTCAAGGACTACGTCTCGCGGTACGCGGCCGTGTGCCGGCCCCCGGCCCGTACGGCGGCGGACATCAGAGCCGCCGCGCGCGAGGCGGCGGCCCTCGCGGTGCGCACCGAACCGGTGCGCGGCGGCCCGTTCACCGTGGAGATCGAGTTCGACGCCGAGCACCTGGTGGGCCAGGCGTCCTGCGTCCCCGGAGTCGAGCGCACCGGTGAGCGGCGCGTCGCGTACACCAGCGAGAACATGTACGAAGCGATCCGCTGCTTCAAGACGGTCACCACCGTCGTGTCGTCGGCGGTGGAGGAGCAATATGGCTGACAGCGCCGACGACACGGCGGACCGCGCCGGCGACGCGGTGGACGGGCGCGCCCTCGACGAGGTCGTGCGGTTCACGTCCGATCTGATCCGTATCGACACCACCAACCGCGGCGGCGGCGACTGCCGGGAGCGCCCGGCCGCCGAGTACGTCGCGGAGCGGCTCGCCGAGGCCGGTCTGGAGCCGGTGCTGCTGGAGCGCAGTCCGGGCCGTACGAACGTGGTCGCGCGCGTCGAGGGTTCGGACCCGGGCGCGGCGGCCTTGCTGGTGCACGGGCATCTGGACGTGGTGCCCGCCGAGCCCGCCGACTGGAGCAGGCACCCGTTCTCCGGCGAGATCGAGGACGGCGTCGTGTGGGGCCGGGGCGCGGTGGACATGAAGAACATGGACGCGATGGTGCTCGCGGCCGTCCGGCAGTGGGCACGTGCCGGCGTCCGGCCGCGGCGCGACCTGGTGCTGGCTTTCACGGCCGACGAGGAGGCCAGCGCCATCGACGGCTCGGGTTTCCTCGCCGACCACCACCCGGGCCTGTTCGAGGGCTGCACGGAGGGGGTCAGCGAGTCCGGCGCGTTCACCTTCCACGCGGGCGGCGGGATGCGGCTGTACCCGGTCGCGGCGGGGGAGCGGGGTACGGCCTGGCTGAAACTGACCGCCGAGGGCAAGGCCGGGCACGGCTCGAAGGTCAACCGCGCCAACGCGGTCAGCCGGCTCGCGGCGGCCGTGGCCCGCATCGGCGAGCACCGCTGGCCGGTACGCCTGACCGACACCGTGCGGGCGGCGCTCACCGAACTGGCCGCCCTGCACGGCATCGAGGCCCGTCCGGACGCCCCGGACTTCGACGTGGACACCCTGCTCAGCAAGCTCGGCCCGTCGGCCGCGCTGGTCGAGCCGACGGTCCGCAACAGCGCCAACCCGACGATGCTGGAGGCCGGCTACAAGGTCAACGTCATCCCGGGCAACGCCGTCGCGTACGTGGACGGCCGGGTGGTGCCCGGCGGCGAGGCGGAGTTCCGCACCACCATGGACCGGCTGACCGGGCCCGAGGTGTCCTGGGCGTACGACCACGGCGAGGTGGCGCTCCAGGCGCCGGTCGACGCGCCCGCGTACGCGGCGATGCGGGACGCGATCGAGCGCTTCGACCCGGACGGCCATGTGGTCCCGTACTGCATGTCGGGCGGCACGGACGCCAAGCAGTTCTCCCGGCTGGGCATCGCCGGATACGGGTTCTCGCCGCTCAAGCTGCCCGAAGGATTCGACTACCAGGCGCTGTTCCACGGGGTCGACGAGCGCGTCCCGGTGGAGGCGTTGCACTTCGGCGTGCGGGTCCTCGACCACTTCCTGCGGGCGTCGACGGGGCGGCCGCAGCCCGGATGAGCGGATGAGCGGCTGAAGGAACGTTGGAGCCGCCGGGCCCGCGACCGCCGGGGGCAGCCCGCCCGTTCCCGCCCGGACCGGTCGTTCCCGGCCAGGACAGGACCTCCGTACGAAAACCGTACGGGTTGATGCCCGGGCCCGTGTACGACAGGCTTGGCGGCTCCAACGCCTGAGGAGGAACGCCACCATGGTGACCACGGCCCCCTACGGAGCCTGGCCGTCCCCGATCGACGCCCGGCTGGTCGCCGAGCACGACGGCCGGCCCGAGTACGTCGGTGTGGTGGGGGACGAGGTGTGGTGGACCGAGGCCCGCCCCGCGGAGGGCGGCCGGCGCGCGCTGGTCCGCAGACGGCCCGACGGCACGGAACAGACGCCGCTGCCGACGCCCTGGAACGTCCGCAGCCGGGTCATGGAGTACGGCGGCCAGCCCTGGGCCGGCGCGGTGGACGCGGACGGCCGCGCGGTCCTGGTGTTCTGCCACTTCGCCGACCAGCGGTTGTACGCCCATGCACCGGACGGCGACGCCGCGCCCCGCCCGCTCACCCCGGTCTCCGCCGTCGGCGGCGGGCTGCGCTGGGCCGACCCGGTGCTGCGGCTGGACCGGGGCGAGGTGTGGTGCGTCCTGGAGGAGTTCACCGGCCCCCGGCCGACCGAGGTGCGCCGGGTGATCGCCGCGGTGCCGCTGGACGGCTCGGCGGCCGGCGACCGCGCGGCCGTACGGGAACTGAGCGACGACCGGAACCGTTTCGTCACCGGCCCGCGGATCTCGCCGGACGGGCGGCGGGCCGCCTGGATCGCCTGGGACCACCCGCGGATGCCGTGGGACGGCACCACCGTGCTGCTCGCCGACATCACCGACGACGGTGCCTTCACCGGCGTACGGCCGTTCGCCGGCGGCCCAGAGGAGTCCGTACCGCAGATCGAGTGGGACTCGGACGGCACCCTGCTGTACGTCTCCGACGCGGACGGCTGGTGGGAACTGCGCCGCGCCGACCCGGACGCCGCCGGGGCCCCCGGCAGGCGCCTGTGCAGGCCCCGCCAGGAGGAGTTCGGCGGCCCGCTGTGGCAGCTCGGCGCGCGCTGGTTCCTGCCGCTGGACGGCGGCACGATCGCGGTGCTGCACGGCCGCGGCGCCATGGCGCTCGGCATCCTCGACCCGGTCGGCGGCGAACTGGTGGACGCGGCCGGGCCGTGGACGGAGTGGGCGCCCACGCTGGCCGTGCACGGCAGCCGGGTGGTCGGCGTCGCCGCCAGCCCGCGCAGCGCGTCCGAGATCGTGGAGCTGGACACCTGCACCGGCCGGGCCCGGGTGATCGCGGCCCGGCACACCGACGCGGTCGACCCGGCGTACTACCCCGAGCCGCAGATCCGCACCTTCACCGGCCCGGACGGCCGCGACATCCACGCCCACATCTACCCGCCGCACAGCCCCGGCCACCGCGCCCCCGACGGCGAACTGCCGCCCTACGTCGTCTGGGCGCACGGCGGCCCCACCAGCCGCACCCCGCTCGTGCTGAACCTGACGATCGCCTACTTCACCTCCCGCGGCTTCGGGGTCGCCGAGGTCGACTACGGCGGCTCCACCGGCTACGGACGCGCCTACCGCGAGCGGCTGCGCGAGCAGTGGGGCGTGGTGGACGTCGAGGACTGCGCGGCCGTCGCCGAGGCGCTGGCCGACGAGGGCACCGCCGACCGGCACCGGCTGGCGATCCGCGGCGGCAGCGCGGGCGGCTGGACCACCGCGGCCTCGCTGGTGACGACCGGTCTGTACGCCTGCGGCACGATCAGCTACCCGGTCCTCGACCTGGCGGGCTGGACCCAGGACGGCACCCACGACTTCGAGTCGCAGTACCTGACCGGCCTGATCGGCCCGTACGACGAGGTGCCCGACCGCTACCGCGAGCGCTCCCCGCTGCGGCACGCGGACCGGATCACCGCCCCCTTCCTGCTCCTCCAGGGCCTCGACGACGCCGTCTGCCCGCCCGACCAGTGCGAACCCTTCCTCGCCGAGGTCAGCCGGCACGGCGTCGCCCACGCCTATCTGGCGTTCGAGGGCGAGGGCCACGGCTTCCGCCGCGCGGAGACCATCGTCCGTGCCGTCGAAGCGGAACTGTCCCTGTACGCCCAGACTTTCGGCGTCAGCGTCCCGGGCATCGCCGTACTGGAGCTGACCAAGTAGCGGCGCACGGCTGCACGCGGCCGACAGAGCCGCCTGCGTCAGGCTCCGAGCGCGCTCAAGGACGGATCCGCATACGGCACACGGCTGACGCGGCGCGCGGTACGCGGTGCTCGTTCGCGGACCGCGCGGGGCCGGGCCAGGGGGCGGAGCATGCGGAGCGGGCGGTGTCGGTGGCGCTTCGCCCATGCGGTGTGGTCAGGGCCGGCGGCCTTGGGGCAGGCCTGCTGATGGAGCGCCCCGGTGCCGGAGTACCCGGCGCCGGCCCTTCCGGATGAGACCGGGCCCGGAGGCGCGCATCCGGAGCGGCTGGTGCCGCATTCAGGGCCGAGCCGTCGGGAGCGGGTCCCCTGGCAGGCACGGGAAAAGGGCTGGGCTCGGGGGGCCGGTGCGTGATACCCGCTATTTCTCGGGACTCTCCTCCGTTTGCATAACGGTTTGGGCACTTCACGGTCGTCGGGTTAAGTTACCGCGCTGTAGTCCTATTTATGGGGGGAAGCCTGTATGCGTAAGGACAAATGGGGCGCGGTGTCCGTCGTGCTGGCGATCGGTGTGCTCGCCGGTTGCTCGTCCACCGCCGACAAGGGCGGCGACGCCGCCAAGGGGGCCTCGCCCTCGGTGGCGGCCTCGGCTCCGGCGAACGCAGCGAAGGGTGACGAGAAGGCGAAGGCCGACAAGGCCGACGCGTGGAAGAAGGGCACCCGGATCGGGGCCGCCGGGACGGCCTGTGAACTGCCGGTGTCGTTCGACGTGGCGAAGGCGTGGAAGCCCAAGGGGCTCTCGGCCGACGACGGGGAACTGCTCGCCCAGCTGATGGGCCGCACGTCGGTCAGGGGCGCGTGCGAGATCGACGCCAAGCCGGCGGGCAACATCGGGTTCATCCGCGTGTGGACCGCGGACGGCACAAAGAAGTCGCCGCGCCAGGTCCTGGAGGCCTTCACGGCCGAGGAGAAGGGCGTCGACAAGAAGGAGATCAGCGACATCAAGGTCGGCGGCCTGCCCGCCGCCGAGGTCTCCTATACGTCGAAGAGCCCGATCCGGGACGAGCCCCAGCAGGAACGGGCGTTCGCGGTGGTGACGCCGAAGGGCGCGACCGTCGTCCATCTCGGCGGGTTCGACAACACCGAGCACAAGGAGATGCTCCCGGCGTACGAACTGGCCAAGAAGACGGTGGCTCCGGTTTCCTGACCGTCCGGTGTGCGCCGCCGGCCGCCACCCCGACGGGTGACCGCCGCACACGTCAGGTGTGCTCGCTCCGGTCTCGTACGGGTGGTCCGGCGGGGCGGCGCTCCGCTGTTCGTGCAGCCCAACGAGTGGTACGGGCGGAGCCGTCCGGATGGTCCTGGCCGGGTCGGTGGACAATCCCCTTTGCGAGCGTTGACACGTTTGTTACCCGTGTCACACCATGAGCCGGCCGGTACCGACCGCTTGGTACGGCATGCCGTTGTGGAGGTCTGCGTGCCCAGCGTGTCCCGAGCCCTGTCCGGTGCCGAGTCCCGACCCGTCCGGCGCGCGTCGCGCACCCGCTCCGTCCGCCTGCCCGTCACCGTCACCGTGTGCCTCGCGGCGTGCGCCGCCCTCATCGGACCGCTCACCGCCGCCGGGCCGGCCGCGGCGGCCCGCAAGGGGAAGCCTCCGTACACCGTCAAGACCGTGAAGCTGACCGTGCGGGCCGGCGGCCGCGACTGCGTCCTGGACGCCGACCTCTACCGCCCCGAGGGCGTGGACGCCGCGCACCCGGCCCCGGCCGTCCTGACCACCAACGGCTTCGGCGGCAGCAAGTCGGACGGCTCCACGGACGCCATCGCGCGCGCCTTCGCCTCCCGCGGCTACGCGGCCCTGGCCTATTCGGGCCTCGGCTTCGGCCGGACCGGCTGTCCGATCTCCCTCGACGACCCGCAGGTCGACGGGCGGGCGGCGAGCCGGATTCTCGACTTCCTGGCCGGCACCCGGCCGGCCAAGGACGGGACCCGGGTCGACTTCGTCACCGTGGACGGCCCCGGGGACCCGCGGGTGGGGATGTTCGGCGGCTCGTACGGCGGCGCCATCCAACTGGCCACCGCCTCGGTGGACCGGCGGGTGGACGCGCTGGTCCCGCTGATCACCTGGCACGACCTGGCCTACTCCATGGCCCCCAACGGCGCGGACCGCACCGTCGGCACGTCCGGGCCGTGGCCCGGCGTGTACAAGCACCAGTGGACCAACGGCTTCTACCTCATCGGCGAGGCGCAGGGGCTGCTCCACCCGCGTCTCGACAAGTCGGGGCGGGGCGGCGCCGGATGCGTGCACTTCGTGGCGCGGGCGTGCGAGGCCAAGAAACTGCTGAACTCGGGGCGTTACCCGGCGGCCCGCACGGACGCCGTGCTCGGCTACCTGCGCAGCCTCTCCCCGGCCTCCTACCTCGGCGCGGTCCGGGCCCCCACCCTGCTCGTCCAGGGGCAGGCGGACACCCTCTTCAACCTCAACGAGGCGGCCGCGACGTACGAAGCCCTCCGGGCGCAGGGCACCGAGACGAAGATGATCTGGCAGGCCTGGGGCCACAGCGGCGGCATGACCGACCCGGCGGAGGGCGAACTCGACCTCGCCAAGGGGAATTTCGAGAGCAGTTACGTCGGGCGGCGCGTCCTCGCCTGGTTCGGCCGTTACCTGCACCGGAGGTGGGAGACGGACACCGGCCCGGCCTTCGCGTACTACCGGGACTGGGTGCGCCACGGCCCGGTGTACGGCACCTCGGAGGTCTTCCCCGGGGGCGTCCCGCACCGGCTGTACCTCTCCGGCGACGGCAAGCTGGTGGGCAGCCGCGCCGACGTGGTGCCCGGCAGCCGCTCGTACCGCAACTGGCGGGTCTCGTCCAGCCATTCGGAGAGTTCGCTGGCCGAACTCCTGAGGCTGCCCAACCCCAAGCCGTACGACACCCGGGGCACCTACCTGGACTGGACGTCCGACCCGGTACGGGGGCGGCCCGTGGACGTGGTCGGCGCGCCGCGGGCCACCCTCCGGGTCCGTTCGCCCGAGGCCGAGCGGGGGCAGCACTCCGGCGACGCGGCCGACCGGCTGGTCCTGTTCGCCAAGCTCTACGACGTGGCGCCGAACGGCGGCAAGACGCTGGTCCACCGCCTGGTGGCGCCGGTTCGGGTGCCGGACGTGACCAGGGAGTTCACCGTCGACCTGCCCGCGATCGTGCACCGCTTCGAGCCGGGGCACCGGCTGCGCTTCGTGGTGGCCGCCAGCGACAACGCGTACTTCGGCAACCGCGGCGGCAAGCCGGTGACCGTACGCAGCTCCCGCGAGCGGACCGGCACGCTCGAACTGCCGGTGGTCATGGAGACTCGGTGACCGTGATGGCCTGGACCGGGCAGGCGCGGGCGGCCTCCCGTACCAGCGGGTCGCCCGCGCCGTCCTCGCGGCCCGGCAGCAGGGCGCTGAACCCCTCGTCGTCCTGTGTGAACACGCCCGGCGCGGTCAGCACGCACTGGCCGGAACCGATGCACACGGACGTATCGATGTCGATCTTCATGACGGCTCTCTTCCGTTCGTCGGCGGGCACACCGGGCGCGGCCGGCCGCCCGCTCACCAGGTGACGGGCAGTTCGACCAGACCCTGGAGGGTGTGGCCGGGCTTGTGGGGGACCTCGGCGGCGGGCACCGCCAGCCGCAGGCCGGGGAAGCGGGCGAAGAGCGCCCCGAAGGCGATCTCCATCTCCGCGCGGGCCAGGTTCTGGCCCAGGCACTGGTGGACGCCGAAACCGAAGGCCACGTGGTGGCGGGCGGAGCGCTGCCAGTCCAGGGTGTCCGGCGCGTCGTAGGCGGCGTCGTCCCGGTTGACGACCGAGGTGGAGAAGATGACGCCGTCGTCCGCCCGGATCGTCTCGCCGCCGACCTCGATGTCCTCGGTCGCCACCCGCACCATCCCGTCGGCGATCGACAGGAACCGCAGCAACTCCTCCACCGCGTCCGGGAGGAGCGACGGGTCGGCGCGCAGCGCGGCGTACTGCTCCGGGTGTTCCAGCAGGGTGAAGGTGCCCAGGGAGAGCATGTTGGAGGTGGTCTCGTGGCCGGCCACCAGCAGCAGCAAGGCCATCCGCACCAGTTCGCGGTGGCCCACCTCGCCGGTCTCCAGGCGCTCGGCGATCAGCTCGTCCAGCAGGCCGTCGCCCGGCTGTTCGCGCTTGTGGGCCACCAGGCCGGTGAAGTAGTCCTCCAGCCGGTCACGGGCCTCGGTGACCTCCCGCGGATCGACGCTCTGCAGGAGGGTGCGGGACAGCTCCTCGAAGAGTTCGTGGTCGGCGTACGGGACACCCAGCAGCGAGCAGATCACCATGGACGGCACGGGCAGCGCGAAGGCGGACACCAGCTCCGCCGGAGGGCCCTGCTCCTCCATGGCGTCCAGCAGCCGGTCGACGATCTCCTGGATACGGGGGCGCAGCGCGGCGACGCGCTTGACGCTGAAGCTCGGTATCAGCATCCGGCGCTGCGTGTTGTGTTCGGGGTCGTCCACCCCCAGCAGCGGGGTCCGCACGGCGCGCAGCGACTCGAAGCGCGGCGCGGGGGAGGGGAACGCCGGATTCTGCCGGTCGGCGGACAGGCGCGGGTCGGTGAGCAGCGCCCGGGTCTCGGCGTGGCCGGTCACCACCCAGGCGGTGCGGCCGTTGTAGAGCGTCACACGGGACAGCGGCCGGGCGTCGCGCAACGGCTGGTACCCGTCGGGCGGCTGGTAGGGGCAGGTGCGGTCCTGCGGGAAGGGCAGAGCCTCGGTCATGGGACCTCCTGGCGGAAGGCTGGGTGGGCGACGGGGTCGATGGGCTCCTGTGACAAGGCTGGCGGACGGCGGGTCGGGGGGAGATAAGGGCGGGGAGCGGACGGGCGGAGACGGGGCGGCGGTGGGGCGGAGCCGGGGTGGAGAGGGTCCGGTCCGGACCGCCTTCCACTCCATGCCCTATGCACGTAATACGTCCATGCGTAGACCGGCCAATTCCGGCCGCGCGGTGAGGTGTCGGGTGGTGGCGGGCCGTTCCGGTCGTCAGCGGCCGTTGTCGGCCGCCATCGATCGCTTTCGGTCGCGTGCGGTCGCTTTCGGCTGCGCTCGGTCGCTGTCGGTTGCCTTCAGCCGCCCCAGGTCGCTGTCCGGTGGATCCAGCTACGCCCGGTCCCTCCCGGTCACCCCCGGCAGAGCAGCGTGTCGATCACCGAGTCCAGGTAACGGTCGCGGTCCGTCCCGCCGGGCAGGCTCTCCGGGACGGCGTGCCCCAGCTGGGTGTGGCCGAGATACGCCGTGTACGCGAGCAGGCCCCGGCGGCGCGCCTCGGCCGCCGGGAAGCCCAGCGCGGCGAACAGGCCGGCGACATAGCCGACCCGGCGGTCCGTCACCCGGCGCAGCGCCGCCGCGACGCGCGGCTCCGCCGCCGTCGCCAGGAGGGAGACCTCCAGCGGGTCCGCGGCCGACGCGGCGGACGCGTGCGCGAACAGGCCGCGCAGCCGCCGCTCCGGGTCGGGTTCGGCCTCGACCGTGCGGATGACGGCCTCGGTGTGCAGCTGCTCCCAGCGCTCCAGCGCGGCGTCGACCAGCGCGTCCCGGTTGGCGAAGTGCCAGTAGAAGCTGCCCTTCGTGGTGCCGAGGCGGGTGGCGATCGGCTCGACGGCCACCGCCGCCAGGCCGCCTTCGCCGATGGCCGCGAGGGCGGCCGCGGCCCAGTCCTCGGCGGTCAGGCGGCGTCGGCCGCCGCCGGTGCCGCCGCCGGTCTTCCCGCGGTGGCGGGGCCCGTCCGAGGGGCTGCCGTGGGGGACTTGAGGATCGTCCGTGCTCCGTCGCGCCATGACCATACGCTACCGTACGGTCAAACATACGCCACCGTATGGAGGTGCCCGATGCGCACGGTCCGCGATGTCCACACCCGCACCGTCCAGGCCCCCGCCGCCACGGTCGGAGCCCTGCTCGACCGGCTGGCCGGCGACGACGACCCGCTCTTCCCGGTGCCCGTCTGGCCCGCCATGCGCTTCGACCGCCCGCTGGGCGTCGGCGCGACCGGCGGCCACGGCTTCGTGCGCTACCGCGTCACCGCCCACGAGCCCGGCCGCCACGTCCGGTTCGACTTCCCCGGGGGCGGCCACCACGCCATCGAGGTGTCCCCGCTCGGCACCGGCAGCTGCCGGGTGACCCACGTCCTGGAGGACCGGCTCAGGGGCGCGCGCCGGGTGGCATGGCCGCTCGCGATCCGCCGGCTGCACGCCACCGTCGTCGAGGAGGTGCTCGACAACGTCGAACGCGCCGCCACCGGCACGGTCCGCACCCCGGTCCGCCGCTCGCGGTGGGTGCTGCTGCTGAACCGGCTCCTGTGGGAGCGCCCCGTCGCCGTACCCGTTCCGCCCGCCGCCCGGCTGGCCCGTACCGCCTTCGCGCGTACGGACTTCCAGGACGCCTGGCAACTGCCGCTGCCGCCCGGCATGCCGCGCGACCCGGCGGCCTGGAAGGGCGTGCTGCGCGGCGCGTTCCCCGAGAAGGGTCGCGCCACGACCGAGGACGGCGGGGAGATCCTGCTGGGCAAGGACGCCCGGCACCTGGACTTCCGGGCGTCGCTCCTGGTCGAGAGTCCGGCCGCGGGGGCGGACGGGCGGACCGCGGGCCACGGTGGCCGGGTGACGCTCAGTACGGTCGTGCGCACCCACCACGCCGGCGGGCGGCTCTACTTCGCGGTCGTCCGGCGCGTACACCCCGTCCTCGCCCGGGCGATGCTCCGCCGTACGCACCGCAGGCTGGCGCTGGCCGCACCGAGCGCGGGGGAGCGGGAGTCGGAGGCACGCGCCCCGCGCGCCGGGTACGGTCACCGGACACGGCCGTAACGGCTCCCGGCACCCGCACCGCGCCGGGCCGCCCGCACGGGCCGCCGACGGACGGACGGCCCGGACGACTCCGGGCGACCGCGCAGGACGACGACGAGGGAGTGCGACCGATGACCACGGGCGATACCTGGGCCCCGAGCGAGGAGAGCGGCGCCGTGCGGCCTGCCCTGACCCCCGAGGTGTACGACGCGTCCGCGCTGCCGGATCCGCTGCCGGCGGACGGCGCCCGGGAGGTGTCGCTGTGGCTGGTCCGCAGCGTGCCCGAGGCCGGGCTGCACGACATCGCGGTGCTGGACGCGGCCGAGCGCAAGCGGACCGCCGCGTTCGTCCGGCCCGGCGACCGCGACACCTACGCCACCTCGCACAACGCGCTGCGCCGCCTGCTCGGCGCGTACCTGGACCGCGACCCGGCCGGCATACGGTTCGTACGCGAGGCCTGCCCCTGCTGCGACGAGCCGCACGGCCGGCCGGCGCTGGCGGAACCCGGGACGCCGCTGCACTTCTCGCTCTCCCACACCGGCGACATGGCGCTGATCGGCTTCGCCCGTACGCCCGTCGGCGTGGACATCGAGAAGCCGGCCTCGCCCCGGACCGTGGCGGAGGTGTCGGGCATGCTGCACCCGCGGGAGCGCGCGACGCTGGACGCCCTGCCCGAGGACGGGCGGCCGGCCGCGTTCGCCCGCTGCTGGACCCGTAAGGAGGCGTATCTCAAGGGCACGGGCAGCGGTCTGGCGGGCGATCTGATGACCACCACACTGGTCGGCGCCGGGCCGGAGCCGGTCACCGTGCCGGGGTGGGAGATGGCGGACGTGGCGGTCCCGGAGGGGTACGCGGCGGCCTGCGCGATCCGTGCGGCGGCTGTCACTCACTGACCGGTCCTGACCGGAGCGGCCCGGACACCGACCGCGGGAACCCTGGCTTCCGCCGGGCCGCCGAGGCGACCACTCGCTCGTACGATCGATATACCTGGCGGCCGGGCCCGCCACTTCGTACGATCGGACGATGGCTGACGATCGCTACCTCGCCACCGGCCCGCGGGTCGGGCTCCGGCACTTCACGGCGGCGGACCGTGCGGAGTTCACGGCGCGGGCCCGGGAGAGCGTACGGCTGCAGCGGCCGTGGCTCTCCTCGCCGACCACCGACGCGGCCTACGACAGCTACTTCGCCAAGCTCCAGGAGCCCTCGCGCGAAGGGTTCCTGATCTGTGAGCTGGAGAGCGGCCGGATCGCCGGCTTCCTGACCGTCAACAACATCGTGCACGCCGCGTTCCGCTGCGGGGCGGTGGGGTACGGCGCGTTCGCGCACGCCGCCGGACGGGGGCTGATGAGCGAGGGGCTGCGGCTCGCCATGGGACACGCCTTCGGCGAGCTGGGGCTGCACCGCCTGGAGATCAACATCCAGCCGGCCAACGAACGCTCGATCGCCCTGGTCAAGCGCGCGGGCTGCCGGCTGGAAGGTTACTCGCCCGACTTCCTGTTCATCGACGGCGCCTGGCGGGACCACGAACGCTGGGCCATCACCAGTGACATGTTCGAAAGGACCTGATGTCCGAGATCACCTCCGGGGCCACCGGCCGGATCACCTTCCGGCACCCCGTTCCGGTGCTGCGCGTCTTCGACGTGGCCAAGGCGCACGCGTTCTACCTCGGCTACCTGGGCTGCACCGCCGACTGGGAGCACCGCTTCGCGCCGGATCTGCCGCTCTACACGCAGGTGTCCCGCGGCGGCTTGGTCCTGCACCTGTCCGAGCACCACGGGGACGGGACGCCGGGCTCGGTGGTGTACGCCGAGCTGAGCGGCGTACGGGCGCTGCACGCCGAACTGGCGGCGAAGGACTACCCGTTCCAGAAGCCCGGCCTGGAGGAGGACGGCGAGATCGGGCTGTCGCTGACGGTCACCGACCCGTTCGGCAACCAGCTGCGGTTCAACGAGCCGCCGGCGGCCGGGGGCGAGACGCCGACGGCCGGGGGCGAGGCGCCGGCGCACTGAGACAGGCTGCGGGCGAAGTGAACGGCCGTCGGAAGGCCGTCCGCGTCCGCCCGCCTGTGCCCGCCCGGCACCCGCTTCAGCGTCCCTTGCGGTTGACCTTCATGGTGTCCATGTCGGTGGCGGACGAGCGCAGGTCCCGGTAGCCGTATCCGGCCGCGGTCAGTGCCGCCTCCGCCTTCTCCTCGGCGAGGGCGGCCGCCAGCTCCTCGCCGTCCGCCGCGTCCGAGACGATCACGTACCGGTACGTGAACGACCGCAGCGCCGTGTCGTAGGCGAGCGAGCCCTCGGGCGTGAAACGCAGCTGTGCCAGGCCGTGGTCGTCCACCTCGGCCAGCAGCCGGTCCCTGGCCTCGTCCGTCAGTCCGTCCCACCGGCCGCGCACGATCACCCGGTAGGTGTGCTCCGTCGCCATCGCCTTCCCTCGTCTCCGTCGCCGGTGCGGCGGCCCTCGCCGTACCGATGCGCTTGCAACGGTACGGCATGCCGGGCGGCTGCGCGGCATCCGTCTCGCCGCTGCGCGGCACCCGCCCGCCACCGTTCCCGCATCGCCGAAACCCGGTTGAAGTCCGCGGGCCGGTGCGGTGGGATGGCCGGATGCGCCGCATCGTCCTCCTCGACGCCCCGTCCAGCCTCGGGCTGCGACCCCCGGTGCCGGGCACCGTACCCGGCTGCTACAAGCTGGCGGGTGCCCTGCGCGAACAGGGGCTGCTACGGCGGCTCGGCGCCCTGGAAGGCGGCGTCGTGACGCCGCCCCGTTACGACCTCGGCGGCTGGCGGGAAGGCGAGGGCGACTTCAACGCCGCCGCCATCGCGGACTACACCCGCCGGCTCGCCGCCCGGGTCGAAGCGCACGTGCGCGCGGGCGAGTTCCCGGTCCTGCTGGGCGGCGACTGCTCCATCCTGCTCGGTGCCGTCCTGGGCCTGCGCCGCGCCGGCCGGTACGGCGTCGCCTACCTCGACGGGCACGGCGACTTCCGCCACCCGGGCAACACCGACCGCACCGGCCCCGTCGGGGCGGCGGCCGGCGAGGGCACCGCGCAGATCACCGGCCGCGGACAGGCCGACCTCACCGGCATCGACGGCCTCGGGCCGTACGTGCGCGACAGTGACCTGCACATCCTCGGCATCCGCGACGACGACGAGGACCGCGCCGAACTGGCCTCGCTGGGCATCACCCACCGCACGGCCGGCGAGATCCGGCGGCAGGGCCCGGAGGCCGTCGCCCGTAGGACGCTGCGCGACCTCCAGGACACGGCACCGGACGGTTTCTGGATCCACCTGGACGCCGATGTGCTCGACCCGTCGGTGATGCCCGCCGTCGACAGCCCCGACCCCGGTGGTCTGTCCACGGAGGAACTGCGCGAACTGCTCGCCCCGTTGACGGCCTCACCGCGCTGCGCGGGGCTCGACCTCACCATCTACGACCCGGACCTCGACCCGGAAGGAACCGGGGCGGTCCTGCTCGCCGATCTCCTGGAAAGCGTCCTCACACAGCCCTGACTGCCTCCGGCCGCCTCCGGTCGCTTCTGACCGTTCCTGGCCGCCGCTGGGCCGGCATACGACAGCGGGTGCCGGTACACATGGCCTCAACAGGCCCTTTTCAGGCACGCGCCGACAGGGTTCCATGGTCAACAGGCGGCCACCGCACCCGAGGTGGCCCGGTACAACCTTGCGAGGCAGCCGTGGCCACTGGCGTACGACGCACGACCCTGACCCTTCCCGCGGCGCCCGTCGGCCCGGCCAGCCCGCTGCCCGCCGTCCGCGCACCGGGCGACGTCCACCGCGTCGAGCTGCCCGAGGACCTGGAGCTGCCGCCCGACATGGCCCGCCAGCTCCGCTACGCCCCCCTGGACTCGCTGCTGCCCGTCGCCGTCCACGACGGTTACGGCCGTACGCGCGCCGAGACCACCCTCGACGCCCTCGTCATCGAGAACGACCGGCTCCGCGCCACCGTCCTGCCGGGTCTCGGTGGCCGTGTGCACTCCCTTCACCACAAGCCCACCGACCGCGAACTGCTCTACCGCAACCCTGTGCTGCAACCCGCCAACTTCGCCCTCAACGGCGCCTGGGTCTCCGGCGGTATCGAGTGGAACACCGGCGCCACCGGACACACCGCCCTGTCCTGCGCCCCCGTGCACGCCGCGACCGTACCGGCGCCCGGCGGCGGCGAGATGCTGCGCCTGTGGGAGTGGGAGCGGCTGCGCGACCTTCCCTTCCAGGTGGACCTCTGGCTTCCGGAAGGCTCCGACTTCCTCCTCGTCGGCGTCCGCGTCCGCAACCCGCATCTGAACGCGGTGCCCGCCTACTGGTGGTCCAACATCGCCGTCCCGGAGGACGAGCACACCCGCGTCCTCGCCCCGGCGGACGACGCCTGGCACTTCGGGTACGAGCGCACGCTGCGCCGCGTGCCCGTACCGGAGTCGGACGGCGCCGACCGCACATACCCGCTGCGCAGCGAGCACCCCGCCGACTACTTCTACGAGATCCCGGACGGCGACCGCCGCTGGATCGCCTCGCTCGACGGCACTGGGCGCGGCCTCGTCCACACCTCCACCGACACGCTGCGCGGCCGCAAGCTGTTCCTGTGGGGCGCCGGACGCGCCGGGCGGCGCTGGCAGCAGTGGCTCACCGAGCCCGGAACCGGCGGCTATGCGGAGATCCAGGCGGGGCTGGCCCGTACCCAGCTGGAGCACGTACGCCTCGAAGGCGGCGCGGAATGCGCCTGGCTGGAGGCGTACGGACCGCTCGCCGCCGACCCGGCCGTGGTGCACGGCGCCGACTGGGCCGCGGCCCGCCGCGCGACCGGCGACCGGCTCGAAGCGGTACTGCCGCGCGCGCAGGTCGACGCGGCCTTCGCCGCCTGGCGGCCGTACGCCGACGCCGAGCCGAAGGAGACACTGGCCACCGGCTCCGGCTGGGGAGCCCTGGAACGGGCCCGCACCGGCCATGACCTGCCCGGCACCCCCTTCGCCGAGTCGACCGTCGGCCCCGACCAGCGCCCCTGGCTGACGCTGCTGCACACCGGCGACTTCCCGCGCGGCGGCGGCATTCCCGCGGCGCCCCTGGTCGCCGCGCCATGGCGCGACCTGCTGGAGTCCGCGCCGCCCGGACCCGGCACCGACTACCACCTCGGCATCGCGCAGTGGCACGCGGGCGACCGGGCCCAGGCCGTCCGTAGCTGGGAACGGGCCCTGGCCCACGGAGCGGACTGCCGGCCGCTCTACTGCCTCGCCGTCGCGGAGGAGACCGCCGGCGAAACGGCGCGCGCGGCGCAACGCTATGCCGAGGCGCTGGCGTGCGTACCCGACGAGGAGCCTGTGGACGGCGTGGACGGCGTGGACGGCGTGGACGGTGCAGAGGGCGCGGAGGGCGCGGAGGGCGCGGAGGGCGCGGACGGTGCGGGCCCCGTGGACGTCACGGACCGCACCGGGCCTCTCCTCCCCGCCCTGGTGCGCGCCGCGGTCCCCGCGCTGCTCGCCGCCGGCCGCGTCGACGAGGCCGCGGCCGCTCTCGGCCGGCTGCCCGAGGCGGCCCGCGGTGACGGCCGTCTCGCCCTGCTGACGGCCCAGGTGGCCCTCGCCCAGGGGGACGCGCGCGCGGCCCGAGCCGTCTTCGACCGCGGCTTCGACGTTCCCGACCTGCGGGAAGGCGACGAAACCCTCAGCGACACCTGGTACGCCGTCGCCGAAGCCCTGGTCGCGGGGGCTCGGCCCGTGACTCCCGACGTCCGGGCCCGGGCGCGCGCGGAACACCCCCTTCCGGACCGTTATGAATTCCGGATGCGTGCGGCGGGAAGCGCGTGAAAGCCGCCAAAGGGGCATAGGGTGCGGTCGGGGGTGTGCTGCGCACTGTTCGCGCACGCCGCCCGGCCCCGGCCCTCACCCGTCCCGCCGTGCCGCCGTGCCGCCGTAAAAGAGCACCGCCATGCCGATCCGTGCCGACAGCCGAACTCCACACCGTTCCCCCGCGGCACGTCCTCGGCGGGCTGCGCGAGGGCGGCCCGCTGGCACTGATGGAACGCACCGGACAGCAGGCGCAGGGCGCGCTGACCCGGCTCGACCTGGGCACCTTCCGGCCCTTCCTGGTCACCCACCCCGACCACCTGCGGCACGTACTGCGCGACCACGGCGGCAACTACCGACGGGGCACGGCGATGTGGAAGGCGACGAGCCGGCTCACGGGACGGGGGATCACGGGCGAGAGGCCTCGATGGCGGGCCAGCCGGGACCTGTGGTGCAAGGGCCTGTCGGGCGGCGCGCCCGCGCACGCCGACGGCACGGCCGCTTCGGTCGAGGGCGCGGCGACGGAGCTGGAGCGGAGCGTGGCGGGCGGGGCGACGGTGGACGCGCTGGCGGAGATGACGCGCGTCGTGCTCCGGGTCGTCAACCCGGCGTTCTTCGGTTCCCGTATCCCGCAGCACCGGTGCGACCGGCTCGCTTCCGCGGTCGCCGTCGCGTTCGACTCGCTGCTGTGGCGGGTGGCGCTGCCCTTTGTGCCGCTCACGGTACCGGTGCCCGGCGACCGCGTCTTCGGGCGTGCCACCCGTACGGCCAACGAGATCCTGCTGCCGCTGATCCGGCGGGCGCGGTACGAGCGGAACACCGGCCCCGACCTGATGAGCGTGCTGCTCGCGGGGGCGGACGCCGACGGCCGTGCGCTGAGCGACGAGCATGCCGCCCAGGACGTCGTGGCTCTGTTCGTGGCCGGCTCGGAGTCCAGCGCCCTGACTCTGACCTGGGCCTGGGTCGCGCTCGCGGCGCATCCGGACCTCGCGGCGGAGGTACGTGCCGAGGCCGACGCCGTACTGTGCGGCGGCCCTGCCCGGCCGGAACACGCCCGCCGGCTGGTGCTCACCCGCCGGTTCCTGGCCGAGGTCTGCCGCCTGTACGCGATGGCGTGGGCGGTGCCGGGGACGGCCGTCACCGAGGACGTCATCGACGGGGTGACCGTCCCGGCGGGTGCCACGGTGGTGCTGTCCCCCTACCTGACGCACCGGCTGCCGCAGTTCTGGGAACGACCGCTGCGCTTCGACCCCGGCCGGTTCGCCGCGGAGCGCGTCCGGGACCGGCACCCGCTGGCCTACCTGCCCTTCGGCGACGGGCCGCACCGGTGCGTGGGCCAGGCGTTCTTCTTCCAGCAGGCGGCCCTCGTCGTGGCCCGCGATGATCAGCCGGTTCGACTTCGCGGTACCGGGCCGGGCCGAGCCCAGGGCCGCGGTCGCGCTGCGGACGCGGGGCTGTGTCGGCCTGGTGCTCACCCCGCGCCGCTGACGAGGCACGTGCGCACGGGCCGGCCCCCAACCGTCCCCCGCTCCCATCAACGCCGCGGCCTCAGAACCGGTCCCACCACCAGGCGACGGACGGAAGCGGCGGCGGTGCGTCGGCCCGCAGCGCGGTCTGGGTGAAGGAACCGGTGTTGGTGACCGCGCCGGGGTGCCGGCCGTCGGGGTTGGTGTACCGGCCGGCGCGCAGCCCCCATTCGATGTTGCCCCGGATCAGGTGGGAGAGGTGGTCGAGGTGCCGCCGCAGCGGCGCGCAGGCCGTGGGCAGCACGCGGTCGCGCAGTTGGACGAAGCGCAAGGTCAGCCGGTCGCACAGGTCGACGGCCGCGGCCAGCGCCGCTTCGAGGCCCAGACCGTGTTCGGCGGCCAGGACGTCGACGAGGTTGAGCCGGCGGCGCGAAGCGTGCGGGCTGCGGGCGGCCAGCCGGCGTTCCTTGCCGTACGAGAACAGGTCGTCGTCGAACGCCGCGATCGTGAAGCCCAGTTCGTTCAGCGCGCGTACCGCCGGTGAGTCCATCGCCGCACCGGGGATCTCCGTACCGTCGATGATTTCCGTCCAGCTCATGGTCGCCGTGCCGGGGGCGACCCGAGGGCGAAGCTGCTGGACGGGGAAGCGTGGGAGCAGGCCAAGCCGACCGTGCTCGCCTCGCTCAACCTGCCCGCCGAGGCGGGTGAGCACCTGGCAGCGCGGGCCGCGCTGCTGGACGGCACCTACCGCGAGGTCGCCGTGCGGGTGCCGGCGAACTCCCAGATCGTGTTCGACGACGACGGACGGCTGCACTTCGCCGCCCTGGAGCCGGAGCCCGAACCCGCTTCCCTGCGTCAGCGGCGCGAGGCGGTGGAGGCGATGCTGCCCCGGGTCGACCTGCCGGAGGCCTTGCCGGAGGTGTTCTCCTGGACCGGCGCCGATCAGGCGTTCACCTCGGTCACCGGGGGCGAGGCGAGGCTGAAGGACCTGCACGTGACGATCGCCGCGCTCTTGGTCGCCCACAGCTGCAACGTCGGCTACACCCCGGTCATCGGGGCCGCGGACGCGCTGAAGTACGGGCGTCTGTCCCATGTCGACCAGACCTGTCTGCGGCTGGCGACGTACCGGGCCGCGAACGCCACGCTGATCGACTACCAGGCAGCCATCCCGCTCGCGCAGGCGTGGGGCGGCGGCCTGGTCGCCTCGGTGGACGGCATGCGGCTCGTCGTGCCCGTGCCGTCGGTGTACGCGCGGCCGAACTCGAAGTACTTCAGGCGCAGGGGCGGCGCGACCTGGCTGAACATGATCAACGACCAGGCGGCGGGGCTGGGTGGGAAGGTGGTGGCCGGCACCCCGCGCGACTCGCTGTACGTGCTGGACGTCCTCTACGACCGCGACGGCGGCAAGCGCCCCGAGATGATTGTCACCGACACCGCGAGCTACAGCGACATGGTCTTCGGGCTGCTCACCCTGGCGGGAGTCGCGTACGCACCGCAGCTTGCTGACCTGCCGGATCAGAAGATGTGGCGCATCGACCGCGCCGCCGACTACGGCGCCTTCCAGGACGCGGCCCGCGGCCGGGTCGACCTCGCCAGGATCGAACGCCACTGGGAGGACATCCTTCGGATCATCGGCTCCATCCACACCGGCGCCGTGCGCGCGTACGACGTGATCCGCATGCTGTCCCGCGACGGCCGCCCCACCCCGCCCGGCGACGCGATCGCCCACTACGGGCGGATCGCCAAGACCCTGCACATCTGCACATCCTGCGCCTGGCCGACGATCCCGGCTACCGGCGGCAGACCAAGAGCCAGGCGAACCTCCAGGAGGGCCGCCACTCCCTCGCCCGGAAGATTTTCCACGGCCGGTCCGGGCAGCTCTACCAGCGCTACCAGGACGGCATGGAAGACCAGATCGGCGCCCTGGGACTGGTCCTCAACGCCCTGGTGCTGTTCAACACGCGGTACATGAACGCCGCGGTGAACCAGTTGCGCGCCCCGGACGCCCCCGAAGACGAGTAGCCGCTGACCCCACCGGCTCCTGCGGCATCAGCGCAGGTCAGCGGCCTGGAGCAACTGGGGTGGGATCCAGGCGTGATGCCGCAGGATCATGCGTGTTGCGGCGCGGGAGGGCGTCATCCGCATCGCCGTGTTCCGCAAGGCCACGGTCAGTGGGTGGGAGAGCTGCTGGCCCATCCGCCCAGCCCGCCGGGCGGCCCGTGCGACTGCCTGGCTGCGCGGGCGGCGCTCGGCGTCGTACCGGGCAAGCGCGGCTTCGATGGTGGGCGCGGTGGCGAGCGCGGCGGTAAGGGAGACCGCGTCCTCCAGTGCCTGGCAGGCGCCCTGCCCCAGGTTCGGGGTCATCGCGTGCGCTGCGTCGCCGAGCAGCGCTATGCGGCCGATGGTGTACGAGGGGAGCGGCGTGCGGAGTTCGTTGACGTCGTGGTGCAGCACGGCGTGGGTCTGGGTCGCATCGAGCAGGGCAGGGATCGGGTCGTGCCAGTTGTGGAATCGTCGGCGTAGTTCGGCCAGGGGGTCGGCGAACCGCGTTTCGGCGGGGAGGTTGAGGACCGCGTGCCACTCGGCGCGCCCGTCAGGGAATGCGATGTGCCCGAACTCGGTGCCGCGCCCCCAGGTCAGCTCGAAGTCGGTGCGTAGGTCGACCGCTTGCCCGGTGATGGCGCGCAGTACGGTCGAACCGCTGTAGACCGGGCCGGGATGGGCTGGGAAGAGCAGGCTGCGGACCTTGCTGTTGATGCCGTCGGCTGCCACCGCCAGATCGGCTTCCAGCACCGTGTCGCCGCAGCCTACGCGAACCTTTCCAGGGCTGATCTGCTCAACCGAGCTGGCCTCGGAGCCGATCAGCAGTGTCTCGGCGGGCAGGGCCTCGCGCAGCAGCCGGTGCAACGTGGAGCGGGGGATGCCCATGATCGGCGTGCCCACCGCCTTCTCCAGCTCCGCGCCGTCCATCCGGGTCAGCCAACCGCCCTTCGGCGTGCGGGTCCCGCCGCTGTACTGGCCTCGCGACGCCTCCCTCACCGCATCGCCGACGCCGAGTCCGTCCAGGGCCCGAAGGCCGTTGGCGGCCAGCGAGATGCCCGCCCCCGCGTCATCCAGCATCGGCGCGCGCTCGACCAGCGTCACCTGCCAGCCGATGCGGCGCAGACCGATCGCGGCGACCAGCCCGCCGATGCCCCCTCCGACGACCACTGCTGTGTTGCCCATGGCGAACCCCCAGCCCTTCTACATCTGTAGAATGGTGACCCTACCTGAGGCACTACAGGTGTAGAAAAGGAACCATGGCTACGGATCGGCGCGCCCTCCTCGCGGACGCGGCTCTCGACGTACTCGCCGACGAAGGCATCCGCGGTCTGACCCACCGCGCGGTCGACCGCAAAGCGGCCCTGCCATCCGGCACCACCCCGGCATACTTCCGCACCCGCGCCGCGCTGCTCACCGCACTCGTCATGCGCCTTGTCCAACTCGACCAAGCGGAATTGCAGTCGACGGCCGAACAGCTCCCACCCCTCCGCACCGCCGAGGAACTCGTGGACGGCATGTCGCTGCTCACCCGACAGCGTCTCACCGGCGAGGGCCGCCGCCGCTCACTCGCCCGCTACGCCTGCACCGTTGAGAGCGCGCGCGACCCGGAGCTGCGCGAAATCCTCGTACCCCGCGAGAACGCCGGCCGGGAGGCCGTCCGGCGGTTCCTCGCCGAGCACGGCGTGACCGACATCGAGAACCGCACGCACACGCTGCTGACCTGCCTCGACGGACTGGTCTTCGACCGGCTTGTGAGCGGCGGCAAAGTGCCGCGCGAGGCCCTCGAAGGCCTGGTCGCCGCCGCCCTACGGTAGGCCCCGCCGAAGCAACCCGGCGCTGGCCGGGGAGCTGGTGAGCTGTGCGGTGACCCGCCGCCCCGACCCCGCTGCCAGTGACGGCCACCGTCCCGGTCGGCGTTGTCACCGCCCGGCGTCGCCAGGGGCGAGCAGGCTGGTGAGCTCGGCGATCGCTTCCGGTGAGGGCTGAAGTAGCGGCGGACGTTCTCCGGCTTCTTGTGCCGGGACTTCGCCATCTACATCAGCAAGGAGGTGCCCTGCTCACCGGGGTGGGTCAGGGCTGAATGGCGGTACTCGTGCAGATCCCAGTCGGTTCCCGGCCCGCGCACGGCGGTGTGCTCGTCCAGCAGCGCGCGGGCCTGGCCGTAGGAGACACGGGCCAGGCCGGTGTCCGGGCACACGTCGCGCGGGCTGACGACCTTCCCCGGGCCGGGGCAGCGGTGGGTGACGAACACCGGCCCGCGGGTCCGGCCGCGCAGCAGGCGGGGCAGGAGCCGGGCGGTGCCGGCGTCCCAGTAGACGGTCTCCAGCACGAAGTCCTCGCGTGCCTGGCCCCGGCGGCGGGCCTTGCTCCGAGCACCCTTGGCCTTACGGGACAGCGGCGCGCGGCGAGGTCCAAGTCCTCGATGTTCACGCTGAGGACCTCCTCCGCGCGGGCGGCGGTCTCGTAGAGCATCCGCCACAGCGTCTTCTCCCGCAGGCGCACCTCGCGCCGGGCGATGGGCCGGTCTACGGCCATCTTCGAGCGGGCCGGGGTCTCGGAGTCCGGCACCGCCAGCCGCTTCGTCCAGGTCGGGACGGACGGACCGTCGAATAGGGCGTTATCTGCGGGAAGGCTTCAGACGGGACCGTCCGCCGAAGCTCCGTCAACCGCCCACCTGGGCCGACTGATCCTTGGCGCCGGTTTTCGTTCGGATGTTCCTCAACCCCCGACACCGCCCCGCCCCCGGCCTTCCTGAAGCTCAGGCCGCCGTCGGCCGGAACGGTCCCCTTGCTGAGGTCCAGCGCGAACTCATCCCGCGTCATCGGCAGCCGCACACACCGGCGGCCGTCGACGTCGACGACCCGCCCCGGACTCCGCGCTTCCATCGTCACCCCTTGGTCGGCCATTGCCTTGGCGACGGCCGGTACCGGACACAGTCCATCTCGGCCTTGCTCACCTTCACCTGGGGAGCGGGCAGCACGTTCGGGGTCACCCCGGTCGCCGCGCCGGCCCAGGACAGGACGCAGCCTCCGGCGGCCACCGCGCAGACCGGCACGACGCGGCGGCACCAGCGCGGTAAGGACATGACGACTCCTGTCGACGGCGTTCAGCGACCAGCGGTCCGCTCCGCTGCACCGGCCCGCGCCCCGTACGGGTCGCCCGCCTTCTACGCGAACACACCGTGGGCCCCGGACGACCGCGCGGGCCGCTCGGGTGACGGGGAGGAGGGGCGGGGACGGCGTCCCGGTCCGCCGGAGGACGTCTTCCAAGCGGGTGATCCGCGGCCGGATCCGCCTGCGTGTGCCCCCTTGCCGGGTGTGCGAGGGGGAAAACGCGGGGACAGGCACCGCGCAGACCGGGCCACCCCCGTCGGCCGACCACCAGGAGACACGATCATGAAGGCAGTCATCGCCCACCGCTACGGCGACCCCGACCAGCTCACCTGCACCGACCGGCCCGAC
This sequence comes from Streptomyces monomycini, assembly GCF_022271435.1. Lineage (GTDB taxonomy): Bacteria > Actinomycetota > Actinomycetes > Streptomycetales > Streptomycetaceae > Streptomyces > Streptomyces monomycini. The sequence continues at coordinate 232,721 of NZ_JAFIQY010000005.1, read as the reverse complement.
CCCAAGGTGGGGCCGGACTCGGTGCTGGTGCGGGTGAAGGCGGTCGGAGTCAATCCCGTCGACTGGAAGGTCCTGGCCGGTCATCTCGATCCGCTGATGAATGTGCACTTCCCGCTGATCCCCGGCTGGGACGTCGCCGGGGTGGTCGAGCGGACCGGTCTGGACGCGACCGAGTTCGCCGTCGGCGACGAGGTCGTCGGCTATGTGCGCAAGGACGAGGTCCAGCACGGCACCTTCGCCGAACTGGTCGCCGCTCCGGTGCGGACCCTGGCGCGCAAGCCCGCCGCCCTGAGCTGGCAGCAGGCCGCCGGGCTGCCGCTGGCCGGCCTCACCGCCCGCCAGGTGCTGGACCGGGTCGGTGTGACCAAGGGGGAGACGGTCCTGGTGCACGCCGCGGCGGGCGGCGTCGGGTCGCTCGGCGTGCAGATCGCGGTGGCCCGCGGCGCCCGCGTCATCGGTACGGCCAGCGAGCGCAACCACGACTTCCTGCGCTCCCTGGGCGCCGAGCCGGTGACGTACGGCGACGGCCTGGCCGGCCGGGTGCGCGAGCTGGCGCCCGACGGGGTGGACGCGGCCGCGGACTTCGTCGGCAACGGCGTCATCGACGTCTCGCAGGAGCTGCTGCGCGACACCTCGCGGGTCGCCTCCATCGCCGACAACGACGTGCTGGAGAAGGGCGGACACATGGTGTGGGTCCGCCCGGACAGCGCCGGCCTGGCCGCGCTGGGCGACCTCGCCGACGCCGGAAAGCTCACCGTGCACGTCGACACGGTGCTGCCGCTGTCGCAGGCGGCCGAGGCGTTCCGCCGCAGCCAGGAGGGCCGCACGCGCGGCAAGATCGTGCTGGAGGTCTCCTGACGGGCGAACGGGGTGCGAAGGAGTGAGCGTGCCGGCTGGTCAGGGGCAGCGGGTCAGGCTTCGCCCGGCCGGTCTCCGTCCGGCCAGGCCGGGGAGCGGCCGAGGAGGGCCAGGATCCGGCCCAGGGCGGGTACCGCACCGGTGCCGGCGGCGGGTGTCTCCCGTACGGGCCCGAAGGCGGCGTCCGGCTCCTCCCGGGCCGCACCGCCGGGTACGGTGCGGGCGATCTCCAGGGCGGGCGTCAGGATCTCCGCGGGGAAGGTGACCGGCGTCCCGAGGGACCTGGCCACGTCCCAGGCGTGCACGACGGTGTCCACGAAGTGGAAGCCGATGCCCCGCCGGGCCCGGACCGTGACGTCCGGCCCCAGCTCGGGCAGCGCGAACCGGCGCTGCAACACGCCGGGTTCGGCGAACGCGGCGACCACCCGGCGTGCCGAGTCCGCGAACTCGGCGCCGGGCGCGTCGCCCGCCGGGCGGGGCGCGAAGTCGGCGGCCGAGGTGACCTGTCCGCGCGCGGCTGCGGCGAAACCGAGGTTCTGGCCCGTCATGTGGGCGACCAGCTCGCCGAGGTTCCACGCGGCGCACGGCGTGCGCAGCCCGAGATGTTCGGGGCGCACCCGGCCCACCAGTTCGGTGGCGGTGTCCAGCACGGCGCGGTGCAGGGGGCGTAAGTCGGCCGCCGGGGCCGGGGTGCCGGACATCAGGCCGCTTTCCGGTCGGCGTACTCGAAGACCGAGCCGTCCGGGTGGACGGCGACGAGGTTGCGGCCGACCGGCGTCGGCAGCGGGCCCGCGATGATCCGGGCGCCGACCGCCGTCAGGTCGGCCACCGCGTCGTCCACGTCCTGGACCGCGAGCGTCGCGGTGATCTTGCTGAGCACCTCCAGCTGCGCCGCCGGGCCGCTCATCAGGAAGAAGCAGCCGACGGCCGCGACCGAGACGCCGCCGTGCTCGAAGCGCATCGCCTCCGCGCCGGTCAGCCGTTCGTACACACCGATCGCCGCGTCGAGGTCGGTCACGCACACCCGCAATGAGGTCCCCAGAATGTCCATGGCCCGAGCGTAGTTGGGGCGCCTCGCCGTGCGCGATCAGTTGGATGATTCCGTGGCGGGGGCCGGGGCGCGGTCAACCGGCCATCGACAGACCGTCGTCGGCGGCGCCGCGGGAGAGGACCACCTCGCGTACGGCGTCCCGGGCCCGCGCGTGCGCGGAGCCGCCGGGTGCGCCGCCGGTCAGCGGGACGACGCGGAACGCGTGCTCCACATCCGTGAGTTGCGGGGTGAACTCCGCCTTGGTCACGGTCCAGCGCCGGCCCGCCGCGTCCGGCGGCGCGAAGGTGAAGCGGGCCATCGAGCTCTGGTTGCCGCGGGAGTCGACGGCGCCCTGCGGGTTGTACATATAACCGGCGAGCTGGTCGCCCATGCCGTAGACGACCCAGGTGCCGTTGACCTTCTCGTAGGCCTGCGGGACGTGGGCGTGGGTGCCGAGGACGAGATCGATGTCGGGCCGGCCGCCGGTGCGGGCGGCGGTGAGGGCATGGGAGAGGGTGCGCTGCTGCTCGTCGGGTTCCTGCTGCCATTCGGTGCCCCAGTGGAGGCTGACCACGACCACGTCGGCGCCCGCGCGCCGGGCGGCCCGCGCGTCGGTGAGGATCCGGTCCCGGTCGATGAGGTTGACCGACCAGGGCCGTCCTTCGGGTACGGCGATGCCGTTGGTGCCGTAGGTGTAGGCGAGCTGGGCGACTTTCGCCCGTCCCGCCTTCAGGAGAGTGGGGCGGGCGGCCTCGTCGGCGGTACGGGCCGAGCCGGCGTGCCGTACACCTGCCGCGTCCAGGGCGCCGAGGGTGCGGCGGATCCCGGCGGGGCCGTCGTCCAGGGTGTGGTTGGAGGCGGTGGAGCAGGAGTCGTAGCCGGTGGCCCGGAGCGCGGCGGCGACCTGGGGCGGCGACTTGAACGCGGGGTAGCCGGTGAACGGGCCGCCGTCCTCGCCGTACACCGTCTCCATGTGACAGATCGCGAGGTCAGCGCCGGAGACCAGGGACCGGACACCGGCGAGTATCGGGCCGAAGTCGTGGCCGTGGCCGTGCGCGTCCTTGCGGGCCTGTTCGATGATTTCGGTGTGCGGGAGCACGTCACCGGTGGCCAGGAGGGTGAAGCCGCCGGCCGCGGCGGCCTGCGCCGGCTGCCCGGTGGTGGCTCCGTGGCGTCCCGCGGCGGGCTGCTGGGGACCGCAGCCCGCCGCCAGGAGTGCCAGCACCGCCAGGACGGCCGGTCCGTGCGTTCTTGTCACGGCTTCTTCTTACCGGGTGGAACGGGATAGTTCGTGCTGGTTGTGGCGGTCGGGTCACGCCCCGTTCGCGGGCATGCCCGGCGGTCGGGTCACACCCGGCAGAGAATCTCGCCGTGCAGCACGCTGAACCAGGCGTCCTCCCGCGCGCCCCACTCCCGCCACGCGCCGGCGATCCGGTCCAGCCCGGCCTCCGTGGCATGGCCGCCGTCCACCGCCAGCCGGGCGTACGCGGAGGCCACGGTCCGGTCCGCCCACAGGCCGCTCCACCAGGAACGTTCCTCCGGTGTCGCGTAGCACCACGCACTCGCCGTCGAGGTGATCGCGGCGTCGGCGAAGCCGGCCTCCCGGGCCCAGGCGCGCAGGCGCCGCCCCGCGTCCGGCTCACCGCCGTTGCCGCGGGCGACCCTGCGGTAGAGGTCCAGCCAGTCGTCCATCCCCTCGGTCGCCGGGTACCACGTCATGGCCGCGTAGTCGGCGTCCCGTACGGCGACCACGCCGCCCGGCCTGGTGACGCGCCGCATCTCGCGCAGCGCCTGCACCGGGTCGCCCACGTGCTGGAGGACCTGGTGCGCATGGGTGACGCTGAAGGAGCCGTCCGGAAAGTCCAGTGCGTGGACATCACCGGTCACGAAGCGGACGTTGGCCAGGCCGCGCCGCTCGGCCGTGGCCCGCGCCTGCTCCAGCACGTCCGGTGCGTGCTCCAGTCCGGTGACCCGGCCGTCCGGCACCAGCGCGGCCAGGTCGGCCGTTATGGTGCCGGGGCCGCAGCCGATGTCCAGGATCTCCATGTGCGGCTCGACCACGTCCAGCAGGTAGGCCGCCGAGTTGGCGGCGGTGCGCCAGGTGTGCGAGCGCAGGACGGACTCGTGGTGCCCGTGGGTGTAGACGGCGGATTCGCGGTGGCTCGGGGCATGGGCGGCGGACCCACGGTGGCCCTGGGTGTGGACGGCGGACTCGTGCGGCATGGCGGACGGCTCCTTCGCGCTCCCGGTCGGCAGGTGTGAGCACCGTACGCCGGGCGACCGCATGATGAGAACGCCGTCTCGCCATTCGGGCGGCAGGCGATGGACGGCCAGCGCCTCGCTTCCCCTATTCGGGCAGCAGCCGGTACACGGTCAGCGCCTCGTTCTCCTTGCAGATCGTCAGCTCACGCGGCGCGGGCGACACTTCGCCGTCGTACGCGAGCACGCCGCCCTCGGCCAGGCCGCCCAGGCGGACCGACCGCATCCGGGACTCGCTCAGCACGGGGGAGTGCCGCAGCGCACCCGTCAGGGCCGCGGTCAGCAGCCGCGTACGGGCCAGCCGCCCGCCGTGCACCACCCGTACGTCCAGCACGCCGTCCGCCAGGTCGTGCCGCCGCACCGGCGCCAGCCCCAGCCCGCGGTACGCGCAGTTGCCCGCGAACAGCAGCCACACCTCCCGCCGTTTCCCGTTGACCTCCACCGTCACCGGGTCGGCCGTCCGCAGCACCTTCCAGGCGGCCAGCACCCCGGCCGGCCAGGCGCCGATCCGGCCCGCCCACTCCTCCCGCACGCGCACCAGCTCCGGATACGCGCCGACGGAGAAGGTGTTGAGGAAGTAGGTCGGGTCCTCGCCCGGCGCGGCACGGAACCCGGCCAGGTCCACCGCGACCGCCTCACCGCTCTCCACCGCCCGGGCGGCGTCCGTGAGCGTCTCGATGCCCAGGTCGTACGCGAAGTGGTTACGGGTGCCACCGGGCAGCACCGCCAGCGGCAGACCGTGCCGTACGGCGACCGCCGCCGCGGCGCACACGGTGCCGTCCCCGCCCAGCACCCCCAGCGCGCCGCCCGCCTGCTTGGCCTGCTCAGCGGCCTCCTCCAGCGCCTTGTCCATCGGCGGGGACTCGGGGTCGCCGCACAGCACCACCTCGGCCTCCGGCAGCACGCCGCGCACCTCCTGCACCCGGTCGGGGCGCGGCCCGGTGCGCTGCCCGGACGCGTGGTTGGCCACCACGTACAGCCCGCGGCCCCCCGGCAGCGAGGGCGCGTCGGCCGCCGGCCGCGCCGGGGGCGCCAGCTGCGCCCGGGTCGGCGCCAGCCCGCGCACCGCGAGAGCGGCACCCACGCCGAGCGCGGCCCCGGCCAGGACGTCACCCGGGTAGTGGACACCGGTGTAGACGCGGGAGAACGCGACGGAGGCGGCGACCGGCGCCAGCGCCAGGCCCCACCACTTGTTCTCGAACGCGACGCCCGTGGCGAAGGCCGCGGCCGAGGCGGCGTGGCCGGAGGGGAAGGAGGTGGTGAAGGGCTGCCGGTTCAGCTGCCGTATGACGGGTACCGCCTCCAGCAGCGGCCGGTTGCGCCGCACCGAGCGCTTGCCCAGGGTGTTGACCGTCGCCGACGCCGCGGCCAGCGAGGCCACCCCGCGCAGCGCGGCCCTGCGCATCGGCCGCCCGCCGAAGGCGGCCGCGCCCGCCGCGATCCCCATCCACAGCAGTCCGTGGTCGGCGGTGCGCGTCAGCCGTGGCAGCACGCGCTGCGCGCCCGGCCAGTGCCGTGACGCGACGCTGTCGAAGATCTCGCGGTCCCAGGTGCTCAGCAGCTTTCGCATGGCCCACCTGTACCCCGAAGAACGGGGCACATACAGCAGCCCCACGGTTCCCCGTGTCGTCCGTTTCATCCGCAGCTGCTCCTGTCGGTCGGATGCCTCGTACGTCTCGTACGTCTCGTGTGCCTCGTGTGCCTCGCGGCGGTCCTACCGGTGCGGCCCGGCGGCCCGGCCTGACGGCTCGGTGCGTCCGGGCGGCGGACCGTGACCGCGCAGCCCGATACAGCCACGACCCGGCTACGGCCACGACCCGGCTACGGCCACAGCCTGACTACAGCCACGGCCTGAGTGCGGCTACGCCCGGGTCCGGGCCCGGTACCCGACCCGCACCCACGGCTCAGACCCTCCCCGGCCCCCCGTTCCCCACGTCCGGCCAGCTGTCCGGGGCGGCCCGGCTGATGTCCGCGAGCGCCGAGTCCGGGTCCTGCGCACGGGCCAGGTCACCGATGCTGATCACCCCCACCGGCGTCCCGTTCTCGACCACCGGCAGCCGCCGCACCGCATTGGTGCGCATCAGCGTGACCGCCTCGCTGATGTGGTCGTCGGGGCCGACACAGACCGGCTCGGGAGTGCACACCGAGCGGCAGGACACGGCGAGCGGATCGACCCCGTCCGCCACCGCGCGCAGCGTGATGTCCCGGTCGGTCACCACCCCCAGCAGCACGCCGTCCTGCGTCACCAGGACGTCCCCGATGTCCTGTGCGCGCATCAGCTGTGCCGCCTCGACCAGCGAGGCGTCCGGCAGGACCGCCGCGACGTCCGGGGTCATGACGTCCCTTACGAACTGTGCCATTGCTGTTCGCCTTCTCTCGGTCGGGCCGGCGGGCGGCAGGTGGGGCCGCCGGGGCCTCCGGGGCCGCCGGGGCGTCCGGGGCCGCCGGGGCACGGGAGCGCCCCGGGGCCGGTCACCCCGGGGCGTCGTGCGGCTGCGCACCCACGGCGCCGGATCCGCCGTGGCGGTGCCGGTCGCCGCGCCGAGCCGGAGCGGTCCTCGTACGATCGAAGGAGGCGACCGGGCGGACCGGGTGGTCCGAGGTACCGGAACGGCCCGCGGGACCGGGGCCCGGCCTGGTAGTGAGTGGGGTGAGGAATCCGAGTTCCATGCCTGCCTCCGGGGCTCGCTCCGAGCCTGCCGCCGGACGTGTCCGGGTGGTTGTGCGAGCGGGTACCCGAAGGGACGCACCCGACACGGAGGGAGAAACCCCGATGCCGTCCCACGACACGCCCACGGACTCCCCGCGGCCCGCGGAGACGACGGCTGCCGCACCGGGCACCGCGACCCTGGGCGTCCCGCCCGCCCGGCTCGACGAGCAGCAGCTGCTGCGCGAGCTGGAAACCATCCACCGCACCCGCCACGACACGCTCCTGCACGGTTCCACCGACGCTCTGACCACCCACAACGCACGCATGGCGGAGCTGGAGGGCGAGTACCTGCGCCGCCACCCGCGCCGCTGGGTCGCCGCCGGCCGCACCCGTTCCGGAGCCCGCGCCCGCACCGGCTGACCGGCCCGCGACACCGCCCCTCGCCACCGCCCGGTGACATCGGGACGTTTGACCGGACGCCGGCCTGGTACCCGGTGACCGGCCGAGCGGCCACGGAGAAGGCCCCGGAACGCCAGGGCGACGGGGCAGTGGGGAGGAGCGCCCGGGTGCGGAATGTGGGGTTGCGCGCCCGGGCCTCTTTCGTGCCCCGTGCCACCGGGTCCCGCTCTGGCTCTGTACGGCAGGTTCGCCATGATGCGGGGCCGATGCGGTGGCCGGCCGCTTCCCGCCCGCATACACGGGGCACGGGAGCTTGAACGCGTGGTGGTACGTGAGGCAGCCGGAAAACCCAGAGCAGTCGGGGCACCACACTTCGCGCCACCCAGCGCAGCCCCCGCAGTACCACTGGACAGGGGCAGCAGGTGGCGCTTCCGGGGCGGTCATCGTACGTGCCCCTCCGGGTGCCGACGGAGGAACACGTTGCAATCGCTGACCGTTGTCCTGTCGCCGCCGGCACACGCCCAGTCCCGCACCTTCACCAGCTCCGCGCGCCCAGGGCAGCCCGTTACTGGCTTCGGCTCGGGTACGGCGCAACGCACACGGCTCCGTTGAGGAATCCTGCACGGGACTTCGCCCGTTCGCCGTCCTGCCGTGATCCAATGCGGTGACCGGCCGTCGGCCGGCGGCTCCGAGGAGGGACACATGGCGGACATCCGGCACACCACGGCAGGCGACACGTCGCAGCGACCCGGCGCGCCCGCCCGCTTCAAGGACCTGGCCCTGGACGCCCGCGACCACCACGCGCTCGCCGACTGGTGGTGCGAGGTCATGGGCTACGTCCGCCGCCCGGCCGCGGCGGGCGAGGAGCAGCCGCGCGCCCGGCCGGTCCCGATCGTCGATCCCGCCGGCCGCGGCCCGCTGATCTGGATCAACCCGGTCACCGAGCTCAAGACCGTGAAGAACCGTATGCACCTGGACGTCTGGGGCGACACCGGCCGCCTGCTGCGGTTGGGCGCGACCTTGGTGCGCAAGCGTGACGAGGACATCGCTTGGGACGTCCTCGCCGACCCGGAGGGCAACGAGTTCTGCGTCTTCGCCCCTCCGGAAGCCACCACCGGGCCCGGCGAGGGGAGTTGACGGGCGAGAACCGGGCAGCCCGGCCGCCGCTTCACAGCACCCGGTACGGCGTCGCCTCCTCGTGATGGAAGTGCAGGCCGTGGCCCGGCAGTTGTTTCGCGCCGGGGCGGATCGTGCCGCCGGACGGGTCGAGGCCGCCGTCGAAGAACATCGACTCGATGCGTACGTGGTCGTGGAACCACTCGATGTGCCGCAGGTTCGGTACGCAGGCGGCCGGGTGGGCGTGGACGTGCGGTGCGCAGTGGGCGGAGACCTCCAGGCCGTGCGCCTCGGCGAGGGCCGCGGCGCGCAGCCAGACCGTCAGGCCGCCGCACCGGGTGGCGTCGATCTGGAGGCAGTCCACGACCGGGGCCAGCCGCGCGAAGTACGGCAGGTCGTAGCCGTACTCGCCGGCGGCCACGTCGCACACCACCAGGTCACGGACGACCCGCAGGCCCTCCAGGTCGTCGGAGGAGACCGGCTCCTCGAACCAGCCGACGCCCTGGTCGGCGAGTGCCCGGCCGACCCGTACGGCCTGCTTGCGGGTGTACGCGCCGTTGGCGTCCACGTACAGTTCGGCGCGCGGTCCGATGGCCGTACGGGCGTGGTGGACGCGGGACAGATCGCGCTCGACGGCCCGGCCCCACTCCTCACCGATCTTGATCTTGACCCGTTCGATGCCCTGCCCGTGCACCCACCCGTTCAGCTGCGTCGCCAGATGGGTGTCGTGGTACGTGGTGAAGCCGCCCGACCCGTAGACCGGCACCGTGCTGCGTACGGCGCCGATCAGATGCAGCAGGGGCAGTTCCAGCAGCCTGGCCTTGAGGTCCCACAGCGCGATGTCCACCGCGGACAGCGCGCAGGCGACCAGCCCGGGCCGGCCGGCGTTGCGCACCGCCCGGCTCATGGCCTCGTAGGCGCCCTGGACGTCCAGCACGCTGCGGCCCAGGACCGGACGGGTGAGCAGGTCGCGGACGACCGAGCCGGCGTCGGCGGCGGCGTAGGTCCAGCCCAGGCCGGTGGTCGTCCCGGAGCGGGCCTCGACGACGATGATGGTGGTGGAGTCCCAGGCGAGGGTGCCGTCGGCTTCCGGCGCGTCGGTGGGAACGGTGTAGGCGGTGACGTCCAGCCGCTCGACTTTCATGGTGACGGAGGGCTCCTCTTCGGTCTCGGTGCGGACCCGGGGCTCGTACGCGTTCCTGCCGCTCCGCGCCGCTCGCAGGGGGTCGCGCCAGTGCGCGTACACCGTCGGCCGGCCCGGCCGCCCGGCCGGTGACCGGTGGTCAGCAGGCCGTCCCGCACGGGTTACCTGACCCGCGGGCCGGAAACCTCGCGTACCGGTGTGCGCCGCGCCCCATTCGGTCCGCGAGGCGTTTACCGCCACGGGCTCCGGGCACGCGATCCGTGTGCTTCGGACCGGAGGCACGCCCGTGGGAGCGAACCTGCTCTCCGAGCGTGCACTCCGGCTGCGCTCCCGCGGAGGACCCCAGTCCACCGATCAGGGAGCCGAGACCATGCCCTCTGTACGCACACATCATCGCGCGAGCAACCAGTGCGGTCGGCCCGCCGACCGTCCGCTGGGCGCGCGCCGCACCCAGAAGAGGCACCCGCACGACGACGCGCCGGACACCGGCGCCGATTTCCGCAGGCTGACGGCGCTGCCCGACGGGCCGGAGCGGGACGCGCTGCGCCAGAGCATCGTCTGTGCCTGGCTGCCGATGGCCGAACGACTCGCGCGGCAGTTCCGCAACCGCGGCGAGACCACCGAGGACCTGACGCAGGTCGCCTCGCTCGGCCTGGTCAAGGCCGTGGACCGGTACGACCCGGACCGCGGCTGCGCGTTCGAGAGCTTCGCCGTGCCGACCATCGTCGGCGAGGTCAAGCGGCACTTCCGCGACCACATGTGGGGCCTGCACGTACCCCGGCGCGTCCAGGAACTGCGCAACCGCGTCCGTACGGCCACACTGGAACTCACCCACGCGCCCGACGACCACCGCCCCGCCGCCCGGGACATCGCCCACCACACCGGTATGACGCTGGAGGAGGTACTGCTCGGCATGGAGGCGCTGGAGAGCTACTCGACGCTCTCCCTGGACGCCGAACTGCCCGGCGCGGACGACGGGTACGCCATCGTGGACACCCTCGGCGGCCCGGAGCCCGGCTTCGACCTCGTCGTCGACCGCGAGGCGGTCAGGCCCAAGCTGCAGATGCTTCCCGAGCGCGAGCGGCAGATCCTCTACCTGCGGTTCTTCTGCGACATGACGCAGAGCCGGATCGCCGACCGGCTCGGCATCTCGCAGATGCACGTCTCCCGGCTCATCAACCGCACCTGCACCCGGCTGTGCGATCAGGTGGGCGAACGGGAAGCGGCCTGATGCCAGGTCCCAGGGCCCAAGGACCCATCAAGGGCTCCATCAGGGGCTCAGGGGTGCAGCGCGCGCCCCAGGTGGCGGGCCAGCCGGTCGACGGCGCCCGCCTCCGCCAGGCTGAACGCCCGCCGCCCGCCGGTACGCAACAGCGACAGGACACCCCGTACGGGCCCGGTCCTCGCCCGCAGCGGCACGCACAGCAGCGACGTCACCTCGGCGCGGGCCAGGATGGGCGCCCCCGCGGCGTCGTGTCCGAAGGCACCGAGGTCCTCCGGGCGCACCTGGAGGGTGGCGTTGCCCGCGCGGGCCGCCTCGACCACGACCGGGCAGTCCCCGGGGAATTGCGCGGCCAGGATCTCCGCCAGGGTGTCCGGGGGGTGCGGGCCCCCGGTGCCGGACGGGTCCGCCGCGCCGTCCGCTGCCGGGCCGTACGCCTCGTCCCCGGCGTACGGCCCGGGTCTCTCCGGTCCGTGCACCGCCACCCGTGTCAGCGGGCCCCCGCCGCGGGTCACCAGATCGGCCGTCACCCAGTCGGCGAAACGCCCGCGCAGCACCCGGCAGGCCCGGTCGAGTACGGCGGTGGGGTCCCTCGGTGACTCCAGGAGTGCGGTGGTCATGTCGTCGAGGAGGTCCATCAGTTCGGTGTTGCGGGTCACCTCGGACAGGCCGGGCCGCGGGTTTGCCGTACGCCCGGCTGCTCCCGTACGGCTCGCGTCTCTCGTACGGGCTGTTTCCGCCACGCGACCTGATTTCCCCGTACGGCCCGCGTCTCCCGTACGGTCGGCCTCCGCCGCGCGACCTGTTTCCCCCGTACGGCCCGCGTCTCCCGTACCGCCCGCTTCCCCCGCACGCTCCCCGGCTCCGGGCCGGTCCGCCGCCATCGCCTCCGGGCCGGTGAGGAAGACGGTGAGGACGGACGTGCCCGGCTCACCCTGGGGCCGCAGTGCCGTCATGGTGGCCCGCAGCGACTCGTCCGCGCGCCGGACCCCGTCCGGCGGCGGCAGCAGCCGGACGACCAGGCTGCGGTCGCCCTCGTTGCGGGCGACCGCGGCCACCTGGGAGCGGAAGGCGGCCCGTTCCTCGGGGACGAGCGAGGCGGTCAGCGGGCGTCCCGCGGCGTATCCGGCGCGCATCCCGAACAGCCGGGTGCCGGCGAAGTTCAGCCGCCGTATGACCGCGTCCGGGTCCAGCAGCACCACCGCGAACGGCATCCGCTGGAACAGCGCGCGCAGCAACTGCTGTTCCTCGGCGGCCCGCCGGGCGCCGTTGTCCCGCTCCGCCGGCAGGCTCCGTTCCAGGCGGGGCAGGAACACGTCCACGACGTGCTGGAGTTCGAAGAGAGCGGCGTCCAGGACGGACAGCCGCTCGGTGGAGGGCAGGGCGCGTGCGGCGCGCAGCTCTTCGACCCGTCTGCGGAAATCCGCGAGTTCCGCAGCGACGCGCTCGACCTCGGCCATGCCCTCACGCTAACCGGTGCGCCACCGGACCGTACCCCGGTGACGGCAAGCCGACCGGTGGCCGGGCCCGCACACCCGAACTCGACGGGAAACAGGCGTTTTTGGCCGCCCGCAACGGGCAGCCGAACCGGTACGGGGTCCATGACTTCCCGTCCACGGACCCGAAGGGACTGACCACACAGTGGACGCGACAACGCCGACCCGTACCCGCTTCGAGACCGGGGCGTCCGACCTCGCCGAGGGGTCCGCCGCCCGCAGCCTCGCCCACCTCGCCGAACAGGCCGCCTGGTGCACCCCGGACAGCTGCGGCGCCGCCGCGACGGTGAGCACCGCCGACGGCACCGCCGAGACCCCGACCGCGGTGACCCACCCCGACCTGTCCGCCCTGGTCAGCGTGCAGTGGGAGTCCGGCGAGGGGCCCATCCCCGCGGCGCTGGACACCGGCCGGGCCACCGGCACCGACGACCTGCTGCACGAGAGCCGCTGGCCCGAGTACCGCGCCAAGGCACTGGAGGCCGGAGTACGCTCCAGCGCCACCCTCCCGTACCGCCGGGACGGCATCACCCTCACCCTCACCGTCTACGGCTTCCGGCCGGGCCTGAAGGTCGAGAAGGGCTGTACGGCGACGGACGTGCTCGGTGAGCTGGCCGCGACCGGACTGGCGCGGGAACGCCGCTACCGCGAAGCGCTGGTCGAGGTGGACCAGCTCGACACCGCCCTACGCACCCGGCCGGTGGTCGACCAGGCATGCGGCATCCTCATGTACGTGCTGGGGTGTGACGCGGACACGGCCTTCGACACGCTGCGCCGGCTGTCCCAGCGCACCAACCGCAAGCTGTCCGATCTCGCCGGCGCCCTGGTCCGTACCCGTGGGCACGGGCTGGAGGCGGAGCTGCGGTGCCTGGGCGAGAAGGCCCGGCGCCCGCACCGCGCGGCCGCCCGGGGCAAGCGCGCGGACACCGCCGCCGATACCGCCGACACCGCCGACACCGCTGACACCGACGCGCCGGACGGCGGCCCCACGCCGTAGCGGCGGCCGGAACGCTGTGTCCCGGGGCCCCGCGCCCCGGCACCCGGACGGAACCGGTGCCGCGCGCCCGCCTCCCGCCGCGCCCGGACACCGGCACTCGGCCGACCGGCGACGTGTCGCCCCGCCTCCCGGCCCCCGCGATCTGCAAAGGTGGTCGGGGCCCGCACTCATGTGATGGGCCCACGATCGACCTGCCGTGGAGTGTGGAGGTACGGATGCAGCGGACGGCCCTGGATCCGGAGCCGGCCCCGGAGCCGGATCCGCCGGCGGGGCTGCCGGTCCTCCCGGAACTCGCCGCGTACCTCGCCGCCGCCGCGGACCGCACGGAACCCGAGCCGCCCGGCGGCTCCCGGCCCCTGCGTGCCGCCGCCTGCGACTACTGGGGGCGCCGCGGCCTGGAGACCGCGCCGGAACGGGTGCTCGCCGCGCCGGGCGCGCCCGCCCTGCTCCTCGCGCTGCTCGCGGCCGCGGGCGGCGACGTGCTGCTCCCGCGGCCCTGCGCCCAGTGGTACGCGCCGGCCGCCGGACTGCTCGGCCGGACGGTGCACCGCGTCCCCGTACCGGCCGAGTCCGGCGGCGTACCGGACGCGTTCGCGCTGCTGGAAGCCGTACGCCGGGCCCGGCTGAGCGGCGCGGGGCCGCGGGTCCTGCTCGTCTCCGTCGCCGACGACCCCAGCGGTACCTGCCCGCCGCCCGAGCTGGTGCACGAGGTGTGCGAGGCGGCAGCGGCGGACGGACTGTGGGTCGTGAGCGACGAGACCGGCCGCGACCTGCTGCACGACCCGCATGACACGGTCGTGCTGAGTCCGGCCGAGATGCTGCCGGACGACGTCGTCGTCCTGGCCGACCTGCGGGCCACCCTGGTGCCGGCCTCCTGGCCCGTCGCACTGGCCCGCTTCCCGGACACCGGACGCGGTGCCGCACTGCGCGCCGCGACCCTGGAACGGCTGGAGGCGCTGCGTACCCCGGTGGCCGGGCCGGTCGCCGCCACCGTCGCCCACGCGCTCACCGAACCGGAGCCCGTACGGCTCCGCACCGCCGCCGCTGCCCGGGTGCACGGCACGCTCGCCAGCGCGCTGCACCGCACCCTCACGGAGGCGGGCGCCGTCTGCCGCCCGCCGCACGCGGGCAGTCACCTGTACGCCGACTTCGACCCGCTGCGCCCACAACTGACTGCCCGGGGCATCACCGGACCGGCCCAACTGGAAGGCGTCCTCGCACACTGGGCAGCGCGCGGCGGGCACCGGTTCGGCGACGATCCGCGCGCGCTGCGCGTACGGCTGAGCACCGAAGTACTGCTCGGGCCCGACACCGGCCACCGGAGACGCGTCCTCGAAGCTCCCGACCCCCTGCGTCTGCCTCATGTGACGGAGGCGTTGAGCGCTCTGTCCGCCACCCTTGCCGCGCTCGTGGACACCGGCTCCTCGTAGCCCGTCGGCGTCGGCGTCGGCCATGCCGCCGTCCACGTGCCCTCTGCGGCCCTCGCCCCTCCGGTCCTCCTTATTGCCCTCTCCCTCTCCTCCCCTCCGGCCTCGGTCCCCGGCCTCCGCCCGTTCCCCCGGTGGCCGTCCCGACCGGCAGTACGGCCGGTCATGCCCACCGAATGGAGCCCCTCGATGACCGAACAGACCGAACGTTCCCTCACCGAGCCTCTCCCGCCGCCCGCCGGCCCGCACCCGGCCGGCGCCGCACCCGCGCCGGTCCGCCCGCAGGGCGAGGTCCGCACCTGGCCCCGCGACTTCACCGACCGGCTCACCGCGCCGCTGCCCGGCGTACGCGCCCTGGCCCGCATCGCCCGCGAAGGCAAGCTGCGGCCGTCCGCCCAGGCCCTCCTGGACATCCCCGACCTGCCCTTCGAGCCCGGCCCGCTCCCGGAGCCCGGCCCCCAGGACATCGCCGTCACCTGGGCGGGCCACGCCAGCTGGGTGCTGCGCATCGGCGGTCTGACGGTGCTGACCGACCCCGTGTGGTCCCGCAAGATCCTGGGCACCCCGCCCCGCGTCACCCCGGTCGGCGTCCGCTGGCAGGACCTGCCGCCCGTCGACGCCGTCGTCATCAGCCACAACCACTACGACCACCTCGACGCCCCCACCCTCAAACGGCTGCCGCCGCACACCCCGCTCCTGGTGCCCGCCGGACTCGCGCGCTGGGCCCGCCGGCGCCGCTTCACCCACGTCACCGACCTGGACTGGTGGGAGGCGGTCGAACTGCCGGGCCCCGCCGGACCGGTCCGTTTCGACTTCGTCCCGGCCCACCACTGGAGCAAGCGCACCCTGACCGACACCTGCCGCTCACTGTGGGGCGGCTGGGTGCTGACGGCGCCGGACGGGCGGCGGGTGTACTTCGCCGGCGACACCGGATACGGCCACTGGTTCGAAGAGATCGGCGGCCGGTACCCGGACATCGACCTGGCGCTGCTGCCGATCGGCGCGTACGACCCGCGCTGGATGCTGCGCCCGGTGCACACCGATCCCGAGGAGGCGGTCCGCGCCTGCCAGGACGTGGGCGCCCGGGCGATGGCTCCGATGCACTGGTCGACGTTCCTGCTGTCCGCCGAGGCACCCCTGGAGCCACTGCACCGCGTACGCGCCGCCTGGGAGGCCGCGGGGCGCCCGCGCGCGGACCTCTGGGATCTGGCGGTGGGCGGGTCGCGGGTGTTGGAGGCTGGGGGCGGGGCCGGGGCCGGGGTCGGGCAGGGGGAGGCGGCCGGGTGAGCCGGGTCGTCCAGGTGAGTTGGGCGATGCGGGTGAGCTGGGTGATCCGGGTGTGTCGGGCGATCCGGGGGACCGGGTGACTCGGGCCGGCCGAGGACGCGTACGGCGCGGCACCGGCGGCCGGACCCCGCGTAAGCCCGCTCAGTCGGCCCGTCCGTGACGCAGCCGCCGCCACACCGCCGGCGCCCCGCTGACCAGCAGCGTCAGACCGACCGCCGCGGCCACGCCCTGCCACGGCTCGCCGAACAGGGAGCCGCCCAGCACACCGATGAGCTGGTACGTCACCGCCCAGGCCAGACAGGCCGGCAGGTCGCCGCGGGCGAAGCGCCGCAGCGGCATCCGGGACAGCAGGCACGCCAGCATCACCGGTATCCGCCCGGCCGGCACCAGCCGCGACAGGACGAGTACCAGTACGCCGTGTTCGCGCAGTTTGGTCTGCGCCTGCGCCAGCCGTTCCGGTGCCGCGCGGTCGCGCAGCCGCTCCAGCCAGCGCGAGCCGTTGCGGGACCGTACGCCGCGCTGTCCGAGCCAGTACAGCCCCAGGTCGCCGAGGAAGGCGGCGAGCGCGGACAGCCCGAAGACGATCAGCAGGGCCCACGGTGACCGCTGGTGGAAGGCCACCACCGCGGCGGAACTGACCACCGCGCCGGTCGGCACCACCGGCACCAGCGACCCCAGCACCACCAGCAGGAACAGTGACGGATAGCCCACCACCTGCTGGGTCGTCTCGGGGGGCACGCTGCCCGCCGGGCCGCCGATCACCGCGCCGCCGCCAGCCGTACGGACTCGCCGTGCGCGAGCCGGTGCACCGCCACCTGGGGCGCCAGCCGCCCGGCCTGCCGCGCGAACTCGTCACCGGGGGAGTGGAACTCGTGCGGGCGCACCGCGTCCAGGCCGATCGGCCAGTACGTGCCGTAGTGCACCGGCACCGCGCTGACCGGCGCCAGCCGGGCCGCGGCCTCGGCCGCCCGCCGCGCGTCCAGATGGCCGTGGCCGAGGAACGGCCCCCAGCCGCCCACCGGCAACAGCGCCACGTCTACGGCGCCGACCTCCTCGGCCATGGTGTCGAAGAGCCCGGTGTCACCCGCGAAGTACGTCGCCGCCGCGCCGTGCACCACGTAGCCGAGCGCCGGAACCCGGTGCGGGCCGTACGGCAGCCGCCGCCCGTCGTGCGCCGCGTGCACCGCGCGGACGGTCACCTCACCGGACCCGTACTCGTACCCGGTCCCGTTTCCGTTCCCGGTCCCGTCCGGGTGCGCCGCGCGGATCGTGACCGACTCGCCGGGCCGCAGCTCGGTGACCGGCAGTCCCCGCGCCGCCGCCACCCGCCGCAGCCCCGGCACCGCGGCGACGGCGCCGCGCGGCACCACCACCCGGGTGCCCGGCGCGAGGCGGGCGAGGGAGGCGGGGTGCAGGTGGTCGGCGTGCAGGTGGGAGACGAGTACGGCGTCGGCGCGGGCCGCGCCCGGCGGCGGCAGCTCGCCCCGGCGGCGCCGCAGATGCGCCAGCCGCCGAGTGAACAGCGGGTCGGTCAGTACCCGTACGCCCGAATCGGCGACCGTAACGGTGGCATGTCCCCACCAGGTGACCTCCACCGCCACGTTGACCTCCCGACCGGAAACGGAAACGACGTGCCGCGCGCGGGCACACGGTCTCCGTCCGCCGTACGTCCCCCTCCGATCCTGCCTCATTCCGCTCCGGCGCCTGTCAGGCCGGGGCCAGGCCGGGCCGTGTCCCCCGGCGGGCCCGCTCGCGGACCGCTCCCCGGCCCGCCGGACGAAGACGGCGTGCAGGTCCCGCGCCGCCCGGGGCGCCGAGCTCGCCCGGCGGCGCTGGATCACCATGCGGACCTCGGTGGCGTCGTCCGCCGGCGGGCGGCAGGTGAGCGCGCCGCTGCGCTCCAGCGGGTCGCCGAGCACGCTGTAGTCGGGCAGCACGGTGGCGCCGAGCCCCTCGCCCATATCGGCTTGCCCGTCTCCGCGCCGTCGGCCGAGTACGAGACGGGCCGTCGGCCGAGTACGAGAAGGACGGTGTACGGCCCCTGAGCAGCCGGTGGACGTAACGGTGCATGACGTACCCGGACCGCATCACGATCAGCGGTTCGGCCAGCAGATCGCCGGAGGCGATCCGTGCCGTGCAGGAGGGGCTGGGCCGCAGCGAGTCCGAGGGGCAGCGGCGGATGCCGGCCCTGCACGGCGGCAGTACGGACGGGCTGGAGGTCGCGCCCAACCTCTGGGCGGGCATCGGGCTGGTACGCGGCGGCGCCGGCACCGCTCTGGTGGGCAGCCGCGCCGAGGTGGCCGAGCGGATCACCGAATACCACCGGCTCGGCATCGAGGCATTCGTGCTGTCCGGGCACCCGCACGTCGAGGAGGCGTACTGGTCCGGGGAGGGTGTGCTGCCGCGCCTGGCGAAGGCTGGGCTCTGGAGCCGGCCGGGGGCGGGGGCCGTGGGGGCGGCTGCCACGGCTGCGGCGTCCACGGCGGCGGCGTCCACGGCTGCGGGTGTGCCCGACGCGCCGGAGCTGCGGATTCCGTTCGCCGGGGGAGCCTGAGGCAGTGCCCGGGGCCGGGCCTCCCGGCGCCGTCGTCCGGCCGCGCTGTCAGTGGGCTGTGACACGCTGTATGCATGACGCCCGGCGAGGGTGTCGGAGCGTGACGAGCGGCGGGAGCGAGGTGAGCGTGCCATGCGGCGGCCCCGGTGGCGGACGGCGGGCGGAGCCCTGCTGCGGGTGACGGCGGTCTGGGTGGTGTCGTCGCTGACGCTCCTGGTGCTCGCCGGCCTGCTGCCCGACTTCCGCCTCCAGTCCGCGAGCGGCGACAGCCTCACCCGTACGTTCCTCACCGCCGCGCTGGGCGCCGGAGCCTTCGGCCTGCTCAGCGCCCTGGTCTGGCCCCTGCTCGTACGGGCCCTGCTGCTGGTGCCCGCCCTCGTCCTCGGGCTGCTGGTCTTCTTCCTGAACGGTTCGCTGCTGCTGGTCGCCCTCGGCCTGATCCCCGAGGGGCGCGGCCAGGCCGCGCCCGAGACGGCCGTGATCGTCGCCGCGGTGATGTCCGCGACCTCGTCCGCCACCTCCACCTTCCTCGCGGTGCGGGACGACGAGGCATATCGCCGCCGTCTGGTGCGCCTGGCCGGCCGCCGGCACGGCCGCCGCCGCGGTGCTCCCGGCGACCCGGGCCCCATAGCGCCCGGCACGGTCTTCCTCCAGCTCGACGGCCTCGGCCACGACCTGCTGCGGGAGGCGACGAGCGGTGAGCGGCCCCTGATGCCCACGGTCGCGGGCCGGCTCGGCAGCACCCACCGGCTGACCCCGTGGCGTACGGACTGGTCCAGCCAGACCGGCGCCAGCCAGCTCGGCATCCTGCACGGCAGCAACCACGACCTGCCCGCCTTCCGGTGGTACGAGAAGGAGACCCGGCGGCTGATCGTGAGCAACCGGCCCAGCGGCGCGGTCGAGCTCCAGCAGCGCGCCGAGGCCCGCACGGGCGACGCCGGGCTGCTCAGTTTCGACGGCGCCAGCCGCGGCAACCTCTTCAGCGGTGGCGCCGACCAGCTCGCTCTGGTGATGTCGGTGGCCGCCCGCCGCGGCCGGCACAACCGCTCGCGCGCGGGCTATTTCGCGTACTTCTCCGACCCGGCCAACGCGACGCGTACGGCGGTCTCCTTCGTCGCCGAGATCTTCCGCGAGGTGGGCCAGTCCCTGCGGTCCCGGTTCCGCCGGGAGTTCCCGCGGGTCAAACGCGGCGGCCTCTACCCGTTCATCCGGGCCTTCGCGACCGTCGTCGAGCGGGACGTGGTGGTCGCCGCCGTCATCGGCGATCTGCTCGCCGGCCGCACGGCCGTCTACGCCGACCTGGTCGCCTACGACGAGGTCGCGCACCACTCCGGCCCCCGGCACCGCGACACCCACCAGGTGCTGCGCCGCCTGGACCGCGCTGTCGGACTGATCGCCGACGCCGCGCAGTACGCCCCCCGCCGCTACCGCGTCGTCCTCCTCTCCGACCACGGCCAGAGCCCCGGCGTGACCTTCCTGGACAGCTACGGACTCGGCCTGGAGGACCTGGTGCGGGCCGGCTGCGGCCTGCCGGTCTCCCGGCGTGCCGGGCGGACCGCGAGCGGCGCCGAGGCGCGCGAGGCGGCCCGCGCCGCGCTGCACCGCCCGGAGGGCGCGGACGGCTGCGGTCCGACCGACCCCGTCGTGCTGGCCTCGGGCAATCTGGGCCTGGTGTCCTTCCCCGACCTGCCCGGGCGGGTCACCCGCGAGGAGATCGAACGCCGGCACCCCGCGCTGCTGGCCACCCTCGCCAACCATCCCGGCATCGGCTTCCTGCTCGTCCGCTCCGCCACGGACGGCGCCGTGGTGCTGGGGCCCGGCGGCGCCGAGCACCACCTCGACACCGGCCGGATCGTGGGCGAGGACCCCCTGGCCGGCTTCGGCGCGGGCGCCGCTGACGCTGTACGGCGCACGGACGGCTTCCCGCACACCGCGGACATCATGGTCAACTCCTCCTGCGACCCGGCCACGGGCGCGGTGCACGCCTTCGAGGAGCAGATCGGCTCGCACGGCGGGCTGGGCGGCGAGCAGAGCAGACCCTTCCTGATGTGGCCCGCGGAGCTGTCCCCGCCCACCGCCGACGGCGCGGAGCCGGTCGGCGCCGAGCAGATCCACACCATCCTGCGGCGCTGGCTGCGCGAGGTGGACGGGCCCCAGATACCCCTCGGGGGTCCGGCGGACGAACTGCGGCCGCAAGGGCCCACGCCCGAAGTATTTTCACCGGCCGACGGTGCCGTGCGGGACAAAACCCGCTGATT
This sequence comes from Streptomyces monomycini, assembly GCF_022271435.1. GTDB lineage: Bacteria > Actinomycetota > Actinomycetes > Streptomycetales > Streptomycetaceae > Streptomyces > Streptomyces monomycini. Next base: position 212,027 of record NZ_JAFIQY010000005.1, on the reverse strand, counting down.
TTGTGCAACGTTGCAGGTCGAAGACGATGAGCAGCCGCTCGGCACCTCCGGGCGCGCACAGCACGACGAGAGGCTCACCCCAGCCATGCACGACCGGCACACCCGCCGCTTCGGTCTAGGGACCGCCATCTGTCTGGTGATGGGAAACATCATCGGCGGCGGCATCTTTCTCCTGCCGGCCTCGGTAGCCCCCTTCGGCACCGTGAGCCTGGTCGCCTTCGGCGTCCTGACCGTGGGCGCCATCGCGCTGGCCCTGGTCTTCGGACGGCTGGCCGCACGCCACCCGGACACCGGCGGCCCCTACGTCTACGCCCGCGAGGCGTTCGGCGACTTCGCCGGCTTCCTGTCGGCCTGGTCCTACTGGACCATGACGTGGGTGAGCAACGCGGCCCTCGCGGTCGCCGCGGTCGGCTACGTCCACGTGCTCTTCCCCGGGCACGACTCCAAGGGCATGGACCTGCTGGTGGCGCTGGTCGCGCTCTGGCTCCCGGCGCTCTCCAACTTCGCCGGCACCCGCTACGTCGGCGCGGTCCAGCTGGTCTCCACGATCCTGAAGTTCGTCCCGCTGCTCTTCATCGCGATCGTCGGGCTGTTCTTCTTCGACCCGGACAACCTGGGCGCCTTCAACGAGGGCGGCGGCAGCGCGGTCGGCGGCATGTCGGCTGCGGCGGCCATCCTGCTCTACAGCTACGTGGGCGTGGAGTCCGCGGCGATGAGCGCGGGCGAGGTGCGCGACCCCGAGCGCAACGTGGGCCGCGCCACCGTCCTCGGCACGATCGGCGCCGCCGTCGTCTACCTCCTCGGTACGGTCTCGGTCTTCGGCACGGTCGCGCACGACAAGCTGGTGGACTCCAAGGCGCCGTTCTCCGACGCGGTCAACGCCATGTTCGGCGGCCAGTGGGGCGGCACGGTCATCGCGGTCGCGGCGGTCGTCTCCATCGTCGGCGCGCTCAACGGCTGGACGCTGATGAGCGCCCAGTCGCCGTACGCCGCCGCCAAGGACGGCCTGTTCCCGGCCGCCTTCCTGAAGAAGCAGCGCGGTGTGCCGACCTTCGGCGTGCTGGCCGCCTCGGTGCTGGCCACCGCCCTGACCGTGATCAACTACCTGATCGGCGCGGGCGGCGTCTTCGAGATCCTCGTACTGATCACGACGTTCTCGGCGACCGTGCCCTACCTGCTCGCCGCGGGCGCCCAGATCTACTTCCTGCTGACCGGCGAGCGTGACAAGGTCCGCCCGGCCCGCTTCGTGCGGGACCTGGTGCTCGCGCTGGTCGCCTTCGGCTTCACCTTCTGGCTGGTGGCCGGCGCCGGGTACGCCGCGATCTACCAGGGCGTGCTGTTCCTGTTCGCCGGCATCCTCGTCTACGCCTGGATGGCGGCCCGCCGCACGGGCCGCCGCCGGCGCGCGGAGGAAGCGGCGGCCGGACAGCAGCCCGCGGCGGTCGAGGCCACGGCGGCTGCGGCCACGGCGGCCGGTGACCCGACGGCCGCTGGGGAGCCCACGGCGGCCGGTGAGCCCGCGGCCGTCGGTGAATCCGTGGCCGGCGAGGAGCCCACGGCCGTCGAGCGGTCCGCGGCCGGAGGGCCGGAGGACCCTAGGCGGTGACACCGCCGTCCACCACCAGCTCCGCGCCCACGGTGAACGCCGCCGCGTCGGACGCCAGGTGGAGCACCGCCGCCGCGATCTCGGCGGTACCGGCCGAACGGCCCGCGGGCACCTCGCGCCGCATCCGCTCGGCCTTCTGATCCGCGGTCTCGCCCGGCAGCGTCGACATGGGAGTGTCGACCTTGCCGGGCGAGACCGCGTTGATGCGGATGCCGTCCTCGATGTGGTCGAGCGCCGCGTTGCGGGTCAGGGCGCTCACAGCGGCCTTGGCGGCGACGTACGCGCTGACCCCGGGGCGGCGCAGCGAGGCGCCCAGGTTGGACGCGATGTTGACGATCGCGCCTCCGCCGTGCGCCCGCATGTGGCCGATCTCGTACTTCATCGACAGGAACGTGCCGGTGAGATTGGTGTCCAGGGCGCGCCGCCAGTCCTCCTCGGGGATGTCGGCGGTCGGCGCCGGGGGCACGAACACGCCGACGTTGTTGACGGCCACGTCCAGCGCGCCGAAGCGGCGCACGGTCTCCGCGACCAGCGCGGCCACGTCCGCACCCCGGGTCACGTCGGCGGTCACGGCCGCCGCCCGGCCTCCCGCGGCCTCCACCAGCGCGACCGTCTCCTTCAGCGGCCCCTCGGTACGGCCGGCGACCACGACGCTCGCGCCCTCCCCGGCGAACGCGAGGGCGACCGCCCGGCCGATGCCGGTGCCGCCACCGGTGACGAGCACGGTCTTTCCGGTGAAGCGTGCGGTGGTGTCCATGGTGGTGAACCCTTCTGTGGTGTGCCAGGAAAGATCAGTATCGAGAACGATCGGTCTTGAATGAGGGCGTGCGGCGGTACGCGAGTGGCGCAGGGTTGGCGCCGCACTCCGCCCCCGTCCCCGGCCGTTCTCAGCCGAGCAGCTCCAGCGCCTGCTCCGCCGCGTCCCGCAGTCGGCCCGGTTCCTGCCCGGACTTGCCCATCAGGCGCAGCCCCTGCATCAGCACGAGCAGCATCCGGGCCAGCGCCCGCGGGTCGCGATCGGCGGGCAGCTCGCCCTGGGCCCGGGCCCGGGTCAGCGCCGAGGTCAGTGCCGTCTCCAGTACCGTCCAGCTCGCCTCGACCTGCCGGGCGGCGTGCCGGTCGTGCGCCGCCAGTTCCGCGGCCGTGTTCGTCACGAAGCAGCCACGCCCCAGGTCGTCGCAGGCGGCCTCCTCCGCGAACCGGGTCACCAGCGCCCGTACGGCGGGCAGCGCGGGACCCGGCTGCGACAGCTCTTCGATGAGCCCCGGGTCCGAGAGCCGGCTGTACCGCTCCAGGGCCTTGAGGTAGAGGTCGTGCTTACTGCCGAAGGTCGCGTAGAGGCTGGCGCGGGCGATGCCGAGATGGTCGACGAGGTCGGTCATCGACGTCGCCTCGTAACCGCGCCGCCAGAACAGTTCGAGGGCTGCCTGGAGTGCGGCGTCCGGATCGAATGCCTTGGTCCGTGCCATGGGAAGGACCCTAGGCTTTCGAGACCGATCGGTCAATAATGGCTGGTGCGGGCGACGCCCCGTCAGTGGCCCAGCGCCTGCGTCATGTTCCGGTCCAGTTCCGCGCGCAGCTTCGCGCACTCCCGTACCGAAACGGCTGCTGGACACCTGTGAGCCGGAGCGCCGCGCCGCAGTACGGGCCTCCCTGGCGCTCTCCCGCACCATGCACCAGGGTTACCGGTCCCTGGGCGGCGGCGACTCCAACGTGCTGTACGAGCTGGCCGTGCAGGACTACATCCGGGCGATGATGCGCTACGCGTACCCCTCGGGCGCGGTGGTCCCGCCCGACGCCGCGCCCGCCCCCGACCTCCTCTCCGACCACGCGTACCCGGGCCACCGCCTGCCGCACCGCCCTGTGGAGATGCCTGACAACGGCCGGATCTCCACCCTCGACCTCGTCGGCGCCGACTGGGCCCTGTTCGCCGGGCCGCACGGCGTGCCCTGGCCGTCCGCCGCGACGGAGGCGACCGCCGCCCTCGGTATCACCCTGAGCGCGCACAGCGTCCCCGACGACACCCTCCCCGGATTGGCGCCCGATGGAGCAGCCCTACTCGTCCGCCCCGACCGCTTCGTGGCCTGGCGCGGACCGCCTCGCCGCCGACCCGGGCACCGCCGTCGAGCGGACGCTGGCCGTGCTGCTGGGCCAGGAGATGAGCCGGACGCTGACGGACGTCTGAATACGGCGGAGCGCCACCCGGCCCGGCCCATTACCTGCCGGGTAATCGACCCGCCCGCCGCGCCCCGGCATCTTTGAGGCACCGGTTCACGGGCCGGCGCACTCCGGCCCGCGAACCGGCCCACCAGGGCCGTGGCGCACCGCGAGCCCGTGACGGACGACGAGACGCGAGGAGAGGTCGGTCATGACGCAGACAGACACCCGGCAGGCGGGCACGGAGCGCTACGAGGGCGCGGTCGAGCGGTACTTGGCGGCGTGGAACTCGGCCGGGCAGGACGCCGACGGTGCCGTCGAGGCCGTCGCCGCGGCCTTCACCGAGGACGCCACCTACACCGACCCGCTCGCCGACACCGTGGGCCACGACCAGCTCGCCGCCGTCATCGCCGGGGTCCACGCGCAGTTCCCCGGGTTCGGGTTCCGGCGGCTGGGGACGCCGGACGGGCATCACGACGTCGTCCGCTTCGGCTGGGAGCTGGTGGCGCCGGACGGTTCGGCCCCGGTCGCCGGGTTCGACGTCGCCACGCTCGCGGCGGACGGCCGGATCCGTACCGTCGCCGGCTTTCTGGACCGCGTGCCTCCCATGTGAGCCGGTGCGGGATTGCCGCCCTACGGCAGCCACGTCCGCAGATGTCCGGCCGTCTCCGGGTCCGCCGGGAGGAAGGTCTCCAGGGCGAGTTCGGAGACGGTCACGTCCATCGGGGTGTTGAAGGTGGCGATCGTGGAGATGAACGACAGCACCTGTCCGTCGTGTTCGACGACCATGGGCAGCGCGTACGGCGCGTGACCGCTGCCCGCGGCCGTCTCCCGGCCGCCCTCGGGCAGCGGGTAGGCGCTGACCTCCTCGTAGACCGCGCGGAGCGGCGCCGACCGCATGACCGCCAACTGCCGCTGCATCTGCGTCAACAGGTGCTCGCGCCACTCCAGGAAGTTGCGGATGCGCGGCGCGAGCCCGTCGGGGTGCAGGGTGATGCGCATGGCGTTCAGCGGCGGCTCCAGCAGTTTCGCGCCGACGCCCGCCATCAACGCCTGGATGCCCCGGTTCGCGGCGACGACGTGGTACGTGGCATCGACGACCAGGGCCGGGAACGGCTCGTAACCCGTCAGCAGCCGCTCCATGCCGGTGCGCAGCGCGTCCATCGACGGGTCGTCCAAGGGGGCCTCCGGGAAGCCGGGGGCGTAACCGGCCGCGATCAGCAGCGCGTTGCGTTCCCGTACGGGTACGTCGAGGTGTTCGGCCAGCCGCAGCACCATTTCCTGGCTGGGCCGGGCGCGGCCGGTCTCGATGAAACTGATGTGCCGGGCCGAGGAGTCGGCCCGCAGGGCCAGGTCGAGCTGGCTGACGCGGCGCCGGACCCGCCACTCGCGTAGCAGCGCGCCCACCCCCGGCGCGTCGGACGCCGTCTTTGAGGGGAACGCAGCAGTCGTCATGGCCGAACCGTAACCGATTTCGTACGCCTGTACGGGTTGTGTCGGTACGGGGTGGGCGCGCCCCCCCTCGGGGCAGGGCGTGGCAGCTCCGGACGAATTCTCCGAAGAAGATTCGATGGTCGTGTCGATCCGGCGGTCTCCCGTTCGACGCAAGGGTGAGAGGCGGGGAGAGACCCCGTCCGTACGACCGAGGAGTCACCGTGCCGCGCTTCCTGACGCTGATCCGCATCGACGAGAAGAACGCCCCCGCGGAGGGCCCGAGCCCGGAACTCCAGGAGCGGATGGGCGCGCTGCTGGAGGAGATCACCAAGGCCGGGATCATGCTGGACACCGCCGGGCTCACCCCCACCTCCGAGGGCACCCGGGTCACCTGGTCCGGCGGGCAGCTCAGTTCGACCGACGGCCCGTTCACCGAGACGAAGGAGGTCGTCGGCGGCTACTCCATCATCCAGGCCAAGGACAAGGCGGAGGCCCTGGAGTGGACCAAGCGGTTCCTGCGCACCCACGAGGACCACTGGACCGTCACCGCCGAGGTCCGGGAGATCGCCGAGGGCTGCTGACCCCGTCCGTGCTTGTCGCCCCCGCGCACGGCTGATCTGATGTGGCCGTGACGGCAGCAAGCACGACCGACGCGGTCGATACGGTGTTCAGGATGGAGTCCGCGCGGATCATCGCCGGTGTCACCCGCATCGTGCGGGACGTGGGCATCGCCGAGGAACTCGCGCAGGACGCCCTGGTCGCCGCGCTGGAACAGTGGCCGGAGTCAGGCGTTCCGGACCGGCCGGGCGCCTGGCTCATGGCCACCGCCAAGCACCGCGCCATCGACCTCGTCCGCCGCAAGGAGGCGTACGCGCGCAAACTGGCCGAGGTCGGGCGGGCACTGGAGGACGTACCGCCGCCCGAACCCGCGGACGCCGAGGACATCGACGACGACCTGCTGCGGCTGATCTTCACCGCCTGTCATCCCGTGCTGGCGGCACCGGCCCGTATCGCGCTCACCCTGCGGCTGCTGGGCGGGCTGACCACACCGGAGATCGCCCGGGCCTTCCTCGTCGCGGAGCCCACGGTGGCGCAGCGCATAGTGCGCGCCAAGCGCGCGCTCGCCGAAGCCCGGGTGCCCTTCGAAGTCCCGTACGGCACCGAACGGTCCGCCCGCCTCTCCTCCGTCCTGGAGGTCATCTACCTCGTCTTCAACGAGGGGTACGCCGCGACGGCCGGTGACGACCTGGTGCGCCCGGCCCTGTGCGAGGACGCGCTCCGCCTCGCCCGTGTGCTGGAGAACCTGATGTCGGGCGAACCCGAAGTGCACGGGCTGGCGGCGCTGCTGGAGTTCCAGGCCTCGCGCATCCCCGCCCGTACGGGCCCCGGCGGCGAGCCGGTGCTGCTCGCCGACCAGAACCGCGCGAAGTGGAACCGTATGCTCGTCCGGCGCGGTGTCGACGCCCTGCACCGCGCAGGACACGGCCCCTACTCGCTGCAGGCCGCGATCGCCGCGCACCACGCGGTGGCCACCCGGTACGAGGACACGGACTGGGCCGCCATCGCCACCCTCTACGACCGGCTCCTCGCACAGTCCCCGTCCCCGGTGGTCGAGTTGAACCGGGCGGTCGCCGTGTCGATGGCCGAAGGCCCCGCCGCCGCGCTGAAACTGGTGGACGCCCTGGTCGCCGACCCCGCCCTGAAGGGCTACCACCTGCTGCCCAGTGTCCGCGGCGACCTGCTGGAACGCCTGGGGCGGGCGTCCGAGGCGCGCGAAGAGTTCGAACGGGCGGCGGCCCTGGCCCGTAACGCCCGGGAACGGAAACTGCTCCTGGCCAGGGCGTCCCGCTCCGGACCCCGTACGGACTGACCTGTACGGCCGGGACGCCCGGCAGCCGTACGGCCGGGACGCCCGGGCCCCTACCCGTGCCGGCCGACCACACGGCCCGCACACCCAGCGCATCTCCACATCACCCCAGGTCGAAGACGTTCCGCAGCCCGAGCCGATGCCGCGTTTCGTCGTGCCTCCTGAGCGGTGCGAACTCCGGTGCGCGGTACAGCGGCACGACCGCGCACCGCTCGGCGGCCGAACCGGACGCGTCCAGCAGCGCGTTCACGGCCTGCCGCGCGGACGCGTTGGCGCCCTCCATCGTCGCCAGGTCGATGTCGACGGCCACGTAGTCCCCGGCGAGGAAGAGGTTGGGGATCGCCGTACGGGACGTGGGCCGGTTCAGCCAGGAACCGGTGGGGTGGATCAGTAACTGCTCGTCGTTGGCGGGGTGCGGGGTGCCGAGCCCGGAGACCGCCGGATCCAGGAACCAGGAGTGCAGCGTCGCGTCACGCAGCACGGTCTTGCCGGTGTCGTTGAGGCCGGCCTTCATCTGGGCCCAGACCTCTCGCGCGACCTCCTCACGCGTGCACTGCTTGGCCGTCTTCCCGTACAGGATGCCCGGCTGGTCCCACTCCGAGATGTCCACCGACAGGCAGTCGGCGGCCTGCCCGTCACCGTAGTCGGCCGGGAAGTCACGGTTCTTCCAGTACTGCGCCTGGCCGACCGCGGTCAGCGACCAGGGCGAGTCGATGTGGTTGACGTGCCCGTGGATGACCGGCGTGGGCTCGGTCAGATAGAACTGGATGCCCGTCATCCAGTCGGTGGCCAGCTTGTCGCAGCGCGCCAACTGCGGGTCGGCGGCCCGTACGGCGGCGTTCCAGGTGGCACGGGCGTGCTCGACCGGCATGGCCTGCACGAAGTGGTCGGCGACGACCGCCTGTCGCGCGCCCTGTGGATCGGTGACGACCGCCTCCGCGATCCGGCCGCCCGCCAGCCGCAGGTCCCGTACGGCCCACCCGACCCTGAACTCCACCCCGAGCGACCGCAGGTACGCCACCCACGGGTCGATCCACGCCTCGTTGGTGGGCAGGTTCAGCACCCGGTCCGGCTGTCCGTCGGCACCCCGGCCGAGCAGGTTGAAGACGAAGGCCTCGGCGCAGGTCGCGACGGTCCGGGTGGAGGCGATCTCCGCCTTGGTCGCGACGATGTTGCGGGTCAGGCCGATGGCCAGCAGACGCTGGTAGTCGGGGGACATCGACGCGGCCCGCAGGAAACGCCACCAGGGTGTGTGCTCCCAGACGTCCAGCCGGCGCCGGTCGCAGCTGGTGAGGAAGACCAGCAGCCGGTTGGCGAAGTACGCGATCTCGTGGGCGGGGAGGCGGGTCGCCGTGTCCAGCAGGCCGGTCAGCATGCGCAGGAACGCGTCGGGGGTGAGGACCGGCGGGGGAGTGCCGACGGTGGAGAACGGGATACGGATGTCCTCCCGGCCGGCGGTACGGGCGAACATCACCTCGGTGGAGGCCACCAGGTTGTCGTGACAGCCGTTGGCGTTGCCGGGGAACGGGATGCGGCGCAAGGTGTCCGGGAGGTTGTGGTAGATGCCCGGGATGAAGCGGAAGCCGTGCTCGCCGGGCAGCGGCTTGCGGCCGCCGCGCGCGCTGTCCGGCACGTCCATGCTGCGGGCCTTGCCGCCGAGGCCCTTGGGCTTGCGCTCGTACACGGTGACCTGGAAACCGCGTTCGGCCAGTTCGTGCGCGGCGGTCAGCCCGGCCACTCCGCCGCCGAGGACGGCCACGGTCCGGCCCGCGGCACGGCGCCGGGCGGCGGGCGCGGCGGCCGCCGTACCGCCGGTGCCCAGGGCGAGCGCGCCGCCCATCGCCGCCGCCCCGCCCAGGAACGTCCGCCGGGGCTGCCCGCCGCCGGCTCCGCGCGTGTGCTCCGTACGGCCTTCGGTGTCCACAGCTGCTCCCTACTACCCCCGGTAACGGACGGCCCGTCAGGCGCAGGAGCATAGAAGTGGCCCCGTGACCCCGGAAGCCCGCGGCGTGCCCGTCCGCACATTGGCGGGAAAGCGTCCTCGGCGTGCCACGCTGGAACTGCTGCAATCGACAGTGCGCGGACGGCCCGGTGGTACGGGCGGTACGCGCGGCCATGCGCTGTGACGGAGAGGCGGAGCGAGATGGACGCTCAGGTGGACCTGCTGACGGACAAGGAGATCGAGGACTGCCTCGCGGAGTTGCCCGGCTGGTCGGTGATTGACGGCAGCCTGACCCGCACCTACACCTTCGAGCGGCACCTGCCGGCCGCCGCGATGGTGATCCACGTCGCCCAGATCCAGGAGGAGCTGAACCACCACTCCGAACTGACCCTGGGCTACAACACGCTGACCGTCGCCGTGAACACCCACAGCGCCGGCCACGCCGTCACCGTCCTCGACTTCACCCTGGCCCACCGGGTCGAGGAGATCGCCACCGGCCACGGGGGGAGCTGAGGGACGGGCGGCGGCGGGCCGAACGGGCGAGCTGAGCGGGCGTGCTCATCTCTTGGCCTTCTTGCTGCCATCGGACTCACCGGTCTCGCCGGGGCCCGCCGCCCCCTCGGACGCATCCGCTTCCCCGCTCTCCATACGGGCCAGCTCGGCGTTGAACTGGGCGCCGCTCAGCAGGGACAGATGGGAGAACCACAGCCATATCAGGAAGACGACGGGCCCGGCGAGCGACCCGTACAGCCGGTTGAACGTGCCCACGTACGAGGCGTAGAACGTGAACCCCGCCGAGGACACCAGCCACATCAGCACCGCCACGACCCCGCCGGGCACCGCGCGCCGCCCACGCGTCCGGGACGGGCCCGTACGGAAGAGCACCATCACCAGCACGACGGCCAGCAGCAACAGCAGCGGCCACTGCAACAGGTTCCACGTCTCCTCGCCCGCCTCGCCGAGCCCCAGGGCCCGCCCGGCCGCACTCGCCATCGGCCCGCTGACCAGCAGCACGACCGCACTGCTGATCAGCAGCGCCAACAGCAGCAGCGCCGTCGCCAGGATGCGCGGCGCCTTGCGCCACGGCGGCCGGTCGTCCTTGACGCGGTACATCGCGTGCAGGGCCCGCCGGAACACCGCCAGGTAGCTGCACGACGACCACAGGGCGCTGACCAGCGCACCCCCGACCAGCATCCAGACGGCGGTCCGCTGCTGGGCCATGGTGACCAGGGCCCGGCGGACGGTACCGCCCGACCCGGCCGGGGCGAGGGCGCTGATGTGGTTGATCAGCTCCTCGGTGGACGCGGGGTTGGCCAGGCCGACGAGCGAGATGGTGACGATCACCGAGGGCAGCAGGGCCAGTACCGAGTAGTACGTCAGGCTGGCCGCCCAGTCGGACACGTCGTCGTTCCAGATCGAGACCGGCGTACGGCGGGCCGCGGTCCGGATGCGGGGCCAGCTGGGCAGCGTGGCGCGGCGTGCGCGTGGCCTGCCGGTGCCGGCCGCGAGCATCGGTGGGTGCAGTCCGCGGTCCGTACCGCTACCGCCCATGAGTGTCCGTCCTCTCCTCGTGCCGTGCGCGCGCCGGGCGCCCGGTCCGTCTGCCCGTTTGCGCAGCGTACAAGCGTGTGTGGCGCACTCCGTCCGGTGGTGTGCCGTGGTAGGCGTCTTCTCTGCGGCCGGATCGGGTGCCGGAGAGGAATCGCCGGTTACTCCCGTATCGCATCAAAGCGGCGCATCGCGCCCGCCTCCGGTGAAGATGGTCGGGGAAGGAAGGAGCCGGTGAGTGCCCGAACCCAGCGACGCCCTGCTGGCCGTACGTGCCGCGGAAGGGGACGAGGGGGCCTTCGAGGTGCTCGTCCGCCGCCACAGCGCTCAGCTCCTGCGCCTGGCCACCCGGCTGCTCGGCAGCCGTACCGACGCGGAGGACGCCGTGCAGGACGCCTTCGTGAGCGCCTGGCGCAGAATCCCGGAGTTCCGCGGCGACGCCGCGTTCGCGACCTGGATGTATCGCATCGTCACCAACCGGTGCCTGAACCTGCTGCGGGCCCGCAGACCCACCCAGGACCTCGGCTCGGTGCCCGAGCCGAGCGCGCCCGAGCACGCGTCGTCACCGGTGCGGGCGGCCGAGTCGACCGCAGCCGTCGAGGCGCTGATGCGGGCGATGGACGGACTCACCCCGGAGCAGCGCGCCTGCTGGGTGCTGCGCGAACTGCACGCCCTGCCGTACGAGGAGATCGCCGCGGTGGTGGGCATCAGCCACCAGGCGGTCCGTGGCAGGGTCTTCCGAGCACGCCGCTATCTGACGGAGGCGATGGGCGCATGGCGCTAGGTGAGCACGACGACCCGATCCTGCCCTGCGGCCGCGCGCTGTCGTCCGTGTGGGAGGAGAGCGAAGCGGAGGAAGCGGTTGAAGCGGGCCTCGCGGGCGGCCCGGCCGGAGACGGTGCCCTGGACGTTGGTCCGCAGGCAGGCCCGGACGCCGGTCCGCAGGGCGGTCCGCATGCCGCCCGGTGCCCGTACTGCCAGGAGGCGCTGGCGGGCCTCGGCGTCCTCGACCGCTACGTACGCGAAGCCCGGCAGACCGCGGGAGCGGCGGGCCGCGACGAGGAGGACCGGAGCACCGAACGCTTCACGGCCCGGGTGATGGACCTGGTCAGAACCGAACTCCGGCCCGGCAGGACGCTGCCGCTGGGCGACCCGGAGGACGACGCGTGGATCACCGAGGCCGCGGCGGCCAAGTCCTTCCGCGCCGCGGCCGAGACCCTGCCGGACGTTCAAGCGGGCAGCTGCCGGGTCACCCTGCTCGCGCCGCGGGGGCCCATGAAGGTGGCGATCGAACTGGCGGCCGGGTACGCGTGGCCGCTGCCCGCGCTGGCCGACCGGGTACGCGAACGGGTGCGCGCGGCGGCGCGGGACGGCATCGGCCTGGAGGTCGAGGAGGTGGACGTCACCGTCGTGGACCTCGTCGAGGACGCCGCCGAGGGGGAGACGGGGGGCTCCGGCGGGCATCCGGAAGCCCGCGAGGAGGGCAGGTCATGAGTCAGGTCATGAGCGGCGACGCGCAGCTGCACGCGGCGGTCCTCCGTGCCGCCGCCGGGGCCGCCAAGGACACTCCCGGTGTCGCCTTCCTCCGGCCCGGCCTGGGCGAACTGCTCCGGGGGACGGTGGCACGGACGGCGGGAACGGGCTCCGGCTCCCGGTCCGCCCCGGGTCCCGACTCCCGGTCCGCTTCCGGTTCCGGCTCCCGGTCGGCCCCCGGTACCGGCTCCGGCGGTGGCTCCTCCCCACCCGGGCGGGGAGGCCGCGTGTCCGGCGTACGGGCCGACCACGGCCCTGGTCCGGGACCGTGGCGGATCCGCGTCCACCTGGCGGTCCGGCGAGGTCACCGGGCCCTGGACGTGGTCCGCGCGGTCCGGCCGCGTGTCACGGCGGCGGTCCAGGAGGCGCTGCGGACGGCGGGCGAAGCCGCGCCCGAGGTCGCCGTGACGGTGACCGTCACGGACATCACCTGACGGACCTCCGCCATGTGTCTCGTCCGGTCAGGCGAACGGCAGATTCACCCACGGCGAGGCCGGATCCTGGCCGAGCACCCGGTGCAGGTGCACCGCTTCCTGGTACGCCGTGCCGAACCAGCCGTTGTCGAAGGCCAGCGCCCGGCCCAGCGCGTACCCCGCCGAGAACTCCTGCCAGGAGCCGTACGCCGCGCGCGCCAGCTCACCGGCGCGCAGCACGGCCTGTTCGGCCTCCGGGGGCGCGCAGTAGCGGGCCCCGAGCCCCCAGCGGACGAGAGCTACGGCATGCGCGTAGTCCAGGGCGACGAGCGACTTCACGTGCCCGTCCGCAGGCAGCAGCCCCTCCGTACGGAAGCGCTCCTCGTACTTCTCCACCAGCTCCGGTACGCCGCCGGACCCGGCCTCTTCCCCACCGTCGCGGGCCCGCAGCGCGGCCTCGGTCTCGGCCGGTACGAAACCGGCGTCGAGCAACTGGCCGAGACGCTGCTGCCAGGACGCCGGATCGGTGACCGACCACTGCTCGTGCAGCAGCTGGGCGTCGGCCGCGTAGTCGAGGAAGGCGGTGCCCAGCTCGTTCCACGGCACGCTGTGGTGCACGGCGATCGGTGCGCCGCAGGCGAGTCCTTGGGCGAGCGGACCGTGCAGCGGACCGCCGAGGTGGGTGGTGAGCAGCCCGCCGGGCCGGACACCGTACTGGGCACGGATCCGCGTCCAGGTGCTGCGGTGCGCGGCGGTGGCCGGCAGGTACGCGGCGCACGGCGTGCCCGGATTGACCGCCAGCTTCCACTTGTCGTTCGGCCAGTCCTGGGCCAGCTCCTCCACCGAGACCCGGTCGAAGAGCTGCTGCGGATGCCACGGCGGCAGCATGCCGCGGGTCGTCACGGGGATGCACGTACCGCCGCCGGCCGGGTCCTCGTAGACCGGCAGCGGGTCCTGGCCCTGCTGGGGCACCACCAGATACAGGTCTTCACCGGCCACCGCCGCGACCTGGCCTTCCCAGTCGCCCCGTGCACCGGCCTCGCACAACCGCCGTTCCGTCTCGGTCGGCGGTATCCATCCTGGAGTTCCCACGGAGCAGAACCTTACGGTGGGCGGTCCGGCGCCCCCGGAGGCGGGGTGCTTTGCCGGACCGGCAAGGATGTTTGCCTTATGGTGCGCCCTGCCGGACGCTCGCACCATGACGGACCACAACCATGGCACCACCGCCCCGGCACGTGAGCACGGCCACGACCACGGTCAGGGCCACGGCCACCACCACGACAACACGCACATGGACTGGGACGCCCTCGCCGCCTACCTCGAAGGCGAGGCCGAGTTCCAGACCCCGCTCCTCGAACAGGCCACCGCCTGGCTCCGAGACCTGCTGACGCGGACGCCCGGCCCCGGACCCGACGAGGTCCGCCGGGTGCTCGACGTCGGCAGCGGCCCCGGCGTCACCAGCTGCCTGCTCGCCCAGGCCTTCCCACAGGCCGAGATCGTGGCGGTGGACCCGACCGAGGCGCTGCTCGAACGCGCCCGGGACCGCGCCGCAGACCTGGGCCTCGGCGACCGGTTCCGTACCCGGGTGGCCGAGCTGCCCGACCACATGGACGGCATCGGGGAAGCGGACCTCATCTGGTCCAGCAAGGCTTTGCACCACGTCGGCGACCAGGCGGCCGCCGTGGCCGCGCTGGCCCGCCTGCTCCGCCCGGGCGGGCTGCTCGTCGTGTCCGAAGGCGGCCTCGCCCCCCGGTTCCTGCCCCGCGACTTCGGCGTCGGACGCCCCGGCTTCCAGAGCCGTCTCGACGCGCTGCAGGACGACTGGTTCGCCCAGATGCGCGCCGCGCTGCCCGGCGCCCGGGCCGTCGTCGAGGACTGGCCCGCCCTCCTGACCGCCGCGGGCCTGCGGACCCCGCTGAGCCGCAGCTTCCTGCTCGACCTGCCCGCCCCGCTGGACCCCGCCCAGCGCGCCCAGGTCACCGGGCTGCTCTCCCGCTTCGCCGAGAAGACCGGCGACGACCTGGACGAGGAGGACCGCGCCATCCTCACCCGCCTCCTCGACCCGGAGGACCCGGCGGGCATCGCCCTGCGCCCGGACCTCTTCTGGCTCTCCGCTCAGACCTTCCACACGGCACGGGCGGCCTGACCGCACGGCCTCCCCCGGTGGATGCCCGCGCCCGGGCCGACGATGCCGCCCGCGCGTCCCGCCCTGGGAGCGGCGGGACGCGACGGCACCGCCCGGCCGCCGCCCCCCGTGGAGCCACGTCCGTGCCCCGCCGCGCACGCCCCCGTCGGTGTGCTCTCGTGCGCGGTGGGCAGGACGTGGCCGAACGGCGGCCGGCCGGTGCCGGGCGGGGTGGTGGCCCTCCCGGGCCGGGAAGACCCCCACCACCCCGCCGTGTGATCAGCTCGCCGGCCCGTGGCGAGGGCGGATGGCCGGGCCGGCGGGCTGAGCCTCAGCAGTTCAGGTAGGCGCGGTGGATCCACACCCCGGTACGGCCGCCCCACAGGTCACCCATGACCCAGGAGCCCTCGGTGCCCCGCGCGTTCATCTTCTGGCCCCGGTTGACCTGGCCCAGGACCGGGTAGCCGGTGCCCGGTCCGCCGCGGTAGTTGACGCCGTTGTCGTTGACGGTGCAGACGACGGCCTGGACCGCGGGCGAGGCGGTCTGGCGGGCGGGGGCCGAACCGGCGGCGGTGGCCATGGTGCCGCCGCCGAGTGCGAACACGGCCGCGGTGGCCGCGAGAGCGGCGGCGGCGCGAGGAATGCGGATCATCTGGGTCTCCTCCGTTGGGTGACTCTCGGTGCGCCGGGACCGTCGGCTGCCCGGACCCGGCACCTTGACCTTCGTCCCGTGCCGGGCGGCGGGCCAAGGGGTTTCCCGTCCCCCGCGGGGCGTGGGAAACCGGGAAACCGGGCGTGAGCTGGGAGGGACCGGAGGAGGAGAAGCGGAGAGGGCGGGGAAAGGCGGCGCCGCCGTCCCGGGTGGGGCGGCGGCGCCGGAGGGTGCTGCACCGGACCGGGGTCCGGGGAGGTGTCTCAGCCGTTCATGGTGTCCGGGTCCGGGCCCAGGCGGGTGCCGGAGTCCAGGGCCGCGAGGGCGGACATGTCGGCGTCGTCCAGCTCGAAGCCGAAGACGTCCACGTTCTCCTTGATCCGGGACGGGGTCACGGACTTCGGGATGACGACGTTGCCGAGCTGGAGGTGCCAGCGGAGCACGATCTGCGCGGGGGTGCGCTCGTACTTCTCGGCGAGCCCGGTGACGGTCGTGTTCTTGAGGAGGTCCTTGCCCTGGCCCAGCGGCGACCAGGCCTCGGTCGCGATGCCGTGCCGGGCGTGGAAGGCGCGCAGCTCGGACTGCTGGAGCTGCGGGTGCAGCTCGATCTGGTTGACCGCGGGCACGACGGACGTCTCGCCCATCAGCCGCTCCAGGTGGGCGGGCTGGAAGTTGGAGACGCCGATGGCCTTGGCGCGGCCGTCCTGGTAGATCTTCTCGAACGCCCGGTACGTGTCCACGAACGTGTCCTTGGCGGGCATCGGCCAGTGGATCAGGTACAGATCCACGTACTCCAGGCCCAGCTTGCCGAGGGAGGTGTCGAAGGCGCGCAGGGTCGAGTCGTAGCCCTGCTCGTCGTTCCACAGCTTCGTCGTCACGAAGAGCTCGTCACGCGCGATGCCGGAGGCGGCGAGCGCCTTCCCCGTGCCCTCCTCGTTGCCGTAGATCGCGGCGGTGTCGATGCTGCGGTATCCGGCTTCCAGTGCGGTGCCGACGGCCTTGGCGGCCTCGTCGTCCGGCACCTGCCAGACGCCGTAGCCGAGCTGCGGCATGGCGACACCGTTGTTGAGGGTGATGTGGGGGACCTTGCTCACGACGGATTCGATCCTTAGGTCGTCGTACATGTTCTCCAACGTCAACGATCATCCGGTACGGAGCATTCCCGCGCACCTTCAGAAGGTGCCGACACGTTTCCGCCCGGGTGCGGACGAGGGCACCGGGCAGGCCGTCTCCGCGGCGAGGGCGAGGCTACCGAGGCAGAGCACGACCAGCCCCGCGACCAGTTCCAGGGCGCCCGCCAGGCCGGGCAGGCCGCGGGTGGGAGCCGAGCCGTCGCCGGTCAGGGCGTCGGCCACGGCCCACGAGAGCCACATCGTTCCGCCCCACGCGAACACCGTCGCGGAGCCCAGCCAGGCCAGCGCCAGCGGCACCCGCGTGCGCAGCCGCCGCACGCGCCCCCACCGGGGGAAGAGGAGGGCCGCCAGTCCGGCCGCGCCGGCCAGCGCCAGCAGGCCCTGGACCACGCCGGACGTGGCCGTCACGACGCTCCGCGCGGGCAGGGCCGCCGCTCCGGGACCCGTCGGCACACCGAGGCCCCACAACACGTCGACGATGCCGAGTACGGCCAGGAGCACCGCAGCGGGAACGCCGAGCAGCCGCCGTGCCGCCCGTACACCAGGGGCGGGAGCGGGTACGGACTCCAGCCGCCGGCGCAGCAGCGTGCCCCAGCGCTGGTGCGCGTAGCACCAGAAGGCGCCCAGCAGGGTCAGGCCCTCGACGATGAAGGCGCCGTAGACCAGGACGTAGACCCAGGGTTCGAGGAAGTCGCCGGACGCCATCGGGTTCGCGGCGCCGGTCAGGGCGGCGACGGCGGAACCGGTGGGCACGGTGATCATCAAGGGGGTGAGCAGCCCGGACGCCATCCACAGGGGCAGCGCGAGCAGCCAGGCGGGGGCCCGCACGCCGGACGGGCGGGTGAGCGTGTACGCGATGGCGGCGGCGACGGCGTCCATGAGGAAGGTGACGACGTTGCCCGCGATCCAGGTGCCCCGGCCGACCCTGCCCACGTCCACGATGCCGATGTCATGGCCCAGGACCCACAGCAGCTTCAGGAGGAGGTACGGGGCGCAGGCCGCGACGGCCACGCGCCCCAGGAGGACCTGGCGGCCCACGAGCTGATCGGTGTTCATGACACGAGCCTCCCGGCGGCGCGCGGACGGCACCTCCGGCCGGGGGATGAACCGCCTCCGCCGCGCGGCGGAGGAGCGGGCGTGACCCGTAACGGCGCCCAGCACCCCCTCACGTCCGGTACAGCGCCTCCACCTCCGTCGCGTACGCCGCCTCGATGGCCCTGCGCTTCAGCTTGAGCGACGGCGTCAGCAGGCCGTGCTCCTCGCTGAACTGATGCGCCAGTATCCGGAACGTACGGATCGACTCGGCCTGCGAGACCAGCGTGTTGGCGGCGACGACGGCCCGCCGGATCTCGGTCTCCAGATCGGGGTCGTGCACCAGGTCGGTCGGCGGCAGCTCCGGCTTGCCGCGCATCCTGAGCCAGTGCCCGACCGCCTCCGGGTCCAGCGTCACCAGCGCGGCCACGTACGGACGGTCGTTGCCGACGACGATGCACTGGGCGACCAGGGGATGCGCCCGTACCCGCTCCTCCAGGACGACCGGGGAGAGGGTCTTGCCGCCGGAGGTCACGAGGATCTCCTTCTTCCGGCCGGTGATCGTCAGGTATCCGTCCTCGTCCAGCGCGCCGAGGTCGCCGGTGGCCAGCCAGCCGTCGCGCAGGACGGCGTCGGTGGCCCGGGCGTTGTTCAGATAGCCCTGGAAGACCTGACCGCCGTGCAGCCAGATCTCCCCGTCCTCGGCGATGTGCACGGTCGTCCCGGGGACGGGGGAGCCGACCGTGCCGAAGCGGGTGCGCTCGGGCGGGTTGGCGGTGGCGGCTGCGGTGGACTCCGTCAGCCCGTACCCCTCGTAGATGGTCACCCCGGCGCCGGCGAAGAACAGCCCGAGCCGGCGCTCCATCGCCGAACCGCCCGACATGGCGTGCCGCACCCGGCCGCCCATCGCCTCCCGCACCTTGCCGTAGACCAGCTTGTCGAAGAGCTGGTGCTGCATACGCAGCGGCGCGCCGGGCCCGGACGCGGTGCCGAACGCCTTGTGCTCCAGCGCCTCGGCGTAGCGGACCGCCACGTCGACGGCCTTCTCGAACGGGCCGAGCCGGCCCTCCTCCTCGGCCTTGCGCCGGGCCGCCGCGAAGACCTTCTCGAAGATGTACGGCACGGCGAGGACGAAGCTGGGCCGGAACGACTGGAGGTCCGGTAGCAGGGCGGCGGCCGACAGGTCCGGCTGGTGGCCGAGCTTGACCCGCCCGCGGACGGCGGCCACCTGCACCATCCGCCCGAAGACGTGGGCGAGCGGCAGGAACAGCAGGGTGGACGCCTCGTCGCCGGGCCTGGAGTGGAACACCGTCTCGTAGCGCTGGACGACGTTGTCGGCCTCGGCCATGAAGTTCGCGTGGCTGATCACGCAGCCCTTCGGGCGGCCGGTGGTGCCCGAGGTGTAGATGACCGTCGCGGTCGCGTCCGGGGTGACCGCCATCCGGTGGCGGTGCACCACGTCGTCCTCCAGGTGCGCGCCCGCCGCCGTCAGCTCGGCGACCGGGTCGGCGTCCAGCTGCCACAGGCGGCGCAGCTGCGGCAGCCGGTCGATGACCGAGCCGACGGTCATCGCATGGTCCTCGTGCTCCACCATGCAGGCCGAGACCCCCGCGTCGTGCAGCATCCAGAAGACCTGCTCGGCGGACGAAGTGGGATACAGCGGTACGGACTGGGCGCCCACCGACCACAGGGCGAAGTCGAACAGCGTCCACTCGTAGCGGGTACGGGACATGATCCCGACCCGGTCGCCGAAGCGGACGCCCTGGGCGAGCAGCCCTTTGGCCAGGGCCAGCACCTCGTCGCGGAACTGCGCGGCACTCACGTCCCGCCACCGGCCGGCGGCGTCCTTACGGGCCAGCGCGACCCGGCCGGGATCCGAGTCGGCATGGTCGAATACAGCGTCCGCCAACCCGCCGACGCGGGGCGCCGTGGCCAAAGGTGGGACGGTGAACTCGCGCAATGACCCAGCTCCTCGACGTGCTTCTCACCGGGCCGAGACCGTACCCCAACACCGGGGCCCGCGGGAGGGGCGTCCAGCCGGCCGAGCCGGTGGCGTAGTCGCTGGTCATGCGGCGAAAACGGGCTACTCCGGAGAAGCTTGGACATCGTCGGGGGCGCCGCGCGCCCGACGATCACGACGCCGGGACCGGATCTGCACCAAATCTCTCCGTGGCTCCCGGCGTCCTTCGGCACCTCGCGGCACCTCGCGGCACTTCTCGGCGTCTCCCGGCGTCTCCCGGCGTCTCCCGGCGTCTCCCGGCAGCTCCCCGGGGAGGGCCGGGCGCGCCGCTAAGGCAATTGCAACCGGTCGCCGCCCGCCAGTATCGCGTCGGCCAGCGCGTCCGCAGGGCCCTTGGCCGCGCCGTCCCGCTCCCCGTACAGCAGCACGAAGTCCACCCCGCCGAGGTCCGGCAGACCGGCCCGGGACGGCACCCGCACCAGACCGGGCGGGATCATGCCGAGGCTGTGCGCCATCACGCCCAGGCCGGCCCGGGTGGCCGCGATCAGGCCGTTGAGGCTGCCGCTCGTACAGGCGATGCGCCAGTCGCGGCCCTGCCGCTCCAGCGCCTCCAGCGCGCGGGCCCTGGTCACCGCCGGCGGCGGGAACACCACCAGCGGGACCGGCCGCCGGGCGTCCAGCCGCAGCCGGTCCGTGCCGACCCACACCAGCCGGTCCCGCCAGACGAGCCGGCCGGTGGGCGCCTCGGCCCGGCCGCGTGCCGGGCCGGGACGGCGCTTGGCCAGGACGAGGTCGAGGCGGCCGGCCGCCAGCAGCTCGTGCAGCGTCCCGGAGAGCTCGACCGTCAGCTCCAGATCCACCTCGGGGTGGTCGCGCCGGAACTCTTCCAGCACCTCCGGCATCCGGGTCAGCACGAAGTCCTCGGAGGCCCCGAACCGCAGCCGGCCGCGCAGCCGCGTGCCCGTGAAGAAGGTCGCGGCCCGCTCGTTGGCCTCCAGGATGGTGCGCGCGAAGCCGAGCATCGCCTCGCCGTCCTCGGTCAGGTCCACGGCATGGGTGTCCCGGGCGAACAGCCGCCGCCCGGCCGCGTCCTCCAGCTTGCGCACGTGCTGGCTGACGGTGGACTGCCGCAGGCCGAGCCGGTGCGCGGCCTGGGTGAAGCTCAGCGTCTGGGCCACCGCGAGGAAGGTGCGCAGTTGCACGGGGTCGAACATCGTCCCGGCCTGGTCGGTCATCACACACCCTCACTCGGCACACAGCGGCACCCCGTCATCCATTCATCACACTTCATGATGACAGTCACCACGGTAAGAGGGCTTCCCGATGGCTGTGGCGCCAGGCAGGGTGGAGAGGGCACCGTCCGCCCCACCCGCACCGTCAGCCCCTTCCGCTCCGTCCACCCCCGCCCCACCCGCGAAGAGAGAACATGCGCCGTCCTCAGCTCAGCATCCCCTCCTGGCTCCCCGTGGACGGCTTCATCCTGGCCCTCGTCGGCACCGTCGGCCTCGCGGCCCTGCTCCCCGCCCGGGGCGCGGCCGCCACCGTCGCCGACGACGCGTCGACCGGTGCCGTGGCGCTGCTCTTCTTCCTCTACGGCGCCCGGCTCTCCACCCGGGAGGCGGTGGACGGGATGCGCCAGTGGCGGCTGCATCTGACGGTGCTGGGGTGCACGTTCGTCCTCTTCCCCCTGCTGGGGCTGGCGGCCGGCGGTCTCGTTCCGTACCTCCTGACGCAGCCCCTCTACACCGGCCTGCTCTTTCTGTGCCTGGTGCCGTCCACCGTCCAGTCCTCGATCGCCTTCACCTCCATAGCGCGCGGCAACGTCGCGGCGGCGATCTGCGCGGGCTCCTTCTCCAGCCTCATCGGGATCGTCGTGACGCCGCTGCTGGCGGCGCTCCTGCTGGGCGGCGACGGCGGCGGGTTCTCGGCCGGCTCCCTGGTCTCGATCGTCTGCCAGCTGCTGGTGCCGTTCCTCGCCGGCCAGCTGCTGCGCCGCTGGATCGTCGGCTTCATCACCCGCCACAAGAAGATCCTCGGCCTCGTCGACCGCGGCTCCATACTCCTCGTCGTCTACACCGCCTTCAGCACGGGCATGGTCCAGGGCATATGGCACCAGGTCTCGCCGTGGCGCCTGCTGAGCCTGCTGGCCGTCGAGGCCGTTCTGCTGGCCCTGATGCTGACGATCACGTCCTACGGTTCCAGGAAGGCCGGTTTCGCCCGCGGCGACCGGATCGCCATCACGTTCGCGGGCTCGAAGAAGAGCCTGGCCGCCGGTCTGCCCATGGCCAGCGTCCTGTTCGGCGCGCAGGCCGGGCTGGCCGTGCTGCCGCTGATGCTGTTCCACCAGATGCAGCTGATGGTCTGCGCGGTCCTCGCGAAGCGGTACGCGGCACAGGCGCCCGAGGAGCGGGAAGCCGGGGCCGGGGCCGAGGGCGGGCACGGGGCTGAGGCCGAGGACGAATCCGGGGCCGAGTCCGAGGACGGGGCCGGCGTTCTGCCCGGGTCCGGCGAGCGGAGGGAGGGCGTGCGGCCGCGGCGCGGCGACAGCGTCGACGCGGGCGGCTCCCGTTAGTCCTCGGACCGCACGACTACGCAAGAGCATCGCGAACGGGATGCTCGGCGTCGATCCGGGCGGCGCGCGCGGGGTGTGACGGACCGTCAGCCCTCCTCGTCCACACGGTCCAGCGGCAGGCGCAGGACGACGGGGCCGGGGACGCGCGCGTTGTCCCGGCGTACGCCTGCCAGCTCGTCGTCGTCCAACGCGCGTCCGTAGACCCGTACTTCGTCCAGGTCGCCGGAGAGCTGGGAGCGGCTGTCCGCCTTCTGGCCCGCATGGACACCGAAGACCGCATTGCGGCTCACGGAACCGGGCACGTCGGGGACCGTTCGGTTCTCGGCGCCGTCGACGGTGAGCGTCAGCCGTCCGCCGGTGCGCCGCAGCGCCAGGTGATGCCATGCGCCGTCGTTGTACGCGGCGGTGGTGGCGACCTCGGCGGTGGCGGGCGGCCGAGCACCGTCGAGCGCGGTGACGTGGGCGACGACCCGGTTACGGGCGGGGTCGCCGCGCAGCGCCACCTGCGGACTGCGGCTGCCCACCCCGCCCATCCACAGGAAGGGCTGCTCACCGGCGGTGGCGCGGTAGCGGAACCAGAGACTGCACGTGAAGTCGCCGCTGCCGAGGGGCAGCGAGCGGCGGAAGGGCAGTCGTACGGCGTCGTCCCGGCCGTCGAAGGAGAGCGCGTCGCCGAAGCGGCCCGCGGCAGGCCGGGCGCCGCCCAGGACGAGCGCCGCGCGGGCGTGCCGTCCGAGGTCGGGCGTCGTCGGATCGGGCGCGCGGCGCGGGCCGAGCCAGCCGTCGGTGAAGCGCGCGAAGCGGATCTCGTCGCGGGCGTCGGCCGCGCCGCCCTCGTACAGCAGGCCGGTCAGGCCGGGCGCGACGGGCACCAGGTCGGAGTAGCCGGACCAGTCGGTGGTGACCCGGGCGCCCCGGTCCACGCCTTCCCAGGTGCGGCCCTCGTCGTAGGAGGAGCGGACGGTCATGGTGCGGCGGCGGTCCGGATCGGCGGGCGCGGCGAACAGTGTGCGGCCCGGCTTGCCGGAGCCGTGGGGCGGCAGCCGCAGCACCGAGCCCTGCACCATCGGCGCGTACAGGCCGGGCAGGGTGCGGAAGGGCCGGGCGAAACTCTCGCCGCCGTCGTGGCTGACGGCCGCCGTGCGGTGGCCGAGGTCGGTGCCGTCCTGCTCGCGCGCGTTGACGTACACCGAGCCGTCGGAACGTTCCAGCAGACTCATCTCGGACGGCTTCTGGCGGAACGTGCCGTCGGCGGCGATCGGGTAGCTGTCCACGGCGCCGACGCGCCAGTGGTCACCGCCGTCGTCGCTGAGCATCAGCGCCGCGTGGTTGGCGGTGATCCGGCCGCCCGCGTAGCTCTCGGCGTTGACGGTGAAGACCAGGCGCCCGGCGTGCCGTCCCCGGGCAAGCTGGACGCCGTGCACGGGGCCGGTGGCGTACCAGGAGTTCCATCCGGCAGGCCGGAGTTCGGCGGTCAGGTCGCGTGGTGCGGACCAGGTGGCGCCGTCGTCGTCGCTGTACTGGAGATGCGGGGTGCGGTCGCAGGGCACGCCGCAGTTCGCGGCGTCGGGGCGGCCCTTGTTGTAGGTCTCCGCGAGCAGGATGCGGCCGGTCTCGCGGTCGACGACGGGGGCGGGGTTGCCGTGGGTGTCCCCGCCGCCCTCGTTGACGACCTGGAGGGGGCCCCAGGTGCGGCCGCCGTCGGTGGAGCGTTTCAGTACGAGGTCTATGTCGCCGGCGTCGCCGCAGTCCCGTACCCGGCCTTCGGCGAAGGCCAGCAGGGTGCCGTCGGCGGACCGGACGATCGCCGGGATGCGGAAGCAGGCGTAACCGCGCTCCTGGGAGGCCTTGAACAGCACCTGCTGTTCGAAGCCGGTGGTGGTACGGGTGGTAGTGCCGGAAGCGGTGGTGGGCGGTGCCGGGCGGGCCTGGGCGGTGGCCACCGGGACGAGGACGGCGGCCGCCGTGGCGAGCACGGCCAGGGTGCGGGCCCGGGGCCGGCGGCCGCCGTGGGCGGGACCGCCGGTCCCGGTGGCGGGTCTGCGGCGGTGGTTGTCATGGGCGCGGAGTGGTGACGTCATGATCCGACCTGCCCTTCGAGGCATCGGCGAGGCGTCGGAGGAGTGGGGGAGAGACGAAGAAGGAGGAGGAAGAGAGAGGGGCGGTGTGTGCTGCGTGCTACGGGTTGCGTTCTCTGTTCAACGTGGGACATAGGACGTCCCACGTCCGGCTCCGGTGCGCAGGAAGCTACTGAACCCCCGCCACCGCCACAAGCCACGCGCGGCGCTTCTTCGCACCCGGCCGGATTTCCCCCGTACGGGCCACGGCGGGCACATCCGTACGGGCGGCCTCGCTTCGAGGCCGGTCAGGGGATCAGTACGATCTTGCCGAGGTTGGCGCGCGCCTCGACGATCTCGTGAGCGCGTGCGGCCTCCACCAGCGGGACCCGCGCGTGCACGGCGGCTCGCAGGCGGCCGGCGAAGAAGTGGTCCCACAGCTCGGCGCCGTGCCGCGCGTACCGCTCCGGGCGGGTGGCGGCGAACCGCGCCATGGTGAGGCCGGTGATCGTCTTCGATCCCGCCAGAAGGTCGTAGGCCGGGACCGTGCCGCCGCCCGAGTTGAAGAAGACCAGCCGCCCGCCCGGCGCGAGGGCCGCCACCGCGCGCGGCAGCAGGTTCCCGCCGACGCCGTCGAGGACGATGTCGACGGGCTCGCCCCAGGACGCGTCCTCGTACGTCACGACCTCGTCGGCGCCGAGCCCGTACAGGAAGTCCGCCTTCGCGGCGGAGCTCACGGCTGCCACCACCCGCGGCACACCCCGCAGCTTGGCCAGTTGCACCGCCAGGTGCCCGGTGGCGCCGGCCGCGCCCGTGATCAGTACCGACTCCTCGTCGGCCGGGGCGGCGGTGGCCAGCGCGGCGAGCGCGACCTGCCCGCCGCGGACCAGCGCGACGGCGTCCACGCTGGACGCGGCGTCCGGTATGCGTGCGGCCATCGCGGCGGGCACGGTGGCCGCCTCGGTGTACGAGCCGGTGAAGGAGAGCGAGGTGACGCGGTCGCCGACCGCGAAACCGGTGACGTCCGGGCCCAGGCCGACGACCTCGCCGGCCACCTCGCCGCCGAGTACGGCGGGCAGCGGTACGCCACCGCCGGTGCCGTCGCCGCGCGTCCGGCGGACGGACGGCAGGGTCACGCCGATGGCCTCCGTGCGGACGAGCAGCTCGCCGGGGCCCGGCTCGGGGGCCTCGGCCTCCTCGACGCGCAGGACTTCGGGGCCGCCGTAGGAATGGAAACGGACTCGCCGCACGGGCACCTCCGGGAAACGGGAACGGGAAGGGGAAGGGGAAGGGGCCGGACGCCACGCAGGGACGGTCACCCCAGGGGCGCCGGGAGAGCCGGGAGAGCCGGGAGAGCCAGGAGAACCGGGGGGCCGTTGGGTGGCCCAACGATAGCAGTATCCATTGGGGAGACCAATGGTTTTCCGGGTAGGCTGGTGGCATGCCAGAGACTCCGTATGCCCCCTCCCGCATCCGCTCCCTCCCCAGCTGGCTGCTCGGCCGGGCGGCGGCCCGCGGCCACCGCCTCGTCGCGGAAGCGCTGGCCGAGGAGGGGATGCGGATGATGCATCACGCGGTGCTCTCGGCCGTCGGTGAGCTGGGGCCCGTCTCGCAGGCCGAACTGGGCCGCAGTGTGGGGATCGATCCCAAGGACATGGTCGCGGTCGTCAACGACCTCCAGGCCGACGGGCTGGTGACCCGCACCCCCGACCCGAAGGACCGGCGCAAGAACGCCGTCGAGATCTCCGCGGCGGGGGAGCGCCGGCTCCGGCGTACGGAGGAACTGGGCGACCGGGCCAACGACGAGTTGACCGCGGACCTCAGTCCCGCCGAACGGGAGCAGCTGATGGCGCTGCTCGCGCGTGTGGTGGAGCCGGGGGCGGTCGCGAAGGGGGAGCCGGGGGCGGGCTGACGCTCCGCCCCGAGCCGTGCCGGGCTGACGCTCCGCCCCGAGCCGTGCCGGGCTGACGCTCCGCCCCGAGCCGTGCCGGGCTGACGCTCCGCCCCGAGCCGTGCCGGGCTGACGCTCCGCCCCGAGCCGTGCCGGGCTCTCAGGCCCTCCCCGCCGCCGCCCCCAGTGCGAGCCGCTCCTCGCCCGCGTACACGTTCATCGAGGTCCCCCGCAGGAACCCCACCAGCGTCAGTCCGCTCTCGACGGCCAGATCGACGGCGAGGGAGGACGGCGCGGAGACGGCGGCGAGGGCCGGAATGCCCGCCATGACCGCCTTCTGCACGAGTTCGAACGACGCCCGGCCCGAGACCATCAGGACGGTGTCGCGCAGCGGCAGCCGCCCCTCCTGGAGGGCACGGCCGACGACCTTGTCGACGGCGTTGTGGCGGCCCACGTCCTCGCGGACGTCGAGGAGTTCACCGTCGGAGTCGAAGAGCGCGGCGGCGTGCAGCCCGCCGGTCCGGTCGAACACCCGCTGCGCGGCCCGCAGCCGGCCGGGGAGGGCGGACAGGGTCGCGGGCGTGATGCGGGCCGCGGCGTCGGCGGGCGGGTCCAGATGCCAGCGGGCGGACGTGCGGACCGCGTCCAGGCTCGCCTTGCCGCACAGGCCGCAGGACGACGTCGTGTAGACGTTGCGCTCCAGCGAGATGTCCGGGACGGGGACGCCGGGCGCGAGCTGCACGTCCACCACGTTGTACGTGTTCGACCCGTCCTCGGTGGCCCCCGCGCAGTACACGATGTTCGCCAGCTCCCCGGCGCTCCCCAGTACGCCCTCGCTGACGAGGAAGCCCGCGGCCAGCGCGAAGTCGTCGCCCGGTGTGCGCATCGTGACGGCGAGCGGCTTGCCGCCGAGGCGGATCTCCAGCGGCTCCTCGCCGACGAGGGTGTCCGGGCGTGTGCTCACGGCTCCGTCGCGGATGCGGATGACGCGGCGTCGCTCGGTGACCCGTCCCATGTCTGATCAGTCCCGTCCGTCCTGGTGCGCCGGCCCGTGGCAGCGGGCCGGTCTCGGCGGTTCCATTGTCCGGTACACGCTTGGCTGCTCGTACGGGGTCCGCCGCGCGTCACCGGCCACTGCCCGCCGCCAGGACGGGGCCGCCGTCGCTACCGCCCCGTCCTGCGCGGTGCCGGACCTGCCGCCCCCTTACGTGCGGTACCGGGTCCGCCGCCCCGCCGCGCGCGGCGCCGGACCGCTCGCTCCGGACAGTCCCCGCCCGCCGAACGCGCTCGCCCCCGCGCCGGCCCACAGCGCGTCCAGTTGTGCCTGACCCACCGTCCGCCAGTCCGGACTCCGCAGGACGAGGGCTTCGCCCAGCCGGCGGCCGAGCTCCATCATCGACACTCCTACGGGACCGCGCGCGGCCTCGTACGCGGCAGGCACCTCGGACCAGGTGTCCGCGGCGGTGAACGCCGCCTCCAGAGCGGTGGCGTCCTGAAGGGCCTTCACCGCGCCGCCGCCGGTGTGCGGGCGGGCGACCGTGGCCGCGTCACCGGCGAGCAGCAGACGGCCCGCGGCGTAGTGGGGTGCCGTGAAGTCGTACAGCGGCTGGATGAACAATTCCTCGGGCCGCGTCAGCTGGAGCAGGCCACCCCAGTAGGGCGGCAGGAGTTCCCCGGTGACCTGGGTGAAGCAGGCGTGCAGTGCCTCGCTGAGGGTGCCGGGCGGAAGGCTGGTGGGGGTGTCCAGGCCGAGGGCGGCGTTCGGTGGCGGGACGGCGTACAGCACCCAGTTGGCACGGTGGCCGCCGGTGCCGTCCGGAATGCGGTAGATGACGGCGTGGCCGCCGGTGAAGACGGCGAAGACGCAGTCCTCGACCGGCCAGGCGTCGTCCGGATCCGGGCCGAGCGCGGCCAGCCGCTCGGCGGGGAACGCGCCGCGCCAGGCGAGGTACCCGGCGTACGCGGGCCGTACGTCGGGGAAGGCGGCGCCACGGACCACGGAGCGGTAGCCGTCCGCGCCGACGACCAGGTCGGCCTGGTGGGTGCTGCCGTCCTCAAGGCGCACCGCCGCGCCGTCGGGCGAGGTCTCGACCGTACGGACCGGGCTGTCCCCGCGGAACACGGCGGTCTCGGGCATCCGGGCGCGCAGCTCACGCCAGAGCGGCCCCCAGTTGTACGTACGGAACGGGAAGGGGAGTTCCCCCACCGGCCGGCCGAGCGGCAGTTCACCGTCCCGCGTGTACCAGCGGCGCCGGCAGAGCTGCAACCAGGGCATACCGGTGTCCAGGTAGCCCGCCGAGGCCAGTTCCGCGTAACGGTCGTTGTGCACGGCCAGTCCGGCGCCGCGGTCCGCCAGATGGCCGGCGGCCCGTTCGTACACCGTGACCTCCGCCGCGCCGCCCCGGTGTGCGGCGAGCGCGGCGGCGCAACCGGCGATGCTGCCGCCCACGACGGCGACCGTTCCTCCGTGCATCGGCAACCCGCTTCTCTCGGCGGCCCCGAGGGAGCCGCGGTGGTTCGGGGGTGTGCAAGCGGTCGTAGTTTTACAGGAATTGCGGGTGCCCGGGGGCCGGACGACGGTGGCCGGGGTGGCGGACGACGGTGGCCGGTCGTGGTGACCGACGGTGGGCCGGTCGTGGTGACCGACGATGGCCGCTCATGCCGGCCGTGTGGGGGCGGGGCCGGGTGACGATCGGTAGACTGTAGACGATAACCAATCGGGCGCCGGGAGTCCGGGGAACCGGGCGCCCGCGCGTGCACACCGTCCCGGCCGCGTCACGGAGGGGTACTCGATGCTGTCCACAGGGCTGCCGCAGGGCGCCGTACCGAAGCTGGAACGCCCCGGACCGCTGCGCGAGCGCGTCTACGAAGCGCTCCTGGAGCTGATCACCACGCGCACGCTGCGCCCCGGCCAGCACCTGGTCGAGAGCGAGCTGGCAGGCCATCTCGGGGTCTCCCGGCAGCCGGTCCGCGAGGCGCTCCAGCGGCTCAACACCGAGGGCTGGGTCGATCTGCGCCCGGCGCAGGGCGCGTTCGTGCACGAGCCCACCGAGGAGGAGGCCGACCAGCTGTTCACCGTACGGACGCTGCTGGAGGCCGAGGCCGCCCGGCTCGCCGCCGCCAACGCCGGGTCGGCCGGCATCGCGGAGCTGGAAGCGCTGTGCGACAAGGGCGAACAGGCGGTACGGGACGACGCGGTGGAGACCGCGGTGGCCACCAACGCGGAGTTCCACGCCAAGGTGATGGCGCTGGCCGGCAATGCCGTACTGGCCGGCCTGGCGGCGCAGGTCGGGCGACGGGTGCGCTGGTACTACACGCCCGTCGCCCGACAGCGCGGAAGGCAGTCCTGGGCCGAGCACCGGGAGCTGATCGCGGCGATCACCGACCGGGACGAGGCACGGGCGTCCGCCGTCATGCGGGCGCACACCGAGCACACCCGGCGTTCGTACCACGAGCGCGATCGGGACTGACGGCCGCGCGTCGTCGCGGTGCGGGGCGCGCATCGGAGGCCACCTCGAAGGCGCGCTTCGGAGCCGTACGGGGCCGAGGCGCTCGGCCGGAGCCTCAGTCGGACACCATCTGCCGCAGTGGGTTCATGGCCACGTCGTTCACCGGGTCGACGGACGGGTCGCTCACCGGGCGGGGCGCGACGGCCGGGGACTGCTGTTGCGGGGTGCCGGGCGACTGCTTCTGGGGGGTGCCGGGGGCCTGCTTCCGCGGGGTGCCGGCAGTCTGCTTCTGCGCGGCGGTGGGCGTCTGCTTTCGGGCGGTGCTCGGCGTCTGCTTCTGAGGAGTACCGGGGGTCTGCTTCTGGGCGGTGCCCGGTGTCTGCTTCTGCGCGGCGCCGGGCGATTGCTTCCGCGCGGTGCCGGAGGTCCCGGGGGACGTGTGGGCGGCAGCCGGGGTGGCGAGCCGGACCGTACCGTCCCCGTCGAACACCCGCTGGCCCGCGGCGAGCGGCGAACGTCCCTGGAACGCGCCACGGAAGGCGCCGACACCCCGCTCGGTCAGGGTGAAGGGCAGCTGGGCCCGTACCTGTCCGCCGCCCACCTTGACCCGGTTGCGGTCCACGCGGAAGCCCAGGAAGTCGGTCCGGTGCGCCTTGGAGCCGCCCACGTTCGCGGTGACGCGCGAGGTGGCGAGGTCCGCCCGCAGGGAATCGATCTTCAGATGGCGCTTGTCCTTGCGTACGAAGTCGAAGCCGCCCCTGAAGGTGAGGTGCCCGGCGGTGAAGCGGGGGTCGAACGCGCCGCCCGAGACGGGCGCGGACACGCACCGGCGCCCGGCCGGGCCGGTGAGCTTCGCCGGAGCGACCGCCGTGAGGCGGATGCCGGCCTTGGCGAGTGCGCGGGTGGCTCCGGGGGTGAGACAGAAGTCGGCGGTGCCCGTCCCCACCCGCACCGACGTGTCCCGGGGGGACTGCGGCATGGCGTGCGCGGGGGAGGCGGCGAGGGCGGCTCCGGCGCCCAGGGCGACGGCGAGGGCCATGGCGCCCGCCGAGGCTAGGGCGTGCGGGCGGCGGCGGTCCGTGGGCAGGGACATGGTGTGGTGTTCCGTTCTCGTGCGGGACGGCCTGCGATGGGCGGCACCGGACGTGGCCGGCGCCGGCTCTTCCTGTCAGCAGACGTATTGACGGTGGAGCGCCCGCTGTGACGGCCCGGCCGGCGAATCACCCGGATAGCTGGGCCGTGCCGGGCACGCGGGAGCCGGCGTCCATGCCCGTCCTGTACGTGCCAGTACGCGCCCGTACGGGGCCGGGCCTGCGAGTGCGTGCCAGTGGCCTGCCTGTACGTGCCCGTGCAGGTGAGCTGTAGGCAGCGTGTAGGCGGCGGCTGCGACGGTCGTTTCCCTGTCCCGCACATCGGGCCACCGCCGTGGACGGCCGGTGGCCCGCCCTCAGGAGAAACGATGCAGCAGCAGAATCCCCGGCCGGCGCCCCTCCCCGTCCGGTATGTCCAGGTCACCGCGGTCCGGCGCCTCTCGCCGCACCTGGTCAGGATCACTTTCGGCGGTCCCGACCTTGCCGGGTTCCGCCTCGACGCGCCGGACCAGCAGGTGAAGCTCTACTTCCCCCGGCACGGTCAGCGTGCCCCGCGGCTCCCGGAACCGCCGGCTGACGGCGACCTGATGCGGTGGTACCAGGCGTTCCAGGCGATCCCCGAGGACGCGCGGCCGTGGATGCGCAGCTACACCGTCCGCGCGCACCACCCCGGGGACGGCACGATCGACATCGACTTCGTGCTGCACGGTACGGGCACGGAGAGCGGCCCGGAGGGCGGCCAGGGGAGCGGTCCGGAGAGCGGCCAAGGGAGCGGCCACGGGAGTGGCCACGGGAGCGGCCACGGGAGCGGCCAGGGGAGTGGTCTGGAAGGCGGCCAGGGGAGCGGCCCGGCGGGCGGATCGGCGAGCGGTCCGGCCACCCGCTGGGCGCACACCGCGGCGCCGGGCGACACGCTCGGCATGTTCGGACCGTCGGCGTACTTCGCCAGGCCGGTACCGCTCGGCACGACCGACTGGATGCTGTTCGCCGGGGACGAGACCGCGCTGCCGGCCATCGGAACCCTGGCCGAGTGGCTGCCCGAAGGCGCCCGAGCGGTGGCGTACATCGAGGTCGCGGACGCGGCGGACGAGCAGACCTTCGTCACTCGCGGGGATCTGACGGTGCACTGGCTGCACCGGGAAACGGGTCGGGGCGCGGGGCCGGGCACGGGCACGGGTACGGGTACGGCCGGGCCGGGTGAGGTGCTGGTCGAGGCGGTGCGCGAGGCGCGGTTCCCGGCGGGGTCGGTGTTCGCCTGGCTCGCCGGGGAGGCGGGTGCGGTGCGCGCGCTGCGCAGGCACCTCGTCGAGAACCGCGGCCTGGACAAGCGGGACATCGACTTCACCGGTTACTGGCGGCGCGCGCTGACCCAGGACGACGCGCCGACGGAAGACGACCTGGCCGACGCGCGGGAACGGCTGGCCGACGCGCGGTAGCGCGGGCGGCGCCGCTCGTCAGACCAGAGCGGCGGCTTCCCTCACCGCGAGGCCGCCGCCCTCGGCGCGGGCGCGCCGGTACGCCTCCGTACCCAGCACGGCACACAGCGCCGCCCCGGCCTGCTGCCGGACCCGGGCCTCGGCCTCGGGCGGCAGCGGCTGGAGCCCGAAGCCGTCGGCGCCGGGCGCGTGACGGTCGTACGCCCCCAGCAGACGGGCGCCGTCCTCGGCCGCGCCCGAGTGGGCCATGGACCACCCGCCGCAGAGCAGCTGGTGGGTCAGCAGGTGCGGAGCCACCAGAGGCGCGAGGTCGGCGAGTTGTCGTACGGCCCGGCGCACGTGTTCACGCGCCCGGACGAACTCCCCGTCGAGACAGTCCAGCCAGCCGTGCAGCCCGGTCACCATGCCGGTGAAGAGGGCCGGGGTGCCGGTGGTGAATGCCTGCTCGGCCTCCCGCAGTTGCTCCCGGGCGAGGCCGGTGCGCCCGGTCCGGCCGTAGTGCCGGGCCAGCAGCAGGCGCGCCGTGCTCAGCGTCTCGCCGGAGGAGGGCCGCGACTCGGCCACGGCTTCCAGCAGCAGCCGCTCGGCCTCCCGTACCCGTAGAGAGAGGGAACCGCCGGCCATCCCTTCGGCGATACCGCTCTCTTGGCCCGTCCCGCTCTCTTGGCCCGTCCCGCCCTCATTGCCCGCCCCGTACGTGTCCTCCGTCCCGTCCTCCAGGCCCGTACCGCCCTCTGCACCTGCCCCGTACGTGTCGCCCGTCCCGCACATGTCCGCCATGTACGTGCCGCCCGTCCCGTACGTGCCCTCCAGCCGTACGGCCGCCAGCCTCGCCTTGAACTCAGGCACCTGCACATCCGCCCCGACCCGGGCGGAAGACTCCATGGCGCGCTCGAAGTCCGCGTCCGCCAGTGCGTACTGCCCGCGCCGCTCGTACGTGTCACCGCGCGCGGACAGGGACTCGGCAGTACCCCACAGGTCCCCGGCCGCCTCGAAGAGCGCCAGCGCTTCCTCCGCGTCGCGCGCCGACCGTTCCAGCGTGCCCGGCCGGCCGCCGAGCAGCTTGGTGCGCAGCAGCAGCGCGAACCCGAGGTCCCAGCCGTTCCCCAGGTCCCGGCAGTGGCACACCACGGCGTCGACGGTCTCGTCGAGCCCCGCGAACCCGCCGGTCATCAGCCGGGCGAAGAACCACATGACGCCCGGCTGCCGCACGGTCTGCGGCAGCCCCGGCCGGTACGCGGCCACCACCGACTCCGGCCGCACCGGCGCGGCCGGCCCGGACAGCCCGGCCTGGTCGCTGCTGCTCGCCAGCACCAGCAGCCGGACGCCGCGCCGGGCCTCGCGCAGCCGCTCGCCCGACCAGGGCGGAGGGACCGTCGTGCACCGCTCCGCCAGTGGCTCGGCGGGCCGTACGGGGTCCGCGAAGGGGTCGGGGCCGAGGTCCGCGACGGCGGCGGCCCAGCGCCGGGCGTCCGCCTGGTGGTTGCGCAGCTGCCAGAACCAGCTCATGGACAGCGCCAGACACAGCCCTTCCTGCTCCTCGGCCAGGGCGACCGCCGTGCTCAGCGCGGCCCGCACGTTGGCGTGCTCGGTCTCGAAGCGCTCCAGCCACTCCGCCTGGCGCGGCCCGCGCAGATCGGGCTCGCCGGTGCGGACCAGTTCCCGGTACGCCGTCAGGTGGCGCCGCTCCACGGCCGCCCGCTCCCCGGAGCCCGCCAGCCGCTCACCGGCGTACTCGGCGACCGTTTCGAGCAGTCGGTAACGCATCCCGCGCGGACTCTCGGGGGCGGCGGTGACCAGGGACTTGTCGACGAGGGAGGTGAGTACGGCCAGGACGTCGGCGGGGGAGTGGGGACCGTCGGCGGAGGAGTGGTGGCCGTCGGCGGGGGCGGGGGCGGGGGCGGCGCACACGTACTCCGCCTCCGCCGCCTCGCAGCCGCCGGAGAAGACGGACAGGCGGCGCAGCACCGCGCGCTCGTCCGCCGTGAGCAGGTCCCAGGACCAGTCCACCACGGCGCGCAACGTCTGCTGCCGGGGCAGGGACGTCCGGCTGCCGCCGGTCAGGAGCCGGAACCGGTCGTCCAGCCGTTCCGCGATCTGCCGCGGGGTCAGCGCGCGCAGCCGTGCCGCCGCCAGTTCGACGGCGAGCGGCAGCCCGTCGAGCCTGCGGCAGATCTCCGCGCACGCGGCCGGGTCGTCCTCGGTACGGAACCCGGGGCGCGCGGCGGCGCCCCGCTCGCCCAGCAGCCGGAGCGCGGCCTGCGGCGGCAGCGGTTCGACGGGGCGTACGGACTCGCCGGGGACACCGAGCGGTTCGCGGCTGGTGGCCAGGATCGTCACGCCCGGGCAGCGGCCCAGTACGGAGTCCGCCAGCTCGGCGGCCGCGTCGATCACGTGCTCGCAGTTGTCGAGCACCAGCAGCATCCGCCGCTGCCCGCAGTGCTCCACGAGCTGGTCGAGAGGGGTCGCGGGGCTCCCGGAGGCGCGCAGGTCGTCGGCGCCCGGTGCCCGTACCTGGGTCGTCCGGCCGCCGAGCGCGGTCAGTACGGCCTCGGGCACGCTCTTCCCGTCCCGTACGGAGGCCAGCTCGGCGACCCGGATGCCGTCGGGCCACCCTGCGCCCTGTGCACCGGCCGCGTCTGCCGCTTCCAGGGCCAGGCGGGTCTTTCCGACGCCGCCCGCGCCCAGCAGTGTCACCAGACGTTGCGTTGTCAACTCGCGGGTGAGCGCGTCCAGTTCGGAGGATCGGCCGATGAAGGAGGTGAGGCGGGCGCGGAGATGGCCGGTCGGGGTGGGGGTGGCGGGGGCCGGTGCGGAAGGGGCTGGTGCGGTGGACGGCCCCGTGGCCGTGCTGGGGAGGCCCGGTGCGGTGGGCGATTCCGTGGCCGTGGGGGAGGGGCCCGGGGCGGCGGATGTTCCCGTGACCGTGGGGGAGGGGCCCGGTGCAGCGGATGTTCCCGTGGTGGAGGGCCCCGCTGTGGTGGACGGTTCCATGGTCCCGGCCAGCAGATGCGCGTGGAGGGTGCGGAGTTCGACGCCGGGGTCGACGCCCAGCCGCTCCGCGAGTCCCGTCCGTACCCCTTCGTACGCCAGAAGCGCCTCGGCCTGCCGCCCCGCCGCCCACAGTGCCCGGATGTGCAGTGCCTGCAAGGGCTCGTCCAAGGGCTCCGCCGTGGCCAGCGAAGCCAGTTCGGCCAGCGTGTCCGCCGCCCGGCCCATCGCGACCTCGGCCGCCAGCCGGGCGCGGCGAGCCTCGCCGTGCCGACGTTCGGCCCGTACGGCGAGCGGATCGCTGTCCCGCCCCGGGAGGTCGGCCAGTGCGGGGCCCTGCCACAGGGCCAGCGCCTCAATCAGCAGGGCGGCCGCCCGCGCGGGGGCGCCGTCGCGCAGCGCGGCCGTCCCTTCCGCCGTCAGCCGTTCGAAGCGGAAGAGGTCGATGCCGTCCGGCCCGGCCGCCAGCCCGTACCCGCCGGGCGACGAGGTGACCGCCGGCCCGCCGAGGGCCCGGCGCAGCCGGCCGACCAGAGCCTGGAGCGCGGCCGAGGCGTCAGCGGGCGGTTCCTCGTCCGCGCCCCACACCTGGGCGATCAGCTGGTCCGCCGGTACGGGCCGCCCGCCGCCCGCCGCGAGAGCGGCCAGCAGGGCACGCAGCCGCGCCCCCTTCACCGGCACCTCGGTGCCGTCGGGGCGGCGCGCCTGCGTGGCGCCGAGCACGCGGTAGCGGTAGTTCACCGGCCCATTCTCCCCGGACCGCTGCCCGACGTCGGCCGGTGCCACCCGGTACCGCCCGGTACCGTCTGACGCCAGCCGCTGTCGATCGAGGGCGGCCGGGAGCTTTGTCCTCACACGGGAGAAAGTCGGCAGGGATCCTGTCCGTACTTCTTCCCCGCCCGGACAAGCGCTGCTACGTTCCCCTCGAAAGCCCCGGCGCCGCTCGGTGCCGGACCACGTACGGCCGACAACGGCTGGAGGGGTGGCGTGAGGCGCATGACGGCGAGGCCGGCCAACGCGCACCAGGCGCGGCTCCTGCGCCTGCTCCGCGACCACGGCCCCAACTCCCGTGCCCAGCTGGGCGACCGCATCGACCTCTCCCGCTCCAAGCTGGCGGTGGAGGTGGACCGGCTGCTGGAGACCGGGCTGGTCGTCGCCGACGGCCTCGCCGCCTCCCGCGGCGGCCGCCGCTCGCACAACGTCCGGCTCGCGCCCGCCCTGCGCTTCCTGGGCATCGACATCGGCGCCACCTCCGTCGACGTGGCCGTCACCAATGCCGAGCTGGAGGTGCTGGGCCATCTGACCCAGCCCATGGACGTGCGCGAGGGCCCGGTCGCCGTCTTCGAGCAGGCCCTCGCGCTGGCGGGCAAACTGAAGGCGAGCGGGGTGGCCGAAGGGTTCGACGGCGCCGGCATCGGCGTGCCGGGACCGGTCCGCTTCCCCGAAGGCGTGCCGGTGGCGCCACCCATCATGCCGGGCTGGGACGGCTTCCCCGTACGGGAGGCCCTCAGCCAGGAACTGGGCTGCCCCGTCATGGTCGACAACGACGTCAACCTGATGGCGGTGGGGGAGCAGCACGCGGGCGTGGCCCGCACCGTGCGGGACTTCCTCTTCGTCAAGATCGGTACGGGGATCGGCTGCGGCATCGTGGTGGGCGGCGAGGTCTACCGCGGGACGACGGGCAGCGCCGGCGACATCGGCCACATCCAGGTCGAACCGGACGGCCGCCCGTGCGCCTGCGGCAACCGCGGCTGCCTGGAGGCGTACTTCGGCGGCGCCTCCCTCGCCCGCGACGCGGAGGCCGCCGCGCGCGAGGGCACCTCGCCGGAGCTGGCGGCGCGACTGGCGGCGGCCGGTACGCTCGGCGCGCCCGAGGTGGCCGCCGCTGCCGCCGCAGGCGACCCCGTCGCACTGGACCTGATCCGGACCGGCGGGAGCCGCACCGGACAGGTCATCGCCGGTCTCGTCAGCTTCTTCAACCCGGGGCTGGTGGTGATCGGGGGCGGGGTGACCGGCCTCGGCCACACCCTCCTCGCCGCGATCCGCACCCAGGTCTACCGCCAGTCGCTGCCGCTGGCGACGAACAACCTGCCCATCGTGCTGGGGGAGCTGGGCCAGGCGGCCGGCGTCACCGGCGCCGCCCGCCTCATCAGCGACCACCTCTTCTCACCCGCCTGACATCCGCTCACGGCACCACCCGCCGCACCGCCCCCGTTTCGCCGCACCGCTCGCGTTCCGTCGTACCGCCTGCGTTCCGTCGTTCCGTCTGCGTTCCGTCGTTCCGTCTGCGTCCCGTCGCACCGCCTCCGTTCCGTCGCGCCGCTCCCGTCCCGTCGTACCGCTCCCGTCCCGTCGTACCGCTCCCGTCCCGTCGCACCGCCCCCGTCCCGCCGTACGTCCCGCACCCGCCCGTCCGCCCCGTAGTGCCCCGCACCACCGCCCGGCCCGTTCACCGACGTCGTCGAGGAGGCTGCACGCCATGGCACCAGAGCGCCACCCCGGACCGCCGGCCCCGGCCGGCCCGGGGCCCTCGTCCGGACCGCCGGGTCCCGGCGGGCCCCTGCTCACCATGCACGGCATCAGCAAGTCCTTCCCCGGAGTCCGGGCCCTGGACGGCGTCGATCTCGACGTGACGGCCGGTGAGACGCACTGCCTCCTCGGTCAGAACGGCGCCGGCAAATCCACCCTGATCAAGGTGCTGGCCGGTGTCCACCGGCCCGACGCGGGCGAGATCCGCTGGCAGGGCGCACCGGTCGTGCTGAAGTCGCCGGCCGCCGCGATGCGGCTCGGCATCGCCACCATCTACCAGGAACTCGACCTGGTGGAGCACCTGTCGGTGGCCGAGAACGTCTTCCTCGGGCACGAGCGGGCCACCGCCGGCTTCGTCCGCTCCCGCGCGGCCCGGGCCGCCACCGCCGGCATCCTCGGCCGCCTCGGGCACCCCGAGATCGACCCGGGTGCTCCGGTGGGCTCGCTGTCCGCCGCCGGGCAGCAGATCGCCTCCATGGCCCGGGCCCTCTCCCACGACGTACGGCTGATCGTCATGGACGAGCCGTCCGCCGCTCTCGACCCGGACGAGGTCGACAACCTCTTCCGGATCGTCGACGGCCTGACCGGCGCGGGCGTCGCGGTCGTGTACATCTCGCACCGGCTGGAGGAGATCCGCCGGGTCGGGGACCGGGTCACCGTCCTCAAGGACGGCCGGGCCGCGGCCCGCGGGCTGGACGCGCGGACGACCCGTACCCGGGACATCGTGACCCTGATGACGGGCCGCGCCGTCGAGCACACCTTTCCCGTACGGCAGTTCAACGTACGGCAGTTCAACGTATGGCAGGGCCCCGCCGCCACGGACGACAGGGCTCCCGCTGCCGCCCCGGCCTCGACTGCCGCCCCCGCCTCCGCTCCCACCCCTGCCCCCTCCGCCCCCGCCCCTGCCCCTGCCCCTGCTCCCACCTCTGCCTCCGCCCCCACCCCCGTCCTCACCGCTCAAGGCCTCGCCCGGAGCGGCGAGTTCGCGCCGCTGGACTTCGACCTCTACCCGGGCGAGATCCTCGGGCTCGCCGGGCTCGTCGGGTCCGGGCGCTCGGAGATCCTGGAAACCGTCTTCGGCGCGCGCCGCCCCACCGCGGGCCGTGTCCTCGTGGACGGGCGCCCGCTGCGCCCCGGAAGCGTGCCCGCCGCCGTACGCGCGGGGCTCGGCCTCGCCCCGGAGGAGCGCAAGTCGCAGGCGCTGCTGCTCCTGGAGTCCGTCAGCCGCAACGTCTCGGTCTCCTCGCTGCCGCGCTTCTCCCGCGCCGGGTGGCTGGACCGCGTGGCGGAACATTCCGCCGCCCGCGCCGCCGCCCGCGACCTGTCGCTGCGGCCCGACGACCCGGACCGGCCGGTGCGGACCCTGTCCGGCGGCAACCAGCAGAAGGCCGTACTGGCCCGCTGGCTGCTGCGCGGCTGCCGGGTGCTGCTGCTCGACGAGCCGACCCGCGGGGTGGACGTCGGCGCCCGTGCCGAGCTGTACGCGCTGGTACGGCGGCTCGCCGACAACGGGCTGGCGGTGCTGCTGGTGTCGAGTGAGCTTCCCGAGGTCCTGGGCCTGGCCGACCGCGTGCTCGTCCTGCGCGAGGGCCGGGTCGTCCACGAGGACAGCGCGGCGGCACTGGACGAACACCGGGTGCTCGACCTGGTCATGGCAGGCAGCGCAGACCCGTCGCGAGGAGACCGACCGTGAACACCTCCGAAGAGAAAGTGCCCCGCCGCCCGGTTCCCGCCGGCGCCGGAAGCACCCCGGCGCACGCCCCCGCGCCGGGGGCACCCGCCCCGCTCCCGTCCCGCACCCCCGGCGTGCGCGGCCGGCTGCGCGCCCATGCCGACCTGCGGAACCTCTCCCTGCTCGGCGTCCTCGCCGCGCTCGTGGCCGTCGGCGCCCTGACCCGGCCCGAGCAGTTCCTGAGCGTGCAGAACCTGCAACTCGTCCTCACCCAGGCCTCGGTGATCGGTGTGGTGACCGTCGGCGTCACCTTCGTGATCATCGGGGGCGGGATCGACCTGTCCGTCGGCGCGATGGTCGCCCTCGCGACGGTCTGGGCGACTACGGTGGCCACCCAGGAGTACGGACTCGGCGGCATCCTGCTCTGCGCGCTGCTCGTCGGCCTCGGCTGCGGGCTGGTCAACGGGCTGCTGGTCTCGTTCGGCGGCATGGTGCCGTTCATCGCCACGCTCGCCATGCTCGCCGCCGCCCGCGGACTCGCCCTCCAGATCAGCCAGGGCGGCACGCAGATCGTGTCGGTACCGTCCGTACTGGACCTGGGCCGCCGTGACGCGTACGTCCTCGGCATCCCGCCGATCGTGCTGGTCTTCGCCGCCGTCACCGTCACCGGCTGGCTGCTGCTGAACCGTACGACCTTCGGGCGGCGCACCGTGGCCGTCGGCGGCAACCCGGAGGCGGCGCGGCTGGCGGGCATCGACGTACGGCGGCAGCGGCTGCTGCTGTACCTGCTGTCCGGACTGTGCTGCGGCATCGCAGCCTTCCTGCTGATCGTGCTGACCGGGTCGGGCCAGAACACCAACGGCAACCTCTACGAGCTGGACGCCATCGCCGCCGCGATCATCGGCGGCACCCTGCTCAGCGGCGGCCGCGGCACCGTCACCGGCTCCGTGCTCGGCGTCCTCGTCTTCACCACCATCACCAACCTGTTCGCCCTGAACAACCTGGAGACCGCCGTCCAGCAGATCGCCAAGGGCGCCATCATCGTCATCGCCGTACTGGTCCAGAAGGGGCACAAGTCATGACCGACAGAACGCCGGGCCCGTACGGCACACCCGACTCGCACGGCACACCTGGCCTGTACAGCACACCTGGCCCGTACAGCACATCCGGCCCGTACGGCACGGAGGCGGACGCCCCGGCCACCGCCCGCGGTGGCAGCCGTCGGAACGTGCTCTTCGGCGCGGCCGCCGTCTCGGCCGGTGCC
Organism: Streptomyces monomycini; assembly: GCF_022271435.1. Taxonomy (GTDB): domain Bacteria; phylum Actinomycetota; class Actinomycetes; order Streptomycetales; family Streptomycetaceae; genus Streptomyces; species Streptomyces monomycini. Next base: position 171,673 of record NZ_JAFIQY010000005.1, on the reverse strand, counting down.
CTGCTCAGCGCCTGTACGAGCAACCAGCGCAGCGACGCGTCCGCAGGCGCCACGCAGCAGCAGGCGGGCGGGGCGGACGACAAGCCCGGCAAGAAGGTCACCATCGGTTTCGCCGGACCGCAGGCCGACCACGGCTGGCTCAACGCCATCAACCAGAACGCCAGGAACCGCGCGAAGCGCTACCGGGACGTCACCCTCGACATCACCGAGGGCTCCAACGACACCGCCCAGCAGATCGGACAGATCGAGACCCTCATCAACAAGAGGGTCGACGTCCTGGTCATCCTCCCCGCCGACGGCAAGGCGCTCACCCAGGTCGGGCTGAAGGCCATGCGGGCCGGCATCCCCGTCGTCAACCTCGACCGGGTCTTCGCCTCCCCGCAGGCGTACCGCTGCTGGATCGGCGGCGACAACTACGGGATGGGCCTGAACGCCGGGCGCTACATCGGCGAGCAGCTCAAGGACAAACCGGACGCGAAAGTCGTGGAACTGGCCGGCATCGACACCCTCGAACTGACCCGCGAACGCACCAAGGGCTTCGACGACGCCCTGAAGAACTACCCCAACATCCGCAAGGTGGGGCGGCAGGCAGCCGAGTTCACCGTGGAGTCCGGGCAGGCGAAAATGGCCGGGCTGCTCCAGGCGCACCCCTCCTTCGACGCGCTGTGGAACCACGACGACGACCAGGGCGTGGGTGCGGAACGCGCCATCGAGCAGGCCGGCCGCGACGGCTTCCTGATGGTCGGCGGCGCCGGCTCGCGCCGCGTCATGGAGACCATCAAGGCCGGCACCTCCGTACTGAAGGCCACCGTCCTGTACCCGCCGACCATGTCGGCCTCGGCCGTCGACCTGGCCCGCGCCCTCGCCCAGGGCCGGGGCATCTCCGGCACCGCCGAGCTGGAGATCCCCGCCTCGGTGACCCTCTACTCCGCCGTCGTCACCAAGGACAACGTCGACGACTACCTGCCCACCGGCTTCAACTGACGATCACCGCCGCACAGTTCCCGGAAGACCGCCGACCACGGCCGACCGACGAGGTGATGCATGAATGACCGCGACGAGCACGACGACCGCGACGACCGCGCTGAACACGACGACCGCGACGACCGCGCTGAACACGACGACCGCGACGACCGCGCTGAACACGACGACCGCGACGACCGTGTTGAGCACGACGACCGCGACGCCCGCGAAGCGCGTGCCGAGCACGACGACCGCGACGCGCACGACAACCGCGACGCGCACGACGACCGCGACGCGCACGACGGCCACGTACGGAATCCGGCACCGCATGCCGCACGACCGGTTACGGAAGTGACCCCGCCGCCCCCGCGCCCCCATCAGCCCCCGCCGCCCGGCCCGCGGGCCGAACTCGGCATCGGCATGGTCGGCTACGCCTTCATGGGCGCCGCCCACTCCCAGGGCTGGCGCACCGTGGGCCGCGTCTTCGACCTGCTGCTGCGCCCCGCGATGAACGTGGTGTGCGGCCGGGACCGGGACGCCGTCACGGCGGCCGCCACCCGGCACGGCTGGGCCGCCGCCGAGACCGACTGGCGGCGCCTGCTCGACCGTGCCGACGTGCAGCTCGTCGACATCTGCACGCCGGGCGACAGCCACGCCGAGATCGCCGTCGCCGCGCTGGCCGCCGGCAAGCACGTCCTGTGCGAGAAGCCGCTGGCCAACTCCGTGGCGGAGGCGGAGGCGATGGCGGCGGCCGCCGAGACCGCCCGGGCCCGCGGCCAACGCGCCATGGTCGGCTTCAACTACCGCCGCACCCCGGCCGCCGCCCTCGCCCGCCGTATGATCCGTGACGGCCGGATCGGCACCCTGCGGCATGTACGCGCCACCTACCTCCAGGACTGGCTGGTCGACCCCGAAGCGCCCCTGACCTGGCGGCTGCGCCGGGAACAGGCGGGTTCCGGAGCGCTCGGCGATCTCGGCGCGCACATCGTCGACCTCGCTCAGTACCTGGCGGGGGAGCTGCTGGCGGGCGTGTCCGCGGTCACCGGCACCTTCGTACGGGAACGTCCGCTGCCCACCGGCGGCCGGGGCCCCGTCACCGTCGACGACGCCGCCCTGTTCACCGGCCGTTTCGCCTCCGGCGCGCTCGCCTCCTTCGAGGCCAGCCGGGTCGCCGCGGGCCGCAAGAACGCGCTGCGCATCGAACTGAACGGGGAACACGGCTCGCTCGCCTTCGACCTGGAACGGCTCAACGAGCTGTCCTTCCACGACCACACCGAACCGGCCGTCGCGGCCGGCTTCCGCCGCATCCTGGTCACCGAACCCGGTCATCCGTACCTGGAGGCGTGGTGGCCGCCCGGCCACGGCCTCGGTTACGAGCACACCTTCGTCCACCAGGCCCGTGACCTCGTGCACGCCATCGCGGCCGGCCGTGAGCCCGCGCCGTCCTTCGCGGACGGGCTGCAGGTGCAACGGGTGCTGGCGGCCGTCGAGGACAGCGCGGCCAAGAACTGCGCGTACACGCCCGTGGCCGAGTCCGCTCCCGCGCCCGAATCCGCATCCGTATCCGAGTCCGCCCCCTTGCCCGAGCCCGCCTCCGTACCCGAATCCGCGCCCGTGCCGGTGGCCGACAACCCCACCTGACGCACCCCTCCCTCTTGTCAGTCGCCTCCGCCGACCGGATCGTTTCCTCACAACCGGCCACCGCACCGTCCGTACCGCTCCGCACCCCCGCGCCCCTGTACCGCTCCGCACCCCCGTACCGTCCCGGAACTCCGCACCCCGCACCGCGCCGTACTCCCGTACCTCTCCGCCCGCCCGTCCGTCCGCCCCGAGGAGTCACGTATGGCCAGACCGTTCACGCTCTTCACCGGACAGTGGGCCGACCTGCCCCTGGAGGAGGTCTGCCGGCTCGCCCGCGACTTCGGTTACGACGGTCTCGAACTCGCTTGCTGGGGCGACCACTTCGAAGTGGACCGGGCCCTCGCCGAGCCGGGCTATCTCGCCACCCGCGGCCAGCTCCTCGACAAGTACGGCCTGAAGTGCTGGGCCGTCTCCAACCACCTGGTGGGCCAGGCCGTCTGCGACGCGATCATCGACGAGCGGCACCGCGCCATCCTGCCCGCCCGCGTCTGGGGCGACGGCGAGCCGGAGGGCGTACGGCGCCGGGCCGCGGCCGAGATGGCGGACACCGCGCGCGCCGCCGCGGCGTTCGGCGTACGGACCGTGATCGGCTTCACCGGCTCCGCGATCTGGCACCTGGTGGCCATGTTCCCGCCCGTACCGCCCTCGACGATCGACGCCGGTTACACGGACTTCGCCGAGCGGTGGGGGCCGGTCCTGGACGTCTTCGACGCGGAGGGCGTGCGCTTCGCCCACGAGGTGCACCCCGGCGAGATCGCGTACGACTACTGGACCACCCGCCGAGCCCTGGAGGAGATCGGTGACCGGCCCGCCTTCGGCCTGAACTTCGACCCCAGCCACTTCGTCTGGCAGGACCTCGACCCGGTCGGTTTCCTGTACGACTTCCGGGACCGGATCTACCACGTGGACTGCAAGGAGGCACGGCGCCGGCTGGACGGCCGCAACGGCCGCCTCGGCTCCCACCTTCCCTGGGGCGACCCACGCCGCGGCTGGGACTTCGTCTCGGCCGGACGCGGCGAGGTGCCCTGGGAGGACGTCTTCCGGATGCTGCGTTCGATCGGCTACGAGGGTCCGGTGTCGGTCGAGTGGGAGGACCCCGGCATGGACCGCCTCCAGGGCGCGCCCGAAGCACTGGCCCACCTCAAGTCGTACGACTACGAGCCGCCCGCCGCCGCTTTCGACGCGGCCTTCGGGGCAGACCCGTCCGGCAGCTGAGGACCAGGGCGCTCCCGACGGATCTCCGCAGGCATGGCGACGCGACACCCGGCCCACACCCTGGCCGAGCATCACCCATGCGCCCACCCGCCCCGGCCGGGCGCATGACCGAGCAGCCTTTCGCCCACGCACCCCGGCCGGGCCGCCTGACCGAGCGACACCCCTCAGCCCACCCACCCGCAAGGGAGGCACCATGCACCGAAGATCACGCCGAGGCACCCTGCGCCCGGCACTCGCCCTGTTCGCGAGCGCGCTGCTGGCCGCCACGTCCCTGTCCCTGGCCGGCGTCCCGGCCGCCGTCGCCGTACCGGCAGCCGCCGTGCCGGCCGCCGGTGCGACGCAGGCCGCGCCGACCGCCGCCGAGGACTTCCAGCAGGTCACCCTCGCCAAGGGCGAACCCGAGACGGGCGAGCCGATGACGCTCGACGTGCTGCCGGACCGGTCCGTGCTGCACACCTCGCGGGACGGAACGGTTCGCCTGACCGACGCGGGCGGCACCACGAAGGTCGCGGGCAAACTGCCCGTCTACAGCCACGACGAGGAAGGCCTCCAGGGCGTCGGCATCGACCCCGGCTTCGCCGCCAACCGCTTCGTCTACCTCTACTACGCGCCCCCTCTCGACACCCCTTCCGGCGACGCCCCCGACGAGGGCACCGCAGCGGACTTCGCGAAGTTCGACGGCGTCAACCGCCTCTCCCGCTTCGTCCTGAAGACCGACGGCACCCTGGACCTGGCCGGCGAGAAGAAGATCCTGGACGTGCCCGCCTCGCGCGGCATCTGCTGTCACGTGGGCGGTGACATCGACTTCGACGCACAGGGCAACCTCTACCTCTCCACCGGCGACGACTCCAACCCGTTCGCCTCCGACGGTTTCACGCCCATCGACGAGCGTGCGATCCGCAACCCTGCCTACGACGCCCAGCGCAGTGCGGGGAACACCGATGACCTTCGCGGCAAGATCCTGCGTATAAAGGTCAACGCCGACGGCACGTATTCCGTTCCCGACGGCAACCTCTTCCCGGCCGGCACCGCCAAGACCCGGCCCGAGATCTACGCGATGGGCTTCCGCAACCCCTTCCGGATGAGCGTCGACAAGCCCACCGGCACCGTCTACGTCGGCGACTACGGGCCCGACGCGGGCACCGCCGACCCGAAGCGCGGCCCGTCGGGCCAGGTCGAGTTCGCGCGCGTCACCAAGCCCGGCAACTACGGATGGCCGTACTGCACCGGTAACAACGACGCCTACGTCGACTACGACTTCGCCACCGAAACCCCCGGCTCAGCCTTCGACTGCGCCGCTCCCCGGAACACGTCGCCGCGCAACACCGGCCTGACCGACCTGCCGGCCGCCCAGCCCGCGTGGATCCCGTACGACGGCGGCTCGGTGCCCGAGTTCGGCACCGGTTCCGAGTCCCCGATGGCCGGGCCCGTCTACCGCTACGACGCCGCCTCCACCTCGCAGGTCAAGTTCCCGCAGGCGTACGACGGGAACTTCTTCGCCGGGGAGTTCGGGCGCCGCTGGATCAAGCGCATCGAACAGGCCGCCGACGGCACGGGCCGCACCATCAACGCCTTCCCCTGGAAGGGCACCCAGGTCATGGACATGGCCTTCGGCCCGGACGGCGCGCTGTACGTCCTGGACTACGGGACCGGCTACTTCAACGGCGACGAGAACTCCGCCCTCTACCGCATCGAGAACGCCACCGGCGGCCACTCACCGGTCGCCGAGGCCAAGGCCGACCGCACCTCCGGTCAGGCGCCGCTGCGCACGAAGTTCACCGCCTCGGCCACCGACGCGGACGGCGACGCGCTGACGTACACCTGGGACTTCGGCGACGGTACGAGCGCGAACCAGCAGAACCCCACCCACACGTACCGCAAGAACGGCACCTACACCGCGACCGTCACCGCCAAGGACCCCGGCGGCCGCACCGGATCGGCGAGCGTGTACCTGACCGTCGGCAACACCGCGCCCAAGGTCACCCTGCAACTCCCCGCGGACGGCCAGCTCTTCACCTTCGGTGACAAGGTCCCGTTCCAGGTCAAGGTCACCGACCCCGAGGACCGGACCATCGACTGCGCCAAGGTCAAGGTCACCCACATCCTCGGTCACGACAGCCACGGCCACCCCGTCACCTCCGCCACCGGCTGCTCCGGCACCATCCAGACCTCGGCGGACAACGAGCACGACCCCAACGCCAACATCTTCGGGGTCTTCGACGCCGAGTACACCGACCAGGGAGCCAACGGCCAGCCGCCGCTGACCAGCCACGACCAGGCCGTCACCCAGCCCCGGCACCGCCAGGCCGAGCACTTCGGCAGCTCCCACGGCGTCCAGGTCATCAGCCACGCACCGGCGCACGGCGGCCGGACCGTGGGAGACATCCACCACGGCGACTGGATCGCGTTCCAGCCGTATGTCGTCAAGAACGCCACGAAGTTCACCGCCCGGGTGTCCTCCGCCGGATCCGGCGGCACGCTGGAGATCCGTACGGGCCGGGCGGACGGACGGCTGCTCGGCAGCGTCAAGGTACCGGTGACCGGCGGCTGGGAGACCTTCACCGACGTCTCGACCACCCTCGACGGCAAACCCCCGGCCGGTACCACCACCCTCTACCTCGTCTTCAAGGGCAGCGGCACCGGCGCTCTCTACGACGTGGACGACTTCGCCTTCACCACCCGCTGACCCAGGTGGCCACCGGGGCGGGCGGACGGCGCGGACGGCGCGGACGGCGTCGTCCGGGACGACCGGACGCGGAACCGTCGGCCGCCCGCCCCGTGGCCGGAGGAAGGAGACCGCCCATGCATGCTGTTGCCCGGCTGGCCACCACCGCGGCGGCCGCCGCCACTCTGCTGGCGACGATGACCCTGCCCGGCGACACCACCCGTGCCCCGGAACGCGACGAGAACCGGGTCCTGGTCTTCTCCAAGACCGCCGGATTCCGGCACGACTCGATTCCCGACGGCATCGCCGCCGTCCAGGCCCTCGGCAAGCAGCACGGATTCACCGTGGACGCCACCGAGGACGCCGCCGCCTTCAACGACAAGCGCTTGGCCCGCTACGCCGCCGTCGTCTTCCTCTCCACCACCGGCGACGTGCTGCACCCCGCCCAGCAGCAGGCGTTCGAACGCTACATAGCGCGCGGCGGCGGGTATGTGGGGGTGCACGCCGCCGCCGACACCGAGTACGACTGGCCCTTCTACGGGGGCTTGGCGGGCGCCTACTTCCAGTCCCACCCCGCCGTGCAGCCCGCCACCGTACGCGTCGAGGACCGTGCCCACCCGGCCACCGCCCACCTGGCCGCGGCCTGGGACCGCACCGACGAGTGGTACAACTACCGCAGCAACCCGCGCACCCGCGCCCACGTCCTCGCCGCCCTCGACGAGACCACGTACAGCGGCGGCACGATGCGCGGCGACCACCCCATCGCCTGGTGCCAGGAATACCGCGGCGGCCGGGCCTTCTACACCGGCGCCGGCCACACCCGGCAGTCCTTCGCCGACCCCGCCTTCCGCACGCATCTGCTGGGCGGCATCCGCTGGGCCACCGGCGCCGCACAGGCCGACTGCCGCCCGGAGACCGGCTACCGGGCCCTCTTCGACGGCACCTCGGCCCGCGGCTGGAAGCAGGCGGGCCCCGGCTCCTTCACCCTGGAGGACGGCACCCTCACCTCCAGTGGCGGCATGGGCATGCTCTGGTACGCGGTCCGGGAATTCGGTGCGTACTCCCTCAAACTGGACTGGAGGATGTCCGGCGCCGACGGCGACGACAACTCCGGGGTCTTCATCGGCTTCCCGCCCTCCGACGACCCCTGGTCGGCGGTGAACAACGGCTACGAGATCCAGATCGACGCCACCGACGCCCCGGACCGCACCACCGGTTCCGTCTACGGATTCCAGGCAGCCGACACCGAGGCGCGCGACGCCGCGCTCAACCCGCCGGGGGAGTGGAACACCTACGAACTCCGGGTCGAGGGCGAACGGCTGCGCGTCCACCTCAACGGACGGAAGATCAACGACTTCACGAACACGGACCCGGCGCGCAGCCTGCGCCAGGGCCACATCGGCATCCAGAACCACGGCGACGAGGACCGGATCTCCTTCCGCAACATCCGGGTGAAGGAGTACGCGACGGCGGCGAAGGGCGGTAGATGATGACGGGGTTGGAGTGGGTGGCGGGAGCAGAGTGTAAGGCGGGATCGGGGAGTACGGCGGGATCGGGGAGTACGGCGGGATCGGGGAGTACGGCGAGAGCGGGCAGGGGTGTGGAGGGGGCCGGGGGTGGTGGCGGGCCGGAATCCGGTGGGGGTGCCGGGGGCGCCGATTACGCCGGGGGCGGTGGCGGGCGTACGGGAGTATGGCTGGTCGGGGCGCGGGGGTCGGTCGCGACGACCGTGATCACCGGCTGCGCCGCCGTCGCCGCCGGGCTGCACCCGCCGACCGGCATGGTCACCGAGACCGCGCCGTTCGACGGGGTACCGCTGCCGCCGCTGTCCGCCCTCGTCTTCGGCGGCCACGACACCACCTCGTACCCGCTGCCCAAACGGGCCGAGGAACTCGCGGCGGGCGGCGTACTCCCGTACGGCCTGCCGCACGCCGTACGCGCCGAACTGGCCGCGGCGGACGAAGCCGTACGGCCCGGCGGCCCGCTCCCCGGCGACGACCGTGACGACCGGGAACTGGTCACCGCCTTCACCGCCGACCTGCGCGCGTTCCTGCGGACCCACGCACTCGACCGTGCCATCGTCGTCAATGTGGCCTCCACGGAGCCCGCGGCCGGGGAAGAACGCGACGACGACCGCCTCCCGCCCAGTTCCCTGTACGCGCACGCAGCGCTGCGCGCGGGCTGCCCGTACGTCAACTTCACGCCCTCCACCGGTATGCACCACCCGCTGCTCCAGCAGATGGCCGTGTGCAGCGGGCTGCCGTACGCGGGCCGCGACGGCAAGACGGGACAGACCCTGCTGCGCTCCGTACTCGCCCCGATGTTCGCCCAGCGGGCCCTCCCCGTCCGTGCCTGGTCCGGCACCAACCTGCTCGGCGGCGGTGACGGAGCCACCCTGACCGACCCGGCTGCCGCGGCCGCCAAGAACGCGGGCAAGACACGCGTCCTCGCCGACAACCTCGGTACCGCACCACCCGGCGAGGTGCACATCGACAACGTTCCGGCCCTCGGGGACTGGAAGACCGCCTGGGATCACGTCGCCTTCGAAGGGTTCCTCGGCAACCGCATGATCCTCCAGACCGTCTGGCAGGGCTGCGACTCGGCGCTCGCCGCGCCGCTGGTGCTCGACCTCGTGCGCCTGACGGCCGCCGCGCACGCGGCGGGCGTCTCCGGGCCCCTCGCCCCCCTCGGCTTCTACTTCAAGGACCCGGACGGCGGACCCGCCGCCCTGGCCGACCAGTACGCCGAACTCCTCGCCTTCGCCCACGACCTCCGGACCCGCCGATGAGCCTCCCGCCGACCGACGCCTCCGCGACCACCGGTCCCATCGCTCCCGTCACTCCTATCGCTCCCGTCACTCCTGTGGCTCCCATGGCCACCTCCGGTCCCACTGCTCTCCCTGGTTCTGCCGAGCCGGCCGACGCTCCTTCTCGCCGCGCATGCGCCGTGCCGGCCGGCGCCTCCTCTCCCTGGCTGGAACTCCTCCGCGTATCGGCCCTGATCAGCGTGCCGGGAGACCTGCTGGCGGGGGTTGCGGCAGCAGGGGGCCGGCCCGGCTGCCGTACCCTCCTCGCCACCGGCTCCTCCCTCTGCCTCTACGAGGCGGGCATGGCGCTCAACGACTGGGCCGACCGTGACACCGACGCCGTCGAACGCCCGGAACGCCCCATCCCGTCCGGCCGTATCGCCCCGGCAGCTGCCCTCGGCGCGGCTGCCGGACTGACGGCGGCGGGCCTCGCCTTGGCGGCAGCTGCCGGCCGGCCGTCCCTCGCCACCGGCACGGCGCTCGCCGCCACCGTCTGGGCATACGACCTCCACCTCAAGAACACCCAGGCGGGCCCGCTCGCCATGGCCTGCGCCCGCACCCTCGACGTACTGCAAGGTGCGGTTTCGGCGGCTCCGGCGCGCTCGGGGCGGACGCTGCGGAGGGCGTTGCCGTCGGCCGCGTTGCTGGGCACCCACACGCTCGCGGTCACCACCGTCTCGCGCCGCGAAGCGCAGGGCAGCTCATCGGCCCTGCCACTGGCCGCGTGGGGAGTGGTGGCCGCGGTGGGCGGGGTGGTTGGCGGGGTGAGCAGGAGGGGCGGGACCGGTGGCGACATCCCCGTCACCGACCCGGCGACCAAGTCCCTCGCCAACGCCCTCCCCAACGCCTTCCCCAACTCCCTCACCAGGCCCCTCGCCAAAGCCGCCGCCCTCCTCTACGCCGAGACCGCTGCCCGCCCCTTCTTCCACGCGGCCCTGAACCCTTCGCCCTACCTCCTCCAGCGCGCCGTCGGCAGCGGGATCCGCGCCATGATCCCGCTCCAGGCGGCACTCGCCGCACGGGCCGGTGCCCCCGGAACAGGGGCCGCACTGCTGGCCCTGGTGCCCGCCGCCCGGCGGCTGTCCCGGAAGGTCAGCCCGACATGACCACGACGAGCCCGCTGCGCCTGGCCTACGGCACCAACGGCCTGACCGACCTCCGGCTGACCGACGCCCTGGCCCTCCTCGCCGACCTCGGCTACGACGGCGTAGCCCTCACTCTCGACCACATGCACCTCGACCCGCTCGCCCCCGACCTGGCGTCGCGGACCGGTCAACTGGCCGGTCGACTCGACGCCCTGGGGCTCTCCGTCGCCGTCGAAACCGGCGCCCGGTACGTCCTGGACTCCCGACGTAAACACCACCCCACTCTCCTCGACCCCGATCCGGACGCCCGTACGGCCCGCATCGACCTGCTCCGCACCGCGGTCCGCGTCGGTGCGGACCTCGGCGCCACGGCGGTGCACTGCTTCAGCGGTCCCCTGCCCGCCGGTACGTCGGAACCGGAGGCCTGGCACCTCCTGGCCGGAGCGCTCGCCCCCGTACTCGACGCGGCCGCCACCGCCCGCGTCCCCCTCGCCGTCGAACCCGAACCGGGCCACCTCCTTTCCGACCTCGCCGGTTTCCACCGACTGCGTGCCACCCTCGACGCCCCACCCGCCGAAGTCCTCGGCCTGACCCTGGACATCGGCCACTGCCAATGCCTGGAACCCGAGCCGCCCGCCGCGTGCGTCCGCGCCGCCGGGCCTTGGCTGCGGCACGTCCAGATCGAGGACATGCGGCGCGGTGTGCACGAACATCTGCCGTTCGGCGCGGGCGAGATCGACTTCCCGCCGGTCCTGGCAGCGCTCCGGGACACCGGCTACCAGGGCCTGGTCAGCGTCGAGCTGCCCCGCCACTCCCACGCGGGCCCCGACCTCGCCCGCACCTCCCTCTCCTTCCTCCGCGCCGCCGCCCCCGCCCACCCCGACACCGAACTACCGACCCCCGCCCGCACCGCCCAACCCGCACCCTCCAGCACCGAACCACCGAGCCCTGCCGGTGCCGCCGAACCCGCCTACTCCGGTACCGAACCACCGATCCCTGCCCGCGCCGCCCAACCCGCGGGCGCCACAGGGCCGTCGCATCCGCCCGTTCCGAGCGCAGGAGGCCCGCGATGCTGACGCCTGAGGCCTGGATGGCCCAGCTCCAGACGGCTCTGCGCGACCGGCTCGGCGGCGCCGCCCGCGCCTGGCTCGACGAGGCACTGGACGAAGCCCAAGCCGAAGCACGAGCCGCAGCCCAAGCCGGAACACGAGCCGCAGCCCAACCCGAAATCGCAGCTCAAGCCGCAGCCCAACCCGGCGCACGAGCCGCAGGTCCGGCCGCAGCCCACCCCGAAGGCGCAGCCCGACCCGAAGCCGCAGCTGAGGCCGCAGCCGCAGGCCCCCGGGGCTCGGCGGTCAGCGGTGCCGCCCTCTCCTACACCGCTTACGCCCCGCCCGTGTGGGAGATGCGCTTCGCCTCGGCGGGCCGGCACTGCACCCGTCGTGAGCCGCCGTACGCGCGGGACCGGGAAGCGGCCGAGGCTGCCCGCATCCTGCTCCTGCACACGGCCCGCGCCGACGCCCGGACCGTCACCCGGCTCTACGAACACGGCACCGCCGCCGAACGCCGCGCCGTGCTGATCGCGCTGCCCCACCTTGACCTCGGCCCGAGCGCCCGGCCGCTCGTCGAGGACGCGCTGCGCACCGACGACACCCGGCTGGTCGCCGCCGCCGTGGGCCCGTACGCCGCCCGTCACCTCGACGCGCACACCTGGCGGCACGCCGTGCTGAAGTGCTTGTTCACCGGCGTCCCGGTGACCGCCGTGGCAGGCCTGGCCGAACGTGCCCGCGGCGATACGGAGCTGGCCCACATGCTCACCGCGTACGCCCGGGAGCGCACCGCCGCGTACCGCCCCGTACCCGCCGACCTTCAGCGCGTCCTGGACCTCACCGCACCGCCCGTATCCACCGCCTCACACGCATCCCCCTCCCTGTCCGACCCCGCACCTGCACCTGCACCCGACCTCGCCCCTGGGTCCTCACCCGCGCCCGGGCCCTCGCCCGATCTCGCGCCCACAGTCGCTCCCGACCCTGCCTCCTCTCACGCTGCTCACGATCCCTCCCTGCAACCTCCGCCCGTACCTCCCTTCTCATCTCCGCCCCGCACCTGAACCTGCACTTTCAGCTCCACACCCCCTCACCGCACCGCCCCCCGGCACGCGAGGAGACCCGATGCGCATCTTCGACCCGCACATCCACATGACCTCCCGCACCACGGACGACTACGAAGCCATGCACGCCGCGGGGGTCCGCGCCGTCGTCGAGCCCTCCTTCTGGCTGGGGCAGCCCCGCACCTCGCCCGCCAGCTTCTTCGACTACTTCGACTCCCTTCTCGGCTGGGAACCCTTCCGTGCCGCCCAGTACGGCATCGCCCACCACTGCACGCTCGCCCTCAACCCCAAGGAGGCGAACGACCCCCGCTGTACCCCCGTCCTCGAAGCCCTGCCCCGCTACCTCGTAAAAGACCCGGTCGTCGCCGTCGGTGAGATCGGCTACGACTCGATGACCCCCGCCGAGGACACCGCCCTCGCCGCCCAGCTCCAGCTCGCCGTGGACCACGGCCTGCCGGCCCTCGTCCACACCCCCCACCGCGACAAGGCGGCGGGCCTCAGGCGCACCCTCGACGTCCTGCGTGAATCCGATCTGCCCCCCGATCACGTCGTCCTGGACCATCTCAATGAGACAACGGTAGGGGAAGCCACTGACAGTGGCTGCTGGCTGGGCTTTTCCCTCTACCCGGACACCAAGATGGACCCCGACCGCATGGTGCGCATCCTGCGTCTGCACGGCACCGGCCGGGTGCTGGTCAACTCCGCCGCGGACTGGGGCCGCAGCGATCCGCTGACGACGCGGCGCGTCGGCGAGGCGATGCTGGCCGCCGGATTCACCGAGGACGACGTGGATCAGGTGCTGTGGCGCAACCCCGTCGCGTTCTACGGCCTCAGCGGCCGGCTGGACCTCAGTACGCCTGCCCCGAGCGCCCTGCACGAGGGCAACTCCATACTTCGCGGCGGGGAATGAGGGGGAGCGGGACATGCGCTTCCGGCACCCCGACGGTTCGACCGTCCACCTCGCGTACTGCACCAACGTCCATCCGGCCGAGACCCTGGACGGGGTGCTCGCCCAACTCCGGGACCAATGCGAGCCCGTACGCAAACGCCTCGGCCGGGACCGGCTCGGCATCGGCCTGTGGCTCGCCCGCGACGCCGCCCGCACCCTTGTCGGCGACCCGGCCGCACTGCGCGGGCTGCGCCGTGAACTCGACATCCGCGGACTTGAAGTCGTCACCCTCAACGGCTTCCCGTACCGCGGCTTCGGCGACAGTCACGTCAAATACCGCGTCTACCGGCCCGACTGGACCGAGCCCGCGCGTCTGGACCACACCGCCGACCTCGCCCGGCTGCTGGCCGCGCTCCTCCCCGACGACATGACCGAGGGCACGATCTCCACCCTGCCCCTAGCCTGGCGCACCGACTTCGACGCGGTACGCGACGCCGCCACCCGGCGGGCCACCGCTCTTGCCGCCCTGCACACCCTCGCCGACCGGCTCGACGCCCTCGAAGAGCTCACCGGCCGCTCCCTCCGCGTCGGCCTGGAGCCCGAACCCGGCTGCCTCGTCGAAACCACCGCCGACGCCGTCGAGGCACTGGGACACGAGCCGAGCGAGCCGTCCGGCCCCGCCGAGCCGTCCGGCCCCGCCGAGCCGTCCGGCCCCGCCGAGCCGCCTGGTCCCGCCGGCCCAATCGGCTCCATCGAGCCACTCAGGCCTACCAGCCCTACCAGACACACTGGACCGTCCGACCCCGACAATCCACCCAACCCCACCGGCCCGTCCCACCACACTGACCCGCCGAACCCCACCACCCCCACCCGCACCCCACCCCCACCCCACCGCATCGGTGTCTGCCTCGACACCTGCCACCTCGCCACCTCCTTCGAGGAGCCGCACACCGCCCTCGAAGCCCTCCGCCTCGCCGGCGTCCCCGTCGTCAAAGCCCAGTTGTCCGCCGCGCTGCACGCCCAACACCCCGACCGCCCGGGTGTACGCGCCGCCCTTAGTGCCTTCGCCGAGCCGCGGTTCCTCCACCAGACCCGCACCCGTACCCCCGACGGGCGGCTGCGTGCCACGGACGACCTCGACGCGGCCCTGGCCGGGGAGGACGCCGGCGGCCTACCGGACACGGCGCCGTGGCGCGCCCACTTCCACGTGCCGCTGCACGCCCCGCCCGAGCCGCCGCTCGCCTCCACCCTCCCCGTCCTCCGGGACACGCTGGCCCTCCTCGTGGGCGGGCCCGTACCGCGCACCCATCACCTCGAAGTCGAGACCTATACCTGGCAGGCCCTCCCGCCGGGCCTGCGCCCCCGCACCAGAAGCCGTCTCGCCGACGGCATCGCGGCCGAACTCGCCCTCGCCCGTGACCTGCTGGCCGACCTCGGACTCAAGGAACTCCCATGAGTGCAGCACCGAACCGCCTGCTCGTCCTCGACGTCGTCGGCCTCACCCCTCGCCTCCTCGCCCAGATGCCGCACCTCCAGGCGCTCGCGGCCACCGGCGCGGTCGCGCCGCTGGACACCGTGCTGCCCGCTGTGACCTGCACGGTCCAGTCGACGTTCCTCACCGGCGCGACGCCTGCCCAGCACGGCGTCGTCGGCAATGGCTGGTACTTCCGGGACGTCGGCGAAGTCCACCTCTGGCGCCAGCACAACGCCCTCGTCGAAGGCGACAAGGTCTGGGACGCCGCCCGACGCGAACATCCCGGCTACACGGTCGCCAATGTCTGCTGGTGGTACGCCATGGGCGCCGGCACCGACTGGACCGTCACCCCGCGCCCCGTCTACTACGCCGACGGCCGCAAGGAACCCGACTGCTACACCCGGCCGCCGTCCCTCCACGACGAACTCACCAGCCGCTTCGGCACCTTCCCCCTCTTCACCTACTGGGGCCCCACCGCATCCCTCCCCTCCTCGCAGTGGATCACCGACGCGACCCGCCACCTGCTGCACACCCGCCGCCCCGACCTCACCCTCTGCTACCTCCCGCACCTCGACTACGACCTGCAGCGGTACGGCCCGGACGACCCCCGCGCCGCCGCGGCCGCCGCCGCGCTCGACACCGTCATCGGCCCCCTCCTGGCCGACGCGCGCGCCGCGGACGTCACGGTCGTCGCCCTGTCCGAATACGGCATCCGGCCCGTCCGCCGCCCCGTGGACGTCAACCGCGCCCTGCGCCGCGCCGGACTGCTGGAGGTGCACACCCAGGACGGGATGGAATACCTGGACCCCACCGCTTCCCGGGCCTTCGCCGTCGCCGACCACCAGATCGCCCACGTCTACGTACGCCGTCCCGAAGACCTCGACGCGGCCCGCGCGGCCCTCACCGGACTGCCCGGCCTGGACCGCCTGCTCGACGACGAGGGCAAGAAGGCGTACGGCCTCGACCACCCCCGCTCCGGCGAACTCGTCGCCCTCGCCGAGCCCGACGCCTGGTTCACCTACTACTACTGGCTCGACGACGCCCGTGCCCCCGACTTCGCGCGCCTCGTCGACATCCACCGCAAACCCGGCTACGATCCGGCCGAACTCTTCATGGACCCCCGGGACCCGTACGTACGCCTCCGCGCGGCGACCGCCCTGGCCCGCAAGAAGGCCGGGATGCGCTACCGCATGGCGGTCGTACCGCTCGACCCCGAGCCCGTACGCGGCAGCCACGGCTTGCTCCCCGAGAGCGGAGCCGACCCCGCCGACGGTCCGGTCCTCATCTGCTCCGCATCTGACGCACCCCTGCACACCCCCTTCGCCGCCACCGATGTGAAGTCCCTGCTCCTTCATCTTGCCCGCCCCCACTGACAACGCGCCCCGCCCGCCCACCGGACACCGACCGAGGAGCCCGCCCACCATGCCTTTCCCCCGAGACCGCCACGACGACCCCCAACAGGCCGCCCTCAGACGGACTCTCCACCGCCGCGGATTCCTCGGCGTCGCCGCCGGCGCCTCGGCGGCCGCGCTCCTGGGTACCGGAGCCGTCCCCGCCCACGCCGCCCCGTACGGCACACAGCCCACCGTCCCGGCGGCCCCCGCACAGCACGGCCCCCACCGCCCCGTACTCCCGCCCGGCCGCCTCGGTATCCAGCTCTACACACTCCGCGACCAGACCTCGTCGCTCGGTTTCGCCCGCGTCTTCGAGGAACTCGCGTGCTACGGCTACGACGAGGTGGAGTTCGCCGGCTACACCCAGGGCTCCGCCGGCGCGATCACCCTGCGCCGGATCAAGCGGCTCCTCCGGGACAACGGCCTGCGCGGCATCGGCAGCCACGTCGGATACGCCTCGGCCGACCCCACCGCGTACACCTTCGCCACCGCCCTGACCCGGGTCCTCGACGACGCCGAGGCCCTGGGCCTGCCGTACGTCGGCACCCCGTCCAGCCCCGACCGGTACGGCAACACCGTCGACGCCTGGAAACGCGCCGCCGACGAGTTCAACGCGTACGGCGCTGCCGCCCGGGCCCGCGGTATGCGCTTCTACCACCACAACCACGCCGAGGAATTCGCTTTCGCCACCGACGACCCACGCGTCCGCCTCTACGACGTCCTGCTCGCCGAGACCGACCCCCGACTGGTCTTCTTCGAGATGGACATCTTCTGGGCCTATGTGGCGCAGTACCGTTTCTCCCGGCGTCCGGACGGCACCCCCGCCCCCTTCGAACCCCTCGACTACGTCCTGGCCGCGCCCGCCCGCTACCCCCTCTTCCACGTCAAGGACGGCGAGCACGACACCGCCACCCAGGACGGCTACCGCATGGTCGACGTCGGCGACGGCGACATCGACTACCGCCGCTTCCTCGCCGCGGTGGAACGTCGCCGCGGCCGCCGCTCCGCCCACTGGATCGTCGAACGGGACGACGCCGTGGACCCGGCCGCCAACCCGGCGGGCTCCCTGTCGACCGCCCGCCGCTCCGCCCGCCATCTGCGGAGCCTGCGCGCAGCGCGCGGTTAAGCCGTACGCCCGTGGCCGGGTAGTGTGCTCAGGATCAGCGCTACCCGACCGGGGCCACCGGTACGACCAGATTGGCGAGACGTACATGAGCGAGGGGACCGCACCACCGGCGGGCGACGCGACGTCCGTCGCCGACGAGGAGGCGCGGGAGCGTCTGCTCTACCTGCGCGGCAGCATCGACAACCTCGATGCCGCACTCGTGCACCTGCTCGCCGAGCGCTTCAAGTGCACGCAGCAGGTCGGCGAACTGAAGGCCCGCCACAACCTCCCGCCCGCCGACCCGGCCCGTGAGGCCACCCAGATCGCGCGCCTGCGCACCTTGGCCGCGGACGCCAAACTGGACCCGGCTTTCGCGGAGAAGTTCCTGAATTTCATCATCGGCGAGGTCGTACGCCACCACAAAGCCATCGCGGACCAGGAGGGCGGCCGGGAGGACGCCCCCGGCAGGCGCGACGTCGCCATCGGCTGACGGTTCCGGCGCGCTCCGGTCCGGCTGAGAAGGCGATAGGGAGAGGGCAGCCCGTCCGGGAACGGCCGCTGTCAGTGGTCGCCGTTATCGTCCGTGCCATGACCTCAAGAGATCCCTTGTTGGAGCGGATCGAGCGCACACCGGACATCCGGGAGCTACTGCGTTCCTCCTTCGCCTTCGACACCTGGCGGCGGGACGGTGACGGCCTGCGGCTCGCCTCGGGCGCGCCGCTGGAGCCGATCGCCGGGGAGTTCGCGGGCGGGTCGTACTTCCTGTGCCCCGAGCAGGACGGCCGTCGGCCGGTGGTGTACGCGAGCTCCGAAGGTGAGGGCGGGCTGATAGCCGATGACCTGGCGGAAGCGCTGGAGATCATCGTCGGTCTCGACTGGATGAGCTGCCTCGGCTTCTCCGGCGGCGGCGACATAGCCGTCATGCAGGTCTCTGCCCAGCATCTTGAACGGTATCTGGCCAGGGACAATCCGGAGATCGCCGAGGAACGGGCCCAAGTGGCCGAGGCTCTCTCGCTACGTGTCGTGCCCGTCGCCGACCTCGTCGTCCGGCTGCACGAGGCCGCCTCGCGGACCGCGCCCGAGTACGTGGTGACCACCGAGGACGGGGACGCGTACGGACCGCTCTTCGGCGATTTCACGGAACCTCGCGAGGGGGGCTGGGGCTGAGCCGCTGGGTGCGCGGACCGGCAGGCGCCGGCGCGAAGGGCGCCATCCGCCTCGGCCCTGACTGCCCGCCTCGGTGCTGACCGCCATCTCCCCGAACAGGTTTCCCCTGTCCCTTCCGTACAACTTTCCCCCAGGACCGGCAGTCTCTGTCTCCGTCACGGCCTGTGACGACGCCATTCCTCTACCGGCGCCCTTCCCGTACGGGCGCCCTTCCCGTACTGGGGGAACCATGCACCGCACCACCGTCTCCGCCGCTGCCCTCGCGGCGCTCTGCCTCGGGCTCACCGCCTGTCAGCCCGCGGGGAGCACCGACGGCGGCGGGGGCTCGCCCACGAAGGCGGCGGCGGAGCCCAGTGTGGCCGCGGAGACCACACCGGGGCCCGTTCCGGACCGCCAGGCCACGCTGCCCGATCTGGTGGGGAAGGGGCTGCAGAGCGCGCAGGACTCCGCCCAGGCGGCCGGATTCCGGGTGCTGCGCAGTCACGACGCGCTCGGCCGCGGACGGATGCAGGCGCTCGACCGGAACTGGAAGGTCTGTACGCAGATCCCGGGGCCCGGTCAGGTCGACACCGGCAGGACCGTGGACTTCGGTGCGGTGAAGCTGACGGAGTCCTGCCCCGAGACCGACGCCGGGTCAGGTGCCGCGGCGGACGCGTCCGCCGCGGCCGGGTCGGCCATGCCGGACTTCCGGGACAAGTCGGTGAAGGTGGCCCGGCGCGCTCTCGACGCCGGTACCGGCATCACGGTGAAGGACGCGTCGGGCCGCGGGCGGATGGTGCTCGTGGAGTCCAACTGGAAGGTGTGCCGGCAGAGCCCGGCCGCGGGCACGAAGGTGGACGGGCAGCCGGTGACGCTGGAGGCGGTGAAGTTCCAGGAGGACTGTTGAGGCTGGTAAGGACTGTTGCAGCCCGCTGAGCCCGCTGAGCCCGCTGAGCCCGCTGAGCCCGCTGAGCCCGCTGAGCGGGCCGGTCCGACCGAAGTTCGCTTCAACGCGGGCGCCGGGCTCGCAGGACTGTGTCGTGGGTGTGCGAGGTGCCGGCGGGCGCGGGAACCGTCCGGGGGCGGGTTTCGTTGATCTGTACGGTCCAGTCGGGGTCGAGGAGCCGTGCGACGTCGGCGGGCCGGTAGTAGTCGGCCGGGTCGAAGCCGGGTTGTGCGGGCAGCCCGGTCATGTCGTGGCCGACGAAGAGCAGGGTGCCGCCGGGCGCGACGGCGGCCAGCAGCCCGCGCAGTGCGGTGTGCTCCGGCTCGTGCTTGAGAGGGAAGTACTGGACGGATACCAGGTCGAACGCCTCGGCCGGGGGCGGCGTGACGGCCAGGTCGGCCCGTGCCCAGGCGACGCGATCGGTGACGTCCGCGGCCGCCTCGGCGGCGCGCCGCAGGGCGACCTCGGAGATGTCGACCCCGGTGACCTGCCAGCCTTGCCGGGCGAGCCACCGGGCGTCGGCGCCCTCACCACATCCCACGTCGAGGGCCTGCCCCGGCGGGCAGCCGGTGATCTCGGTGACGAGCACCCCGTTGGGTGATCCGCTGAAGAGCTGGTCGCGGCTGCTGTACCGGTCGTCCCAGAACCGGGCGTCCATGACGTTCTCCTGCATGTGTGCTCCTGAGGGCGTGAGAAGGAAGGGATTACGGGCCGTGGGGCGTGGGGAGGAAGGGCTTACAGACCGTGGCGACGGTCGCCGGCCACCAGCTCGCACACGCGGGCTTCCGACGCGGCGGAGAACGGGTCCTTACGGGCCCGCACCGCGCGACGGGTGTCCTCGGCGACGAGATCACCGTTGATCGCCCCCGCGGCGGCCGAGCCGGACGCGGCGGAGCCGAGCACGTTCGCGGTCAGGTCGGCGGCGTTGCCCGCGACCCACACCCCCGGCACGTCCGTCAGACCGGCCGGGCCGGCGGCGAGGTACGAGCCCATGCCGCTCGGGTGCTCGGTGGGAGCCAGCCCGAGGGAGTCCAGGAACGCGGCCGTGGCGGCACTCGGGACGGCGCGGGGCGCCACGGTCAGCGCCCGGAGCGGGACCAGCTCGCCGGTGTCCAGGCGCACTCCGGCGAGGCGGTCGTCGGCGACCTCCACACCGGTCACCTCGCCGGGTACGACCGCGATGCCGCGCGCCGCCAGCTGCTCGTACTCCTCGCTCGTGGGGCGGGGACCGGTGTGCAGCAGGAGGGTGAGCCGGTCGGTCCACTGGCGGAACAGCAGGGCCTGGTGCACGCTCATCGGGCCGGTGGCCAGGACACCGATCGGCTCGTCACGTACCTCCCAGCCGTGGCAGTACGGGCAGTGCAGCACATCCCGCCCCCACCGCTGAGCGAGGCCGGGGACGTCGGGCAGTTCGTCGGTGAACCCGGTGGTCACCAGCAGCCGCCGCGCCCGTACGGTACGCCCCGCGTCGTCGGCGACCGCGAACAGCTCGCCGTCCCGTACCGCCGACCGCACCCGGCCGGTGCGGACCTCGACCCCGTACCCGGCCACTTCCCGCCGTCCCGCCGCCAGCAGGTCGCCTGGTACCGCCCCGTCGCGGGAGATGAAGCCGTGCATGTGCGACGCCGGCGCGTTGCGGGGCTCACCGGCGTCGAGCACCAGGACGGACCGCCGGGCGCGGCCCAGCATGAGCGCGGCGCTCAGGCCCGCCGGACCGCCTCCGACGATCACCACGTCGTACCGGTCGCCGCCGTCCGGGCCACTGCCGTACGCGCCACCGCCGTACACGCCGCTGCCGTTCTCTCCACCGTCGTACCGACCACCGGGGCCGGGACGGGTTTCTCGGGTCATCGTGACCACCTCCGCCCCCAACCTGCGCCCTCTCCCACCGCCCCGGCAAAGTTCCTTGCGAAAACGGCAACACGTGGACGGTCGGGGACGGTCAGGCCGCACCGAAACCCGCTCCGGCCCACCGATTCCCGGTAGACCGGAGCGGGTTCGGCTCCTCTGCCCTCACCCGGAGCGGGCCCGCCCCGGGCCACAGCCTTCGTGGTCACCCCAGGTAGGCCGGCCCTCCCTTCCCCGCCGGCCGCCGCAGCAGCAGGGACAGGCCCGCTGCCAGCAGGCCCACGCACCCGGCGACCGCGTACGCGCCCTCGTACCCCCACGCCGCCACGACCGCCGCGCCGATGCCGCCGCCCAGGAGGCCGGAGACCAGCTTGGAGCTGTAGACGAGGCCGTAGTTCGACGCGTTGTTGTTCTCGCCGAAGTAGTCGGGGACGAGGGCGGCGAACAGCGGGAAGAACGCGCCGCCGCCGAAGCCGGACAAGAAGGCGAAGACGAGGAACAGGGGCTGGTTGGCGTGTTCGCCCGCCCACAGGACGCCGAACTGGGCGAGGCCGAGGACCAGGCACACGTAGGTCAGCGTCACACGCCGCCCCAGCCGGTCCGAGAGCCAGCCGACCACGCCCCGGCCCGTCCCGTTGACCACCGACATGATGCCCATGGAGGACGCCGCGACCAGCGGCCCGAAACCGGCGTCCTTGGCGTACGGCACCTGGAAGGAGATGCCGAAGATCGAGACGCCGGCGGTGCACAGCAGGCAGACCCACATCAGGGGCAGCATGCCCGTACGGACGGCCTCGCGCGGCGTGAACTGGGCCGCCGCGGGCGGGTTCTTGCGCAGCGCGGCGGAGGTACGGGCGTCACGCGGTACGGCCAGCGGGTCGACGTGTGCGGGCCACCAGTTCTTCGGCGGGTCCTTGAAGAACAGGCCCGCCGCGGCGGTCAGCAGCAGCACGTACAGGCCGACCAGGTCGAGGACGGTCCGGTAGTTGCCGGCGTCGAAGCCGTAGGAGAACAGGAAGATGAACGGCACGGCGCCGTACGCGAAGCCGCCGTTGACGAAACCGGTCTTGCCGCCGCGCCGTTCCGGATACCACTTGCCGACCGTGTTGATGCAGGTCGCGTAGATCAGCCCGGCGCCGGTGCCGCCCAGCACGCCGAACCCGGCGATCGCCCACCAGATGTCCGGAGCGTGGCTCAGGCTCAGAAAGCCCGCCAGGGACAGTACGGATCCGCAGAGCATCGCGGCACGGCTGCTGAGCAGGCCTTTCTCCCGCAGCCTGCCCGCGGGGAAGGCCACCGCCGCCTGGAAGAAGACCCAGACGCTCAGCACCCAGAAGGTGTCCGTGTGCGTCCAGTGGTGCGCCGCGGAGAGCGTGGTCTCGGCGGCACCGAAGGCGTACTCGAATATGCTGATACCGAGCATCGCCGCCCAGGGCAGCAGCACCATGGTCCACCGGGGGTGGCCGAGCAGCTGCCGGTCGGTCTCGCCCAGGCGGTAGACCCGTCCCTGCGCGTCGCGGACCTCGGTGACCGTGGTGCGGTCCGCGCTCCTGACGTCCTGAGTGGTCACCTCACATCGCCTCCCGTTCCTCGCCGTGCGGATCACAGCCGGCCGGCGGCGCGTGCCCACCGGTATTTCGCACCGAGCGCCGCCACCGGCTTCTCGGTCGAGTACGGGTATGCCACCACGCCCCGCGCGAAGAGGTACGTACTGGCCTCCGCCACCTCGGTGTCCCCGGCCAGCGACGCCACCACCGGCTTCTCGACACCGGCCGCCCGGAACTCGGCCACCACACGCGCCGTCAGCTCCGCGAACACCATCGGCGGGGTGACGAGGGTGTGCCAGTAGCCGAGGACCAAGGAGTGGACCCGGGGGTCGCGCAGGGCGAGCCGGATGGCGGCCTCGTACGTGGCGGGCGGTTCGCCGCCCGTGATGTCCACGGGATTGCCGGACGCCCCGAAGGGCGGGATGAGCTGCCGGAACGCGGCGTCCAGGTCGTCCGGGACGGTCATCAGGCGCAGCCCGTGATCGACGGCCGCGTCCGAGAGCAGCACGCCGGAGCCGCCCGCCCCCGTGACGACGAGGACGTTCTCGCCCTTCGGTGTGGGCAGCACCGGCAGCGCCCGCGCGTACTCCAGCATCTCGTCGAGCCCCGGCGCCCGGATGACGCCGGCCTGCCGCAGGATGGCGTCGTAGACCGCGTCGTCCCCGGCCAGCGCGCCGGTGTGCGACCCGGCGGCCTTGGCGCCCGCGCCGGTCCGCCCCGCCTTCAGCACCACGACGGGCTTCTCGCGCACGGTCTTCCGCGCGGCCGCCACGAACGCGCGCCCGTCCTTCAGGTCCTCCAGGTGCATCGCGATGCTCCGGGTGTGCGGGTCGTGGGCGAAGTACGTGAGGAGGTCGTCCTCGTCCACGTCCGCCTTGTTGCCGAGTCCGACGATCGCCGAGACGCCCGTCCCGGTGGCGCGGGCGAAGCCCAGGACGGCCATGCCGATGCCGCCGGACTGCGAGGTCAGCGCGACGGGCCCGGTGACGTCGTACGGGGTGCAGAACGTGGCGCACAGCCGGTGCCAGGGGGAGTAGTAGCCGTAGATGTTCGGGCCGAGCAGCCTGGTCCCGTACTTCTCGGCGATGGCCACGAGCCGTTCCTGCAACGCGTGTTCGCCGGTCTCGGCGAAGCCGGAGGGGATCAGCACGGCGTTCGGGATGCCCTTGCGCCCCACTTCCTCCAGGGCCGCGGGCACCAGGCGCGCCGGTACGGCGAAGACCGCCACGTCGGCGCCGTCCGGTACGTCCGCGACGGACCGGTACGCCGTACGGCCGAGAATGGCCCCGCCCTTCGGGTTCACCGGGTGGACCGCGCCGTCGAAGCCGCCGTCGAGCAGGTTGCGTAGCACCGCGTGCCCGATCTTCCCCGGCTCGGCGGAGGCACCGACGACGACCACCGCGCGCGGCCGCATCAGCCGCTCCATCGAGGCGAGGATCTCCTCCTCGGTGTACCGGCGACGCTCCGGGGGAGGCCCGTCGCCGAGCACGATCCGTACGTCGGCGGCCAGCACGCCGTCCGGGGAGGCGAACACCGGGTTCAGGTCGATCTCGGAGATGCCCGGGTGGTCGGCGGCCAGCCGGGACACCCGCACGATCAGGTCCACCAGTGCCGCGCGGTCCACGGCGGGCCCGCCGCGCACGCCACGCAGCACCTCGGCCGCGCGGATGCCGTCCAGCATGGACTCCGCGTCCGCCGGGGAGGCCGGCGCGAGCCGGAAGGTGACGTCCTTGAGCGTCTCCACCAGTACCCCGCCCAGTCCGAAGGCGACGACCTTCCCGAAGGTCGGGTCGGTGACCGCGCCGACCAGCACCTCCAGCCCGCCCTCCGGCGCCATCCGCTGCACCAGTACGCCCTCGACGCGGGCCTCCGGGGCGTACGCGGCGGCGCTTCGCACGATCGCCGGGAACGCCTCGCGCACCTCGGCGGCCGAGGAGAGGCCCACCCGTACGCCGCCTGCGTCCGTCTTGTGTGGAATGTCCGGCGAGACGATCTTCAGCGCGACCGGCCCGCCGATGCGGGCGGCGAGCGCCACCGCCTCGTCCGCCGTCTCCGCCAGCCCCTCGGCCGGGGTGGGAATCCCGTACGCGTCCGCGAGCAGCTTGCCTTCGGGAGCCGTCAGCGTCGTACGCCCGGCCGCCCGCGCGGCCCGCAACACCGCTGCCGCGTCCACTGCTGCCGTGCCCGCCGCCGCCATGTCCACTTCTGCCGGGTCCGCCGCTGCCGGGCCCTCCGGCACCTCGTCCTCCGCTACCGCGTCCACCGTCACCGCGCCCTCCGCCCCCGCATCCGTATCCGCCTGTCGACCCACCATCAGATGACTCCGTCCGCCGCCAGCCGCCGCAGTTCCTCGTCGCCGAGCCCCAGCTCGCCGCCGTACACCTCGTCGTTGTGCTCACCGAGCAACGGTGAACGGTCGATCTCCACGGGGGAGTCGGACAGCTTCAGCGGCGATCCGACCGTGGTGAACGTGCCGCGCCGCGGATGCGGGACCTGGACGATCATCCCGTCGGCGGCCAGCGACGCGTCCCGCACGATCTCCTGTGTGGACAGCACCGGACCGCAGGGGATGTCGTGCGCGGTCAGCCGCTCCAGCACCTCCCACTTGGGCAGCGCGACGCTCCACTCCTCGACCAGCTGGAAGACCTTCGCCAGCTTGGGCAGCCGGGCGGCGGGCGTCGACCACTCGGGGTCGCGGGCCAGCTCCGGCCGCCCGATGAGCCGGGTGAGCGGTTCCCAGCCGGCCGGCTGCACGATGACGTACACATAGTCGTTGGGGCCGCCGGGCGCGCACCTGACCGCCCAGCCGGGCTGCCCGCCGCCGCTCGCGTTGCCGCTGCGCGGCACCTCGTCCCCGGAGGTGTCGTCCGGGTACTCCGGCAGCGGACCGTGCTCCAGCCGCTGCTGATCGCGGATCTTGACCCGGCACAGATTCAGCACCGCGTGCTGCATCGCGACCTGCACGCGCTGCCCGCGCCCGGTGCGCTCGCGCTGGTAGAGCGCGGCGAGGATGCCGGCGACGCAGTGCACGCCGGTGCCCGAGTCGCCGATCTGCGCGCCGGTCGCCAGCGGCGGCCCGTCCGCGAACCCGGTGGTCGCCATCGAGCCGCCCATGGCCTGCGCGACGACCTCGTACGCCTTGAACCGGGTGTACGGGCCCTCGCCGAAGCCCTTGATCGAGGCGTACACGAGGCGCGGATTGATCTCCCGGACGCGCTCCCAGGGGAAGCCCATCCGGTCCACGGCGCCCGGCCCGAAGTTCTCCACCAGCACATCGGACCGGCGGATCAGCTCGGTCAGCAGCTCCTTGCCGCGGTCGGTCTTGGTGTTGAGGGTGATGCTGCGCTTGTTGCAGTTGAGCATCGTGAAGTACAGGGAATCCACGTCCGGTATGTCGCGCAGCTGCCCCCGGGTGACGTCGCCGGTGACCGCCTCCAGCTTGACGACGTCCGCGCCGAGCCAGGCGAGCAGCTGGGTGGCGGACGGGCCGGACTGCACATGTGTCATGTCCAGCACCCGCACCCCGTCGAGTGCCTTACCGCCGGCCTCCCGGGCCGGAACCATGCTCATCGCGCTCATCAGCGGCTCCTCGCTTGGTCACTTGTACATGGTCTGGTTGACGGTGCCGGGGGCGTACGCGTCCGGATCGATCCAGACGTTGATCAGCGACGGCTTGCCGGACTGCCGGGCGCGCTCCAGCGCCGGCCGGATCTGCGCGGGGTCGCGGACCTCCTCGCCGTACCCGCCGAGCATCCGCGCGAACGCGTCGTACGGCACGTCGCCCAGCGTGTTGCCGAGCCGCTCGCGCGCCGCGCCGTACTTGGCGCGCTGCCCGTAACGGATCTGGTTCATCGACGAGTTGTTGCCGACGATCCCCACGAACGGCAGGTTGAAGCGCACCAGCGTCTCGAAGTCCCAGCCGGTCAGCGAGAACGCGCCGTCCCCGAAGAGCGCCACCACCTCCGTCTCCGGCCGCGCCTTCTTCGCCGCCAGCACGAACGGCACACCGACGCCGAGCGTCCCCAGCGGCCCCGGATCCATCCAGCGGCCGGGCGCCTTCGGCTGCACCACCTGGCCGGAGAAGGTGACGATGTCGCCGCCGTCCCCGATGTAGAGCGAGTCCTCGGTCAGGAAGTCGTTGATCTCGCTGACCAGGCGGTACGGGTGGATGGGCGCGGCGTCCGAGCGGAGCAGCGGCAGCCGCTTGGCCAGCGCGGCCTCCTCGACGGCCCGCAGCTCCTCGATCCACTCCTTGCGCCGCCCGGCGCCCGCACTCGCGTCCACCCGGCCCGAAGCGGCCTGCGCGGCGGCGGCCAGCACCATCCCCGCGTCGCCCACGATCCCCAGATCGACGTCCCGGTTCTTGCCGACCGTCCGGTAGTCCAGATCGATCTGCACCACGGTCGCGGCGGGGGACAGCCGTTTCCCGTACCCCATCCGGAAGTCGAAGGGGGTGCCGACGATCACGATCAGGTCGGCGCGGGCGAAGGCGTGGCGGCGGGAGAGCTGGAAGTGGTGCGGGTCACCGGGCGGCAGCGTGCCGCGGCCCGCACCGTTCAGGTACGCGGGCACGTTCAGGGCCCGTACGAGAGCCACCGCCGCGTCCGTACCGCGCGTCGTCCACACCTGGCTCCCGAACAGGATCGCCGGCCTCTCGGACCGTACGAGCAGGTCGGCCAGCTGCTCGACGGCCTCGGGGTCGCCCGCCGAACGGGTCGAGGCCCGGTAGTTCCCGGCCCGGGGCACCCGCGCCGTGTCCCGCGGTACCTTCGCGTCCAGCACGTCCCGGGGTATCTCCAGGAAGGCGGGCCCGGGCGCGCCGTGGAAGCACTCGCGGAATGCCATCGAGACCATGTCGGCCACTCGCGCCGTGTCCGGCACGGTGGCCGCGAACTTCGTGATCGGCGTCATCATCTCGACGTGCGGCAGATCCTGGAGCGACCCCATCTTGTGCTGGCCACGCGCGCCCTGCCCGCCGATCAGCAGCATGGGGGACTCAGCACGCAAGGCGTTGGCCACACCGGTCACGGCGTCGGTCGTGCCCGGGCCCGCGGTGACGACGGCACACCCCGGCCGCCCGGTGATCCGCGCATGGGCGTCCGCCGCGTGCGCGGCGACCTGCTCGTGCCGTACGTCGACCACCTCGATGCCCTCGTCCGCGCAGCCGTCGTAGATGTCGATGATGTGACCGCCACAGAGGGTGTAGACGACGTCCACCCCCTCTGCCTTGAGCGCTTTGGCAACGAGGTGACCGCCGGAGACGAGGTCGGGGCGGGTGGGGTCCGGGGCGAGGTCAGGGGTTTCGACGGGCTTCGGTGGCATGGGGCATCGCTTCCCTTCGGTGACGCGGGATCGGGCTTGGGCTTGGGCTTGGGTTCGGGTTCGGGTTCGGACGCGGACTCCCGCTCTGGGCTTCCGCCTTCCGCAGATCGCATACAGTCGACGAATACTGTATGGAGCCTGTATCCCGCATCGAGCCGCCGCTGTCCAGGGCCGACCGCACCGTTCCAGCCACCGGGCCGGGGCCCGACTCGTCCCATAACCTCCGGTTATGCCCGAGGTGGATACGCAGGTGAAACCCACTCCAAAACCTTGGTAGAGTTGTCCATGTCGCCGCGGGGAACACCCCGCGAAGACGACACCTAGTCCGGGTGGCGGAATGGCAGACGCGCTAGCTTGAGGTGCTAGTGCCCTTTATCGGGCGTGGGGGTTCAAGTCCCCCCTCGGACACAGAGGTCAACGGACCCAATGAGGCCGGTCAACCCGACAGTTTGTCGGGTTGACCGGCCTTGTTGCTGTTATTGGTCGTGCAGCAGCCCCCTGTGGTTCACAGGGGGCTGCTGGTGTTTTTGCTGGTGGGGTGGGGTGGGGTTAGGGGTGGTGGAGGTATCCGGTGGGGGCCAGTGGCTGCGGCGGCGCTTCGGTGTCACCGAGCCGGTGTCGCCGGATGAACCGGTTCTGCACGTGGGCTGGTACGAGGCCGACGCGTACGCGCGGTGGGCGGGCCGGCGGCTGCCCACCGAGGAGGAGTGGGAGAAGGCCGCCCGGCACGACCCGGCCGGCGGCCGCTCCCGTCGCTGCCCCGGCTTCGCCGCCTTCCCCTACCGCGAGTACTCGGAGGTGTTCTTCGGCGGCCCGTACAAGGTGCTGCGCGGCGGGTCCTTCGCCGTCGACCCGGTGGCCTGCCGGGGCACCTTCCGCAACTGGGACCTGCCGGTACGGCGCCAGATCTTCGCCGGCTTCCGCACCGCCCGCGACGCGGACACGGCGGGCGCATGAGGGCCCCGAATCCGCCGGACCCCCGAAAGACGCAGCTCACCCCCTGGAGGCGACCCTGATGTGCCGCCACCTCGCCTACCTCGGCCCGGAACTCCCCCTCGGCTCCCTGATCACCGCCCCCGCCCACGGCTTGTACCGCCAGTCCTGGCAGCCACGCCACCAGATCCACGGCACCGTCAACGCCGACGGCTTCGGCGTCGGCTGATAGGCGCCCGGCGGCCCGGTGCCCGCTCGCTACCGCAGAGCCGGGCCGATTGGGCCGACCCCGGCATCCTGGACCTGTGTCGGGTGCTGCGCACCACCGCGCTGCTCGCCGCAGTACGCGACGCCGCCTTCGCCGAGGCGGCCGCCGCGCCATTCGCCGACGGTTCCTCTTCGCTTAGATGCGTGCCCTGTCACCAGGTCCGGCGAGACCGGCGGCTATCTGGCCGCGGTTGGCCCACCCGCCGTGCCCATCACCGCCGTTGTTGACCCAGGCGTAGATGGGGCCGTTGTCCTCCACCACGAGGTAGTCGGCCTTGCCGTCACCGTCGATGTCGGCGAAACGGACGCAGCTGCCGGGGGCACCGCTGCCGGTGGCCATCTGGCCGCGATCGGACCAGCCGCCGTGGCCGTCCCCGCCCTTGTTCAGCCAAGCGCGGACGGCGCCGTAGTCGTCGACGACGAGGTAGTTGGCCTTGCCGTCACCATTGATGTCCGCGAAGCGTACCCTGCTGGCAGGTGCCTTTGCGTCGATGGTGATGCGACCGCGGTTGGCCCATCCCCCATGTCCGGCACCGCCGTTGTTGAGCCAAGCGTGGACGGCGCCCTTCGTGTCGACCGAGAGGAAATCAGCTTTGCCATCGCCGTTGACGTCAACGCCGTAGTCACCCATGGGCGTCCGATAGGGCGGCGCGGGCTTGACCTCGACGCGCGGTCGGATCCATCCGACCGCCGCCGGGGATACGCCACGGCAGAAGGCGTGAGCCATCTTGACGTAGCCGTTGTCATTGGGATGGAGGATGGAGCCGGTCGGCGATGTCTGTCGTGGTGATGTCGCCCATACCGACGTATCCGACGGCAAGCTCCTTGTTCCGGCGTTCGGCGACAATACGCGGGACCGCGACATTGAACTTCTCCACTCGCCTTTCCACTTGCGGGTCCTTGAACGGGACCACCGAAGAGACGAGTACGGTGACGCCCGGAGCAGCTGTGGTGACCTGGTCCATCAGCCCGCCGAGCCGTTCCGGGGCCGCATCCGGGTCGTAGTTCTGGTCCATGTCATTGGTGCCGATGTGCAGCAGCACCACATTGGGGTGTGCTGCCACCAGCCATCTCTCGACATTGTCGGAGAGCTCATCGATCCGCCAGCCGGAGTGCCCCTAATGATCGAGGCCTGGAAGCGGCCAGTCTCGGAACCTTCCAGTTCTGCTTGTCGGTCACCGACTCCGCGGCGATTGCTGCCGTGGTGCCGGTGGTAGCGGACGCCGTAGTTATCAGACCCGTAAGGAGAGCCGCCGCAGTCAGCACAGGGGCGATCAGCCGTGAGACGGCGCCACGGCGGGAAGTTGATATGGGCATCCCGAAGGAATCCACCTTGAAAAGTTGGAGTGAAGGAGGGGTGCTCTGGGCTGCTAGCGCTCACTGCCCTTGGCCGGTGTGTGCCTGGCGATTCGGATCAGCTTCATGTGGATCCCCAATGGGAATAATCTAACAGTCAGCGCGTACGGCAGCGCCGACCCGGCCGCGTGCAGCAGCGGCGGCACCTCGCCGTATGGCACCACGCCCTCGCCAGCCGGACAGAAGGACCGTCCGCCGCCGTTGGCGGGCCGGTAGTCCTTGACGTGCACGCAGCTCACGTACCGGGCCAGAGCGCGGGTCATCTCGGGGGTTGCCTGGCCGACTTCGTGGAGGTTCGCCACGCCCAGCCGCAGCCCCAGGCCGTGCCCGTTGTACCTGTCCAGGATCTGGTGCAGCGGCGCCCCTGGGACCGCCGCCGGCCGCCGCCCTGCGGACGTTTGACCTCCGTGGGCGGAACCACCCGCCGGAACATCCCTCACAACTCGTTGGGTGCCAGCCGTTCCACCAAGCCCACCATGAACTGCTCAACGACTCATCAGCACCAAAGGAAACGCTGTCTTAGAGTCGGCAACTTCGTCCGCAACAACAATCTAGATCATGTCAACTATGGGCCGTCCTCAACCACTTCTGACTGCACGCATGACAGTGGCGGCGAACACCCCCAGTGTTCGCCGCCGTTTCCGTCAACTACTGTCGTCTAGCTCCCCAGAAGCCTCGACAGGGCGCATCTGACTGGAAATTCCAACGTTTCGGAGCGCTGGGAAAATCGCGGACGGAAGCCCGTGCCCGTGAGGGATCGCTACAACAAAGGAAGTCACCTCATTCCGAATCTGGGCATCGATCAAGAAATCCGGCGGCGGTTACGACCGCCTCCATCAAGCTGCCAGTGTCGTAAGGCGAACCAGATACTGAAGTATCTTCGACACGATAGCGACCTCCATCCATAGGCTTGATGTGAATCTCGCGCGATCCCTGCACTCCAAGATTCGTACTGAGTCGCAATGTCCCATGGCTCAAATTCGGGAACAGTTGACGTAGGCGATACTCGGTGCAAGCGGCCTCCACGAGAGGCCGCTCCTCTTCGAATGTCTCTGAATTCAGGAGCCAGTCCCACTGGGCCGGGACCGGATCGCCCATCTCTCGAGCCTTAGCGAGTCGCGTCAGCGTCATGAAAGGAAAGTTATTTGCGAACTCGCCTACAAACATTCCATCACGCCACGCTACAGATGCAGCAACCAGGGCAGCGAGATCGTCGGTGGCACCTTCCGCCCAGACGAACCGGCCCTCTTGGATGCCAACGAAGAATGTCCTTGTGGACTCGTCGAGCCACACCAAGACCTTTCCGCGACTGGAATCCACCTGCGCGGTGGAGATCACGCCCGGGCCAACCTCGGATTGACTGCGCACTCCGGGCAAATCGAGTCCGGCCTTATCTGCTGCTTCGGCCATGGCCGAAGATAGTGAGCCAGCATCCCGAATCTCCGGATATAGATCGAAGTTGATCGTTCCCATCAGCACTACACCGTCCACGAACTCAATCTATGTAAGGGCGAATTCTGCCGAATGAACCCCAGTTAGGTTCCGGCACTGAGAATTCAATGAGAGAACCATCCTTACCTGGCCGGTAGAACTTTATGCTGTCCCACGAACGTCCACCATGAACCACAGACCTTACAATCATGCCCATCTCGATATCTGTGGCATATGGGTGCCCCGGGGCAAGCCCGTCCCGCGCGGCATCGACGAAAGACCCGACTCCCTTCATGTTTACGTGAAGGATATTGCTGGTATCCCTGATCGCCGCCTCTACCGGCCCTTGCCAGTATTCCGCTTTTCCGAAGTGTTTGTGGCCCAGTTTTTCGGCCCACTCATATGTGCCTTCAGCATTCTGCCCCAGCGCGACATTTCCACATCCACTCTTATGAACGAGTACCGGCGTCGCGCCCGCCAGCACATAGTACGTGTGGATACCCGCCACGGAGAGGTTGCAGACCCTACGGGCCTCGGTCCGGGCGCGGGTGCCGACGACCTCGCGCAGGTCACCGTCGGAGGTGCGGAGCTGATCAGCCTTGGCGTCCATCCACTGGCTACGGTGGCGACCCAGAACGGGTGGCCATCGGTGGCCTTGAGTGTTCCGGTGGCGTTTCCGGCTGCACCATCGGTGTCGATGGTGACTTCTACCAGGTGCTTCTGTCCCTCGCCCGACGATGACGGCGGTGACCGGT
Organism: Streptomyces monomycini; assembly: GCF_022271435.1. GTDB lineage: Bacteria > Actinomycetota > Actinomycetes > Streptomycetales > Streptomycetaceae > Streptomyces > Streptomyces monomycini. Next base: position 138,775 of record NZ_JAFIQY010000005.1, on the reverse strand, counting down.
CGCGCCTCGGTCCGGCCGGCCACCCCGTAGGGCCTCCGGTAGGGCCAGCCGCCCCGGCTGCTGCACCTACACGAGCGACCGGGCCGCCGCCACCGTGTACGTGTCACACCACCGACCCGCGAGCGCGGTAGAGCTGAGGGCCAGTGCAGTAGCTGACGCCCCGTTTCCGAGCCCCTCGCCCTGCTGTGGGGGCGGCGGCTGCACCAGGGGCGTCCCTGGTGCAGCCGCCGCGCGGTGCACTGTCTCCGAGTGTCAGTGCGGACGGGCGGGAGACACCAACGACAAGCCGCCCCCGGTCTCGTCCCTCCTCAGCCCTGGCTGTACTCGCAGGAGCCTTTCTGCGAGCGGATGACACAGGAACACCCGGTCGTGGGCGGGCGGCAGGCGCTCTCCGTCGTACAGGATGGCCGAGTCCCAGTCGGCGGGGTCGCCCGTGCCCTGCCGGTCGACGATCACGGCGCGGGTCGGTGTCGGGAGGCTCGTCGCTGCCGCTAGGACGGCCGTGTCGGCCTGTTGGGGTGTGAGGCCGTCCAGCCACAGCGTCTGGATCTCACGGCCGAGCGGGTCGTACGCGTACTCGTCGACCACGTCGGTGTCCGCGGAGAACCACCACTGCATGGTGAGGGACGCGATGCGCAGGCCCAGGAGGCGGGCGAGTTCCTCCTGGCGCATGAGGACACCGTCTCCTTCGACGTCGAGGACGACGGCTCGGCCCCGTACCGGATGTACGAGGGCGATGCCGTGTGCCACGAAGAGCTCCGTCTGTTCGGTGAAGGCCGGTACGGCCGCCGATTCCCGGTACCAGCGGATGAATCCGTCAGTCATGGCTAGCAGATCGGCAGCGTGAAGATGCGCACATTCTCTTCTCCGAATACCTTCTTGGTCTGTTTGACGGCCGATTCCGGTGTGAGACGGCCTTCATGCCGGCCTGGTCGGCCGCGTGCTTGCCGATTTTGAGGGCGCTGCCGAACTTGGAGGGCTTGCCGGCCTCGGCGCCGCCGCCGACGTGGACGTACTCGCCGTTCGGGCCGATGACGTCGAGACCACTCGATCCTACGTGGGGCGTCTCGATTTTGATGTCCTGCCCGTTCGATCAGCCTTTGTGCAGGGGCTCGGGTTCGAGTACGAAGACGGGGATCACGCGGTCGGTCTTCTGCTGGTAGTCGGCGTACGCCGGAAACGCGGCGACCGCGCGTTGCCACCACTGGGCCTTCTCGTCCCCGGTGATTTCACGGGCGGTCATGCGTCGGCGTTCGGGGCCGTCCTGGAGTTCCACCTGCGGGTCGGCCTTGAGGTTGAAGTACCAGACGGGGTGGCGCGGGAAGCCGCCCTTCGAGGCCACCGCCGCGTACCGCCCCTCGTGCTCCACGCGCATCAGGGGAATCTTGCGGATCCTGCCGCTCTTCGCGCCGCGCATCGTGACGATGACGACCGGCAGGCCGGTGTCCCAGAGCGTCGTGCCCTGGGTGCCACCCGAACTCTCGTACAGCTCCACCTGGTCGCGCACCCACTGTGCCGGACTCGGCTCGTACTCGCCCTCAAGAGGCATCGCATGCACCCCATGTCGTGTACGGATGGTGTCGGGACAGTCCAGCACAGGCCTCGCGCGGAGGGGAGAGTGCTGTTTCCGCTCTGCCGATGCCTTCGAGTGGGACGGCGGGATTCCGGTGGCGCATCCGGCTGGCATGGGGCGGCAGGGGAGGAGGGGGATGGTCGGTGCCTTTGGGGTGGTTGGGGTGGTTGGGGCAGTCGGGGTGGGCGGGTGGGTTGGGTTCGGGGCGTTCTTCTGGGGGCGGATTCGCGGGGATCTCCAGTGCTTTTCGTTACGCGCCGTGAGGGTTTTGGGGGAGGTCGCGGGGAGGGCTTCGGAGGGGAATGGTGGACTCCTGAAATACTTTCCGGTGCGGCCTGGTCGGAGGGTCGGGCCGGGGTAATGTTGAGGTAATACGGAACATGTTAGGCGGGGCGGTCGGCGCCGGGGTGCGGACGCGGGCGGTGACCGTTCCGGAGGCCGGGGGACCGGCCGGTGTGGATTTCCTGTGACCGTTGGATCCGAAGGGTCGGTTGCGGCTGGATATCCGTCCAACTGAACAACGCGAGTCCGGATACGGGGGTGAACCGGCTCATGAAGTTGGTGGAGCGGGACACGGAGCTCTCCGTCCTGGAGGGCCTGCTCGACGCCTGCGCGGCCGGGCGTGGGGGCGCGGTGGTGGTCAGTGGCGCGGTGGGCGGTGGCAAGACGGCCCTGCTGCGCGCCTTCCGGGAGCGGGCCGCGCCCACCGGAGCCTTGTGGTTGCAGGCCACGGCGGTCGCGGCGGAGAAGGACGTGCCGCTGCGTGCGGCCGGGCAGTTGCTGCGTACGGCGGAGCTGGCCGGCGCGGGCGCGGAACCGGTGGTGTGGCTGCCGCCGCCGGCCGGGGGCGGTGGCGCGCCGGTGCGGGCGGCCGAGGAGACGCTTCCCGCCGAGATCGCCGTGAACGTCGTTCCGCGGGTGTGCGGCATTCTGTTCGCCCAGGCCAGGAAGCGGCCGGTCGTCGTATGCATCGACGATGTCCATCAGGCCGACGCCTATTCGCTGGAATGCGTGGCGTATGTGGTGCGGCGGCTGGCTGTCAGCAGGATTCTGGTGGTTCTCGGGGAAAGCAACGGTACGGCGTGGGAGGACAGTCCGGTGCGGCGGGAATTGCTGCGCAGTACGGCGTGCCGATTCCTGCATGTCGGTCCGTTGCCGCGAGACGGTGTTGTAGCCATGCTGGCCGCCGGGCAGAAAGGGCGGCGTTCGGCGCCGCCCGTTGCGGAATTCCACCGGCTGAGCGGCGGCAGCCCGCTGTTGATGGAGGCGCTGCTGGACGACTACGCGGACGCGGAGCGGGCCGGGGGTACGGGGCCGGTGCCCGGTGAGGCGTACGAACGTGCCGTGGCGCAGTGCCTGAGCCGCAGCGACGACCTCACGCGGCGTACCGCCTGGCTGCTGGCGGTGCTCGGGGAACGGGCCGCGCACGCCGGGCCCGCCGAACTGCTCGGGGTGTCCCGCCAGACCGGCGAACGCAGCCTGCGCGCCTTGCACGACATGGGGCTGCTCGCCCATGGCCGGTTCCGTCACGAGGCGGGGCGGACGGCGGTGCTACGGCGGGCGGAACCGCCGCGCAGCGCGCGCTTGGAGGCCCGCGTCGCCCAAGTGCTGTACGAGTACGGTGCGCCGGCGACCGCACTGGCCCGTCACCTGGTGGCCGCGGAGACCGTCGACGCGCCATGGGCGCTGCCCGTACTGCTGGAGGCGGCGGAGGAAGCGCTGGCCCGCGACGAGGTGGGCACCGCGCTGGACTGCCTGCGCGTGGCCAGGGACAGCTGTGCGGACGAGCGGCAGTTGCTGGAGGTCAGGCTCGCGCTGGTGCGCGCCGGGTGGCGGGTCGACCCGTCCGCCGCCGTACGGCACCTGTCGGCGCTCACCGACGCGGCACCGGCCGGGCGGCTCACGGTGCGCGCCATGAAGGCACTGGTCGGCCATCTGCTGTGGTTCGGCAGGGCGGACGATGCCTTGGAGGTTCTGCGGATCGTGGAGGGGGAGGAGCAGGAGGAGGAGGCGGCGGGGGGAAGCGCGGGGGCGGCGCTGGATCCGGTGCGGTTCTGGTTCGCGTACGGGTATCCGGGGCTGGCGGGGAAGTACCGCGCCGAGGTGGCCGCGGGCCCGTATCGCGGTACGGCGGCGGGTGGCCGGGCCCCCGACCTGACGCCTGAGCAGGAGACCCAGCAGCGCGCGCTGGCCCTGATGGCGTCCGTACTGGACCAGAGGGTGACCGGCGACGTGACGGGCCGCGCGGAGCGGATCCTCCAGGAGACCCGGCCGGAGGACCGTACTCCGGCGGCGGGGCTGGCCGCGCTGGTCGCGCTCGTCGTCGCCGACGGGCTGCCGGAGGCCGCCCGCTGGTGCGAGATCCTGCTCGCCGAGGCGCGGGAGCACCGTACGCCCATGTGGCAGTCGCTGTTCGCCGCGGCCAAGGCGTTCATCGAGATCAGACTCGGCGAGCTGGCCGCGGCGGAGGAGTCGGCGCACACCGCGCTCACCGTCGTCCCGCCCGAAGGGTGGGGGGCGGCCGTCGCCGCCCCGGTCGCCGCGCTGCTGTACACGAAGGCCGCCACGGGACGGCTGGACGAGGCGGCGGCCCATCTGAAGGTCCCCGTGCCCGACGCGGCGTTCCGGACGCCCGCCGGGCTGCTGTATCTCTGGGCCCGCGGCCACTACCAGCTCGCCGCCGGCCGGCCGTACGCCGCGCTGGAGGACTTCCACCGCTGCGGTGACCTGATGGCGCGGTGGCGCCTGGACCTGTCCGGGCTGGTTCCGTGGCGGACCGACGCCGCGCAGGTCCATGTCGCGCTCGGGGACGACCGCCGCGCGCGGGCCCTGCTGGAGGAGGAGCTGGTCCGTACCGGGTGCCGCCAGCTGTGGACGCGGGGCGTCGCGCTGCGGGTGCTGGCGGCGCTGGCCGAGCGCGCGGACCGGCCGCGGCTCCTCGGGGAGGCGATGGACATCCTCCAGCGCGGCGGGCACCGGCTGGAGTTCGCGTACGCGATGGCGGAACTGTCGTACAGCTACTGGGACATGAACGACGACAGCCGGGCCCGCATCGCGGCGCGCAAGGCGCAGCAGCTGATGCGGGAGTGCGGCATCAAGGCGCCCGTCCTGAAGGCCTCGCCGGTGGGTGCGGCGAGCGCCTGCCCGCCCGAGCGGTCCGGGGCGGTCGGCGCGTGCCGTCCGCCCGCCGAGCTGAGCGGCGCGGAGCTGCGGGTCGCGACGCTCGCCGCCCGTGGCTACACCAACCGGCAGATCGCCGGGGCGCTGTTCATCACGATCAGCACCGTGGAGCAGCATCTGACCCGGGCCTACCGGAAGCTGGGCGTCCAGCGCCGTACCGATCTGGCGACGCGGCTGGAGCCGGACGCCGTGGAGGACGCCGGTCTCGACGGGTGCGAGGACGGCGCCTCGCGGGACTGCCTGCGCGCCGGGTAGGCGGGGCGTGCCGGACAGGCAGAGCGTGCCGGACAGGGAGGGCGTGCCGGACAGGGAGGGCGTGCCGGACAGGGAGGGCGTGCATGGCCAAGGGTCGCAGTTAAGGGCTGTAGGCAAGGGCCGCAGCATAGGGCCGTAGCCAAGAGCTGTAGCGAACGGCAGGCCTGCGGTGCCCCGTGGAGGTTGCGCGGTTGGACAGTCCGGCGCGTGCGTGTGGAATCATTGACGGTGATACGGAATATCGCGAACTCCGCTGTGCAGCAGGGGAGTTGACGCGATCCGGTGGCTCGGACGGAGTTGGCGGACGGGTGCGCACCGCGGCCGGACGGTCCGTTCGGGCCCCGGCAGCCGGTCCGGCGCGCGGCGGTGCGGGCGTGCGCCGGTTTCTCGTCCAGCCACACCCGGCCGGCCGGTGCCGGTCACTCAACGGGAGGAACCCCTCATGGTGGTGGTGATGGCCCCCGGGGCCACGCAGGAGGATGTCGACGCCGTCGTCGGTCTGGTGCGCTCGGCGGGTGGTGACGCCTTCGTCAGCCGGGGGGTGACCCGGACGATCGTCGGACTCGTCGGGGACGTGGACGAGTTCGAGGCGCTCAACCTGCGCAGCCGCAGGGGCGTCCTCGACGTCGTACGGATCTCCGTGCCCTACAAGCTGGTCAGCCGGGAGCACCACCCTGCCCGATCGGTCGTGCGGGTCGGCGGTGTGCCGATCGGGCCCGACACCCTGTCCGTCATCGCGGGGCCGTGCGCGGTGGAGTCCGCCGAGCAGACACTCACCGCGGCGCGGATGGCCCGGTCCGCCGGGGCCGCGCTGCTGCGTGGCGGCGCGTTCAAGCCGCGCACCTCGCCGTACGCCTACCAGGGGCTGGGCGAGACCGGGCTGCGCATCCTCGCCGACGTACGGGCCGAGACCGGGCTGCCGGTGGTCACCGAGGTCATCGACCCGGGCAGCGTCGAACTGGTCGCCTCCTACGCGGACATGCTCCAGATCGGCACCCGCAACATGCAGAACTTCGCGCTGCTCCAGGCGGTGGGCTCGGCGGGCAAGCCCGTGCTGCTCAAGCGCGGGTTCGGCGCGACCATCGACGAGTGGCTGATGGCCGCCGAGTACATCGCGCAGCGCGGCAACCTGGACATCGTGCTGTGCGAGCGCGGCATCCGTACGTTCGAGACCGCGACCCGCAACACGCTGGACATCAGCGCGGTACCGGTGGCCCAGCGCCTGTCGCACCTCCCGGTGATCGTGGACCCGTCGCACTCCGGCGGCCGCCGCGAACTGGTCCTGCCGCTGATGCGGGCGGCGCTGGCGGTCGGCGCGGACGGCGTCATGATCGATGTGCATCCGGCGCCGGAGACGGCGCGGTGCGACGGTGACCAGGCGCTGCTGGAGGCCGACATGCGGGAGATCGCCAGTACGGCCACGATCCTGTCGCCGCTGATGGGCCGGACGCTCACCCAGCCGGTGCCGCAGGCCGTGGCCGCCGCCTCCTGAGACCGACGGAGCCCCGGCTCCTGTCGGCGGGGTGCGCGCCGCCGGTAGGGGTACCCCGACGGGCGGCCGGACGAAAGCGCACACGACCCACCGTCCGGCCGTCTGGTACAGGCCAATTTCCGTGTCCGCGACCGGACGCGTGGGACGTCCGGGAGCCGGTGTTCCCCGGAGCACGGGGCCGCCCGCGATAGGGGTACCGGTGCTGAACCCGTAATGTCGTCGGAGGCTGACCCATCGGGCATCCTGGGGTATGTCGGAGAGATGCGATACGCACAGGGCGGCGGACTGACCGCCGAGCGGCGGGAGTTCCGCGAACGGCTGCGGCTGAAGGCGGTCGAGCGGTTCGCGCGGGACGAGACCAACGCGGTGATCGCCCGGGAGCTGCGGGTGAGCGTGCGGTCGGTGCAGCGGTGGCGCAGAGCCTGGCAGCAGGCGGGGGAGCGGGCACTGGACTCCAAGGGGCCGGCGTCCCGGCCGCGGCTGAGCCCGGCCCAGTTCCGCCGGCTGGAGGCGGAACTCGCCCGGGGGCCGGCCGCCTACGGCTGGGCGGGGGACCGCTGGACGCTGGAGCGCATCCAGGCCGTGATCGTACGGCGGTTCCGCGTGACGTACACGGTGCAGGGTGTGCGCAAGCTGATGCGCCGCCACGGGTGGACGTACGTGGCGCCGGCGGCCGGCGGGGAGGGGCGGGCGGCCGGCGGGTGGACGCGGCGGGAGGACCCGCGCGGCGGGCGCGGCCGGCGGGGGACGCGGACCGGCTGACCGGTGCGGGTGGGCGGCGGAGCCGCCCGTGTCGTCCGTGTCATCTGTGTCGTCGGGGACCGGGAACGGGAGCCGAACGGGGATCGAACGGGAGCCGAAAGGCCCGATTCCGGTGTCCGGTGGAATGCGACATCGCGGGTTCAGGCACTTCAGGTAGGGGTGCCCCGTAGATAAAGGCACTGTTAGAGTATGTATCTGTATGGGGGAAGATGGTTTGTTTGAATATGTGTTCCGCTTCGCGTGCGGCGTTTTCTGCGGTTCGGGAACCTTCCTCCCCCGCCGGGAGTTGTCACCGGTCGAGAAGCGGGGGTGGGTTCTACACACCTGAACGGCCCGGCGATGTCCTCCTCAGGCCGGCATCGCCGAAGCACGGGCCTGCCGTACGTCGTTAGGGTGCGTCGGCGCGAGCTTGCGCACGGGGGAATCACAACGCGAGGAGCCTGGAGTGGAACCTGGGCAGGCGCACCTGGATATGCAGACGGTCGTCGAAGTGGAGATCAACGCGCTTTCGGTGGCCGGTTCTCCGCGCATATCCGGGGAAGACACGGAACATGTGGACATGCTGACGGTGGCACAGGCACCGCTGCCGCCCATCATCGCGCACCGCGCGACGATGCGGGTCATCGACGGTGTCCACCGACTACGAGCCGCGGAACGGCGCGGCGACGACAAGATCGCGGTGAGGTTCTTCGACGGTGACGAGGCCGACGCCTTCGTCCTGGCCGTCGAGTCGAACATCACGCACGGCCTTCCGCTGTCCATGGCGGACCGCAAGAACGCGGCCGAACGCATCATCCGTTCACACCCGTTGTGGTCGGACCGGATGATCGCCTCGGTCACCGGCATCGCGCCGGGCACCGTCGCGGAGATCCGCCGGCGGGTGGCGGGCGCGGCCGCCGCGGGGCGCGGCAGGATCGGCCAGGACGGCCGCTTCCGGCCGCTCAACGGAGCCGAGGGCCGCCGGCTCGCCGGCAACCTCATCGCCGAGAACCCCGGTCTGTCGCTGCGGCAGATCGCGCGGGCGTCCGGGATCTCGCCCGAGACGGCGCGCGACGTCCGCAACCGGCTGCGCCGGGGCGAGGAACCGCTCCTGAAGGGGCGGGGGCGGCCGGTCCGGGCGCCGCAGGAGCAGTTGCCCGCCGGACCCGCCGACGCGGGGGACGGCGGTGAGGGCGCGGTGCCCGTGCGGATGCCCGTCCAGGACCGGACGGTGGTCGTACGCCGCCTCAAGGTCGACCCGGCCCTGCGGTTCAGCGAGACCGGGCGGACGCTGCTGCGGCTGCTGAGCATCCACACGATCAGCCCGGAGGAGTGGGACGACATCATGGCGAACATTCCTCCGCACTGCAGTGGCATCATCGCGCAACTGGCCCGGGAATGCGCGGACATCTGGGCGGACTTCGCCCAGCGGGCCGAGCGCAATGTCGCCGAGGCCGTCTGACAGGCGGCCGCACCATGTCCAAGTGAGGAACGCGGCCGGTTGGACGATTGTGGCCCGGCCGGCCGCACCTGACGGAAACGCGCGATACGGTCGGTACCGGCGGGCGCCCGCGAAAGCGCCGCCCGCCGGGCCGCCCGGCACCCGGCGCCGTGAATTCTCCGGTGCACCGGCGTGCCGTGGACCGGTGCCGCACTTTCACCTTTTCCGTGGCCGGGCGAGAAATGCCTGGAGCCGCCCCGGGTCCATCGGCCTGGCTGGCGGGAGTTGATATGGGTATCGTCGAAATGGCGCACCGCAGCAGGACAGTATTCCGGTCACCGCATTCGGTGGGCCGGTCTTCGTGAAAGCTCGCCGAACATGACGGATCGGGCGCCCCTCGGGGTGCCGCCTTTTCCATGCGGTCCGACCGCATGACCAGGAATCCCGACCCAGGAGGTTTCCGCTGATATGTTTGCCGGACAAGGCTCGGGCATCATGCTGGCGACGTACGACGACCCGGGCAATTCCACGGCTTCGCAGCGGCTCCGGCCGGGAACGCTCCGCCGGATTCTCGCGTATGCGAAGCCGCATTCCCGCGAGAGCGTCCTGCTGGTGCTGCTGACCGTGCTGGACTCGCTCATCATCGTCTCCACCCCGCTGCTCCTCAAGGAGATCATCGACGTCGGCATCCTCCAGAAGGACACGACGGTGCTGACGGTGATCTCGCTCGTCGTCGCGGGGCTCGCCGTCCTCGACGCGGGGCTCCAGCTCGCGCAGAGCTGGTACTCGGGCCGGATCAGCCAGGGCGTCAGCTACGACCTGCGGGTGCAGGCGTTCACCCACGTACAGCGCCAGCCGCTGGCCTTCTTCACCCGGACCCAGACCGGGTCCCTGGTCAGTCGGCTCAACACGGACGTGGTGGGCGCGCAGCACGCGCTGGGCACCCTCCTGGGCTCGCTGTCCAGCGTGTTCACGCTGGTGCTGGTCCTCGGCAGCATGTTCTACCTGTCGTGGCTGGTCAGTCTGGTGGCGCTGGTGATCCTGCCGATCTTCATGATTCCCGGCGCGCTGGTCGGGCGGCGGCTGACGCGCTACTCCCGCGAACAGATGCAGATGAACGCCGAGATGGGCGCGACCATCGGCGAGCGCTTCAACGTGGCGGGCGCGATGCTCTCCAAGCTCTTCGGCCGCCCGCGCGAGGAGGCACAGCTGTTCGCCGAGCGCGCGGAGAAGGTGCGCAAGGTCGGCACCACCTGGATGGTGCTGAGCCGGCTGACGGTCATCATCATGACGCTGCTGGCCGCCGTGGTCACCGCGCTCGTCTACGGCCTCGGCGGCGCCATGGTCGTCGACGGGACCTTCCAGGTCGGCACGCTGGTGGCGCTGGCCGCCCTGCTGGCCCGCCTGTACGGCCCGATCACCCAGCTGTCCAGCATCCAGGGCGAGGCGCACACCGCGATGGTCAGCTTCGACCGGATCTTCGAACTCCTGGACCTGAAGCCGCTGATTACCGAGCGGGAGAACGCGACCGACCTGCCCACGCCGGACGACGGAGCCGCCCCCGAGATCACCTTCGACGGGGTGTCCTTCCGCTACCCGAAGGCGAGCGAGGTCTCCCTGGCATCCCTGGAGTCCAACGCGCTGCCCGCCGACGAGCGGTCCCAGGATGCGCCCGAGGTGCTGCGTGACATCAGCTTCACGGCGCCGTCCGGCAAGCTCACCGCGCTGGTGGGCCCGTCCGGCGTGGGCAAGACGACCGCCACGCACCTGGTCTCGCGGCTGTACGACCCGTCGGCGGGCAGTGTCCGCATCGCCGGGCAGGACCTGCGCGACGTCACCCTGGACTCGCTGCGCCGGACCGTCGGTGTGGTGTCCCAGGACGCCCACCTCTTCCACGACACCATCCGCAACAACCTCACCTACGCCCGCCCCGGCGCCACCGAGGAGGAGCTGATCGAGGCGTGCCGGGCCGCGCAGATCTGGGACACCATCAACGCGCTGCCCAGCGGCCTGGACACGGTGGCGGGCGACCGCGGCTACCGGCTCTCGGGCGGCGAGAAGCAACGCCTGGCGCTGGCCCGGCTGCTGCTCAAGGCCCCGTCCATCGTGGTCCTCGACGAGGCGACCGCGCACCTGGACTCGGAGTCCGAGGCGGCCGTCCAGCGGGCCCTGAAGACGGCGCTGCACGGCCGTACCTCCGTCGTCATCGCGCACCGGCTGTCCACCATCCGCGAGGCCGACCAGATCCTGGTCTTCGACGAGGGCGGCATCCGCGAACGGGGCACGCACGAGGAGCTGCTGGCGGCCGGCGGGCTCTACGCGGAGCTGTACCACACACAGTTCGCCCGGCAGGCCGTCAATGGCAGCGGGCCCGGCCCGGCCGAGCCCGGCCCCGAGGAGGATCGCCGGCCGCAGGAGTCTGCGCCGCAGATGATGCCGGGCGGCATGGTCTTCTTCGACGGCTCCGGGCCCGACGACGGCGGCGGCGCCCCGGGCGGCGGGGTGTGGCACACCAACGGTCCGGGCCCCGGCAGCCGCTGAGCCGGCGGCCGCTGAACCGGCAGCTGCTGAACCGGCGGCCGCTGAACCGGCGGCCGCTGACCGGCGGCCCTTCGGCGGCCGCGTACACGGGAACGACGCGCCACCGCGGCGGACGGCCGCCGCGGTGGCGCGGCAGGCAGAAGCGAGCATCGGGTTGTCCGTCAAAGGGGGAGACATGGAAGGCCAGGCACAGTTCACTGCGCCCCTGACCGCTTGCCAGGAGGGGACGTGGCTGGCCCAGCGCGCGGAGAACCCGCCCCGGCAGTACGACATCAGGCAGTACGCCGATGTCCTGGGCCCGCTCGACACGGACCTCTTCCGGCGGGCGCTGCGGCAGGCCGTCGCCGAGACCGAGGCGCTCCGGCTGCGGTTCACGCAGGACGGCGGCGCCCCGGTGCAGGTGGTCCGGGCGGCCGGTGAGACGATCGCGCTGCGGCACGTCGACCTCACCGACGAGGGGGAACCGTGGGAGGCGGCGCAGGCGTTGATGCGCGCGGACGGCCGGCACCCGGCCGACCCCACCGAAGGGGACCTCTCCGCGCACGTCCTCTTCAAGCTGGCACCGGACCGGTACGTCTGGTACCAGCGCCACCACCAACTGCTGGTCGACCACTTCGGCAGCACCCTGCTGGCCCGCCGTGTCGCCGCTCTCTACAGCGCGACCCTGCGCGGTGAGCCGTACTGCCCGCCCGGACACGCCCCGCTGCGGGAGCTGGGGGAGCAGGAAGCCGCCTACCAGGAGTCGCCGCAGCACGAGGCCGACCGCCGCTACTGGCACGAGCACTTCGCGGACCGCCCGGAGCCGGCCACCGTGCCGGGACACCGGTCGGTGCTCCGCGACGCCCGCCCCCGCGCGTCCGGCCGCCTGTCGGCCGCCGGCCGGGAAGCGCTGCGGACGGCCGCCGACCGTACCGGGGTGAGCCGCGGCGCGCTCGTCGTCGCCGCGGTCGCCACCTTCGTGTGCCGCACGACGGGGGCGGACGAGGCGCTGCTGAGCTTCCCGGTCGACGGACGTACGGGCCCCGCGGCCCGGCGGACGCCCTGCGCGACCGCCAACGTGCTGCCGCTGCGGCTGCCCGCCCGGCCCGGTGACAGCCTCGCCGGGCTGGCCCGCGCCGCGCAGCGCGAGATCGACGGGCTGCTGGAACACCGGCGGTACCGCGGCGAGCGCCTGCACGCCGAACTGGGACGGCCGGGCGGCCGCCGCGACTTCGGCCCTTCGGTCGCCGTCCCGGCGAGCGGCCCCGACCTGCGGTTCGGCGCGGCCCGGGGCACCCTGCACGACCTGCCGGGCGGGCCCGTCGAGGCGTTCTCCGTGGTGCTGCGCGAGCTGCCGGACGACGCCGGGACGAGCGTCGTCCTCGAAGCCGACCCGGCGCTGTACGACCAGGAGTGGGCCGGGGCGGGACACCGGGCCTTCGTCCGGCTCCTGGAACAGGCGGCGGCCGAACCCGAGGTGCCCGTCGGGCGGTTCGGGGTGCTGGGCGCGCCGGAGCACGGGCTCGTCGTGGAGGGCTGGAACGCCACGGGGGCCGAGCGGCCGGGCACCTCGGTGCCGGAGCTGGTCGCCCGCCAGGCCGCGCGCCTGCCCGGTTCCGTCGCCGTGTCCGACGACGAACAGTCACTGACGTACGCGGAGTTGGACGCGGAAGCGGGACGCCTGGCCACGTACCTGATCAGCCAGGGGGTGACACGCGGCAGCCGGGTCGCCGTGCTGATGGAGCGGTCGGCCGGGCTGCTGGTGGCGCTGCTCGGCGTCTGGAAGGCGGGCGCGGCGTACGTGCCGGTGGACGCCGCGTACCCGGCGGAGCGGGTGGCGGTCATGCTGGCCGACTCGGCGCCGGCGGCCGTGCTGTGCACCGGGAGCACCCGGGCCGCGGTGCCGCCCGGCGTGCGCGGCGGCGTCGTGGTGCTGGACGACCCCCGTACGCGGGCGTCCGTGGCCGCAAGTCCCGCGCAGGACCCGGCGGTCCGGGTGGGCCCTGAGGACCTGGCGTACGTGATGTACACCTCCGGTTCGACCGGGGTGCCCAAGGGCGTGTCGATGCCGCACGGCAGCGTCGCCGGGCTCGTCGGACAGCGTGACTGGTCCGTCGGCGCGGGCGACGCGGTGCTGATGCACGCGCCGCACGCCTTCGACGCCTCGCTGTTCGAGGTGTGGGTGCCGCTGGTGTCCGGCGCGCGCGTGGTGGTGGACGGACAGGGCGTGGTGGACGGGCCGCGGATCCGTGCGGCCGTGGCGGCGGGGGTCACGGCGGTACATCTGACGGCGGGGTCGTTCCGCGTGGTGGCCGAGGAGTCACCGGAGTGCTTCGCCGGGCTGCGCGAGGTGCTGACCGGCGGTGACGTGGTGCCGCCGGCCGCCGTGGCCCGGGTGCGCGCGGCCTGCCCCGAGGTGGCCGTACGGCATCTGTACGGGCCGACCGAGGCCGCCCTGTGCGCCACCTGGCACCGGCTGCGCCCCGGCGACCCGGTGCCGTCCGTACTGCCGGTCGGCCGCCCGCTGGACAACCGCCAGGTGTACGTACTGGACGCGTTCCTCCAGCCCGTACCGCCAGGGGTGACGGGCGAACTCTGCATCGCCGGCACGGGCCTGGCGCGCGGCTACCTCTCCCGCCCCGGCCTGACGGCGGAACGCTTCACCGCCAGCCCCTTCGTGCCCGGTGAGCGGATGTACCGCACCGGCGACATGGTGCGCTGGACCGACGACGGGGAACTGGTCTTCGTCGGGCGGGCGGACGCCCAGGTCAAGGTGCGCGGTTTCCGTATCGAGCCGGGGGAGATCGAAGCGGCGCTGGCGGCCCACCCGGCGGTCGGCGAGGCGGTGGTGGTGGCCCGCGAGGACCGGCCGGGGGAGCGCCGGCTGGTGGCGTACGTCGTCGCGCAGCCCGCGTACGACGGCGGGCAGCCGCCGCGCGACGAGCAGCCGTTCCGCGACGAGCCGGGCGGCGGCCGGGCCGCCGTGGGCGCGGGCAGCGCTCCGGAAGCCCTGCTCACCGGGGAGTCCGGCGGCAGCGCGGCGGCGGGCCGGGACACCGGCGCGCTGCTCGCCGCGCTGCGCGAGTTCGTGGGCGGGCGGCTGCCGGAGTACATGGTGCCGTCGGCGTTCGTCCCGCTGGACGGGCTCCCGCTGACCGTGAACGGCAAGGTCGACCACCAGGCACTGCCCGCCCCCGACTTCACCGGCAGCGGATCGGCGCGGGAGCCGCGCGGCGCCGCCGAGGAGACCCTGTGCGCGCTGTTCGCGCAGGTGCTCGGCCGGGAGCGGGTGGGGCCCGAGGACAGCTTCTTCGAGCTGGGCGGCGACTCGATCATGGCGGTGCAGCTCGCCTCGCGGGCGCGCCGCGCCGGGCATGTGCTGACCACCCGCCAGGTCTTCGACGAGCGCACCCCGGAGCGGCTGGCACGGGTGGCTCCCGCCCCGCAGGCCGGGCAGTCGGACCCGGAAACGGAGACCGGCGAGATCCCCTGGGCGCCGCTGAGCACCGCGCGGGGCGGCGACTTCGCGCGCTGGGCAGTACTGGCGGCCCCGGACGGCCTGCGGACGGACACCCTGCGGGCCGCTGTCGCCGCCCTCCTGGACACCCACGCCGTACTGCGCGCACGGACCACCGCCGGGGACGAGGCCGAGCCGCGCCTGGTGGTGCCCGACCGCGGCACGGTGGACGCGGCGGCACTGGTCAGCCGGGAGGCCGTGGCCGCGGTGGACCTCGGCCCCGCCGCCGAACGGGCGGCCCGCGAAGCGGTGGCACGGCTCGACCCCTCGGCCGGGGCGAACCTCCAGGTGACATGGCTGGACGCGGGCACCGCGCAGCCCGGTCGCGTGGTGCTCGCGGTCCACCACGCGGTGGCGGACGCGGCGTCCTGGCGCATCCTGGTCCCGGACTTCGCGGCCGCGTGCGAGGCCGCGGCCGCCGGCCGTGCACCGACGCTCGGCCCGGTGGGCACGTCCTTCCGGCACTGGGCGGTCCTGTCGGCCGCGCAGGCCGCGCAGGAGCACCGGGACGCGGAACCGGACGGCCCGCGCGCCGGCACCCTCCCGGGTGGCGTCGCGGCCGCGAGCACAGCGGCGGACGCGGACACGGAACCCGCCGGAACGGCGCGCCGCATGGTCTGGACCGTGCCGCCGCAGCAGACGGCGGCGCTGGTGGACCGGGCGCCAGCCGTCTTCCACTGCACCGCCGACGAGGTGCTGCTGACCGCGCTGGCCGCCGCCGTCGCCCACGGGCGCGAGGACGCCCGTACCGGTGTCCTGCTGGACATCGAGACGGACGGCCGCCGCGAAGGCCCGGACGGGCTCGACCTGTCCCGTACGGTGGGCCGGTTCACCCGCGTGCACCCCGTACGGCTGGACCTCTCCGGCACCGCCCTCAGCGAGGTGCTGATGGGTGGCCCGGCGGCCGGGACGCTGCTCAAGTCGGTGAAGGAGCAGGTGCGGTCGGCCCCCGGCGACGACGGCTTCGGCCCGCTACGGCACCGCGCCTCAGAGGCGACCACCGCCCCCCGCATCGCGTTCAGCTGCTCGGGACGCCCGGAGCGAGGCGGCGCCCAGGTCACGGCCGGAGCCGTCGCGACCGGCCGCGACGCACCGTCCCCGTACGGCCTGGAAGCCGGCGCGGCGATCGGTACGTCCGCCGCCGGGCCCACCCTGACCCTCACGCTCACCTGGCGGCACCGGGACGGGCACGGCCAGGCCGACGCGGTGGCGCAGCGGCTCGGCCGCCGCTGGGTGGAGATGCTGGGCGGACTGGCCGCCCACGCCGCCCGCCCGGGCGCGGGCGGCCACACGCCCTCCGACTTCCCGCTGCTCGCCCTCACCCAGGACGGCGTCGCGGAGCTGGAGGCCGCCGTGCCGCGGCCGGCCGACATCTGGCCGCTGTCGTCCCTCCAGGAAGGGCTGCTGTTCCAGTCCTCCTTCGAGGAGGAGGGCCCGGACGTCTACGAGACCCAGTGGATGCTGGAGCTGTCCGGACCGCTGGACGCCGTCCGGCTGCGCGCCTCGTGGGAGGCGCTGCTGGACCGGCACGCCGCGCTGCGCGCGAGCTTCCACCGGCGCGCGTCGGGCGAGGCCGTCCAGGTCGTGGCCCGTGAGGTGCGCCTGCCCTGGCGGGAGATCGACCTGTCCGGCCTGTCCGAGGCCGACGCGCTCTCCGGCATCGAGGAGCTGGCCACACGGGAGCAGGAGCGCCGCTTCGACACGGCGGTCGCGCCACTGCTGCGGCTGCTGCTGATCCGCCTCGGCGCGGACCGGCACCGGCTCGTCGTCATCAGCCACCACATCCTGATGGACGGCTGGTCCATGCCGGTCCTGCTGGCCGAACTGGCCGAGGTGTACGCGGCGGGCGGTGACGCGTCGGCCCTGGCCCCGGCCGCGTCCTACGGCGACTACCTCGCCTGGCGCGCCCGCCAGGACCAGGACGCCGCGCGGGCCGCCTGGGCCGCCGAGTTCACCGGCACCGACGAGCCGACGCTCGTCGCGCCGGGCGCGGCCGACCGGGGGCCGGTGGACGCCGGTCACGTGATCACCGACATCCCCGAGCGGACCACCCGCGGCCTCGCCGCGCTGGCGCGCCGCCACGGCCTGACCGTGAACACGGTGATGCAAGGGGCCTGGGCCCTGGTGCTGGCCCGGCTGGCGGGCCGTACCGACGTGGTGTTCGGTGCCACCGTCGCGGGCCGGCCGCCGGAGCTGCCCGGCATGGAGTCCATGGTCGGCCTGCTGATCAACACCGTGCCGGTACGGGTACGCCTGGACGCCGCGCAGCCGGTGCTCGGGCTGCTGCGCGACCTCCAGGAACGCCAGTCCGCGCTGGTGGCCCACCAGCACCTGGGCCTGCCGGAGATCCAGCGGCTGGCCGGTCCCGGCGCCGTCTTCGACACGCTCGTCGTGCACGAGAACTATCCCCGCGCGATCGCCGCGCCCGGCTCACCGGACGCGCTCTCCTTCGCCGTCCTGGGCACCCGCGAGGCCACGCACTACCCGCTGACCCTGGGTGTCATCCCGGGCGAGCGGCTGCGCGTGCACGTGGCGCACCGCCGCGGCCAGGTGGCGGCGGACATCGCCGAGAAGCTCGTCGGGCGGTTGGTGCGGGTCTTCGAACAGCTCATGACGGACTGCTCGGTGCCGGTGGGCCGGGTCGGTGTCCTGGACGCGGACGAGCGCGCGCTGGTCGTGGCGGAATGGAACCGTACGGACGCGCCGGTGGCGGTGGCGACGATGCCCGAGCTGTTCCGCGCACAGGCCGGGCGCACGCCGGGCGCCGTCGCGGTGCAGGACGCACACGAGGCGCTCACCTACGCCGAGTTGGAGCACCAGGCCGGTCAGCTGGCCCGGCACCTGACCGGGCACGGCGTGGGGCCGGAGTGCCGGGTGGCGGTCGTCGTCGAACGGTCGGTGGCGATGGCCGTCGCCGTGCTGGCCGTGGCGATGGCGGGCGGCGTGTACGTACCGGTGGACCCCGAATACCCGGCCGAGCGCATCGCGTTCGTGCTGCGGGACGCCGGACCGGCCGTCGTGGTGTGCACAACGCGCACCCGGGCCGCGATCCCGGCCGGGGCGTCCGGCGGCACGGTCGTCCTGGACGACCCCACGGTGGCCGCGGCGGTGGCGCGCCGGACGGGCGGCTCGCTGTCCGACGCCGAGCGGTCCGCGCCGCTGCACGCCGACCACGCGGCGTACGTGATCTACACCTCCGGATCGACCGGCGTGCCCAAGGGCGTCCTGGTCGCGCACCGGGGGCTGGCCAACCTCGTCGCCGACCGCGTCGCGCGCTACCGCATCGGCCCGGACAGCCGCGTCGTCCAGCGCGTCTCGCCCAGCTTCGACGTGTCCATGGGGGACATCTGGCCGGTGCTGTGCGCGGGCGGGCGGCTCGTGCTGGCCCCGGCCGGGCAGGAGTCCTTCGGCGAGGACCTGGCCGACCTGCTGCGCGAACGCAAGGCCACCCACGTGGTGCTGCCCGCCGCGTTCCTGCCGCAACTGCCCTCCGACGGACTGTCCCGGCTGCGGGTCCTGGTCACCGGCGGCGAGCCGATGACCGACGAGGTACGCCGCCGCTGGTCCGCCGGCCGGGAGCTGTTCAACGAGTACGGCGTCACCGAGGCGACCGTCACCTCCACCGTGACCGCGCCGCTGGACGCCGGCAGTGCGCCCGCGATCGGCCGTCCGATCATCAACTCCCGTGCGTACGTCCTGGACGCCTTCCTCCAGCCGGTGCCGCCGGGTGTGGTCGGCGAGCTGTACGTCGCCGGGGTGAACCTGGCGCGCGGCTACCTGGGGCGCGCGGGGCTGAGCGCGTCGCGGTTCGTGGCGGACCCGTTCGCGCCCGGCATGGGCGTCCCCCCGGCCGAAGGCTGGGGGAGGATGTACCGGACCGGGGACCTGGTCCGCTGGACCGGCGACGGCGAACTGGTCTTCGCCGGGCGGGCGGACGCCCAGGTCAAGGTGCGCGGTTTCCGTGTCGAACTCGGCGAGGTGGAGGCCGCGCTGGCCGCGCACCCCGCGGTGGCGGACGCGGTCGCGGTGGTCCGCGAGGACCGTCCCGGCGAACGCCGGCTGATCGGCTACGCGGTGCCCGCCGGGCCCGGCCTGGACGAGCGGTCCGTCCGTACGCACGTCGCCGGGACACTGCCGGACTACATGGTGCCCGCGGCCGTGGTGGTCCTCGACGAGCTGCCGAGGACCCCGAACGGGAAGCTGGACCGCGCGGCGCTGCCCGCGCCCGACTTCGCCGGACAGGTCACCGGCCGGGAGCCGCGTACCCCCGCCGAGACGGTGCTGTGCGCCCTGTTCGCCGAACTCCTGGGCCTGGACCGGGCCGGCGCCGAGGACAGCTTCTTCGAACTGGGCGGCGACTCGATCACCTCGCTCCAGCTGGTGGCGCGGGCCCGCCGGGCCGGGCTGCTGCTGACCTCCCGCCAGGTCTTCGACGAGCAGACCCCGGAGCGGCTGGCCGAGGTGGCGGAGCCGGTGAGGTCCGGCCCGCGCGCGGACACCGCGGGCGCGGGCACCGGCGAGGTGCCGTGGACACCGGTGATGCGGCTGCTCGGGGAGCGGATCACCGGCGGCCGGTTCGCGCAGTGGACGACCGTGGGCGCCCCGGCCGGGCTGGGCCGGGACGTGCTGGCCGCCGGGCTGGCCGCCGTACTGGACACCCACGCCATGCTGCGGGCCCGGGTGGTGCCGCGGCCCGGTGGACCGGTGCTGGCCGTCGGCGGCCGCGGCTCGGTGGACGCCGACGCGCTGGTCACCCGGGTGGACGTGGCCGGGGCGCCGGACAGCGGCCTCGACAGTCTCGCGGAACGGGCCGCCGGAGAAGCGGTCGGACGGCTCGACCCGGCCGCAGGCGTCCTGGTCCAGGCGGTCTGGCTGGACGCCGGACCGCACCGCACCGGCCGGCTGGTGCTGGCCGTGCACCACCTCGCGGTGGACGGCGTGTCCTGGCGCATCCTGCTCCCGGACCTGCGGGCCGCCTGCGAAGCGGTGGCGGCCGGGCGCGCACCGGAACTGGACCGCGCCGGTACGGCGTTCCGGCAGTGGGCCGGACTGCTGGCCGCGCAGGCGAAACAGCCGTGGCGCGTGGCGGAACTGCCGCACTGGGCCGCCGTACTCGACGGACCCGACCCGGTGCTCGGCGCCCGCGCCCTCGACCCGGGCACGGACACCCAGGCGACCGTGCGCCACCGCACCTGGCAGGTGCCCCGGGAGCAGGTGGCGGTCCTCGCCACCCGGACGCCCGCGGTCTTCCACTGCGGTGTGCACGAGGTGCTGCTCGCGGCGCTGGCCGCGGCGGTCGTGTGCGCCCGGACGGAAACGGAAGCGGCGGCCGGTGTCCTCGTGGACATCGAGGGGCACGGCCGGGAACCGGCCGCCGGGGCGGACCTGTCCCGGACGGTGGGCTGGTTCACCAGCGTGCACCCCGTACGGCTCGAC
Source organism: Streptomyces monomycini (assembly GCF_022271435.1). Lineage (GTDB taxonomy): Bacteria > Actinomycetota > Actinomycetes > Streptomycetales > Streptomycetaceae > Streptomyces > Streptomyces monomycini. Next base: position 118,620 of record NZ_JAFIQY010000005.1, on the reverse strand, counting down.
CTGTCCGGCGTGGACCCGCGCCAGGTCATGGCGGGCGGCCCCGCGGCCGGAGCGCTGCTCAAGGCGGTCAAGGAACAGACGCGCGCGGTGCCCGGCGACGGCCTCGGCCACGGACTGCTGCGCCACCTCAACCCGGAGACCGGCCCCGTACTGGCCGCCCTTCCGGCCCCGCAGATCGGCTTCAACTACCTCGGCCGGTTCCCCGCGGGCGCCCCCGAGGGCACCGTCCGGCCGTGGGAAGCGGCGGGCAGCACCGCACTGGGCGGCTCCGACGACCCGGACATGCCGGCGCCGCACGCCGTGGAGGCGGGCGCGGTCATCCGCGACACGCCCGAAGGGCCCGCGCTGACCCTCACCGTCGGCGGACCGGCCGGCGTCCTCGACGACGCGGCCGTCGCCCGCCTGGGCGACCTCTGGAAGGACCTGCTCGGCGGCCTGGCCGCCCACACGGCCGCGCCCGAGGCGGGCGGCCACACACCCTCCGACTTCCCGCTCCTGGACCTCGGACAGGACGAGGTCGAGGAGTTCGAAGCGATCGCGGCACGGCTCGAAGGGGGACTGTCGCTGTGAAGACCTCAACACCCGCCACGGGACCGGCATCCGGCAGGGGCTCGGCACTCGCCGAGGTGTGGCCGCTGTCCCCGTTGCAGGAAGGGATGCTCTTCCACGCCGGGTTCGGCGACCAGGGACCCGACGTCTACGTCATCCAGCGCACCCTGACCATCGACGGTCCCCTGGACGCGGACCGCTGGCACGCGTCCTGGCAGGCACTGCTCGGCCGGCACGCGGCGCTCCGCGCCAGCTTCCACCGCCGCAAGTCGGGGGAGGCGGTCCAGCTCGTCAGCCGGGAAGCCGTACTGCCCTGGCGCGAGGCCGACCTGTCCGGCCTGCCCGAGGCCGACGCGCTCGCCGAGGTCGGACGGCTGGCAGCCGACGCGTGCGCGGAACGCTTCGACCTCGGGGTGGCGCCGCTGCTGCGGGTGCTGCTCGTACGCCTCGGTGCCGAGCGGCACTGCATGGTGCTGACGGCTCATCACATCCTGCTCGACGGCTGGTCGATGCCCATCCTCTTCGACGAGGCGACCACGGTGTACGCGGCGGGCGGCGACCCCTCGGTATTGCGGCGGACGGCCTCCTACCGCGACTACCTGGCGTGGCTGGGACGGCAGGACAAGGACGCCGCGCGGGCCGCGTGGCGCGCCGAACTGACCGGGGACGGCGAGCCGACGCTCGTCGCCCCCGCCGACCCGGCCCGCACTCCCGAGCTGCCCGACCAGACCAAGGCCGACCTGCCGGCGTCCCTCACCCGCGCCCTGACCGACCTGGCCCGCCGCAACGGCCTGACCGTCAACACCGTCGTGCAGGGCGCCTGGGCGCTGCTCCTGGCCCGGCTGTCCGGGCGCGACGACGTGGTCTACGGCACGACCGTGGCGGGCCGCCCGCCGGAACTCCCCGGCGTCGAGTCCATGGTCGGCCTCTTCATCAACACGGTGCCGGTGCGGGTGCGCCTGGACGCGGGGCAGCCCGTGGTGGAGATGCTCAAGGACGTACAGAGCCGCCAGTCCGCGCTGCTCCCGCACCAGCACCTGGGCCTGGCCGACATCCAGAAGCACGCCGGCCCGGAAGCGGGCTTCGACACGCTGGTGGTGTACGAGAACTACCCGCGCCCGGCTGCCGAATCGGCCCCCGGCACGCTCACCTTCACCACGCTCGGCCTGCGCCAGGCCACCCACTACCCGCTGACCCTCGGCATCCTCCCCGGCGACCGGCTGGAGGTGGAGGTCTCCTACCGGCCCGACCTGGTCACCGCCGAGCCGGCCCGCGCGCTGGCCGGGCGGCTGGTGCGGGTGCTGGAGCAACTGGTGGCGGACCCGTCGGTGCCGGTGGGCCGGGTCGACGTCCTGGACGCGGCCGAGCGGCACCGGGCCGTGACGGAGTGGAACGCCACGTCGGCGGAGGCGGCTGAGACGGGGGAAGCCACCGTGCCGGAACTGTTCGCGGCACGCGTGGCGGCCGCGCCGGATGCCGTGGCCGTGACGGACGGGCGTCAAAGTGTTCAATTCGGTGAGTTGGACACGGGGGCGGACCGCCTCGCCGCGTACCTGCGCGGCCTGGGGGTGGGCCGTGGCGACCGGGTCGCGGTGATGCTGGAGCGGTCGGCCGGGCTGATCACGTCGCTGCTGGCGGTGTGGAAGGCGGGCGCGGCGTACGTGCCGGTGGACGCCGGCTATCCGGCGGAGCGGGTCGCGTTCCTGCTGGCCGACTCGGGGCCCGCGCTCGTGCTGTGCACCGAGGCCACTCGCGCGGCGGTCCCGGCGGACCTGGCCGGGCAGACGGTCGTGCTGGACGACCCGAAGGTACGGACGGCGGTGGCGGAAGCACCGGCCGGTGAGTCCCGACCGCCGGTGCGGCCCCAGGACCTGGCGTACGTGATGTACACCTCCGGCTCCACCGGCGTACCCAAGGGCGTCGGCGTGCCGCACGGCAGTGTCGCGGCGCTGGCCGGGGACCGCGACTGGGCGCTCGGCCCGGACGACGCGGTGCTGATGCACGCCCCGCACGCCTTCGACGCCTCCCTGTTCGAGATATGGGTGCCGCTGGTCTCCGGCGCCCGGGTGGCCGTGGCGGCGCCCGGCGCGGTGGACGCGCAGCGGGTACGGGAGGCGGTGGCGGCGGGTGTCACGGCGGTGCACCTGACCGCCGGGGCCTTCCGGGTGGCCGCGCAGGAGGACCCGGAGTGCTTCACCGGACTGCGCGAGGTGCTGACCGGCGGCGACGTGGTGCCGGCGGCGTCGGTGGCGCGGGTGCGTGGGGCGTGCCCCGAGGTGTCCGTACGGCATCTGTACGGGCCCACCGAGACCACCCTGAGCGCCACCTGGCACCGGCTCCGGCCGGGCGGGCCCACCCCGGACGTGCTGCCGATCGGGCGCCCGCTGGCCAACCGGCAGGCGTACGTCCTCGACGCGTTCCTCCAGCCCGTACCGCCCGGCGTGGCCGGTGAGCTGTACCTGGCCGGTACGGGCCTGGCCCGCGGCTACCTCGACCGCCCCGGCGCGACGGCCGAACGCTTCGTCGCCTGCCCGTTCCCGCCCGGCACGGGGGTCCCCCCGGCCGAAGGCCGGGGGAGGATGTACCGCACGGGCGACCTCGCGCGCTGGACGCCGGACGGCGAACTGCTCTTCGCCGGGCGCGCCGACGCGCAGGTCAAGGTGCGCGGCTACCGCATCGAACCGGGCGAGATCGAGGCCGTGCTCGCGGCCGCGCCGGGGGTGGCCCAGGCCGCCGTCGTCGCCCGCGAGGACCGGCCGGGCGAACGCAGGCTGGTCGGCTACGTGGTGGCGGCCGGGGACGGCACGGACGGCCAGGCTGTGCGCGAGCACCTGGCCCGCGTACTGCCGGACCACATGGTGCCCGCCGCCGTCCTCGTCCTGGACGCCCTGCCGGTCACGGCCAACGGCAAGGTCGACCGCAAGGCCCTGCCCGCCCCCGGCTTCGCCGGAAAGACCGCCGGACGCGCACCGCGCACGGCGGCGGAGGACATCCTGTGCGGGCTCTTCGCCGAACTGCTCGGCCTGGAACGGGTCGGCGCGGAGGACGGCTTCTTCCAGCTCGGCGGCGACTCGATCCTGTCGATGCAGCTCGCCACCCGGGCCCGCCGCGAAGGGGTGGTCTTCAGCGCCCAGGACGTCTTCGAGCAGGAGACACCGGGCGCGCTGGCCGCCGTCGCCCGGCTCGCCGACGAGGTGCGCACCGCCCCGGACGCGGGCGTGGGCGAGGTGGCCTGGACCCCGGCCATGGCGGCGCTCGGGGAGTACGCGCTGAGCAGCGACTTCGCGCAGTGGATGGTCGTCACCACCCCCGCGGGCCTGCGGCCGGACGTGCTCACCGGAGGGCTGGCCGCCGTACTGGACACCCACGACATGCTGCGGGCCCGTGTGGTGCACGCGGAGGGCGGGCCTCGCCTGGAAGTACGGGGGCGCGGCACGGTCGACGCCGCCACCCTGCTCACCCGTGTCGACGCGACCGACGTACCGGCCGAGGCCCTTTCCCTGGACGACATGGCCGACAGCGCGGCCAGGGAGGCGACCGGGCGGCTGGACACCGAGGGCGGCGTGCTGGTGCGGGCTGTCTGGCTGGACGCCGGGCCCACCGAAACCGGCCGGCTGGCGCTCGTGGTGCACCACCTGGTGATGGACGGAGTGTCCTGGCGCATCCTGCTACCGGACCTGCAAGCCGCCTGCGAAGCGGTGGCGGAAGGGCGCGTACCGGAACTTGACCCCGTCCCCACCTCCTTCCGGCAGTGGGCGGGCGCCCTCGCGGCCCAGGCCGTCGCGGAACACCGGATAAGGGAACTCCCTGATTGGACAGCCCTGTTGAAGGACGTGGCGCCCCCGCTGGGCGGACGGGCGATCGACCCGGCCGAGGACACCCTGGCCGGAATGGTCTGGCACACCTGGACGCTGTCCGGGCCGACAGCGGCCACCCTCGTCGGCACAGCACCCGGAGTGTTCCACTGCGGCGTCCACGAAGTGCTGCTCGCGACACTGGCGGGCGCGGTGGCGCACGACCGGCCGGAAGCCCCGCTCGTCGTGGACGTCGAAGGACACGGACGCGAACCGGCCGCCGGGGCGGACCTGTCCCGGACGGTGGGCTGGTTCACCAGCGTCCACCCGGTCCGCCTGGATGTCTCCGGCATCGACCTCGACGAGGCGCCGCGCGGTGGCCCGGCCGCCGGTGACCTGCTCAAACGCGTCAAGGAACAGGCCCGGGCGGTGCCCGGCGACGGCCTCGGCCACGCCCTGCTGCGCCACCTGAACCCGCTCACCGCACCGGAGTTGGACACCCTGCCGGACGCCCACATCGGGTTCAATTACCTGGGCAGGTTCGCGGGTGCGGGCCGGGCCGGAGCGCCGGGGGACGCCTGGCAGCCGGCCGGCACCTCGGTGGTCGGCAGCTCGGCCGACCCCCGCACACCCGCCCCGCACGCCCTGGAGGCGGGGGCGTACGTCCAGGACACCCCGGACGGACCGGAACTGACCCTCAGGCTCGGCGGACCCGCCGGACTGTGGCCGGAGGCGGCCGCCGAGCGGCTGGGCCGGCGCTGGCTGGACCTGCTGGACGGCTTGGCGGCGCACACCGCCGACCCGGCCGCGGGCGGGCACACCGCCTCCGACTTCCCCCTGCTGGACCTCGGTCAGGACGAGGTCGAGGAGTTCGAAGCCGGCTTCGCGGACGGCGCCCCGTAGCCCGCCCCGCGAGCCGCCGGCCGCACCCGTTGCCCGATGAACGCACGTCGTTTTGAGGAGTAAGCGATGACCCGATCTCTTGTCGAGGACGTGTGGCCGCTCTCGCCGTTGCAGGAAGGGCTGCTGTTCCACGCCGCCTTCGACGAGGAGGGCCCGGACGTCTACCAGGGCCAGCGGACGCTGGCCCTGGACGGCCCGCTGGACGCGGACCGGCTGCGCGCCTCGTGGGAGGCGCTGGTCGCCCGGCACCCGGCGCTGCGGGCGGGCTTCCGGCGGCGCAGGTCGGGTGACGCGGTGCAGGTCGTCGCGCGCGAGGTGACGCTGCCGTGGCGGGAGGCCGACGTGTCGGGCCTGGCCGGGGCGGAAGCCGCCGCCGAGGCCGAACGGCTGGCCGCGGAGGAGCGGGCCGAGCGGTTCGACCCGGCGGTGCCGCCCCTGCTGCGCCTGCTGCTGATCCGTCTGGGCACCGACCGGCACCGGCTGGTCATCACCTCCCACCACGTCCTGATGGACGGCTGGTCGATGCCGGTGCTGCTCAACGAACTCACCACGGTGTACGCGGCGGACGGTGACGCGCGCGGGCTGCCCAGGGCGGCCCGCTACCGCGACTACCTGGCCTGGCTGAACCGTCAGGACAAGGACGCCGCCCGGCAGGCGTGGCGGGCCGAACTGGCCGGCAACGACGAGCCGACCCTGGTGGCACCGGCCGACCCGGCCCGGCTGCCGGTGGTCCCCGAGAGCCTGATCAGCGAGATCCCCGAGGATCTGACGCGCGGCCTGGTGGGGCTGGCCCGCTCCCACGGGCTGACGGTGAACACCGTGGTGCAGGGTGCCTGGGCGCTGCTCCTGGCGCGGCTCGCCGGGCGCGACGACGTGGTGTTCGGCGCCACGGTGGCCGGCCGCCCCGACGCGCTGCCCGGCGTCGAGTCGATGGTGGGCCTGTTCATCAACACACTGCCGGTCCGCGTCCGGCTGGACGGCGGACAGCCGCTGCACCGGCTCCTCGCGGGCATCCAGGAGCGGCAGACCGCGCTCATGTCCCACCAGCACCTGGGGCTGGCCGAGATCCAGAAACTGGGCGGGCCCGGGGCGGTCTTCGACACCCTGGTGGTGTTCGAGAACTATCCGGCGGCGCCCGCCGGGGCGACCGGTCCGGACGCCTTCACCCTGCGCTTCCTCGAAGGCCGGGAGACCTCCCACTACCCCTTCACCCTGGTCGTCGTGCCGGGCGAGCGGATGCTCTGCAAGCTCGACTTCCGCCCGGACCTGTTCGACCGCCGTACCGCCGAAGCCGTCTTCGCCCGGCTGGTGCGGGTGCTGGAGCAGGTGGTGGCGGACCCGTCGGCGCCGGTGGGCCGGACCGGTGTCCTGGGGGCGGACGAGCGGCACCTGGTCGTGGACGGCTGGAACGCGACGGCCGCGGAGGCCGCGGGACCGTCGGTGCCGGAGCTGTTCGCCCGGCGCGTGGCGGCGGCGCCGGACGCCGTGGCCGTCCGGGACGAGCGGCGGACGCTGACGTACGGCGGGCTGGACGCCGAAGCGGGCCGGCTGGCCGCGTACTTGAACGGTGCGGGCGTGCGGCGCGGCGACCGGGTCGCGGTGGTGCTGGAACGGTCCGCCGACCTGGTGGTGGCGCTGCTGGCGGTGTGGCAGGCCGGGGCGGCGTACGTGCCGGTGGACGCCGGGTATCCGGCGGAACGGATCGCGTTCATGCTGGCCGACGCGCGGCCGGCGGCGGTGCTGTGCACGGAGGCGACGCGCTCGGCGGTGCCGGTCGACGCGGACGGCCGCCTGGTGGTGCTGGACACGCCGGAGGTCGCGGAGTACGGCGGCCGGGCACCCGAACTGCCGCTCACTGGCGACGACATGGCGTATGTGATGTACACCTCCGGCTCCACCGGCGTACCGAAGGGCGTGTCCGTACCGCACGGGAGCGTGGCGGCGCTGGCCGGCAGCCGCGGCTGGGCGCTCGGCCCGGACGACGTGGTGCTGATGCACGCCCCGCACGCCTTCGACGTGTCGCTGTTCGAGATCTGGGCGCCACTGGTGGCCGGCGGCCGCGTCGAGGTGGCACGGCCGGGCGCGGTGGACGCGCAGCGCATCCGCGAGGCCGTGGCGGGCGGGGTGACGGCGGTCCATGTCACGGCCGGGCTGTTCCGGGTGGTCGCGGAGGACGCGCCGGAGTGCTTCGCCGGGCTGCGCGAGGTGCTGACCGGCGGTGACGTGGTCCCGGCGGCGTCGGTGGCGCGGGTGCGTGAGGCGTGCCCCGAGGTGTCCGTACGGCACCTGTACGGGCCGACCGAGGTCACGTTGTGCGCCACCTGGCACGTCCTGCGGCCCGGTGCCGACGCGGGCGCCGAACTGCCGGTGGGCCGTCCGCTGGACAACCGGCAGGTGTACGTCCTGGACGCGTTCCTCCAGCCCGTACCGCCGGATGTCGTCGGCGAGCTGTACGTCGCGGGCACCGGCCTGGCCCAGGGCTACTGGCAGCGCGCGGGGCTCAGCGCCGAACGCTTCGTGGCGTGCCCGTTCGGCACCGGCACGGGGGTTCCCCCGGCCGAAGGCTCGGGGAGGATGTACCGGACCGGCGACCTGGTGCGCTGGACGCCCGAGGGGGAGCTGGTCTTCGTCGGGCGGGCGGACGCGCAGGTCAAGGTGCGCGGGTTCCGGGTCGAGCTGGGCGAGGTGGAGGCGGCGCTGGCCGCGCACCCGGCCGTCGGCCAGGCCGTGGTCGTGGCCCGTACGGACGGCCCCGGTGAACGGCGCCTGGTGGGCTACGTGGTGCCCGACGGGCAGGAGGCGGACGCGGACCAGATCCGCGAGCACGTCGCCAAGGTGCTGCCGGACTACATGGTCCCGGCGGCCGTGCTGGTGCTGCCGTCCCTGCCGGTGACGGTCAACGGCAAGGTGGACCGGGTGGCGCTGCCCGCCCCCGACTTCGCCGGGCGGGTGGCCGGGCGGGCCCCGCGCACCCCGGCCGAAGAGCTGCTGTGCGGTCTGTTCGCCGAGGTGCTGGGCCTGGAGCGGGTGGGGGCCGACGACGGCTTCTTCGCGCTGGGCGGCGACTCGATCGGTTCGATGCAGCTGGTGTCGCGGGCCCGCCGCGCCGGACTCGTGCTGACGCCACGTCAGGTCTTCGTCCTCAAGACGCCCGGGCGGCTGGCGGCGGTGGCGGCCCCGGCCGACGCCGCGGCCCGCACCGGCTCCGACACGGGCGACGGCGAGATCCCGTGGACGCCCGTGATGCGGGCGCTGGGGGAGCGCGCCGCCCGTCCCGGCTTCGCCCAGTGGATGGTCATGGGCGCGCCGGCCGGGCTGGGACTCGACGCGCTGACCGCCGGACTGGCCGCCGTACTGGACACCCACGCCGTCCTGCGGGCCCGGGCCGTCACCGGCGAGCGGCCCACGCTGCACGTGCCCGGCCGCGGCGCGGTGGACGCCGCCGCGCTGGTCACCCGTACCGACGCCACGGAAGCACCGGACGACGCCCTGGACGGCATCGCCGAGGACGCGGCCCGCGAGGCCGCCGCCCGGCTGGACCCGGCCGCCGGTGAGATGGTCCGGGCGGTGTGGGTGGACGCCGGCCCGCACCGGACCGGACGGCTGGCCCTGGTCGCCCACCACCTGGTCGTGGACGGCGTGTCCTGGCGCATCCTCGCCCCCGACCTGCGAGCAGCCTGCGAAGCGGTGGCCGCGGGCGGGGTACCCGAACTGGATCCCGTCGGCACGTCTTTCCGCAGGTGGGCGGAGCTGCTCACCGACCAGGCTGTCGACGCGGCCCGCACCGCCGAACTCGCCGACTGGACCGCCCTGCTCGACACCACGGCCCCTCAGCTCGGCACCCGTACGCCCGACCCGGTCACCGACACCGCGGCCACCCTGCGCCGCCGCTCCTGGACGCTGACCGGCGCGACGGCCGCGGCCGCGCTGAACCGCGCCCCGGCGGCGTTCCACTGCGGAGCCCACGACGTCCTGCTGGCCTCGCTGGCCGGCGCGGTCGCCCACCGGGAACCCGCCACCGGCGCCGCGCTCCTGGTGGACGTCGAAGGACACGGCCGGGAACCGCTCGACGGCACCGACCTGACCCGTACGGTGGGCTGGTTCACCAGCGTCCACCCGGTCCGCCTGGACCTCTCCGGCCTCGACCTGGCCCAGGCCCTGGCCGGCGGGTCCGCGGCCGGGGCGCTGCTCAAGACCGTCAAGGAACAGGCACGCGCCGTGCCCGGCGACGGTCTCGGCTACGAGCTGCTGCGTCACCTCAACCCGGAGACCGGCCCCGCCCTGGCCGCCCTCCCGGCCCCGCGGATCGGCTTCAACTACCTCGGCCGCTTCACCGCGGGCGCGGACGGCGGCGCCGTCGGCCCGTGGCAGGCGGCCGGCGCCACCGCGATCGGCGGTACGGCCGCGCCGGACCTGCCCGTTCAGCACGCCCTGGAGGCGAGCGCCGTCGTCCGCGACACCCCGGACGGACCGGAACTGGACCTCGCGCTCAGCTGGCCCGCCGCCCTCCTCGACGAGACCGCGGTGGACGGACTCGGCCAGGCCTGGCTGGACCTCCTCGGCGGCCTGGCCGCCCATTCCGGAAGTCCCGGCGCGGGCGGACACACCCCCGGCGACTTCCCGCTCCTGGACATCACCCAGGAGAGCGTGACGGCGCTGGAGACCGCCGTGCCGTCCCTGACGGACATCTGGCCGCTGTCGCCCCTCCAGGAAGGACTGCTCTTCCACGCCGCCTTCGACGAGGAAGGCCCGGACGTCTACGAGACCCAGCGGCTGCTGGAACTGAACGGCCCCTTGGACGCCGCCCGGCTGCGCGCCTCCTGGCAGACGCTGCTCGCCCGGCACGACGCGCTGCGGGCGAGCTTCCACCAGCGGGAGTCCGGTGACACCGTGCAGGTCGTCGCCGGGAACGTCGAACTGCCCTGGGGCGAGGCGGACGTGTCGGCGCTGCCGGAACCCGAGCGGCAGGCCGCGCTGGACCGGCTCGCCGCCAACGAGCGAGCCCGGCGCTTCGACCTCGCGTCGGCCCCGCTGCTGCGGCTGCTCCTCGTCCGCCTGGCGGAGAACCGGCACTTCCTGGTCGTCACCAGCCACCACATCCTGCTGGACGGCTGGTCGATGCCGATCGTCCTGGACGAACTCGGCGCGGCCTACGCCGCGGGCGGCGACGGTGCGGGCCTGAAGCGGACCGCCTCCTACCGCGACTACCTGGCCTGGCTGGGCGAGCAGGACAAGGACGCCGCGCGCGCCGCCTGGCAGGCGGAACTCGCCGGCGCCGAGGACTCCACCCTGGTGGCCCGCTCCGACCAGGGCCGGGCCCCGGCGGAGCCCGAGACCGGTGCCGCCGAACTCTCCGAGGACGGCACCCGGGCCCTGACACAGCTGGCCCGGCAGCACGGCCTGACCGTCAACACCGTGGTGCAGGGCGCCTGGGCGATGGTGCTGGCGCGCCTGGCCGGGCGGACCGACGTGGTGTTCGGCGGCACCGTCTCCGGCCGCCCGCCGGAGCTGCCCGACGTCGAGTCGATGGTCGGCCTGTTCATCAACACCCAGCCGGTACGGGTACGGCTGGACGGCGCCGAACCGGTCCTGCGGATGCTCACCGGCCTCCAGGAGCGCCAGTCGGCGCTCATGGCCCATCAGCACCTCGGCCTGCCGGAGGTGCAGGGTTTGGCCGGTCCCGGCGCGGTCTTCGACACCATGCTGATGTTCGAGAACTACCCGCGGACCACCGCCACCCTGTCCGCCTCCATGCGGGCGGGCGGCGAGGTGACGATCTCCCAGGCGAACCTGGTGGCGGGCACGCACTACCCGCTGGCCGTGGGGGTCGTCCCCGGCGACCGGCTGCGGATCTACGTGACGTACCGGCCGGACCTGTTCGACCGGCGCGAGGCCCGGCAGCTGGGCGAGCGGGTCGTCCGCGTGCTGGAGCAGGTCGTGGCGGACCCGCGGGCGCCCGTGGGCCGGATCGGCGTCCTGGGCGCGGCGGAGCACCACCGTGCCGTGGCGGAGTGGAACCCGGCTGCCACCGGGGAGCCGTCCGACGCCGGTGCGCTGTCCGCCGCCTCGGTGCCGGAGCTGTTCGCCCGTCAGGTGGCCCGGGCCCGCTCGGCGGTGGCCGTGGCCGACGGGGGTCGAACTGTTCAATATGGCGAGTTGGACACCGAGTCGGACCGTCTCGCCGCGTACTTGGGCAGCCTCGGCGCAGGCCGTGGCGACCGGGTCGCGGTGATGATGGAGCGCTCGGCCCACCTGATCGCGGTGCTGCTGGGCATCTGGAAGGCCGGAGCGGCGTACGTGCCGGTCGACGCCGGATACCCGGCGGAACGGGTCGCGTTCATGCTGGCCGACTCGGGCCCGTCGGCCGTGCTGTGCACCGAGGCCACACGGGCTGCGGTGCCGGCGGACGCGGCCGGGCAGGTGGTCGTGCTGGACACGCCGGAGGTACGGGCGGCCGTGGCGGCCTGCCCGACCGGAGGCCCGCGACCGCCGGTGTCTGCACACGACCTGGCGTACGTGATGTACACCTCCGGCTCCACCGGCGTGCCGAAGGGCGTCGGCGTGCCGCACGGCGGTGTGGCGGCACTGGCGGCGGACCGCGGCTGGGCCCTCGGCCCGGACGACGCGGTACTGCTGCACGCTCCGCACGTCTTCGACGCCTCGCTGTACGAGATCTGGGCACCGCTGGCCACCGGCGGCCGCGTGGTGGTCGCCGCCCCCGGCACGGTCGACGCCCGGCGCGTCCGTGAGGCGGTGGCGGCGGGCGTGACGGCCGTGCACCTCACGGCTGGCCTGTTCCGTGTGGTCGCCGAGGAGTCCCCGGACTGCTTCGCGGGCCTGCGCGAGGTGCTGACCGGCGGCGACGTGGTCCCGGCCGGGTCCGTCGCCCGCGTACGGGAAGCGTGCCCCGAGGTCGTGGTCCGGCACCTGTACGGGCCGACCGAGGCCACCCTGTGCGCCACCTGGCGGCCGCTGCGGCCGGGTGAGCCGGTGACGGACGACGTGCTGCCCATCGGGCGCCCGCTGGACGGCCGCCGGGCGTATGTGCTCGACGCCTTCCTGCGGCCCGTGCCGCCGGGTGTGGACGGTGAGCTGTACCTGGCCGGCGCGGGACTGGCGCGCGGCTACCTCGACCGCGCGGGCGCGACGGCCGAACGGTTCGTCGCCTGCCCGTTCCCGCCCGGCACGGGGGTCCCCCCGGCCGAAGGCCGGGGGAGGATGTACCGTACGGGCGACCTGGCGCACTGGACGTACGACGGTGAACTGGTCTTCGCCGGCCGGACGGACACCCAGGTCAAGGTGCGCGGCTACCGGGTGGAGCCCGGCGAGGTGGAAGCGGCGCTGGCCGGGCATCCGGCGGTCGCCCAGGCCGTGGTGGTGGCCCGCGAGGACCGCCCCGGCGAGCGGCGCCTGATCGGGTACGTCGTGCCGGACGGGACGGCCGTGGACGCCGAGGCGGTCCGCGAGCACGTGGCCGGGCTGCTGCCCGAGTACCTGGTACCGGCCGCCGTGGTGGTCCTCGACACGCTCCCGGTGACCGCGAACGGCAAGGTCGACCGGGCCGCGCTGCCCGCACCCGACTTCGCCGCGCGCGCCTCGCGGCGGGCGCCGCGCACCGGCACCGAAGAGACCCTGTGCGCCCTGTTCGCCGAGGTGCTGGGCCTGGACCAGGTCGGCGTCGAGGACAGCTTCTTCGAGCTGGGCGGCGACTCGATCATGTCGCTGCAACTGGTGTCACGGGCCCGGCGCGCCGGGGTGGTCGTCACGCCCTGGCAGGTGTTCGAGGAGAAGACCCCGGAACGGCTGGCCGAGGTGGCCGAGACGGCCGGGGACGACACCGCGGCCGCGCCGGAACCGGCCGACACCGGATCGGGTGAGGTCGCGTGGACCCCGGTCGTACGGGCCCTCGGCGTACCCGCCGCGACACGCGGCGAGTTCGCGCAGTGGGTCGTCGTGGGCGCCCCGGCCGGGCTCGGCCAGGACGTGCTGGCCGCCGGGCTGGCCGCCGTACTGGACACCCACGCCATGCTGCGGGCCAAGGTGACCGACGGCCCCGAACCGGCGCTGCACGTCGCCCCGCGCGGCGCGGTGGACGCTGCCGCGCTGGTCAGCCGTGCCGACGCCACGCACGTACCGGACGACGGCCTGGACGGGGCGGCTGACCGGGCCGCGCAGGAGGCGGTACGGCGCCTGGCGCCCGCCGACGGCGTCCTGGTGCAGGCGGTGTGGCTGGACGCCGGTCCCGCGCGGACCGGCCGGCTGGTGCTCGCCGTCCACCACCTGGTCGTCGACGGCGTCTCCTGGCGCATTCTCGTCCCGGACCTGCAAGCCGCCTGCGAAGCCGTCGCGGCGGACCGTGAGCCGGACCTCGACCCGGTCGGCACGACCTTCGCCCAGTGGTCGGCCCTGCTCACCGAACAGGCCGCGGACCCTGCACGCACCGCCGAACTGGAGCACTGGACCGCCCTCTTGGACGGCCCGGACCCGCTGGTGGGCGAGCGCGCACTCGACCCGGAGCAGGACACCGCGGCCACCGTCCGACGCCTCACCTGGACCGTGCCCGCCACCGCGGCCGCAGTCCTGGCGGCCCGGACACCCGCCGCCTTCCACTGCGGCGTCCACGACGTGCTGCTGGCCACGCTGGCCGCCGCCGTGACCCGGCGGCAGCAGGAGCGCGGCCAGGAAACCGGCGCCGGAGTCCTGGTGGACGTCGAAGGACACGGGCGCGAGCCGGTCGCGGGCGCGGATCTCTCCCGTACGGTCGGCTGGTTCACCAGCACGCACCCGCTGCGGCTGCGCCTGTCCGGCCTCGACCTGGCCCAGGCCCTGGCGGGCGGGTCCGCGGCCGGGGCGCTGCTCAAGACCGTCAAGGAACAGGCACGCGCCGTGCCCGGCGACGGCCTCGGCTACGAACTGCTGCGCCACCTCAACCCGGAGACCGGCCCCGCCCTGGCCGCCCTCCCCGCCCCGCAGATCGCCTTCAACTACCTCGGCCGCTTCACCGCCGGGGCCGCGCCGGAGACGGCCGCGCCCTGGCAGATGGCCGGTGAGGCGGCGCTCGGCGGCTCGGTGGACGACAGCATGCCCGCCCGGCATGCCCTGGAAGCGGGCGCGGTGGTCCAGGACGGCCCCGACGGGCCCGCCCTGACCCTGACCCTCAGCTGGCCCGGCGGACTGCTGGACGAGGACGCCGTACAACGGCTCGGCCAGGACTGGCTCACGGCGCTCGGCGGCCTGGCCGCGCACACCGACGGGCCGGGCGCGGGCGGGCACACTCCCTCCGACTTCTCCCTCCTGGAGCTGACGCAGGACACCGTGGAGGAGCTGGAGACGGCCGTGCCGTCCCTGGCCGACATCTGGCCGCTGTCACCCCTCCAGGAAGGGCTGCTGTTCCACGCCGCGTTCGACGAGGACGGCCCGGACATCTACGAGGGCCAGCGGATGATGGAGCTGACCGGCCCGCTCGACGTCGCCCGGCTGCGGGCCACGTGGGAGACGCTGCTGGTCCGCCACCCGTCCCTGCGGGCCAGCTTCCACCCGCGCGCGTCGGGCGAGACCGTGCAAGTCATCGCCCGGGACGTGCCGCTGCCGTGGCGCGAGGCCGACCTGTCGGACGTGCCTGCCGACGCCGTACCGGCCGCCCTCCAGGAACTGGCCGACGGCGACCGCGAGCACCGGCTGGACCTGACGGTCGCACCGCTGCTGCGGCTGCTGCTGGTCCGGCTCGGCGAGCGGCGGCACATGCTGGTGCTGACCAGCCACCACATCGTCAAGGACGGCTGGTCGCTGCCGGTGCTCATCAACGAGATGGCCGCCGTGTACGCGGCGGGCGGCCACGACCGCACGCTGCCGCCGGCCACCTCCTACCGCGAGTACCTGACCTGGCTGGACCGCCAGGACAAGGCGGCCGCCCGGGCCGCGTGGCGGGCGGAACTGGCCGGGGTGGACGAGCCGACCAGCGTGGTCCCGGCCGAACTGGTCCGGGCACCCGCCGTGCCGGAACGCATCCGCTTCGAGCTGACCGACGACCTCACCCGGCGGCTGACCGAGCTGACCCGCGGCCTCGGCCTGACCACGAACACCGTGCTCCAGGGCATGTGGGCCCTGCTGCTGGCCCGGCTGACCGGCCGCGCCGACGTGGTCTTCGGGACCACCGTGGCCGGCCGCCCGCCGGAGCTGCCGGGCGTCGAGTCGATGATCGGCCTGTTCATCAACACCCTGCCGGTCCGCGTGCACCTGGACGGCGCCCAGCCGGTCGTCGACATGCTCACCGACCTCCAGCGCCGCCGTACCGCGCTGATGGCCCACCAGCACGTCGGGCTGCCGGAGATCCAGCACCTCGCCGGGCCCGGCGCGACCTTCGACACGCTCGTGGTCTACGAGAACTACCCGCAGCCGCCCGAGGCGCCCGCCGACCCGGACTCCCTCGCGGTACGCCCGGCCGGCATCCCCGAGGACCGCGGCCACTACCCCCTCACCTGGATCGTGGCCCCCGGAGAGCGCGCCCAGGGCGACTTCATCTACCGCCCGGACGTCTTCCCGCGCGCCCGCGCCGAGCGGATGCAGGCCGCACTGGTCCGGGCCCTGGAACAGGTGGTCGCCGACCCGACGACGCCCGTGGGCCGCGTACGGCTGCTGGGCGAGGACGAACGCGAGCTGGTCGAGACGCGGTGGAACCGGACCGCGGTGCCGGCCCCGGCCGCCACCCTGCCGGACCTGTTCGCCCGCCAAGCCGCCGCGTCCCCGGACGCGACGGCCCTGGTGTCGGACGACCGCACACTGACCTACGGCGAACTGGCGCAGGAGGCCGGCCGCCTGGCCCGCTACCTGACCGGGCTCGGCGTCGGACCGGAGCAGCGCGTCGCGGTCGCCGTGCAGCGGTCGGCGGCCATGGTGACCGCCGTACTGGCCGTGGCGGCGGCGGGCGGCGCGTTCGTACCGGTGGACCCGGCACACCCGGCGGAGCGCGTGGCGTACGTCCTCGCCGACGCCGGACCGCCGGTCGTGCTGTGCACCACAAGGACCCGGCACGTCGTGCCGGACGGGTACACCGGGCGCGTCGTGGTCCTGGACGACCCGGAGGTCGCGGCCGAGATCGCGGCCTTGCCGGGCGGCCCCCTGACCGACGCCGAGCGGACCGCGCCGCTGCGCCCGGCCCACGCCGCGTACGTTACTTACACGTCCGGCTCCACCGGGCGGCCCAAGGGCGTCGTCGTCCCGCACACGGGCGTGGGCAACCTGGCCCGCGCCCAGATCGAACGGTTCGCGGTGACACCGGAGTCCCGGGTCCTGCAGATGGCGTCGCTGAGCTTCGACGCCGCGGTCTCCGAACTGTGCATGGCCCTGCTGTCCGGCGCCGCCTCGGTCGTCCCCGGCGCGGAGGGACTGCCGCCCCACGTGGCGCTGGGCGCCGCGCTGCGCCGCTGGGACATCACCCACGCCACGGTCCCGCCGAGCGTGCTGGCGGTGGCCGAGGAACTGCCCGCGACGCTGGAGACGCTGACCGTGGCGGGCGAGGCCTGCCCGCCGGGCCTGCCCGCCCGCTGGGCCGGGACCCGGCGCATGGTCAACGCGTACGGGCCGACCGAGACGACGGTGTGCGCGGCGATGAGCGCCCCGCTGACACCGGACGCCGAGGAGGTGCCGATCGGCCGGCCGATCGCCAACTCCGGTACGTACGTGCTGGACGCCTTCCTCCAGCCGGTGCCGCCGGGCGTCGCCGGCGAGCTGTACGTCACCGGCGTCAACCTCGCCCGCGGCTACCTCGACCGGCCGGGCCTGACCGGCGAACGCTTCGTGGCCTGCCCGTTCGCTCCCGGCATGGGGGTACCCCCGGCCGAAGGCGGGGGGAGGATGTACCGCACCGGCGACGTGGCGCGCTGGACCGAGGACGGCGACCTGGTCTTCGTCGGCCGCGCCGACGCCCAGGTCAAGGTGCGCGGCTACCGCGTCGAGCCGGGCGAGGTGGAGGCCGCGCTGGCCACCCACCCGGCCGTGGCCCAGGCCGTCGTGGTGGCCCGCGAGGACCGGCCCGGCGAACGCCGCCTGGTCGGCTACGTGGTCGCGGACACCGGCACCGGCGACCGCGACGAACGGCTCGAACAGGAACACGTCGGCGAGTGGCAGGACCTGTACGACACGCTGCACGCCAACCCGGAGTCCGACGTCCTCGGCGAGAACTTCGCCGGGTGGAACAGCAGTTACGACGGGCAGCCCATCCCGCTGGAGCAGATGCGCGAATGGCGGGCCCGCACCGTCGAACGCATCCGGGCCCTGCGCCCCCGCCGGGTGCTGGAGCTCGGTGTCGGCACCGGCCTGCTGCTGTCGCACATCGCGCCCCACTGCGAGACGTACTGGGGCACCGACTTCTCCGCCTCGGCGATCGAGGAGTTGCGCCGGCACGTGAACGCCGACAAGGAGCTGGCCGAACGGGTCGAGCTGCGCACCCAGGCCGCGCACGAGGACGACGGCCTGCCCGCCGGGTACTTCGACACGATCGTGCTGAACTCGGTCGCGCAGTACTTCCCCAACGCCGGATACCTCCAGGAGGTCGTCGAGCGGGCCGTACGGCTGCTGGCGCCGGGCGGCGCGCTGTTCGTCGGCGACGTACGCAACGTCCGTCTCCTGCGGGCGCTGGCCACCGCCGTGCACGCGGGCCGCGCGGCGCACGACGGCGACCCGGCCGCACTGCGGCGGGCCGTGGAGCGCAGTGTCGTCCTGGAGAAGGAACTCCTGGTCGACCCGGAGTTCTTCACCGCGCTGCGGGACCGGCTGCCGGACGCCGCCGGAGTGGACATCCAGCTCAAGCGCGGACACCACCACAACGAGCTGACCCGCTACCGCTACGACGTGACGCTGCACAAGCGGGGAGCCGCCGTGCTCTCCCTCGACGGCGCGCCCGCGCGGGACTGGGCCGGTCACCACGGCGGCCTCGCCGCGCTGCGGCGTCACCTGGACGCCGAACGCCCGGACCGGCTGCGCGTCACCGGTGTGCCCAACACCCGGGTCGCGCACGAGGCGGCGCTCGCCCGTACCGTCCAGGACGGCGGGGGCCCGGCACAGCCGGAAGCCGCCGGTACGGGACACCGGCGCCCGGGCGGCGGCACCCCCGACGTCGAGGCGTTCCACGAGCTGGGGGAGAGCCTGGGCTACTGGGTGGGCGCCACCTGGTCCACCGGCACGCCGGAGACACTGGACCTCGCGTTCGTCCGCGCCGACCTGGCCGACGGCAGCGCGCCGGTGGACACGTACGTCCCCGCAGCGGGCCCGGCGGACCCGGCGGCCCCGCTGACGGCGTGGACCAACGCGCCCGCCGCGGGCCGCGACACCGGAGCGCTGCTGGCCGCCCTGCGCGAACACGTCGCCGAGCGGCTGCCCGAGTACATGGTCCCCGCGGCCCTGGTGCCGCTGGACCGGCTGCCGCTCACCCCGAACGGCAAGATCGACCGCGCGGCGCTGCCCGCGCCGGACTTCGCCGGCCAGGTATCCGGACGCGCGCCGCGCACTCCGGTGGAAGAGACCCTGTGCGCCCTGTTCGCCGAGGTCCTCGGCCTCGAACGGGTGGGTATCGACGACAACTTCTTCCACGTCGGCGGCGACTCCGTCATGTCGATGCAGCTGGCCTCCCGGGCCCGCCGCGCCGGACTGACCCTGACACCACGCCAGGTCTTCGAGCAGCCGACCCCCGAACGCCTCGCCGAGGCCGTGGAATCGGCCCAGGCGGCGGACCGCGCACGGGCGGCCGGAAACGTGGGCACCGGTGAGATCGCACCGACCCCCGC
Source organism: Streptomyces monomycini (assembly GCF_022271435.1). Classification (GTDB taxonomy): domain Bacteria; phylum Actinomycetota; class Actinomycetes; order Streptomycetales; family Streptomycetaceae; genus Streptomyces; species Streptomyces monomycini. Next base: position 99,593 of record NZ_JAFIQY010000005.1, on the reverse strand, counting down.
CGTGCGGGAACTCGGCGCGCACGCCTTTGCCCGGGGCCTCGCCGAGTGGATCGTCGTGACCGCACCGGCCGGTCTGCGGGCGCACACCCTGACCGCCGGCCTCGCCGCCGTACTGGACACGCACGACATGCTGCGGGCCCGGGTACGGCCGGACGACGACGGGCGGCCGGTGCTGGTGGCCGGTGAACGCGGCACGGTGGATGCCGGCTCGGCCGTCCTCCGTATCGACGGCACCCGCATCCCCGACGACGACCTGGACGCCGTCGCGGACCGGGCGGGCCGCGAGGCGGCGGAACAGCTGGACCCCGCCACCGGCCCCGCGCTCCGCGCCGTGTGGCTCGACGCCGGGGACGGGCGTACCGGGCGGCTGGCCCTGGCAGCCCATCACCTCGTCGTGGACGAGCCGTCCTGGCGCGTCCTGGTCACCGACCTCGCGGCGGCCTGCGCCGCCGTGGCGGCCGACGCCGTACCGGAACTCGCACCCGTCGGTACGTCCTTCCGGCGGTGGGCGGCGGGCCTGGACGCGCCGTCGGCCGAGGAGAGCGGGACCACCACCGGGGAACGGCTCGCCGCCGGGCCCGTACAGCACCGGACGTGGACCGTACCGCGCGACACCGCGGCCACCCTGCTGCACCGCACCCTGCCGCTCTACCACTGCGAGCCCGACGAGGTGCTGCTCGCGGCCCTGGCGGGCGCCATCGCCCGCCAGGGGGACGGCGATCCTGTCCTGGTGGCCGTCGAGACGGACGGCAGGCGGTCGACGCCGGACGCGGACGACGGGGAACTGGCCCGTACCGTCGGCCGGTTCACCCGCACCCGCCCCGTGCGGCTGGACCTGTCCGGCACCGATTTGGACGGGGCTTGGGCAGGCGGACCGGCGGCCGGTACGTTGTTGAAGGCCGTCAAGGAACACCTGCGTGCCGACCCCGGGGCCGGCGCGGGCCCGGACGCCCTGCCGGAACCCCGCCTCTCCTTCACCCACCGGGACCGGATCCGCACCGGACCCGCGGACACGCCCTGGCAGCCGGCCGGGCCCGCGGCCACCGGCGGCACGACCCGGCAGGGCCCGGCCGCCCCGTACGACCTGGAGGCGAGCACCGTCCTCCGGGGCACCCCGGACGAGCCGGAACTGACCCTCACGCTCGGCCGGACCGCCCACACCGCGGACGCGGTGGCCGAGCGCGTCGGCCGGGCCTGGCTGGACCTGCTGGCCGCCCTGGCCGCGCACACCACCGATCCCACGGCGGGCGGTCACACCCCCTCCGACTTCGGCCTCCTCGATCTCGCCCAGCAGCAGATCGACGAGCTGGAAGCCGGGTTCAGCAATGACTAGCGACCGAGCACGACGAGGCGTTGTGAGGAGAAAGCGATGACCCGATCCATGGTCGAGGACGTGTGGCCGCTGTCACCACTTCAGGAGGGGCTGCTCTTCCACGCCACCTTTGACGAGGAGGGGCCGGACGTCTACACGGTGCAGTCCGCACACGCCGTCAACGGCCCCTTGGAAGCGGGCCGGCTGCGCGCGGCATGGCAGACCCTGGTCACCCGGCACGCGGCCCTGCGCGCCTGCTTCCGCCGGGTCAGCGGGGCCCGCATGGTGCAGGTCATCGCCCGTGAGGTGGAACTGCCCTGGCAGGAGGCCGACCTGTCCGGCCTCGCCCCGGACGACGCCGAGGCCGAGGCCGGGCGGCTGGCCGACGCCGAGCGCGCCCGCCGCTTCGACCTGGCCACCGCGCCCCTGCTGCGGGTCCTGCTGATCCGCCTCGGCGCCGGCCGGCACCGGATGGTCGTCACCAGCCACCACATCCTGATGGACGGCTGGTCGATGCCGATCGTCCTCACCGAGCTGTCCGCGGCGTACGCGGCGGGCGGCGACGCCACCGCGCTCCCGCCGACCGCCTCCTACCGCGACTACCTGGCCTGGCTCAACCGGCAGGACAAGGACGCCGCCCGCGAGGCGTGGCGCGCCGAGCTGGCCGGTGCCGACGAGCCCACCCTGGTGGTCCCGGCGGACCGCACCCGCGCCAGTGTGGTGCCCGAGGACGTCCTGATCGACATCCCCGAGGGGCCCTCCAGGGAGCTGACCGACCTGGCCCGCCGCTACGGACTGACCCTCAACACCCTCTTCCAGGGCGCCTGGGCGCTGGTACTGGCCCGGCTGGCCGGCCGTACCGACGTGGTCTTCGGCGCCACCGTCGCGGGCCGCCCGCACGACCTGCCGCACGTCGAGTCGATGGTCGGCCTGTTCATCAACACCCTGCCGGTACGGGTACGGCTCGACGGCGGACAGCCCGCGATCGACATGCTCAGCGCGCTCCAGGAACGCCAGTCGGCGCTCCTCCCGCACCAGCACCTGGGCCTGTCCGAGGTGCAGCAGCTCGCCGGGCCCGGCGCGTCCTTCGACACCCTCGTGGTCTACGAGAGCTTCCCGCGCCCGCCCGCCGGACCGGACGACCCGCGGGCCCTGACCCTGGAGCCGGCCGGGCTGTCCCGCAACGCGGCGCACTACCCGATCACCCTCGGCGTGTTCCCCGGCGACCGCATCAGCCTGCGGCTGTCCTCCCGCCCCGACCTGTTCGGCGAGGAGGCGACCCGGCTGATCGGGCAGCGGGTGGTCCGGGTGCTCACCCAGCTCGCCGCCGACCCCACGATGCCGGTGGGCCGCGTCGGCGTCCTGGAGGACCAGGAACGCGACCTGGTGCTGGCGGGCTGGAACGCCACCGCCGCCAAGACCCCCGGCACCTCGGTGCCGGAGCTGATCGCCGGACAGGCCGCGCAGGTGCCGGGCGCCGTCGCGGTGAGCGACCCGCGGCGCTCCCTGTCCTACGCCGAACTGGCCCGGGAGTCGGACCGCCTCGCGGCCTACCTCGCGGACCGCGGCGTGGCGCGCGGCGACCGGGTCGCCGTGCTGATGGACCGCTCCGCCGACCTGCTCGTGACGCTGCTCGCGGTGTGGAAGACAGGCGCCGGGTACGTGCCGGTGGACCCCGGGTACCCGGCCGAGCGCGTCGCGTTCCTGCTGGCCGACTCCGGCCCGTCGGCGGTCGTGTGCACCCGGGCCACCCGTGACGCGGTGCCCGTCGACGCCGCCGCGGAACTGGTGGTGCTGGACGACGACCGGACCCCGGCCGCCGTCGCGGTGAGCCCGGCCGACGCCCTGGTGCCGGTACGCGTGGGAGCGGAGGACCTCGCGTACGTCATGTACACCTCGGGCTCGACCGGGGTGCCCAAGGGCGTGGCCGTACCGCACGGCAGCGTGGCCGGCCTGGTCGGCGACCTGGGCTGGTCGGTGGGCCCGCGGGACGCGGTGCTCATGCACGCGCCGCACGCCTTCGACGCCTCCCTGTTCGAGATCTGGGTGCCGCTGGCCTCCGGCGGCCGCGTGGTGGTCGCCGCGCCGGGCGCGGTGGACGCCCAGGACATCCGCGCCGCGGTCGCCGCCGGCGTGAGCGCGGTGCACCTGACGGCCGGCACGTTCCGCGTCGTGGCGGAGGAGTCGCCGGAGTGCCTGCACGGCCTGCGCGAGGTGCTGACCGGCGGTGACGTGGTGCCCGCCGCGGCCGTCGACCGGGTACGCGCGGCCTGCCCCGGCACCGCCGTACGCCACCTGTACGGACCGACCGAGACCACCCTGTGCGCCACCTGGCACCTGACCCGGCCGGACGACGAGCCGGCCGCGGTGCTGCCGATCGGCCGCCCGCTGGGCAATCGGCAGGTCTATGTGCTGGACGCGTTCCTCCAGCCGGTGCCCGCGGGCACCGTGGGCGAACTGTACGTGGCCGGCGCCGGACTGGCCCACGGCTACCTCGGCCGCAGCGCGCTGACCGCGGAACGCTTCGTGGCCTGCCCGTTCGCCCCCGGCACGGGGGTCCCCCCGGCCGAAGGCGGGGGGAGGATGTACCGCACCGGCGACCTGGTGCGGTGGACGGAGGCGGGCGAGCTGCTGTTCGCCGGCCGCGCCGACGACCAGGTCAAGGTCCGCGGCTTCCGGGTGGAGCTCGGCGAGGTCGAGGCGGCCCTGACCGCGCACCCGGCGGTCGGCCAGGCCGTGGTCGCGGCCCGCGAGGACCGGCCGGGCGAGCGGCTGCTGGTCGGCTACGTCGTCCCGGACGGCCAGGAGGTCGACTCCGACGAGGTACGCGACCACGCCGCCAAGGTCCTGCCCGGCTACATGGTCCCGGCCGCGGTGATCGTGATGGGCGCGCTGCCCGTCACCGCCAACGGCAAGGTCGACCACAAGGCCCTGCCCGCGCCCGACTTCGCCGAACGGGTCTCCCGGCGGGCGCCGCAGAACGAGACCGAGGAGACCCTCTGCGGCCTCTTCGCCGACGTCCTCAAACTCGAACAGGTCGGCGCCGACGACGACTTCTTCGAGCTGGGCGGGGAGTCCGGCCTGGCGATGCGCCTGATCGGGCGCATCCGCGAGGAGTTCGACGCGGCGCTGAACCTGCGGCAGTTCTTCAGCGCGCCCACCGCGGCGGGCGTGGCCCGCACCCTGGCCACGAAGGCCCGCCCGGTCCTGAACCCGGCCGGCCACGACGGCGAGGCACCCGCCACCGTCGCCCAGCTGCGCACCTGGCTGCTGACCCGGCTGCACGACAGCGGCCCGGCCCACCAGTTCTCGGCCGCGCTGCGCCTGACCGGCGCGCTGGACCGCACGGCACTGGAAGCCGCGCTCGGTGACGTGGCGGCCCGGCACGAGATCCTGCGGACCACCTTCTCCGGCGCCCGCAACGAGCTGCGCCAGCACATCGTGCCCGCCACCGACGAAGCGGCCCGGCCGCGGCTGACGGTGACCACGGCCACCGAGGAGGACCTGCCGGACCTGATGGCCGACCGCGCCGCCCGCACCTTCGACCTGACCCGGGAAGTGCCCTGGGCACCGCACCTGTTCACGTTGTCGGACACCGACCACGTCCTGCTGGTCACCGTCCACCGGATCGCCGCGGACGACCAGTCCCTCGACCCGCTCTTCCGCGACCTGTCGGCGGCGTACGGCGCGCGCTGCGAAGGCCGGGCACCCGAACGGGCACCGCTGCCCCTCCAGTTCGCCGACTACGCCGTGTGGGAACAGGAGCTGCTGCGCGGCGCCGACGAGCCGGAGAGCCTGGTCAACGACCAGCTCACGTACTGGCAGGACGCCCTGGCAGGACTGGCCGGCGAACTGGAACTGCCCACCGACCGGCCGCGGCCCGCACTGCCCTCCCGGCGCGTCGAGCGCGTACCGCTGCGTCTCGACGCGGCGGCCCACGCCCGGCTGATGGCGGCGGCCGAACCCCGCGAAGCCACCGGCTTCATGGTCGTCCAGGCCGCGCTGGCCCTGCTCCTCACCCGGCTCGGCGCGGGCACCGACATCGTCCTCGGCACCACCCGGGCACGCCGGGACGAGGACGGCCTGGAAGGGCTGGTGGGTCCCTTCGACGGCCCGCTGGCCCTGCGGACGGACACCTCCGGCGACCCCGGCTTCCTCGAACTGCTGCGCCGTGTCCAGCAGGTCCACCGGGAGGCCGTCAACCACCAGGACGTGCCCTTCGAGCGCCTGGTGGACGCGCTGCCGCTGCCGCCCTCCGTGGACCGGCACCCCGTCTTCCAGGTCGGCCTGGACGTCCATGAGGGCAAGACCGAGGTGTGGGACCCGTGGGAGCTGCCCGGGCTGCGCACCGGCCGTCTCGACGTGGGCGGCGCGACCGGCGAACTGGACCTGTCGGTCGGTCTGACCGAGCGGCAGCGCGCCGACGGTTCAGCGGACGGCATGGACGGCCACCTCACGTACGCCACCGACCTGTTCGACCAGGACACCGCGCAGGCGTTCGCCGACCGGCTGGTACGCGTACTGGAACAGCTCGCGGCCGAGCCCGAACTGGCCCTGAGCCAGGTGGACGTCCTGCTGGACGAGGAGGAGTTCCGCCGCCTGGTGGCGGACTTCCACGGCACCGAGGCCGAGGCCCCGGACCGTACCGTCGTCGAGCAGCTGGCCGCGCAGGCGGCCCGCACCCCGGACGCGGTGGCCGCCACCGACCCCGACGGCGCGCTCACCCACGGCGCGCTGGACACCGCGAGCGGTGCGCTGGCCCGCCGGCTCACGGAGCGCGGCATCGGCGCCGGGGACGTCGTGGCCGTGGCGGAACCGGTCACCACCGCCTTCCTGGTCGCCCTGACCGGCGTCCTGAAGGCCGGCGCCGCCTGCCGCCTCGTGGACTCCCACCGGCCGGCCGAGGACATCGTGACCGGCCTGCGCGCGAGCCGGCCCGCCGCCCTGGTCTGCACGCCGGCCACGGCCGCGCGGCTGTCCGCGGACGGTCCGGTGCCGACCGTCGTCCTGGACGGCCCGCTGACCGCCGCATCCGGCGCCGCCGCCACGGCGGGACCGGAGTTCCGGCCGCCGCTGCCCGCCCAGCCCGCGCTGGTGCTGGACGGCACGGCACCGGACGGCCCCGCGGCCGTCGTCGACCACCGGACACTGGCCGGCCAGACGGCGTACCGCGCCCAGGCCACCCCGGCGGTCGGCGGCACCGCACTGCTCGACACCCGGGCCCCCGTCGCCGCGCTCGTCACCCCGCTGCTCGCGGCCCTGTGCGGCGGCGGCAGCGTCCGGCTCGGCGCCCCCGAGGACGCCCGTACGCCCGCCGGGTCCGGCACCGCACGGCTGCTGGTGACCACCCGGGACCTGCTGCCGACGCTCACCGAACTGCCGGACGGGCAGCGGCCCACGGAGGTCCTCGCGGTGTCGGCGGGCACGCCGGAGGCCGACGACGGCCTGCTGAAGTGGCGGGCGATGCACCCGGACGTCACCGTGGTCACCGGCCACGCCGCCGCCGGGACGGCCGGTCCCTGGCTCGAACACCGCGCGGCCCCGGGCGAGTCCGTACCGTCGCCGCTGCCCACGGGCCGGCCGGTGCACAACACCCGCGCCTACGTCCTCGACGAGCGGCTGCGGCCGGTCCCGCCCGGCGTCACCGGCGACCTGTACGTCGCGGGCGCGGCGGCGGCACACGGCTACGCGGGCGGCTCCGCGCGGACCGGTGAACGGTTCGTCGCCGATCCCTTCGGCCCGTCCGGCGAGCGGATGCTGCACACCGGCGACCGGGCCCGGCGCAGTACGGCCGGCCTGATCACCGTGGCGGACGCGAGCAGCGTGCGCACGGCCCGTACCGGCGCGGCCCGCGGCACCAGCCGGGGCGACCTCGGCGTCCTGCTGCCGCTGCGCACCCAGGGCAGCCTGCCGCCGCTCTTCTGCCTCCACCCCAGCCTGGGGCTGAGCTGGGGCTACCGGGGCCTGCTGCCGCACCTGCCCGCCGACCGGCCGGTCTACGGGCTCCAGGCCCGCGGCCTGTCCGGGCCCGAGCCGCTGCCGCTGACCATGGAGGAGATGGCCGCCGACTACGTCGACCAGATCCGCACCGTCCAGCCCAGCGGCCCGTACCACCTCCTCGGCTGGTCCTTCGGCGGTACGGTGGCCTACGCGGTCGCCACCGCCCTGGAGGCCCAGGGCGAGAAGGTCGCCCTGCTCGCCCTGCTCGACACCTACCTGGGCGGGGACACCGGCGAGTTCTTCGACGAGACGCCCGCCGCCCGCGAGGGCGAGGACGTCACGATGCGCCGCGAGCTGGGCGAGCAGGGGCCGCCGGAGGGCGCCGGGGAGCCCGGCGGTGACGGTGGCGGCGCCGGGCTGGGGCTGGACGACCAGCTCCTGACCGCCATCAGGGAAGTGACCGTCAACTCCGGCCGGCTCTCCTACGGCTACACCCCGAAGCGGTTCGGCGGCGACCTCGTGGTCTTCGTCGCCACCGTCGGCCGGCCCGAGAACTCCCAGGCGTGGGACGCCGTCGCCAGCTGGCGGACCTTCGTCGCGGGCGACATCGACACCCACGACATCGCCGTCGACCACAACGACATGCTCCAGCCCGCGCCCTTGGCACAGATCGGGCGCGTCGTAGCGGAAAAACTCCAGGCCGTGCGGCCGACAGGGGAAAGGAACCCGTCATGACCAATCCGTTCGACAACGAGAACGGCACCTTCCTGGTGCTCGTCAACGACGAGGGCCAGCACTCGCTCTGGCCCGCCTTCGCGGAAATTCCGCAAGGCTGGACCTCCGTGCACGGAGAAGCCGGGCGTCAGGAATGCCTCGACTACATCGACGAGAACTGGACGGATATGCGTCCGAAGAGTCTCATCGCGGAAATGAGCGCGAGCGGCAACGCATAACCGCTCGTTCGCACGGCCATGGAGGGGGCGGTCCGGACGCGGGCCGCCCCCGCGGGGGAGGGGCTCGGAAGTGCGTACGGAAACCGTGGTCACCGTGGTCATCGGTGATGTCGCTCTGATCGTCCTGGTCTCCTGGCTGCTGGGGGCCGCGGCCCGCCGGATCGGCCAGCCGGCCGTCATCGGGCAGATCGCGGCGGGCATCGCCCTGGGACCGACCCTGCTGGGCCGGCTCCCCGGAAATCTGACGGATCACCTGTTCCCGCAGGAGGTCCTGCCGTTCTTGACCGTGCTGTCCCAGGTCGCCATCGTGCTGTTCATGTTCGTGGCGGGCTACGAGATCGACCCGCGCCAACTGCGCCGGGGTGGCCGGGCGGCGGCGACGGTGGCACTGTTCGGACTGCTGGTGCCGGCCGGCCTGAGCGCCGGAACGGTGCAACTGCTGCCCGGCCTCTACGAGGCGGTCGACCCGCAGCACTCGGGCGGCCGCTCCTTCCTGCTCTTCATGGCGGTGGCCGCGTCCGTCACCGCCCTGCCGGTCCTCGTCGCCATCGTCCGCGAGCGCGGACTGGCGGGCACGTCCGCCGGGACGGTGGCGACCGCCGCCGCCGGGTTCATGGACGTGGCGGCGTGGCTGGTGCTGGCCGCCGCCCTCGTCGGCACCGGCCACGCGCCCGGCCCGCCCTGGGCCGTGACCCTGCTGCTGCTCGCCGTGTTCGTGGCCGGCCTGTTCCTGGTGGTGCGCCCGGTGCTCGGCTGGTGGCTGCGGCGCTCCAGGGCGCTGCTGGCCAACCAGGTCACCATCGCGCTGGCGCTCGCCCTGGGCAGTGCCTGGGTCACCGCGTCACTGGGCCTGCACCCGGTCTTCGGCGGGCTGCTGGCCGGCCTGGCCATGCCCCGCCGCGACGGCGTACCGGACGCCGACGTGCTGCGCCCGATGGAGCAGAGCGCCGGCCTGCTGCTGCCGCTGTTCTTCGTCACCACCGGCCTGTCGTTCAACATCGGCTCGCTGGACGGCGACTCCGGGCTGCTGCTCGCGCTGATCGTGGCCGTCGCCACCGTCGGCAAACTCGTCCCGGCCTACACCGCGGCCCGGCTGAGCCGGCTGGATCCGCACGGGTCGGCCCTGGTGGCCGCCCTGGTCAACACCCGGGGCCTCACCGAATTGATCGTGCTGAACGTGGCGCTGGAATCCGGCGTGATCGGCCCCGAACTCTTCACCGTCCTGGTGCTCATGGCGCTGATCACGACCTTCATGACCGGACCGCTGCTGTCCCTGATCGGCCGGCCCGGCACACCGGAACCCGGTGTCAAATCGTCTTCCTTGACGACTTCTCAGAGAAAATTAACAATCGAATAGCCGGCGGATCGGAATCTGCGCGCAAACGCACAGAAACATTCCGCCCGAGAATGGGGGAGAGGGCCGTGGCGAATTCGGTGAACGCAGGGAACTCCGCTCGCTCGCAGACGTACGACGTGGTGGTCGTCGGCGGCGGGCCGGCCGGCTCGACGCTGGCCGCGCTGGTGGCGCGGCAGGGCCACCGGGTGCTGGTGCTGGAGAAGGAGTTCTTCCCGCGCTACCAGATCGGCGAGTCGCTGCTGCCGTCGACGGTGCACGGGGTGTGCCGGCTGACGGGGGTCGCGGACGAGCTGGCGGCGGCGGGCTTCACGCGCAAGCGGGGCGGCACCTTCCGCTGGGGGGCGACGCCCGAGCCGTGGACGTTCTCCTTCTCCGTCTCGGAACGCATGGCCGGGCCGACCTCGTACGCGTACCAGGTGGAGCGCTCGAAGTTCGACGAGATCCTGTTGCGGCACGCCGGCCGGTGCGGCGCGGAGGTGCGCGAGGGGTGCGCCGTCGCGGACGTGATCGCGGACACCGAGCGGGTACGGGGCGTGCGCTACACCGACGCCGACGGGGCGGAGCACGAGGCGTACGGGACGTACGTGGTGGACGCCTCGGGCAACAAGAGCCGGCTGTTCCAGCGGGTGGGCGGCGAACGGAAGTACTCGGAGTTCTTCCGCAGCCTCGCGCTGTTCGGCTACTTCGAGGGCGGCAAGCGGCTGCCCGAGCCGAACTCCGGCAACATCCTCTCGGTCGCCTTCGACAGCGGCTGGTTCTGGTACATCCCGCTCAGCCCCACCCTGACCAGCGTGGGCGCGGTGGTACGGCGCGAGATGGCGGACAAGATCCAGGGCGACCGGGAACGCGCGCTCTCGGCACTGATAGCCGAGTGCCCCCTGATATCGGAGTACCTCTCCGGCGCCACCCGCGTCACCGACGGCCAGTACGGCCAACTGCGCGTCCGCAAGGACTACTCGTACCACCAGACGACGTTCGCCCGGCCCGGCATGCTCCTGGTGGGCGACGCGGCGTGCTTCGTCGACCCGGTGTTCTCCTCCGGCGTCCACCTGGCGACCTACAGCGGCCTGCTGGCCGCCCGCAGCATCAACAGCGCGCTGGCCGGGCTGGTCGACGAGACGGTGGCGGTCCGCGAGTTCGAGGCGCGCTACCGGCGCGAGTACAGCGTCTTCTACGAGTTCCTGCTCTCGTTCTACGAGATGCACCACAGCGAGCAGTCCTACTTCTGGCAGGCGAAGAAGGTCACCCGCCACGACCGCTCCGAGATGGAGGCGTTCGTCGACCTGGTCGGCGGCGTCTCGTCGGGGGAGGCGGCGCTCTCCGAGGCCGACGCGATGGCGGAACGGCTGCGGGCCGACTCGGCGGAGTTCGCGGGCGCCGTGGACCAGCTGGCGCACAGCGAGGACGGCAGCATGCTGCCGCTGTTCAAGTCCGCCGTGGTCAGCCAGGTGACCCGCGAGGGCTCGCAGGTCCAGATGCGGGCCCTGCTGGGCGCCGACGCCGAACCGGAGGCCCCCCTCGTCCCCGGCGGACTCGTCTCGTCCCCCGACGGCATGTTCTGGCTCCCCGCCAGCAGCGGCTGACCCCGAGGAAGGAAAGGATCCGCGGATGCCCGAGACACCCGAGATTCCCGCCCACTACCGGCGGGACCGCTTCGACCCGGTGCCCGAACTCGTCGAGATGGCCCGGGAGACGCCCCTGGTCGAGACCGACGTGACCATCGGCCCCTCCCGCCAGCTCGGCTGGGTGGCCACCGGGCACGCCGAGGTACGGGCGGTGCTCTCCGACACCGAACGGTTCAGCACCCGGCCGCCCGCCGACAGCGAGGAGGACGCGCAGAACCTGGTGCAGGCGGGCAACCTCCTCCAGTACGACCCGCCCGACCACACCCGGCTGCGCAAACTGCTCACCGCGGAGTACACGGTGCGGCGGATGCGCCGGCTGGAGCCCCGCGTCGAGGAGGTCGTCGAGGACTGCCTGGACACCATGGAGCGCATCGGGCGCCCGGCGGACCTCGTACGGTACTTCGCCTGGCCGATCCCGGGGCTCGTCAGCTGCGAGCTGCTCGGCGTGCCCCGGGACGACCAGACGGAACTGGCGCGCTACCTCGACATCACCCGCGACGTCGGCCGCACCCAGGAACAGCAGCTGGCCGCCGGCAAGGCGTACTGGGCGTACATGGGACAGCTCGCCGAGCGGCGGCGCCGCAACCCCGGCGAGGACATGATCGGGAACCTGGTGCGCGAACAGGGCTCGGCGATCTCCGACGCGGAACTGGCCGGCATCGGCGCGACGGTGATGGCCGCCGGCTTCGAACAGGTCGCCAGCATCATCGGCCTGGGCACCCTGCTGCTGCTGGAGCACCCGGACCAGCTCGCCCTCTGGCGCGACAACCCCGAGCTGACCGACCGCGCCGTGGAGGAGATGGTCCGCTACCTCACCGTCATCCACACCGCCTCGCCCCGCACCGCGCTGGAAGACGTCACCATCGGCGGCCAGCACATCAAGGCCGGGGAGAGCGTGGCCTGTTCGCTGCTGGCCGCCAACCGCGTACCGGCCGCAGGCCAGCCGGAGGACCGCTTCGACATCACCCGGGAGCCGACCCCGCACATGGCCTTCGGACACGGCATCCACCACTGCCTCGGCGCCCCGCTGGCCAGGATGGAACTGCGCATCGCCTTCCCGGCACTGCTGCGCCGCTTCCCCGGCCTCCGGCTGGCGGTGCCGTCGGAGAAGGTCCGCTTCCGGCCAGCCCGCTCACGCCAGTACGCCTTGGAATCCTTGCCCGTCGAATGGTAGGAGACGCAATGCCGGAGGAGACCCAGCACCAGTTCGACCACGCCCGGCGGGCGGGCTTCGGCCCGTCGGACGACATCCGTCAGCAGCGCGCCCAGGGCGCCCTCGTCAAGGAAGAGGTGGCCCCGGCGCCCGGGGCCGCGACCGAGCCCATCTGGATGGCCCTGGGCTACGAAGCGGTCCGGCAGGTGATGGGCGACCACGTCCGCTTCAGCAACCAGCGCCGGTTCCGCGCCCAGGCCATCCGCGGCGGGAGCAAGCACCGCCCGCAGGAGATGTCCGGCCACCTCATGGACTACGACCAGCCCGAGCACACCCGGCTCCGCAAGATGCTCACACCGGAGTTCACGGTGCGCCGCATCCAGCGGCTCAAGCCGGTGACCGAACAGATCGCGGAACGCTGCCTGGACGCCATGGAACGGGCCGGGCAGCCCGCCGACCTGGTCGACCTGTACGCGAGCCCGATCTCCGGCGCCGTCCTGTGCGAACTGCTCGGCGTGCCCCGCGACGACCGGCGCGAGTTCCTGGTCAAGCACCAGTGGCAGCTGGAGCAGGACCGCAGCCGCAAGGACCGGGCGGCGGCCCAGGCGTACACCTCCGGCTATCTGCGCGCGCTGGTCAAACGGCAGCGCAAGGACCCCGACGAGGGGTTCATCGGCCAGCTCATCCGCGACCACGGCGACAACTTCGACGACGAGGAACTGCTCGGCATCTGCGGCCTGATGGTGCTCGCCGGGCTCGACAACGTCACCGGCATGATCAGCCTCGGCGTACTGGCCCTCCTGGAACACCCGGACCAGCTCGCCGTCTTCCTGGCGGACCCGGAGAAGAACGTGGACCGCGTGGTCGACGAACTGCTGCGCTTCCTGTCCGTCGCGCACGCGCCGACCCCGCGCACCGCGGTCGAGGACGTCGTCGTGGCCGGCCAGCTGGTCAAGGCCGGGGAGGAGATCGTCTGCTCGATCCCGATGGCCAACCGCGACCCGGCGCTCGGCCCCGACGTCGACCGGTTCGACGTGAACCGCGATCCGCTGCCGCACATCGCCTTCGGGCACGGCATCCACCACTGCATCGGCGCCGCACTCGGCCGGATGGAGCTGCGCACCGCCTACCTGGCGCTGTGGCGGCGCTTCCCCGATCTGCGGCTGGCCGTACCCGCCGCTGACGTGCCGCACAAGACGAACTCCATCGCCTACGGCCTGGAGCACCTTCCGGTCGCCTGGTGACGGCCGGGAACCACCAGGGCGCGCGGCGCCCGGACACCCCGGAGATGAGGAGAGCACGATGGTCGAGGTACGGGTGGACCCGGAGATCTGCGCCGCTTCCGGCATGTGCAAGCTGCTGGTGCCCGCGGTCTTCGACCAGTCGGAGGAGGACGGCACGGTGCTGCTCACCGACCCGGTGCCGCCCGCGGACCTGGAGGCGAAGGTACGGACGGCGGCCCTGCGCTGCCCGGCGGGCGCCATCGCGGTGCACGAGATGGAGACCGACGCCTCGTAACGCCACCGGACCCGGCGCCACGCCGGGCCACCGGAGAACACCACGAAAAAGAGCTCCTGGTGGCCGGAATCCCCGGCCACCAGGAGTTTTCGCGTCGCCACCGGACACCGGCGCTACGGGCCGCCGGCCTCCACCCGGGCGGGACCGCCCCGGCCCCCGGAGAGCCCGGCGGCCCCGGCAGGCCCGGCCGCTGCCCCGCTCCGCACCGTACGCAGCCGCCGCGCGTCCGCGACCGTGGCGCAGCCCGCGAGCCCCAGCGCGTCGGACAGTTCGGCGGACAGCAGGCCCAGCACCCGGTGCACACCCGCCTCCCCGGCCGCGGCCAGGCCCCACACCGGGGGACGCCCGACCAGCACCCCGGACGCGCCCAGCGCCAGCGCCTTGAGCACGTCCGTACCCGAGCGGACGCCGCTGTCCAGCAGCACCTGGCAGCTCCCGCCGACCGCCTCGGCGATCTCCGGCAGCGCCTCGATGCTCGGCAGGGCACCGTCCAACTGTCGACCTCCATGGTTGGACACCACGACGGCGTCCACCCCGAACTCCGCGGCACGCACCGCGTCCTCCGCCGCCAGCACCCCCTTGAGCAGCAGCGGAAGCCGGGTTTGCGCCCGCAGCTCCGCCACGTGTGCCCAGGTCAGCGCCGACGAGAACTCCTGGCCAGTGTGCACGGCCACCGCCGAGGCGCCGGCGGCGCGCCGGTGCGCGGCCGAGGCGCCACCGCCGTCCAGGTGGACCGCCCGCACCCGCTCGGGCAGCGCGAACTCGTTGCGTACGTCGCGCAGCCGCCGCCCCATCCAGGGCACGTCCACGGTCAGCATCAGCGCCTCGCAACCGGCGTCCTCCGCACGCCGCGCCAGCTCCAGCGCACGCCCCGGCTCGCGCAGCCAGTACAGCTGGAACCAGACCCGGCCGCCGAGCGCGGTGATCTCCTCCACCGGCACGGTGCTCAGCGTGCTCACCGTGAACGGCACCCCCGCGGCCTTCGCCGCCCGCGCCGCCGCCAGCTCACCCTCCGGATGCACCAGCGCCTGGTACGCGACCGGTGCCACCGCCACCGGCATCCGCGCCGGACGGCCCAGCAGGTCGGCGCCGGTCGCGCAGCGCGACACGTCCCGCAGCACCCGCGGCCGCACGAAGACCCGGTCGAACGCCTCCCGGTTGGCGGCGAGCGTGCGCTCGCGCCCGCTGCCGCCCGCCACGAAGTCCCGTACCCCGGCAGGCAGCACCGCGGCGGCGGCACGCTCGACGTCCTCAAGGGTCAGGAGCGTGTCCGCCGCCGCCGCGCCGCCGGGCGCCGGGTCCTCACAGGACACGCTGGCCCTTCTTCTCCAGCTCCACGGCCTCGTACAGCGCCTTGATGTTGGAGCTGCCGAACGTCTCCGCGCCCTGCCGCTCGATGATCTCGTAGAAGATCGTGCGCCGCGGGTGGGTCGAGGCGGTGAAGATCTGGAACAGCTGTCCGCCGTGGTCCTGGTCCGCCAGCAGACCGGTCGACCGCAGGTCGTCCAGGCTGTGGTCGCTGAGCGCGATCCGCTCACCCAGCAGGTCGTAGTACGCGGCGGGGGAGCTGAGGAACTCCACGCCGCGGCCGTCGAGGGTGCGCACCGCGTGCACGGCGTCGTCACAGGAGAACGCGAGATGCTGGACGCCCGCCCCGTGGTGGCTCTTGAGGAAGTCGTCGATCTGCCCCGGGTCGGCCGTGGTGTCCGGTTCGATGAGGGTCAGGGTGACCCGGCCGGTGGGGCTCTGGACGACCTTGGAGTCCATCGCCTGCGCGCCCACGACGATGTGCTCCTCGAAGATCTCCTGGAAGCCGAGCGCCCGCTGGTAGTACGCGACGGTCGCGTCGAGGTCGCCGTTGTTCAGGCACACCGCGATGTGGTCCAGTTCGAGCAGCCCCACCTCGCTGGGCACCGGCTGCCGGGACTTGAGCGTCGGCACGAAGCCGACCGGCAGGCCGGGGCCCTCGTCCGGGGCGCGCTGCACCAGCGTGTGCACCACGTCGCCGAAGCCGCTGACGGTCGCCGTGACGCCGCCGCCGGGCTCGTGCCGGGCCGGCTCGCGCAGCGGCTGGGCCCCGTTGGCCACCGCGTGCGCGAACGCGCCCTCGACGTCGGTGGTGCGCAGCGCGATGTCCGCGACGCCCTCGCCGTGCGCCAGGACGTACACCGACGCCGGGTGCCGGTCGGAGGTCGCCATGGTGAGCACCAGGGTGATCGTGCCGTGCCGCAGGGCGATGCTGCGGTGCTCGCCGGAGCCGCCGGTGCCGACGACGGTGAACGCGTACCGGTCGACCCAGGCGAACGCCGCCGCGTCCAGGTCTTCCACGTACAGCTCGACGTAGTCGATCGCGAGATCGCTGACCGGGCTGACAGCAGCCGTTGCCGCTGTGGTTTTTGAAACTGTCATGAGAGTCCCCGTTTGAAGGAATGATCTGGACGCGGCTCGTCGAGCCGGCTCGCCTGCCGGAGTGGACGGATTACCTGCCGCACGACCGCGCCGATGACCGACCGGTCCGGCCCGGTCCAATCCATGGACCTCTTCGCGGGTTCGCCACTGCCGCCGGACAGCGGAAGGCGAACCATTTCAGTGATGCCCGACATTACACCGGCGCTACGGCTGTCGCACCTGTCAAGAATTACGGTGGGACCGGCCGTCGGAGTGGTATCACCTTGACCCCGTACGCGCGCGGGAGAACCATTGCTGTCGATCCGGCCCTGGGGGATGCTGAGGGCCCGGCGCGGGCCGCGGACGCGCGCGTCGTACCCGTTCCTGACTGACAGAAGGCAGCCATGGAAATCATGCAACCGGAAATTGTCGCCGAGTTGAATGCCGCGACGCTGCACGCGTCGCTGGCCGATGCCTCGATGGAGTCCATGAATCTTCTGAATCAGATCGCCGACGAGTATCCGGAAGCGATCTCTTTCGCGGCGGGGCGGCCGTACGAAGGCTTTTATGACGCAGCCCAGGTGCATGAATACCTCCAGACCTTCTGCGATCACTTGCGGGCCGAGCGCCGGATGACGGAAGCGGAAATCGCGCGGACCCTCTACCAGTACGGCGAGACGAAAGGGATCATCGCCGGACTCATCGCGCGGGGCCTGGCCGTGGACGAGGGCATCGAGACCGTGGACGGGTCCGTGGTCGTCACGGTCGGCTGCCAGGAGGCGATGTTCCTCGTGCTGCGCGCGCTGCGGGCCGGCAGCCGCGACGCCGTGCTCGCGCCCAGGCCCGCCTACGTCGGCCTCACCGGCGCCGCGCTCCTCGCCGACCTGCCCGTGCTGCCGGTGCACACCGGGGAGCACGGCATCGATCTCGACGACCTGCTCGCCCAGCTGCGCCGCGCACGGGCCGCGGGCCGGCGGGTGCGGGCCTGCTACGTGACGCCCGACTTCTCCAACCCGGTGGGCGCCAGCATGGAACTGGCCGACCGGCACCGGCTGCTGGAGATCGCCGAGAACGAGAACCTCCTGCTGCTGGAGGACAACGCGTACGGCGTCTTCCACACGTCCGCCGAACGCCCGCCGACGCTGAAGTCCCTGGACCGCAACCGCCGCGTCGTCTACCTGGGTTCGTTCGCCAAGACCGGGGTCCCCGGGGCGCGGGTCGGGTTCGTGGTCGCCGACCAGCGGGTGACCGGCGACGGCGGCGAACGGCTGTTCGCCGACGAACTGTCGAAGATCAAGAGCATGCTCACCGTCAACACCTCGCCGATCGCCCAGGCGGTCATCGGCGGCAAGCTGCTCCGGCACGGGTGCAGCATGGTCGAGGCGAACCGCCGGGAGACGGACGTCTACCGGCGCAACCTCGGCCAGGTGCTGGCCGGACTGGCCCGGCGCTTCGCCGACTGCCCCGGTGTCACGTGGAACGAACCGACCGGCGGCTTCTTCGTCGTCGTCAGCGTGCCGTTCATCGTCACCGACGCCTTCCTCCAGCACGCGGCCCGCCGCTACGGCGTGCTGTTCACCCCGATGCACCACTTCTACGGCGCGTCCGCGCAGTGCCGCCAGCTCCGGCTGTCCATCAGCACCCTCACCCCTGAACGCATCGAGCAGGGCCTCGACCGGCTCGCCGCGCTCATCACCGACCGGCTCCGCGCCAACGGTGGTGCGGCGGCCCAGGAGGCCGGTGCGGCGGACGGGGCCGCCACCCCCTCCGCCGCACCGGCCGGCCCGCCCCCGGACGGTGCCCGGTGATCCGCACCCTCGCCGTCGTCGGCACCGGACTGATCGGCACCTCACTCGCCCTCGCGGCGGCCCGCCACGGAGTCCGGGTGTACCTCCAGGACAGCGACCCGTCCGCCGTACGGACCGCTGCCGCGCTGGGTGCCGGGCTGGCGGGACCGCCGCCCGAACCGGTGGACCTCGCGGTGATCGCAGTGCCGCCCAGCCTCGTCGCCACCGTCCTGGCCCAGCAGCAGGCACGCGGACTGGCCCGTACGTACACCGACGTGGCCAGCGTCAAGTACGAGCCGGAACGGGCGGTCCTGGCCAGGGCGCCCGACCCGACCCGCTACATCGGCGGCCACCCGCTGGCCGGCCGCGAACGCTCCGGCCCCCTCGCGGCCCGCGTCGACCTCTTCCAGGACCGCGTCTGGGTGCTCACCCCGTCCCGGCTCACCTCCCGCACCGCCCTCGACCGCGCGCTCTCGCTGATCGGACTCTGCGGAGCCGTACCGCTGGTGATGCAGAGCAAGGCGCACGACGAGGCGGTGGCGCTCACGTCCCACGTGCCGCACGTGGTGTCCAGCCTGATGGCGGCCCGGCTCGGCGACGGACCGCCGCAGGCCGCGCGGCTCGCGGGCCAGGGCCTCCGGGACGTGACCCGGATCGCCGGCGGCGACTCCCGGCTCTGGAGCGACATCCTCCAGGCCAACGCCGGTGCCGTCGCCGGGGTCCTCACCGGCCTCCAGGCCGACCTCGCCGAACTCCTCACCGCCCTGCGCGACCTGGCCGGACCGGCCGACCGGCGCAGCGAGCACAGTCTGGCGGCGGTCGTCGACCTCCTCGACCGGGGGATCACCGGGCTCGGCGAGATCCCCACGGGGCTCCCGGGCCGTCCGGCGCGCACCGCGTCCGTACACGTCCGGATCGCCGACCGCCCCGGCGAACTGTCCCGGCTGCTGGCCGCCACCGCCGAACTGGGGGTCGGCCCGGAGGACGCGCAGGTGCGCCCCGCCGACGGCGTGCGCGGGGACCTGACGGTCCGGCTCGCCGTACCCGCCGCCGTTTCCGGCCCCTTGCTGGCCCGCGTCACCGCCGAGGGCTGGGACGCCGGTACCGATGCCGACGGTCACCCGGCGTGCGTCGCGTGAGCCGGCCCGGTCCGCCGGATACCGCCGGTGGTCCGCCTCCGCCTAACCGACCCGTGCTGCGGGCTCGTACACGAAGGGCCGGGTCGTCGTCACCTCGGTGAACCCGCGCTTGACCAGCGTCGGTTCGGACGTGGGGAGCGCGTCCACGCACGCGTGGGCACGGCCGCGGGCAGCCGCCTCCCGCAGCCGGGCGGCCACCAGCGCGGTGAACAGCCCCCGCTTCCGGTAGGCAGGGCGCGTTCGCCCGCCGGCCAGTTCGGCGAAGGCACCGCCCGGCCGGTAGTACACCCGCCCGCAGGCCGCCGGTACACCGTTCACGTACGCGACATGGACGCTCATCTCCTCGGGTGCGTCCCGCAGGCTCAGCTCCAGCTGCCGGCGCTCCTCGGCGACGTTGCGGCGCCCCGAGTCCCGGGAGATCCCGGCCACGTCGTCCAGGCCCTGGACGTCCTGGACGCGGCGGATCTCGTACGCCGGTGACTGGAAGGCCGCCGCCGTCGCCTCGCTGACCGGCAGCATCAGGACCTTTTCCGTGTCCTCCGGCTCGAACCCGGCCGCCCGCAGACGGTCCCCCATGCCGGCCGGGGCGTCGTGGCCGTACAGCTTCCACTCCAGCGTGCAGCCGAGCGCGTCGGCACGGGCCATCTCCGCGCGGATCACCAGGCCGGCGTCCTCCTCCGTACAGCGCGCGTACACGATCCGGCACTCCGAACCGTCCGGAGCGGTCTCGCGCACGGTCGTCCCGTCCGGGGCGGCCGTACCGGAAGCCCGGCGCTCCTCGTCCAAGCGCGTCAGCAGACCGGCGATCTCACTTCTCTTCATGCGGTGATGTCCTCACAGGGCTCATAAGTCTCATAGGGCTCACAGGGTTCTCAGGATTCTCAGGGCTCACAGGGCGGCGGGCAGGCCCAGGACGACGAAGAGGCCGGGGCCGAAGACAGTGACCTCCACGATCCGTCCGTCCTCGACGCGCAGTACTTCGAGGGCATGGGCACGGTGGGCCGGCTCGCCCTGACCCCGGGGCTCGCCCTGCCTCCGGGGCTCGCCGGTGCCCCGGGCGTAGAGCGCGGCAGCGGGCTGCCGGTTCATCCAGGTGGGTACGGTGCGAAGGTCCGGGGGCAAGGTGAGCCGGGCAGAGCCTGCCCCCTCTGCCAGTACGGCGGCAAGCGCATTATCGTCCCGGCTCTCCAGCGCCGCCGCGTAACGCCGGAGCACAGTGCCTTCGTCGGGGCCCGCCGATCGCGCAGGTACCCGGCTCCGCACCCTCGGACGAGCCCGTTGCAGCGCACTGTTCACCGCCGCCACACTGACCCCCAGCGTCGCGGCAGTCTCGCGCGCGGACCAGCCCAGTACGTCCCGCAGGACGAGGACGGCCCGCTGACGCGGCGGCAGCGACTGGAGCGCTGCCACGAAGGCCAGCCCGATCGTGGGCCCGGCCACCACCTCACCCGACGCGGGCTCCTGGGCGAGTACCTGATCCAGCAGCGTGTCGGGGCACGGCTGCACTGCCGCGGGGGTACGGGTACGAGGGCGGGCGGCCAGGTGGTCCAGGCACGCACGGGTGGCGACGCGGTACAGCCAGGTACGGAACGTCGCGTGCCCGGCGAAGGTCTCCCGCTCGCGCCAGGCCCGCAGCAGCGCTTCCGTCACCAGCGTGCCGGACTCCTCGAACGAGCCCAGCATCCGGTAGCAGTGCACCTGTAACTCCGCCCGGTACCGTGCCCCCAGCCGGGAGAACGCCGCCGCGTCCTCGCCCCCCGCCTCCCCGCCGCCCATCGAAGCCTCCCGTGCCCCATGCGTACCGCACCACATCACCTTTCTCGGGTGAGCGTACTGACGTTGCGTGAACGCGGATGCTGTGCACGGGAGTTCGACACCGGCCGGTGGCGGGTGCGCGCCGGGCCGGCCGGGGTTCTCGTCGGGGGCGGGGGAGGGGGAACGTTTCGGCTCAGCCCAGTTCCAGGCTCGTCACCGCATAGCACTGCTCCGCACGCACCGGCGCCACCGGCCCCGTGTACATGCGCATCGTGTGGGAGTCCGGGGCCAGGCCCCGGGAGAGGGCCAGGGAGCCCGCGCCGTGGTGCGGGTCGGGGATGTCGACGTGGACCGTGCCGTCCGGGCCCGCGTGCGACGTCAGCGCGTCGAAGAGGGCTTCGGCGCCCTGGGACGTGTCGGCGAAGAGCGGGCCCAGGCGGTACCCGTCGCGGGCCGGCCGGAGCACGCCGTACCCCGCGATCTTCCCGTCCCGCAGCTGCGCGTACGCGTGGTGGCCTTCGGTGGTGAGCCACCGGGAGAGGAACGCCCGCCGGCCGGCCGGGAAGCACTGCTGGTCGTACGCGGCGAGGGCGTCGAGGTGCGCAGGCGTCACCGGGACGACCGGCGCCGCGGAAGCGCCGGGGCGGACGGGGCGTCCGCGGTAGCGGGTGGTGCGGTACGCGGTGGTGAAGCCGGAGCGCCGGTACGTGGCCTCCTGCGCCGGGACCGCGTCCAGACCGATGGTCCGGCTCCCGGCGTGCGGCACCGCGGCCTGCCAGGTGGCCAGGCCCAGCCCGGTACCGCGGTGGTCCGGGTGCACCAGGTAGTAGCCGAGGAAGGCGTACTCCGGAGAGTAGTTGACGACAGACACCGACGAGACGAGCTGGCCGTCCAGGAGGCCTATGAAGAAGCCGTCCGGGTCGGTGGCGTGGAAGCAGTCGGTGTCGCGGTGGCCCGGGTTCCAGCCTTCGTCGGCGGCCCACTGCGCCACGTCGCGCCACTCCTCAAGGGTGGCGGGGCGGACGGTGAACTCACCGGCCGGGGTGCCCGGAGCCGCGGCGAGGGTCGCGGTCGTGGTGCCGGGGGCGGTACCGGCCGAGGTGCCGGTGGTGGCGTTCTGGTGCGGGATCTCGCCGGGAGAGGTCATACCTGGTGGGTGTCCTTGGCTGTCGGGCCCCGCCGCCGTGCGGGGCGGCGGGGCGGTGGCGGAACGTCAGATGAGGTCCATGGCGGCGACTTCGTCGGGCCGACCGTAGCTGACCGGGCCCTGGAAGCGCCGCCGGGCGGTGGCGAACCACCACACGGTGGCGATGACGAGGACCACGCCCAGCGCGATCGGCGCGTAGTTGAACGATTCCGCGGTGATCGGCGAGGCCTGCGGCAGCATGAACAGCACACTGCTGATCACGATCCAGGTCACCGCGACGGCCGCGACCAGCTTGCCGTACCGCCCCAGGTTCCACGGGCCGGGCTGGAACGTGTCCAGCCGCAGCCGCAGGAAGATCGGCACCGCGTAGGCGAGGAAGAGCCCGACGACGTTGACGCTGACGACGGCGGTGAACGCGGTGTGCGACCACCAGCCGGGAATGACCAGGACCAGGGAGCAGGCCGCGGCCAGCCAGACCGCCTTGACGGGGGTACGGGTGCGCGCGGAGACCGAGTGCCACCACCGGGACCCGGGCATCGCGCCGTCCCGCGAGAAGGCGAAGATCTGCCGGGTGTTGCTGGTCATGTTGGCCAGGCCGCAGAAGAGCATCGCGCCGATCACGATCAGCAGGAGGAACTTGGCGGTGCCGGTGCCCAGCGCGTCGATGAGGATCTGCACCGGCGGTGCCTCGGCGCCCGCCGCGCCCGCGTAGTCGCGGATCGCGAAGACCAGGGCGAGCATCAGGACCAGGCCGGCGACCGCGGAGTAGCCGATGGCCCGCATGATGCCCTTGGGCGCGTTGACGGTGGCCTGCACCGTCTCCTCGGACATGTGGAAGCTGCCGTCGAACCCGGTGAAGGTCCAGCTCGTGACCAGCAGGCCGAGCATCGCGCCGTACAGGCCGTTGGTGAACCCGGTGTTGTTGACGAAGTGGGTCACGAACGACGGGGACTGGTGGTGCGAGGGCAGCGCGATGAGCGCGGTGACGATGACGACCAGACCGATCAGCAGCCACCACACGGAGATCCGGTTCAGCACCGCGACCAGCTGCACCGTAAAGGTGTTGGCGAGCGCCTGGACGAACAGGATCGCCGCGGTGATCAGGACCGCCCGCTGCGGGGTGGCCTCGTAGGACGGCCACTGCATGGCGATGAAGGCCTGGATGAAGGTGGCCGCCGCGTAGCCGGTGGCGGCCGTGCCGCCGACCTGGCCGACGAAGTTCAGCCAGCCCGTGTACCAGGACCAGGCGCCCCGGTGCCGTTTGGCCAGTTTCCCGGCCGAGAAGTACAGCGCGCCGCTGGTCGGGTAGGCGGAGGCGATCTCCGCCATCGAGGCGCCGACGAACAGCACCATGGCGGCGACGGCTATCCAGCCGAAGACCAGGACCACCGGCCCGCCGGCGTTCATACCGAACCCGAAGGAGGAGAAGATCCCGGAAAGGATGTTGATGATGGTGAAAGAGATCGCGAAATTGTCGAACGCGCGGAACCGCCGGGTCAGTTTCCGCGGATAGCCCATGGCGTGCAGCGTCGCGTCGTCGTCGAGCGTGACGGGATCCGCGGCGCGGTGGCTTCTGGTGCGGGCGGGGGACACGGAATCGGACACAACCGCAACCTTTCTGGTGGGGGACAGGAAGACCTCGGCGCGGAGCGCCGATACGCGGTGTCGCACCTGTCTTCGGGGCGTGCCGGGGCACGGGGGGCCGTGTCCGGCAGGCCGGGCGGTATGGGGGAAGCGGGGGATCAGGGGACCGGGGGCCGGGCGGCCGGGGCGTGGGCGCGGTGGGTGGTGGGTCCCGGCCCGGGGACATGGGACGGCGGTTCCGGGGGCGGGCGCGCGGCGCCTCCCCCGGAACCGCCGGGAGCGTCAGGAAGCATCGGGCACCGGGAGACCGCACGCGCGTCTCGCCTTGTTCAGCTGCTCCTCGGGGTCGCCGAAGGCGCTCCACGGCATACGGGAGGCGTACGGGCCCATGGCCGTGAACACCGCCCGTGCCTCGAAGGCGCACTGTGCCATGTGCAGCGCGTGCGCGAGGTAGGCCAGGTCCAGCACGGGGGTGAAGCGGTAACCGGCGACGTGCGGCAGCCAGTTGCGGTAGACGCTCAGGGCCGTGGCCTTCCACTGCGGCTGTTCCCAGGTGCGTTCCGCGAGGAGCGAATCGGCGTTGTAGCCGTCCACCAGGGCCACCAGCGGCAGCAGGCGCAGCGGTGAGGAGGCCGGTGCCCGCTGGCTGAGGAACGCGGCGACGTCCCAGGACGCGTTCGCCTCGCCCCCGTGGCGCGGGAAGAAGAACGACAGGAAGCGGTGGTGGCCCTCGCGGTTCCAGGGGTCGAGCCGCAGGATGTGGGAGAAGAGCGTCCAGGGCCCGGGCGGCGCGGTGAGCAGTCCTTGCGGGGCAGGGTCGCGGGGCTGCTGGAGGCGGGCCAGGGTCAGTTTGGCCGACCACGGTGTGGGGTCGTCGGGGGCCGTCTCGGCGGCCCGGTCGCAGGCGGCCACTGCGATCCGGCCGAGGGCTTCGGCCCGGCTGTCGCCGCCGTCGGCCGCGCGGACCGCCCGCAGGACCGCGACGCGCGCCCACAGCAGGGCCGCTTCCCGGCCGGGTTCCTCGGCCAGCCAGCGCTCCGCCAGGTCCGAGTCGGCCGCTTCGGAGGCCAGTACCAGGGAGCGGTGGGCGCGTACGCCGTGATCGCCGCGTGCCTCCCGCAGGATCTCGCGCGCGCCGAAGTAGCGGCCTGCCCGGATGTCCACGCAGGCCCGCGCGAGTGGGAGATCATCGGCTGCCGGATGCCACACGTACTGCCCTTCGAATAACCCAGCGGTCATGTCCCCTGCCGCTCCTGCCGTTCTGCCGGTGAGGTCGGACACCAGCGCATTTTCAGCCATGCCGAAATCAACCGGTACGCACTGTTCCCCCAGTTCCACCGGCAGTGCCACACCCTACTCAGCAGCAACTGGGTTCGAAACTGGTGATCGGAATTACCTGATTCCGCATCGGCGGCGTGCGCGACATTGGCGGCGAAATCGGTCCATCGTGTGACGGCGGGAAATCCGCGGTATGCAATTGGCATATGCCAATGCGGTGGAGGGTGCCGTACGGCGGGGGGTCAGCCCGGCATGTCGCCAACGGTCCGCCTCGGGCGGGGCGGACCGGCGTACGGAGCCGGTTCAGCGTATGCCCGGCATGGCGGTGCCGACGGGCCGTCCGTCGCCTGTTCACGCCTCGTCCCGCGACTCTTCACCCGGGTGTCACGACGTCTTCCCACGGCCTCGTTCCTCTTGGAACACTCCAGTCGCGCCCGTACCCTCCCAGCCCAAGGGGGCATTTCAGCCATGCCAGAACTCGACCGGCGGCGGTTCCTGCAACTCACCGGCGGGGCCGCCGCGTTCTCCGCGCTGTCGCAGAGCATCGCCCGTGCCGCCGCGATCCCCGCCGACCGCCGCACCGGCTCCATCGAGGACGTCGAGCACATCGTCGTCCTGATGCAGGAAAATCGCTCTTTCGACCATTACTTCGGAACGCTGCGCGGCGTACGGGGCTTCGGCGACCCCCGGCCGGTGACGCTGCCCAGCGGCAAGCCGGTGTGGCACCAGTCCGACGGCAAGGGCAAGGAAGTACTGCCGTTCCGGCCCCGCGTCGCGGACGACAACCTCGGGCTGACCTTCATCGAAGACCTCAACCACGACTGGAAGGGCAGCCACCGGGCGTTCAACGACGGCCGCTACGACCAGTGGGTCCCGGCCAAGACGGCCACCACGATGGCGCACCTTGCGCGCAAGGACATCCCGTTCCACTTCGCGCTGGCCGACACCTTCACCGTCTGCGACGCCTACCACTGCTCGTTCATCGGCTCCACCGACCCGAACCGCTACTACCTGTGGACCGGGTACACGGGCAACGACGGCAAGGGCCCCGGCGACCCCAGCGGCCCGGTCCTGGACAACGCCGAGAAGGGCTACAGCTGGACGACGTACCCCGAGCGGCTGGAGGCGAAGGGCGTCTCCTGGAAGATCTACCAGGACATCGGCGACGGCCTGGACGCGGCGGGCGGCTGGGGCTGGATCAAGGACCCGTACCGGGGCAACTACGGGGACAACTCCCTGCTGTACTTCAACAGCTTCCGCAACGCGAAGCCCGGCGACCCGCTCTACGAGAAGGCCCGGCGCGGCTCCGACGTGAAGGGCGGCGGCAAGCTCCTCGACGACCTGCGGGCGGACGTCAAGAACGGCCGGCTGCCGAAGGTCTCCTGGATCGCCTGTCCCGAGGCGTACACCGAGCACCCGAGCTGGCCCGCCAACTACGGTGCCTGGTATATCTCCCAGGTGCTGGACGTGCTGACCTCCGACCCGAAGGTCTGGGCCAGGACCGCGCTGTTCATCACCTACGACGAGAACGACGGCTTCTTCGACCACGTCGTCCCGCCGTACCCGCCGGCCGGCGCCGCCCAGGGCCGGTCCACCGTCTCCACCGAACTGGAGCTCTACCCCGGCGGCGCGGGCTTCCCGGCCGGAGCGTACGGACTCGGCCAGCGGGTGCCGATGCTCGTCGTCTCCCCCTGGAGCACCGGCGGGTACGTCTGCTCCGAGACCTTCGACCACACCTCGGTCATCCGCTTCATGGAGCGCCGCTTCGGGGTCGCCGAACCGCACATCTCGAAGTGGCGGCGCGCCGTCTGCGGCGACCTGACCTCGGCCTTCGACTTCAGCCGTACGGGCAGGCCGGGCGCGCTGCCGGGCACCGGCGGCTACACGCCGATCCACCCGAAGCCTGCCGACTTCCACCCCGCGCCGCCGGCCGCCGGCAGTCTGCCCAAGCAGGAGCGCGGCACCCGTCCCACCCGGCCGCTGCCTTACGCGCCGTACGTGGACGGCGCCGCCGACACCGCGGCCGGAAAGTACCGCCTGAGCTTCAGCGGCGGTGACGCAGCCGGGGCGCACTTCTACGTCACGGCGCCGAACCGCGGCGACGGCCCCTGGACGTACACCACCGAGCGCGGCAAGGCCGACTCCGACAGCTGGAACACGGCCTACTCGCAGGGCACGTACGACCTCTCGGTGTTCGGCCCGAACGGCTTCCTGCGGACGTTTCGGGGGCCGGGCAGGACGGCGGGCCCCGAGGTGACCGCGCGGCACAACAGGGCCACCGGCAATCTCGACCTGGTCCTGACCAACGCGGGCGACGGCGCCCGCACCCTGAAGCTCACCGACGCGTACGGCGCTGCCTCCCGCACGTTCACCGTGCGCCCGGGGCAGCGGGTGACTCACACCGTGGACCTGCGGGCGGGCAAGCGCTGGTACGACGTCAGCGTGGTCTGCGACGCGGACCGCACGTATCTGCGCCGGTTCGCGGGCCATGTGGAGAACGGCGCGGCCGGGGTGAGCGACCCCGGGATCCACACGGTGTGATCCGTACGGCCGCCCCCTGCGTCCCGAAGGGGGCGGCCCTTCGCGCTGGCCGGATCATGGCGGCTTCCGCTCTGCAGGTGCGCGATATCGTGCCGACGCCTGATCACCCGTTCGAGGGAGAGAGCCCATGGCCAGGAACCCGGCAGTCCGTACGACGTGCGTGGGCGCGGGAGCGCTGTCCTTGGCCGCGCTGCTGGCGGTGGTGCCCGGCAGCGGCGCGGTCTCCGCAGATCAGCCAGGAGCGGCCGAGCCCGTCGCGGCGCGCGCGGCGCAGACCGCCGGGGGCAAGCCGCGGCCGGACGCCCGCCATGTCGTCATCGCCGTCCACGGCGGCGCGGGCACCGCCCTGAAGCGCGAGGACACCACCCCCGCCCAGGAGAAGGCGTACCGCGACGGTCTGACCGAGGCGTTGCGCGCCGGGCAGAAAGTGTTGCGCAAGGGCGGCAGCAGTGTGGCGGCGGTCGAGGCCGCGGTCCGCAGGCTGGAGGACAACCCCTTGTTCAACGCGGGCAAGGGCGCGGTGTTCAACGAGGACGCGGGCCACGAGCTGGACGCCTCGGTGATGCGCGGCTCCGACCTGGCGGCGGGGGCCGTGGCCGGGGTGCGCAACGTACGCAATCCCGTCTCCGCGGCGCGGCTGGTGATGGAGAAGACCAAGCACGTACTGCTGGCGGGCGAGGGCGCCGACGACTTCGCGGCCCGCAACGGCCTGCCTACCGTGACCCAGGACTACTACTGGACCGAGAAGCGCTGGCAGGAGCTGATGAAGGCCAAGGGCCGGCTGAAGGGCTCCGGAGAGACCCTGACCCAGGGCACGGTCGGCGCGGTGGCCGTGGACGGGAAACGGGACCTGGCGGCGGCGACCTCCACCGGCGGACTGACGAACAAGATGGCCGGCCGGGTCGGCGACTCGCCCGTCGTCGGCGCGGGCACCTATGCCAAGAACGGCACGGTCGCGGCCAGCGCCACGGGAGCGGGCGAGGTGTTCCTCCGGGGCGCCGCCACCGGCACGATCTCCAACCTGATCGAGTTCGGCGGGCGGGACCTGGCCGGCGCCGCCTACGAGGTACTGGTGAAGCGGCTGCCGCACCTGGGCGGCACGGGCGGTGTGATCGCGCTGAACGCCCAGGGGGTCTTCGACGCCCCGCACAGCAGCGAGGGGATGCTGCACGGCTACCTGACCGAGGACGGACGCGTGGTCACCAAGGTCTTCGCGGACGAGACACCGGCGAACGAGTGAGCCCGGCCCCGGCGGCCTGGTGCACACCGGGTGGCGTGATCCGCTCGTTCGTCCCGCCGTCCTGACGATGGCTCAATAGGCCCTCTCCCTCCGGAACCGGAGCGGCACTACCGTCCCCCGACGCGGGGGGATCACTCTGGGGAGGGGATCAGTTACATGTTCTATTACTTGTTCAAATCCATCGTCCTGGTGCCGCTGCTGCGGTGCCTGTTCCGCCCCCGCGTCGAGGGACGGGAGAACCTGCCCGCCTCGGGCGCCGCCATCATCGCCGGGAACCACCTCTCCTTCTGCGACAGCTTCCTGATGCCGGCCACGGTCAAGCGCCGGATCACTTTCCTGTGCAAGCAGGAGTACTTCACCGGACGCGGCGTCAAAGGCCGGCTGACGGCGGCCTTCTTCCGCGCCTGCGGGCAGATCCCGGTGGACCGCTCCGGCCGCAGCGCGGGCCAGGCAGCCGTGGAGGAAGGCGTACGGGTGCTGCGCGGCGGCGAACTGCTCGGGATCTACCCGGAGGGCACGCGCTCGCACGACGGCCGGATGTACAAGGGGAAGACCGGCGTGGCGGAGATGGCGCTGCGTACGGGCGCGCCGGTGATCCCGTGCGCGATGATCGGGACGTTCGAGGCCCAGCCGGCCGGGCGCCGGCTGCCGCGCGTCGTCCCGATCACCATCCGCTTCGGGGAGCCGCTGGACTTCTCCCGGTACGCCGGGATGGCCGACCAGCGGCTGGTGCTGCGGGCCGTCACGGACGAGATCATGTACGCGCTGCTGAAGCTGTCCGAGCAGGAGTACGTGGACACGTACGCGGCGGAGGCCAAGGCACGGGCCGCGTCCGGAACCGCAACCGGAATCGGAAACGGATCCCGGGCCGGGACGGTGGCCGGGGACGCGCCGCGGCCCGCCGTCCCGCTCGGCCGCGCCGGCTGACGGTGCGCAACCGGCCGGCCTCCGTGCCGCTCACCCGGGGTGAGCGGCACGGCCCGTACGCCGGGTCAGCGGCCGAGTGTGCAGGTGGCCTGGACGGACTTGCGGGGGTCGCTCTCGGAGCGGGCCTTCAGGACGACCCGGCCGTGCCGGGAGGCGTCCGGCTTGGCGGTGACGGCGACCGGGACGCTCACCGTGCTGCCGGCCTTCGCGGTGGCGATCCGGTTCGGCAGCCAGGCGGACCAGCCGCGTCCGGTGGCGGCGGCCGAGAGCCGGTACACGTCGGAGTCCAGGTGCGCGCCCCCGCTGCCCGGGCGGCCGGTGTTGGTCAGCGGGAAGGCGCACACCGCCCGGCCCTTGGCGGGACTGCCGTACGCCGTGCCGTGCCGGAGCTTCGCGCCGCGGCGCTGCGGGCCCGCGCCGTCCAGGGACCGGACGGCGACGGTGTAGCTCAGCACGCCCTTCTTGTCCCGCTGGATGTCCAGGACGTAGAAGTGCAGCCGGTTGTGCCGGTCGACGTACTCGTACGCGCTGCCGGAGTCCGCGCCCGCATGGAACAGGGCGTCGCTGAGCTGCCGGTAGTCACCCATGGTGATCATCTGCGGGGTGCCGTCGGGGCGCCGGAAGTCGACCATGCGGATGTCCTCCGGGTGGGCGTCGATCACCCACGCGAACGGGGCCCGGTCCTCGTTCTTGGTCTTGGACAGCAGCACCCCGTTGTCCGGGGTGAAGGAGTCCATGCCCATCCGGTCGACGACCTCGACGGTGTAGTTGTCGTAGCCGCCGCCGTCGCACAGCGGGTCGGTCGTGGTGGAACAGGCCGGCTCCAGGTCCCGGCCCATGGTGATGTTGACGCCGGACAGGCCCTTGGCGCCGGGCGGCGCGGAGCGCGCGGTGACCTTGGCGACCGCGACGCCGGACGTCTTCAGCGCGTCCCGGTCCAGACGCAGCACGTTCTTCTCGTCCACGATGCCGAGCTTGAGCTTGTCGCGCAGGACGTGCTGCGAGCCCATCGAGGCGCCGTTGGCCGCCGGTATCTGCCAGCGGGTGTGCGGGCCGCCGGGGCCGTTGAAGGATCCGCGCGAGAGCATGCTCCAGATGCCGGTGTAGGCGCGGCGCACCGGTGTGCCGTACGGGTTGTTGTAGTTGTCCGCGATGCCCAGGATGTGGCTGAACTCGTGGGCGT
This sequence comes from Streptomyces monomycini, assembly GCF_022271435.1. Classification (GTDB taxonomy): domain Bacteria; phylum Actinomycetota; class Actinomycetes; order Streptomycetales; family Streptomycetaceae; genus Streptomyces; species Streptomyces monomycini. Next base: position 68,766 of record NZ_JAFIQY010000005.1, on the reverse strand, counting down.
ACACGGCCATGCCGGAGCTCTCGGCCTGGGTGGAGGAGCCCGTCTCGGCGTTGGGCCAGATGCGGGCGGCGGCCTTCCAGGAGGTCCACGGCACGTACCGGGTGCGGGCGGCGTTGCCACCGCCCTGGACGGGGGAGGGCGGTCCCCACGCGGCCGGCACGTCCTCGGGGGAGGCGAACTTCATCTGCCCGAACTCCTGCCAGGCGGCCGACTCGTCCTGGCCCGCGGTCAGGTAGAAGATGAAGTCGTACTTCTTGGTCTCCGCGTCGCCCACGTCGGCGGCCCAGGCGGCCTTGCCGTCGGTGCGGATGTTCTTGCCGCAGCTGTCGCCGAGGGGGCAGGCGCCGGGGTTCATGCCGGGCTCGATGCCGTACTGGTAGGACTTGAACGGCATCCGGTAGACGCCGAACGACGTCAGCTCGACACCGAGCCGGCCGCCGGAGTCCTCCATCCAGTACTCGTTGATGGTGTGGCCGTGGTTGAGCCTGCCCGGCTTGTTCAGGAAGTCCCGGTAGAACCCGGGCACCTTTGCCCGGGGGATGTCGTGGGCGCTGGGCTGCGGGTTGCCGAAGACGGACGAACCGGCGGGTCTGCTGACGCTGAACTCCTCGTCCGGGTAGTCCAGCAGCACGAGCGCGCCCTTGAACATGCGCTTGCTGGGCTTCAGGGCGGGATCCGCCCAGTTCGTGCCGGGGACCGAGCGGTATTCGGCCCACGTCATGTCGTCGGGATTGCGCCAGTTCTGCGGGTCGACGGGCCGGACGAGCGGGGGCCGGACCGCGGGCGCGGCCTCGGGGGCCGCCCGGGCGGGGCCTGCGGCGACGGCGGCCAGGACGCCCAGGAGAAGGGCCAGAACACCCAGTCTGCCGGCGCTGCCGCGGTATGGGCGGGCCGGTCTGTGGGGAAGGAACAAGGCGCACCTCTTGTCTGTGATCTCAAGTCCAGGACATGACCGGTGATCGAACAGAATTCCTACCCCCGACAAGGTAAGGCGGGGGACCCAGTGACGCCAGAGTGCCGTGAGGAGCCGATGATGCCGCGAACGGTCCATGACCGGCACGGTCACGTGATGACGCAGACCAGCGCGGAAGCCGTGTCCCACTACGAGGACGCGCTGCGCGAACTGCTCTTCTTCCGCGGGGCGGTCGCCACCGCGTCCCAGGCGGCCCTCCAGGCCGCCCCGAAGTCCGTCATGGGCAACGTCCTCGCGGCCTACCTCGGCCTGCTGGGCACGGAGGAGAAGGACGCCACCGCGGCCAAGGCGGCGTTCACCCGCTTCACGGACTGCGTACGCGCCGGGCGGCCGACGGACCGCGAACGGATGCACCTCGCCGCCGCCACCTCCTGGCTGAACGGCGACATCCACCGCGCCGGGCACGTACTCGGCGAGCTGAGCGTCGCCTTCCCCCGCGACGTGCTCGCGCTCGCCGTCGGCCACCAGATCGACTTCCTCACCGGGGACGCCGTCCACCTGCGCGACCGGATCGGCGGCGCGCTCACCGCCTGGCCCGAGGACGACCCGCACTACGGCCACCTCCTCGGCATGTACGCCTTCGGCCTGGAGGAGACGGGCCACTACCTCCGCTCCGAGGAGGCCGGCCTGGCCGCCGTCCAGCACAACCCCCGCGACGTGTGGGGCATCCACGCGGTCGTGCACACCTACGAGATGCAGGGCCGGTTCGCCCAGGGCATCCGCTTCCTGGACGCCCGTACGGACGACTGGGCCTCCGGCAACTACCTGAACGTGCACAACTGGTGGCACTACTGCCTCTACGCCCTCGAATCCGGCGACCCGGACCGGGCGCTGGAGATCTACGACGCCGTGCTGCACCACGAGGAGTCGCCGGGCCTGGCGATGGAAATCCTGGACGCCGCCGCCCTTCTGTGGCGGTTCCTGCTGGCCGACCGCGGCACCGGCGCCCGCTGGAACCGCCTCGCCGACGCCTGGGCGGCCCGCCAGGACCCGCCGTACTACGCCTTCAACGACGTGCACGCCGTCATGGCGTACGTCGGCGCCGACCGCCTCGCCGACGCCGAACGCCTCGTCGAGGAGCGGGCTGCCTGGCTCGTCCGCGCCCGGCCCGGACTGTCCAACGTCGCCATGACCGCCGGTATCGGCCTGCCCGTCTGCCGCGCCCTGATCGCCTACGGACAGGGCAGGTACGGGCAGGCCGTCGACCTCCTCGCCCCCGTCCGCCGCCGCCTGCACACGTTCGGCGGCAGCCACGCCCAGCGGGACGCCGTACAGAAGACGCTGCTGGAGGCCGCGCTCCGCGCCGGACGCGACGACACGGCCCGCACCCTGCTCAGCGAGCGCATCAGCCTGCGCCCGGTCTGCCCGTACAACTGGCTGGCCCAGGCGCGCCTCGCCGACCGGCTCGGCGACACGGCCAAGGCGGCCACGGCCCGGGCCCGGGCCGCCGAACAGGCGGCGCCAGGGGCCGCCGAGCTGGCGCGCCGGGCGGAGGATTCAGCCCCCGGACGTTCTTGATCAATTTCCTGCTGGCCCGATGCACCCCGGACCGGTCATCCTTGACCCGTCCGGGTGCGGTCCGGCCGAACCGCGTGGACCGCCCCCGGACGAGCAGCCCGACCATCGGCCCACCAGCACAGGAGCACGTACACATGACGGGGAAGAACGCTTGGATACGGGACGTACGCCGGGGGCCGCGGCCCGCCGCCCACCTCATCTTCTTCCCGCACGCCGGGGGATCCGCCTCGTACTACCGCCCGTTCGCCGCCCACCTCGGTGAACGGTTCGACGTGTCGGCGATCCAGTACCCGGGTCGCCAGGACCGGTGGAACGACCCGTTCGTCACCTCCGTGGAGGGCCTCGCCGACGAGGTGGTCGGCTGCCTGGACCCCCACGACACCACCCCGCTGGTGCTGTTCGGACACAGCATGGGCGCGTCCGTCGCCTTCGAGACCGCCCGGCGCCTCGCGGACCTCGGGCGGCCCGCGCCGCGCCGGCTCGTCGTCTCCGGCCGTCGCGCGCCCTCGATGTTCCGCGAGGAGCGGCACCTCCACCGGGGCACCGACGAGGAACTTCTCGCCGAGGTCGGCCGTCTGGACGGCACCCACAGCCAGCTCCTCGACGACCCGGACATCGTGCGGCTGATCCTCCCGGCGATCCGCAACGACTACCGCGCGATCGAGCTGTACCGGCCCGCCGCCGACGCCGTGCTCGACATTCCGCTGCTGTGCCTCACCGGCGCGGCGGACCCCCGGGTGACCCGCGAGGAAGCGGCCGCCTGGAAGGCGCACACCGTCGCCGAGTACCGCGAGGAGACCTTCGCCGGCGGACACTTCTACCTCGCCGACCACGCGGCCGCCGTCTGCCGCGCGGTGGAGGACTTCGCCTCGGGGGAGTGAGACCGGGGCCGGCCCGGCCCGCCCGCGGCGTACGGCCGCCGGCGGGCGGGTCAGGCCGCGAACGTGACCGGCAGGTGCGCCAGGCCGTGCATCAGACGGGTGTGCCGCCAGGGGAGTTCGGCCGGAGGCGCGGCCAGGCGCAGGCCGGGGAAGCGGGTGAGGAGGGCGTGGAAGGCGATCCGGGCCTCCAGGCGGGCCAGCGGGGCACCGAGGCAGTGGTGCGGCCCGTGGCCGAAGGAGAGATGGCCCGAGGCGCGGCCGGGGGCGAGGGTGTCGGGGTCGGTGAAGCGGGCCGGGTCCCGGTTGGCGGCGCCCGGTGAGACCAGGACCACGTCGCCCGCGGCGATCTCCGCGCCGCCCAGGGTGAGCGGTTCGGCCGCGTACCGGAACGTGGCCGTGGTGATCGGGGAGTCGTAGCGGAGCAGTTCCTCCACGGCGTCCGGGACGAGGGCGGGGTCCTCGCGCAGGCGGGTGCGGAGCGCGTCGTCCTGGAGCAGCGCGAGCGCGCCGTTGCCGATCAGGTTGGTGGTCGTCTCATGACCGGCGACGACCAGGAGGACGGCCAGCGAGACCAGTTCGAACTCGCTGAGCCGCTCGCCCTCGTCGCGCGCGGCGATCAGGTCGGTCAGCAGGTCGCGGTCCGGGCCGCCGTCCTCCGCCCCGGCGGCCCGCTTCTTCGCGATCAGCTCCGTCATGTAGTCGCTGATCGCGTGCGAGGCGGTGTCGATGGTGTCCGGGGCGCCGGCCGCGAAGAGGTCGTTGGACCAGCCGCGCAGCGCGGCCCGGTCCTCGCGGGGCACCCCGAGCAGGTCGCCGATGACCTCGATGGGCAGCGGTACGGCGAAGTCCTCGACGAGATCGGCCGTGCCGCCGCGGGCGGCCATCCGGTCCAGCAGACCGTCCGCGATCTCCGCCACCCGCGGCTCCAGACGGGCCACCGCGGCCGGCGTGAACGCCTTGACGGCCAGCCTGCGCAGCCGGGTGTGGTCCGGCGGGTCGGTGGCGAGTATGGTGGCGCTGACGGCGGGAGCCAGATTGCGCCGGGACGGCTTGTCCGCGAAGTAGCGGGTGGTGTCCTTGGACAGCTGGGGCTCCGCCAGGGCGGTACGGGCCTCGGCCCACCCGGTGACCAGCCAGGTCGCGCCGTGCGGCCCGGACCGTACCTGCTGGACGGGGCCGCGCTCGCGCAGCGCGGCGAGCAGCGGGTACGGGTCGCGGAAGAACTCCGGTGACTCCATGGGGTGGCTCACGTGTGACCTCAGATTCCTGCGGCGGGCCGGGACGGTTCGGACGGTGCGGGGCCGGTGCCGGACGCCACGAACGCGTGCGAGACCCTGCGCAGCCATCGGGCCTCGTCGAACAGATCGTTGAGTTCGGGGCGGGTCAGCGTGGCGTCCTCGGCGCTGACCGTGCGCGCGGGGGCGCCGCCGTCCCGCCGCGACTCCAGCGCCGCGGCCAGCACCGCTGCCTCGATCCCGGCGTCCAGTTCCCGCGCGTCGGCCCCGCCGGACCGCAGGCGTTCCTCGGCGGCCCGGCGTACCTCGTCGCTGCGGTGCGGGCGCAGCGCCAGCATCCCGTCCCGGATCTCGATCACCCGGCGGTAGAGGCGGAACTCGGGGTCGGGCGCCGCGTACCGGTTCTCGGTCGCGGTGAGCTGGATCTCCGGGACCGCCGCCGTCAGCGCGGCCCACAGCGGGTGCAGCCCGCGGTGCAGCTGCCACAGCTGGATCCGCCGCCAGGGCCAGGCCAGGGCCGGGCCGATGGCGGGCAGCAGCACGCCGATGACCAGGAGCAGGCTGCACATCGCGGGCAGGCCGACGCTGAAGGTGCAGGTCGCGGGCGTCACCAGGGAGCTGCACAGCTGCTCGGGCGGCAGCCAGGCGGCGTCGGTCCACAGGCCGACGACGTGGACGATCTTGTAAGCGATGTAGACCATGCCGAGCGCGCAGCCGGCGGCGATGACGCGCAGCCCGTAGCGGAGGCTGGTGCGCGGCGCGTGCCGGGAGTAGCGCAGCGCCTGGCGCAGCAGGTCGACGATGGCGGCGCCGAGGTGTGCGGTGAACACCAAAACGTAGATGTTCAGCAGCGGTTCGGTGCGCGGCAGCTCGCCGAAGGTGGGGGCGCCGGGGGAGTCGTCCACCGGCGAGGCGAAGAACAGGGCGGCCATCGCGACCAGGACGACCCCCAGCGTCACGAGCCGGTGGCGCGCCTTGCGGTCCGCGTCCGGCGGCTCCTCGTTGAAGCGCAGCAGCAGGATCGAGATGCAGGTGGCGGCGGCCAGCGTGCTGCAGTTGCCGAGCAGCCGGCCCAGCTTGGGCGTGACGACGCTCAGCGCGTCGCCGACGGCCGGCGTCAGGAACACCAGCGAGGCGCCCAGTCCGGTCAGGAACCCGCACAGGGCACCCAGGCCCCGCGGCCGCGGCCGGCGCAGCAGCGGCCGCGCCTTGTACGCGGCGGCCAGCAGCAGGACGGCGGCTATGGAGAGGAAGAGAACGTTGACCATCTGGGGTGTCTACCGTCGCTTCGGGGAGCCGAAGACGTCGTCCATCCGGCTGAGGACCTCGGCCTGCTGGGACGTCGCCGGGCGGCGGGCGGGGGTACGGTCGGCGCGCCGCAGGATCAGCGAGGCGATCATCTCGGCCTCCTGCTCGTCCTGGTCGCTGTAGTGGCTGCGGCCCAGGACGGATTCCACCGACGCGGGGTCGAGGTCGGGTACGAGGGCGTGCGCGGCCTCGCCGGAGAGCAGGTTGGAGTGGCCGCTGAGCATGTGGCCGACCTCGTGCAGCACGATGTGGTCGCGGTGCAGCGCGGTGGTGGCCGCGTCGTAGAAGACGTAGTCGGCCCGCCGCGTGGCGATCCACAGGCCGCACGGCCCGGCGGGCGGCGTGACCTGCGGCTCCAGGTGGATCGGGCGGCCGCGCTGTTCGGCGAGCCGGTCCAGGAAGGCACCCAGCTCGAAGGGGCGGGGGATGTGCAGCCCCCGCAGCCGGTCCGAACAGTCGGCAAGCACACGGTCCGGTCGCCGTGTGAACTTCATGGCGTGCTCTCCTTCGGCCTCAGCCATGAAAGGTACACGTGCCAGTCTCATGCAGCGCCGGATGGCCCCTCCCGAACGGGGTCGTGTGCGGGCCCGGGGGCCGCCGCGGGCCCGGCCGCCCGGTCGTCCGGCCCGGAAAGGGGCGGGACGGCAGCCGGGGACGGCGCGGGGAGTATGTCGGTCAGGGCCATGGTTCAGCGGGCGGTACGCCAGGTTTCTCCCGTGTTGCCCATCGGATTCCCCGCTCCGTTGCCCGTCGTGCTGCCGACGTCCGGCAGCCCTTCCAGCTTCCGTACGCGGTCGATCATCTCCAGTACGGCCGTACGGGACTCGGCGGACATGTCCATGAAGCGCGCGGCCATGGCGATGACCCCCGCGTCCTGCATGGCCTCCAGCAGCTCCGGGGGCTGGTCGGTCCGGTCGGCCGCCGCGCCGCCGGAACCCGCGTCCTGCTGGTCGTGGAAGTGCGCGGCGGGCACGCCGAAGTACTCCGCGAGCGCTTCGATGTGGCGCTTGGTCGGGTTGTCCCGTTTGCCCTTGCGCAGCTGCCAGATGTAGTTGCCGGAGATCACCTGCTCGCCGGCCCTGATGTTGATGTCGGTGGCGACGTCGTTGGCGGACAGCGATTTGCCCCGCTCACGACTTCGTTCCCGGAACAGCCGGTCCAGCTTTTCGGCCAGGCTGACCGGCCCGCGGTCCTCGTCCCCCATCGCGCCGCGCTCCCTTCAAGGCCAAACGTGAGACCTCCACTGTAGTGGCCAGGTCGCCGGGACGGATGGGCGCTCCCTCCCGTGTGGGCTGGCACGCTCCGCTTGGAGCCTCTATTCTTCACACCTGAGTCAAAGACTCTGGTGTGACGCGGGGCGGACAGTTCGGACCGGCACGGGGGTGTGGTCCGAACCCGTCCGCAACCGCAGGTGGGGCCCGCCCCGTCTCCGGGGGAGCCCCACGTCCGCGCTCGCACGCTCAGGCGCGCCCGCGCCCCGGCCGTACCGCGGTCACTTCACCGCGCTGCGCTGCTGCCACTGCTCCCAGCTCTCCTGCCAGACCTCCAGGCCGTTGCCGACATCGGTCTTCTTGGTGCTGGTGGTGTTCTTCACCTCGACCGTGGAGCCGATCGTCAGGAAGTCGTAGGCCCGCTTGGCGTCCGAGGTGGTCATGCCGAAGCAGCCGTGGCTGTTGTTGACCACGCCGACCGACTTGTTCCAGGGTGCGGAGTGCAGGAAGGTGCCCGACGCGGTGAGATGCGTCACCCACTTCGAGTCCAGCATCCACTCGTTGCCGTGGCCGATGGTGGAGGAGTCCATCGTCTCGGCCGCGTTCTTGCTGCGCACGGTGTGCACGCCGCCGCGCGTCGGGTCCTGCGGGGAGCCCGCGGAGCCGCGGATCGTGTCGACGGCCTTGCCGTTCTCGTACAGGGTCATGCTGTGCGCCGTGACATCGATGACGGCCTTGTGGTCGGCGCCGATGGTGAACCCGAAGTCGTAGTCGCGCGCGAACCAGCCGCCCTTCTTGCCGGAGTCGATCCCGCCCAGGCCGCCCTTGACGGACACCTTGGTGCCGGCCGGCCAGTAGGTCTTGGGCCGCCAGTCGAGACGGTCCTTGCCGCCCCAGTCCCTGACCCAGCCCCAGGCGCCCTCCACCTGCGGCTGCGTGGTGACCTTGAGGGCCTTCTGGACCTCGGCGCGCCGGTCCTTGGCGACCGGGTTGTCGAAGAGGATCGAGATCGGCATGCCCGTGCCCACCGTCTGCCCGTTGGACGGGGTGTTGGTGAGCTTGTTGACCTTCTCGGCCTGCGCGGTCGTGAAGGACGAGTCCGCGGCCGACTCCTTGCCGTCCCCCGACTTCGTCTTCGTGTGCACGGTGTACGTGGTCCCGGGCTTGACCTTGCCCTCGGACGTCCACGACGAGCCGTCACCGGACAGCTTCCCGTCGACCTTGCCGCCCTTGTCGTCCTTGGCCTCGACGGCGGTGAGGCTGCCGCCGTCGACCTTCACGGATATCGGGGAGCCCAGCGCGGCGGACTTGCTGCCCGCCGCCGGGGTCACGGTCACCTTCGCCGCCGGCTTGTCCGACGTCTGTGAGCCGCCGTCCGCTCCGCACGCGGTCAGCAGCGCGGCTCCCACCAGGGTGGCGGACAGCAGGACGGTGCGACGGGCTGATCTGACGTGCACGAGCGGTTCCCTCCAGAGCAACACAACAGGCTGTGGCGGGCATCGCCCGGCCTCCGGCGCGGTCACGCCGCCCCCCGGAACCCGGTCGCAGGCAACCGCCGTAGATGCAGACGGGTGACACCGCATGATCGGTTGCCTGAAGAAACGGATATTTGTGTCACAGATCGGTACAGGTGTACGCCGAGCCGCCGGGCCCCGGCGGCCGGTCACCGCCGGGCCGGACGGAAACGCGAAAAACCCCGCCAGGCGTGGCCTGGCGGGGCGTGAACGGTGGAACGTCCGGCGGCGGACCCTCAGGGCGACGCGGCGGTCGGGCCCTGGGAGTCGTCCGAAGTACCCGCGGTCTCCGCGTCCTCCGGGGTCTCGGCGGCGTGCCCGGCCAAAACGCAGGTGCGCTTGCGCTGGACGAACCAGTAGTACGTGAAGCCGCCGACGGCGACGATCCCGACGAACAGGAACGCGCCCCAGCGCAGGTACCAGTGCTGCGGGCCGGTCGCGTTGTAGACCTCGGGGCGCGGCCAGGCGAGGTTGGTGGCCATCGCGGTGCCCCACAGGACGGCGAGGATGTTGACCGGCAGCCCGAACCGGCCCAGCGAGAACTTGCCCTCGGCCGGTTCCCACTGGCCGCGCAGCCGCCGTACCAGCAGGGGCACGGTCACCATCAGGTACGCGACGTAGATCATGATGATCGCGATGCTGGTGATCACCGAGAAGATCTGCGGCTGGTTCACGTTGATCAGCAGGATGCAGACCGCGATGCACCCGATGATCACCGCGGGCGCCACCGGGGTCTGGAAGCGCGGGCTGACCCGGGCGAGCAGCGAGGCGGCCGGCAGGTTGGTGTCCCGGGCCATGGCGAACGCCAGCCGGATGCCCGCGGTGTGCACGGCCAGCGCGCACACCGTGATCGCGATGACCACGCACCACAGCATGATCTGGCCCATCGTCGAGCCGAGGGTGCTGAGCACGACGTACTGGAGCCCGTCCACGGACAGCTCCTTGGCGTGCAGGTCCGGGGTGGCCAGCAGCGCGAACAGCAGGATCAGCCCGCCGATGAGGAACGAGGCGAAAAGGGCCCGCAGGATCGCGCGCGGCGCGTTGCGGCCGGGGTCCTTGGACTCCTCGCCGAGCGACGACGCCGTGTCGAAGCCGTACATGACGTAGGCGGAGGCGAGGCACGCGGTGAGGAACGCGCCGAGGTAGCCCAGCGACTGGCCCTCCGCCAGCCCGTAGGTCTCGGTCAGCGCGCTCGGGGGGCGGGTGATGTGCGCGGCCAGCAGCACGATCAGGACCACCGCGGCGATCAGTTCGATGGCGACGCCGGCCGAGTTGATCTGGGCCATCAGCTTGACGCCGAAGGCGTTGATCAGCGTCGTGAAGAGGACGAGGACGGCACCGAGGAGCACCGCGTTGGCGGCATGGTCGGTCCGTCCACTGCCGTCGCCGACGAACTGGAAGAAGGAGGAGATCTGCGGCAGCGTGACCTGGTAGGCGAGCGCCACGGCGGCCAGCGACACCATGGTCGCGGTCATCATCATCCACCCGCCGAGCCAGCCCACGTGCGGCCCGCCCAGCTGCTTGGACCAGTTGTAGACCGATCCGGCCACCGGGTAACGGGCGGCCAGCTCGCAGAAGCACAGGGCCACCATCAGCTGGCCGCAGAAGACCATCGGCCAGGACCACCAGTAGGCGGGCCCGCCGTGGCTGACACCGAAGTAGAAGAGCTGGAAGGTGCCGGTGAGGATCGAGATGTAGCTGATGCCCGCGGCGAAGGTGTGGAAGTTGCCGAGGGTGCGTTTGAGTTCGGGTTTGTAGCCGAGCTCCGCGAGCGACTCGTCGTCGGCGCTGTCGGAGGCGTCGTCGGCCGGCGCGGTGCCGTTGCCGGACGCCGCCTCCTCGTCGGCCGGCTTCCCGCCGTCCGCCGCTCCGCCCCCCTGCGCGGGGCCGCCCGCCGCCGGCCCGGCGCCGCTCACTCGAACCACCGCTGCGGCCGGGGCGCGGTGTTGCGCCAGACGTGCTTGGCCTCCTGGTACTCCCCGAGCCCGGCCGGGCCCAGCTCCCGCCCGACGCCGGACTGCTTCATGCCGCCCCACTCGGCCTGCGGTACGTACGGGTGGAAGTCGTTGATCCACACGGTGCCGGCGCGCAGCCGGGCGGCCACCCGGTGCGACCGCTCCACGCTCTGCGTCCACACGCCGGCGGCCAGCCCGTACACCGTGTCGTTGGCCAGCGCGACGGCCTCGTCCTCGGAACGGAACCGCTCCACGGTCAGCACCGGGCCGAACGATTCGTCACGCACCACCGACATGCCGGGGGAGCACTCGTCCAGCACGGTCGGCAGGTAGTAGTAACCGTCCCGCAGGGCCGCGTCGTCGGGGCGCGCGCCGCCGCAGCGCAGCACCGCGCCCTCGGCCAGGCCCGCCGCCACGTACTTCTCCACCTTGTCGCGGTGCTGCGCGGAGATCAGCGGCCCGCTGCGGGCGTCCTCGTCGAACGGCCCGCCCAGCCGGATCGCGCGGGCCCGGCGCACCAGCTCGTCCACGAAGTCGTCGTGCAGCCCGTCCTCGACCAGCAGCCGCGCGCCGGCCGAGCAGACCTGCCCGGAGTGCAGGAACACCGCCATCAGCGCGTAGTCGACGGCCGTGTCGAAGTCGGTGTCGGCGAAGACGATGTTGGGGTTCTTGCCGCCCAGCTCCAGCGCGATCTTCTTCACGGTGGGCGCGACGGCGGCCATGATGCTCCGCCCGGTCACCAGACCGCCGGTGAAGGACACCAGGTCCACCCGCTCGTCGGTGGTCAGCGGCGTGCCGACGGCGGCTCCCGCGCCGAGCACCAGGTTGGCCACCCCGTCCGGCAGCCCCGCCTCGGCCAGCGTCCGCATCAGCAGGATCGCGGTGTGCGGGGTCAGCTCGCTGGGCTTGAGGACGAAGGTGTCGCCCGCGCCGACGGCCGGGGCCACCTTCCAGGCGGTCTGCAGCAGCGGATAGTTCCACGGCGTGATCAGGGAGCAGACGCCGACCGGCTCGTACACCACCCGGCTGTCGACCTCCGGCTGCCCGGTGTCCACCACCCGGCCGTCGTTGCCGGAGGCGACCAGGTTGCCGAAGTAGCGGAAACAGTTCGCGATGTCGTCCATGTCGTACTGGCTCTCCACGAACCGCTTGCCGGTGTCCAGCGACTCGGCACGCGCGTACGTGTCCTTGTCGCGCTCCAGCAGATCCGCGACCCGCAGCAGCAGCGCCCCGCGCTCCGCGGCCGGGGTGTGCGGCCACGGCCCGTCGTCGAACGCCGCACGGGCCGCGGTGACGGCGGCGGCCGCGTCCGCCGCGCCCGCCTCGTCGACGGTGGCGACCAGCGTGCCGTCCGCCGGGCAGCGGATCTCGCGCACCTCCCCGTCGGCCGCGGCGGTCCACTGACCCCCGATGAACAGCTCCGGCATGGGTGAGCCTCCGTGCCTGTGCTCGCGGTCGGGCGGCCCGGCCGGACAGCCCGTGGTGACGATCTGTGCGATCTGTGTACCGAGCGTAGGCGGGGGGTGGTGCGCCCGCACGGCGCGCTGCTCCGGGTGGCTGCCCCGGGAGGACGCGGCGGACCGGTGGATTCCGTACGAAACCGGCCCCCGCCTCCGGAGAGACGGGGGCCGGTCCCGGCCGTGCGAGGGTCAGGCGGCCGTCGTGGCCAGCTCGCGCAGCTTCTTCTTGTCCGGCTTCCCGGCGTCGGTCAGCGGCAGCGCGTCGACGAACTGGATACGGGCCGGCTCGTACATCGCGCCGCGCGCCTCGCGCACCATCGTGCGCAGGCCGTCCTCGTCGACGCTCTCACCGGCGGCGGGCACCACGGCCGCGTACACCTGCTCCATCCGGTCCTCGTCGCGCACGCCGAAGACGGCGCTCTGCGCGACCTGCGGGTGGGTGTTGAGGAGGTCCTCCAGCTCGGTGGTGTACACATGACCGCCCACCACGACGATCATGTCCTTGATCCGGTCGACGATGGTCAGGTAGTTCTCGTCGTCCAGGAACCCGATGTCGCCGGTGTGCAGCCAGCCGTCGCGCAGCACCTCGGCGGTCAGCTCCGGCTGCTTCCAGTAGCCCTGCATGATGCTCTCGGAGCGGATGCAGATCTCGCCGTGCTCGCCGTGCGGCAGGTCGCGGCCGTTCTCGTCGCGGACCGCCACCTCCACGTTGGGCAGGATGCGGCCGGCCGAACGCAGCCGCTCCAGGTTGTCCGGGTCGTGCTCCCCGGCGGGCAGCACGCTGATCCCGCCGGCCTCGTTCTGCCCGTAGAACTGGACCAGCACCGGGCCGAAGCGCCGGATCGCGTCGGCGATGCGGGCGGGCGAGGACTGGCAGCCGCCGTAGGTCAGGCAGCGCAGGCTGGAGGTGTCGGTGGTGGCCGCGTCCGGGTGGTCGGTGAGCTGGTAGAGCAGCGGCGGCAGCAGGAAGAGGTGGGTGATGCGCTCCCGCTCGATGGCGGCCAGCACCTCGCCGGGCTCGAAGTCCTCGTGGAGGACCACCAGGCCGCCCTCGCGCAGGGTGACGTCGGCCATCATGCCGCCCGCGTGCGCCAGGGTGGTGCACACCAGGAGGCGGGCCGCCTCCTCGTCCGAGGGGCGCTGCCAGATCACCTTGGCGTCGCCCGCGTCCTCGTCGTTGTCGGCGACGAAGGAACGGACCTGCCCGTAGGTGGTGCAGATGCCCTTGGGGTGGCCGGTGGTGCCACCGGTGTGGCGGATGGTGCAGATGTCGTCGGGCTGCGCGAGGCTCGGGAACGGCTCGTCGCTCTCGGCGGCGGCCAGTTCCAGCAGGTCGGTGCCCAACTTCGCGGGGCCCAGGGACAGTACGGTCGCCACCGGCGCCAGCGCGGTCAGCTCGGCGGCGCGGTCGTCGAAGCGGGGGTCGACGATCAGCGCGCCGGTCTCCACGTCCTTGACGATGGTGGCCTGCACGTCGGCGGAGAGCTTGTTGTAGAGGTGGTTGACCCGGCAGCCGATGAGGTTGGCGGCGTAACGGGCGGCGATGGTCTCGGGCAGATTGCCGCTGAGCAGCGTGACGGTCTGACCGCGGTCGATGCCCTGACCCCGCATCGCGCGGGCCGTGCGGTGGACGAGGGCGCGGAACTCACCCGCGGTGACGCGTCGCCCTTGGTGCACCAGCGCCACGCGCCCGGGGTCGGTCCCCAGGGCGTCGAGGTTCTCCTCCACGTAGGTGCGGAAGTCGTGCGCGGTGTCGGGCATAGGTGATTCCTCCTTGATTCCGGGGCACGACGGGTAGTTAGTTGCCCCGGACAACCATTTCCATGCTAACGGTCGCCGATCAAGGGTTCCAAGTTGGCACGAACGCCCGTTGGCGGGCCTTTTACCGAGGCGCGGACATCTGGCCAACCGGCCCGGTCGCGCAGGAGAGCCCGCGGGGGCGGCGCCCCTTCCCCCGTATTTTTACGGGCGCACGAAGCGGCAGGTCAGGCGGGTACTGGGGGGAGTCGGAGGGCGTCGCGAGAATGGCCGGTTAACGGGGGGCGAGGCCGCTCGGGCGGTATACGGGCGTGAGCGGCCGTACGCACGGAGGCGACGGCCGCTCACGGGAAAAACGCAACGTCCGAAATGACGGACTCTCGCTGACGGCGAATTGACGGAGTATTTGCCTTCCTTTTACGGGCGGCGCTCCGCACGATGTGCCTAAAGCGTGGATTTGCCCGGGTCGCCCATCGGGACGGCGTCCAGCACGGCGACATCCATCGGCGCGGCGAGCAGCTCGCTCACCCCGGCGGCGATCCCGGTGAGCGCGGCACCCCGGGAGTGGGCGTCCAGCGCCGCACCGTCCGCCCAGTTCTCCACGACCACCACGCGGTCCTCGCCCGCGTGGACCGCGTACAGCAGACAGCCGTCCTCCTCGTGGACGGCGGGCGCGTGCGAACGGAAGACGTCGAGCGCCGTCTCCAGCTCGCCGGGCTTCGTGCGGACCGTGGCGACTACGACGGGCATACCTGCGACCTCCAGGACGAACGGAATGTCCAACGAACCTATCCCACCGCTCGTCCGGGGCCGTAACGCCTGGTCAGAAACCGGAACGTGTCGTGGGCGCCGGGGCTGCCGGGCCCGCCCGGCCCACCCGACCCACTCACCCCGCCCGCCGCTCGGAGGCGTCAGGCGTCAGGTGGCGGCGCGCGTGCGAGGGCGCATCGTGCTCGGCCAGTCCCGGAGCATGGACGGCTCCCATTTCCGCCACGGGGCATTACCCCCGCCGGGGCAACCCGTGGACAGCCGCGTCAGCAGCCGCCAACATGCACGGCGGCACGCTGCGCCCGAAACCACCGCTGCACTGACCAACTCGCCCACGCCGAACACCCCCTTGGCGAGGGTCGACATCGCGGCTGTATGTCATCACGAAGCGTGGTCCGTTCCCGTAGGGTGTTGCCGGTGTTTGGGAGAAACAGCCGGGTACCGGGCAATGTCCTGATCGCACGCCACATGCGCGCCTTCTTCGACCCCTTGCCCGGCCACGTACGCGCATCACCCGAACGAATCGCCGAGGCATACGGCAAGCATCTGTTCCATCCGAGGCGTCGGGAACTGGTCGCCGAGAAGAAGCTGGCCCGGTCCCCCTTTCACGTCGGAATCGGCCTGGCACACTCGGACTTCGCCGACATCACCAAACGCGCCACCCTCGTCTCCGACACGCTGCTGCTCTCCCACAACGGCATCGGCCCGGCCCACCGCGTCCGCACCCTGTCCCGGAAGTCCACCGAGCACCCCCTGGGCACACGACTTGCCTCGGACCAGTCCGGACTTTCGGGCACCCGAGGCACCATGCGCATCGAACAGCGCGAATACCTGGCCATGCACTGCCCCGATCTCGGCAAGCTGGGCTCTTGGCTGATCGACGCCGAACCGCTGCTGAAGGCCGGCCTGGCCTGGTACCTGCCCGCCTATGCCGTCTCCCGTCAACGGGAGATCTCCAGTTCGGGTTCGCTCAACGACGGCCCCGAGCCGGAATCCTCGGCCAACGTGCCGAGCGCCCTGGATTTTCTCGTACAGGCAGGACGGGCCGTCACCGAGAGCGACGCGTGTCCTCCACATCCGCTCAAGAGTCACGTCGTCCGCCCGGTGCTCGCCATCGACCTTCCGTTCCTCGACGGCGTCGGGATGGCCGACTTCAGCGAGATCACCGTGCAGGAGTTCGCTGCTTACACCGCCTTCCGAAGCTTCCTGCGACAGGAACTCCTCGCTGTCGACACAGCTCTGAACGCGGTTGACTCCGAACGGGAAATGATCAGGATCGCGCACGGCATCGAAGACGAGATCCGAGGAATCCGCTCCCAGATGACGGCCGTACGACGCAAACGGGCCGTCGCGGTCTCGGGCGCCGTCATCGGCGCCGTCGGGGCTTCCCTCGTCGCCGTGTACGGGCCGGCTTTCCAAACAGCCGCCACCGTCATGGGCGCCGCAGGCGCGGGCGGCATCTGGGCCATCATCCAAAGCGCCGCGGACAACAGCCCGCGTACCCTGCGGGACAGTCCCTGGTACTACATCTGGGTCCTGACCCGCGGCAGCGAGCGATTTCAGTGAGAAGCGCTCCGGCGTGAACGGGGCTCAGAGCTTCTTACGCAACGTGAGTGACCGTGTCGTCTGGACGGGTGTGGCGGTCGCTTGGGCAGGGGTGAGCGAGCGCCCGACCGCAAGAGGGCAGCAACCGACGTAGCCATCCGAAGGCCACGGCTACTGACATCGCGTGAGGAGTTCTTGGCGTGGTGCCGGCGTGGAAGGGTGGGGGCGGGCGTCGGGGGAGGGATGATGAAGCCGGAGGTGTGGGTCGCCAGTTTTTCGGCGGCAGTGGCGTTGGGGGCGGCGGCCATGTCGGTCTGGGCCACCCGTGGAGTCAGCAGTAAGGAGAGTTTCGCTCTGGCACGGTCGCTGTACTGCGATCTGACGTCGGAGAGCACGTCGGCGGCCAGGAGCGCTCTGGAGTTCTACTGGCGTGGTGAGCGGCGCAGTGTGGAGCAGACGAGACAAGTCCTTGATCACTACTTTGCTCTGCTGTGGTGCTTCGAGAGGATCCGTGCGGGACGGGAGAGTCTGGCGCGGCAGCGGCGTCTGAACGGCACCGGCCCTGCGCTGAGGTATCTGGACGAGATGATCCGGTGGCATGTCGAGGAATGGGCCAGACGATGGGCACGGCTCCGACGTCCCATCCAGCAGCACATCGGGGAACTGGACGACCACCACTCCATCCGTTCGTTCTGCCACCTCGCGCACGGCGTGGTCACTGAACCCGACGCCCGCCAGGCCGTGACCGACCTCCTCGACGAGATCGACGCAGAAGCCGCCCGTCAGCACCGCGGCAACCCATGACCGAGGACATTCCGCTCACGTGGAAAACACCCCTTCGCCGCGCTCGCCGCCCAAGACGATGCCGAGTCGATGACCCGGCCCGGGGACGACTTCGATGTCCTCTTCCTCGCCGGCACCACCGACTGGCAACTCGGCTAAGAAGCCCGAGGCCTCACCGTGACGAGCACTGTCGGGCCGTACGACTCAGCGTGCACGCCTCGCCACCACACCGCGGCCGGGCAGGCTACTGCCCTTCGACAGTGAAGTCGGACCGAGCATGGGGCTCCGAGCTGGTATCTCGCTGCGTCATATTCTCGGTCGTCTACTTGATGATCAAGCCAACGATGCTCTTGCGACGCTCTGCACGGCGAAAGCAGCGAACGCCGACAGTGGACAACGAAGAGACCTTGCACGATCGAGAGAGGTGAGCCCCGAGAAGTGGGTGGGCCCGTGAGCAGGCCCACCCGCCGACATGTCGGCAATCCACTGCTCAGATGCTGCTGCGGCCTCGGTCTGCCGCTTCCTTGAGGATTTTCGCCACTGTCCGGCATCCCGTCGGGCACCGACATGGTCATCGTGACCTTCGCCGACTTCACGCTGGTGGTCTTCTTGTAAGCCGCGGTGAGCGCCTGTGCCGGAGTGCGACGGACGGCGGGGCTCCCATCGGCCTTGGTCTCATCGTTCCGGCAACTGGTCATGCCCGCCAGTACGGCTGCGGTCGCCAGCGGGACGCCGATGCGTCGCGCGATGCCCTTGCGCCCCTCACCCTGTTTGTCCATCTATGTCATGCACTTTCCGTGCGCAATGCACGGTAATGCATGGGACTGACAACTACTTTCCACCGCGGTCGCGTGAACGGCTGACGCAGCGCAGAAACATCCGGGACGAGAGCTGTCGACTTTCGCGCGTGGGCCGATGTCGCCGACAGCGATCCCTCGGATCCTTGGCGGAAGGCCGTCGAGGAGTGGCTGGACGAGGGACTGCCGGGCTGGCGTGCTGAAGCCTGGGCGGCGGCTCGTTGACCTTCGCAACGGTACAAGGTGGGTTCGTTGACCTTGTGAACTCGCGCGATACAGGCCGTGGGTTCCGCGATGACTGGGCAAGGCTCCGTACGTGCCTCCCACGACGCCGTGCGCCTGCTGTGCTTGGCGCCGGGTCGTCGCCGGGAGCCGGTGCGTAGACTTCGGTCAATGGCCATAGGTTTTGCGATTCTGTACGTGCTGCTCGGTGTACTTGTGTTGTTCGACGTCGGCGGATTCATCACTCGGCGGTGCGAGCGGGTGCAGCACACAGCAGCTGAGCGCCATCGCGAGAGGATGGCTCTCCGTGGCCACCTTCAGGACACCTACGTGGCAGGACCCTTCGCGCAGCCGGCGTTCCTCCGTGCTGCGGGGGTGCCACTGATCGCTGTGGGCGGCCTGCTGTTGCTGCTGCGCTTGGGCTGACGCGCCCGGGGCGGCCTGCGCGTTCCGGCCGCGGCCGGAACGGCGGCAGCGGCAGAATCCCATGGGCCCGCAGGCCGTCCCGACGCCGTCGTGGACGGATGCAGCGGCCTGACCGGCGAAGTATTCGGCCTGATGATGGCCGAGCGCGGTAAGGCCGCTCCGGCTGCCGGGTCTCCCGCATTCACGCCATCGAGGTGGGCCTGAACACGTTCGCGTCGCAGGCAGGTGCCCCGCTCAAGAGCCGCAATGCATCCCACCCCGATATTCTTTGCCCGTTTTCTTGACTTGACCCGGCGCCAGAACCAGCGGGGGCGGCTTGCGCGGCCGGGTTGCTGCCCGGGCCGAGGCGCCGGGCAGGGTTCGTGCCCGCGTTGGAACAGGGCCTTGAGACTGGCGCTCAAGGGTGCCGCCCACGCTCCGGAGGGTGCACGGCCGCACTCCGGCGCTGGTTCGCGGCGCCTGGCCGCGCCCTGCGGACGGTCGCCCACGTGCCCGCACACGACCTCGGGGTAACGGCTCTGACCTGGTGTTTTCCTGGGATTTGCCTAGCCTGGAAAGCGCCGTTGGACACCGTCGGAGGGGACACCGTGAGCGAGGAAGTCACCGGGTATGACGCCAGCCACATCCAGGCACTGGAAGGGCGGGACGCCGTTCGCAAGCGGCCCGGGATGTACATCGGCTCAACCAGTGAACGCGGCCTGCATCGGATGGTGTTCGAGGTGGCGGGCCGGGCGGTGAACGACACCGGTGGGTCCAGGAGTACGCGCGCGGCGTGGCCACCACCCCGCTCGCCGAGGCGGGGACGGCGGCCAGCAGCGGGACCACCCTTGCCGCCTGGCCCGACGCCGCCGTCTTCGGAGCCGCGGAGTTCTCGTTCGACGCCCTGGTTGAGCGGTTCAGGGAACTGGCTTTCCTGAACCAGGGCCTGCGGATCTCCCTGACCGACCTGCGCCGCCCGGATGAGCCCCGCTCGGCGCGGCTCTGCTTCCCGGGCGGGGCGCGGGACTTCGTCGGCTTCCTCACCGGCCGTGCGGCGGCGTCCGCTCCCAAGGACTCCCTCGCCTTCGAGTGCGAGGTCCCTCGCACGGCGGGGGCGATGGAGGTGGCCTTGAGCTTTTCCGGCCTGCTCTCCACAGGCCGACGGCGCCCCGGAGGGCTGGACGCAGGTCGGCGAGGGTGCGCACCGGTCCATCACTCCGGCACCGCAAGGCCGATCATGAAGGGGGCGGTCGGTGCCGGGTTGCGGCCCGGTGGGAAGCGGAAGTGGCGTACGTGTTTCATGGTGAAGCCGGATCCCGGAATGGCGCGGTCCGTTCTGCGGCTCACCCGGCAGCCGCCCGAGATGTGCGGCCACACGTGGTCCACGGCGCACTGGTAGGCGGCGAAGCCCCGGGAGTGTGAGCGGATGTGTTCGTAGAAGCAGAGATGCCCGCCGGGGCGGAGCACCCGTCGGATCTCGGCGAGCGTGGTCGGCAGATCGCGCACCGAGCACAGCACCAGCGAGCAGACGACCGTGTCGTACGACGCGTCCGCGGCGGGCAGCCGTTCGGCGACGCCGTCGGACACCGTCACCGGTACACGGGCCTTGGGCGCTGCCTCGCGCGCCAGGTCGCGCAGGGTCCGTTCCGGTTCGAGTGCCACGACCTCGGTGACGGTGTCCGGGTAGTGGGGAAAGTTCAGGCCGTGTCCGGCACCGATCTCCAGGACGCGGCCGGTGGCGGGGGCGAGCGACTCGGCGCGGTGTTCCTGGGCGCCGTGTTCCTCCGCCCAGGCGGCGAGTTTCGGGTACATCCGCGCGAAGCGTGGGTGGTTGACCTCGGTGTTCACTGTCCGTACCTCTGTCTCGGGTCCGACGGGTCAGTTCGGGGGGCGGCGGCCGGGGGCGACCGGATCAGCGCACGTACAGGTCACGGCCGGCGAACTGGATCCGGCCCAGGCCCACCGCGTAGAAGCGCAGCAGCATGGTGTGCCGGGCCAGCGGGCGGCCGGTGCTGATGGTCAGGCGGGTGCGGGCCGTGCCGCCCGCCGGGACGCGCACCGACGCGTCGTCGAGCCGGAAGCCGAAGCCGTGCGGCTTGCCGTGGGTGATGCGCCCGCCCAGGAGGAGATCCAGTTCCTCGTCGCCGCCGTTGCCGATCTCCACGCCGAGCTCGGTGTCGGCCCCGGGGCGCAGCCGGTTGTCACCGGTGATGGTCAGCGTCACCGCCTCGTCCTCGGTGTCCTGCACGGCACCGCAGATCGCGCAGCTGATCAGGTAGCGGCGCAGGTGGGGGCGGAGGATGTTGCCGCTGACGTAGCGGTGGAGGGCTTCGCCGCAGTAACGGCACGGATCGTCGGTGCTCTCGGTGCGCTGCACCGTGTAGGTGTGGCGGTACGCCTCGACGAAGTGGTACTCGCGGCTCTCGGTGGCTTGCAGCAGCTTGTCCATGACGCCGCGGTCGAGCGCGGCGCACTTCTCCTGGATACGCTCGACGGACCGGCTGAACCGTTCCCACTCGGTCAGTTCGAAGCGTGTGTTGCGCGCTCTGCGGGCCATCGTGGGCAGGTTGTTGACCATGTCGGTCAGTACCGCGCGGCCCTTGTCGAGCTTGATGTCCAGGAACGCCAGGTTCTCGTACCGTTCGAAGGCCCGGGTCAGTCCGTCCAGTTCGGCCCGCGGCGCCGCGGCGCGTACGTCGAGGACGCGGGGCGACTCCTCCGCGAGCAGCGGCCGGTCCTGAACGCCCAGCACCATCACATCGAGCCCGCCGTCGATCTCCGCGGCGGCCGCGTAGAACGGGGTGCGTCCGCCGAACGGCGTGGCGGGCCGGATGTCCAGGGTGCCGTCGCGGTGCGCCGCGAGGAGGTCCGGGTCGTCCAGCCGGACGCGGCTGTACGTCGGCATGAGGCCGTCGAAGCGGACGGTGGCACGGTCTCGCTCGTACGCGACCGACGGCACGGGGCCGGTACGCGGCGCACCGCGGTCGCCGTAGACGGCCTCCGGATCGCCGATGACGATGACGGCCGGCGCGTCCACGCCCCACCGTTCGAGGTTGTCGTTGACCGCCCGTACGGCGGCGCCGACCGTCAGACCGTCCTCGATCAGGGCGTGGAAGAGCAGGTTCTCGCCGGGGATGCCGTCCTTGAGCAGCGGGCTGGCGATGAAGCAGCCCGCCCAGCCGTCGAGGAACCGGCGGGAGATGGTGAAGCGGTTGTGCTCGCCCATCAGCTGGGTGCCGAACTTCAGCGTAAGACAGGCGTTGGCGAAGACCACCTGAGCCGTGATGGCGGCGGGGTCGTGCCGCCGCGCGTCCGGGTAGACGCAGGTGTCTCCCTGCATGCAGGCGGGCAGCGGGCCGGGCGCGCGCCGAGCCGCCGCCTGCTCCTCCGGGTCGTCGGTCAGACCGCACAGGATGTCGTCGGGGGTGACCCGCAGATAGTCCTCGCTGGCGTGGGCGATGAAGCTCAGCACCCGGCGCAGCACCGTGCCGTCCATGAGGTGCCCGGCGTCGACGGCGTCCGTCGGGTAGACCGTCAGGCGACCCGACGTCATCGGTTCCTTGCCCTTGAGGAGCCCGGCGAAGAACTCGTCGCGCTCCGCCGGGACGTGCGGGTAGACCAGCGTCTTGAACACCAGCTCGCTGAGCTTGGCCGGGGTCGGCCCGCACAGGACGCCCGTGTTCACCTCCGGGACCTCCCGGCGGAGCCGGTTCAGCAGGGCGAACTCCAGCACCCGTTCCGGGCCGACGACCGTGAGGTAACCGCCGGGCGGCAGCTCCAGCGCCGCCTTCACGACCTGGCTCACGGTGTCGGCCCGAACCAGCCGGGCATCCTTGGCCAGCGCGAACACCAGCGCCGGCGCGCAGAACCCGGCGTCGTCGGTGAGGGCGACGACGAGGTGGTCCTCCCGCCCGTCGCGCGCGCAGTCACCGGCCCCCGGAGGGGCGGCACCCTCGGCCCGGGCCGGTACTTCGACCGTTTCCAGGCCGAGGCGCGCCGCGATCCTGCGGGGCCACACGTGCTTCCCGGCCGGGTCGAACACGGGCAGGTACCGCGCCCCGCGGCCGTGCTGAGCGAACGCGTACTCCAGATAGTCGCCGAGCGTCGTGGCGAGCCCTATGGTCACGTCTTCCAGCCCTTCTCGTCTCCGCGTTCCGGTGGCCGGGCCGCGCGGCACCGACCGGCATCGTCGTGGGCAGCCCTGGCTCAGGCGCCCGGCTTACGGGTCATGGCCCAGGTGCGCGGGCCGCCGCCGGGGAGCGGGTAGTCGGCCGTCACCTCGAAGCCGAGGCGCTCGTAGAAGCGCACGTTGCGTTCGTCGGAGGTCTCCAGGAAGGCGGGTACACCGGCCTGTTCGGCGGCTTCCAGGCCGGGCCGGATCACCGCGCCGCCCAGGCCCTGGCCCTGGCGGCCGGGGTCGACGCCGACCGAGCCGAGGAACCACACGGGTTCGGTGGGCCGGTGGGGGCCCATGGCGGCCTCGGCCTGCGCGGAGAAGTCGGCACGGTCCCCGGCGATCTCCGCGAACTGCGGGCCGATCTCGGCGAAGACGTTGCCGGCGTTGGCGGTTTCGGGGGTGGTCCAGACGGCCACCGCGTCGCCGTCGTCGGCCACCCACACCTTGCCGTGGTCCAGGCCGATGCGGGAGACGAACAGCTCGTTGAAGCGGTGCAGGCGGGCGAGGTGGTCGTCGGCGGCGATGGTGTGGCGGGTGAAGGGGTAGTCGGCGAACGCGCGCTGGAGGGTGCGCAGGGCGCGAGGGAGGTCGTCGCGGGTGGCGGGGCGGACGACGGGGGCGTTCGAGGTCATGGGTGTCACCAGTTCAGTTGGGGGGTTGGGTGGTTGGGTTGTCAGGTGTTGGGCGTTGGGTGGCCGGGTGTTGGGTGGCCGGGTGCGGGCACAGCACCGGCTCGGTTCGGACAGGAACTCAGCCCCCGTCCGTGCACGACCCGTTGCCGTCGGTGCCGAGAACCCCGACAGCCAGTTCGTGCAGCCGCGGGTTGGCCGACAACGCACCGCCTCCGGTGAGGATGTCGCCGCCCGCCAGGTCGGTGCAGCGGCCACCGGCCTCCTCCACCACCACCCGTACCGCGGCCACGTCCCACGGGCTGACGACAGGCTCGGCGGCGATGTCGACGATGCCCTCGGCCACCATGCAGTGCTGGAGGAAGTCGCCGTACGCCCGGTCTTCCCAGCAGGCGTCGGCCAGCCGCAGATAGGCCTCCCTGGAGTGGAACTTCGGCCAGGTGCACAGGTTGGTGGTGGACAGGTAGGCATCACCGAGACGGTTCACGCCGGACACGTGAAGGGGGGCCGGCGGCTCGTCGCCGCGCCGTGTCCAGGCGCCGCTGCCCGCGGCGGCCCACCAGCGCTGCCGCAGCGCGGGAGCGCTGACCACGCCCACGGTCGGGCGGCCGTGCTCGACCAGCGCGATCAGGGTCGCCCAGACCGGTACGCCGCGCAGGAAGTTCTTCGTGCCGTCGATCGGGTCGACGATCCACACGCGGGGCCCGTCCGGGGTGCCGCCGTGCTCCTCGCCGAAGAAACCGTCCGCGGGCAGCCGCTCCTTGAGGGCGGTACGGAGGGCGTCCTCGACACTGAGGTCGGCGTCGGTGACGGGGGTACGGTCGGGCTTCTGGTCGACGCGCAGGTCGCGGGAGCGGAAGCGGGCACCGGTGACGGCGTCGGCGAGGTCCGCGAGATCGAGGGCGACGTCCAGGTCACCCGGGCTGGGCATATCGGTGTCTCCTTGGGGTGGGCGGTGGGGCGCCCGGGCCCGGCCGCCGCGCGGGGCGGCGGCCGGGGCACGCGGGCCGGGAACCGGGGGCTACTGCTGGTGCAGCTCCAGCAGGTGGTACTCCATGACCCGCACCACCTCGATACGACGGATGCGGCGCAGCAGCTCCACCCGCATGCCGGCGTCCTCGGCGAACCGGTCGAGCATCTCGCGGTCCCCGAGGTCGGCGGTGCCGATGAACAGCCGCCCGCCGTCGGCCAGATGGTCGCGCGCCCCGGCCAGGTAGCGGGCCTGGCCCTTGTAGCCCGGGTCGAACACGGCGTGATGCAGGTGGCTCTTGAGGCTGAAGTCGTCCTCCACGAACGTCCACGGTACGTTCCAGAAGATCGCGTCGAAACGGTCCTCGGGAGCCAGGGCGTCGTACAGGTCACTGTGCAGGGCGCGTACCTTGTCGGCGACCTGGTGCCGGCGCGCGTTGGCCTCGGTGTTGGCCACCGCCTTCTCGTTGATGTCCAGCGCGGTGACCTGCGCGCAGCCGGAGAGCGCGGCGGTGACGGAGATGACGCCCGTGCCGCAGCCCACCTCCAGGAACGAGCCGCCCTCCGGGTACGGCAGGGCAGAGGCCATCACCTCGGTCGCCGCGGTGATGGTGCCGGGGAACACGTCGCGGTGCAGGTCCCACTCCCGGCCGAGCAGGGTGAACGAGTCGGGCAGGTCGTCGCCCTCCATCGCCCGGTTGAGTACGGCCTCGGCGGCTTCGGGGGATTCCTTGACAGCCATGGTTCCTCTCCAGTCCTCATGTCGGTCGTGCGGGTGGGGCAGGGCGGGGCGGGGGTCGCCCCGGGGCCGTTCGGTGGTCAGGGGCAGGTGGTGCTCCGGCCCGTAGGGACCGGGGGCGGGGGCCGGGGCAGGATCCCCGCGTCCGTACGGTGGTGGGCCGGGCGCTCGTCAGCCGTCGTCGCGCGCGTGCCCGGCGAGCGCGGCGCGGTGGCGGCCGACCTTCTGGAACGCCTCGATGTAGGCGTCGATCAGCTCCTTGTCGGCGGGCCAGTCGTTGAAGGTCGGCAGGGACAGCGCCTGCCGCTCGACCCGCTCGGCGGCGGTGCCGGGGGCGGCCACGTTGGCGTGCTTGGGGGTACCCGGGAAGAGCGGGCTCTCGGCCGACGCGTACAGCGGCAGGGTGGACAGCCGGGGGCCGGACGGCGCACCGATCTCCATGCCCTCGGCCCGCAGCGCGGTGATGAGCTGCTCGCGGGTGACACCGGGCAGCGCCTCGGGCAGGAACAGCGGTTTGTAGCCGTACCAGGCCCCCATGTCGACGTCCTCGCCGACGTGTACGGGCTCGATGTAGTCGACCTCGGCCAGCCGCTCACCGAAGTAGCGCAGCGCGCTGTGCCGGGCCTCCTTGCGCTCGGGGAACGCGGCGAGGGAGTGCAGGGCGACGATGGCGTTGAACGGCGACATGCGCAGTTTCAGCCCGAACCCGGTCACCCAGTGATCGCGCAGCGCCTCGTCGGTGATCTCCTCGCGGCAGCGGTCACGGTAGTGCCCGAGCAGGGTGGCCCGGTCGTGCACCCCCGCGTCGTTGGTGACGAGGATGCCGCCCTCGCCGGCGAAGACGGCCTTGTTCGCCTGAAGGGAGAAGACCGCCGCGTCGCCGAAGGTGCCGCACAGGCGGCCCTTGTAGCGGCTGCCGTGGGCGTGCGAACAGTCCTCCAGGACGCGCAGGCCGTGCCGCTCGGCGATGCTCATGACCGCGTCCATGTCGCAGGGGTGCCCCCACTGGTGGACGACGGTGACGACCTTCGTCCGCTCGGTGATCGCCGCTTCCAGGGCCTGCGGGTCGATGCCCCGGGTGAGCGGGTCGATGTCGGCGAGGACGACCTCGCCGCGCAGCGCGTGGACCGGGCTCAGCGCCGCGTGGTACGTGAGCGCCGGGCCGACGACCTCGACGTCTTCCCGCACCCCGAGGGCGAAGTAGGCGGCGAACAGGGCGCTGGTCCCGGAGTTGAAGGTGACCGCCCAGCGGACCTGGTCGTCGAGGAAGGCGCGGAAGGCGTCCTCCAGCTCGCGGACCGGGCCGCTGCTGCCCTTGATGGAGATGTCGTCGTTGCGCTGCGCTGCCAGGGCGGTGAGTTCGGCCTCCTCGGCGCGGGGCGGCCAGATCTCGTGCGGGAGCGGCCGGGTGATGGCCGGGGTGCCGCCCAGCAGGGCGAGGCGTTCGCCGGTGGAAGTCACGGGGTCCTCTGTCTCTCGGTCGGGAAGTGGTCGTACGGGCGCAGGACGGCAGGGGGCCGGGGCCCGGGGCTGGGGAGAGGGACGGCCGGCAGGGCGTCGCGGGGTGGCGGCGAAGGCGCGTACCGGCGGTGTGCGAAGGCGGCCGGGGGCAGCGGCCCCGGCGGCCGCGGGTCAGGCGGGGACGGCCCGGCCGGGTGCGGTCAGCGGCGGTCCGGCTTCCGCGGCGGTACGGGTGCCGGCGGGCCGGTCGCGGTAGATACGGTCGAGCAGCCGTACCGCGGAGAGCTGCCGCCGGACGTGCGTGGTGCGGTAGTCGCGGTCGTCCAGGTGCCGGAAGTAGTGGGCGAACATGGCGTTCACGGCCGCGCCCTTGGGCTGCTCGGACACCAGGCGGTACGCGACATCGCCGTCCGGGGAGTGCAGCGCCGCTTCTGTGGGCGTGACGTTCAGGGCGCCCTCGGTGCCCAGGATCGTCAGTTTCTCGACCTTCTCCAGGTTGTGCCGCGAGATCCGCAGCGAGCCCGCGAAGTCCAGCCCCGGGTAACTGAACTGCACGCTGGCCAGGTCCTCCAGGCGCCGTTCGCGCATCTCCTCGTAGCGGTGCAGGAAGGTGGAGCGCACCTCGGCCGGGGCCGGGAACAGGCCGCTGAGCACGTCGAGGAGGTGGTACCCCATGTCGAGCAGGACGCCGCCCAGGGCGAGATCGCTGGTGGCGCGCCAGCCGCTGGTCGGCGTGGGCAGGTTCAGGTGGTAGTCGTACGAGAACCAGTACGGCCGGCCGATCTCCGCCAGCTGCTCACGGGCGAACGCGAACACCGGGTTGAAGCCGCGCTGGACGAGGGTGAAGGCGCTGCGGTCCGCGTCGTCCACCAGCTTGACCAGCTCCCGGGCCTGCGCCTCGGTGACGGCGAAAGGCTTCTCCTTCAGGACGTGCTTGCCGGCGCGCAGCAGATCGCAGCAGATCGCGAAGTGCGCGTTGTGCGGAACGGTCACCACGGCGGTGTCGAAGTCGGCGGACCGCAGGGCCTCGCCGAGGCTGCCGTAGAGCGGGAAGTCCCACTGCCGGGCCAGCGCCGCGGCGTCCCCCGAGGGGTCGACGCCGCCGGCGATGTCGGTGTGCCGCCGGACGATCGGTAGGTACTCCTGCCCCTGGTGCCCGGCGAATCCGATCACCAACGAACGACATCGGGGGCGACTGCTCGGTTCAACCACGTGTGTCACGCGCTCTTCCCTTTCTGACCCGATTGCGGACGTACGTGCGTCACTGGCGTCACTGGACCGGCGACCGTCACAGCGTGTCGCTGATGTCCTTCCGGCGGGGTGCCGGTGTCCGGGCGAGCCAGGTGTGTGCCGCGGTCACCGCGTCCCGGACGAAGGTGCTGCCGCTGCGCCGGACGCTGTCGTCGAGGAGGGCGAGGTCGTGCGGCCCCACCCAGGCGCAGCGCGGGTGCTTGTCCCGTTCCAGGCGCGGGGCGGTGAGGTCGCCGACGGCCTCGACCAGGTAGTCGATCTCGGTGCGGGTGCCGTCGTCGGCGTCCCACTGTCCCTCGGCCACCCGGTGCAGGACCCGGCCGAGGCGCCATCCGGTCTCCTCCGTCAGCTCGCGGGCGAGCGCCTCCAGGGGGCTCTCGTCCGGCTCGACGTGGCCGCCGACCACGTCCCAGCAGCCGGGAAAGAGCCGGCGGTCCGCGGAGCGCTGCTGGAGGAAGACCCGGTCCCGGCTGTCGACGATCAGAGCGCCGACCACCAGCTTTCCGGCGGCTGGCGGGTGCCCGGCGGGGGCCGCTGCCGGCCGGCCGTCCACCGTCCGCTCAGCCACGGCCGTGCGCCGCACGGTCGGTACGCGCCACCGCCGTGCCGGCGAAGTGGTCCAGCGTCCGGACGAAGGCGTCGCCGTGCTTGCGTGCCGCGGTGGCGTTGAAGCTGCCCGCGTTGTCGCACACCTGGTGGTAGCAGGGGTCGAACGGCTTGCCGGCCGTACCGCCCCACAGGCGGGCCTGCTCGGCCGTCTTCAGCTCGAAGGAACCGCCGTTGAGACCGCCGGCCGGAATGCCGGCCTTCATGAAGGGGGCGTAGTCGGACCGGCCGTCCAGCTTCCAGGTCTGCGCCGCCTCGCCGGCCTCGGCGAAGGCGCGGGTGAAGCGGTCCGCGATGTCGGCCGAGCCCTTCGGCGGGGTGATGCCTGACTCGGGGTCGGCGTTCTTCCCGTCCATGGTGAACAGCCCGGAGTTGGGGCCGCCGATCATCTCCAGGTTGAGGTAGGCGGCGACGCGCTTGCGCTGGGCCGGGGTGAGCCGGTCCACGAAGTACTGCGAGCCGAGCATGTCGAACTCCTCGGCGCCCCAGAAGGCGAAAACCAACTGGTTCTTCGGGGCGGGCCGCTGGGCGCCGCGCAGCGCGCTCTCCAGGAGGACGGCGACGGCGGCGCCGTTGTCGTTGATCCCGGCGGTCTCGGGCACCGAGTCGAGGTGGGCGCCGGATATCACCTGGTGTGCCGGATCACCGGCCCTAGTACGGGCGATGAGGTTCTCGGTGGTGCGCTTCTCGGTGCGCGAGCGGAGGGTGAGGGTGCCGGGCGCGTTCTGCCCGGCGGCACGGGTCAGGGCCTCGCCGGTCTCCGGTGACACCCCTGAGACGGGGATGCGGGCCCCGGCGGCGTCCTTGAGCCAGCCGTACAGCTCGCCCGGCCGGTCGTTGATCACCACAACCGCGGCGGCTCCGGCCGCGGCGGCGGCCTTGCCCTTGTCGTCCATCGTGCAGCCGCCGTTGCCGACCAAGGCGATCCGTCCGGTGACCGTGGCGCCGTCGTACGAGGCGGGTACGCAGCCCTGCCGCCGCTCCTCGGGGCCCGTCAGCGCCGCGAACCGCGCGGTCAGGCCCTTGGCGGGGGTCGAGGGGGAGTACTTGGCCACGGTGACGGGCACCGGCTTCCCGCCGGGCAGCGTGAGCCGTTCCGTGAGGACCTGGGTGAAGAGGAAGCCGAAGGGCTGCCGCTCGACCTCGTAACCCGCCTTCTTCAGCCGCTGTTCGACATAGTCGAGGGACTCCGCGTAACCGCTGGTCCCGGAGGCGCGGTTGCCGCCGTTACGGTCGGCTATGCGCTGGAGCGCGTCGACATGGGCA
This sequence comes from Streptomyces monomycini, assembly GCF_022271435.1. Lineage (GTDB taxonomy): Bacteria > Actinomycetota > Actinomycetes > Streptomycetales > Streptomycetaceae > Streptomyces > Streptomyces monomycini. The sequence goes on along the minus strand of NZ_JAFIQY010000005.1, from coordinate 39,335 downwards.
CGTACCCCGCTGTCCGTGAGAGACGCCGGCGCCGTGTCCGCCCGGGCCGGCACCTGTGACAGCAGGAGCGCGGACAGGACGGTGGCCGACACGGCAGCAGTCGTCGGCGTACGGAAACCCACTTCTTTTCCCCCTGTTGTGTGCCGTCCCGGGTGTGTTCCACCGGGACGATGCGTGCGAAGCGCTTCCCGTGGCGGATGCGTGGCACGGGAGAAGCACTGGCCGGTTCGATGCGGCAGCGGGCATGCGAGCCCCTGCACACCGATGCGAAGGAAGCGCGGAGTGTCAGGAGTGACGCCCCGGCTTGAACGTGTCTCAGGTAATAACAAGTCATTGCGACTTTGCAAGCCCTTGGCGATCAAAGGGCGGGTTGCGAGGGTCGGGAGCCAACAATTCAGGCCATCGGTCGCCGGACCGCCATCATGCCGTTGACCTGCAACGTAAGGGGTGTCGGAGACGCCGACCGGCGGGTTCCCGTGGTTGCTGGCATGGCTGGATGGCGGTGGTCCGTTTATCTCCGCACCTTGCCGGAACTTTGCCTTTCTTCCGGGTGAACCGACCCCCGCGAACAGTAATTGCCCGTTGAACTGTGTCCGCTTCGGCGATGCTTATCAGCCAGATTCGCCGAGCCCTGGAACCCCGCATTCCAGGGGTGGGTAGCCCTGCGTATCCGCGGCACCTAGGCGTTTCACGGCGCGTGTCCGGCTCGATCTCACGGCGGAAATCCCGCCCAGCGGAAAACTCAGGTCGGCAGGTCGCCGCCGTGGCGGGGGAGCGAGCCCGCTGAGCAGAGCCGTGTGACCCGCTGCGTCCTGGGCGACAGCAGGCGCTGACCGCGACGCCTGCTATGAGGCGACGTCGGTCCACAGGTCGGTGCTGTGGGTCCCGATGAGAGCGCTGATGCGGGTGAGTACGTCGCTGACCGGCTGCGGATCGAGCCGGCGTCCGTCACGCAAGCGCAGTGCGACGTGATCGTCAGCGGCCTCCTTGGCGCCGATGACGGCTTGGTAGGGAATCAGGCGGGCCGCTCGGATACGGGCGCCCAGGTTGCCGCGGTCCGGCCCCGCGATCCGGGCACGCAGTCCGAGACGGGTGCAGCGTCGGGCGAGGGCTGTGGCGTTCGGCAGTTCGGTGTCGGAGATCGGAAGAATGACCAGCTGAGTGGGGGCCAGCCAGGCGGGAAAGGCTCCGCCGTGCTGTTCGATCAGATGGGCAACGGCACGTTCCACGCTGCCGATGATGCTGCGGTGGACCATGACCGGACGGTGCCTGGCGCCGTCCGCGCCGATGTAGTGCAGGTCGAACCGCTCGGGCTGGTGGAAGTCGACCTGGACGGTGGACAGGGTGGACTCCCGCCCGGCGCCGTCGGCGACCTGGACGTCGATCTTGGGACCGTAGAACGCTGCCTCTCCCTCGACTGCCTCGTAGGGCAGGCCGGAGCGGTCGAGGACATCGGTCAGCAAGGCGGTGGACCGCTGCCACTTCTCGGGTGCGGCAACGTACTTGCCGCCGGGCCCCGGGAGGGAGAGCCGGTGACGCGTGGGAGTGATGCCCAGCGCCTCGTACGCCTGGCGGATCATCTCCAGTGCCGCCTGCACCTCCTCCGCGACCTGGTCCAGGGTGCAGAAGATGTGTGCGTCATTGAGCTGAATGGCCCGCACACGGGTCAGTCCGCCGAGCACGCCGGAGGGTTCGGAACGGTACATGCCTCCCAGTTCGGCCAAGCGCAGGGGCAGTTCGCGGTAGCTGTGGGAGCGGTAGATCACCGCATGGTGGGGGCACAGGCTCGGCCGCAGGAGGACCTGTTCTCCGCCGAGATCCATCGGGGGGAACATGTCGTCGCTGTAGTGCGCCCTATGCCCCGAGATCTCGTACAGCTCCCGCTTGCCGAGGACGGGTGAGTACACGTGCTGGTAGCCCGCCCGCCGCTCGGCGGAACGGATGTACTCCTCCAGGGTGTGCCGCACGGCCGCGCCGTCGGGCAGTCAGTACGGCAGGCCGGCGCCGATGAGCGGATCGGTGTCGAACAGGCCCAGTTCACGGCCGAGTCTGCGGTGGTCGTGCACGGTGGTCATCGCGGTCTCCTTGCTGGTCGCGGAGCAAGTGACCGGGCCTACGACGAAGCCCCGGGGCACGTGCCCCGGGGCTTCGGATCAGGTCGTCTGTCAGCGCGCCGGGACACTCTCCGGCGTCGTCGTCATAGCAGCGCGCTTCATGCCGCAGACGTTAGCAGGCCGCAGCGATGTCCCAACGCCATTCCTCGGCAGGAGTGCCCGGGCCGCCCAGGGGCCGCAGACCGCCGGGCAGAGGCAGATCAGGCAGTCGGAAGGCATACCGGCCGAGCATGTTGATGTGCTGTCGCACGCATGGTGAGAGGCGGGGCCACGCCCTCTTGATCCGCCAGGGTGGGGTAGTCGTTGTAGCCGGCGGCCCCGCCCACGTACATGAAGTACCGGTCCCGGACGGGGTTGAGCGGCGCCTCCCGGCGCAGCCGGGCGACCAGGTCCGGGTTGGCGAGGAAGGGCCGGCCGAGCGCCACCAGGTCGGCGCCGGCCGTCAGCATCTCCCGCGTGGCCCGGGCGACGGCCTGCGTGGACAGGCCGGTCAGATCGGGGTTGCCGATCAGGACGCCGGGCCAGTCGGCACGGATGCGCCGGTACCAGCTGGTCGTCGGCGCGGAGCGCACCAGGTGCAGATAGGCGAGGTCCAGTCCTTTCAGACGGTCCAGGAACGTGGCGTAGAGGCCGTCGGTGTCCTCCTCCAGAACACCGTTGACCGTGCTCGCGGGGGAGATACGGATGCCCACCCGGTCCGCGCCGATCGCGTCGGCCACCGCCTCGGTCACCTCCGCCGCGAACCGCACCCGCCGCCCGGCCGGGCCGCCGTAGCCGTCGGTGCGGCGGTTGGTGTTGTCCGCGAGAAACTGATGCAGCAGCATCCCGTTGGCCGAGTGCACCTCCACGCCCTCGAAGCCCGCGTCGACGGCCCGGCGTGCGGCGGCGGCGAAATCGGCGATCGTGGCCCGGATGTCGTCCGCCGTCATCGCCCGCGGGACGGCGGCCTGCCGGTGGCCCTGCGCTGTGAAGATCGTCTCCGGCAGCGGTACGGGGGAGGGGGCGAGGGGCGTGCGGCCGGTGGTCGCCGGGTGGCTGACCCGGCCCCCGTGCTGGAGCTGCAGGAACATCCGCCCGCCGGCCGCCCGCACCGCGTCGGTGACCCGACGCCAGCCGGCCACGTGCCGGTCGGTGTGGATCGCGGTGATGTCCGGATACGTCTGCCCGGCCGGATTGGGCGTCGAGCCCTCGGCGATGATCAATCCGGCCGAGGCGCGCTGTGCGTAGTGGGTGACCATCAGGTCCGTCGGAGTGCCGTCGGCCGCCGCGCGGTTCCGGGTCAGCGGGGCCATCACGAGGTGGTTGGGGAGGGCGAGCCGGCCGAGCCGGGCGGGGGCGAGGAAGTCCGTTGTCCGCGTCATGCCCGTACGGTAGAACTTGACACTGATGTGAGGTTCAAGCTCTCTTCCCGGCGGAGGCGGACATGCGGATCGGCGAACTGGCCCGGCGCACCGGCGTGAGCGAGCGGTCGCTGCGCTACTACGAGGAGCGGGGGCTGCTCACCGCCGAGCGCACCCCCGGCGGTCACCGCGACTACCCGGAGACAGCCGCCGACCGGGTCATCCGCATCCAGGAGTTGTACGCGGCCGGGCTGCACAGCGAGAAGATCCGACAGCTGCTGCCCTGCATGCGCGACCGGGACGGCGGACCCTCCGCGGTCGCCACGCCGCGCCTGGCGCAGGACCTGACCGCCGAGCGCGACCGGATCGACCGCATGATCGCCGATCTGTGCCGTTCGCGGGAGACCCTGGATGAGGTCATCCGTACGGCCCGGGGTACCTGACATTGGGTTCTACGGGGCGCTGCAACCCCAATCCGCCGCACTCGCCCCCGCGTCGCACCGGGCCGCACACCGAAAACGTCTGCGCACCATGGCAAGACCCGCGAGTTGGGGCCGGCCCGCATCGGGCCGGCGACCCTCGGGGTGCCGGCCCTCGGGGTGCCCGCCTCCGCCGTCAGGAAACTCTCTTGAAGCGGAACTGCTGTGCCGTTTCCGCGGACACCGGAAGGTAGAGGCCGTCCTCGGCTCCCTGGCCGTTGACGCTGAAATCGAAACCGGTCCGGATGTCAGGTCCTGTGTCGAGCACGACTTTGATCTCCTGGTCCGCGGCGGACGACTTCCTTTTCTCCATGGACCACGTTCCGCTCCCGCCGGCTGTGGTGATCGGGGTTCCGTCCGGCCTGAAGCCTACGGGTACCTTCACTCCGGTCGCTGTTCCGTCCTCACGCAGGGTCAGCCCGGCTCCGCGGGAGCCGGTCCAGGAGCCGATGACGTCACTGCGCTCCGCCGTGCCGGGCCTCATCGCGTCGATGGCGGTGAAGAGCAGGAACCCGCCGACGGCGAGTACCAGTAGGGACGCTGCGATGGTCAGCGGCACTATCCTTTTCATCGGAGTGTTATGTCCTCTTCCCGGTCAACTGTGTGGTGTTCCATTCGGATTGGTCTGCCAGCCCGTCCGCAAGGGAGTTGGCATCGTTTTGTTCTCGATTCGGATGCGCAATGAGGCTTCACCCGTTTCTGCGTCTCGCGAGAGAACGTCGAGATCATAGTCGTACGAGCTGACGAAGGTGGCGGACGGCGTGCTGTACTTCCCTCCAGCGCGCGCAACCCTTGCGAATGCGGCAGCTTCACCGCGCTGTTCCGACCGTGTGCACACGGGGCGCCGGGCGGACCGGTATTGCGTGTGGCGGTCCGGGGCCGCTACGAAGACCCCATGCGTATACGAGCAGCACTGGTCGACATGCCCGGCGGTCCCTTCACTGTCCACGAGGTCGAACTCGAAGAGCCGAGGGCGGACGAGATCCTGGTGCGGATGACCGCCACCGGCATCTGTCACACCGACCTCAGCATGCGGCAGGCCTGGCCTCCGGAACGGCTGCCCATGGTTTTCGGGCACGAGGGCGCCGGAGTCGTCGAGGCGGTGGGGGAAGCGGTGACCACCGTCGCCCCCGGGGACACCGTGTGTCTGACGTACCGGAGTTGCCGTGTCTGCGCACAGTGCTCGGCGGGAGAGCCGGCCTACTGCGAGCACTCCGCGTTGCTCAACGCCGGCGGGTCCCGGCCGGACGGCAGCTTCCCGCTCTCCCGGGTGGGCGGCGCCCCGGTGCGCGGCAGCTTCTTCGGCCAGTCGGCCTTCGCCTCCCACTGCCTCACCACGGAGAGCAACACCGTCAAGATTCCCGGCGACATTCCCGCGGCTGTCGCCGCTCCGCTGGGATGCAGTGTCCAGACCGGTGTCGGTACGGTCCGTACCGTGCTGCGTCCGGAAGCGGGCACCGCCCTGGCCGTCTTCGGCGCCGGCAGTGTCGGCCTGAGCGCGGTCATGGCGGCCGTCGCCGCGGACTGCCCTGTCATCGCCGTCGAACCCATCGCCTCACGCCGCGCCCTGGCCCGCGAACTCGGGGCCACAGCGGTCGTCGACCCCGCCGGCGGAGACGATGTGGTCTCGGCCCTCCGCGACCTGACCGGCGGCGGACCGCACTGCGCCATCGACACGACCGGCCGCCCGGCCGTGATCTCCCAAGCGGTGCATGCCCTGCGCAGGCGCGGCACGCTGGCCCTGGTCGGCATCGGTACGGCGGAGTTCGCCACCCTGCCGGTCCTGACCAAGGGCCTCACCATCCGGGGCGTGACCGAAGGTGACGCCGTACCGGCCGTGGCCATCCCGCAACTGATCGGCCTCTACCGGCAGGGCCGGCTTCCGCTGGAGAAACTCATCACCGAGTTCCGCTTCGGCGACATAGAGGCCGCTGCCGACGCCGCGTCGACGGGGCGCGTCGTCAAGCCTGTGCTGAGGGCCGACTGAGGCGCGGGCCGGGGGCGGTGTGAGGGGCGGTGTGAGGTGCATCGAGGGACGGTTGGGGCTGGTGGGCAAGCGTGCTTTGGTGTCGCGCACATCTCGAAGAGCGAGAGGCTCGCCTACGCCGGCCGAATTTATCGCAGCGCTGTTATATTAGCGCTGTGACATCTTCCGATCCCACGGCGGTACCCGATCCCTGGCACTCCCTGCACGAGCTTCTCGCGGCCATGGACGCCGAGATCGAGCAGGTCTATGTCGAGCGGGGCATCGAGGGGGTGCGGCCCCGGTTCGCCTATCCGCTGATCCGGCTCGCCCACACCGGGCCGCTGACCATCCGTGAGCTGGCGAAGTCCCTGGACCGCTCGCACTCCGCGATCAGCCAGACGGTCGCCGCGATGCGCAAGGAGGGGCTCGTCACCTCCGAGCCGGGGCCCGACGCCCGTACCCGGCGCATCGACCTGACCGAGCGCGGCCGGTCGCTGGTGCCGTTCCTGGAGGCGGAGTGGCGCGCTACCCATGAGACGGTCGCCGAGCTGGACGGTGAGGTTCCGTACGCGATGACCAGCGTGGTCGAGGAGGTGCGGCGGGCGCTGGAGCGCCGGTCGATGCGGCAGCGGATCCTCCACCATCTTGCCGGGCCACCGCGATGAAGTGGGGTGTCCGGGCCCGGTTGCTCGACACCCGTCCGCTGCGCGGCAGCCGGTCGTTCCGTGACCTGTGGATCGGTACCTCCGTCTCGCAACTCGGCGGGCAGATGGCCGGCGTGGCGGTACTGGCCCAGGTCTGGGACCTGACTGGCAGCCCGCTGGGTACCGGCGCCATCGGGCTCGCCACGGGCCTGCCGATGGTGCTGTTCGGGCTGCTCGGCGGCACGTTGGCCGACACCTTCGACCGCCGTGCGGTGGTGCGGGCCACCACAGCGGGCCAACTGCTGGCCGCCGCGGGACTGTGTGCCCAGGCCCTGGCGCACAACCGCAACGTGCTGCTGCTTCTCGCCCTGGTGGCTGTGGGAGCCAGTTGCGGCGCTCTCGGGGCGCCCGCCCGGCGCACCTTTCCGGTCCGGCTGCTGCCGGGTGACCAGGTCGCGGCCGGTCTCGCGCTGACCAACGTCTCCTTCCAGGCAGCGATGCTGGCCGGACCCGCGACGGCCGGGCTGGTCATCGCCCGCTGGGGTGCTCCGGCCGTCTACGCGGTCCAGGCCGTGGCCATGGCAGTCGCGATGCTCACGGTGATCCGGTTGCCTGCCATGCGGCCCGAAGGCGCCGAGACGGACGGTGGCAGGCGTAAGCGTAGGCGCCGGCCGGAGCGTGGTGGCTGGGGGATCGTCCTGCGCCGTCCGACGCTGTGGGGCTCGATGGCCACCGACCTGTCCGCGACGCTGCTCGCCATGCCCACCGCGCTCTTCCCACTGGTCAACGAGGTCCGGTTCGCGGGTGACCCGCGGACCCTCGGCCTGTTCCTCTCGGCCGTCGCGGTCGGGGGGATCACGGCCGGTCTGCTCTCCGGCACGGTGACGCGCTGGCGCCGTAGTGGCCTGGTACAGCTGTCCGCGGCAGGTGTCTGGGGCCTGGCGCTGGCGTGCTTCGGACTGGCGGAGCCGTTGTGGCCGGCGCTGGGATGCCTGGCCGTGGCGGGCGCTGCCGACACCGTGTCCGTCGTCACCCGCAGTGCCCTGGTCCAGTTGGAGACGCCGGACGTGTACCGGGGGCGGGTCTCCTCGGTGGAACACGTCATCGGCGTCGCGGGCCCCGAACTCGGCAACTTCCGTGGCGGTCTGTTGGCCTCGGCCACCTCCGCCTCCTTCTCCCTGGTCTTCGGCGGACTGTCCGCCGTCCTGGCGATCGTCGCCGTGGCCGCGGCCAACGCGCCCCTGCGCACTTACCGCACGCCGTCTGCTGCCGCGAAGCCGGCCGTCCCCGGAGCCGCCGATGCGGCGGCCGCCGCCGGTCAGGTCTGCTGATGCGTCTCCTGTGACGCGCTTCCTGTGATGCGCCTCCCGTCCGGCCGCGCGCCGGGCGGCTACTGCTCCGTGTCCGGCTGGATGTCGGTGATGCGCAGGGTGTTCAGGTCGGAGGTCACCAGCAGGTAGGTGTAGCGCGGCTGCTCCGGGCCGCCCCAGGTGAGGCGGACCCGGGTCCAGGCGCGGCCCATGGCGCTGTCGTTGTAGGTGACGCGCCAGGCCGTCGGGGTGTCCTGGCCGCGCAGCACGCCGTCTGCGTGCTCCCGCTGCTCCCAGTTCGCCAGCCGGGCCCGCAGCTCGGGGGTGAGGTAGTGGCCGCGCAGCGCCTGGGCCAGCGCACTGCGCCCGTCGTCGGTCACGGCGTCGAGGTAGCTGCCGTAGAAGTGGGCGACCCGGTCGACGGCCGAGTCGGTGCGGCCGCTGCGGGCGGGTATCTCGGACCGGTCTCCGGCCGGTGCCGGTGCCGGGGCGGGTGCGGCGGTGGCGCTCGATCCGGTGGGCGCGGTGACGGCGAGGGCCGACAGGGCGGCGGCCAGGGCGGCGCGGCGGACGGTCCGGTTTCCGGGCATGGTGACGCTCCTCCTCAGGGGTGTCTCCCCTCCCGCCGGTGTGCCGTGCGGGCGGCGGCCGCCGGCCGGGTGCGCTGCGCGGGAGGAGAGGCGGTACGTCGGAACGGCCGCCTCCGCGCGGTACACGGGTATCCGGCGGGCGGGCCGCCAACCCCCCGACGGCCGGATACCCCGGGGAACGGCGCGAACCGTGGCCCCGGCGGCCGGATGTGGCCGGTGGGGGAGCCGGGACGCGCCGGGTAGGGGCCCCGGCGGGCGCCGCGTGGTGCGGCGGGGGCACCATGCAGGGGAGACAATCGTCCGACGAGGAGAGTGCCGTGGCCCAAGACGTCAGGTCGCTGCTGGCCGAGCTCGACTTCGCGAGCGTCACGCCCGAGGAGTTCGCGCGGATCGTGAAGGGGCTGTCCACCAAGGAGATCGCCGCGCTGGCGCGGGGTGAGCTGCGCGACCGGGTGCTGGGGGAGGTCTTCGGCAGGATGGGGCGGCAGTTCCGCCCCGACGCCGCGGCGGGGGTGCGGGCGGTGATCCGCTGGCGGATCACCGGGGAGCGGGAGGCCGTCTGGGAGACCGTTCTCGCGGACGGGGAGTGCACGGTGCGCGAGGGCGCCGGTACGGACGCGCCGCGGCTGGCGATGACCATGGGGGACGCGGAGTTCCTGCGGCTGGTGTCGGGCAACGGCAATCCGGTGACGATGGTCTTCACCCGCAAGATCAAGGTCTCCGGTGACCTGGGACTGGCCGCCAACATGAGCCGGTACTTCGACATTCCCAAGGTGTGAGGGACGCCCGGCCACGGGAGGCGTGAGGGACGCCCGGCCATGGGAGGTGTGAAGGGCGCCGGCCACGGGAGGTGTGAGGGACGCCCGGCCATGGGAGGTGTGAAGGGCGCCGGCCACGGGAGGTGTGAGGGACGCCCGGCCACGGGAGGTGTGAAGGGCGCCGGCCACGGGAGGTGTGAGGGACGCCCGGCCATGGGAGGTATGAAGGGCGCCTGGCCCCAGGAAGTGTGGGAAACGCCTGGCCGCGGGCTGCGGGGGAGCCTGACCACAGTGTCCGGGAAGGCCCGTCCCCGGCGACGACCGGCCCCCGCCCACGAGGCGAGGCGGCATCCGTTGGTGGAGCGCGGGTGTCTCCTGAGGCGGCACGAGATGATGTCCGCCCCCTTGACCGGGGCCTGCCAATCGTTAAAGTCTAGACCAATTGGCGAGCGGGATTCCGGCCTTCCCCAGGTAGTCGGCACTGCACTCGGGGCGGCCGTGGTCCTCGCGCGTCGGCACCACACCTTCGCGTCACCCACCCCCACCAGCGGGGTCCGCACGGACCGGACGCACCGCGCGACAGCGCCGGTACGTGTCCGTCCCGCGCCGGGCCCCCACCGTGAAGGAGTCGACATGCACCAGAAGAGAAAGATCGCCACGGCCGTCGGCGCCGCGCTGGCTCCGCTCCTCGTCGTGACCCTGCCCGCGAGTTCGGCGAGCGCCCACGGCTATGTGAACGCCCCGGCCAGCCGGCAGGCCCAGTGTGCGGCGGGCACCGTCTCCTGCGGAGACATCAAGTGGGAGCCGCAGAGCGTCGAGGGGCCCAAGGGCCTGAAGAGCTGCAGCGGCGGCAACGCCCGGTTCCGGGAGCTCGACGACGACAGCAAGGGCTGGAAGGCGACCTCGGTCGGCAGCTCCCAGGCCTTCACCTGGCGGCTGACGGCCCAGCACCGCACCAGCACCTGGCAGTACTACATCGGCGGACGCAAGATCGCGGAGGTCAACGACCACGGGGCCAAGCCGCCGGCCACCGTCACCCACAACGTGAACTTCCAGGGCATCAAGGGCAAGCAGAAGGTGCTCGCCGTCTGGAACGTCGCGGACACCTCCAACGCCTTCTACGCCTGCATCGACGTCAACATACGCTGACGCCAGGGCGGGGCGGCGGGCCCGCGCCCGCCGCCCCGCCCCACAGGCCGCTCCCGCGGCCCTACAGCTCCTTGATCCGGACGTCGCGGTACGAGATGACGTCGGCCGGCCCGTGCACCTGGAGGCCGATGCAGCCCGCGGCGTACCGGCGCCCGTCGGTCCCGGGATCGTCCGCCCGCGACGGGAAGAACTGCTGCCCGCCGGTGTTGTCGAACTCGTTGATCAGCACGCCGTTGCGGAAGACCGAGTAGTGCTGGCCCACCACCCGGATCTCGTAGTCGTTCCAGGTGCCCTTCGGCGTGACGCCGGCGCCGCCCAGCCCGACGCGGTCGAAGCCGTACACCGACCCGGTCTTGTACAGGTCGCCGTCCGGCCGGTCCAGGATCTGGATCTCGTGCCCGTACTTGATCGCCACCCACTCGGGCCGGGGCTCCTCGGGGTGGTCGTACACGGACGGGAAGCGGACGAAGACACCGCCGTTGGCGTTGCCGGTGCCCGGCGCGTCGTCGCGGAACCGCAGCCGCAGCGAGAAGTCGTCGTACGTACGCCGCGGGTACCACAGCATCCCCATGCCCGGCACCGTGGAACTGCTGGTCATCGCGCCGTCGGCGGTCAGCCCGAAGGCGCCGCCGCCGACCTGCCGCCAGCGGTCGAAGGACGCCTTCGTCCCGTCGAACAGGTCGCGGTAGCCGGTGTGGTGGCCGGGCGTACCGATGCCGGACTTGTCGGCGGCCGCGTTGACGGCCCGGCTCTCGCGCTCGTCGAGCACCCCGTCCGCGAGCAGCTTGGCGGTGACCGTCCTGACGTGCTTGAGGAACAGGGCGCGGGAGGACCAGTCCTTCTCGTCCTCGATCAGTTCGTTGACGGTGCAGCGGTCGCGGGTGACGCGGTTGGGTACGCCCGTGTCGACCGTGCCGACGACGACGGTGCGCCGCTCGTCCCACTCGGGGCAGTTCGGTGCGGGCACCCCGCCGCCCGGGGCGACGGTGAAGGACTCCCGTACCGCCTCGGACGTGTTGCCCGCCCGGTCGGTGGCCCGGTGCGCGACGGTGTGCCGGCCGGTGCGGTCCACGACGACGGGCGCCGTGTACGCGAGGAACGGGCCGCCGTCGAGCGAGTACTCGGTCGTGGCGATCCCCGACCCGTCGTCGGTGGCGGTGACCGTCACCGTGGCCCGCCCCAGGTACTCGCCGTCGGAGTTGCGCTGCCCCTCGGTCGTCGCGGTGGTCCGCGGCGGTGTCGTGTCGCCGGGCGGTGCCACGACCGTGAACCCCGCCGACTTCTCGGCGGCGGTGTTGCCCGCCTTGTCGGTGGCGCGGTAGCGGACCTGGTACGTGCCGGGCTCGCGGAACAGTACCGGCGCGGTGTACGGCTGGAACGCCCCGCCGCCCACCGCGTACTCGACGGTGGCGACCCCGGATCCGGTGTCGGAGGCGGCGACCGTGACGGTCGCGCCGCCGACGTACGCGCCGTCGGCGTTCCGTACGCCGTCCACCGTCGCGGAGGTCTCCGGCGGCGTGGTGTCCGGACCGCCGCCGTCCGTGACGACCAGGACACCCTGCATCTGCTCGTGGCCCGGGATGGTGCAGTGGTAGCGGTACGTGCCGGGGGTCAGGGTGACCTCGGTGGTGTACTTGCCGCCCTGCGCGTCGCCCGGGTTGGCCATGATGTTGAGCCGCACGTCGTTGTTGTACCGCGGGTCGGAGACGTCGAAGGTCAGGGTGTGCGGCATCCCCGTCGTGTTGCCGGTGGCCGTGCTGTTCTCGAAGACGATGGTGGTCCGGCCGGCCACGGCCGTGGTGGGGGCGGTGGTGTACTTGTCGATGTCGTCGCCCGCGGTCCAGGTCAGGGTCTGCTGCGCCGCCGGGGGCGCGGGCGCCGTCGGCCGCGCGGGCGGGCGGCCGTGTGCCGCCGTGGCGGTCAGGCCGACGAGCATCAGCAGCGCGGTCAGCAGGACCGTCCAGCTGCGCCGTGGGGTCATCGTCCGGCCTCCCGTCCCGTACGGGCCAGTTGCGCCGGTCGCGGGGTGGGCGCGCCGCCCGTGTAGGTCACCCGCCACAGCGCGGACTTGGCGTCCGAGGTGAAGAAGCCGCGCCCGTAGTCGAGGACGTACAGCGCGCCGTCGGGGCCGAACGTCCAGCCCATGAGGTTGCGGATGCCGTTGACACCGACCGGCACGATCTTGTCCAGGCTCTCCGCGTGCGCGGGCAGGCCGCCGGAGCCGGCCGTCCGCGGGTCCATCACCAGGGCGTGCCGTGGCTGGTCGCCGTCGTAGAAGTCGCCGACGAACCACTTGCCGTCCCAGTAGGCGGGCCAGGCGCCCTGGCCGGTGGCGGCCGTGTCGTGGCGGTACACCGGGCCGTCCATCGCGGCCTGGCCGCCGCCCTTGAGCCAGGGGAGCAGCAGTTTCTGCTCGGACAGCTGGTAGCTGGGAACGCCCTGGGCGTCGCGCGGGAAGTCGGGGCCGCCGCCCTGCGGTGCGTACCAGACGTTGTTGGGCTCGGCGGGCGGGAGGGAGACCAGGCCGTCGTTGTGCGGCGACTCGTTCTTGAGGTGCTTGCAGTCGTACCAGCCCAGCGGCTTCGACGGGTCGGGCAGATTGCGGTCGCGGTACGGCTGGTTGTTGCCCATGCAGTACGGCCAGCCGCGGTTGCCCGCGTGGGTGATCGCGGCGAACGTGTCGTACTTGGCCGGGCCCCAGGTGGTGCTGGGCTCGGTGGCGTCCGGCCCGACCCAGCCCGCGTACAGCGTGTCGGTCTTCTTGTCGACGGAGATGCGTGACGGGTTGCGTACGCCCATCACGTAGATCTCGCCGCGGGTCTTGCCGCCGCCCTCGTCCGGCTCCTTGCCGGTGAAGAGGTTGCCTTCCGGCAGGGTGTACGTGCCGTCCGGCTCGGGGTGGATGCGCAGGATCTTGCCGTTGAGGTTGTTGGTGTTGCCCGCGGTGCGCCGCGCGTCGGCGAAGGCGACGCCCTTGTAGGTGGGTTGCGGGTTGTTGCCCGAGTAACCGTCGCTGAAGCGCGAGGAGTTGTTGTCCCCAGTGGCGATGTACAGGTTGTCCTTGGAGTCCCAGGCCAGGCCGCCGCCCGCGTGGCAGCAACTGTGCACCTGCACCGGCCACTTCAGTAGAACCTTCTCCGACGCAGGGTCCAGCTTGTTCGTACGCGGGTCCAGCGTGAAGCGGGAGACGCGGCGCTCGGCCATGCGGGTGGTCCGGTCGACGCCGGAGTGCGGGGTGTAGTGCAGGTAGACCCAGCCGTTGGTGAGGAAGGCGGGGTCCAGCTCGATGCCCAGCAGCCCTTCCTCGTTCTTGACGAGTTCGTCGCCGCCGCCCTTGTTGCCGAAGACGGACACCGTGCCGACGAGGGTGGCCTTGCCGGTCTTCGGGTCCCAGACGTGGACGGTGCCCTCGCCCTTGCCGACGGCCGGGTCGTTCCAGTCGGTGACGACCGGGGCGCTCGCGTCACCGCCGCCGCGGCCGATGTAGAAGACCCGCCCGTCCTTGGCGGTCACCAGGCCGTGCGGTTCGCCGATCTGGTCCGACGTGCCCGGCTGGTTGGGGGCGGTCAGGCGCTCGGCCTTGTAGTGCGAGGCGATGGTGGCCTGGCAGTCGGCGCGGGCCAGCCGGCTGGTCCACAGCAGCGCGCCGCGCAGATGCGTACGGAAGTCGGCCTCGCGGAAGCTGTCGGGAGTGCCGCCCATGCCGGTGTAGAACGACCGGCCGCCGTCGTAGTCGCGGCACCAGGAGACGGGGTGGTCCCAGCCGTTGGCTCCGGGGCCTGGCCGGTAGGTGTTCTCCCGTACCCGGGCCACGGTGTGCACCGAACCGCTGGGGTTGGTGGCCCAGTTGAGCCACTTGTCCGGGCGCTTCCACTGGACGGGCAGGTCCTTCGTGGCCGGGTGGTCGCGGTCGCCGATCTCGACGACGGCCCGCTGCGCCGTGCCGGGTACGGTGGCCGTGGGCCGGGCGCCGATCAGGCCGGTGAACCAGTCCGAGTACGGCTCGGCGCGGGCCGCGTCGTGGATGCCGACGAACCCGCCCCCGGCCTCCAGGTAGCTCTCCAGGCCCGCTTCCTGCTCGGGGTCGAGGAGGTCGCCGCCGCCGGTGAGGAAGACGACCGCGTTGTACGTGCCCAGGCGCGGGTCGGTGAAGACCGACGCGTCGTCGGTCGCGTCCACCGCGAAGTGCTCGGCGGGCGGGCCCTGGCGGCCGATCCGCTCGACGGCCTCGATCCCCGCGTCGACGGTGGGCGGCTCCGCGCCCGCCGAGGCGTGGAAGACCAGGACGCGGACGTTCTCACCGCCCGGCGGACTCGGCAGCCGCGGTCCGGCGCCCGGCCCGGAGGCGTTCGCCGGAGCGCCGCCGAGCAGGGCGGCCGACACGGCCAGCGCCAGCGCGGAGAGGCCGGCGGCGCGTGCGGCCGGCGGGCGTTTCGGCGGTCTGTGTCTGCCGGTGCGCGCCAACGCGCGCAGCGGCCGTGGTAATTGGTGCCGGATTCGTCGCACGGGTGCACCCACCCCTCTGTGGCCACGGACAGCAGCAGCCGTTGAAGCTAGACCCCTTTCGGTGACTCGCCAAGAGCTATGGCCGTAACGCACCCAACTTTGTCCTGAGTGTGGATAAACGGAGTGGGTGCGGCTACCGTCCCAGACGTCCCCTCCGACCCGTCCCCTCCTTCCGTGGGAGCACGATGACCGAGGAACGCGACGTCCCCCGACGCAGTTTCAACCGCCGTCTCCTCGCCGGAGGCGCCGCCGTCGCGGCACTCGGCGCGGCGGCGGTCCCGGCCGTGGCACCGGCCCCGGCCGCGGCCGCCGGGCGTCCGGCGAGGGCGGGCCGCTCCGCGGTCGCCGCGGGCGCGGTCAAACACCTCAAGCTCTACATCGAGGAGTTGCCGGACGGGCAGCTCGGATACGGCCTGGAGAAGGGGAAGGCGACCATCCCGGGCCCGCCGATCGAGCTGGTCGAGGGCGACACACTGCACATCGAGTGCGAGAACACCCTCAAGGCCGCGGCCAGTCTGCACGTCCACGGCCTGGACTACGACGTGGCGAGCGACGGCACCCGGATGAACCGCAGCCACCTGGAACCGGGCGCCACCCGTACGTACACCTGGCGCACCCACGCCCCCGGCCGGCGCGCGGACGGCTCCTGGCGGCCGGGCAGCGCGGGCTACTGGCACTACCACGACCACGTCGTGGGCACCGAGCACGGCACCGGCGGCATCCGCCGGGGGCTGTACGGGCCGGTGATCGTACGGCGGGCCGGTGACCCGCTGCCCGACCGGCAGTTCACCATCGTCTTCAACGACATGACGATCAACAACGTGCCGAAGGGGCCGGACTTCAGGGCCACGGTGGGGGAGCGCGTGGAGATCATCTCGATCACGCACGGCGAGTACTACCACACCTTCCATGTGCACGGTCACCGCTGGGCGGACAACCGCACCGGGCTCCTGACCGGCCCGGACGATCCCAGCCGCGTCATCGACAACAAGATCACCGGCCCGGCCGACTCCTTCGGCTTCCAGTTCGTGGCGGGCGAGGGGGTGGGCGCCGGTGCGTGGATGTACCACTGCCACGTCCAGAGCCATTCCGACATGGGCATGGCCGGACTGCTCCTGATCGCCAAGCCGGACGGCACGGTCCCGGGTCACGACGGGCACGGTGGCCAGGAGGGGCACGGAGGTCGGGGAGAGGCGCCGCCGCGGCCTCCTGCACAATGATCGACATGACGGAGACGACAGGTACGGATGCGGGACGCGGCGCGGCCGGCGGTGGACTGCTGGACGGCAAGGTCCTGCTGATCACCGGCGCGGGACGCGGCATCGGCGCCGCCGCGGCACGGCTGTTCGCGCGGGAGGGGGCCGCCGTCGTGCTGACCGCGCGGACCGCGCCGGAGCTGGCTGCGGTGACCGAGGAGGTACGGGCGGCGGGCGGCACCGCCGATCACGTCGTCGCGGACCTGGCGGACCCGGCCGCCGTGCAACGCGCGGTGGACACGGCCGTGGAGCGGCACGGCCGCCTGGACGGCGCGTTCAACAACGCGGGCATGGGCATCGGGCACGCCCCGCTCGCCGAGATCCCCGTCGAGGAGTTCGACCGGATCACCGCCGTCAACCACCGGGGCGTCTGGCTGGCGATGGCCGCCGAGATACGGGCGATGCTCGCCACCGCGGGCACCGGCGCCATCGTCAACAACAGCAGCGTCGGCAGCCTGAAGCCGTCCGCCGGGATGAGCCTGTACGGCGCCTCCAAACGGGCCGTCAACAGCCTCACCCAGACCGCCGCCGTCGAGTACGGCCCCCAGGGCATCCGCGTCAACGCCGTCGCCCCCGGCACGACCATGACCGCCATGATCGAGGACTGGGCCGCCCGCGAACCGGACGTCGTCGACCGGCTCACGGCCCGTACGCCGCTGCGCCGCGCGGCCGCCCCCGACGAGGTGGCCCAGGCCGCGGCTTGGCTGCTCAGCGACCGGGCCTCGTACGTGACGGGCGCGATCCTGCCCGTCGACGGCGGCCTGACGATCTGAGCGGGGGACCGGAGTGGACCTGCCGTCCCTGCGCACGTTCCGGGTGGTGGCCCGGCACGAGCACATCAGCCGGGCCGCCGCCGAACTGCGGGTCGCCCAGCCCGCGGTGAGCCGGACGATCGCCCGGCTGGAGGCCGACCTCGGGGTGCTGCTCTTCGACCGGCAGGGACGCTCGGTCCGCCTCAACCGGTACGGCGCGGCCTTCCTGCGCCGCGTCGAGCGGGCGCTCGGCGAACTGGACGACGCGCGGCGCGAACTGGCCGACGCGGCGGGGCCGGGCCAGGGACGGATCGTGGTCGCCGCCGAGACGCTGCTGACCCTCACCTCGCTGCTGTCCGCCTTCCGGGCCGCGCACCCCGGCGTCGAGATCCGGCTCCATCAGTCGACCGCGGCCGTGATGCGGCGTCAGCTGGCGGCGCGTGAGGTGGACGTCTGTGTCGCCTCGCAGCCGCTGGGCGGGGCCGGACTGCGGTCGGTGGTGCTGATGGAGGAGGACGTGCTGCTCGCCGTACCGGTCGGGCATCCGCTGGCTGACCGGGAGCGGGCCGGTCTGGAGGACGTGGTGGCCGAACCGTTCGTGACCACCCGCCCCGGCCACTGGCAACGCGAGCTGCTGGACCGGCTGTTCGCCGCGGCGGGCCGCACCCCGGTCATCACCTGCGAGGGCGACGAGCCGGCCGCGACCCAGTTCCTGATCGGCGCCGGACTCGGCATCGGCCTCATCCCGGCCCTGGCCCGCAACGAGGCGCCGGAGGCGCCGGTGCGCTGGCTGCGCCTGGTCGTGCCGGGCTGCCGCCGCACCCTGAGCCTGGTGCGGCGCGCGGACCGGTATGTCTCCGCGGCGGAACGGCACTTCGAGGAGGCGGCCGTCGCGCACTTCGCGACCGGCGCCCCGACGGAGTGAGTGCGCACGTCGGCTACCGTGGTGCGCCTCACCGACTCCTGGGGAGGGCCTGTGCCCGTCACGCTCAACCACACCATCGTGCCCGCCGCCGACCACCGCGCGGCGGCCCGGTTCTTCGCCTCGGTCATGGGGTTGGAGGAACTGCCGCCGGCCGGACGGAACGGGCACTTCGCCCCCGTACGCGTCAACGACCAGCTGACCCTCGACTTCATGGCGGTGCCGGAGCCCGAGGGACACCATCTCGCCTTCGACGTGGACCCGGACACCTTCGACGCGATCCTCGCGCGCATCCGGGCGGCCGGGGTGGCGTTCGGCAGCGAACCGACCCACCCGGACAACGGCCGCATCGACCACCCGCTGTGCCCGCGCGGCCTGTTCTTCAAGGACGACGCCGGGAACCTGTTCGAGGTGATGTCCCCGGCGTGAGCCCGGCCGCTACCGCTCGTCCGGCATGCCGAACGCCTGGAGGATGCGCTCCGCCGCGAGTGTCGCCGTCAGCGTGCCGGACCGTACCTCCCGCTCCACCTCCGGCGCCACGTCCCGGACGCCGGGGTGGTCCCGGAGCCGGTTCAGCAGCTGCTCGCGGACCATCGACCAGGTCCAGTCGACCTGCTGGTCACGCCGCTTGTCCGCCAGCGCCCCGGTGGACTCCAGCAGCTTGCGGTGCTGCTCGACGCGGTCCCACACGGTGTCCAGGCCGGTGCCCTCGCGGGCGCTGCACGTCAGGACGGGCGGGGTCCAGGCGGCGTCCGGGGGCTGGAGCAGGCGCAGCGCGCCGGACAGCTCCCGGGCCGCCGACTTCGCGTCCCGCTCGTGCGGCCCGTCCGCCTTGTTGACCGACACCAGGTCGGCCAGCTCCAGTACGCCCTTCTTGATGCCCTGGAGCTGGTCGCCGGTACGGGCGAGGGTGAGCAGCAGGAACGTGTCGACCATGTTGGCGACGGCGGTCTCGGACTGGCCGACGCCCACCGTCTCGACGAGCACCACGTCGTAGCCCGCGGCCTCCATGACGACGATGGACTCCCGCGTCGCCCGCGCCACCCCGCCGAGCGTGCCCGAGGTGGGGGAGGGCCGCACGAACGCCGCCGGGTCGGCGGCCAGCCGCTCCATCCGTGTCTTGTCGCCCAGGATGGAGCCGCCGGTCCGGCTGGACGACGGATCGACGGCCAGTACGGCGACCCGGTGCCCGGCCCCCGTCAGCTGGGTGCCGAGCGCGTCGATGAAGGTCGACTTGCCGACTCCCGGCACGCCGCTGATACCGACCCGCCGGGCCGATCCGGAGTACGGCAGCAGCTCGACCAGCAGCCGCTGCGCCAGCGCCCGGTGGTCGGCCCGGGTGGACTCCACCAGGGTGACGGCGCGCGCGATCCAGGCCCGGGAACCCTCGCGCACGCCCGCCGCGTACTGGTCGATGTCGATCGTCGGTCGCTTGCGGGCCGGGCGGGGCCGGGGCGTGTCAGGTGTCAACGTAGCGGCTCACAGGTCGTGGCCGAGGGCCTCGGCGAGGTCCTGGACCAGGTGGTACGCGGCATCCGGGATCACCGTACCGGGCGGGAAGACGGCCGCGGCGCCCGCATCGTGCAGCGCCGGGATGTCGCCGGGCGGGATCACCCCGCCCACTACGATCATGATGTCCTCCCGGCCCTGCGCCGCCAGTTCCTCGCGCAGCGCGGGCACCAAGGTCAGATGTCCGGCGGCCAGCGAGGAGACGCCCACCACGTGCACGTCCGCCTCCACCGCCTGCCGGGCGACCTCGGCCGGCGTCTGGAACAGCGGGCCGACGTCCACGTCGAAGCCCAGGTCGGCGAAGGCCGTGGCGATCACCTTCTGGCCGCGGTCGTGGCCGTCCTGCCCCATCTTGGCGACCAGGATGCGCGGCCGGCGCCCCTCGGCCCGCTCGAACTCCGCCACCAGGTCCCGGGTCCGGTCCACTCCTGAGGACGGGCCTGCTTCGTCTCGGTACACACCGGAGATCGTACGGATCTGGCCGGAGTGGCGCCCGTAGACCTTCTCCAGTGCGTCGGAGATCTCACCGACGGTCGCCATCGCGCGGGCGGCGTTCACGGCCAGGGCGAGCAGGTTGCCCTCCAGACCCTGGCCGGGACCGGCCTCGGCGGCGGCGGTCAGCGCCCGCAGCGCGTCCTGGCAGGCTGCCTCGTCGCGCTCCTCGCGCAGCCGCCGCAGCTTGTCGATCTGCTGCGCGCGCACCGAGGAGTTGTCGACCTTCAGCACGTCGATCTGCTCGTCGGTGTCCACCCGGTACTTGTTGACGCCGATCAGCGCTTGCCGCCCGGAGTCGATGCGTGCCTGCGTACGGGCCGCGGCCTCCTCCACGCGCAGCTTCGGGATGCCCGCGTCGATGGCCTTGGCCATGCCGCCGGCCGCCTCGACCTCCTCGATGTGCTGCCAGGCCCGGCGCGCCAGGTCGTGGGTGAGCTTCTCGACGTACGCGCTGCCGCCCCACGGGTCGATGACCCGGCAGGTGCCCGACTCCTGCTGGAGGAAGAGCTGGGTGTTGCGGGCGATGCGGGCGGAGAAGTCGGTGGGCAGGGCCAGCGCCTCGTCCAGCGCGTTGGTGTGCAGCGACTGGGTGTGGCCCTGCGTCGCGGCCATCGCCTCCACGCACGTCCGCGTGACGTTGTTGAACACGTCCTGTGCGGTCAGCGACCAGCCGGAGGTCTGCGAATGGGTGCGCAGCGACAGCGACTTGGGGTTCTTCGGGTCGAAGCGCTGCACCAGCTTGGCCCACAGCAGCCGGGCGGCCCGCAGCTTGGCGATCTCCATGAAGAAGTTCATGCCGATCGCCCAGAAGAAGGACAGCCGCGGCGCGAAGGCGTCCACGTCCATCCCCGCGTCGATGCCCGCCTTCAGGTACTCGACGCCGTCCGCGAGGGTGTACGCCAGCTCCAGGTCGGCCGTCGCGCCCGCTTCCTGGATGTGGTAGCCGGAGATGGAGATGGAGTTGTAGCGCGGCATCTTCTGCGAGGTGTACGCGAAGATGTCGGAGATGATCCGCATCGAGGGGCGCGGCGGATAGATGTAGGTGTTGCGGACCATGAACTCCTTGAGGATGTCGTTCTGGATGGTCCCGGCCAGCTTCTCGGGCGGTACGCCCTGCTCCTCGGCGGCCACGATGTAGAGGGCGAGGACGGGCAGCACCGCGCCGTTCATCGTCATCGAGACGGTCATCTTGTCCAGCGGGATGCCGGCGAAGAGCTGCCGCATGTCGTAGATCGAGTCGATGGCCACGCCCGCCATGCCGACGTCACCGGTCACCCGCGGGTGGTCGCTGTCGTAGCCGCGGTGGGTCGGCAGGTCGAAGGCGACGGACAGGCCCTTCTGGCCGGCCGCCAGGTTGCGCCGGTAGAACGCGTTGGACTCCTCGGCGGTGGAGAAGCCCGCGTACTGCCGGATCGTCCAGGGCTGGTTGACGTACATCGTCGGGTACGGGCCGCGCAGGTACGGCGTGATGCCCGGGTACGTCCGCAGGAAGTCCAGCCCGGCCAGGTCCTCGCCGGTGTACAGCGGCTTGACCTCGATGCCTTCGGGCGTCTCCCACACCAGGTCCTCGACGCCCTTGCCGGTGGCCTCCTGGACGGCGGCTGCCCACTGCTCCGCGTCGCCCTCCGGAACCTGCGGCTCGCCCAGTTCGACCGTGCTGAAGTCCGGGATGGCGCCCGCCTGCCCCGTCGTGCGCTCCATCACGCCACCTCCATGACATCCAGGGCCGAGGACAGCACCCCGACCGCGTCGCAGCCCGCGAAGACGAAGGCGTCCACTCCGGCTCGTTCATATGCTTCCCGCTGCTCGCCCGGTTTCCCGGCCAGCAGCACCTGCCGCGCCCCCGCCGCCTTCAGCGCCGCCGCGACCTCGGCGGCCTGCTCGGCGTACAGCGCGTCACTCGAACACAGACAGGCGATACCCGCGCCGCTCGCCGTGAACGCCTCCGCCACCGACTCCGCGTCCACCGGGACCGGGTCGTGCACCGGCTCGATACCGCCCGCCTGGAGGAGGTTGGAGGCGAAGGTGGCGCGCGCGGTGTGCACCGCGGCCGGGCCGAGCGCCGCGAGGAACGCCTTCGGGCGGCCGCCGGTGGCCGCCAGGTGCGCGTCCGAGCGGGCGCGCAGCGCCTCGTACGCCTCGTCCCGGCGCACCCGCGGCAGTCCGCCGCCCGCCGGTACGGGCGCGGGCTCGCGCTCCACCGCAGGCTCCGCGAGGAACGGGAACTCGCTGACGCCGGTCACCGGTTCGCGGCGGTGCGCCAGTGCCTTCGACCGCTTGCGCCAGGTCGACGCCAGCCGCTCGCCGACCATCCCGGAGCCGAGCGCCGCGGCCTGCCCGCCCGCGGCCTCGATCTCCTGGAACCAGCCCCAGGCGGCACGGGCCAGCTCGTCGGTCAGCCGCTCCACGTACCAGGAACCGCCCGCCGGGTCGATCACCTTGGACAGGTGCGACTCCTCCAGCAGGATCGACTGGGTGTTGCGCGCGATCCGGCGGGCGAACGCGTCCGGCAGGCCGAGCGCCGCGTCGAACGGCAGGACGGTGACGGCGTCCGCGCCGCCCACCCCGGCGGAGAGACCCGCCACGGTGGTGCGCAGCATGTTCACCCACGGGTCCCGACGGGTCGTCATCACGGTCGAGGTGACCGCGTGCTGGCGCTGCGCCCGCGCGGCGGGGGCGGCCCCGCACACCTCGGCCACCCGCGACCACAGCCGCCGGGCGGCCCGCAGCTTGGCGATGGTCAGGAACTGGTCGGCGGTGGCCGCGTACCGGAACTCCAGCTGCGCGCAGGCGGCGTCCACGCCGAGGCCCGCCGCGGTCAGCGCCCGCAGGTAGGCCACGCCGGTGGCCAGCGAGCAGCCCAGCTCCTCGGCGGTCGAGCCGCCCGCCTCGTGGTACGGGAGCGCGTCCACGGCCAGCGCGCGCATCCGCGGCGCCTGGTCGGCGCACCGGCGGGCCAGGGCGGCCGCCGCCTCCAGGTGACCGGCCAGGCCGTCGGCGCGGCCGGTCCTGGCCACCACGCCCAGCGGGTCGGCGCCCAGGGTGCCCGCCGTCTCGGACGGTGCCACGCCCTTCGCGTCGCAGAGCCGGAACCAGGCGTCGGCCGCCGCGGCGAAGTCCGCGCCCGCGTCCAGGGCGACGGCCGCCAGGTCGAGGTAGACGCCGTCGAGCGCGGTGGGCAGGTCCGCCGCCGGCACCCCGCCGTCCCCGACGGTCAGCCACAGGGAGGTGACGCCGTTCTCCAGGTCGGCCAGGACCGCCTCGTTGGCGCGCCGCGGATCGGTGTCCGCGTGGCGCTGCCGGACGTCCCAGCCCGCGACGGTGCTGCCGGTGGCCCGGCCGGCCCGTACGAACGGGGGGAATCCGGGGCGGCCGACGGCATCGGCGGCGGGCGCGTCCTCGGCGGTGTAGAGCGGGCGGACCTGGATGCCGTCTTCGAGCGCGGTGGTGAGCACGTCTTCGGCGGCGGCGCCGGTCGCCTCCGCGGCGCCCGATTTGCGCAGTACGCCTTCGACCAGGCGCTGCCACTGCTCACGGTCCGCGTCGGGGAACGCGGCGGCCAGAGGGAGTTCGGGGGACTGGGCGGTCATGGCAGCAGGCTAGGCGAACGGTCGTTAGCCGCAGCAGGGCATCGGGCTGTGACCTTGCACTCGTTGACCTGGGATTGCTCCATTGGGAAGCTCTACGATCGCCCTCCCGGGCGGGTGCGTACCCGCGAGTAGCGGCGTCGGGTCGGGCGGATCGCCGCATTTTCGGCAGGTCGGGGTGGCTCGCGACCGCCGTGCGGCCGGTTCTGTACGGTGGGCGGCCCGTCACCGTGACGAGGAGGGACATGCGCGTGCCGGTGAGGCGAGGCGTCGCCGTGGCGGCGGTGCTCGCCCTGATCGCCGGCCTGGCCCTGCTGCTCACCCTCCCCGGCGAAGAGGGTCCGGCGTGCACCGGACGGAAGATCGGCTCATGGGCCGCCGAATCCCGCTTCACCGGCGAGTTCACCCGGTACGGCAACGACAACACCCGCGTGGACGACTGGACCGGCGGCGACGGCACCCACTCCGTACGGCTGCCCGACGGCCGGACCCTGTGGATCTTCTCCGACACCTTCCTCGACCGGGTGCAGCCCCCGCCCGGCCCGTACGGACAGCCGCATCCCTGGCGCTCCTCCGACACCGGCCGCGAGCCCGCCCTGACGCACAATTCCCTCGTGGTCATGGACCGCGCGGGCCGTCTGGAGCGGACCCTGACGGGCAGCACCGGTACCGGCCCCGGACCGTTCTTCCCCGACACACCGGACGGCTGGCGCTGGCCGGTGCAGGCGCACGTGGAACCGCGCGCGCCCGGATCACCCGAACAGGTCGTCCGGGTCCTGCTCTGGAACCGCACGCCGGGCCAGGGCCCCTGGGTCTTCGGCGTGCCCCGCGCGACCGAGATCGCCACCCTCTCCCTGCCGGACCTGCGGCTGGAGAGCATCACCACGGCCGTCGACCAGACCTCGGTACGGGATCCGGGAGACCGGGTGCTGTACGGCACCGCGTCCGTACGGGACGGCGCGTGGACGTACGTCTACGGCGGCGACGACGGGCCCGACCGGGCAAGCTCGAACGCCTACCTCGCCCGGGTGCCGACCGGGCAGCTCGGGGAGGCCGGGGCCTGGCGATTCTGGGACGGGCAGGAGTGGCAGCCGCAGGCCGGCCGGGCGGCCCCGGTGATCCGCGAGGGCAGGGGGCGCGGCGTGGGCAGCGCCTTCACCGTCGTACGGGACGGCGGGACCTGGGTGCTGCTGACGATGGACGATCCCGGGCCGCCGGGTGACGGCCTGTCGGCCGTCACCGCGTACTGGGCGTGCTCGGCCCAGGGGCCGTGGCACGGACCGGCCGGGCGGATCATCCCGCCCCGGCCGGCCGACCCCACCGGACAGCAGCGCGTCGCCGTGTACAACCCGCAGGCCCACCCGGAGTTCACGGCCGACGGCGCGCTGCTGGTCAGCTACGACGTCAACTGGCTGGGCCCGCCGGGCGCCCCCTCCGTGGCCCAGGTCAACCGTGACGTCGAGCTGTACCGGCCGCGCTTCCTGAGGCTGCGGCTGGACCACGGATGACACCCCGCCAGCAGGGCGGGACGGCGGGCCCGCCGGTCAGTCGGTCTTCGGACCCGACCGGAGCGAGCAGCGCAGCGAGAACGGGTGCCCGGCCGGATCGGAGTAGACCCGCACCTCGCGGGGGCCGGTGTCGTCCTTGGTGTCCAGCGGACGCGCGCCGAGGCTGACCGCCATGCGCTCGGCCTCGTCCATGTCCCCCTCGTCGACCAGCAGGTCCAGGTGGGCCTGGAGCGAGCTGTCGGGACGCGGCCAGGTCGGCGGCGTCATGTTCAGGTCGCGGCGGAAGGAGATCACGGTGCCGTTGGCGACGACCTCCACCCGGTCCGGCAGGTGTTCCCTGCGGACCTCGCCCTCCAGGAAGTCGGCGTAGAAGTCCGCCAGCTTCTCCGGGTCGGCGCAGTCGAGCACGATGACGGCGGCTTTGACCAGTCCCATGGCATCTCCTCGGCCCCGTGGGCCCTCCTCGGCAGGGCACCGTCCGCGGTGCCGGCCGCGCGGCGCGCGGGCCGGGACGACGAGTACCGCGGTCAGGCCGGTTCACTCCCGCCGCGGGTGGCCGGCGCGGTCATCAGCGGCAGCACCACGGCGGACGGGCGGCCCGGCTCGTGGAAGACCTCGAACCGGATCGGCCGGCAGGCGACGGCCGACGCGGCCGGCGCACCCGTGCCGTGGTGGCGCGCGAACCGCGGGAACGCGCCGCCCGCCACCTGCACCCGCAGGCAGTGCCCGCGCAGGAACCGGTAGCCGGTCGGGTGCATCTCCACCCGGGCCGCCACCACCCCGTCGGCGTCCGCCGCCGGTGAGCCCGGGCGCAGCCGCAGGATGCCGTCGGTGACGTTGCGCGAGACGCCCGCCCGGTCCACGTCGCACAGCCGTACGAAGACATCGCCGTACCCGGAGTCCGTGCGGACGTGCACCACGGCCGACACCGGGCCGATCAGGTCGAGGTCGCGGGGCAGCGGAGAGCCGGTGAAGACCAGCACGTCGGGCCGCCGTTCGACGGCCGTGTTGTCCTGCTGCCGTATCTCGCCGGGCAGCAGCAGCGGGCCGCCGGTCGACGGGGTCGGATCGGCGCCGTGATACGTGAACCGGTCCGGCGTACTGCCGGGCGGCTCCGGCCAGTCGAGCCCGCCGGACGGCTGGAGGCGCAGCGGTGTCGGTACGGACTGCGGCGGCGGCCACCGGTCGAAGTCCAGCCAGCGGCCCGCCCGCTGGAGGTAGAGCCGGACCGGCGACTGGTGCAGCTGCGTGGTGTCCCCGGCCAGCTGGGCGCTCAGCCACGACACATGGTCGGTGAGCGTCGCCTTCAGCGCGCCGCGGTCGTGGGCCCACGGCCCGATCGTGATCCGCGAGCGGTGCCCGGCGGCGGTCAGCTCGGTGAAGTCCCGTAGCTGGTACGGCAGGAACAGGTCCCACCAGCCGGTCACCATGCTGGTCGGCGTGGTCATCCGCAGCGCCGCCGCACTGTGGTCGATCGGCGCCCAGAAACCGTCCTCCGGCTCCGCGTGCGCACTGACCTCGCGCAGGAAACGCTCGGGCCGCCCGATCGCCGCGAGGTCGGACTCACCGACGGGCAGCGTCCGCATCGCGCGCTGCACCCTGCGGGTCTGCAACGGGTTGGGCAGCAGCCCGCCGAGCGGTGCCTCCTCCTGGGTGCCCGTCGCGGAGGACCACACCAGCATGTTGTGCAGCGCCAGCACACCGCCCGGGTAGAAGGCGGCGGGGAAGTCGGACGTGGTGATGCCCAGGCACATCGCTTCCAGCGGCGGGTCGAGGTACGGACCGACCGCCCACTCCGCGTGCCCGAGGTAGCTGGCACCGGCGGTGGCCAGCCGGCCGTCGCACCAGGCCCGCGCGCGCAGCCACGCCGCGGTCGCCAGCCCGTCGTCCTTCTCGTGCACGAAGGCCCGGAACTCGCCGCCCGAGCCGAAGACACCGCGTACGTTCTGCGCCACCACCTGGAAGCCCCGCCGTACCAGCACGCCCGCGAACAGCTTGATGTCGGGCTTGTGCTTGCCGTACGGCGTACGCAGCAGCACCACCGGCAGCGGCCCGGCGCCGCGCGGCCGGTAGCGGTCGGCGAGCAGCACGGTGCCGTCCCGCATGGGGACGCGCAGGTCACGTACGCACTCGATGTCGGGTGCGACCGGCTCGGGCATGTCCAGGTACCGGTCCACCAGGCGGCCGAACGCCCGCCCGGTCCGGTCCCGCAGCATGGATTCCGCCATCGGACCCTCCCATCGTCCGTCCTGCCGCGTCGCGGGGGAGACGTGTCACACAGTGTCCATGGTTGTCACTTTCCGTGCGGTTCCGGAGATCACCCCGGGGGATCCAGTGTCCGGCCTTCCGCCGGATCGCGCATGTACGCGCTCAGGAGCCGGGCCCCGGCACCGGCCGAGCGGCGCGCAGCAGGTCCGCGGCCCGTTCGGCGATCATCACCGTGGGGGCGTGGGTGTGGCCCCGGGTGACGGACGGCATCACCGAGGCGTCCGCGACGCGCAGGCCCGTCACCCCGCGCACCCGCAGCCGGGGGGCGGTCACGGTGTCGTCGCCGGTGCCCATCCGGCAGGTGCCCACCGGGTGGTAGAGCGTTTCCGCGAGGGCGCGCACCGTCTCCCCGGCGGCCTTGTCGTCCTGCTCCCCGGGCCACGGCTCCAGCGGCCCGGTGACGTGCGGGGCCAGCGCCCGCGTCCCGTACAGCCGCTCGGCGAAGCGGATCCCGGCCAGCAGCCGCCGCAGGTCCGCCTCGGCCGTCAGACAGCCGGGATCGATGACCGGCGGCGCGTCCGGGCCCGGTCCGCCCAGCGTGATCCGGCCGCGGCTCTCCGGTCGCAGCAGGACGACCCCGATGGTGACGCCGTGCTCGGTCGGCGCCTCCAGACCGTGCCGGACGAACGGGACCGGCGCGAAGATCAGCTCCAGGTCCGGCGCGGTGCGCTCTCCGGTGCTGTGCAGGAACGCGACGGCCTCGCCGATGTTGGAGGTCAGCGGGCCGCGCCGGGACAGCAGGTAGCGCGCGATGTTGGCCGGGGTGTCGGCGCCGGTGAGGGTGCGGGGCAGCGCGGTGCGCATCAGGACCGGTACGGACAGGTGGTCCTGGAGGTGCCGGCCCACGGCGGGGACCTCGGCCACCGGCTCGATCCCGGCGTCCGCCAGCTCGCCGGTGTCTCCGATGCCGGAGCGCAGCAGCAGATGCGGTGAGCCGACCGCGCCGGCGCACAGGACGACCTCGCGGCGGGCCCGCAGCACGCCGCCGGGCAGCTCGGCCCCGTACGCCCGGCCGTCCTCGAACAGCACCCGGCAGACCTGCTGCCCCGTGACGACCCGCAGGTTGGCGCGGCGCAGCGCCGGGCGCAGGTAGCCGTCCGCCGCACTCCACCGGCGCCCGCGCCGCTGGTTGAGCGGGGTGGGCGCGCAGCCGCTGTGGCCCGGGCCGTCGGGTTCGGCGAGCCGCGGCAGGCCCGCCTCCTCGCAGGCGTCGAGGAAAGCGCCGGTCAGGGGGTGGAAGCTGCGCGCGGGGGAGATCCACAGCGGGCCCGCGGTGCCGTGCGCCGTGCCGCCGGGCGGCCCGGCCCAGCGCTCGGCGCGCCGGAAGTAGCGGGCCACCTGCTCCCAGGACCACTCCTCGCCCGCGGTCTCGGCCCAGCCGTCGTAATCGGCGCGGTGGCCGCGCACCCACATCATCGCGTTGAGCGACGAGGAGCCGCCCAGGGTCCGGCCGCGCGGCCAGTACAGCTCCCGCCCGTGCAGGCCCGGCTGCGGAGTCGTGGTGAAGTTCCAGTCGTACGGCGTGCGGAAGAGCTTGGGGAACGCCGCCGGGATACGGACCTCCTGTCTGCGGTCCGGTCCGCCGGCCTCCACCAGCGCCACCCGTACCGTCGGGTCCTCGGACAGCCGGGCCGCGAGGACGCACCCCGCCGACCCGGCGCCGACGACGACGTAGTCGTACACCTGGTCGTACCGCACCGCACCGGCCATCCGAGACCGCCCTCCCGATGCCTCGACGTCCCGTCCCGTACCCGTACTTGCCGGTAGCGATCGTAGGGCAGGCGGGTGTGGGTGTCAGGACGGCGGCGCGACGGGCGGGCCGTCAGTCCGGCTGCGCGCTGGAGGGGCTGGGCTGGATGAACGGGAAGGCGTTGGTGCCGCCGCACACCATCGGGCCGACCTGCGCGCCGCCGCCCTGGAGGGTCACCAGGACGTCCGACGGGCTGCGGCTGCCGGGCACGGAGGCGTTGGCGGCGGTGCACACCAGCTGGCTCATGGACGGGGTGTCGAGCCGCTTGGCGTTCATGGGCACATGGACGGTGATCCTGCCGTTCTCCGTCTCCGCGGTGACCGGGCCCGGGAGCACGGGCAGCACGTTGGTGAGGCCGCGCTGCCGTTCGGCGTCGTTGGGCCCCTTCAGCAACAGGTTGATCGCCTCCTCGGGGCCGACCGGCGCGGTCGCCGGGCGGCTCGCGGGGCGCAGGCCGGTCGGGCCGAGGAAGTACAACTGGACGTCGGGCGCGGGCTTGCCCGGCGCCTTGAGGCCGTGGGCGGGCTCGCCCGCGTCGATCACACCGGTCGGCGCGATGCCGCAGCCGGTGAGGGCGCCTGCCGACAGGGCGCCCAGCGCGCCCAGCAGCAGTCCGCCCAGCGCGATCCGCCGGGTCAGCCGGGTCCGCGCGGAGTTCGGCACGCTCACGTCTGGTCCGCCTTCCCGGCCGGTGCGGCCGCCGGGCTCTTCGCCGGGAGGTCACCGCCGCCCGCCGTGTCCTGACCGCCGTCCGTACCGGCGGAGCCGTTCCCCGTACGGTCCCCCGGCGTTCGGCCGGGTGCCCCGGCCGTCTCCGGGGCACCGGCGACGGTGCCCGTCTCTTGCCCGGGCAGCGGCAGTTCCACGGTGAACACCGCGCCGCCCTCGGGGCAGTTGGCGGCCTTCATGGTCCCGCCGTGCAGCCGCACGTTCTCCATGGCGATCGCCAGGCCCAGCCCGCTGCCCTCGGAACGGGCGCGTGCCGAGTCCGCCTTGTAGAAGCGGTCGAAGACGTGCGGCAGCACTTCGGGGTCGATGCCGGGGCCGCTGTCCACGATCTGGATCACCAGCCGCCCATCGTCCGGGTCCGGCGCCCTCAGCAGCACCCGTACCGGCTCCCCGCCGTGGTGCAGCGCGTTGCCGACCAGGTTGGCCACCACGACGTCCAGCCGCCGCGGGTCCAGCCGGGCCCGTACGCCGTCCGGCAGTTCGGTGCCCACCCGGTCCTGCCAGGCCCTGGCCTGGAGCGTCTTGCGGATCGTCTCGGCGACGTCCACCTCGTCCAGATGCAGCGCGGCGGCCCCGGCGTCGAAGCGCGAGACCTCCATGAGGTCCTCGACCATCCGGGCCAGCTTGCCGGTCTCCTGGCTGATCAGCCGGACCGCGGAGGCGGTGTCGGGGTCGAGGGCGTCGGCGTCCTCGTCGAGCACGTCGGTGACGGCGGTCATCGCGGCCAGCGGCGTGCGCAGCTCGTGCGAGACGTCGGCCGCGAACCGCCGCGCGTTGGCCTCCATCCGGCGCAGGTCCGCGACGCTCTCCTCCAGCTTGGCGGCCATGTCGTTGAACGTCCGGGACAGGTCGGCCAGCTCGTCGGCGCCCTTGACCTCCAGCCGGGTCTCCAGCTTGCCCTCGGCGATCCGCCCGGCGGCCTGCCGCAGCCCGCGCACCGGCCGCAGCACGCCGCGGGCCGCGAGCAGCGCCGGGACCACGGCCAGCCCGAGCACCGGCAGGGCGCCCCGCTGCGCGGCACTCACCAGCGCCTCGACGTTGGCCTCCTCGGCGCGCAGCGGCAGCTGGGCGTAGACCGACAGCGGGGACGCCGTACGGGTCTCGGTCTGCGACTGCATCACCGGCATACCGATCAGCAGCCACGGGTCGCCGTCCCGGTCCACCCGCTGGAACGCCGTCACATGCCGCTTCTCGACGGAGTCCCGCAGCTCCTCGGGGACGATGACACGGCGGCGCACCCGGCTCGGGTCGTTCTCCGCGACGCCCTCGTACCGGACGTAGACGTCCCAGTCCCTGGCCTTGCCGGAGCGGTCGAGCTGCCGGGTGAACTCGTCGACGTCCGCCCGGGTCGGCGGCACGGCGAGGTCGGGGGCCAGCGAGTTGACCTGGCCCCGCAGATCCTGGATCGCGGTGTCCTGAGAGCGCTGGAGGATGGCGTTACGGGCCTCACGGTAGGTCAGCGCCGCGGTGGTGAGCGCGCTGACCGCGGCGACCAGCAGGAACGCGACGACGAGCCGGGCCCGCAGCCCGCGCGGCAGCGAGCGGGCCAGCGTGGTCCGCCGCATCCGGCCGGCGGACCAGGGGCGCTTCACAGGGGGCCGAAACGGTAGCCGAAGCCGCGTACGGTCTGGACGTACCGGGGGGAGCGCGGGGTGTCCTCGATCTTCGTGCGCAGCCGCATCACGCACGCGTCCACCAGGCGCGCGTCACCGTGATAGCTGTGCTCCCAGACGTGTTCCAGCAGCTGCTG
Source organism: Streptomyces monomycini (assembly GCF_022271435.1). Lineage (GTDB taxonomy): Bacteria > Actinomycetota > Actinomycetes > Streptomycetales > Streptomycetaceae > Streptomyces > Streptomyces monomycini. Next base: position 7,953 of record NZ_JAFIQY010000005.1, on the reverse strand, counting down.
ACGGCTGAAGACCTGGCCGGGGGTCGCGGACAGGAACAGCAGCAGTTTCATCTCCGAAGGGGCCAGCGGGAGGTCGGTGCCGCCCTTGGAGACGACGAGTCCGGCCCGGTCCACGGCCAGCTCGCCGTAGGTCTCCACGGGCGCCGGGCCCGGCTCGGCGGGGCCGGCGGCGTCCCCGTCGGCGGGCAGCGCGGTGCGCCGCAGCACCGCGCGGATCCGCGCTTCCAGCACTTCACCGCGTGCGGGCTTGACGATGTAGTCGTCGGCGCCCGCCTCCAGGCCGAGGACCACGTCGAGGTCGTCGCCGCGGGCGGTGAGCATGATGATCGGCAGCTGGCGGTCGGCGCGGATGCGCCGGCAGACCTCGAAGCCGTCCTTGCCCGGGAGCATCAGGTCCAGCAGCACGATGTCGGGGCGGAAGGCGGGCAGGAGGTCCAGGCCGTCCTCACCGCTGGCCGCGGCCGCCACTTCGTGGCCGCGCCGGCGGAGCGCGAGGGTGACTCCGTCGCGCACGGCGGCGTCGTCCTCGATCAGAAGTACTCGGGGCATGGCACCAGTATCAATAAGTTTCATGATGGATCGGTAACAGGTGGATCCTGACCGCAATTCTTCGCATCTGTCGTACTGCAAGGCAGTGAACGCGCGAGCGCACCGCAGGGGGAAGCGTACGGCGCCGACGGAGGCGTCCGTACCCGGGTCCGCGGTGGCCCGCGCACGGCAGTGAGGGACGGGATTCGCATGGCACGGCACGGCAGGCGGAGCGGCATCATCGGGGGAGCCGCGGTGGCGGTGGCGTCGCTCGGGGTGGCCGGCTACCTGACCTTCGGGCAGTCCGGCGCCACCTCCGAGGCGCACGCGGGCCCCACCGAACAGGCCAAGCCCGCCCCGGTCGACCCGAGCATCGTGCACGCCTCCGACCGGCCCGGCAAGAGCCTCAACATCACCATCGACGACGGCCCGGACCCGGTCTGGACCCCCAAGGTGCTGGCCACACTCAAGAAGTACGACGTCAAGGCCACCTTCTGCATGATCGGCCCGCAGGCCGCGGCCCACCCGGACCTGGTCAAGCAGGTGGCGGCGGCCGGGCACAAGCTCTGCGACCACACCATCAGCCACAACACCGGCATGGACCACCGGCCCGAGACGTACCAGTCGCAGCAGATAGTCGACGCCCAGCAGATGATCGAGAAGGCGGCCGACGGCCCGCGGGTCGACTACTACCGGGCGCCGGGCGGCGCGTTCACCCCGTACAGCAGGACGCTGGCCGCCGAGCACGGGATGCGCCCGCTCGGCTGGAACGTGGACAGCAAGGACTTCGAACGGCCCGGCACCGACGCGATCGTGCGCACGGTGCGCCGGGAACTGCGCAACGGGCCGACCGTCCTCTTCCACGACGGCGGCGGCGACCGCAGCCAGACGGTCGCGGCGCTGGACCGGCTGCTGCCGTGGATGAAGCAGCAGGGGTACGGGTTCGGGTTCCCGAAGCGCTGACGCGTGGCGGGTGGCGGCGCCGGGGGCCGGGCAGGGCTCGGGCCGGGCGCCGCTCATCACCCGTCAGGCGGGCCGGGAGGCCGGGCTCCGCGCCTCGCTCGCCGGGCGGGCCGGGGTCCGGGCGCCGCTCCTCACACGTCGCCGAGCAGCTCCGCGAGGCCGCGGTCCACGTCGAGGAGTTCCCGGCCCGCGGGCACGGCCTGGTACGTGCGGTCCAGGAAGCGGCTCAGCTCGGCGGTGTCGACCTGCACCATCGCGACGCCGTCCTCGACGTGGAACTCCAGCACCGTGCGGCCCCGGCCCACCGGGCGCACCCGTACGTCGCCGCTGCCCGCCGGGGACCGCAGGCCCTCGGCGAGGAGTTCGCGGGCGAAGGCCCAGTCGACCGCGGCGCCGTCCAGGGAGATCTCCGGCGGGAAGGTGATCCGCACCGCGAGCGGGTCGGCCGGGTGGTAGTGCAGCACGGCCGGCACGGTCCGGGAGCCGGGCGCGGTCGCGATGAGACGTACCTGGACGGCTTGGTCGATGACACTCTGCACCGCGGCTGCTCCCTTACGGCTGTCGGGTCGGGACATGGCTTTCACCGTGTAGGACGGTGTGCCCGCCCGGGCCGTGCACGTGACAGGGGTGTGATTTATGTCATGTCCAGGTCGTCATGATTGGTGGGCAACGCGTGGGTTGACAACGGTTTGCGATCAGCTCCGGCGCAGGTCCGGCCGGGGCTTCGCGGGGCCGTGCGCCAGGAACTCCTCCAGGATTCCGGGCGCCGCGGCCGCCGCCAGGGCCGGAGCGTCGTCCGCCGGGATGTCCCGTACGTGATATCCGTCCTCGCCCGCGGCGACCGCGGCGGTGAGGGTGACCAGCCCGGCCCGCCGGCTGAACGGCGTGCTGGAGAACGTCCAGGCCGCGACCGCCTCGCGCTGGAGCACGACGGTGTCCCGGCTGAACGTGCCGGAACGCGCGACCAGATACCGCCCGTCGAGCCCGTGCCCCAGATTGCGGTACGCGTCCCGGGCCAGCCACAGCACCACCGGCACCGACACCAGCGCGAACACCCAGGCGCAGTGCAGCAGTACGGGCGTCAGGAGAGCGCCCAGCACCGCGAGGACAAGGGTGCCCGGGACCGTCACGAAGAGCAGCCCGCGCATCCGGCGGCGGCGCAGGGCCGCGCGCGGATGCTCACGGAGACCGGCATCGGAGAACCCGGCACGCAGCGTCCCCGAGGCCGTGCGCATCGCCTCGGCGCGCGGCGCGGGCGGCAGGATCACGCTGCGCTTGCGGTTCTCCTCCTTGTTGCCCAGGCCGCCCGCGACCGCGCGGACGGTGGCGCCACCCCCTGCCCGCAGCAGCAGCGGCTCGCGCAGGACCACACCCCGCAGCCGGGCCCGCTCGATGGTCACCGACCGCGTGGTCAGCAGGCCGCGGTGCACCCGCAGTGTGCGCGCGTCGGTCCATTCGAGGCGGAACTTCCACCAGCCCTCGACGTAGAGCGCGAGCGCGCCGACCGTGCCGAGGACGATGACGGCCAGCAGTGCGAGCGGAACCGTCACCCAGAGCGCCCGGGCGCCGAACTCGTCGAACGCGCTACGGACGATGCCCAGCTTCCACGGCTTGATGCCGGCGCCGTCCAGGACGCGGTAGACACCGCCGGCCGCCGCGAAGACACCGCCGACGACCCAGAAGGTGAGCGGCGCGTAGCGCAGCCAGCGCCAGTCGATACGGGAGACGACCGGGTCCTCGTCCGTCGCCCGGACGCCGGCGCGGGCGAGCAGTGCGGTCCGCAGCCGCTCCGCGTCGGCCGTCGTCAGCGCCTCCAGCGAGAGGTCGCCGCTGCCGTCCGCCGGGCCCGCGGTGCCGGCCCGCAGGACGGTGACGCCGAGCAGCCGGTGCAGCGGCGAGGCCGTCAGGTCGACCGTACGGATGCGGTGCAGCGGCACGGACCGCAGCCGCCGGGTCAGCACCCCGCTGCGCACCTCGAAGGAGTCGTGGGTGACGCGGTAGTCCGTACGGGCCCAGCGGACCGACCCGATCGCGGTCAGGACCGCGAAGGCGGCCGCGATGGACGCCAGGGTGATCCAGGCGCCGGTCCCGATCCGGCCGCCGGTGGCCAGCGCGGTCAGCGCGAGCGAGCCGAGCGGGGCGGCCAGCCAGCCGCAGTGCACCAGGAGGGTGCGCCGGTCCAGCCGGTGCCAGCGGGGCGGCGCGCCGGTGACGGGAGAGGTGGCGGTGGTCATGCGGCATCACCCGGCACGGCCTGCGCGGCCTCGCCGATGCGCCGTGACAGCTCCTCGGCGTCCGCGTCGGACAGCCCGGCTATCTTCACGTCGCCCGCGGTGGAGGCGGTGGTGACGGTGACCGTCGCGAGCCCGAACCGCTGTTGCAGGGGACCGCGCACGGTGTCCACGGTCTGTACCCGCGACAGCGGCGCGATCCGCCGTTTCTGCCAGAACCAGCCGCCCGCGGCGTACACCGCGCGGCTGCCCAGCTCCCAGGCGTGCACGGAGTACCGCCACCGCGGCATGACCAGCAGATAGCCGAGCGCCGGCAGGACCAGCGCGACCAGCAGGAGCGGGGCGAGCCAGGGCAGGGCGCCGGGGAAGAACAGCACCGAGCAGACCGCCAGGGCGAGCGCGGTGAGCAGTGTCGGTCCGCTGACCGTCAGCAGCGCCTGGACGGTCCACCAGCGGCGGGCGCGGGGATCGACCCGGTTGCGGGGTGGCCGCAGCAGGGGGTTGGCGGGTGCGGACATGGGGAGCCCCGTTCTTTGCAAGTCGCTTGTATTGAGTAGCGGTACGTTATAACGGTACGAGCGACTTGTAAAAAAGAAGGCGAGGCCACGGAACACGTGCCGAAGAAGGTGGACCACGAAGCGCGGCGCCGGGAGATCTCCCAGGCGCTGTGGCGGATCGCGAGCACCCGGGGCCTGGAGGGGGCGAGCCTGCGGGACGTCGCTGCCGAGGCGGGCATCTCCCTCGGACGGCTCCAGCACTACTTCCGTACCAAGGACGAAATGCTCGTCTTCGCGCTCCGCTACATCGAGACCCTCGCCCAGGACCGCATCCGCGCCCGCATCGAAGCGCTGGACGGCGAGCCCACCCCCCGCGACATCCTGCGTGCCTGCCTGACGGGGATGCTGCCCCTGGACGAGCAGAGCCGCATCGGGTTCCTGGTGGGCGTGGCCCACTTCCACCGGGCCGTCCACGACGCCGCCCTGCGCGCCGACGTCCGCGACGGCATCCCCAAACTGCGGGACCTCTTCGCCGACCAGCTGCGGCGGGCGATGGAACGCGGCGAGGTGCGCCGGGACCGGGACGCCGACGACGAGGCGATGGTGCTGATCAGCCTGGTCGACGGACTCTCGACGTACATCCTGCTGGACGTCCACACCCCCGAGAAGGCCGTCCAGCTCCTGGACATGCGCCTGGCGCAGCTGTTCGACGGGGTGGGTGCGGGCTGATGCCGGGGGTGTGGACGCGGCCGGGCTGACGCGGGGGTGCGGACGAGGGGCGTTCTCAGAAACGGGTGCCTTCGGCCGCCGGCAGCGCGTCGAGTGCGGCCAGCGCGGCGGGCGACAGGGTGACGTCCGCCGCGCCGGCGTTGTCCACCAGGTACTTCGGGGTCTTGGTGCCGGGGATCGGGACGACGTACCGCCCCTGGGCGAGCACCCACGCGAGGGCGACCTGCGCGGGGGAGGCGCCGTGCTCCCCGGCGATGGCGCGGACCTTGCCCACCAGCTCCAGGTTGGTCTTGAGCGCGTCCTGCTGGAAGCGCGGCAGCCGGCGGCGGAAGTCGTCCTGCGGCAGCTCGTCGAAGGAGGTGATGCTGCCGGTCAGGAAGCCGCGGCCGAGCGGCGAGAACGGCAGGAAGGCGATGCCCTGCGCTTCGCAGTACGGCACGACCTCGTCCAGCGCCTCACGGGTCCACAGCGACAGTTCGGACTGTACGGAGGCGACCGGGTGCACGGTCTGCGCGCGCCGGATCTCCTCGACGGTCGGCTCCGACAGGCCGATGTGCCGGGCCTTGCCCGCCTGGACGGCCTCGGCCAGCGCGCCCCAGCTCTCCTCGACCGGCACCTCGGGGTCCACCCGGTGCAGCTGGTACAGGTCCACGTAGTCGGTGCGCAGGCGGCGCAGGCTCTCGTCGATGGAACGGCGGATGTGCTCGGGGCGGCCGTTGCGGACCAGCGCGGTGTGGTCACCCGGCCGGCCCGGGGAGGACTCCAGACCGACCTTCGTGGCCAGTACCGCCCGCTCCCGGTACCCGCCCGCCAGCGCCTGGCCCACCAGTTCCTCGTTGGTGTACGGGCCGTAGACATCGGCGGTGTCGATGAGCGTGACGCCGAGGTCGACCGCCTGCCGGAGCACGTCGACGGACGTCGCCTCGTCCCGGCCCGCCGGGTCGTAGGCATGCGTCATCCCCATGCAGCCCAGGCCGATGACGCCGACTTCGGGTCCGGTGCTGCCGAGCGTGATGGTGCGCATGATGAGGCTCCTCAGGACGAGTGCTGGATCGTTTCGCTGATCACTCTTCCTGTTGAAGCGCACTTGAAGTCAAGCGGTCGCCGGAGGGGAGACCCGCGGGACGCGGTCTCCCCCGGCGAACGGTTCCCGGTCACGATGAACCGGCCACCTGTCCGGATGCGACTGAGGCAGAACGGCCGCACCCGGCGGCCTACGCCTGGCGCAGCAGGGCCGCGAGGTCGCCCTCGACGTCGAGGTGGCGGGCCTCGCCGCCCAGCGGCACCACGCCGTACGACCGCATCAGGAAGCGGCGCAGGTCGCGGGCCGGGAACTGCACCATGGCCAGGCCGTCGGCGGTGTGGAACTCCAGCATCGTGTTGTCCGGGCCGCACGGCCAGATGTGCACGTCCCCCTGGCCGGACGGCTCCCGCAGGCCCTCCGCCAGCAGGTCGCGGGCGAACGTCCACACCACCTCCGCCCCGTCCAGCGACGCCGCGGGCGGGAAGACGACGTGCACCGCCAGCGGGTCCGCGCTGTCGTAGCGCAGCCGGGCGGGGACCTTCCGCGAGCGGGGCACGGTCGCGATCAGTCGGGCGTGTACGGCTTGGTCGATGACGTGGGGCATCGCCGGCTCCCTGGGTGCTTGTGCGGACGGGTCTCTGCCTCTACGACCCGTAAGACGCGCCGCGTATTACGCCAGTGCACCGAATGGCCGCGTGAGGTGCGTCACGAACTTTGATTGCGGCGATATGTGCTCCCTACGCTTGCGAAATCCAAGCAAGGCCGTCCGAACCGGAACGGGTCTGCCCGCAAGTGAGAGCCTGTGACCGGACCAGGGCGCCCGGCCGGGGCCGCGACGCGGTTCCGGGGGCCGGCGGCGACACGTCAGGGGTTGCCCGTTCATGTCCGAAGCATCCGCAGGGTCCCCGGCGTCGGCGGCGGACGACTACACCCGGCTCTACGAGCGCGAGCACCCGCGCCTGGTCGCCTACGCACGCTCACTGACCACCAGCGCCTGGCTCGCCGAGGACCTCGTCGCCGAGGCCCACTTCCGGGTCTGGCGCCGTATCCGGTCCGGTCACCGCATCGACAACGTCCCGGCCTACCTCCGCACCACCATCCGCCACCTCGCCTCGGCCGTCGGCGCGGCCGCCGCCCGCGAGATACCGCAGGACCCCGAGGACGGCCAGGCCTGGCCCGGCACCGGCCCGGCGGCCGAGCACGCCGACCCGGCGCAGCGCGTCGCCTACGTCGATCTGCTCGCCCGCGTCATGGAACGGCTCCCGCAGCGCTGGGTGACGGCGCTGTGGCTGGCGGAGGCCGAGGACCAGCCGCTGGAGGCGGTCGGCAAGGCGATCGGGGCGGGCAAGGGCGCCACGGCCGTGCTGCTGCACCGGGCCAGGGAGGGCATGCGGCAGGCGTTCCTCGGCTCGGTGCCGGGCACACCGGACGACCCGGCGTGCGAGGTGCACTGGCAGCGGCTGCCCGCGTACGTACGGGGCGAGGCCACCGCGAAGCAGGCCGACGGGGTCACGGGCCACCTCGCGGACTGCCCCGGCTGCCGGGCCCGCATGGCGCTGCTCACCCGGGCCAACGACCGGCTGCCCGCGCTCACCGGTCCCGCGCTGCTGGCACTCCTGGCGGGCGGTTCGGCGAAGTTCCTGCTCCCGCTCGCCGGGGCCGGGGCCGCCGCGGCCGGAGGCGCTCACGCGGCCGGGAGCGGTACGGCCACGTCCGTACCGCACGCGCTCACCGCCGTACGGAAATCCGTGCGGCATCTGCTGCGCGGCCAGCTCGGGCAGGCCGGGCCGGTGGCCGCGGCCGTGGCGGGTGTCGGTGTCGCGGTGGTCGCGGGCGTGGCGGTCGCCACGGGCATCGCGCTGACCGGCGGCGACACGGCGCCGACGGCCGAGCGGACGGCAGCGGCGCCGGACGGGGCCGGGGGCGGCGGCGCGGGCCGGGCGGTACCCGGTGCCACGGCGGAGCGGTCGGCGACGTCCGT
>NZ_JAFIQY010000049.1 GCF_022271435.1 Streptomyces monomycini | reverse complement strand
GGGGCGGCCGGGCCGTACCCGCCGCGGCGCCCCGCTGGGGACGCGGCCGCGCGGCCGTCGCGACCTCCGTGGGGCGCCCGGTGCGGGCCGGCCGCACCCGGGCGTCGGCCTCGGCCAGGTCGAGGGCCAGGTCCAGGTCGGCGGGGCCGGTACGGGCGTCCGCGCCGTGGTCGACGGTCAGTACGCCCGCGCTGTGCCGCTTCTCGCCCGCGCTCCAGGCGATGACGGCGGCGACGGCACGGCGGGCGCGGTGGACCGGGACGGTGATCTTGCTGGCCATGAGGGTCCTCTCGTGCGTGAGGTTCGGGGCGGGGAGGGGGAGGGGGGACGTTCCGCCGCCTCAGCTCTTGTTGCTGCCCCCCGCCCGCAGGTTGGCGAGGTCCGCCTTGACGGTGTTGATCGGGATGGCGAAGCCGAGGCCGACGCTCCCCGCCGAGCTGCTGCCCTGTGCGGAACTGGGCGAGTACATGGCCGAGTTGATGCCGATGACCTGGCCCTTCATGTCGATCAGCGCGCCGCCGGAGTTGCCGGGGTTGAGCGCCGCGTCGGTCTGGATGGCCTTGTACGTGGTCTTGGACTGCCCGGTGTCGCCGTTGTACTGCTCGCCGCCGAACTCGAACGGCCAGCCCGGACCGCCCCGCTGCGGCTGCCGCTCCTGGCCGTCGTCCTTGGGGACCGTCACATCGCGCTTGAGGGCGGAGACGATGCCGCTGGTGACCGAGCCGGTGAGCCCTTCGGGGGAGCCGATGGCCACGACCTCGTCGCCGACCGCCAGGCTGTCGGAGTTGCCGAGCGAGGCGGTGGTGAGGTTCTTGGCGCCCTTGACCTTGAGCAGGGCCAGGTCCTTGTCCGGGTCGGTGCCCACCACGTCGGCCTGCTTCTTGCTGCCGTCGCTGAAGGTGACCTCGACCGAGGAGGCGCCCGCCACCACGTGGTTGTTGGTGATGATCTCGCCGTCCGGGGTGATGACCACGCCGGAGCCGGTGGACTCGCCGCTCGCCGTCCGCGCCTTGATCTCGACTATCGCGGGGGTGACGGCCTTGGCCACCGCGGAGACGCTGCCGCTGCTCTTGGCGGAGCCCGCGTTGACGGCCGGGGTGGTGGTACTGGCCTGCGGCCGGTCCGTGGCGCTGCCGATGAGGGCGGCGCTGCCGCCGCCGATCAGACCGGAGGCGAGCGCCACGGCCGCGATCAGCGCGACGGGGCGGCGGGCCCGGCGGCGCGGCGCGGGGGCGCCGGTGCCGGTACCGTCGGGGCCTTCCGGACCTCCCGGGCCGCCCGAGCCGCCTGAGCCGCCGAAACCGGCGTCGCCGCCGGGGGTGCCGGGGCCCGCGGGGGCGCCCGCCGCCGGCTGCGGTGCGGCGTACGGCGGGTGGGGCGGCGGGGCCGGGTAATCCGTCCCGCTCGTCCCGCCCTGCGCCTGCGGCCCGTGGGCGTAACCCTGGTACTGAGGAGTCTCGTCGCCGCTGCGGCGGTAGGTTTCGGTCATGTACCCGACTGTGCGAGCTGACCATGAGAACCGTCTGAGAACGCCCTGAGAGGCCCGACAGAAGTAGGTATGCCCGGTGTAAGGAAGATCAGCTGCGGAACGCGCGCCCGGTGGCCGGCACCGCGCCGGCGGCGGCCGGGCCGCAGCCGCACGACCCCCGGACCACCAGCCTGGCCGGGAACAGCCGCAGCCGCTCGCGCCGCGACCCGACCACCCGCAGGCCGTCGTCCAGCACCAGGTCGACCGCCGCCCGCGCCATCGCCTCCCGGTCGGAGGCGACCGTGGTCAGCGGCGGGTCGGTCAGCGCGGCTTCCTTGACGTCGTCGAAGCCGGCCACCGCCAGTTCGCCCGGTACGTCGATGCGCAGCTCGCGGGCGGCCCGCAGGACGCCGATCGCCTGGTCGTCGGTGGCGCACATGATGGCCGGCGGGCGGTGCGGGCCGGCGAGCAGGTCCAGGGCGACCTTGTATGCGTCATAGCGGTTGTACGGCGCCTGGAAATAACGCCCTTCGAGCGACTTTCCGGACTCCTCCATCGCCCGGCGCCAGCCCTCCAGGTGATCGGTCACCGGGTCGCCGGACTTCGGGGTCTCCTCCGTGCCGCCGAGGAAGGCGACGTACGGATGGCCGTGCTCCAGCAGATGCCGGGTCGCCAGCTGCGCGCCGCCGACGTCGTCCGTCATCACGGCCACGTCGTCGATGGCGTCGGGCCGCCGGTGCAGCAGCACCACCCGGGCGTCCCAGGCGTCGATCTCGGCCGCCGCGTGCTCGCTGGGTCCCTGGCTGATCAGGATCAGCCCGGCCACCCGCATCCCCAAGAAAGCGCGCAAATAGTGCACTTCGCGCTCGTCCAGGTAGTCGGCGTTGCCGACCAGGACCATCTTTCCGCGCTCGGCGGCAGCCTGCTCGACGGCGTGCGCCATCTCCGCGAAGAACGGCTGCCGGGTGTCCGGCACGATCAGTCCTATGAGGTCCGTGCGCCGGGACGCCATCGCCTGGGCGACCCGGTCCGGGCGGTACCCCAGCTCCTTGATCGCGGCGAGCACCCGCTCGCGCGTGGCCGGGGCGACCGGCCTCGGTCCGTTGTTGATGACGTAACTCACCACGGCGGTCGAGGTACCCGCCAGTTTTGCCACATCATCCCGCGTCACCTTGGCCACGCGCGGCAGTCTACGCGGGTGGCCTCAGCTCTTGGCAGGCCGAGCGACGGCGGCTTCCCTCCCGGCACCGGCGCGCGAGGGTGCGGAACGGCGCGCGCCCGCGCCCGCGCCGCCCTCGGGACCGTCGCCGTTCACCGGGGCCCGGCCGCCGAGCCGGTCCTGCGGCGCCCTGTCCTCCGCCGCGCGCTCGGGCTTCTCCGGCGTGACGAAGCGGTAGCCGACGTTGCGTACGGTGCCGATCAGCGACTCGTGCTCGGGGCCCAGCTTCGCCCGCAGCCGCCGTACGTGGACGTCGACCGTGCGCGTACCGCCGAAGTAGTCGTAGCCCCAGACCTCTTGGAGCAGCTGGGCGCGGGTGAAGACCCGGCCCGGGTGCTGCGCCAGGTACTTCAGCAGCTCGAACTCCTTGAAGGTCAGGTCCAGGACCCGGCCCTTGAGCTTGGCGCTGTAGGTCGCCTCGTCCACCGACAGGTCGCCGTTGCGGATCTCCATCGGGCTGTCGTCGACGGTGATCTGCTGGCGTCCCATGGCCAGCCGCAGCCGGGCCTCGACCTCGGCCGGGCCCGCGGTGTCGAGCAGCACGTCGTCGATGCCCCAGTCCGCGGTGACGGCGGCCAGACCGCCCTCGGTCACCACCAGCACCAGCGGACAGCCGGGCCCGGTGGACCGCAGCAGCTGGCACAGCGACCGCACGTGCGGCAGGTCGCGCCGCCCGTCGATCAGTATGACGTCGGCCCCGGGGGTGTCCACCAGGGCCGGTCCCTCGGCGGGGGCGACCCGGACGCTGTGCAGCAGCAGGCCGAGCGCGGGGAGCACCTCCGTCGAGGGCTGGAGGGCGTTGGTCAGGAGCAGCAGCGAACTCATCGCCGATCACCCGCCCGGGTCCCGGCCGGTCGTTTCCTGCCCTTGGTGTCCTGCACGCTTCGCTCGCCCATTACGTCTGGTTCCTCCTCGGTCCCTGCGAACGGGGCCCCTCCCATGCCCGGTCCCGGCCATGGGGGCGTATGCGGCACTGCTTCGTACGGGTGGCTCCCCGGGCCCGTTCAGGGCCCTGTGGAGCGCCGGTGTGCTCATCCGCGCGTGAACGCGGGTGAAAGCACAAAAGGACCCGGGGGCAACGCTGCCCGGATCCTTCTTGCCCAGCAGAATAGCCCACATGACTTCCGGACCCGAGGCGGATTTTGCGCGATCTTGTGTTCCGTCGATCACAACGAGTGGCCGGCGCACGTCCTTGTTGACGGCGGACGGGGTCCGGATCGACGCCGTCCACACGCCTCGGCGCGCCCCCTCGGACACCCCTGCGGACGGCCTGGCCGTCGTCCTGGCGCACGGCTTCACCGGGGCGCTGGAGCGGCCCGCGCTGCGCCGTGCGGCCACGGTCTTCGCCCAGCGTGCGGGCGTGATCACGTTCTCCTTCCGGGGCCACGGGCGGTCTGGCGGGCGCTCCACGGTCGGCGACCGCGAGGTGCTGGACCTGGCCGCGGCGGTCGGCTGGGCGCGCGCCCTGGGCTACCGCCGGGTCGCGACCGTGGGCTTCTCCATGGGCGGCTCGGTCGTCCTGCGGCACGCCGCGCTCTACGGAGGGGCGCGCGAGGGGCGCACGGATGCGCATACCGACACGGTGGTGTCGGTGAGTGCTCCCGCGCGGTGGTTCTACCGCGGTACGGCTTCGATGCGCAGGCTGCACTGGGTGGTGACGCGGCCCACGGGGCGCCTGGTGTCGCGGCTGGGGCTGCGCACCCGTGTCCACCCGGAGGACTGGGACCCCGTACCGCTGTCCCCTTTGGCAGCCGTCCCGCGGATCACCCCCACCCCGCTGCTCGTCGTGCACGGCGACCGCGACCCGTACTTCCCGCTGGACCACCCCCGGATGCTCGCCGCGGCCGCCGACCCGGCGACCAGCGAGCTGTGGCTGGAGCGCGGCTTCGGCCACGCGGAGAACGCGGCGCCCGGGGAACTCCTCGAACGGATCGCGGCCTGGACGGCCGAACGGGTGGCGGAGCAGGCGGCGTGATCATGGCGGCGGCCCGTACCGGGAAGGTACGGGCCGCCGCTCACCGGGCTTCAGATGCCGGTCCTCACTCCGCCTCCACCTCCGCCAGCGGCTCGGCGAACTGCGCCGCGTACAGCTTCGCGTAGGCGCCGTCCGCCGCCAGCAGCGCGTCGTGCGTGCCCTGCTCCACGATCGCGCCGGACTCCATGACCAGGATCAGGTCCGCGTCCCGGATGGTGGACAGCCGGTGCGCGATCACGAAGCTGGTGCGGCCGGTGCGCAGCTGCGCCATGGCGTGCTGGATGAGCACCTCGGTACGGGTGTCGACCGAGCTGGTGGCCTCGTCCAGGACCAGGATCGCCGGCTCGGCGAGGAACGCCCGGGCGATGGTGATCAGCTGCTTCTCGCCCACCGAGACGTTGCCGCCCTCGTCGTCGATGACGGTGTCGTAACCGTCGGGCAGGGTCCGCACGAAGCGGTCCACGTGGGTGGCCTTCGCCGCCTCGATGATCTTGTCCATCGAGGTGCCCTCGGGAGCGCCGTAGGCGATGTTCTCCGCGATGGTGCCGCCGAAGAGCCAGGTGTCCTGGAGGACCATGCCGATGTGGGAGCGCAGTCCCTCCCGGGTCATCGCCTGGATGTCCACGCCGTCCAGGGTGATCCGGCCGCCGCGCACCTCGTAGAACCGCATCAGCAGGTTGACCAGCGTGGTCTTGCCCGCGCCGGTCGGGCCGACGATCGCCACCGTCTGGCCCGGGTGGACGGCCAGCGACAGGTCGTCGATGAGCGGCTTGTCGTCCTCGTAGCGGAAGGAGACGTCCTCGAAGACGACATGGCCGCTGACGTGCTCGGGGCGCTGCGGCCGGGCGTCGTCCGGCTCCTGCTCCTCGGCGTCCAGCAGCTCGAAGACCCGCTCCGCCGAGGCGACGCCGGACTGCACCATGTTGGCCATCGAGGCGACCTGGGTGAGCGGCTGGCTGAACTGCCGGGAGTACTGGATGAACGCCTGCACGTCACCGATGGACAGCGCGCCGGAGGCGACGCGCAGGCCGCCGACCACCGCCACCAGGACGTAGTTCAGGTTGCCGATGAACATCATCGCGGGCTGGATGGTCCCGGAGATGAACTGGGCCTTGAAGCCCGCCTCGTACAGCGCGTCATTCTGCTTGCGGAAGAGCTCGGCGGACTCCTTCTGGCGGCCGAAGACCTTGACCAGGGAGTGGCCGGTGTACATCTCCTCGACGTGCGCGTTGAGCTTGCCGGTGGTCTTCCACTGCTCCACGAACTGGGGCTGCGCCCGCTTGCCGACCTTGGTGGCGACGAGGACCGAGACCGGCACCGTGACCAGCGCGACCAGGGCCAGCAGCGGCGAGATCCAGAACATCATCGCCAGCACGCCGACGATGGTCAGCAGCGAGGCGACGATCTGGCTCAGGGTCTGCTGGAGCGTCTGCGCGATGTTGTCGATGTCGTTGGTGGCGCGGGAGAGGACCTCGCCCCGCGCCTGCTTGTCGAAGTAGCGCAGCGGCAGCCGCGCCAGCTTCTCCTCGACCTGCTCACGCATCCGGAAGACGGTCCGCTGCACGACACGGGTGGCGATCCGGGCCTGGACGAAGCCGAAGAACGAGGCGCCGAGGTAGATCAGGAAGACCCACAGCAGGACCACGCCGACGGCGCCGAAGTCGATGCCCTGGCCGGGCACGACGGGCATCGTGCCGAGCATGTCGGCCAGCCCGTTCTCGCCCTGCGCCCGCAGGTGCTCGACGGCCTCGGCCCGGCTGATGCCGCCGGGCAGCTGCCGGCCGACGACGCCCGCCATGATCAGGTCGGTGGCGTGGCCGAGGACCTTGGGGGCGACCACGGACAGCGCGACGCTGAGCAGGCCCAGCGCCAGCGCCACCCAGATGACCGCCCGTTCGGGCTTCATCTGCCGCAGCAGCCGCAGGCTGGAGCCCTTGAAGTCCATGACCTTCTCGGTGGGCTGGCCGCCCATCATGCGCGCGGGCCCGGCGGCCGGCGCGGGGCCGCGCTGCTGCGGGGCCTTCTGGCTGCTCACGCCGCCTCCTGCTCGGTGAGCTGGGACAGGACGATCTCCCGGTAGGTCTCGTTGTCCGCCATCAGCTCGGTGTGCGTGCCGGTGCCGACCACCCGGCCCTCGTCCAGGACGACGATGCGGTCGGCTCCGCGGATCGTGGAGACGCGCTGGGCGACGATGACGACAGTGGCCCGGCCGGTCTCCCGGGACAGCGCGGCCCGCAGGGCGGCGTCCGTGGCGTAGTCCAGGGCCGAGAAGGAGTCGTCGAAGAGGTAGATCTCCGGCTTGCGCACCAGCGCCCGGGCGATGGCCAGGCGCTGCCGCTGCCCGCCGGAGACGTTGCCGCCGCCCTGGGCGATCGGCGCGTCCAGGCCGTCCTCCATGCGCTCGACGAAGTCCCGGGCCTGCGCGGTCTCCAGCGCGTGCCACAGCTCCTCGTCGGTCGCGTCGGGGTTGCCGTAGCGCAGGTTCGTGGCGACGGTCCCGGAGAAGAGGTACGGCTTCTGGGGTACGAGGCCGATGGCGGTGGCCAGCGTCTCGGGGGCGAGGGTACGGACGTCCACGCCGTCGACCAGGACCGTGCCGCCCGTCGCATCGAACAGCCGCGGCACCAGCCCCAGAAGGGTGGACTTGCCGCTGCCGGTCGAGCCGATGACGGCGGTGGTCTCGCCGGGGCGGGCGACCAGCGAGACGTCCTTGAGGACCGGCTCCTCGGCGCCCGGGAAGCGGAACTCGACGTTCCGCAGTTCCAGTTCGCCGTGCCGGCGCAGCTCGGTGACCGGCTGCTCCGGCGGGGTGACGCTGGAGTCGGTGGCCAGCACCTCCTGGATGCGCTCGGCGCAGACCTCGGCGCGCGGCAGCATCATCACCATGAACGTCGCCATCATGATCGACATGAGGATGTACATCAGGTAGCTGAGGAAGGCGGTCAGCGCGCCGATCTGCATCCCGCCGCTGTCGATACGGTGCCCGCCGAACCACACGACGGCCACGCTCGACACGTTCACCACCAGCATGACCAGCGGGAACATCAGCGACATCAGCCGGCCGGCGCGCAGCGACACGTCGTACAGGTCGTGGTTGGCGCCCGCGAAACGCTCGCGCTCGTACCCGTCCCGGACGAAGGCCCGGATGACCCGTATACCGGTGATCTGCTCGCGCAGCACCCGGTTGACGGTGTCGATCCGGTCCTGCACCCCGCGGAACAGCGGACGCATCCGCCGGGTGACCAGCGAGACGAGGATCGCCAGCACCGGGACGATGACCAGGATCAGGCCGGACAGCGGCACGTCCTGGTTGAGCGCCATCACCACGCCGCCGACGCACATGATGGGCGCCGCCACCATCATCGTGAACGTCATCAGGACCAGCATCTGGACCTGCTGCACGTCGTTGGTGGTACGGGTGATCAGGGACGGCGCGCCGAACCTGCCCACCTCGCGGGAGGAGAAGGACTGCACCCGGTCGAAGACGGCGGCCCGGATGTCACGGCCCAGTGCCATGGCCGTGCGGGCACCGAAGTAGACGGCGCAGATCGAGCAGGCGATCTGCAGCAGGGTCACGGCGATCATGACCCCGCCGAGGCGGAGGATGTAGCCCATGTCCCCCTTGACGACACCGTTGTCGATGATGTCGGCGTTCAGGGTGGGCAGGTAGAGGGTGGCCAGCGTCTGGACGAGCTGGAGCAGCACGATCAGGGATATGGGGCGCATGTGGGGCCGCAGATGCGCCCGCGCCAATCGGACCAACACCGTTCGAGCCTATGCGAGCCCTTGTCCGCGGCAATCGAATTTCCCCGCACCACTCGAACGAAGCAGGAGGTTTTGCCAGAACTTGTCCGGACAGCCGCCGAACTTGCCCGGAACGGTACCCGCCGCGGCGTACGCCATCATGGAGGCCTCTGACGACGCACGACGAACGACGATGAAGAGGCCGCCGTGACAACAACTGGCACCGTGCGCTACTGGGCCGCGGCGAAGGCCGCCGCCGGCACCGCCGAGGAGCCGTACGCGGCGGCGACACTCGCCGAGGCACTGGCCGCGGCACGCGAGCGGCACGCCGCGAACCCCGAGTTCGCCCGCGTCCTGCTGCGCTGCTCGTTCCTGGTGGACGGCGACCCGGTCGGCGGCCGCGACCACGCGGCCGTCCGGCTGGCCGAGGGCGGCACCGTCGAGGTCCTGCCGCCGTTCGCGGGAGGATGAGCGAGACCATGAGCGAGAACCAGCCGCAGAATCCGTACGGGTCCTACGACCCGTACCAGCCGCAGGACCAGCGGCAGCAGCCGCAGCAGCCCGCGCATCCGCAGCAGGCCGCCGCCGATCCGCAGGCGCCGTACGACGCGCACGGCTCCTACGGGTCCGGAGACGCGTACGGGACGCCGGCCCCGCAGTCGTACGGCGGTCACGGCGGTCACGGCGGTCACGGCGGCGCGTACGGCCAGGCGCCGCAGCAGGGCTACGGACAGCAGCCGCCGCAGCAGCCGTACGAGCACCAGGCGTACGGGACCCCGCCGTACGGCCAGCAGCAGCCCCCGCAGCAACACCCCCAGCAGACCTACGACGCGTACGGACGTCCGCAGCAGAGCGCCTGGCCCGCGGCTGCCGGACAGCAGCAGTCCGGCCAGTACGGACAGCAGGGCCAAACCGGTCAGGCCGGCCAGTACGGACAGCAGAATCAGTACGGGCGGCAAGGCCAGGCCGGCCAGTACGGGCAGCAGAGCCAAGGCGGCCAGTACGGACAGCAGGGGCAGGCCGGCCGGTCCGGCCAGTACGCCACTGGGCCGGACGGCCGTCCCGCCTACGGACAGGCCTCGCCCGGAGCCACCTCGTACGGATCCGACGCCTACACCACGGGCGACGACCGGGACGGCCCGCAGACCCAGACCTGGACGGCGCCGACCTGGGACACCAGCGTCCAGCTGCCCGTCGTGGGCGGCCCGGACCCGGGGGGCCCCGGCCAGTCCGCTCCGGACCCGTCCGCCGCCGAAGAGACCGCGTACCTGCCGAAGCAGAGCCCGGAACCGGCCACCGCCCGCGCCCCGCAGCCGCAGCCCCCGTCCCATGCGCAGTCCCGGCACCGGGGCGCGCCGGAACCCGAGCGGTCCGCGGACGAGCCGACGCCCGACCTGTCGCGGCTCGCACCCAACCAGCGCGCCCGCGCCGAGGGCCGCTCGCCGATCATCCCGCCCGGCCTGCAGCCCGCCGCCGTCACCGCCGTACTGGCCCTGCTCCTCGCCTTCGCCGCGCCGCTGCCCCGGGTGGCCCTGTCGGTGCCGGTGGTGCTCCTCCAGGCCGTCACCGCGGCGGGCTGGTTCCGCCTCAACGGCATGTGGCCCGCCCGGCAGGGCATCGCCCTTGCCTTCCTGGCGGGCGTGACCACCGACATCGCGCTGCTGGCCACCGAGCGCGACCAGGCGCCCGTGGTCGCCATCGGCACCCTCGGCGTCTGGTGCCTGTTCGTCCTCGTCCTCCAGCTGCGCAACCGCAGCAGCGCGGACGAGCGGATGTACGCGCTGACCGCCGGCCTCACCTCCACCGCCCTGGTGGTCCTGGCCGCCGGGCAGCTGGCCGCCACGAACAACGCCGTGACGGTGGGCTGCGTCGCGGTCGCGGTGACCGCCCTCGCCCGCGCGCTGCCCCTGCCGTCGGCCGCCTCCCTGGTCGTCGCCCTGCTCGGCGGCGCCGGCGCGGGCATCGCGGCCGGCCAGCTCACCGGCCTGGGCGCGTCCGGCGCCCTGCTGGGCCTGGTCGCCGGCGGCTGCGCCCTGATCGGCCTCCGGGTGGCCAGCTACGACTACCCGTCCCGCTTCGTGCACATGACGGCGGGCGTCGCCCTGCCGCTGACGCTGGCGGCCCCGGCGATCTACGTACTGGGGCGGGCGCTGGCCTGAGAGGCGACTGTCGTGGGCGGGTCCGGTGGTGATCACGGGCCCGCCTTTGGCGTTCTTCGGGGTGACGGCCTGCCTTTGGCGCTCGTCGGGGTGACGGCCCGCCTTTGGCGTTCGTCGGGGTGACGGCCTGCCTTTGGCGTTCTTCGGGGTGACTGCTCGCCCTTGGCGTCCGTCGGGCTGACGTCGGCTGCGCGCCATACGGGCGCTCGCACACATTCCCCCACCGGGGGTCTACCCAGGCGTAGCCGCGCGGAAGCCCACGCCACGCGGCCGAACCGAGCCGGGGACAGCCGGCCCGCCCGCCATACGGGGCGACCGCACACATTCCCCCACCGGGGGCCTACCCAGGCGAAGCCCCACCGAAGCCCACGCCACGCGGCCGAACCGAGCCAGGACCAGCCGGCCCGCCCGCCCGCCATACGGGGCGACCGCACACGTCCCCCCATTGGGGGCCTACCCAGGCGTAGCCCCACCAAAGCCCCGGCGCTCAAGCGGCGAGACACCGCGAGACGCCGCGGGACACCGCGAGACGCGCAGGACACCCCGGGACACCGCGAGACGCCGCAGCCCCCCGGGACACCCCGGGACCCCCCAGGACACCCCAGCCACCGACCGGAAAAGACACCGCCCCCCATGGTCCGGTTAGGCTCGCACGCATCCGACCGGGGGCCTGACCCGGAAAAACCGGGCCGATTTCGGCCCCACGCCTGGGGGTAGTGGTTCGATGCGCGCACTGCGAGTGCTGTTGGTGATCGTCGTGATACTCGGCGGCCTGTTCGTGGCCGCCGACCGGATCGCCGTGAACTTCGCCGAGGACAAGGCCGCTGACAAGATCCGCAGCAGCCAGGGCCTGGACCGTACGCCGGAGGTGTCGATCACCGGCTTCCCGTTCCTGACCCAGGTCGCGGGCCGCAGCCTGGACCAGGTGGACGCCAGGATCGACGGTCTGAACGCCACCGCCGAGGGCCACACGCTGCGTATCCAGGAGTTGTCGGCGCAGTTCCACGACGTGAAGCTGACCAGCGACTACACCTCGATCGAGAGCGCCGCGAGCGCCACCGGCGAGGCCCGTATCTCCTACGCGGACCTGACCACCGCCTCGGGCAAGAACGTCAAGGTGAGCTACGGCGGCGAGAAGAACGGCAAGAGCCAGGTGAAGATCTCGCCGAACCTGCCGAACCTGCCGATGCTGAACTCGCTGGAGGTCACCGGCACGGTGAGCGTGGTGAACGGCGACACCGTCCGGCTGCGCGCCGACACCCTCCCGGCCCTGTGCTCCCAGCTGTCGGCCTGCCGGAACCAGGTCCGTGCGCAGACCGACCACGAGTGGAAGCTGGACCGGCTGCCCGGCGGCCTGAAGCTGGACAAGGTGGTCTCGACGCGGGAGGGCATCTCGATCTCGGCCAGCGGCAAGGACGTCAAGCTGCCCGGCTGATCCGTCCGGACACCGCCCGGCCGGGGCTCCCCCCCACCCCCGGCCACCGGCCACCGGCCACCGGCCACCGGCCGCCGAAAACGGTACGGATCGCCGCCATCCACCCGCCCGTCCGTACACTGAGACATCCCGTCCCGTACGCCAGACTCCTTCCGGCGCGCGGACCACCGCAGCGCGCCCCGCACACCCCTCGCACCACCCCTCCGTACCGCCATACGGACGGACACGTCTCAGCATCCGACACGCCGGTGACACGCCCCGCCGCGCCTCCCTACGATCGGTCGCATGCAGAGCTCTCTGAGCGGTTCCCGTTCGCGGGGACAGGCGAACCTCACGAAGCGGCGGGCAGTCGACCTGTGCCGCGTCGCCGCCATGCTCTGTCGCACTGCCTGACGGGCAGCCTCTTACCCCGTCTCCGCCCGGCCCGCTGAGGCCACACCCGCACTTCCCCCACGCAGCGCCGCGTCCTTCGCCCGCAGCGCGCACCGGCGTACGCGTGCCCCGTAACTGCCCCGGAGGAGAACAACATGAGCCGTAGCGACGTCCTGGTGGACGCCGACTGGGTCGAGGCCCACCTCGACGACCCGAAGGTGGTCGTCGTCGAGGTCGACGAGGACACCTCGGCCTACGACAAGAACCACATCAAGAACGCCGTCCGCATCGACTGGCAGAAGGACCTCCAGGACCCGGTGCGCCGCGACTTCGTCGACCAGGCGGGCTTCGAGAAGCTGCTCTCCGGGAAGGGCATCGCCAACGACGACACCGTCGTCCTCTACGGCGGCAACAACAACTGGTTCGCCTCGTACGCCTACTGGTACTTCAAGCTGTACGGCCACGACAGCGTCAAGCTGCTCGACGGCGGCCGCAAGAAGTGGGAGCTGGACTCCCGCGACCTGGTCGACGGTTCGCAGGTGCCGAACCGTCCGCGGACCGACTACAAGGCGAAGGCCCAGGACACCTCCATCCGCGCCTTCCGTGACGACGTCGTCGCCGCGATCGACAACCTGAACCTCGTCGACGTGCGCTCCCCCGACGAGTTCAGCGGCAAGCTGCTCGCCCCGGCACACCTGCCGCAGGAGCAGTCGCAGCGCCCCGGCCACGTGCCCAGCGCCCGCAACATCCCGTGGTCGAAGAACGCCAACGACGACGGCACCTTCAAGTCGGACGACGAGCTCAAGGCGCTCTACGAGACCGAGAACGTGGACCTGGCGAAGGACACCATCGCCTACTGCCGCATCGGCGAGCGCTCGGCGCTCACCTGGTTCGTGCTGCACGAGCTGCTCGGCCAGTCCAACGTCAAGAACTACGACGGCTCCTGGACCGAGTACGGCTCGCTGGTCGGCGTGCCGATCGAGCTCGGCGCCGCCAAGTAGGCGCACCGGCGCAGTACCGCCTCCCCGTACCCCTCGACTCACCAAGGACGACTCATATGTGTGGAGCACAGGCCGGCGGCCCGGACGCTTCGACGATCAAGCCGGGCGAGACCACGATCCAGGGCAGCGTGACCCGCGACGGCCAGCCCGTCACCGGTTACGTGCGCCTGCTGGACAGCACCGGCGAGTTCACCGCCGAGGTCCCCACCTCGGCGACCGGGCAGTTCCGCTTCTACGCGGCCGAGGGCACCTGGACGCTGCGCGCCCTGGTCCCGGGCGCGACCAAGGACCGTACCGTCGTCGCGCAGCACGGCGGTCTCGCGGAGGTCACCATCGCCGTCTGACGGCGGTACGCACGTACGCACGTACGGCCGACGGGCCGCACCCCAGGGGGTTGGACGCCTTGGCCGGGGTGCGGCCCGCCGCGCTTCCCAGCCACCGCCGCCGGATCTACGGTGGAACCATGTCCGCGCACCAGCGTCCGCCCGCGCAGCGCCGGCACCGCCGGTACTTCGTCCTGATGGGCGTGTGCATCGCCCTGTTCGTCCTGGCCTGGGGCGTGGTACGGCTGTGGTCCGTGCCGGCGGCCGTGGCGATGTGTGTGGTCGCCATGGTCATCCCGCCGTTCGCGGCGATCATCGGCAACCGGCGGGAGCCGGGTGAGCGCTGGTGGGACGAGTCGGGCGACCCGGAGTCGGACCGGTGGTGGCGCGAGATCGACGACCACCGCCCCGGGCCGGGCTCCGGGTCCGGTTCCGGCTCGGGCCGCCGCTGAGCCGCCGCCGGGCCGCCACTGAGCAGCGCCCTCAGTAGACGAGCGCCTGCACCCCGTCCGGCATGACCTCGCTCACGAACACCTGGGCCCCGGCGATCCGGGCCCCCTCGATGAGGTCCTTCTCCTCGATGTCCCGGCGGGCCGCGCACTGCGTGCACACGGTGATCGTGCCGCCGCCCGCCACGATCGAGTCGATCAGGTCCGGCAGCGGCGCCGCGTGCGGCAGCTCGAACTCCGCCGCGCGCCCCGGCAGCGCGAACCACGCCGACTCCCCGGTCAGCCACAGCGAGACGTGCACCCCGCTGGCCACGGCCACCGCCGCCACCGTGAACGCCTGCGAGCACCGCTCGGGGGCGTCCGCCCCCGCCGTCACCTTGATCACCAGCTTCTTCGCCATACGGCCACTTTAGAGCTCCTGCCAACGCAACCTTTCGGCCCCGTAGTTGGTCAGTTGTCCGACCTGCACACGATCTTTATGGGGGCCGCATGCAGCCGGACCGTCCTGACCAGCCGCCCCGCCCGGGGTTACGCCACCGCTTCGCGGGCCGTACCCGCCCGCTGATCGCCCTGGGCGCCGCGCTCGGCGTCGTCGGCGGCGTGGCCGCGGGCTACGCCGTCCAGTACGGGCGGCCGCCGACACCGCTGCCGCCGTTGGCGGCGGGCGTGGCGGCGCAGCAGCCGCGGCAGACGGCCGGGGACGCCGTACCGCGCCCCGTGGCCGCGCCGTGGTCCGACGGTGACCTGGAAACGCTTCTCGCGCCACGCCCGGAGGACGCGCGGCCGCAGGGCTCCGGCAATCCGCGGCTGCGGCTGGACGGGTTCGCCGCGGGCTACACCGAGCCCGCCGAAGTGTTCAAGGGGCTGGTCACGAGCGGCTTCCAGCGGGCCGTGCACGACATCTGGTGCCTCGGCAGCCTCACGGTCCGGACCGATCTCGTCCAGTTTCGCGACATGTGGGACGCGAGCGCCGCGCGGTACGTGGAGGACGGGCAGGGGTTCGACGAGACACAGCACGCGCACAAGGTGAAACTGGCCGGTACCCCCACCGGTGTGCTGCTCGTGGAGGCGAAGGCGCGGGAGTTCCCGGGCAGCGCGCCCCTGTACACCGCCCGCGCGCTGGCCCGGCGCGGCACGGTCGTCATGGACATGGCCTTCCAGGACACGAAGCCCCTCGACGAGGCCGCCCTGCGCACCTTGGCCCAGCGGCAGCTCGACACGCTCATGAAAGCCCCGGCCCAGGCCCCGCCCCGCACCATGGGCGATCCGCAGGCCACCGGCCCGGGAGCCGCCGCGCTCCGCACCGAGCTGCTGCCCGCCCCGGGAGGACTCGCGTACGGGCCCGATCCGGGCTCCTTCCGCAACGACAGCACGGTCGGCGCCGAACAGTCCGAGCTGCTGGCGCGGCAGCTGTCCGCCTGGCTGCCCGCCGAGCGGCGGGACGCCTTCTTCTCCGCGCTGCGGCGCCGGGGCGTCATCGAGTCGGCCGTACGGACGTACCGGGCGCCCGGCCAGATACTGGAGGTGCAGCTGTTGCGCCTGAAGCCGGGCGGCGCGGACGGCCTCCCTGCCGCCCTCGCGGGCGACGGAGTACGTACCGGGCCGAGCGTGCCGGGCCACCCCGAAGCGCACTGCGTCCTGCCCGAGGGGTCCGGCGCGAAAGGCATGGCATCGATGCTGTGCGCCGGGCAAGTGCGGGATCGCCTGGTCGTCCTGACCGCTTACGGGCCCGAAGCGCTGGACACCTCGCACGGGGCCCGGCACCTGTCCCAGCAGCTCCAACGGACCGGCACGCGCGGAGGCACCGCATGACCGACGCCAGCTCCCTGACCGTGGACGGCCCCGCCGACCCGGCGGACTCCGACCCGGCGGACTCCGGCACAGCGGACTCCAGCACACCGCCTCCCGCCGGCCGCCCGCGCCGCCTCCGCCGGGTCCTGCCCCGCGTCGCGGCGGCCGTCGTGGTCTGCGGCCTCCTCGGCACCGGCATCGCCTACGGGATCACCTCGGCCGACCGTACCGACCTGCCCGGCCTGGGCACGCCGGGCGACGGCCGCTGGCCGTACCCGGAACAGCACCGGCCGCCGCTCCCCCAGGGCGCGCCCGCCCCCTTCGCGAAGACGCCCGACGCGACCGGCGGTCCCCCCGGCGTCCACCACGCCGACCTCGGCGGGCTGCGCCTGACCGCCCCCGAGGGCGCCACGGTGGACCTCGACAAAACCAGCGGGAAGAACGCGCCGGACACCGCCGCCTTCACCGCGGAGTACGAGGCTCCGTCCGGCGACCTGCTGCGACGGCACCTGGCCGACTACGCCCCGCGCCGTACCGCCTCCCGTGGCTGGACCATGCCGGACGGCACCCGGGCCCGGGTCCACCTGATCCAGTTCGAGAGCGCGGCGGTGGTCCAGTACTTCCGGCAGACGGCGCTGAACGACTGGAAGGGCACGGTCGTCACCCTGCGGGACGCGCGGACCGTCGTGCGGGACGAGGATTACAGCAAGGCCGTGCCGGAGCGGCCGGGCGACTCCGCCGACCCCGACACCGGGGAGGAGGTGTACCGGCAGACCGGTTCCGAAGGCGGCCGCTCCGTGCGCTACGCCTACCTGTCCGCCGGCGACACCCTCGCCCTAGTCGTCCACTCCCGCCCCGGCAGCACCGTACCGACGGCCTTCTACCAGTCCGTCGCCCTCCAGCAGCAGCTCCTGGGCTGAACCGGCGGCGCCGGGTCCCCCGGGTGCGTCAGGCGCCCGGGAGACCCGGCGGGACCGACCTCACAGCGCCGCCACCGAGCACGCCGACTAGACTCGCTTCCGGTCCGTAACACCTCACTCCGTCCGAGGAGCGCGCTCGTGCTTGAGGCAGTCTTCACCACCCTGCTCGTCCTGGTCGCCGTCGGCGTCGTCGCCTTCGCCGGGCTGACCTGGAAGAAGCTGTACCAGGGCCAGCGCTAGACCCACCGAACACACCAGACTTCCCCGACACAGATCGCCTGAGCTGATGATCGAGATCCCGTCCGACCTGAACCCGGCCCTCGTGCCCCTCGCCTTCCTGCTCGGCAACTGGGAGGGCGCCGGCGTCGCCGACTTCCCCGGTTCCGAGAAGTGCAACTTCGGCCAGGAGGTCACCTTCACGCACGACGGCCGTGACTTCCTCGAATACACCTCGCACAGCTGGGTGCTCGACGGCGAGGGCAAGAAGGTCGCTCCGCTGGAGACCGAGTCCGGCTACTGGCGCATCGACAAGGACCGCAAGGTCGAGATCGTGATGATCCGCGACGGCGGCGTCGCGGAGGTCTGGTACGGCGAGCTGGCCGACCAGAAGCCGCAGATCGACCTGGCCACCGACGCCGTGGCGCGGACCGCGGCCTCCGGCCCGTACACCGGCGGCAAGCGCCTGTACGGGTACGTGAACAGCGACCTGATGTGGGTCGGCGAGAAGGCCACCCCCGAGGTGCCGCTGCGCCCGTACATGTCGGCGCACCTGAAGAAGGTCGTCGACCCGCGCGAGTGGGCCAAGGACATCAAGGACCTGCCGGACGACGGCATCGCCTTCTTCAAGTAGACAAGAAGTAGCCAAACCGGCCTCCACAGGCCGCAGAGCGCCCCGCGGGGGAAGTCCGGTGAGAGTCCGGCGCTGACCCGCAACGGTGTGCGGAACACGCGTTCCGCCAGCCCGATCACCCGCGGGGGCGCCGGTTCCTGATCAACTCGCCGTGGACTGCGAGGGGACACCGCCGCGGGCCTCGCGCCACGCGGCGTCACCCCGGACCGTACGGACGCGGCCCGAGCCGAAGGCGTACGCCCCTTGGCCGCCCCAGCCCGTACCGCCGCCCCCGCCTCCGCCCCCGTCGGGCCCGACGGTGACCGGCCCCGTACCGGCTCGCCGCTGCCCACCGTGCCCCTGGTCGCCGGGCTCGCCCTCGTCCTGCTCGCGTCCCTGGTGTGCGGTGTCGGCCTCGGCGCCTCCGGCGTCGGCTGGGGCGAGGTGCTGCACCATCTCGGCGCCGGGCTGAGCGGCGGGACCATCACCTCCGACGAGGTCTCCGCCTACACCATCGTGTGGGAGCTGCGCTTCCCGCGCACGCTCCTGGCCGCCGTCGTCGGCGCCGGGCTGTCCGCCATCGGTGTGGCCGTCCAGGCCCTGGTGCGCAACGCCCTCGCCGACCCCTTCGTGCTCGGCATCTCCTCCGGCGCCGCGGTCGGCGCCAACGCCGTCCTGCTCTTCGGCTCGCTCGGCGCGCTCGGCGTCTGGGCCCTGTCCACCGCCGCCTTCGGCTCGGCGCTGCTGGCCATGGTGCTGGTCTACGCGGCGGCCCGCAGCGCGCACGGCCTGACCCCGCTGCGCCTGGTCCTGACCGGCTCCGCCATGTACTACGGCTTCTCCGCCCTCTCCACCCTGATGGTCTTCGCCGCCGACCGGGGCGAGGCGGCGCGGTCCGCCATGATGTGGCTGCTGGGCAGCCTCAGCGGGGCGGGCTGGGGCTCGCTGCCGGTCGCCGCGGTGGCGGTGGCCGGGGCGCTGCTGTACCTGATGCTCTCCGCGGGCCGCCTGAACGCGCTGGCCATGGGCGACGAGTCGGCCGCCGCGCTCGGCGTGGACCCCGGGCGGCTGCGCCGGGAGCTGTTCGCGGTCACGGCGGCCGTCACCGGCGCGGTGGTCGCGGTCAGCGGGGCGATCGGCTTCGTCGGGCTGATGGTGCCGCACGTGACGCGGATACTGGTGGGCGCCGGGCACCGGCGGGTGCTGGCGGTGGCGCCGCTGCTGGGCGCGGTGCTGATGGTGTGGGTGGACATCCTGTCCCGGGTGCTGCTGGCGCCCGTCGAGCTGCCGGTCGGAGTGATCACCGCGGTGCTCGGCGTGCCGGCCTTCGTGCTGCTGATGCGGCGGCGCGGCTACACGTTCGGAGGCGGGGGCTGATGCGGGGGCTGACGCAGAGCCCGATGCGGGGTCCGATGCGGGGTCACGGCGGTACGTACGGAGGCGGGGCCTGATGCGGGTCGACATCGACGCGGTGTCCGTGGACGTGGCCGGCGCGCGGCTCGTGCACGACATCACCCTGCGCGCGGACAGCGGCCGGGTCGTCGGGCTGGTCGGGCCCAACGGCAGCGGCAAGTCCACCCTGCTGCGCTGCGCCTACCGCGCGCTGCGCCCGGCCGCCGGGACGGTACGGCTGGACGGCACCGACCTGCACACCATGGGCGTACGCGAAGGGGCCCGGCACCTGGCCGCGCTGCCCCAGGAGTCGGCGACCGAGTTCGGGTTCACGGCCGCCGAGGTCGTCGCGATGGGGCGGCTGCCGCACCAGCGCGGCTCGGGCCGGCCGAGCGCCGCCGACCTGCGGGTGTGCGAGGAAGCGCTGGACCGTACCGGCGCCGCCCACCTCGCCGGCCGGGCCTTCCTGAGCCTGTCCGGCGGCGAGAAGCAGCGGGTGCTGATCGCCCGCGCGCTGGCCCAGGAGCCGCGGGTGCTGGTGCTGGACGAGCCGACGAACCACCTCGACATCGCGCAGCAGCTGGAGCTGCTGGCGCTGGTACGGGACAGCGGGCTGACGGTGCTGACCGCGCTGCACGACCTGAACCTGGCGGCCGTGCACTGCGACGAGCTGTACGTCATCTCCGGCGGGCGCATCGTCGCCTCCGGCGCGCCGCACGACGTGCTGGGCCCGGAGCTGCTGGCCGAGGTGTTCGGGGTGCGCGCGCACCGCGTACCGCATCCGGAGACCGGCGTCGTCCAGCTGCTGTTCGACCGCCTGCCCGCCCGTACCGACGCACCCACCACCTCATGAGGCCCCCCATGCGCACCCGTCGCCACCGCTCCGCCGCCCTGCTCACCGCCCTCGCGCTCGCCGCGCTCACCGGCTGCGGCGCGCACGTCGCCGAGGGCGGGAAGGACGGCGCCGCCAAGGCGTCCGGGACGGGCGGCGGCGGGTCCGGCCACTACCCGGTCACGATCGAGAACTGCGGGACGAGGACCACGTACGACAAGGCGCCGCGGCGGGTGGTCACCAACGACGTCGGGATCGCCGACATCATGTTCGCGCTCGGCCTGGAGGACCACATGGCCGGTTACGTCATGCCGGAGTACCGGGGCAGGATCGACGCCGTCGCCTGGAAGGACGCGTACGGCAAGGTGCCGTGGCTCTCCAAGAAGGCGATCACCAAGGAGATCGCCCTGGACGCCAAGGCCGACCTGGTCTTCGCGGGCTGGAACTACGGCTTCGGCGAGGACAGCGACGTCACCCCCGCCTCCCTGAAGAAGCTCGGCATCGGCAGCTACGTCCTGACCGAGTCGTGCCGCAACGGGACCGACGGCGGCCAGGGCAGCGCGCGCGGCGTGATGCCGCCGCTGGACGCGCTCTACACCGACCTGAAGACCCTCGGGAAGATCTTCGACGTCGAGGACCGGGCGGACGCGCTGATCGCCACGTACCGCAAGCAGATCGCCGACGCGCAGGCCAAGGTGCCCAAGGACGGTGCACGGCCCACCGTCTTCCTCTACGACGGCGGCCAGGACAAGCCGATGACCTCCGGCCGCTTCGCCGGGCCGCACGACATCATCACCAAGGCCGGCGGTGACCACGTCATGAAGGATCTCAACGACTCCTGGACCACGGTCGGCTGGGAATCGGTGGTCGAACGCGACCCCGACGTGATCGTCATCAACGACTACGGCACGCCGACCGCCGCACAGAAGAAGGCGTTCCTGAAGTCGTACGGGCCGCTGAAGAACGTCTCGGCGATCAAGAACGACCGTATTTTCGTACTGGACTACGCCGACCTGGTGGAGAGCCCGCGCAACCCGGCGGCCGTCGCCGCGCTCTCCGGTTACCTGCGGAACGTAGGCGGCCACTGAACGTCCTCCTACACTGTCGGTGTGGTGAGCAGCGACTGGCAGAGCGACCTCCGCAAGCGCGGGTACCGGCTGACCCCGCAGCGGCAGCTCGTGCTGGAGGCGGTGGACAAGCTGGAACACGCCACACCCGACGCCATCCTCACCGAGGTGCGCAGGACGGCGGGCGGCGTGAACATCTCCACCGTCTACCGGACGCTGGAGCTGCTGGAGGAGCTGAGCCTGGTCAGCCATGCCCACCTCGGGCACGGCGCGCCCACGTACCACCTCGCGTCCCGGCACCACCACATCCATCTGGTGTGCCGGGACTGCTCGGAAGTGATCGAAGCCGATCTGTCGGTGGCCGAACCGTTCACGACGATGCTGCGGGAGACGTTCGGTTTCGACACGGACCTGAAGCACTTCGCGATCTTCGGGCGCTGCGCGGCGTGCACCGGCCCCGGCGCGGGCACCGGCACCGATACCGGTGCCGCACGGACGCCGGCCGGCGGGCCGCCCGCCGAGGGCGGGTCGGGGCCCACCGCGTAGCCGGTCGTACGCTGGGGGTATGCCGCGCCCACGTGAAGCCAGTCCGCTGCTGTCGCTGCCCGGTGCCGTCCCGGCCGAGGCCCCCGACGAAGGTGTCGCCGCACACTACGGCGACCTGTTCCGCGAACAACGCACCCTCGCGGACGGCCGCGGTTTCGTCGACCTCTCGCACCGCGGCGTGGTCGCCGTCAGCGGCCCCGAGCGGCTGAGCTGGCTGCACCTGCTGCTGACCCAGCACGTCACCGACCTCGCCCCGGGCCACGCCACCGAGGCCCTGATCCTCTCCGCCAACGGCCACATCGAGCACGCCCTCTACCTCGTGGACGACGGGGAGACGACCTGGCTGCACACCGAGCCGGGCGACGAGGAGGCGCTGATCGCCTACCTGGAGAGCATGAAGTTCTTCTACCGCGTCGAGGTCGCCGACCGTACGGACGACCACGCGGTCGTCCACCTGCCGGCCGGCTCCATCGCCGAGGCGCCGAAGGACGCGGTCGTCCGGGAGACCCCGCACGGCCGGGACGTCTTCCTGCCCCGCGCGGACCTGGAAGCCTTCGCCTCGGCCAACGGCCCGGCCGTCGGCACGCTGGCCCTGGAGGCGCTGCGCGTCGAGGCGCACCGGCCGCGCCTGGGCCGCGAGACCGACCACCGCACCATCCCGCACGAGCTGGGCTGGCTCGGCACCGCCGTGCACCTCCAGAAGGGCTGCTACCGCGGCCAGGAGACGGTGGCCCGCGTCCACAACCTGGGGAAGCCGCCGCGCCGCCTGGTCTTCCTCCACCTGGACGGCAGCGAGGTGCACCTGCCGCCGCACGGCGCACCCGTACGCCTGGCCGCCGACGGCGCCGAGGGCCGTCAGCTCGGCTTCGTCACCACCTCGGCCCGCCACCACGAGCTGGGCCCCATCGCGCTGGCCCTGGTCAAGCGCAACGTGCCCGTGGACGCGCCGCTGCTCGTGGAGAGCACGGCGGCGGCGCAGGAGGTCGTGGTCGAGCCGTAGGACAGTCAGGAGGTCGCGGTCGAGCTCAAGGCCGCCGCCTGGAAGGAGCCGCGGCCCGGAAGCCGCGGCTCAGACCTCCAGGAGCACCGTGAACGGGCCGTCGTTCGTGAGCGAGACCTTCATGTCCGCGCCGAAGCGGCCCGTCGCGACCTCCGCGCCCAGCGCGCGGAGCCGCGCGGCGACCTCGTCGACGAGGGGTTCGGCCACCGGGCCGGGGGCCGCCGCGTTCCAGGTGGGCCGACGGCCCTTGCGGGCGTCACCGTAGAGAGTGAACTGACTGATCACCAGCAGGCCCGCACCCGTGTCCGAGCAGGACTTCTCACCGTCCAGGACGCGCACCGACCACAGCTTGCGGGCGAGCCGCTCCGCCTTCTCCGGAGTGTCGT
Organism: Streptomyces monomycini; assembly: GCF_022271435.1. Lineage (GTDB taxonomy): Bacteria > Actinomycetota > Actinomycetes > Streptomycetales > Streptomycetaceae > Streptomyces > Streptomyces monomycini. The sequence continues at coordinate 40,006 of NZ_JAFIQY010000049.1, read as the reverse complement.
CGTGCGTCACTCCGACCAGCACGCACAGCCCTTCACCGACGATCTCCCCGACCGTTTCGCCGTCCACCTCGACGCGTGCGCCGTCGACCCTCTGCACCACAGCTCGCATACCGCCCATGATGCACGGCACGCCCGGGCCCGGGACAGCCGTACCCTCCCGGGGCCGTTCGGGTGCCATGGCCATGGCTGGCCCTGCGGACGGCCCGCCCGCAGTGGCACGATGCGTGCACGCGGTGCGTCGCGCGGACAACGTGCCCGCACGGCCGCACCGGACGAGGGGACGGAACGACTCATGAGCACTGCCGGTCCCGGGCACACCCCCGGACCCGTACCGATCGCCCGTACGGCGCCGACGGCGGCCCGTACGACCCCGCCGGCCCCGGCACCCGCCGGGCCCGCCCGCACGGAGGACGGCCCCATGTTCCAGGCAGGCACGGCGCCGCACCGGCCGCCGCTGCAACGCGACCGCTTCCGCCCGGTCCCGCGGCCCGACCTGCACCGGCTGACCCTGCCCGACCTGCGCGTCGTGCGGCGCGAGGCGCAGCAGGAGGAGGCCGACCTGAGCTATGTGCGGCGACTGCTCCAGGGCCGGATCGACATCCTGCGGGCCGAGAGCACCCGCCGTACGGCCCCGCACTCGCCCCTGCTGGACCGGCTGCCGGAGATCCTGACGGACGGGCCGTCGCAGCACCGCTCCTCGGCCCGCCACGTGACGCTCGGGATGCCGCACAGCGAGGAGTACCGCCAGCTCGCGGAGCAGATGCTGGGCGAGGTGGAGCTGTCCGACCTCACGGCCCGTACGGACCAGGAGCTGCACGACGCGATGGGCCGGCTGGTCCGTTACGAGCAGCAGGTCTCCCGGCGTCGCCAGGCGCTGCAGCGGACCGCGGACGATTGCAGTGCGGAGATCGCCCGCAGGTACCGTGAAGGTGAAGCACAAGTAGACGACCTGCTCTCCTGACCCGACGGCGTACCGTTCCGGGGGATCGCGGGTCACTCCCCCGGAAGGCCCCCGATGAGTTCCTCCACCGTTACCGAAGGGTCCGCCCCGTCCGGTATGTCCCCCGTCCTCGCCGAGGTCGTGCGTTCGGGCTTCGTCGAGGGCCGGCACCGCGGCTCCCTGGTGGTCCTGGCGGCGGACGGCAGCGTGCAGAGCGCCCTCGGTGACGTCACCTCCCCGGTCTTCCCGCGCTCCGCCAACAAGCCGATGCAGGCCGCCGCCATCCTGCGGGCGGGCCTGGACCTGTCGGGCGAACGGCTGGCGCTGGCCGCCGCCAGCCACTCCGGCGAAAGCTTTCACCTCGACCTCGTCCAGAAGATGCTCAGCGAGCACGGCCTGGCCCCCGAGCTGGTGCAGACCCCGCCCGACCTGCCGCTGGACCCGGTGGAGGCGGAGACGTACCTGGCGTCCGGGCGGGTGCGCGAATCCCTGACCATGAACTGCTCCGGCAAGCACACCGCCATGCTGGCCGCCTGCGCCGCCAACGGCTGGCCGCTGGACTCCTACCTCCACCCGGACCACCCCCTCCAGCAGCTGGCCCTGGAGACGGTGCGCTCCGCCAGCGGCGAGCGCGTCGAGCACATCGGCACGGACGGCTGCGGCGCGCCGCTGATGGCGATATCACTGACCGGTCTGGCCCGCTCGTTCCGGCACTTCGTGCTGGCCGACGCCGGTACGCCGGAGCGGCGCGTGGCCGACGCGATGCGCGCCCACCCGGAGTACGTGGCGGGCACCCGCCGCCCCGACACCTGGCTGATGCGGGCGCTGCCCGGCGTGCTGTCCAAGATGGGCGCGGAGGCCGTGCAGGCGGTGGCGCTGCCGGACGGACGGGCGCTGGCGTTCAAGGTCGACGACGGCGCGAGCCGCACGCTCGGGCCGGTGCTCGCCCGGGTGCTGCGCCTGATGGGCGTCGAGTCGCCGGTGCTGGAGCGCATCGCGGAGGCGCCGCTGCTGGGCGGCGCCGAGCGGGTCGGGGAGATACGCGCGGCGTTCTGAGGGGCGCGGCGCAGGGCTGTTCGGAGGGCGGCGCCGGGCGTGCGGAGGGGGCGTCGCCCGGCCTCCCGGTGCCCGGCCGCGGCCCGCGAAAATGCCGCGACGGCCGTTCAGCACCGTGGCTACCGTACGGCCATGAGCATCGAGCTGCGCAAGGTCGGCGACGCGGACATCCCCGGTTGGATGCGAGCCGTGACCGTGGGCTTCCTGCGGCCGCCCGAGGTGTCCAAGGAAGAAATCGAGTTCCGCCGCGGCAACTACGTCCCGGACCGCACCCAGGGCGCGTACGAAGACGGCCGCTGGGTCGCCACGTTCCGCAGCTTCCCGCAGGAGCTGACCGTGCCCGGCGGCGCTCGGGTGTCCGCCGACGCCGTCACGTCCGTGACGGTCTCGCCCACCCACCGGCGGCGCGGGCTGCTCACCCGGATGATGACCGGCGACCTGCGGGCCGCCAAGGAGCGCGGCGACGCCCTCGCCTCGCTGATCGCCGCGGAGTACCCGATCTACGGGCGGTACGGCTTCGGCCCCGCCGCCTGGAGCACCGAGTGGCACATCGACGTGGCGCGGGCCGCGCTGGACCCGCGGCACGCGGGCCCGGACGACGGCGGCCGGGTCGAGTTCGCCGACGCCGCCGAGGTCCGGGAGCTCGGCCCCGCGCTGCACGAACGGTTCCGCGCCGGGCAGCCCGGCGCGATCGACCTGCCCGCCGTCTGGTGGCAGGTCCAGACGGGCGCCGTCCCGCTCCCGCACGTCCCCGCGAGCCGGCGCTTCCACGCCGTCCACCGGTCCGCGTCCGGCGAGGTCGAGGGCCTGGTCACGTACCGGACGACCAACGTGTGGGAACACCAGCAGCCGCAGAACACCCTCACCGTCGACCGCCTGACCGCGACCACCCCGGCCGCCGAGCGCGCCCTGTGGCTGTTCCTGTGCTCGATCGACTGGGTCCTGCACGTCAGGACCGGCCTACGCCCGCCCGACGACCTGCTGCCGCACCACCTCGGCGACCCGCGCGCGGCGCGCGTCGTGCAGCACTCCGACTACCTGTGGATCCGGCCGCTGGACATTCCCCGGCTGCTGGAGGCGCGTACGTATCCGACGGCCGGCTCCCTCGTCCTGGAGGTCGGGGACGCGGCGGAACTGGCCGACGGACGCTACCTCCTGGAGGCCGGGCCGGACGGCGCCACCTGTACGCGTACGGACCGCGGCGCGGACCTCACCCTGGACGTGGGCGCCTTCGCCTCGCTCTACCTGGGCGACGAGTCCGCGCTACGGCTGGCAGCGCTGGGCCGTGTCGACGAGGAACGGCCGGGCGCGCTGGCGACCGCCGACCTCCTGCTGCGCACGGCCCGCCGGCCGTGGTGCCCGGACGAGTTCTGACGGAGCCCCGGGCAGGGCCCCGGCGTGCGCCGGGGCCGCCCGGCAGGTGTGCTGAATAGGGTGGCGGGGACAAGTAAAGGCCCGGGCGGGAGTTGCAGGACACCGCCGCACCACCAGAGCAGGAGGCCGGCGACCATGAGTGACGCGAACACGGAGCCCCAGAGTCCCGACACGACCGAGCACGCGCACGACCCCGAGGTGCTGCAACTCGCGGCCAAGGTCTTCGACCTGGCACGGCACGGCGACACCAGCACCCTCGCCGCGTACGTGGACGCCGGGGTGCCCGCCAACCTCACCAACGACAAGGGCGACACCCTGGTGATGCTCGCCGCCTACCACGGCCACGCCGACGCGGTGGCGGCCCTGCTGGAGCGCGGCGCCGACCCGGACCGCCCCAACGACCGGGGCCAGACGCCGCTGGCCGGCGCCGTCTTCAAGGGCGAGGACGCGATCGTCCGCCTCCTGGTGGCGCACGGCGCCGACCCGGCCGCGGGAACTCCCTCCGCGGTGGAGACGGCCCGGATGTTCCAGAAGACGGACCTGCTCACGCTGTTCGGGGCGGAGTGACACGGGGCGGAGTGACACGGGGCCGAGTGACGCGCGGCGGCCGGTGAGCGGACGGCCTCTGGGAGGCGCGGGGGCCGCCGGTAGGTCCGGGGCCGCCGGAAGGTCCGCGGACCGCCGGGCCGCCCGGTGGCGCGGGTGAGCCCAGGGCCAGGCATTGACATCAACTTTGGTTGAGGTTTTAGCGTCGGGTCCCGAAGCCGACCACCGGCTCCGCCCCACCGCCTTCAGGAGGCCCCGCCATGCCCGAGCGCCCCTTCACCCTGGCCGTCATCGTCGGCAGCACCCGCGAGGGCCGGTTCGCGCCCGTCGTCGCGAACTGGTTCACCGCACACGCCGGACGCCGCGACGACGTCGTGGTCGACGTGCTCGACCTCGCCGAGATCGACCCGTACGCACTGCGGTACGGCAGCGAGGAGATGGCGTCCTACGCCAAGCGCGTCGGTGCCGCGGACGCCTTCGTCGTCATCACCCCCGAGTACAACCACTCCTTCCCCGCCCCGCTCAAGCACGCCGTCGACCTGCTGCGCCAGGAGTGGCAGGCCAAGCCGGTCGGCTTCGTCTCGTACGGCGGGATCTCCGGCGGCCTGCGCGCCGTCGAGCAACTGCGCCTGGTGTTCGCCGAGTTGCACGCGACCACGGTGCGCGAGACGGTCAGCTTCCCGATGGCCGGCAGCCTCTTCGACGACGACGGCAAGCTGCGCGAGCCCCTGGACGCCGACCAGGCCGCCACCGTGCTGCTGGACCAGCTCACCTGGTGGGCCCTGGCCCTGCGGGAGGCCCGGGAGGCCCGTCCGTACGGAGGGTGAGAACAGGCACCCGGCCTCATCCTTCGCGCTCGGCACGCACCCGTACGGGGGTCGGGCACGCGCTTGAGCGCGAAGGCCGGAGGGCTCCCGTCCCCCGTACGGGAGCCCTCCGGCCCGGTGCCCTCACCCCGCCCGGCACTCGCTCACGCCCTCTCCTCCCCGTACCGCTCCCGGGCGGCCGCCAGCGACCGGTCGAAGCCGCGCTGCGTGGCGTCGCACCAGTGCATCAGGTCGGCCAGCACCCGCTGGAGTGTCTCGCCCGGGCTCGCCCGCCAGCCCTGCTCGGAGAGCGTGTACGTCTCCAGCGCCGCCCCCGCGCGCGCCACCCGCTCGTCGTTGCCGGTCATACCGCGCCCCTTTCCGTCGCCGTCACGATCCAGCGTACCAATGCAACCGCATCGGAAAAGCCACGGCACCCTGATTCCGCCCCGCCCCTCACTCCCGGTCCGGTATCCACGCCCCGTGGAACCCGACCGGCACCCGCACCGGCAGGTGCACCCGCGCGACCGGCTCCCCCGTGAAATCCCGCGCGTCGAGGATGACGAGATCCGTGGCGTCGCGGCCCGGGTCGAACACGTACGCCATCAGCCAGCCGTCGTCCTCGGCGGCGTCCGGACCGGCGGGTACGAACACGGCCTCCCCCACGCCGCCCTGGGGCGCGAAGCGGCGCACCTCGCTGGTGCCGCGCTCCAGGTCGTACTTGACCAGGCCCACCCCCACCCGCTCTATCCCCGGGAAGTGCGCCACCCGTACGTCCTCGGCTCCGGATTCCAGCACCGCGTACCCGTACCGGTGCGGCAGCGTGAGCCGTCGCGGGTCCACCCGCGGCAGCTCCACCGGCCGGTCGTCCACCCGCGCACGCCGTACCCGGCCCGCCCGGAGGTCCACCGTCCAGCGCTCCAGCGCGGGCGGCGACCCGTCGGGACCCGTACGGCCCTTCGCGAACAGCCGGTCGTAGCGCACCAGATGGACGACGATCAGGCCGCTGCCGTCCTCCGTCTCGTACGCGTTCATCGGGTGGAAGACGAAGCACGGGTCGATCTCCAGCCACCGCACGTCCGACGCCGTCCCCTCCCGCGGCAGCACGCCCAGCCGGGCCGGGCGCCCCGGCTCCCACACGTACGGGAAGGACGGGCCGATTCCCACCCCGCCCGGGTTGAAGACCACCGGCAGGTCGTACAGCAGCACATGCCGCTCGGTCAGCGAGAAGTCGTGCATCATCGGCCGCCCGTCGACCGGGATGTCCACGCGCCGCCGGATCCGGCCGTCCGTCCCCGCGACCAGGTACTGCACGTACGGCCAGGCCCAGCAGTACGCCACGCAGTGCAGCTCGTCGGTGTCCGGGTCGACGGTGGTGTGCGCGGCGAGGCCGCCCGGCAGCGTGCCGGCGAAGTCGAAGGGGCCCACCGTGTCCAGGTCGCCGTCCAGCTCGTACGGCAGCGCGCCGCCCTCGACCAGCGCGAGGAGACGTCCGGCGAAGCGCGTGACGTGGGTGTTCGGGGCGAAGTCCATGTCCAGATGGCGCGGCCCGTGCAGGATCTTCTCGCCCAGCCGCAGCGCCATCGCGTCCGACCGCACCCAGCGGCTGCGGTACCACTCGGCCCGGCCGCCGCGCAGCCGCAGGCCGTGCAGCATCCCGTCACCGCTGAACCAGTGGTACGCCGCCGGGTCGTCCACGCCCAGCGGATTGGGCCCGTTGCGCACGTAGCGCCCGTCCAGCTCCTCCGGGATGTGGCCGGTCACGGCCATCTCGTACGCGGTGGTCTCCTCCCGCACCGGGGCGAACAGCCCCCGCATGTAAGGGTTTCCGGCACCCGCCATAGCCGCCCGCCTTCCCGGCCCCGCCCCGTGGTGACCCCCGGTCACCACCTCCCGCGGTGGCACCCCGCCTCCACCCTCCAGCCCCGGCACCGCCACGTCGAGACCGGCGGCAGCCCGACGGGCGCGCAGGACGCCACGCGCGCCCCCGGCAGGCGCACCGCCGCACGCCGCCGCGCCTGCCCTCCGTTCCCGGCTTCGGGTAAGGTGACCAGCCCACACACAGTGGACGACCAAGGAGGTGAGACCCATTACCGCTGTTCAGGCCGGGTGCTCTCACCTCACGGCTGTACGGTCCCTCCGAGGCAGGTGACCGCGAGAGCGCCCTTCGGTACCCCGAAAGGCTCCAACGCGCATGTCACTCCCGCTGCCCGCCCCCGCCGCCGCCCCGGCCCCCGCCGGACTCGTCACCAGACTCCGCGCGGCCGGCTGCGTCTTCGCCGAGGACGAGGCCCAGCTCCTCGTCTCCACGGCCCGCACCCCGTCCGACCTCAGCGCCATGACGGACCGCCGCGTCGCCGGCCACCCCCTGGAACAGGTCCTCGGCTGGGCCGAGTTCTGCGGCCTGCGGATCGCCGTCGACCCCGGCGTCTTCGTCCCCCGCCGCCGCACCGAATTCCTCGTCGCCCAGGCCGCCGCGCTCCTCCGGGCCCGCGGCACGGCCGGACCACGGCCCGTCGTCGTCGACCTGTGCTGCGGTACGGGCGCGGTCGGCGCGGCACTGGCCGCGGCCGCCGCCCTTTTTCCGGCCTCTCCCGCTGCCCCTTCCTCCGCCCCGCCCTCGGCCCCTCCCCGCATCGACCTGCACGCCACCGACATCGAACCCGCCGCCGTACGGTGCGCCCGCCGCAACCTCCGCCCCACGGCCGGCCAGGTGTACGAAGGCGACCTCTACGCACCGCTGCCGCCCGCCCTGCGCGGCCGCGTCGGCCTCCTCGTCGTCAACGCCCCCTACGTACCGACCGACGCGATCGGCCTGCTGCCCCCGGAAGCCCGCGACCACGAACCCCGCGTGGCGCTCGACGGCGGCGCGGACGGACTCGACGTACAGCGCCGGGTGGCGGCCGACGCGCTCCGCTGGCTCGCCCCCGGCGGCCACCTGCTGATCGAGACCAGCGGACGCCAGGCGCCGCACACCCTGGAGGCTCTCCGCCGCGGCGGCCTCGTCACCCGGCTGGCGACGGACGACGACCTCGGTGCGACCGTCGCCGTCGGCACCAGCCCGGCCAAGGGCGCCCAGACAGCCTGAGGTCCGGGCAGCGCAACCACCGTGGGCCCTACCGCCCCCGCTCTCGCCCCCGCTCCCTACGGAGCGTCTCCTCGGCGGTACGGGCCCGCGCCTCCGCTCCCGGCGGCGGCGCCAGCGTGATCCCGGCCTTCGTGAGCATGCTCAGATCCAGCTCCCACGCCACCCGGGACCGCCGCTCCCACACGTCGAACGCGTCTCTGACGTGCTGCCGGGCCGCGCCCCCGGTCATCCCGGTGACCTGCACCAGGTGCGCGAACGCCTGCGCCGCCAGGCCACGTACCTGCGCGAACCCGAAGTGGGTGACCGTGTGGCAGTCGGTGCACAGGCAGATGAGCCGCTTGAGGGTCTGCACCCGGGCGGTGTCGTCGAAGGCCCACCGCTCGTGCGCCTCCAGCCACCGCCTGGCGTCCTGGTCCTCCCCGACGCCGCATATCTCGCAGCGACGGTCCGCCCGGCGGGTGATCGTACGGCGCAGCCGCTCCCAGTCCTTGGCGGCCACGCACGACCGTACGTTGGTGAACCAGCAACTGCGCGGCACCAGGTCGACGAAGAGACCGCTGCCGAGGCCGCGGTCCTCACCGGGCAGCAGGTCGGGCACGTCCGGCGCCGCCGCCCAGCGTTCCAGCGCCGCCATCCCCGGCCTGGGCGCGTACCACCGCCTGGCCGCCGGGTCCCAGCGCGCGCCGCCCTGCTTGGCCTCGTCCTTCTCCGCGAACGGCACGTCCAGCCAGACTCGTTCGACAGCCATGGAACACCCCCCTTGAACACCGGCCACCACGACCAACAGCATCCTGCCCGCACTGTGAGCCGAACCACACCGCCGGACTGTCACGCTTCTCCGACGCGACGTGTCTTCATGGCACCCGAGGAGAGGAACCGGACGCCATGCCCAGCTGCCACGCCCCCCGCACGGCAAGGGCGGACCATGCCTGAGAACGCCTCCACGAACGCCTCCACGGACGCCTTCACCGAACACCGCTCCCTGCTGTTCACCATCGCCTACGAGATGCTGGGCAGCGCCACCGACGCCGAGGACGTCCTCCAGGAGAGCTATCTGCGGTGGAGCGCGGTCGATCAGGCCACGGTCGAGCATCCGCGCGCCTACCTGGTCCGTACGGTGACCCGGCAGGCCCTCAACCACCTGCGCGCGGCCAAGGCGCGGCGCGAGGACTACGTCGGCATGTGGCTGCCCGAGCCGATCCGCACGGCGCCCGGGGTGAGCGAGGACGTGATCCTGGCCGAATCCGTCTCGATGGCCATGATGCTCGTCCTGGAGACCCTGAACCCGACCGAGCGCGCGGTGTTCGTCCTGCACGAGGTGTTCGGCTACACCCACGGTGAGATCGCCGCCTCGATCGGCCGGACCGAGGTCTCCGTACGGCAGACCGCGCACCGCGCCCGCCGGCACGTCCACGCGCGGCGCCGTCGTTTCGAACCCGTCTCGGACGCCACCGCGGAGATCGCCCGGCGCTTCCTGGCCGCGGCGGCCACCGGCGAGATCCAGCCACTGATGGACCTGCTGGCACCCGACGTCGTAGTGATCTCCGACGGCGGCGGCAAGGCGGCCGCCGTGCGCCGCCCGGTCACCGGCCGCACCGAGGTCGCCCGGTTCGTCCTCGGCGTGTACCGCGGCGGCGCCGCCGCCACCCGCGTCGAACCGGCCACGTACAACGGCATGCCCGCCGCCCGGTTCGTGACGGACGGAGGCCTCGACTGGCTGGTCGCCTTCGAGATCCACGACGGCCGGATCACCGGCCTCTACGGCGTACGCAACCCGGACAAGCTGCACCACGCCGAAGCGGTGCGCACACTCGACAGAGGAGGACCCCACCCATGGAAACCATGACCGTGGAACGTGTCATCGACGCCCCGATCGCGACGGTGTTCGCCTGGCTCACCACGACCACCCACTACACCCGCTCGCCCCTGGTGGTGCGCTGCCGCCTGACCCGGCACGGCGAGGGCGCGCCGTACGGCGTCGGTGCGGTCCGCAGCCACCTCTGGCTGATCGGCTGGTTCCGCGAGCGCATCACCCGCTACGACCCGCCGTACGCCACCGAGTACGTCGTGGAACGCAGCCTGCCGCCCTCGCGGCACGAACTCGGCCGCATGACGTTCACCGAGACCCCCGAAGGCGGCACCCACGTCCGCTGGACCACCCGCGCCGAGATCCCCGTCCCCCTCCTCGGCGGCTTCCTCACCCGCCACGTGGCCCGCCCGATCATCACCCGCACCTTCGGCAACATCCTCGCCGCCGCGGAAAAGGCTTTGGCCGCGGCGCCGCCCGCATGATGACCTGACACGATGACCGACCCCCACGCCCCGTCAACTGTCCGGCCGAGAACACTGGATTGGGTGACCCGGCACCTGACACCCGGCGAACGGATCATCAACACCAAGCCCCTGCACGGCGGCATCACCGCCGAAATGCGGCAGCTGACCCTCAGCACGGGGAACGGGAGCACCCGCGACCTGGTGCTGCGCACCTTCGTCGACGCGCCCCACGCCGAGGACTGGCTGCACAGGGAGTCCGGCGCCCTGACCCAGCTCACCGGCACCGACGTCCCAGCCCCTCGCCTCGTCGCGGTCGATCCGACCGCCGCGCACTGCGAGCACCCGTCCCTCCTCATGACCCACCTGCCGGGACGCACGGTCCTCGACGACGAGGGACTGGAGACACGCGTCCCCCAACTCGCCCGCCAACTAGCGGCGATCCACACCCTGCGTCCCGTCGTGCAGCCCCGGGAGTACGTGGCCATGACGACGGCCGAAACCGTCATGATCCCGGCGGACGCCGACACGACGGCATGGGCAGCCGCCATCAACGTGATCCGCAAGCCCCCGCCGCCCTACGAAGGACGCTTCCTGCACCGCGACTTCCAGCCCGGCAACGTACTGTTCGACACCCCGCCCTCGACCCCCGCAAGCGCCCGCCTCACCGGCGTCGTCGACTGGGCGGCCACCTCCTGGGGCCCGGCGGACCTCGACGTGGCGCACTGCTCCGTCGTCCTCGCACTGCTGCACGGACCGGAATGGGGCCTGCGCTTCACCGACGCGTACGAGGAGGCGGGCGGCGCACTGGCCGCGACCGCGAGCGAACGGCGGTACTGGCGGGTGCGGGACGCGCTGGCGTCCTCGGAAGAACTGCCGGCGGTGTCCCGGCCCTGGCAGGAGGCAGGCCGGACGGACCTGACGCCACGGGTCCTGGAGGAGCGGCTGGACGCCTATGTCGGTGCGCTGATGGACGGGGCAGGGTGAGCGGGGGCGGCGATCAAGCCTGGGCCGGCCGCATCGACGGCCAGGGGCCGAACTCGGTCTCCGGGTAGCGCCCCGGCGGCCGGTCGAGCAGGTCGGTCCGCCGATGGCGCAGGTGTCGGTCGACATAGGCGTTGACGTGGACGCGTACCACCGCGGCCGACGGCCGTCGGGGAACTCGATGGCGAGCGCGTCGTGGGTGTGGTCGGTGAAGACGACGACGCGACACCGTGCCGACGCGCCGCCGGCCGGTCGGGGCGGGCAGCGTGAACCGGGCCTCCGATGAGCGAGCGGGCGAGGAAGTGCGGGGCGAGGCCGCAGACACGGGTGCGGCCGCAGCCGCCCTCAACGCCGGGACCAACGCGGCACCGGCCGGCAGTACCGCCCTCCGCGACGGCCGGAAGAAGCGTCGGTACGGTGACCGGGGTTCGGCGCTGCCCGTCATGGAGACCTCCCTAGGGGAGGGCGCGGTCGCTGACGGGCGCCGACCGCTCAGGAGGCACCCGCGTTCATACAACCGCCGCCCCCCGGCGGGCACACCGGGGCAGACCCGCTTCTTGCCCGCAGGGGTACCCGCCCGGCAGACCTTGCGTGCCGGCTCGCGACGCCGGCCCTCGCGACCCGGCACGCGCCGGCCGGCTGCGACGCCCGGCGTGGCCGGTCATCGCGCCCCGCCGCCACTTTTGCTAGCACCCGCTTGCAATAGTTAGCAGGATGCCGCACCATCGGGGCATGGCATCACTCAACGTCGGCAACCTCGGCGAGTTCCTGCGGGAGCAGCGGCGCTCCGCGCAGCTGAGTCTGCGGCAGCTGGCCGATGCCGCCGGGGTGTCCAATCCGTATCTCAGTCAGATCGAGCGCGGGCTGCGCAAGCCGAGCGCGGACATCCTGCAGCAGCTGGCCAAGGCGCTGCGGATCTCCGCCGAGACGCTGTACGTGCAGGCCGGGATCCTCGACGAGCGGAAGGTGGACGGGGTCGAGGTGCACACCGCGATCCTCACCGACCCCGCGCTGACCGAGAAGCAGAAGCAGGTGCTGCTGCAGATCTACGAGTCCTTCCGCAAGGAGAACGGACACGGGAGCGGGCGCGGCGAGAGCGGCGGCGCGACGGCGCACGAGCCCGCTCCGGACGCCCGAGAGGCCGACGGCGACCCGCACGCCACCTGAGCGACCGACCACTGATACCAGGAGGAACCACGCCATGGCCATCACCGACGACGTCCGCAAGGTGCTCACCGACCCGACCCCGCTGTACGCCTTCGCGGGCGGTGTGGACCTCGCCGCCGAGAAGGCCAAGGAGCTGCCGGCCCTGGTCGACAAGCTCCGCGAGGAGGCGCCCAAGCGCGTCGAGGCCCTCCGTAACACCGACCCGAAGACCGTGCAGGACCGCGTCACCAAGGAGGCCAAGGAGGCGCAGGACTGGATCACCCGGCAGCTGGGCCTGCTCGACGCCGACTTCAAGAAGCTGAGCCAGCAGACGCAGGACCTCGTGCTGCAGGGTGTCGGCCGGGCCGCCGAGGCCGCGGTCAAGGCCCGTGAAGGCTACGAGGGGCTGGCCGAGCGCGGACGCGGCGCGGTGCAGAACTGGCGCAGCGAGACCGCCGAGGCGACCGAGGACCTCGCGGTCGCGATCGAGCCGGAGCCCCGTCAGGAGCCGAAGCAGGAGCCCGCGGCGGCGACCGCGGCGACCGCGGGGGACGGCGTCGTGAGCGAGCCGGAGGCCAAGGGCACCACGGCCAGGAAGGCTCCGGCCGCCAAGAAGACGACGGCGAAGAAGACCGTCGCGCCGGGCGAGGACGGCAAGTAGGCGATCCGGGACAGCGGGCCGGGCACGCCACGCGTGCCCGGCCCGTTCTCCGGGTACGGTGGGCCGACGGCGGACCAGAGTCGAACGGGTGATGGCAGTGCTGATCTACGGGTTCCAGAACGTGCTGAGCTGGGTGCAGCTGGTACTGGCCGTGTACGCCGCCGCGATGCTCGTCGATGCGGCCGTACGGCGCGAGGACGCCTACCGGGCGGCCGACAAGCAGACCAAGGGCATGTGGCTGGTCTTCCTGGTGATCGCGACCGCGCTGCTGTTCCTGCTGCCGCTGATGTCGTTCCTGCCGATCATCGGCCTGATCGCCGTGATCGTCTACACCGTCGACGTACGGCCCGCGATCAAGGGGATCACCGGCGGCCGGGGGCCGCGCCGCGGCGGATCGAGTTCGGACGGGCCGTACGGGCCGTTCAACGGCGGGCGGTAGAGGCGTTCACCGGCAGGCGGTGAGGACGTACGGCGCGGGCGGCAGAGGCGTACGAGGGCGGGCGCGGTGGGCGCGTACGGTCCGAGGGGCACCTGCGTCGCTCGCGTACGCCTCAGTCCTGTACGCGTCCCCGGTCCAGCAGGAGGACGGCCACGTCGTCCGTCAGTTCCCCGCCGTTGAGGTCCCGCACCTCCGTGACCGCCGCGTCGAGCAGGTCCTCACCGCGTAGTCCGGCGGCCATCCGGCGCCCCACCAGCTCCGCCATGCCCTCCTGGCCGAGGCGCTGGTTGCCGTTGCCGACGCGGCCTTCGATCAGGCCGTCCGTGTACATCATCAGGCTCCAGGAGCCGCCCAGCGCGACCTGGCGGCGCGGCCAGCGGGCGCCCGGCAGCAGGCCCAGGGCCGGGCCGCCCTCCTCGTACGGGAGCAGCCGCGGCTTCCCGCCGGACCGGGCGAGCAGCGGTGCGGGGTGGCCGGCCAGGCACACCTGGGCGTGCCGGCCGTCCGGCGCGATGTCCACCAGGCACAGCGTCGCGAAGATCTCGTCGTCGGCGCGCTCGTGCTCCAGAACCTTCTGGAGCGTGGACAGCAGGGCGTCGCCGCACAGCCCGGCGAACGTCAACGCGCGCCAGGCGATGCGCAGTTCCACGCCGAGCGCGGCCTCGTCGGGGCCGTGGCCGCAGACGTCGCCGATCATCGCGTGCACGGTGCCGTCGGCCGTCCGTACGGTGTCGTAGAAGTCGCCGCCGAGCAGCGCGCGGCTGCGTCCGGGGCGGTAGCGGGCCGCGAAGCGCAGGTCGGAGCCGTCCAGGAGCGGGGTGGGCAGCAGGCCGCGCTCCAGCCGGCGGTTCTCCTGGGCCAGCATCCGCGACTCGGTGAGCTGGCGCTGCGCGAGGTCGGCGCGTTTGCGCTCGACGGCGTACCGCACCGCCCGGCTGAGGACGGCGCCGTCGAGTTCGTCGTGGAAGAGGTAGTCCTGCGCGCCGACGCGTACGGCCTCGGCGGCCCGCTCGGCGTCGGCCTCGGAGGTCAGCGCGAGAACGGCGTGGGAGGGGGCCATCCGCAGCACCGCGCGCAGGGCGCCGAGCTCGTCGTGGCCACCGTCCTCCTCCGGCGGGTGCCCGTCCCGGTCCGTACGCTCCGTGCGGTCGATGCGGTCGCTGACGCCCGCGGGTGTCAGGTCCAGCAGGATGCAGTGCACGTCGTCGGTGAGCAGCCGCTCCGCCTCGGTGAGGTTGCGGGCCGTACGGACCCGGGCCCTGCGGCCTTCCCCGTCCCGCATCTCGGGTACGGCGCTGCTGGGGTCGTCGCCTATGAGGAGCAGGGTCAGCCCGCCTTCGCCGGAGCGGGAGGGAGAGGGGGAGGGGGAAGGGGCCGGGGAGGGAGAGGGGGCGGGGGTGCCGGAGAGGGGCGAGGGGCCCGTGGTGTCCGCCGACGGCCCGGGCCCGGGCGTCGCGCCGTCGCGCGCGCCGTCCGCCGGCGCTGCCTCCTGCGGCAGTACGGCCGTCCGCTGGCGCGGAATGGGTACGGACATGCTCTGCTTCCTTCCCTCCCCCGAGGGTGCGCAGTGGCCCGCCGAAGCGCGCGCCACTGTGCCCGGTTCCGCCGCCGCCCGGCGGTCGGTCCGGGCGGTGCGCCACCGGGCACCGAGAGGCGACCATAGCGGTAGCGCGGACGCTTACGGAATGCCGGACGGCACCCGGCACTTGTCATATGCCGTGCCCCACACACCCGGTGACCTGGGCGGGGAGGGCCGCGGAATGACGAACATCACCTCTACGGCGTCAGGTTGGCCGGCAGCGCTCCGTGACGAAACGCACGTACTCCTCACGCTGTGTGCGGGGGCGCGAACTCCCCCGCGTACGGCAGCACGCCCCGCGCCAGACCCTGCGCCGCACGCCGGGGCGCCACCACTCGCGCCCCTGCGCACCTCGCCCGCCCCCGAAGCCCCTACTTGTCGGGCCGCACCACCCCGAGGATCGGCATCGACCCGGCCCCGGCGACCGTGATCTGCCGGCCCGGCCGCGGCGCGTGCACCATCGCGCCGTCCCCGATGTACATACCGACATGGCTCGCGTCGGCGTAATAGATGATCAGGTCGCCGGGGCGCATGTCCTTCAGGCCGATCCGCGGCAGCTGCCGCCACTGCTCCTGCGAGGTCCGCGGGACCGGCCGGCCGGCCGCCTGCCAGGCCCGCATCGTCAGCCCCGAGCAGTCGAAGGTGTCCGGGCCCTCCGCGCCCCACACGTAGTCCTTGCCGATCTGCGAAGTCGCGTACGCCACCGCCTCCTTGCCGGCCTCCGAGGCGTGCGCGCCGATGTCCTTCAGCACGCCGGAGTCCAGCCACTTCTGCTGCTCCTGGAGCGCCCGCGCGTCCTCCAGCTTCTTCAGCCGCTCCTTCTCCTCCGCGGCCAGCTGCGACTCCACCTGCTGCGCGGCCTCGATCCTCTTGCGGACGTCGAGCTGCGCGGTCTCCGTCTTCCTGCGGTTCTCCTCCAGCCGCTCCCAGCGGTCGGTGGCGTCCTGCGCGTACCCCTCCAACGCGTTCTTCGTCCGCGCGAGCTGGTCGCCCAGGTCCTTCGCGGCGTGCTGGCCCTTGCGGACGAGCGTGGCGTTGTCGAGGAAGCGCTCGGGGTCCTTGTTGAGCATGAGCCGGGCCTCGGACGGGATGCCGCCGCCCCGGTACTGCGCGCTGGCCAGCGCGCCCGCCTGGCGTTTGAGTTCGTCCATCTGCTTCTGCGTCCGGTCGATCGTCTGCGCCAGCTTGACGATCTCCTTCTGCTGGAGCGCGACCTGCTCCTTCGCCGCGTTGTACGCCTCGGTGGCCTGTTCCGCCTTGCGGTAGAGGCCCTCCAGCTCCTTGCGCACCTCTTCGAGGCGCTTTTCGGACACGGCGGGGCCGGGGTCGGCGTACGCGGCCGGAGCCGTCCCGCCGAGGATCCCGGTCACGCCCAGGACCACCGCCGTGGCGGCCACCACGGCACCGCGCAGCCCCCGTACGCCCCGCCGGCGCTCCACGCCCGCCCGGCCCCGTACATCCGCCGCGCTCCGTACACCCGCCCGGCGCCCCGCGCCCACCAGGTTCCGTACACCTGCCCTGCTCCCCGCGCCCACCACGTTCCGTACGCCCGTCAGGCCCCCCGCGCCCACCCGCCGCGGCTCGTCCGCCGCGCCCGCGCCGTCCCGTACGTCACGTTTGTCGTACGCATCGGGATTGTCCCGCCCTGCCCCCTGCCGCCCCACCAGCCACCTCCGGTCGTTCCGCACCGATTCGTGCACGTCCACAGGCGCGGATGCTGCCATACCGGCGGGTAAACCGACAGAGCACCGCGCAGGATTCCGGGCCGCCCGCGCGCCGCCCCCAGCCGACGGCCGAGGTTCACCCGGCGTTCACTCTCCTCCATCGGCGGCTTCACCTGATCTGCCTAATTTCGGCCGTACCGAGCGGCGCGCCACTCCTGCGGAGCGAACGCGGCACGGCATTGCTGAACCAACCGACCACCCGCTCCGGCGACCCTTGCCCGACCGCTGCGGCCGCCGCACAGTGACCTCGCGGTCACCATCCGGGTGACCACCCGGTCGCCACGCCGGTGACCACCACGTCCGCACCCCGCACGCCGAACACGAAGCGGCGCGCCCCAGGAAGGAACTCACGACAGTGAAGCAGCTGCAGCGCAACAACCGGGTTCGCGCCCTCGCCGTCGGCGCTCTCGCCGTCACCGGTGCCCTGACCCTGTCGGCGTGCGGCTCCGACGACACCAGTGGTGGCGGCGGGGCGGCTTCCGCGGCGAAGACCGGCAACATCAAGTGCGAGGGCAAGGGCAAGCTGCTCGCCTCCGGCTCGTCCGCGCAGAAGAACGCCATGGACGCCTGGGTGCAGGCCTACTCGGGCGCCTGCAAGGACACCAGCATCAACTACCAGCCCACCGGCTCCGGCGCGGGCATCACCACCTTCCTCCAGGGCCAGACCGCCTTCGCGGGCTCCGACTCGGCGCTCAAGCCCGAGGAGGTGGAGAAGTCCAAGCAGGTCTGCAAGGGCGGCCAGGCGATCAACCTGCCGATGGTGGGCGGCCCGATCGCGGTCGGCTACAACGTGCCGGGCGTGGACAGCCTCGTGCTGGACGCGCCGACCCTCGCCAAGATCTTCGACTCGGAGATCACCAAGTGGAACGACGAGGCGGTCAAGCGGCTCAACCCGGACGCCAACCTGCCGGACCTCAAGATCCAGGCGTTCCACCGCTCCGACGACTCCGGCACCACCGACAACTTCACCAAGTACCTCAAGGGCGCCGCCCCCGGCGCCTGGAAGCACGAGCCCGGCAAGACCTGGGAGGGCAAGGGCGGCCAGGCCGCGTCCGGCTCGGCAGGGGTGTCCTCGCAGGTCAAGCAGACCAGCGGGGCGATCTCCTACTTCGAGCTGTCGTACGCCACGGCCGGCAAGATCAACACGGTCAAGCTGAACACCGGCGCCAAGGACCCGGTCGAGGCCACCGTCGACAACGCCTCCAAGGCCATCGCCGAGGCCAAGCAGGTCGGCAAGGGCAGCGACCTGGCCCTGAAGCTCAACTACACCACCAAGGCCGAGGGTGCCTACCCGATCACCCTGGTCACGTACGAGATCGCCTGCGACAAGGGCAACAAGGCGGAGACCCTGCCCGCCACCAAGTCCTTCCTGACCTACATCGCCAGCAAGGACGGCCAGAACGCCCTCAAGGAGCTGGGCTACGCGCCGCTGCCGGCCGAGATCGCCGACAAGGTCCGCTCGACCGTCGCCTCGCTCTCCTGACCCACCGGGCGGCGGCCCGCGCCCCGCAGGCCGCCGCCCGTCCGGTGCACCGCCGCGCCAGGAGCCCCCGCCGGGCTCCGCAGACCGGAGAAACCATGAACTCAGCACCCTCGATATCCAGCGCACCACCGCCACCACCCGCGCCGCCCGCCGCCTCCCCGGTGTCCGGCAGCGCGGTCCGCCCCGGAGACCGGATCTTCCTCGGCCTGTCCCGCGGCTCGGGCATCGCCCTCCTGGTGATCATGGCGGCCATCGCGGCCTTCCTCACCGTCCGCTCGGTGATCGCCGTCTCCGGGGACCACGCGAACTTCCTGACCTACTTCGAGTGGACCGCCTCCGGCACCGAGCCGAAGTTCGGCATCGCCGTCCTCGCCTTCGGCACCGTGGTCAGCTCGGTGATCGCGATGGCCGTCGCGGTCCCGGTCGCGGTCGGCATCGCGCTGTTCATCTCGCACTACGCGCCGCGCAAGCTGGCCTCGCTGCTCGGGTACGTCGTCGACCTGCTCGCCGCGGTGCCCAGCATCATCTACGGCCTGTGGGGCGCCCTGTTCCTCGTACCGCACCTGACCGGCCTCTACAGCTGGCTGGACGACTACCTCGGCTGGACCGGGATCTTCTCCTACGCCGACGAGGCCCCCCGCTCGCTGTTCACCGTCGGCATCCTGCTCGCGATCATGATCCTGCCGATCGTGACCAGCGTCAGCCGCGAGGTCTTCCTCCAGGCGCCGAAGATGCACGAGGAGGCCGCGCTCGCGCTCGGCGCGACCCGCTGGGAAGTCATCCGGATGTCCGTCCTGCCGTTCGGCCGCTCCGGCGTCATCAGCGCCTCGATGCTGGGCCTGGGCCGCGCGCTCGGCGAGACGATGGCGGTGGCCACCGTCCTGTCCCCCAGCTTCCTGATCAACACCAGCCTGCTGGACGGGGGCGGCGGCACCTTCGCCCAGAACATCGCCAGCAAGTTCAGCGAGGCCGACGAGTTCGGGCAGGACGCCCTGATCGCCTCCGGCCTCGTCCTCTTCGTCATCACGCTGCTCGTCAACGGCGCGGCCCGCCTGATCATCGCCCGCCGCAAGGAGTACTCGGGGGCCAACGCATGAGTAACACGGTCACCGCGCGACGGCCCGTCGCCGACAGCGCGCCCCTCCCGGTCTCGCTCAAACAGCCCCGGCTGCCCCGCTGGGCCCCCGCCGGGCTCGCCGCGGCCGCGGCCGCCGTGGGCTGCGGCATCGGCCTGGCAGCGGGCCTGGAGAGCCGTATCCAGTGGGGCCTGATCGCCGCCCTGCTGTTCGTCCTCGGCACGTTCCTGCTCGCCGCCGCCGTCGAAGGCACCCGGCAGGCCAAGGACCGCCTCGCCACCAGCCTGGTGTGGATCTGCTTCCTGCTGGCCGTGGTCCCGCTCGCCTCCCTCATCTGGGAGACCGTCGCCCGCGGCATCAAGGTCGTCGACGGCTACTTCCTCAGCCACTCGATGGGCACCCTGCCGGACGCGATGGCCGGCGGCGGCATCTACCACGCCCTCGTCGGCACCCTCCAGCAGGTCGGCCTGGCCGCGCTCATCGCCGCGCCGATCGGCCTGCTCACCGCGATCTACCTGGTCGAGTACGGGCGCGGCAAGCTGGCCAAGGCCGTCACCTTCTTCGTCGACGTGATGACCGGCATCCCCTCGATCGTGGCCGGCCTGTTCGTCCTGTCGGTGTGGATCCTGATCCTCGGCTTCGGCCCGTCCGGCTTCGCCGGCGCGATGGCGCTGGCCATCCTGATGATGCCGGTGGTCGTGCGCTCCACCGAGGAGATGCTCAAGCTGGTCCCCAACGAGCTGCGCGAGGCGTCCCTGGCCCTCGGCGTGCCGAAGTGGCGCACCATCCTCAAGGTGGTGCTGCCCACCTCGGTCGGCGGCATCGCCACCGGCGTGATGCTGGCCATCGCCCGTATCACCGGTGAGACCGCACCCGTACTGCTGCTGGTCTGGGGCGCGAAGACGATCAACAGCAACCCCTTCGAAGGCGCCCAGCAGTCGCTGCCGCTGTACGTGTTCCAGCAGTGGCAGCAGGGCTCCGACGCCTCGTACGACCGTGCGTGGGGCGCGGCGCTCGTCCTGATCGCCTTCGTCATGATCCTCAACCTGGTGGCCCGCGGCATCGCCCGCTGGAAAGCCCCCAAGACCGGCCGCTGACTCTCCAGCGTCACGAAAGAAGCAGTGATTTCCATGGCCAAGCGAATCGACGTCAGCGGCCTCTCCGCCTACTACGGCAGCCACCGGGCCATCGACGACATCTCCATGACCGTCGAGCCCCGCTCGGTGACCGCCTTCATCGGCCCCTCGGGCTGCGGCAAGTCGACGTTCCTGCGCACCCTGAACCGGATGCACGAGGTCACCCCGGGCGGCCGCGTCGAGGGCAAGGTGATGCTGGACGACGAGAACCTGTACGGCAGCGGCGTGGACCCGGTGGCGGTACGCCGTACCGTCGGCATGGTCTTCCAGCGCCCGAACCCGTTCCCCACCATGTCGATCTTCGACAATGTCGCGGCGGGCCTGCGCCTGAACGGCACGGTGAAGAAGAAGTCCGAGCTGAACGACGTCGTCGAGAAGTCCCTCAAGGGCGCCAACCTCTGGAACGAGGTCAAGGACCGGCTGAACAAGCCCGGCTCCGGCCTGTCCGGCGGCCAGCAGCAGCGGCTGTGCATCGCCCGCGCCATCGCGGTCGAGCCGCAGGTGCTGCTGATGGACGAGCCGTGCTCGGCCCTCGACCCGATCTCCACCCTCGCCATCGAGGACCTGATCGGCGAGCTGAAGGAACGGTTCACGATCGTCATCGTGACGCACAACATGCAGCAGGCGGCGCGCGTCTCGGACCGTACGGCCTTCTTCAACCTGGCCGCGGTCGGGCAGCCCGGCAAGCTGGTCGAGATCGACGACACCGAGCGGATCTTCTCCAACCCGTCGGTCCAGGCCACCGAGGACTACATCTCCGGCCGCTTCGGCTGAGCGCCCGTCCGGGCTCCGCGCGGGGCCCGGACCCGGGCCCGCCCCGTACGTCCTGCGGTGCTGCATGGCGGTGCCACCGCAAGGACGAGGCCCGCCCTCCGGAACCGGAGGGCGGGCCCACAAGAACGTGCGGCTCAGCGGCCGTGCGGCGTCACGCGAACACCAGATGGACGCACCAGTAACACAGGGCGGCCACCGCCGCGCCGGCGGGCATGGTGATGAACCAGCCCATGACGATGTTCTTGGCGACACCCCAGCGCACCGCGCGGGTGCCCTTGGTCGAGCCCACACCCATGATCGCCGAGGTGATGACGTGGGTGGTGGAGATCGGCGCGTGGAACATGAACGAGGCGGTGTACATGACGGACGCCGCGGTCGTCTCGGCCGCGAAGCCCTGCGGCGGGTCCAGTTCGATGATCCGCCGGCCGAGCGTGCGCATGATGCGCCAGCCGCCCGCGTACGTGCCCAGTGACAGGGTCAGCGCACAGGCGATCTTCACCCAGACCGGGATGGCGTCGCCGGCACCCTGGACGTCCGCGATGACCAGCGCCATCACCACGATGCCCATGGTCTTCTGGGCGTCCTGGAGGCCGTGCCCGAGCGCCATGCCGGCCGCCGAGACCGTCTGCGCGATGCGGAAGCCCCGCTTCGCCTTGTGCGGGTTGGACTTCCGGAACAGCCACATGATCACGACCATCACGAGATAGCCGAGGACCAGCCCGATCACGGGCGAGAGGAACATCGGAACGACGATCTTCTCTATGACGCCCGACCAGTAGACGGTCGTACCGCCCGCCAGCGCCGCGCCCACCATGCCGCCGAACAGCGCGTGCGAGGACGACGACGGCAGGCCGAAGTACCAGGTGACCAGGTTCCAGACCACCGCTCCGACCAGGGCGGCGAAGAGGATGCCCATCCCCTTGGAGCCCTCGGGCGTGGAGATCAGTCCCTCACTGACCGTCTTGGCGACCCCGCTGCCCAAAAAGGCGCCGGCGAGGTTCATCACCGCGGCCATCGCGAGCGCCGCCCGCGGGGTCAGGGCCCGGGTGGAGACCGAGGTCGCGATGGCGTTCGCGGAGTCGTGGAAGCCGTTGGTGTACGTAAATCCGAGCGCGACCCCGATGGTCACGATGAGCGCGAAGGTGTCCACCGGAGGTCAGGACTCCTTGACCGCGATCGTCTCGACCGTATTGGCGACATGCTCGAAGGCGTCGGCCGCCTCTTCCAGGATGTCCACGATCTGCTTGAGCTTGAGCACCTCGATGGCGTCGTACTTGCCGTTGAACAGGTGCGCGAGCAGCTTGCGGTGGATCTGGTCGGCCTGGTTCTCCAGGCGGTTGACCTCGATCCAGTACTCGGTGAGGTTGGACATCGTGCGCAGGTTCGGCATCGCCTCGGCGGTCAGCTCCGCCGCCCGCGCCAGCACTTCGATCTGCTGCTCGACGCCCTTGGGCAGTTCCTCGATGTTGTAGAGGACGACCAGATCGACGGCCTCCTCCATGAAGTCCATGATGTCGTCGAGCTTCGAGGCGAGGTTGTAGATGTCCTCGCGGTCGAACGGCGTGATGAACGAAGAGTTCAGCTGGTGGAAGATCGCGTGGGTCGCGTCGTCCCCCGCGTGCTCCGCCGCCCGCATCCTCTCGGCGATCTCTGTCCGCGCGGAGGCGTCCGCCCCGAGCAGTTCCATCAGGAGCTTGGAGCCTGTGACGATGTTGTCCGCGGACGCCGCGAACATGTCGTAGAAGCTCGTCTCCCTGGGGGTCAGACGAAAGCGCACGTGAAATCCTCGGGGTGCATCGGATTCGGTCGAGTTGATGCTAGGCGCATCATCCAGCCACAGCTAACCGGCATTCCTTCAGTGTCGCCCATCGGGCAGCATGCTCTGCACGGGGTACCGCCCGCGCCCGCGAATTTCTGTACCATATACCCACTAGGGGTATATGGAATGCCTACGTATCACGGGAGATGGCCATGACGACCACGGACGCCGACACCAACGGCACCACCGCAGCCGCCGCGGCCCACCACGCCGGCGGGCCGGAAACCGCCCTCGCCGCCGGCCCCGACGCCGTCACCGCTCACGATCTGGGCATCCACGGCTACGCGCAGCACAAGGACGCACACCTCAAGAGGCTGCGCCGGATCGAGGGCCAGATCCGCGGCCTCCAGCGGATGCTGGAAGAAGATGTGTACTGCATCGACATACTCACCCAGGTGTCGGCGAGCACGAAGGGCCTGCAGTCCTTCGGCCTCCAGCTCCTGGAGGAGCACCTGCGGCACTGCGTCGCCGACGCCGCCGTCAAGGGCCCCGAGGCCATCGACGAGAAGGTCAAGGAAGCCACCAAGGCCATCGAGCGGATGCTGCGCACCTGAGCGCGGAGGCCGGACGTACGGTTGCCGCGCAACCGTCACGCCCGGCGCCGCCGCCCGCTCACCTGGGGTTCCCGGGTCCGTGACCCGGTTGCGCGCGGTCCGCGTCCACGTCCAGCACCTCGTCGATACGGTCCGAGCTGAGCCGATCCTCGCTCGCGGCGGCCGCCGCGATCATCAACTCACCAGTCAGGTCGATCTCGACGAGGGCTACGTGGTCCTGAACCGTCGAGTTGCGGTGTCCGGCCACGTACAACACCTCCTCCTTCGAGCGCCTCCCCACTCTTCTGGTGGTTACCGCCCAGAGTAGGTACGGGCGCACGCTCCGCGCATGGCACGGATGGACCATTTCCGCCAGTTCGCACAAGCCGTGGACACGTGCCCCGGACGCCGCCGCCCGGTCCGGGCCGGGCCCGCCGGCCGCGCCGCCCGGACACCCGCGACGACCACGCCCGGCCGCCCACGGCGACCGTGATCAGCCGCCCGCGGCGACCGTGATCAGCCGCCCGCGGCGGCGACCTTGCCCGTGTAGATGTCGGCCCGGTCGGGCAGCCGGACCGGGACCGGCGCCCCGAAGCCGTACAGCGTGGTGGTGGAGGTCACCGACGTCCCGCCCGTCGTACCGTTGGCGAAGCGGAAACGCTGGCGCACCTTGCGCAGCCGCCCGGTGTCGTCCAGGTACGCGTCGAAGGGCACCACGTCGGTGGTGAAGCCTTTCTCCGCCGCGGTCAGCGCGGGCCGCACCGCCGCGGACGCCGCGCGCGCCGCGGCCCCGATGTCCGTCGTCCCGCTGAAGTGCCGCACCGGGACGCCGTCCAGCCGCTCCCGCCCCTCGTACGTCACCTCCCGCACGCCCCGCAGCAGCTCGGCGGCGGCCATCGGATCGGTCGCGCCGCCGGTGACGAGATTGCCGTCGGCCAGCGAGGCGGTGTCCACCCGCACCCACTTGCCGGCCGGCACGCCCGCCCCGCGGTTCTTCATGTACAGCGCGGACGGCGTGAGGATCTCGGTGATCGTGCGCTGCGCGCCGCTCCCGTCGCCGGTGTCCGGAAGCCGTACGTCCAGCTGCCCGGTCCGCTCGCGGTAGTCGTGGCCGCCGGTCCCCCGGATGGCGACGCGGGTGCCGCCGCTGACGGTCTCCAGCTCCGTACGCACCCGGGAGGAGCCGGCCCGGACCAGCGCGTCGGCACTGGCACGCAGGGCCGCGGCGTAGTCCGTACGGCCGGCCGGGGAGCCGGCGTCCGCCGGGCCGGCGGGGTCCCGCGGCCCGGCGGACGGACGGTCGCCCGGTGAGCGGGCACGGTCGGTGAAGGGCGGCCCGGCCGCGGACCCGCCCACCGGGCCGTCTGCGGAGCGGCGGGCCGAGGTGTGGTCGTCGGCCGCCGCCCCGTTGGGGGAACAGCCCGTGGTGAGCAGCCCGGCCAGCAGGCCCACCCCGCACACGGCGGCCGCGACGGCACCGCCTCGCCTGTCCTGCACCACCATCGCGTACGAGCCCCCTCGGCCGCTCTGCTCGGGTAGTAGCGGACCGGGATGTTCCGGTTGTCCGGACCACCACGACCCGTTCCGTTCAACGACTGTTCAGCCCGCTTCGTCACGCCCGTACACCTGGGGCGCGTAGCGTGGCGCTGTGCAGGACCGAGCAGCACAGGAGCCGACGGCGCCGCTCTCCGGGGCGCCCGACCACCGGACCACCACCACCGAACGAGGTTCGTTCTGCCTGGCCCGCTGCATCTGCGGCTGGCACGGCCCGGCGCGCCGGGCCCGCTCCCAGGCACGGACGGACGCGGAACAGCACCACCGGGCGGGGTGAGCACCGGCCCCGCCGACCGGCTCCGGGCGGACGCGCCGCGCCCGCCCGGCAGGCCCCCACGCCCATAACCGCACGTAGCGCCCCAGAGCCATGCCCCTGGAACCTCCCCGGGCCCCCGCCCCATCTGGGTAGGGGGAAGCATCCACGGCGCGCGGACCCGCAAAGGGTCCCAAAAGGGGCAGTTCACAATGAAGCGGCGCACGATACTGGCAGCCGGCGGCGGACTCGCGGCGGCGACCGCCGGCTTGACCACCGCCTGCAGCACCGACACCGGCCACGCGAACACCCCCGGCGGCGCCGCGTCCGGCGGCGTCGGCCTCAACACCAGCTCGCAGACGGGCAGGCCCCCGGCCGCCAAGGCGTCGTGGGACGCGCTGCGCAAGAGCCTCGACGGCAAGCTGATACGCGCCGGCGAAGCCTCGTACGACGCGGCCCGCCGCCTGTACAACACCCGTTACGACAACCTGAAGCCCGCGGCCGTCGCCTACGTCCGCCACCCGGCCGACATAGCCGAGTGCCTGTCCTTCGCCCGCCGCTACAACGCCCCCGTCGCGATACGCAACGGGGGTCACTCGTATGCCGGTTGGTCCAGCGGCAACGGCAAGCTCGTCATCGACGTGTCCGCCCTGAACTCGGTCTCCGCCCCCTCCGGCGGCATCACCCGCATCGGCGCCGGCGCCAAGCTCATCGAGGTCTACGAAGGCCTCGGCAAGCACGACGTCACGATCCCCGGCGGCTCCTGCCCGACCGTCGGCATATCGGGCCTCACCCTCGGCGGCGGCCACGGCGTCGCGTCCCGCGCCTACGGTCTGACCTGCGACAGCCTCGTCGGCGCCACCGTCGTCACCGCCGACGGCAAGACCGTCGAGTGCGACGCCAAGCGCGACAGCGACCTCTTCTGGGCGCTGCGTGGCGCCGGCAACGGCAACTTCGGCGTGGTCACCGAGCTCCGCTTCCGCACCCACGCCGCGCCCCGCTCGGTCATGGCCTACCTGACGTGGCCCTGGGCCAAGGCCACCGCCCTGCTGCGCTCCTGGCAGGAGTGGGGCCCCACCCAGCCCGACGAAATATGGTCGTCCCTGCACCTGGACGCCCACCCTGGCGGCACCCCGACCGTCTCCGTCGCCGCCTTCTCCCTCGGCTCCTACGGCGACCTCCAGAACGCCGTCGACAAACTGGCCGACCGCGCGGGCGGGCCCGGGCCCGCGAAGTCCGTACGGCTGACGCCCAGCTCGTACCTCGACGCGATGGAGTCCTACGCGGGGTGCTCCTCGAAGACCACCGAGCAGTGCCACCTGCCGGGCGCCCTCCCCGGCCGCGACGCCGCCGGCAAGCTCGCCCGCGAGACGTACGCCGCCCGCTCCGACTTCTACGACCGCTCGCTGGACGCGGCCGGCATCCGCGCCCTGCTCGGCCAGATCGAGGCCGCGAGCCGCAAGGGCGTCGCCGGCAACACGTCGCTGACCGCACTGGGCGGCGCGATCAACCGGGTCCGCCCCACCGACACCGCCTTCGTGCACCGCCGCTCGCGCTTCCTCGCGCAGTACCTGGCGTCCTGGAAGGCGGGCGGCACGGGCGCCGCCCAGAGCGCCTGGCTGGACGGCGTCCACGGCGCGATGCGGCGCTACGCCTCGGGCGCCGCCTACCAGAACTACACGGACGCGGCCCTGACCGACTGGAAGAAGGCCTACTACGGCCCGGCCGCCGGCCGCCTCACCGAGCTGAAGCGGCAGTACGATCCGAACGGGCTGTTCAGGACGTTTCCGCAGGCCCTGTGACGGTACGTCCGTCCGCTTGCGGCGGGGTGGCGGTACGTCCGTCCCGTTGGACGGGTGATGGCCCGCCCGCCCCCCGTACAACGGAGGTGACGGCGTGTCCGCCCCCTGTACGACGAGGGTGACGGCCCGCCCGCCCCCATACGACGAGGGAGGACCGGGCTGTCGGCCCCGGTCCTCCCTCGTCGTCCGTCCGTTCCTCTCCCCGGCTACGCCGCCAGGTCCTCGTCCCGCTCCTCGCGCGCCACCGGCGGTACGGCCGTCACCGGCTCGGAGACCGCACGGGGCGCGGGGCCGCCGGCCCGGACGAGCCACCATGCGGACGAGCGCCCCACGGCCGTCGTCACCGGGATCAGCATCGCCTGCGCCACCGGCGCCAGCAGCAGCGCCACCGCCGTGCCGAGCGCGAAGCCGCCGATGACGTCCGTCGGGTAGTGCACGCCCATGTAGACCCGGCAGAAGCCTTCCAGCAGCGCCAGGCCGATACCGATCAGCCCGTACTTGCGGTGGGCGATGAACAGGCCCACGCCGACCGCCATGGTCAGCGTCGCGTGGTCGCTCACGAAGGAGAAATCCGTCTTGCCGGGCACGAGGACTTCCAGCCCCGCGTGGACCCGGAACGGCCGGGGCCGCTCCACCACCGCCCGGATCGGGATGTTGGCCAGCAGCGCCACCCCGGCGGCCAGCGGCGCCCACACCAGGCCCGCCACCCTGCCCGGCGCGTCCGGCCGCCTGCGCGCGCCCCACCAGGCGATCAGACAGAGCACGGCGAGCGCGGCGATGAGGCCGTACTCCCCCACGAACTTCGTGGCGCGGTTGAGCCACTCCGGTGCGTCCTTCGCGAGGCCGTTGATGCCGTCGAGCACGTTCACATCGGGGTTCGACCCGTCCACTGCGAGTCCAGCCATCTGCCGCGGCCCCTTACCTTTCGCGCGCGCGAGCGCCGTGTGAGTGCTGCCAACCCCCGTGGTCGTCGGGCGTGGCCGGAATTCCACGGCCTCGCCATGTCTCCATGCCCAGGAAACGCGATGGACAGCCGAGCCGTTCCAGCTTCCACCGGATGATCACCAGGACGTTATCGAAGAGAGACTGATGTCCGCAGTTCAGGGCCCCATGTTCACGCAGCGTTCGGTCGGGGCAGCGCTTTCGCGCCATCTTCGGTGACCCGGGTCGCACCGATGTAGTCCGGTGTGTCGATCTTGTCGAACCGGATCACCGCGCCCGTGTACGGAGCATTGATCATGTATCCGCCGCCCACATAGATCCCGACGTGGTGGATGGACCGCGGATCGTTCAGGTTGTGCGCGAAGAACACCAGGTCCCCGGGGAGCAGCTCGTCCCGCTTCGGATGCGGCCCGGCGTTCCACTGGTCGTTGGCCACCCGCGGCAGCTCGATGTCCACCGCGTGGTACGCCGCCTTCGTCAGCCCCGAGCAGTCGAACCGCCCGTCCTGGTCCGGCGTGCCGTTCCCGCCCCACAGGTACGGCTTGCCCAGCTGCTCCTGGGCGAAGGAGATCGCGGCGGCCGCCTGCCGGGAGGCCGGCACCCGCCCGACCGGCGCCTCGAAGCTCTTGGCGAGGGTCGTAATGATCTTCACGTAGTTCTGCGTCTCGCTGATCGCCGGCACCCCGCCCGCCTTGATCACCCGGTACGCGCCCGCGTTGTACGCCGCCAGCATGTTGTGCGCCGGATCACCGGGCACGTCCTTCACGTACTTCGCCAGCTCGCAGTCGTACGACGCCGCCGACGGGATCGCGTCCGCCGGGTCCCACACGTCCCGCCGCCCGTCCCCGTTGCCGTCGATGCCGTGCGAAGCCCACGTACCGGGGATGAACTGGGCGATGCCCTGCGCCGCCGCCGGGCTCTGCGCCCTCGGGTTCCAGCCGCTCTCCTGGTACAGCTGCGCGGCGAGCAGCGCCGGGTTGATGGCGGGGCACAGATTGCCCCACTTCTGCACCAGCGGCTGGTACGAGGCCGGCACCGCGCCCTTCGCCAGCCCCACCGCCCGGCCCGCACCACCCGCCAGGCCCGCGGCGGCCGTGTACGTACCCACCACGAGCAGCGCGAGGAAGCAGAGCACCAGCCCGACCCCGACCCCACCGGCCACCCAGTATTTGCGCACCCCACAACCCTCCCCCAAACGGGCGCGTTTCACCGCCGTTTTCGTCATGTACCTCGCCACACCACGGCTGTACGGGCCACCTCCCGCGCTCCCGGCAGACCGCCCCGGGCGCGCGGATCCACGCCGCGCCCGCCCCTCGCTCCCCCAGCTCGAACCAGACCGACTTCCCGTCACCCGGCCCGTGCCGACACACACTCCACTCGTCGGCACACACCCCACTCGTCGGCACACACCCCGACCAGGTACAGCCCGCGCCCGCCCGTCGCGTCGTCCGCGTACCACCGCCGTACCGGCAGCCCCGGCGCCCCGTCGTGCACCAGCACCCGCAACGTGCCCGGCCCCGGCCACTCCCCGTACAGCGTCACCGGCTCCGAACAGCCACTGCGGCGGCGGGCGTTGACAGCGTTCGTCACCACCTCGGAGGTCAACAGCAGCGCGGTGCCCGCCAGCCCGCCCCGCCCGGCCGAGCGCACCGCCGTACCGACCGCGTTACTGGCCGTACGCACCCACCCCGGATCCGGGACGAAGCCCGAGTCTCATGAGGGCCGGGACTCGCTGCCCCTGATCCACCACCTCGTGCACACGTTGTAAGGAACCACCATGTCGCAGCTCGTCTGGCGCGAGTCTTCCTGCAGTGCGCACCCCAGGACGACTGCGTAGAGGTGGCCGCGAGCGCGAGCGGACCGATCCTCTACCGGGAGAGCGACCACCCCGGGGGGGTCGCCCAGGCCACCGGCCACGCCTGGACCGCGTTCCTCCGGGCCGTAAAGTCCTCCGCGTACGAGTGAGTGCACGAGGTCACCGCCCACCGCGGGCCCGACGGAGGAACTTATGCCGACCACCCCGACTCCCCCCACTCCCCCCGAGAACCTCACCTGGCAGAAAGCCACGGACGACGAGAGCGCGCCCGAGTACATCGAGGTCGCCTTCGGGGCCGACGGCGACGTCCATCTGCGGACGAACACCGAACCGGACAACATCGTCACCACGACGCGCGTCAAGTGGGACGCGTTCGTCCTCGGCGTGAAGGCCGGGGAGTTCGACCACTTCGTGGGGCTTTGAGGTCACTCACGCCCCTCTGTCCGTACATTGCCCGGCGTGTTCGACCGTGATACACACGGTGATGCCGACGGGCCGTCAGGCGCCGTGCGCCCCTGCCCGCACGCAATCCCCACGGGATCCGTCAAAGAAAGCCGCCAAGTCGACATCTGGTGGCGGTTTTGTCGGCGAAGATAGATGCTGGCTCGTACCGTGTGGCGCGGGTACACAACAACCCATAAGGGGCGGTGAGTTCATTCATGCACTTGGCGGCCGAAAAGGGCGACATCACCACCATCATTGGCGGAATCGCCCCGGACTGGGGTCCGTTCGGGACACTGGGCAACGAAGCACGCGTCATGATCGAGGTGGTCATGGCAGTAGCGATTCTGCTCTGCCTCGGCATCGCGATCTGGGGCGCGGCCAAACAGCGCATCGGCGCCACCGCGCTGCGCGACACGTTCAGCGCCGAACAGGGCAAGGGCCTCATCGTGGCCGGCCTGACCGGTGTGTTCATCATCGGGTCGCTCGGCACGCTCTTCACGATCGTGTACGGGATGGCCGTGTAGCCAGGGCGGCCGGGGACGGCCGCGCCGGTGCCCGGGAAGCGGCCCGGCCGACCTGTACGGACCGGCGGGCCGAACCGGCCGCCGGCCGACCGGCCCTCCGTGCCGCGGCCCCCGTCGCACCACCACCCCACCGTCCCCTCCCCACATCCCGAATCCCCTCACCCACGCCCCCGCACGCCACCGGCGCAGCGCACCACGGACCGCCTCCTCCCGTACGCCCCGCCGGACGCCCGCACCACAGCCCCTCCTCACCTCACCCACCACCGGCCACACCCTTCGCCGAGAGCACCCGCCGATGCCCGCTCATTCCGCCCCGAACCGTTCCGCTTTGCGCCACTCCGGCGAGCAACGGGCCGATTGGGCCGCGTACCGGGCGGGGACACAAGGGCTTGGCGGGGACCGAGCGGCGGCCGCGGCCCACGGGGTGGACGCACCTGCCGCAGAGTCCCCCATTCGCCTCTTCCGCCCGACATCTGAGGTCCCGTCACGGTGAGATCTACTCGTACCACTGCGCCCGAGCCGCTGCCCGCGCGGCTACGGTCATATACGGGCGGCAAAAGGACAGCAGTGACGGCCAGGTCGGTTGAGGGGGCACAGGCACGATGAGTCTCAGCGATGGCGGTGGATACGGCGGTGGCGAGCCGGGCGGCCCGGACACGGGCGGCCAGACCCGCACCAGACTTCCCGACGGCGGCGGCGACCCGTACGGGGCGGGCCGCCGCACCCGTACCGGCTCCTCCAGCCGGAACCTGATCACGATCGTCGGCGTGGTGGTCCTCCTGATCGCGGCCATCGCCTTCGCGAACCGCGGCGGAGACGGACAGGGGTCCGGCGACGACAGCGCGAAGGAAGCGGACGCCCGCTCCACCGCACCGACCGGCACCAAGCCGGTCGGGGGCAAGAACGGCGGCATCGCGTCGGGCTTCGCGAAGACGGAGCAGGGGGCGCAGTCGGCGGCGGCGAATTACGCGGTGGCACTCAACAGCGACGGCATGTACACGAAGGACCGGCGGCGGACGATAGTCACCACGGTGTACGCGCCGGACGTGGCGGCAGCCCGCGCAAGCGCCCTCGACACGGCGTACGGCAACCCGAAGTTCCTCGGCCGCATCGGGCTGAAGCCCGACGGCCGGGCTCCTGACGGGTCGACATTCGTCTCCCGGGCCAACCCGGTCGGCACCAAGGTCGAGAGGTTCTCGGGCACCGCGGCCAAGGTCTCGGTCTGGTACTCGGCCCTCTTCGGCATCGCCGGCTCCGATTCCAAGAACCCGGTCGCGGAGGGCTGGTACACCAACACCTTCGACCTGCAGTGGATCGACGACGACTGGAAGATCACCGACTTCACGCAGAAGGACGGCCCGGCTCCGGTCGGCCGGGACCAGACCGCGTCGTCGGCCGAGGAGATGTCCAAGGCTGTGCAAGGCTTCGGAGGGTTCACGTATGCCCGCTAATCATCGTCGTCGCGCTCTCTCCCTCACCGCCATGGTGACGGGCGTACAGACGACTGTCCTCCTCCTGGCGTCACGCGCCTTCGCGGAGCCGAGCCCCGCCCCCACGCCCACACCTACGGGTACGGGCAGCCCGTCCGCGAGCCCTTCGCCGAGCAACGAGGCCTGCGACCTCATTCGCGGCCTCGCCAGGGAATACTGCCAAGAAGGCGACAAAGCCAACACCACCCCCAAATCCCCCGGCGGCCTGACCGACAACAACCCCCTCGACCCCCTCACCTCCCTCGCCAAGGGCTGTGCCGACGCCGCCGCCTGGATCGTCAACAAGCTGTCCGACGCCGTGAAGGCGACCTCGCAGGTCGACTTCACCAACGCGGCCTTCCTCAAGCAGTACGCCGTCGTCTTCGCCGCCTCGACCGTACTGACCCTCGTGCTGTGGCTGCTCGCCGTCGCCAAGCGCGCCGTGCGCGGCGTGCGGCTGACGGAGGCGATCAGCGAGGCAATCGGCTTCCTCTGGCTGACCGTGCTCGCCTCCGCGTTCACGCCGCTGATCCTCTACACCGTCGTCTCCGCGACGGACGGCATCACCGAGATCATCGCGAAGGGGACGGGCGCGCAGACCGACACCTTCTTCGGGGCGTTCGCGGGGGCGCTGAAGAAGGACACGGACATCGGCGGCGGCCCGATCATGCTGATCGTGGTCTCGCTGGTCTCGGTGCTGGCGGCCGGTGTGCTCTGGCTGGAGCTGGTGATCCGGGCGGCCCTGCTGTACGTGGGCGCGCTGCTCGGCACGGTCGTCTACGCGGGCCTGGTCGACAAGAACATGTGGGGGCACGTCCGCCGCTGGGCGGGCATCATGATCGCGGTGATCATGGTGAAACCGGTCATCGTGATCGTCCTGGGCATCGCCGGCGCGCTCACCACCGGCGACGGCCCGAACGCCATCTCCGCCGTCGTCTCCGGCCTCGCGATCATCCTGCTGGCCATCTTCGCCAGCGCCGTGATCTACCGTTTCGTCCCCGGTTTCGGCGACGAGATGGTCTCGGCCCGTACGAACAAGAAGCAGGCCACCGAGGGCTCGCAGGCCGCCGCCGTGATCTCCTCGCCCGCCGCGCTGGTGTCCCAGGGCATCAAGACGCACAGTTCCCGCAGGTCCGGCGGGGGCGGCCAGGAGCAGGGCGGCGGCCAGGCCCGGCCGGCCGACGCGGTCTCCGGCGGTGTGGCCGCCCACGGCAGCCGCGGCGGCGGCTCCGGCGGCCGCGTCCCGGCCCCCGCCTCGCCCGCCCCCCGCGCACATCCGTCCCCCGGTTCCAGCTCCGGCTCCGCCGGCAACGCCCGCTCCGGCAAGACTCCAGGAGGTGACGGGCGTTGACGACCCAGTCTCACCCGATCACGCCCCGCCGCACCTACCTGATCGGCCGCGCCCGACCGAACGCGATCGTCGGCAAGAACCGCGAGACCGGTGAGATCGCGCTGATCATCGCGGGCGCGTTCATCGGCATGGTGTGCGGTCTGCTGGTGCCGGTGCTGTCGCTGCGCATCGCCACCCTGACCGGCTTCCCGCTGCTGGCGATCGCCGCGGTCTACTTCCCGTACCGCGGCCGTACGTTCTACAAGTGGTTCGAGATCAACCGCAGCTACCGGCGTACGGTCCGCCGCGGCACGACGTACCGCTCCGGCGCCGCCGAGGCCGGTGTCCGGCTGGACGGCCGCGAGGTGGAGATCGGCCCGCCGCCCGGCATCGGCCGCATCAACTGGCTGACCGCCCCGTTCGGCCCGGACGAGATCGCCGTCCTGCTGCACGCCGACCGCCGCACCGTCACGGCCGCCATCGAGATCGAGGGCCCGGGCGTCGGCCTGCGCGACAGCGAGGACCAGGAGGCCCTCGTCGAGCGGTTCGGCACGCTGCTCAAGCACGTCGCCAACGGGGACGGCTTCGTCACCCGCCTCCAGATGCTGGCCCGTACCCTCCCCGCCGACCCCGACGCCCACGCCAAGGACGTCGCCCAGCGCGGCAACCCGGACTCCCCCGACTGGCTCCAGGACTCCTACGACCAGCTCCAGTCCATGGTCTCCACCTCCTCCGAGCAGCACCGCGCCTACCTCGTGGCCTGCATGCACTACACCCGCGAACTGGCCGCCGAGGCGCACACCATGGCGCGCGCCGCGCACCTGCACAACGGCGGAGTGATCCGCAAGAAGCTGGACCGGGACGCGGGCCTGGCCGTCGTCATGGCCCGCGAGCTGACCGACATCTGCGCGCGGCTGGCCGAGGCCGACATCCGCGTACGCCAGCCGCTCGGGCAGAGCCGGCTGTCCTCCCTGGTGCACTCCATGTACGACCCGGACCACCCCATCGACCACATCCAGGCGATGAGCCAGCGCAACGCCTGGCCGGCCGAGCTGGACGCGATGGAGCCGACGTACCTCCAGGCCAAGACCCGTGAGTCGACCACCCGCGCGCCCTGGTGCCACGCCACGGCCTGGGTCAAGGAGTGGCCGCTGACCCCGGTCGGCGTCAACTTCCTGGCCCCGTTGCTGGTGCACACTCCCGACGTCATCCGTACGGTGGCGGTCTGCATGGACCTGGAGCCCACCGAGATCGCGATCGAGCGGATGCTGACGGAGAAGACCAACGACGACGCGGAGGCCAGCCGGGCCGCCAAGATGAACCGGGTGGTCGACCCGCGCGACGTGGCCCACCACGGCCGCGTCGACCAGCGCGGCGAGGACCTGGCCTCGGGCGCCGCCGGCGTCAACCTCGTCGGCTACATCACCGTCTCCTCCCGCTCCCCGGAGGCGCTGGCCCGCGACAAACGCACCATCCGCGCCTCGGCGGGCAAGAGTTACCTCAAACTGGAGTGGTGCGACCGGGAACATCACCGCGCCTTTGTGAACACGCTGCCGTTCGCGACCGGGATCCGCCGCTAAGCCGCTGGGAGGCGCGTACGTCATGGCCATGCTCGATCCGCTCGCAGCGCTCACCGAGGCGTTCACCAGCTTCCTGTTCGGGAAGGTGGAGACGACGCGGCTTCCCGTACGGACCTCCACCGGCCAGGCCCAGGCCGTCTACCTGCCGACCGCCGCACCGGGCCTGGGCGACTCCGGCGTGATCATCGGCCGCGAGGTCTACAGCGGCAAGGGCTACATCTACGACCCCTTCCAGCTGTACGGACAACAGCTGCCCGCCCCGCACTGGCTGGTCCTCGGCGAGTCCGGCAACGGCAAGTCGGCGCTGGAGAAGACGTACGTCCTGCGCCAGCTGCGCTTCCGCGACCGGCAGGTCGTCGTCCTGGACGCCCAGGGCGAGGACGGCGTCGGCGAGTGGAACCTGATCGCCGAACAGCTCGGCATCACCCCCATCCGCCTGGACCCCACCGCCGCCCTCAACGGCGGCATCCGCCTCAACCCCCTCGACCCGTCGATCACCACGACCGGCCAGCTGGCCCTGCTCCGTACGATCATCGAGGTCGCCATGGGCCGCGGCCTGGACGAGCGCTCCGGCTTCGCGCTCAAGGTGGCCCACGCGTACGTCAACGAGACGATCACCAACCGGCAGCCGGTCCTCACCGACATCGTCGAGCAGCTGCGCCACCCGGAGGAGGAGTCGGCCGAGGCCATGAACGTCGACATAGACGACGTACGGGCCTGGGGCCTGGACGTGGCGCTGGTCCTCGACCGGCTGGTCGACGGCGACCTGCGCGGCATGTTCGACGGCCCGACCACCGCCGGCATCGACCTCGACGCACCGCTGATCGTCTTCGACCTCTCGCACATCGACCGCAACTCGATCGCGATGCCGATCCTGATGGCCATCGTCGGCGTGTGGCTGGAGCACACGTGGATCCGGCCCGACCGGAAGAAACGGATCTTCCTGGTCGAGGAGGCCTGGCACATCATCAACTCGCCGTTCGTCGCCCAACTCTTCCAGCGGCTCCTGAAGTTCGGCCGCCGCCTCGGCCTGTCCTTCGTCGCCGTCGTCCATCACCTCAGTGACGTGGTCGACGGGGCGGCCGCCAAGGAAGCCGCGGCGATCCTGAAGATGGCCTCCACCCGCACGATCTACGCCCAGAAGAGCGACGAGGCCCGGGCCACCGGCGCCGTCCTGGGCCTGCCGCGCTGGGCCGTCGAGATCATTCCGACGCTCACCCCCGGCATCGCGGTGTGGGACGTCAACGGCAACGTCCAGGTCGTCAAACACCTGATCACCGAGGCGGAACGGCCCCTGGTCTACACCGACCGGGCGATGACCGAGAGCTCCGCGATGCTGACGGAGGAAGCGCTCGCGATCGGGCGGGCGGCGGACGCGGAGGCCGAACGGCGGGCCGAAGAGCTGGCGATGCGGCGGCAGTTCCGGGACGAGTCGAGCGAGACGGTGGCGTGACGCGGGGATACGGGAACGGTCAGGGGAACGGGCACGGCGGTACGGGCCTCCAGGGCGGCGCAGGGGGACCTGCCGGACCGGGTGGCCCTGCCGGACCGGTCGGCCCGGGTGGCGGGCGGGGGCGCGGCGTCCCCGACTCCCTGCTGATCGGCGTGCTCGTCTTCCTCCTCGGCCTCACCGTCCTGGCCTGGACGGCGACCGGCCTGGCCGGACTCTTCACCCACGGCGCCTGGCCGGACGGCGTGACCTTCACCCGTACGCCACTGGCCCTGCGCAGCCTCATAGGCGCCCCGCACGACCTCGCCGCCGCCTGGCCCGACACCCCGGCCGCACAGCTCTCCGGATACGGGCTGTTCTGGGGCATCCTCATCAGCGAACTGCTGGTCCTCGTCGTCCTGACGGTCTTCGCCCTGGGGACGATCGCCCGCTACCGGGCCGTACGGGCCAATCGGCGTGCTGCGGGGAAGGACGGCGGGCGGGGCAGGGGCGCCGGGCGGGAAGGGGCTGCCGGGGCTGCCGGGGCTGCCGGGGCTGCCGGGGCTGCCGGGCGGGACGGTACCGCCGGCGCCGCCGAAGCCGTCGCAACGCCTCCGCCGGCCACGGAATCCGTCACTCCGACGGCCACCGGACCCGTCACGCCGACGGCCTCGGAACCGGCTGCACCACCGGTCCCGCCGCCCGCGGCACCACCGGTCTCGGAATCCGCGGCACCAGCAGTCGCGCCCACCGCTACAACCGCTGGAACCACCGCAAGCATCCCGCCCATCCCTGTCCCCGCCCCTGTCCCCACTCCCACCGTCACTACCCCCGACCTCCTCCCGGCCCCCACCCCAGCCGTTCACTACGGCAGCGACCGCCGCCAGGCCGGCGCGCTCGCCGCGGCCGCCGTCGCCGCCGCCGAAGGCCCCCTCGTCGTCGCCACCACCGACCCCACCCTCTGGGCCGACACCAAGGACGGCCGCGCCAAACTGGGCCCGCTGCTGACCTACGACCCGCAGCACCTCCTGGACACCCCGGCCCGGACACGCTGGTCACCGACGTCCGGCTGCGAGGACATCGCCACCGCCGCGGCCCGCGCGGCCGCGCTCCTCACCCCCGTGCGCCCCGCCGGCACCCTCGACTCCGCGGTGGCCGACGCCGCGACGACCCTGCTGCGCTGCTGGCTGCACGCCGCCGCCGTGGACGGGCGGCCCTTCCGCCAACTGCACCGCTGGGCCCACACCAAGGGCGCCGCGCACGAGCCCGTACGGATCCTGCGTACGAACCAGAAGGCGTCGGCGGGCCAGGCGGGCGAGCTGGAGTCCGTACTGACCGCACACGCGGAACGCCGCGAGATGGCCCAGGAGTTGGTCTCCCGCACCCTGGCGTCCCTGGCCTCGATCCACATCCGGGACGCCTGCAATCCGGCGCGATCCGATGCCCTTCTTCTCGAATCTTTCATCGACGAAGGGGGAACGCTCTACGTGGTAGGGGAATCCATCGAGGATCCGCGAACCAATCCGGGTGCGATGCCGTTGTTCGTCGCACTCCTCTCCAACGTGGTCGAGCGCGGCCGCCGCATGGCCGAACGGTCATCCGCCGGTCGGCTCGACCCACCACTCACCCTCGTCCTGGACGACATCGCGGCGCTGGCGCCGTTCCCCGCCCTGCCCGGCCTCCTCGAAACCGGCCGTGCGCAGGGGCTGTTGACGCTGGCGACGATGCGCTCCCAGGAGCAGGCCCGCGCCCGCTGGCCGCACGCCACGCTCCCGGCCTGACCGGCGGGCCGCTACGCGCGCTCCAGCGCCATCTCGTGCTCGACAGCGCTCTCGTCCTTGGGATCGGCCATCGTCCGGCCCGTCTCGACGAAGCCCAGCGACCGGTAGAGGGCCGCCGCGCGCTCGTTCTCCTCGTGCACCCAGAGCCGTACGCGCTCCACCGTCGGCCGTGACCGGCCCCACGCCCACTCCACGGCGGCCGCGAACAGCTCGCGCACCAGCCCCGTACCGCGATGCTCCGGACGTACGTAGACCCCGACGATGTGCGCCCACGGCGCCTCGCCACCCCGCTCGTCCGCGCCCTCCTTCTCGACGAGCACGACGACCATGCCGCCCCAACTGCCGTCCGGTGCCTCGCCGATGAACGTCAGCGGGTCCCGGTCCTCGTCACTCCGCGCCGCCCGCCGCTGCCACACCTCGTCCGGGTACGCCGCGACCTTCTCGAAGGGCTCGTTGAAAGCGATGCGCGCCACCGGGTCGGACAGCGCCGCCAGCCGGAGTTCCCTGAGCCGCTTCCACTCGTCCGCCTTCACCGGCCTGATCAGATAGC
Source organism: Streptomyces monomycini (assembly GCF_022271435.1). GTDB lineage: Bacteria > Actinomycetota > Actinomycetes > Streptomycetales > Streptomycetaceae > Streptomyces > Streptomyces monomycini. The sequence continues at coordinate 1,097 of NZ_JAFIQY010000049.1, read as the reverse complement.
CCATCGACCCAGCATCCCAGCAGCCCGTCCCTCTGGCCACACGTAATCCTCCCTCCCCACCCCGCACTTGCTAGTTAGGCTAGCCTCACCTAACTATTACTCCTCTCATGGAGGCACCGTCTTGCCCCGAGCCATACCCACCTCCGAACCCGCACCACTCACCTCCCGCACCGACAACCACACCGACACCGACCCCGACCCCGACCCCGACCCCCACAGCCTCCGCGCCCTCCGCCTGGCCGGCATCGCCGGAATCCTGACCTCCGCGGCCTGGCTCGTCGGCGACATCCTCCTGCTCGGCAAGCCCATGGTCGCGCCGGACCAGTACCCGATCCTCACCACGTACGACGGGATGGCCCGCGACTCCCTGGCCGCGATGCTCCCCGCCTCCACCACCCGCCTGGCCTGGGGAGCCCTGCTCGGCGTCCTGACCGGACCGCTCTACCTCTACGCCTGCCGCCACTTCCGCCACGCTCTTCTCCCGCAGCCCCGTCGGCTCGCCCTGCCGCCCTTCCTCCTCCTGACGGCCGGCTACGCGCTCGCCCCCTTCGCCCACGGCTCGTTCTTCTACTGGGGTCAGGCCGCGAAGGCGGTGCACGAGTCCGGCGCCGACTCCGCCGCGCTGACCGCCCTCCCGGGCGACCTCGCCACGGTGCTCTTCATCCCGTACGCGGTGCTCCTGGCCCTCTGGGGCGTCGGCTCGGTCTGGCTGGCCGTCCTCGTCCTCCGTGGCGGCACCGCCCTGCCCCGCTGGATGAGCATCGCGAACCCGCTGGTCTGCACGCTCATCGGCACTCTCGTCACCAAGCTCTGGCCCGGTGCCATGGGTACGGCCCTCCAAGGAGCTGCCCTGAGCGTCGGCAACCTGCTGCTCTTCTCCCTCACCACCGCGGTGTTCTGGAGAAAGACGACAGCCTGACGCTGTCCCGGAACGCAAAAAAGCTCCGGTCCCTGAACCAGAAGGTTCAGGGACCGGAGCTGAAAAATTGTTCGGCGGCGTCCTACTCTCCCACAGGGTCCCCCCTGCAGTACCATCGGCGCTGAAAGGCTTAGCTTCCGGGTTCGAAATGTAACCGGGCGTTTCCCTAACGCTATGA
>NZ_JAFIQY010000048.1 GCF_022271435.1 Streptomyces monomycini | reverse complement strand
AAAGCACCAGCTCACCCCCGACGACGCCCTCGCCCGCCTGCGCGCCCACGCCTTCCGCCACAGCCAAACCCTCCTGCACACCGCCCAACACGTCCTCGACCACCACCGCCTCGACTGACCCCGCCGCTGGCGCCGGACGACTATCTCGGCCCCGGGAGGTTGTGCGGTAGGCCCATGGGTGTCGCCCGGTGTGCTTGGTGAAGAGGAAGAAGACGTAGCCGCGCACGGCGTATCGCGTGGTGACGGCTGACGGACCGCTTCAGCGAAGGGAGCCGACGCCAGTTCGCAGCGATATGGCCCTCGGCCTCGCGGACCAGGCGCCGCAGCAGGCCGGTGAGCTGGGTGAAGACGTCGTCCCGTTGCCACTTGGCGAGTGAAGTAGGCCCACCGGCGAGATCCCCGTGGCGGGTCCTTGTTCGACGGCCTAGACGGACAGACCCCCGAGGAAGCAGCACAAGCCATGTTCGCTGGCCTGTCCGACGGTCTGCCGGTACGACGCAGGGGCGCCGTGGACCAGGTGCAGATGAGACGCCGCAAGATCATCACCCACATCGTCGCCACCATGCCCCTCACCCTCCGGAAGACCAGCACGTTCCTCTACCGCGATCCACGGGCGGACGTGCGCGTCCTGACCATCGGGGCGGCAACGGCGGCCCTACCTGAGACGGCACGGACACGCGCGCTGCTCGGTCTCCAGAGTCCTGCCATCGGAGCGATGGTTCACGTAGAGGAAGGAGAGATCCAACGGCTTGAACCTGTGTTACCCGCCCAATCTGCACCCTGTTGTATCCGGTGCCGACACGATGCCGGGCTCACCACGGAGGGCGCTGTTATGCCAAAGGCACATCAGTCAGGTCTGCGATAACAAATCCGTGGTGTTGAAGCAGGGCTATCGCGTACACAGCATCTGCCTCCATGGTCCACCCGCGCGGAGGAACCATGGCGTGGTGCTGTGCATCCCACTCCCAACCGAGCTGATGAAGCAAGGACCTTGCCTCCAGCTGCTCCCACCCGCTCACCGCCACGACCCCGTGGGTTTGGCTCGGCTTGATGACCACATTCGGGTTGCGCCCCATCAGACTGCCTCCCCATTTGCAGGTTCTGAGGTCGGCCAAGCGGCGAGCTGGAAGCGGGCGGGACGCTCCTCATGGCGGCCGACGCGGCACTGCTCGCCGGCCTTGCCGAGAGCGATGTTCATGCGGGTCAGGAAGCGATCCCACTGCTCGTGCCACACCACGGCCGCACCCGCGTCCTGGTAGGCGTCGGTGCGGGCGAAGGCCAAGGCAGCTACCTCGTAGGCCAGCCCTTCGTGGCGGTGCCAGCAGGGAGGGATCACGTGCTGGGGCTGCCAGGCGTACGTACGGTTCAGCCACCGGCAGACCGGGTCGAGCCACTCGTTCAGCGAGTCGAGCAGGTCGGGCGGCAGGGCGCCGATGTCCCAGGGCGGCGGCCCGTCGGCCGAGGGCTCCTCGGCACTTCTCCCCGCCACGTAGGTGGCGAGGACGGCCGGCAGCTCCGGAAAGGGCTGGTAAGCGGCCAGGGGATTGGTGGTGCTCATGCTGCGGTGGCTTCCTGTCGTCGGGCCCAGGTGGCGGCGTGGGCGTCGGCCTGCCGTTCCCGCACGGCGGCCAGGCGAGTCCGTTCGGCTGCGTTGGCCTCCCGCAGCAACTGGACCCCCTCCTGAATCTGCGGCCAGGACTTCCAGTTCCACATGCCGTCGAGGTGAGTGATCACCGGGGGCAAGTTGTCGGCGAGGACGAGGGCCTCCCCTTCGCCGAGCGCTTTGATCTCGTCCGGCCGCAGGACGGGTTCAAGAGCCAGGTGCTTAGCAGTGGACACGCCTCCACGATCACCGCTGTTGGTGGTCTTGGTGGTCCGTACGCGCTCGACCTGACCGCAGAGGTCTGATTGGTCGCGGAGGAACTGCGGGTCCTTGGCGCCGCCGAAGATGACGACGTTGTTGGTGAAAGAGGCCAGCTCGGCCGCGGTGTCGGGGCCGAATCGGGCGACGGCGGATGCCCAGCCCTGGAGTCCGTAGATGACGGTGATGCCGCGTCCGCGTCCGTCGGCGACGCGCTGGCGCAGGCTGGGGATCGGTGCGATGTTGGGCGCCTCGTCCAGCGCGGCCAGGAGGGGAGGATCGAGCCGTCCGGCCGGAGCGGCGATCGCGTGTGCTTCCGCGATGTCGAGCAGGTCTTCCGTGACGGCCGTCGTCAGTGGAGCGACCGAGTTGACCTCCGAGTCCTTGCCGAGCAGGTAGATGGTGCCGCCGGCTTCGAGCAGGGCTTGTACGTCCGTGGGCTGGTCGGCCCCGCCGGTAAGAGCGTCGACGACCGTCTGGTGCGCGAGGGGTTCGAGCGCCGCGTCGATGGTGACGGCGGTGTTGCCGACGGTGCGCTCGTCGCCGCTGGTGGCGTTGAGGAGCATGTCTCCCCAGCCGGCGCCCGCACCGGGGTGGGCGCTCAGGATGCCGAGCGGGGCCGGATCGGAGAGCTTTCGTGCCCACCGGAGGAACTGATCAAGGCTCGCCCCGTCGAGCGCGGCCGCGTGCAGCAAGGCGGCCAGGACTTTGCTCGCCTGTCCTTTGTAGAAGGCGGAGCCTTCGGAGGACTGGGCGGCCGACCCGGGGGTGCGAGAGCCCGCGACCAGGGCCTTGGCCCTGGCCATCGCAGTTTCCGTGTCCGTCGCTCCGGTGATCGGGGACCATCGCAACTTCGGCAGGGACGGGGCGAGGCCCTGCGGGTCGAACGCCGCGATGGGACGGTCACCGAGACGGCGTGCGTCCAACGTCAGCTCGACCAGGTCCGGCTTGGTGGAGGTGGCGAAGACCGGACCCACCCACTGGCGGATGACGGGCGCGAAGAATCTCAGCGTTTTGCCCGACCCCATCGGGCCGATCACCCGGGTTGCCTTGTCGGCTCTGGACCACAGGTCAACGCCCTTCGGGCGACGGGAGGTCCCCAGCGAATAGCCGAAGTCGTGGGGGTGGTGGCGCATGGAGGTACTCCGAAGAACGGGGAGCTGTCAGTGGGGTGGTCAGGACTCGTCGTGGGGCGTCTGCTTGGACAGGTTCACCGCCCCGACAGGGCGTGAGGCCGGGAGCGCATCGCGGGTGAGCGAGGGGCGGACTTCGGTCGCCTTGACGACGGACTTCGCCGAGAGATGGCGCTTGAGCTGGCTCTTGGCAGCGAACCCCGCATTGCGGCGGCTGCGGCTTGAGGAGATCGACAGGGAGAGGAGAACGACGCCGAAAACGACGGTGAGGCCGTACAGGGGAAGCGACAGTCCACTGGGGAAGAGATCCATCAAGCGGCCTTCCGGGCAGCTCGCGCTGCCAGGTAGCGCATCCGGCGCGCGCACAGCCGGGCGAGCGGGGCGGCCGGGCCCGCGGCGCGGGGCGGGGACGTGTGGAAGGCGGCGTGCAGTTCTTCTGCGCCGCGCCAGACGTGCTGCACGGCGGCCCGCGCCCGGCCGCCGGCCGCGTGGGAGCCATTGCGGTCCAGGGCCTGAGCCAGGTGGGCCGCCCGCTTCGCCATTTCGAGAAATTCTTCATGCAGGGCATCGATCTCCGCGCGTGCGGATCGTGCGGTGGGGGAAGCGGCGTTGTGGCGGTGGTCAAGGGAAACGACACTCATGGCAAACTCCAGCGGGACATCGGGCAGGGGATGAAGGGCGGATAGTGCTTCATTCCGTGTCCGGAGCGGCCGAGGAGAGATCGGTCATCGAGCCCGAGGAGAAACACAGGTGCTGCTCTGTCTCGGTCAGCAGGTGCTGAACGCCGGGATAGATGACCTCGCCGACCTTCCACAGGGCGACGCCCCTGCGTAGCCGCATGATGTGCTCCGCTGTCCACGCGGGAAGGCCGAGCCTGGCGACAGTGTCTTCTGCCTCGGACTTCTTCATCGAGTAGATGATGATCGTGTCCGCCATCTTCAGGGCCGCCTGCGTTTCCGCAGAGTCATCGATGTCCGACAAATGGTGGACGATGAAAATGCACGAAAGCCCGTAACCACGAGCGAACTTGAGAAATTTCTCAAGCAAGCTCGCGAGCTGTGGCGTGCCGAGAATGTGCCATGCCTCCTCGCACACCAAAATCCTCTTGCGCTGCGTGTACCGGCGGCAGCCGGTTGAGGCATTGGCGCCCAGTTCCCAGGCACCGGAGGAAGCATCGACGGTGACCCGCTCGTGCTGCGTGGGCTCGGTGCCGCACTCACACAGGGGACGCAACCACACCTCTTCCAGGAAGACCGAGATCACCGCGACCAAGATGGTCATGGCGACACCACCGGACGGCACCTTGGTCAGGTCGAAGACCACCATGTCGGCGTCCAGGTCGATGCTCAGGCTGGTGGGCCCGTCCAGCATTCCGATCAAGTCGCCCGTGCTGTCCTGATCGCTGCCGCACAGCCGGTCCAACACGTAGGACGCCTCCAGGCCATCGGCCAGCAGCTCGTCACCGGTGCGCTGCTTGGCCTGTGCGTCGGTCTCCTCCGGAGCCCGCAGCGCCGCTGCAACATCCGCCAGGACGGGTGGCCGGCCTTCCTCACCGGCGCGATGGTGGGCCCGGCGGATCGCGATGCGCAGAGCAGATCCGGCGAACTCGTCCAACTTCCTGCCCAGCCCCAGTTCCACGATGGTGCGGACCAGTTCGACCTGACGCTTTCCTGCGATCGCCGGATCCATGGGATTGATGCACGAGGAACCCCGACCGCCCCCTGGGGCGAACTTCACGGGTGCGTGGCCGGTCAGGGACCGGCCCAGCGCGGCCCACTCGCCCTCTTCCCGTTCCTTCTGCTCCTTCGTGTCGAGCACGACCACCTTCCGGCCCAGCCGGATCTGGCGCGCGGTGTACGTCTTGGTCAGAGCGCTCTTTCCACGGCCCGTGTCCCCCATGACGATCATGTTGCCGCCAGGCAGGCCGTCACCGAAGGCCGAGAAGGGGCAGTAGATGAATGCCTTCCCGGAGTAGAGCTCCCGGCCGATGACCGCCCCGGCGGTGCCGAGGGTCGGCGGGGCGATCGGGAGGTAGAGAGCCTGGCTGGTGTTGGTCTCCGTGTAGAGCGGACGACGCACCGTCTGGTGCAGGGGGGTCAGGGGTGCGAGGTCGAGCAGGTCAGTCACTTGATGCCTCCGGCGAAGGGGAGCGTGGTGGCGATCGCCCGGGCGTGCTCCAGGTCCAGCCACTCGATGCGCAGGTGCGCGTTGCGGGCGCGCGAAGCGGTGGTGCGCTTGACGCGCTCCAGCTCCTCCGGGCTGCGCGATGAGACGGTGATGTAGCCGACGACCGCGGACCCGGCGGCCCCGGAGGCGGCGAGCGCCATACCGCGGGAGCCTGTGGCGTTGGCGGCGATCAGGTCCCTGGGGTCGATGTTCTTCCCGCGCTGGCGGTCCCGGTGCATCTCCGCCTGGTTGTTCGTGTCCTCGCTCAGCATCCGCTCGACGGCCTTGTCGTTGGGCTCCAGGTCCTGGGTGATCGCCACGGTGCGGATGACGTCAGGCATGCCGATCAGCAAGGGGGAGAGGAAGTCGGGGCCTACCGGGGTGGTGGGCCATGCGACGACGGCGGCGGTCGCGTGGCACCACGTCTCGGTCGATCCGGCGGCGCGCGTGGCCACGTGATCGCCGGTCCGGACGTCCACGTTGCGGGGGAAGGCGTGGGCCTGCGGCAGCCCGGTGTCCCAGATGGGGTGGTCCGGGTCGTAGCTGTTACGGACCAAGGCCGTCAGCCGCCCCTCGTCCAGGGGTGCGATGACCGACAGGTCCGCGTCCTCGCAGCGCGCCCACAGCTCTTCCATGTAGGCGGCCATGGCCGCGGCCACGCCTTCGTCACCGGTTCCCCGGGCGGCACCGTCGGCCGCCAGGTCGCGCGTGAACTTCGCGTGCGCGGTGATGTAGTAACGGTGCTCCTCCGCGGAGGTGGAGACGGCGTTGGCCAGCGTGTCGTACGACTCGCGCAGCCACTGCGGCGCCGATGCGGTCGCCCGCGACTCGTCGCGCTGTTTGATGAACCGCTGGTGCGCTTGCGGATCGGACTTCAACTGCCTGGCCAGTACCTGGATGCGCTTGACCGGGTGTTCCTCCGTGTTGCCGAAGGCATCGAGCAGCTCGCCCCACCGCTCCAGGGCCACGATCTGTTCGCCGACCTCCTTGCCGCCGAGCCCGGGAGAGGCCACCTCCAGCGTCGCGGTGACGCAGCGGGACTCCGGCTGGAGGACCACGACAGCTTGCTGGCCGCGTACGGTCACCGGCATCCACGTCATCCCGGCTACGCCTTCCGGTTCGGTGAGCGCCGCATCGGGAGGGGTGCCGTCCGCTCGGACTCCGGCCTCGACAGCCGGGGACACCCACACGCCGCCGGTCCGTTGCAGCGCCTTGCGGTGGTACCTCTTGATGCGCCACCAGCGGTAGAGCGTGCGTCGGTGCATTGTGCCCTTGGGCCGGTACGGCGCGTAGACGACCAGGACCGCCAGGACGATTGGAACGACCAGGCCCAGCCCGGCCGCCACCGGAACGCTCTGCAGAGTGAACCCGCAGATGAGGCCCGCGGCAGCGCCGCCCGCCAGGACGACCTGTTCGCCCAGGTCACGGCGGCCGACAAGCCCCGTGGGCCGGTGCTTGCCGAACTGATAGGTACGAGAAGACATAGGGATCACTGGTCCTTGCCGGAGGCGGGCTTCGGGGAGCCCGCCGGGCCACCGGACGACTGCGACGGTGGCGTGGGAATCGTGGAGGGACCGGCGCCGGAGGCGGTGCCGGAGGTGGACGCCGGGGGAGCGCCCGTACTCGCGGGTGAGGCGGAGGCGGTGCCCGTGCTCGGTGACGGGGGCGGCGGGGCCTGCGTTGGCGTGGGAGACGGCCCCCGGCTGACGACCGGGTCGGACATCGCACCGCGGGAGCGCGCCGCCGCAGGTGCGCCGGCGCCTTCGGTACCGGGGCCGTCACCCTGGGAGGCACCCGCACCACCGGACGCCGCGTCGAGGCCCTGCGCGCCTGGGGAACTGGCGGCACGGTTCTTCGTCACATCGACACCGGCCTTCGCAGCCGCCGCCGCAACACCGACCGGTCCACCAGCGGCAGCTGCTCCGCCACCGGCAGCTGCTCCGCCTCCTGCGGCGCCCGAGCCGGCCGCTGCCTTCGCGCTGGCCGTTCCGGCCTGGCTGCCGACTGTCGAGGAGTCCGCGGCCTTCCCGCTGGCGGCGCGGGCCGCTCCCCCGCCGCCGGAGGACTTGCCGCCACCGACCAGCGAGTCCTGGACGTGCGTCGACATCGCCCGGTTGGCGTGCTGAGCGGGACCGTCCACTGCGGAAGCAGGCCCCGCGGAGCTGGCTGCCTTACGGTCGTGGTGAATCTGTGCCATCTCATCGCCGAAGGCCGGAACCCACTTGTAGATGGTCGCCGAGGCGAAGACGGCCAGCAGCAGGATCAGTGCGCCGACCAGGATCTTCGAGACGGCATCGCTCATGCCTCCCGAGGCGTCGCTGAGGATGGCCCCGCCCAGGCCGAGCAGGGCGAATAGGACCGGTTTGCTGATGCCGAGTGCGAACAGCGCGCCGACCCACTTCTTGCTCTTGCCCCACAGGTCCCGGTCCACCAGGCCCGCGTTGACCACGGGCCCGAGGGCAACGCCCACGTAGATCGCTGCACTGCGGATCAGCAGCTCCACCCACATCAGCAGGGCGCCGAACAGCATGATCAGGTTGACGACGATGAGCTGGAACACCCCGTCGTGGGGGTTGGCCGCCATGACCTTGAGCATGGTGGCGAGGAACGGTTTGAAGTTGTCGGTCGCATACGGCTCGAAGATCGCCGTTACCTCGTCGATGGCCTTGATCAGCAACGCGACGGTGCCGGGCGCCAAAGCGTTGACGACGAACTGAAGGACGAGGAAGCCGACTGCCTCTGATACCGCCGTGGTCACCGAGACGCCGCGCGCTGCCCGCTTCGCGACAGCGATGAGCCACAGCGCCGCCGTGATCAGCGTGCTCGCCGCGAAGATGATCGCGTACTGCTTCAGGAAGCCCGGCGACGTCAGGTCGATCTTCGACGTGTTCTCGATCAACTCCAGCATCTTCCGCAGGAACCACAGATTCGCTTCAGTGATCTTCTGGAGCAGGAAGCCCAGGGGGTCGGAGACGAAGTCGACGGCGGCCTTGGCCTCACACACCATCGGGATGTAGCAGAAGGGATTGGCGACCGCCGAGGGCACGAAGAGGAACCCGAGGGTGACGTTGACCCACAGGATGGTGTGCAGCCGGCGCCCCAAGCTCTTCCTCGGGCCGGAGCGGTCGAAGGTGACGAGGCCAGGGGCGTCGTCACGCAAACGAAGGCGCATCAGAGACACCTCCCATATCGGCGAAGCTCGTGGCCGGAGACGCCTGTTCTGCGGCAGGTGGCGAGGGGACCAGGGGCTCCCCCGGAGATACCGCGGTCGTCTTCCACGTGCCGTCGACCCAGGCCAAATCGACAGTCATGCGAAGGAACCCGACCTGGGGATGCTGGGATTCGTCTTTCCCGGCGATGCCGCCGACGGACGCGGTCCACATCTCGACGCTCGCGGCTTGGGAGGTGTGCGTCAGGGTGCGTGCCGCCAGCACAGCGGTCCGGGTCACAAGCCGCCCGCCGTCTACGGTGCGGCCGTCCCCGCCGATTTGGCGGTTCTCCATGACGAGCTGCGCGGTGGAGTCCGCATCGTGCGTGACGGCCTTCAACGTGCGCGGTGCGGTCATCCCGCGGAGCATCCGGTGCCGCCAGTCGGCATCAGTGAAGAACCGCGGGTCACCCTGCACCATCGCGGCGTTGGCGGCGGCTGCACGGGCCCCGGCCTCGTCATGCGTGTAGGGGCCCGGGACGCCGTCGTTCGTAGCGCCGCTGAGAACCGGGTCGGCGGCTTCGCCGGGAACATACTGGGCGAAGTCGTTGGCGGTGTTGGTGGCCTGCTGGCTGGAGAGCGGTGCGACCAGGCCGCGGCCTGTGGAAAAGCTGGCCGCCTTCCAGTCGCCTGCATCCCAGACGAGGTTGACCGTCACAGACCGAAACGCTGCGTGGGGCGGGGAGTTACCCGCTGTGTTGCCACGGACCGTGGTTGTCCACAGTCGGATCGTCGCGTTGTGGATATTGAAGGCCAGAGTATGAGCCGAGAAGACCCCTGTACGGGCGATCACGTCCTTGCCGACCACCTTCTTGGAGTCGCCCCGCAGGTCCTTCGCCGCTTGGGCGGCGGCCTGGTTCGCTTCTTCCCCGGCCGGCCGTTTCACCTCGGCGGTACTCATCGCAGCGGTGGCCCGCTGCCGCGCGGTCGGGTTCGTCAGGAAGGCCGCGCTACCGCGGACCGTCGCGAAATTGCTGGCGGCTGCCTTCGCGCCGGCCTCGGTGCGGGAGTAGCCGACGGGGACGCCATCGAGGGTCCGCTTGCCCTTGGGCTGGCCGCCCTCTGCGTGATCGGTGGTGGACGGGGAGGCAGACGCTGACCCCGGGGAGTGCGGGGAACCGCCGGAGATGACGCTGACGGCCAGCCCGGCCGTGGTGACGGCGGCAACGAGACCGACTCCAATGCCCCACTTCTTGGCCTTGGTCGGCCCATGAGGAGGGGCGTGGCCGCCGCGCCCGGCGGCTTCGCGCCACTTGGTACGGGAGCGCTGAGTCATCGGTTCACACACCCATGCCGTAAACGATCGTGAAGAGCGTGCCGAACGAGGCGACGAGAAAGACGATCACGCCGCCACCGACCATCTGGCCCTTGCCGCGGGAGGTGTCCACGGTCGAGTGGCCGTCGCCCACCCAGCCCTTCGACTTCGCGAGCCCGACGAAGAAGGTGGCGGCACCGGCCGCCAGGACGAGTGCGGCCAGCACGCCGAGCATCACCTTGGCTGTGCCGCCCAGCTTGCTGAACGGGCCCCAGTCCGGCTTGACCCCGCTGACGACATCGGCTCCGGCGGCGAGGGTGGTGAGGTGCTGGTGCAGGGCGGGGTCGGACGCTGCCGAGATCAGGTGGTGCATGGGTCTTCCTTTTGGTTGTGCAGATGAAAGTGGGTGGAAGTGAGGCGTCAACCGACGTGCCGCATCGCGACGATCTGATGGGTCCACCAGCTCATCGGTTTGATACGGACCTGGGCGCCGGTGTGAGGCGCCCCGATGACCTGGCCATCACCGATGAACATGCCGACGTGTTCGGGGTGGCTGGCTGAGCCGCCAGAGAACAGCAGGTCACCGGGCTGGAGTTGGGAGATGCTGGCGACGGGCTTGCCCATGTGGACCTGGTCGTAGGTGACGCGCGGCAGGTTCACACCGGCCGCGGCCCACGCCATCTTGGTCAGCGAGGAGCAGTCGCACCCGTTCTGGCCGGTGTACGGGGCGACGCAGTCGCCACCCCACCGGTACCAGGTGCCCAGCGCGGTCTTGGCGGCAGCGATGGCCCGGGCAGCACCCTTGCCCGCGGGCAGCGGAGTGGGACTCGGGGCCGCCGCCCACTTCTCGGCGAGGTCCCGGATCTTCTTCACGTAGGCGCGGGTTTCCGCGTACGGCGGCACACCGTGGTACTTGATCACCGCGCCCCCGCCCGCGTTGTACGCCGCCAACATGTTGTCGGTGCTGTCGCCGGGGACGTTCTTGACTTCCTTGGCCAGGACGCAGTCGTAGTGGGCCTGGGCGGCGATGGCGTCCTCGGCGTCGAACACGTCCTTCTTGCCGTCGCCGTTGCCGTCCTTGCCGTACTGCGCCCAGGTGCCGGGCATGAACTGGGCGATGCCCAAGGCGCCCACCGGCGACTTCGCCTTCGGATTGAACCCGGACTCGCTGTAGAGCTGGGCGGCAAGCAGCGACTCGGTGACCTGCGGGCATTCACCCGCAGCCTTCTTGATGATCGGGCGGACCCATGCGGGCACCGGCGAGTCTGCCGTCAGCCCGGCTCCAGGGCCGGTCTCCGTCGCCGAGGCTTTGTTGGCGCCGCCGAACGTCAGCAGGAGGATGAGGCCACCGAGGCTGAAACACAGCAGCAGGGCACCGCAGGCGTATGCGATCTTCTTCACGGCTACCCCCGTCAGGCCCAGGGCAGGGCGGTGACACGCCAGCCGTCGGAGGTGTTCTCCAGCCGGAGGGCCAGCTGGTCGCTGCTCTTCCGCGCGGGACCGGAGACGGGTGTGGTGCCGAGCGTGTAGGCGACGCGGACCAGCGCGGTGCCCGGCGTCGCCGCCGGGGCGCCGTCCGGAACCCGGACCGACGTGATCTCGACGGTCGTACGTGCCTGTTCGTCCCGCAGGGCTGCCCACGGGGCGTCCTGGCTGGGACGTTTCTGCGCCAGGATGTCGACCAACTGGCCGGAGGCGTACTTGGCGGCCCGGACGCCGGCGTCGGAGTAGGAGCGGTCATGGCCGTCGCGGGCGTCGTGCTGGGCGTACGCCGTGGTGAAGGCCCGTGCCACGGTGGCCGCAGCGGCGGGCACCTCGCTGCCGGTGGCCGCGCTGGGGGAGGAAGAACGGGGGCCGGAGGTTTCGGTGCCCCCGGCAGAGACCACTGCGGGGCGGGAGCCGTCCGGGGAGGGGCTGGCGGACTGTGTGCTGCCGCAACCGGTGGCGCAGACGGTCAGCATCGCGGCGGCCCCCACAAGGGTGGAAATGCGTACATAGCGGGCGCGTGAAGGCATGAGGGAACCTGAACCTCGGGCAGGAAGCGAAGGGCGGGTGTTGCGACCCCTGTGAGCGGGGCCGCAACACCCGGGGCAGGAGCTGGGGACTTACTCCTGCGGGCTGTTACCGGCGTTGGCCGGGCTCTGCATGCGTCGGCGGGCAGCCCATACCGCGCCGCCGCCGAGGGCGAGCAGTGCCGCCGCGCTACCGAGGGCCCAGGGCGTCATGTCAGCGCCGGTGTGGGCCAGGGAGCCGTGCTTGTCCGGGGTGTCCGGCGGAGTGCCGTGGTCCTTCGGAGCAGGCGGCGGGGTGGTCTCCGGCGTCGGGGGTGTGGAGGGCGGCGGTGTGGGCGTCTTGCTGTCCTGCGCCCGCACCACGACCTCGCTGTCGGCCCGAGCGGTGAAGGAGATCGGCCGGGAGAGCGTGTCGTAGCCGCCCGGAGCCTTGGTCTCGGTCAGCAGGTACTCGGTGCCGGCCTCCACCGCGGCGTCCAGCTTGAGCGGCTTGGACTTACCGTCGGCCCCCGTCGTCCCGGACGCCACCTTCGTACCGGCGACCTTCTTCCCCGACGCGTCGATCTTCACAGTCGAGACGTCGAAACCCATGCCGCCCAGAGCCTTGCCGGTCTCCTTGTCGGTCTTGAGCACGCGCATCGTCGCGGGGATCGGGTCATCCGCCAGCGTCACGTTCACCTCCTGCCCCGGCTTCGCGGTGAACGGCTTCGGCGTCGCGTCGAGCTGGTAGTGCTTCGGAGCCGTCGTCTCCCTGGCCCAGTACCGGGCACCGTCCTTGACCGACATGCCGAGCTTGGCGCGGGCCGTACCGTCGGCGCCCGTGGTCAGCTCAGTGATCTTTTTGCCCGGCCGGTGCTGGCCTGCTGAGTCCACGCTGTCCGCGTCGATCTCGATCATGCCGTGTGCGAGTGGCTTGCCCGTGGACTTGTCGATCTTCTTGAGGACCAGCTCTGCGTCGCGGAAGGGATCAACGAGATTCACCGGGTGCGCCGTTGCGCTCTGCCCAGCAGTGATCAGCACGTCCTGGTCCGGGATCAGCGCATGGATGCTGTCGCCCGTCGAGGTCTCGTGCAGCCGGTATTTGCCGGGCCGCAGTCCTTCGAAGACGAGGACTCCGTCATGGTTGGTCTTGCCCTTCGCCACCTCCTTGCCGGTGGCCGGGTCGAGGAGCTGGAAGCGGACACCCGCCAGATGCGTGCCCTCCGGGTCCTGTTTGTTGATCTGCACGCCGCCCGTGGCTGGCCTGACCGTCACGGCCGCAGAGTCCTGGGCCGTAGCCGTGTCCCCGGCCAGCAGCATCCGCTGTGCGTGGGAGTCGTGAGGCAGCAGCGTCTTGAGCTGAGAACCAGGCAGCCCGGCGGCCGTCGCGGTCACCGTGGCCTTCCCAGCCTCGGCGGGAGAGAACTGCCACTGCGCACGGCCGTCACTGCCGGTGGTCACCCTGCCGTGGGCCGAGCCCGCGCTGACGTCGACCGCGACGCCCGGCACCTTCTGCCCGGACAGCTTCGCGGTGACGTCCAGGGCGACCGTGACCTTCTGCCCGGCCGTGGTCTGCTGTACCGACGGCCGGACGTGCAGCTCGTACGGGCCCGCGTACCGCCGCGCCTGGCTGAGATAGCGCTGAGCCAGCGGGCGAGTCCCGGCCGACACGTTGGAGTAGGACAGCCGCTGCTTGCCCCGGGCGCCGTTGAGTCCGTACTTCCCTCCGGCGAGCAGCTCGTAGGTAGCCGCGTCGACGGCCGCCGCCTGCTCATCGGAATGAGTCTGCCCGTACCGACCGATCACGTACGACGCGTAGGCGACATTCGCGTCCGGCACCTGCTGGCCGGTCTCAGATGAAATCCAGTGATTGACCGTCTTCGGCGCACCGTACCCACCGGCCGAATCGGGCCCCCGACGTTCCGGATCAGCACAATACGTTTCCCTGTCTCCCGACACACGCATTCCGGGAGGACCGTAAGCCCCGATATGGCTGGCAGCGGCGTGACTGTCAGAGTCTGGAATCTGGTACCCCGGACCATACCGGTCAGCGGCTATCGCCGTCGGGGACCAGGCCAGTGTCCCGACCACGCCGGCAGCGACAGCGACGGCGGCCAGCCGGGACGGGGGAGGTATGCGTGAACGCATGGAAGTTGTGCTCCTGCGGACGGAGGCCACTCCTTCGGAGGGCCTTCGGTAACGGGAGCCGGTCTTCGTATACGGAACCGACCCCCCCTTGCTAAGGATTCCTCGCGGAAACCCTGCACAGCGCACTGGAAGCTCCGCTTCCCTGCTGCTGCGAGCACGTGCGGCAAACTGACCGGACTAGGGCCCGCCCACTACTGCCGCTCTGCTTCATATCAAGGCGCATCAACTCCCTTTCTGGTCCGAGCGGCTCTGGGGTTGCCTGGTCCGAACGGCCGCGGGCCGCCTTTTGGCGTTGGCCGCACAAAAAGCCTGGCAGGGGGCGGCGGGGATTTCTAACGCCCAAGAATTGATGGAACTTTCTTCCTTGAATCATTTTCCGCATTAGCTGTCGGCGCGGTGGCTCAGTGGCCCGCAGCCAGAGGTCACGATGCCTTCTCGCGTACGTCGATCGCGGGCCAGGTTGGAGACCAACCCAGCCCCTGATGCGTCGGGCAGTACGACAATCCCTGATTGTGCAAAGGCACGTGCGGAAGACGGTGCGTGCGGCGATACTAGGCGGTGCGGAGTCTAGAGGGCTGCGGAGCAGTGCAGGAGTTGGAGCATGTCCGAGCTCAGGAGTCCGATCATGCCTGACGACGCCTTCCGGGACGTGCGCAAGCAGTTACAGACCGGCGGCCCGGGGCCCTCGGCCCGGTGGTGTGCGCGGTGCGCGGCGCTGCTGGGCCTGGATGGGGCTGCGATCTCCCTGTGCGCCAGCCTTGCGGAACTGATGTGGTTCAGCGACGAGGTGAGCGCCCGTCTGGAGGACCTGCAGTTCACTCTGGGCCAGGGGCCTACGGTGGAGGCCGCCGAGTGCGGTGCCCTGTGCCTGGTCGCCGATGTGGCCGGGGAGTACGGCGGCCGGTGGCCGCAGTTCGCCGCCGGGGCCGAGGCGCTGGGAGTGCGGGCCGTCTTCGCGTTCCCCCTGAGCCTAGGGCCCTTGACCGTGGGCGCGTTGACCTTTTACCGGCGCAGTGCCCACGCGATGGGGCGGCACGTGGTTGATGATGCGCTGGTGCTGTGCGATGCCCTGACCGTGTTCTTGCTCAGCCGCTCCGACGGCCACAAGCCCCCGGCACTCCGGCTCGCGCGGTCGGTCGAGCTGCATCGTGCCGAGGTCCACCAGGCCACCGGCATGCTCAGTGTGCAGCTCCAGGTGAGCGCGTCCGAGGCCCTGTTACGGCTGCGAGCTCACGCCTATAGCGCCGGCCGCCCGATCACCGAGGTCGCCCACGACATCCTGGCCCGGCGGCTGACCCTGGCCGAACACCCGCACAGCCCCTGACCGCCCGCGATGACATGTTCCTGTTCCGCATGAGACAGCAGATGGGAGGAATACGAAACCATGGACCGCGAACGCCTGGTGGTCGAGACCTTCGTGGAACTCGCCGATACTTTCGTCGACGACTTCGACGTCATCGACTTCCTTCAGCACCTGTGTAACCGCTGTGAACAGCTGCTGGACGTCTCCGCGGCCGCCGTGCTGCTTGCCCCGCCCGGCCAGCCGCTGTACCCGATCGCCCCCTGCACCCCCACACCCGGTCTTTCCCACCTGCTGGATGCCGTCGTGGAAGACGCCCCGCCGCCTGCTGCAACGACACCACCGCCCAGCTCGCCCTCGACCTGCACCACACCTCGCACCCCTGGCCGGCTCTCGCCGCCCAAGCCCGGGCGGCCGGCTACCGCTTCGCCGACCTCCTGCCGCTGCGCCTGCGCCGTCAGAGCATGGGCTGCCTGCTGCTCCTGCGCACCCAGCCGGCCCCCGCATCCGGCCCGGACGTGCGCCTGGCTCAGGCCCTGGCGGACGCCGCCACCATCGGTCTCATCCACGCCCAGACCCTCACCGACGAACGCACCACCAGCGCCCAGCTGCGCACCGCCCTGCACAGCCGCATCACCATCGAACAGGCCAAAGGTGCCCTCGCCCAGCGCCTGGACCTCACCACCGACGACGCTTTCGATCTGATGCGCCGCTACGCCCGCCACCGCAGCGAGCGCCTGACCACCGTCGCCCGTCAGGTCGTCGACGAACGCCTCGTGCCTGTCCTGCCACCCCCTAGTGCCAACGGTCCTGACCTCCGACGAGCACGACGCGGAGAAAGCGACCCGACCTGAACATGCCGGTCATGAGAACAACGGCTATCACGGTGAGGTGGATCGGTCACTGATGACCGATCCACCTCACCGTGATAGCCACCGTTTAACCGTCATATCGAAGATCTAGCGATCCAGGCCCGAGCACCCGAGCAGATTGTCCAAGGCGACAACGAGCCATGGCACGGCTGTCCCAGTCAGAAGCAGGGGAGCGCAGGTACTGTAGGACAGCTCCACCTGCTCTCGGTCGGGAACCGGCGCTGCCCCTGTCAGTAGAACGTGGTCGAATGGTAGCCACTCAGCTCCGAACGGTATCGGGCGCAGGCGGAAGCCTTGCGAGGTCAGCACGACGCGAGCGGCGGTGTGTTCGCGCCACCGTTCTTGAGCGTCGATCTCCGCGTCCCGGCGCCGGCGGGCCTCCAACCGTCGGTTGCCCACCCACCGGCGACCGAACGTGGGGTGATCTTCGAAGTAGCCAGCCCGGCCCTGCGGGTAGACCACTTCCGTTCCGTAGAAGCGAGCCGTTCCGCACGTAACGTCCGCATGGGCGACCTCGCCTGGGTCCAGCGACAGGCTGGGGGCCTGCACCGACGGCAGGCAGGCACCGGAGCGAAGAGCAGCCGCCAATTCGTCAGCCGCCCGCTTCCCTGAGATGAGAGCCTGCTCGTCGGTCTCGCGGCGCTTGCGCCACCTCATAAACCAGTGGTCCCTTTCCGTCCTGAGTGTCTGTTCGCGTGTCTTCCGTACGGAGGTACACGGTCCTTCACTCTCGCTCATCACCTCCGCAGGGCCGCCGTGCCGGGGCACCCCAGCAACGGCAGCCCTGCCCGCGTCACTGATCCGTCCTGATCACCACAGGGCGGAGACCGGAGTCTTCGGAGCGGAGTGCTTCTCGTCCGGCTTGGTCCGGAGGATGGTCAGCAACTCTCCGAGACGCTCGTTGCTGATCGCCTGGTGGTCCCGGACTGCGCTGGCGACCACGGTGCGGCTGATCCGCCCGGCCTTCTCAACGGCTTCGCGGGCGATGGGGAGCAGCTCCTCCAGCTCCTCGTCGACGGCCTCTCGGCCCGCTGGTCCGCTGCGGTCCGGGAACAGCCCGTCCAGTGAGCCTGGCGCCGGCGTGTCCCGCCCTTCGGATCCTGTGATGTCCGATGAGTCGTCCGTTGACGTGTCAGGCCCGTCCTCGGCGGGGCCCGCGATCGGCGAGGACAGACCGCCGTGCATCTCGCCAGTTCCCGGCTGGTGATTGGAGGCCGCCGAGGGCCTCGCTCCTGTGGTCGCGGGACGTTTCTGCGAGGGCGTATCGGATGCTTCGGCTGTCTGCTCCGGAGCACCCGCTGTTGGTCCGTCTTCTGCCACAAGTGGCCGGTCCGCCGCCCCTGCCGACATGTCGGTGGGGGCAGGCGACGAGTCCGCGATGCGACGTGCGTCGTCCGCCGAGGCGCCGGTCGGGGAGCTGTCCGGGACCGGTCCGGTAGCGGCCGGGGCCTGGTCCCGGACGGGTGACTCAGCGGTCCGCGTCATCAGGATGAACAGGTGGACCGCCCCGGCCAGGGCGAGCGGTGCCAGGGTGGACAGGACGCCCACCACCGAGTCTCCGAGGCGCAATGCGGACGGTCCGGACAGCGGACCGTGGTTCAGCGTGATCGCGTGAAGGGCGTTGGCCCAGAGGCTGGCTCCGGTGGCTGCGGAGAACAGGACCCAGGCGTACAGACGAGCGCCGAAGTCGCGATTTCGCAGCAGGACCAGGGCGCGGACACCGTAGGCGATGAACCCGTCCACGAAGACGGGGAAGAGGTAAGACAGCTGTTCTCTGGCGTGGATCGCGACTGCCACTTGTCGCAGAGCATCGTACGAGAAGGCGAACCCGGCAGCGCCCAGGAGACAGATGGCGGCAACGTCCCAGACGGTCATGTGGCCGAACCGTTTGTGTGCCCGGCGGCTTTGGGCAGTGGACGCCGTGGCGGCTATATGCGTCTCGGTCACCCGAACACGCCCCCCTCGTGGCTTCCGGCCTGCGGGGTGACCGACGGCCACAAGCGGGTCCGCGCAAGC
The DNA here is from genome assembly GCF_022271435.1 of Streptomyces monomycini. GTDB lineage: Bacteria > Actinomycetota > Actinomycetes > Streptomycetales > Streptomycetaceae > Streptomyces > Streptomyces monomycini. Next base: position 45,689 of record NZ_JAFIQY010000048.1, on the reverse strand, counting down.
AGCAGGCCCAGGTGCTCGATGGACGCCACTGCGTCTGTGCGCTGGCTGGAGCACGACAGACAGGCCGTGTGCAGCGTCAACACCTCGTCGCCCTCCTCGCCCCGGTGGTAGTGCAGTGCGAAGCGCTCTTCCGCGGCGGCGCCCAGCGGCGCGATGGCCTGGAGCTGGGTGTCATTGGGGAGGACGCCGACCGGTTCCCACGGCAGGCTCGCGGCATCCTCGCCGAGCACCTGACGGGAGTACGCCGAGGCAGCCTTGACGCACCAGTTCTCCCAAGAACGACAGGCAAGCTCCTGTGCCTGCTGGCGCCTGCGTTCTTCCACCGACAGCCGCCTGGCCGCAGCGAACGTGATCGGGTGAAGCATCAGGAAGGTCCTTCCGAAGAACACAGGCCGCGGTTGAAGAAGTGACGCGCTGGCATGGGGTTGGCGAGCTGGAGAAGGAAGTCGGCGTGGCAGGGAGCGCCCAGGGGACAGGTGCACACCAGGTCCCGGCCGTGCAGCGTTCGGGCGAACGTTCGGGCGTAGCGCCGGCCGACCGGTCCCGTGAAGATCGCTTCGTACAGGTCGACGGCTTCCTGAGCGGTCATGGGGCCGCCGGATACCGGGCTCGGGTCGCCGGCGCGGAACGGGTTCCCGTACAGTCCCCGGCCGACGAAGACGGCTCGGCCCGGAGCGGGGGACCGTCTGACGGACGCACCGCAGTAGCGGGCTGGCATCACGCCACCCCCGCGCGGCGGAGATCTTCGCCCACCATGGGGACCACGGTCACCATCTGGGCAAGTCGGCTGGCGATCCTGTCCCCGACGAAGTCGGTCAGGTCGGGGCCGTTGTCGTCCCGGGCCGGCAGGTTGGAGGTAAGGACCGTCGGGAGGCAGTGGTTGTACCGGTAGTTGATCATCCTGTACGTGATCTCCTCTACCCATTCGGACGTCTTGGCCGTCCCGAAGTCGTCCACGAGCAGGAGACGGGCCCTCGACAGCCGGTGCAGTTGCCTCTCTGAGCTGCCGACGACCTCTGAAGGCCGCAGGCTTCCGTACATGTCTGCGCTGTTCGTACCGATCAGCTCGTACGTGGACGGGCCGGACGCCGCGATGCGCTTCAGCGCTCCGTACGCTTGGTGTGTTTTCCCGGTGCCCGTCGGCCCGGTCAGCAAGAGCGCACCGGCGGTCGACGGGTCCTCGATCACATCGTCCGCCCACGCCGTGACCGCCGGGACAGTGGCCACAGCACGCCGGAAGCGGGGCGGGGTAGCAGTCTCCCAGCGCTTCAGAGCAGCCTCCGCACGAGCGCGCCGGTGCCAGTGGGCATCCCCCGGGCCTTCGGACGCATCCGAGGACATCTCCGCGTCGGGCACCAGTCGTACCTTTCGCCTTTCGATGATCTGTTCCAGCCGGGCTACGGCGCCGGTACCGGCTACGCGTTGTGGTGCAGGCACGATCAGAATCCGTTCTCGTACGCGGCGGGCTGGGACGGATTGCGGTACGGCTGCCATCCGGCCGCACGCCGGAGCGGCACGACTTTGCCCGCCGAAGTGGGGGGAGTCTGCGAGGGCAGATCAGCCCAGATGCGCAGCAGGTAGCGGGCGGACTGAGGCGGACGATCCGCGTCCCAGCGGCGCGCAATGATCTCGACCAGCCTGGGCGCACCCCATCGGGCCACGAGAGCTGTTACCCGGGCCCACTCCGCCTCTGAAAGGCGCCAGCCCACGATCATGCCGCTGCGTTCCAGGGCAGCTACTAGTTCCCTCGCGGATTCCGGTACATCGACTTCGCCCTTCGTCGGCGCAGGGCCCGGCTTAGGAGCTTGCTGGCTTTTGGTGGTGGTAATACTCCCGTAGGGAGTATTACCACCACGCGTGTGCGAGGAAGAAACTTCCGCCTTGAGCGCTTCAGAGTTCTTACTCTCAGCCTCAGAGTTCCCACTTCGGGAAAGATCTTCAGTGAAGATTGTTCCCCCTTCGCTCACGGGGTGCATCAGAGTTCCGTTTTCCGTGGTGCCGGAGCCGGCCGCTTGGGAGGTGCCAGGGCCAAGCAGGGAGATCGAGTAGCAGTTGGGGTTGTCTACGCCCCCGCCACGCTCGTAAGAGATTTCTCCCAGCGCTGCGAGGTCAACGAGGCACTTGCTGATGGCTCGCGGGGTTAGCCGGGTAAGATCAGCGATCTCCCGTACGGGTAGCTTTGCCAGCCCGGAGTCGTCCGCCACGTATGCGAGGGCGAGCAAGACCAGGCGCGCGCCGTTCCGGGATCGAGAGGACCGCCATACTTCGTCGGTTACCGTTGGCATCGATTTCAACCGCCCAATCTCGCTACAAAGCGGCTGTCCACCAAACCGAAGGTTTGGTCATCTTCCGGGACAAAACCGAGTCTCGCGGGATCGGGTGTCAGATATAGCGACGCGGTGCCTACATGGAAGTCGTGCGGGTCGCGCCAGTCAGCCGACGGGAAGTGCGTCCGTATGAGTCGAGATACTTCCTGACCGGTTTCGCGGTCGGTGAGCAGTGAATAAAAATCGCACCCGTACAGGCGTGTAATGGTCTCCGCTGTCCCGTAGGTGGGCACGATACGTATAAGTGCTGCGGAGGGTGCCAACGACAAAATGCGGTCACGCAGGGATGCGCGTGAAAGGTTGGCCGGGACGTTCTTCTGCATGGTTCGGCCCTGTAGATATGACGGCAAGAAGCCGTAGCGGAGCGACGCGTTAAGCGGCAATGAAATGGGAACTATCTGTAGCTCTCGAAGAAAATTGCCGCTTACGCTCATCCCGAATGAGCTGCATGAGATAGGAGTACTTGATTCCCATGGCGCGGGCTGCATGTTTGCGGCTGAGGCTAGGATCGTTCGACAATTTCGTGACGATCTCGCGCTCCTCCGCGTCGGTCAGGGCAACAGTGCTTCCACGGAGAGCGGCTGAGACCCTATCTCCGTCAACGTGGTTATTCCATGCGTGGTGTAGTTCTGTGCGCTCCGACGCCAAGAGCCCCGCGCGGATGCCGTAATCAGCATCCAGTTCCAATGCTTCAAGTAGGCAACGTGCCGCTACAGGAGTCGGGCAGTGGGAACAGAAAAGAAGCGGACGAATCAGTTCACCTTTTCGTGCTCCACGGACGACATCGGGGCTCTTGCCGGGCGCGTCACCCTGCGGGAAGAACAGCTCGGTCTCTTCGTCGGCACAAGCTGCCTGCTCGGCCCACTCCTTGCTGTGCGTGTCCCCCGCAGCATTAAGCAAAGGAGACCACTCTCCGTTGCGTGCCGCCTCCACGATGGCGTCTATCTCAGCGAGCATCGTGTATTCGCCCCCGCTCACCTGCATTGCGCGGTTCCTGCTCATGGCCGACGTAGCGCGCATACACCAAGTACTCGCCATCAACGGTGCGGGAAGCGGCTTCGAAAGAACCTGCCGGGCGGAAGGCAGCAAGCAGCCCGCGATTTATCTGATATGCGGCCGTAGCTGCGTGAGCCCTCTTATCGCGTTTCTGGACGCGGGCCCATTGACCCGGCCGGGCCCTGAGCATCTCCGCTGCGGCGGTGAAACGCATAGCCGGAGTATTATTTCTGCGGCGGGGCTGGGGGAGTGATTGGAATTCAATGGCGGTCACCATTGGTTTTCTCCTGGCAATCGAATAGCACCCGGCAAGCCTGTTAGCAGGCGCGAGCGCACGAATAAGATTCAGGCGCGGGTGCGCGACCGAGAAGAAGGGCGCAGGGCCGTCAGCGTGCCGCTGGAAGACGTCGTTGGTGCGGCGCCCGAAGAGGGCCCGACGAAGTGCATGTCGGATATCGCTTTGAGGTCTTCGGCGGTGAACTGCACGTACCTGCCCATCTTGCGGTGCGGCAGGGTTGCGATCCGCTCGCGCAGCCATTTTTCCGGGATGCCCAGCCGGGCGGCAGCTTCCTCGTACCCGACGTGCAGACGAGGGCCAGGGTTGCTCGGCAGATGGCCCAACAGGGTTTCAAGGCTCTCGGTGCCGGCCAGCAGCCGCAGGACCGACGCGAGTCCATGCAGCTCAGGCGCGCCGAACGTAGTTTGATCATCCGCAGCACGTGCTTCTGCGGGGGATGCCATGCGACAATCACTCCTTGAGCAGACAGGTTGATTCCGTCTGTGATGGAGCGATGGCCGGGCCGAGCCCGGACATCGCCGTGCCGGTGCGGACCGCGAGGTTCCTATGCCGATAGCGGTCGCACTGTTGCTTCGGGAGATCTCTCCCTTGTTCGGCTCGTTGACCTGGAGTTCCCGCTCCTGTCAGCGAGCCGAACGCGTTCCGGGCTCCGTGAAGAGTTCCTCCCGGTTGATGTCGATCCGCCAGGGCTGGCGGCGTTTCGACAACACGATCACTATACCATCATTTGCGACCCATCATTTCCTTCCCGTGATGTCCGTGAGGATGACGGTGCGCGGGGTTGAGATACTGAGCCGGTGAAGAGCGTTCGAGACTTCAGTCCCGCCAGGCTCCGAGCCGCACGCAGCGAGGCCAAGCTGTCTCAGGGCGACATCGCGAAGGCTGTGGGCACTACTCCGGGCACCGTAGGCCGCTGGGAGACCGGGAAGGGCGCCCCGAGCCCCCGGCTCTTCTCCGCCCTCGTTGCCGTGCTCGGCATCCCGCGGTCCCAGCTCCTGGAGCCGCTCGCCGAAGACGCCGATCTGGCGACGTTGCGTACCCGCGCCGGCCTCCGCCAAGAGGACGTGGCCGAGCGCCTGGGCGTACAGCCTTCGGATATCTCCGAGCTGGAGCAGGGCACCGGCCGGATGCGTGACGAGTGGGGTCTGATCCTGCACGAGAGCTACGAAGTCTCCCTTGAGCAGCTCGTCAGAGCCCACGCCGCCTCGGAGGCTCAGTGGCGCGCGAAGTTCGACGCGAACCGCGACCGCCACTAAGCCGGGACACTGGGGGTCAGTGGCCCATCGCGACGCCACCGTCGACCGGGAGTACGGCGCCGGTGATGTACGAGGCGTTCGGGCTGGCCAGGAACTGAACGGCGTGGGCGATCTCCTGCGGTTCCGCCGCCCGGCGCAGCGGCACCTGGTTCACGATGTGCTGGAACCGCTCCTCCGGGAGGCCGGCCGTCATGTCCGTCGCCGTCAGCCCGGGGGCCACGATGTTGACGGTGATGTTCCGCGAGCCAAGCTCACGGGCGAGAGACCGGCCGAAGCCCACGAGGCCGGCCTTGGACGCCGCGTAGTTCGACTGCCCGGCCTCGCCGGCCAGGGCCACGGCTGAGGAAATCAGGATGATCCGCCCCTGGCGGGCCTTCATCATCTTGAGCGTGGCCCGCTTCGCGACGCGGAAGGCACCCTTCAGGTTGGTCTCCAGGACCGCGTCGAAGTCCTCTTCGCTCATCCGGACGAGGAGACCGTCTCGGGTCACGCCGGCGTTCGCCACGAGGACCTCCACGGGCCCCTGTGCTTCTTCGATCTGCTTGAACGCTTCGTCTACCTGGGCAGGGTTCGTGACATCGCACCGGACGCCGAGCAGGCCCTCCGGGGGCTCGCCGCTGCGGTACGTCACCGCAACACGGTCGCCGTTGTCAGCAAAGGCCCGCGCCACCGCGAGCCCGATCCCCCGGTTACCGCCAGTGACGAGTACAGAGCGGGACATAAGTGAGTGATCCTCCGCATGTAGTGACCAAGTTCATCGAACGTATATGTCTCTCAGTTCGACGTTGGCCATGATGGGCCCGTACTGTCGTCACCTGTAGTGATGACAGTGAGAGTGACGAAGGTTGAACTGTGTAGGGCCTTTGGTCACGACTTCATCGGGTGCACACCCAGATGTGAGGATCTGTCAGTCAAACCGAACGCTTGACCTGCTTTAACGCCAGTCGATCAAACTGGCGCTCGCGCTGTGCGAAGGAGTAGGGGGACCCACGCTTCAGCCAGCAGGCGAACAAATGGCTGGTGTAGCTGTGAGTGAATGTGACCGAACTCTCCCCTTTGGAGGCGACGGCCCCGACGACCTTGGTGCCTTGCTGGTTTTCTGGCGGGAGAGGCTTGATCCGCGCCGTCTCGCGGGCATCGACACCTCGCGGAGGCGCTTGAAGCCCGGCCTCACGCAAGCCGAGGTAGCGCACCTGACCGGAGTGGGCCTCACCTGGTACCGCGCTCTGGAGAAGGGTACGAAGGCCGAGTTCTCGGAAAGGTTTCTTCAGCGCCTGGCCATGACGCTCAGGCTGTCGGAAACCGAAATGATCATGCTGTTCCAGCTCGCCAAGGGATACGCTCCGCCGCCGGTGCATGTAGCTGACGATGCCGGTGCTGCGGACGCCGACATGCGGTTGATGCTCAACCAGATGGCTCCCTACCCGGCCTACCTGAGCAACGTCTGCTGGGACATCATCGCCTGGAACCCGATCTTGGACGAGTGGTTTCCGTGGCTGCCGTACGAACGCAACATGATGCGTCTCGCGTTCCTCTACCCCGAGGCACAAGAGCAGCTCGTGAACTGGAAGGAAGACTGGGCTCGCCCCTTCCTGGCCCAGATCCGCGTGGTCCTCACCCTGCACCCCGAGAATGAGGGGCTTCAGCAGCTCAGGGACGACATCTTGAACGGGAACGACGTGGCCCGTGAGCTGTGGGACCAGAAGGAAACGATCCGGCACCCTGACGGGCATGTCCGCGGAATCCGTCTCCCTGATCAGGACAAGGTCATGCAGGTGAAGATCATGGCTATGGCTCCCATGCGGAACATGGACATGCGCTTCATCACCCTCGTGCCTCAAGAGGATCAGCTGTAGGGGTCGGCATTAGTGGTGGGGCTGGCTCCAGCAACCCGCGGTGTTGCTGGAGCAGAGAGGCGCTTTCGCTAGGCGGCCGCTACGGGATGCGAGCGGACGCCCGGAGGATGGCGCCGCGAGGGCCTGCGAATCCATGTGACGCCGTCTCCGGCAGGAGACGTGCGAAGCTGAACTTCAGCGGTGCCTCCCGAAGATGGCTCGCAGAACTAGCAGGGCTCGGTCCCTCATCTGCTCGTCAGGGTGGGCAACTGCCGTGAGCAGGACAGCGATAAGTGCGGCCGTGGCAACGGCCGTGGAAGTCAGATCCATGCCCGGGACGGTACACACGGTCGACCCTCGTTATATAGGGGCTGTTCGTGACACTAATTCCGCTTTCAACCAAAGAGCCTTCCCTGAGCCAGGGGCGCGCGACACACGTTGCCGAACGGCTGCTTCGGCGTGACGGCTCAGGAGTGCAAGGGCAGCTCCGACAGTCGAGCCATCGGTTCCAGCAATTCCAATGGGGTCGTGGGAGCTGGCAGTCCCCGCCCCCGATAGACGGCTACTACGGCCGTCAGTGCTCGCTCCGGCAGCCGGAGGTCGCTGTACGCGTCCAGCTTGAGCTGGGTCGTGGCCTCTTCGGGCGGGAGGCCGGCATCGGCCGCCGCGGCTGCCTGCCCGTTAGGTTTGCTCTGCGCTCTGACGTGCAGGAACAACGCGTGTGCCCAGCGGGGAAGAATCGAGTTAGCTCCGATCAGCACGCTGGCCTACGGAGTGCTCGCCCCGCTAAGTCGACTGCTCAGTCGCCAGGTGAAGCAGTCGCACGAGGGCCCGGCTACCTGCGGAAGGTCAGACGTTTCCTGACGCTGGGGTTCGCGATGCCCGGCAGCAGGAAGTGCCACAGGGTGATCACCCGCTTGTGCAGGTCGGCCCGGCCCACGGAAATGTGGGAAAGCAGTTGAGTACCGGAGTACGAACTGACCAGCATCCAAGCAAGATCGTCCACGTTGGTCTCTGGCAGTAGCTCCCCCTTGCGGTACGCGGCGTGAAGTTGCACGGCGAACTCTTGAATCCACTGCTGATACGGGGTGTCGTCCTGAAGGCCGAACTCTCCCTGCTCGATGGCGAGTCTTACGCCAGCACGGAGCTTGGCGTTGGTCTGCAACTCGCCGGCGAGGTACAGGGTTGTGTCGATCAGCCGTTGCAGGCCATCCTCCCCGGCGGGCAGGTCCAGTCCCTCGCCTTGTTCGAGCATCACAGCGTGGGCCAAGGCTTCCTTCGACGGGAAGTGGAAGTACATCGCCCCCGGGGTCACGCCGGCGCGTTCGATGATCTTCTTGATGCTCGCGCCTCTGAAGCCGAGTTCATCGATCACCTCCGCAGCGGACAGGAGAATAGCCTCCCGTGTCTTGATCGCTCGTTCCTGCACAGTGCGTCCCGTTCACTAGACAAACTATGTAAATGGTACGAACAGAGACGCGTGCTGCGCTTGGCCAGTCGGAGAGGCTCCCTCGCGGATGCCGCGAACTCAGGCGACCAGCCTCACATCCTGCATTCCCCACTCCACCGCGGCGATGATCTCTTCATCCATGATCGCGAGGAGGTGTCCGTAGCGGTCCACGGTCGTAGTGATGCTCTCGTGGCCCAGGCGAGCCTGAATCGCGGGCAGCGGGACCTTCTGCGCGATCAGCCAGGAGGCGTGCGTGTGGCGTAGGTCGTGGATGCGCGGCTTCTTCGTCAGGCCGTCGACTTGGGCAGCAGATGCGATGGCCGGCTTCCAGCGAGCGGTGTAGAAACCACCTGAGTCCCAGGCGTTGCCCTCCGGGGCCGTGAAGACGAAGTCCGAGGTGTCCTTGCCGCGGGTGTTCCTCTTGAGCAGGGAAACCTGGCTCGGAGAGAGGACGATCGTCCGGCGTGACTTCTTGGTCTTGGGCGCACCCAGGAACTTTCCGTGCTCCCCGCGCTTCCAAGCTCGCTGTACCCGGAGTTTGGGACGGGCGCCGTGCAGGGTGAGATCACGTGGCTGGAGGGCGCTGATCTCTCCCCACCGCAGGCCGGTGCCTACGAGAAGGTCCACCAAGTCCACGACGTCCGCCGCCAGGTGGCAACGGACGAGCGCGTACTCCTCGCGCTCCAGGAACGTCGCCTCGTCTGCCGTGTGGTTGTCCTCCGGCAGGTTCGTGTGGATACAGGGATTCGATACCCGGAGCGGCTTGTCGGCGTCGACAGCCGCCTGGAGGATGCCGAAGAGCAGCCCGTGGTAGTTCCTGATCGTCTTGGGCGCATACGCCCGGCGCTTTACGCCGGGCTGGTGGTGGGGGCCACGTCGACCGTCCTCAAGGTCGTTGACCCACTGGCTGATGTGGTCGCGGTTGAGAGTGTTGGGGCGATCGCCTCGGACGGCCAGGTCGCGGAACCACGGCAGCATGTGGTTGTCCACGAACTTTCGGTAGTTCCCTCGGGTCTGCCCCCCGATCCCGGTCAGGTGGTCGATGTAACGGTGGGCGAAGGTCCCGAACATCTCCTCCTCCGGAACCTTGTCCGCCTCCGGGTCGGCGAAGCCGACGCCCTTCGTCCAGCCTGTCGGCCATTGCTGTCCGTGACCGTTGACGAGGTCGCGGAAACGTTCCGCCGACGTCTCGTCGTCGAAGTCTTCGCCCTCTTGCCTGCCGTCGCGCTTGCCGTCCTCGCGCCAGATGACCCTGAAAGTTTCCTTGCCGCCACGACTCTGGCGGCGCCGTATGTAAGCCACATCCACCACCGTACGAGGGGCCCGTGCTGCAAATGTGCTGCACGGAACCACAACGAAAAACCGCCCCCGACCTGTTTTCGCAGGTCAGGGGCGGTTCTCTTCGAGCGGTAGCGGTGGGATTTGAACCCACGGAGAGGTTGCCCCCTCACGCGCTTTCGAGGCGCGCTCCTTCGGCCGCTCGGACACGCTACCGAGAGGAACTCTAGCCCACCGGGGGCCGTACGCCGAAATCGGCGTCCGGCGGCAGGGGTCAGCGGGAGCGGAAGAAGGTGGTCAGGAGGTCGGCGCAGGGGGTGGCCAGGACGTCGGTGATCACTTCGGGGCGGTGGTTGAGGCGGCGGTCGCGTACGACGTCCCAGAGGGAGCCGGCGGCGCCCGCCTTCTCGTCGGCCGCCCCGTAGACGACGCGGTCCAGGCGGGACAGGACGATGGCGCCCGCGCACATCGTGCACGGTTCCAGGGTGACGACGAGGGTGCAGCCGGTCAGCCGCCAGTCGCCGGCCGGTCGCTCGCCGTCGGCGGGGGTGCCGCGCAGGGTGCGGGCCGCCTCGCGGATGGCGAGGACCTCGGCGTGCGCGGTGGGGTCGCCGGTGGCCTCGCGTTCGTTGCGGCCGGTGCCGATGACCGTGCCGTCGGGGGACAGCACGACGGCGCCCACCGGGACGTCACCGGTCCCGGGGGCACGGGCAGCCTCGTCCAGCGCCCGTCGCATCGCCGCGGTCCAGGGATCGCGCAGCGGGTCGGGCGCCGGGGTGTGGAGGGGGTCGGGCAAGGAGGCGGTCATGCCTCCCAGTGTCCGTGACGGGGGTTACCTCACGGCCTCCAGGACGTCCGTGCAGCCGAGGGCGTCGGCGATCTCGGACAGCGCGTCGGTGTCGAGCGCGAGCAGCTCCCTGTCGCCGATGCCCAGGTCGGTCAGCAGGCCCGGGTCGCCGAGTGGTCCCGGCGGTGGCGCGGGGGCGCCGGAAGCCGCCGCCGTCCCGTCGCCCTCGGCCGTACCGTCCGCCGGGTCGGGTTCGCCGTCCTCCGTGCCGTCCAGGTCGAGGCTGTCGAGGTCGTCGGTGCCGTCCTCGTCGCGGCCGAGCAGTTCGTCGGTGAGCATCGCACCGTACGAGCTGCGGGCAGCGGCGGCGGCGTTCGAGATGAAGATCCGTGGATCGTCCTCGCCGTCCACGCGGACGACGCCGAACCACGTGCCTTCCTGCTCGATGTATGCCACCACCGTGTCGTCGTCGACCGCGGCCTCACGGGCCAGGTCGGCCAGATCGGTCAGGGTCTCCACATTGTCGAGCTCCGTGTCGCTCGCTTCCCACCCGTCTTCGGTGCGCGCGAGCAGTGCGGCGAAGTACACCGTGACTCTCCCACTGGTCATAGGCGTGCCGGGCCGGACGGGGCGGCGCCTCGGCGCCGCAGGTCCCCGCCCATCGGAATCGTGGCAGAAACAACGCGATTGCGCGGGGTCTTCGGCGTTGCGTCGTGCGGGCGTTATGAGAGATGTGGCTCACGTCTTGTGGGGCGCGAGGTTCTGATGGGGCAAAAGTGACGTTCGGCTACCAGCGGAACGTGCGCATTCTCATGGCCTGCCGCATCCGTGCCGCCCGGGCGCGGCGTGGCTGGACGCGGTCGCGCAGTTCCTTGGCCTCGTGGAGATCGCGCAGGAACTGGGCGCGTCGCCGTCGGCGCGCCGCGTCGTTCTCCTCGCCGGTGGCGCCGTCGTCGGGAGGGGAGGGGGAGGGGGATGGGGGTAGGGGTGGTTGTCGTTCAGGGGGCGGGGGTGACGTCGTAGGTGGGGCTTGGTTCGGGGCTTGGGGCGTTGTTTCCCGGGTTTCCCTGGTTTCCCGGATTTCCCTGGTTTTCCGGGGTTCGCGGGGCTCTGGGGGCTCTGGGGACGGTCGTACGGGTCTGGTGGCGGCGCCCCTGCCGGTGCGGCGCCGGCTCGCGGTTCCACCGCCGCGCCCGTCGCTGCCGGCGCGTCCGGCCCCGGTTCCGTTGCCGCTCCCATTCCCGTCGGGCACGCCGTACACCGCCTTGTGACGAGGTCCGTGCCCGGCACCGGTGCCGCGTACCGGGCGTTTGTGCCCACTTTCCCCCGGACCGGTGCTTCGATGCCAACGGGGACGGAATCGGTTTCCGGGCCGTGCGGCGCGGACGGGCGGGCACCGGCGCCCGTGACCTCGGCTACTGTCGATGTCATGCGGATCCACGTCGTCGACCACCCGCTGGTGGCGCACAAACTCACTACCCTGCGCGACAAGCGCACCGATTCCCCGACCTTCCGGCGCCTCGCCGACGAGCTGGTCACCCTGCTCGCGTACGAGGCCACCCGCGATGTGCGGACCGAGCAGGTCGACATCGAGACCCCGGTGACGGCGACCACCGGAGTGCGGCTGTCCCACCCCCGCCCGCTGGTCGTGCCGATCCTGCGCGCCGGTCTGGGCATGCTGGACGGCATGGTCCGGCTGCTGCCCACGGCCGAGGTCGGCTTCATGGGCATGGTCCGCAACGAGGAGACGTACGAGGCCCACACGTACGCCACGCGGATGCCGGACGACCTCTCGGGCCGCCAGGTGTACGTGGTCGACCCGATGCTGGCCACCGGCGGCACGCTGGTCGCGGCCATCCGGGAACTGATCAACCGCGGCGCGGACGACGTCACCGCGATCTGTCTGCTGGCGGCGCCCGAGGGCGTCGAGGTGATGGAGCGCGAGCTGGCCGGCGCGCCGGTGACGGTCGTCACGGCGGCCGTGGACGAGTGCCTGGACCCGGACCGCTACATCGTCCCGGGGCTGGGCGACGCGGGTGACCGGATGTACGGCACGGCGGGCTGAGGCCGGTTCTCGGAGGGACCGGTTCTCGGAGGGAGCCGGTTCGCGGAGACGCGTTCGCGAGGCCGGTCTTCGGGGGCGGGTTGGCGGAGGCAGGTCTTCGGGAGCCGGTGAGCGTACGGCCCGGGCGGGCGTTCGGCCCGGGCCGGTCACTTGCGGCAGCGCGGGTCCGTCCTGGGCGGCGTGGTCAGCGCGGAGAGCGCCTTCTGGGCCGCGGCCGGCTCGGCCAGCGCCTTGAACGTGTCGCCGAGGAGCAGATCGACGTCGCCCGTCTTGCGGGTGTCGGTCTTCGGCTCCGCGCCGGCGAGCTGCGTGCCCAGCACCTTCTGAGCGCCTTCGGACGTCGTCCGCGCGCCCAGCAGTACGCCGGTGCCCTTGATCTTCTTGTCGTACGCGGGCGGGGCGTTGCCCACCTTGCCGACCTTGAAGCCGCGCTTCTTCAGCTCGTCCGCGGTCGTCTTGGCGAGTCCGCCGCGCGCGGTCGCGTTGAAGACGTTGACGGTGACGTCGGCGGGCTTCGGCAGCGGCTTGTCCGTACCGGCGGCAAGGGCGCCGGCCGGCTTCGCGCCGCCGCCCTTGTCGGGGCACTTCTTCTTGTCCTGCGCGGCCTGCGCCGTACCGCCGCGGCCGCCGAAGACGTCGATGAGCTGCAACGTGCCCCAGCCGGCCAGGGCCAGGGCGCAGACGGCGGCGGTGATCGCCAGGGCGATCCGCCGACGGTGACGGGGGCGGCGCATCCGCGGATATCTGTCGCCCGTGATGCGGTACTTCTTACCGCCCATGCCAGGGGGCGTCAGCATGCTCATGGTCGCAGCGTAGTGCGGGGCCGGGGCCATGCCTATCAAATGATCAATACGCGTCGTGAGGCCCACCCGAAAGGGCCAATACCGTGCGCCGATCAGGCGGCGGCCCGTGTCGGGCGGCGGCGGTGGGGCCCGCGGTCCCGTGCGTCGGCCGGGCGTGCCGGGGGCCCCGGCGGGTACGTCAGCCCAGTTCCAGGACGCGGGCGTGCAGCACCTGGCGCTGCTGGAGGGCAGCGCGCACGGCGCGGTGCAGCCCGTCTTCCAGGTAGAGGTCGCCCTGCCACTTCACGACGTGTGCGAAGAGGTCGCCGTAGAAGGTGGAGTCCTCGGCGAGCAGCGTCTCCAGGTCGAGCTGCTGCTTGGTCGTCACCAACTGGTCAAGGCGTACCGGGCGAGGGGCAACATCCGCCCACTGGCGGGTGCTTTCCCGGCCGTGGTCCGGGTACGGCCGCCCATTTCCGATGCGCTTGAAGATCACACGGAAAGCCTACCGGGCCACCGGTGCCGGGCGCAGCCATGCGGCCGGAGAGCGAAGGCGGCAAAGAGGGGCAATTCCGGAGTGGGGTACGGGAGAGGCGGCGCAGGGGCGGCACCGGGCAGGGGGTGCGCGTCCCGCGCGGCCATGGTGGGGAAAGGGCCGCCCGCGGTGCCGAAAGGCGGCCGCCGCCCGGGAAAAGTGGCGCGACGTGCTCCCGAGGACGGCTGGAAATGAGCGTTCGGCGGGGTACGGCAGGCGGGGCGGGCGCTCGCGGCAGGGCGTGAAGAAGGCTGAATTCCGCAACATCCGTGAAGGGTGGGGTGTGGGGGAATTCGACACGATCGGAGTACTGATCGTCGTGCCGGGCGGCCGGAATCCGGGGTGAGTGCTAAGCGTGCCCCTCAGCGGCCGGACACGCTGTTCGGAGCCGCCGCCCGGCCCGACCGCGGCGCGCTGGGCACCGCGGTCGCCGAACGGTCCGCCCCGGCCGGGGGCGGTGCGGACGCTTGCCGCCGCGCCTTCGAGGGGGAGGGGTTCCCGCCGGGGTCGGGGGTGGCCGCACTCGGGACGGGCGTGCCGGGCCGCGCGGTGGGACGGGACGAGGGGGACCGCCCCGGAGGGGCGGAGGCGGCGGTGCCGTCGGGGGACGAGGGCGGGGAGGGGACGGGGTCAGCCGGTCCGGGACTGGCCGGTGCGGGGCGGGTCGGTCCCGGACGGGTCGGTACGGGGCTGGGCGTGGCCGCGGGGGCGGGACGCGGCGGTACGGGGGTGTCCGGGGCCAGGACCAGGTAGCCCACCGCGGCGGCGGCCACCGTGGCCGCCACCGTCAGCGGCAGGACGAGGGGCCGCAGCCGCAGCCGCCGGCTCAGGAACCGGCCGCGGCGCAGATGAGGCCCGGGGGGTGCGGTGGGCCGCAGGCCGCGGAGGTCGATCTGTTCGGCACGGGCCGTGAGGGCGAGGCGCAGCCGTGCTTCGACGGGGAGGGTTTGCCCGGGCTGCCGGTGGTCTACGGGAGCGAAGGTGGGAGTGGGGGCGGAAGTGGGATCGGTTCCGGGGGGCGGTCGGTGACCGGGTCCCGATTCCGGGCCGTGACCGTGCCCCGATTCCGGGCCGTGATCGGGTCCCGAGCCCGGTCCGTGCTGCGTCATGGCCGCGCCTCCAGCATCTTCTCCAGGGAGTCCAGCGCGCGGCTGGCGATCGACTTCACGGCGCCGCGGCTGATGCCCAGCGTGGCCGCGATCTGCGCCTCGGTCAGCTCGCCCCAGTACCGCAGGACGAGGACCTCGCGGCGGCGGGTGGTCAGGCGGCCGAGGGCGGCGAGCACCTCGCGGTGTTCCTCGTCGAGCACGACGCGTTCCTCGGCGGAGGGCGCGTCCGTCTCGTGCGGGGGTGTGTAGTCGCGGGCCGTGCGCCGGCGCCGCAGGACCGAGCGGGCCGCGTTGACCACGGCGGTGCGCAGGTACGCGAGGGCGTTGTCGACCTCGTCGAGGCGCTCGCCGTGGCGCTTGTAGAGGGCCGCGAACGCGTCCTGGACGACGTCCTCGGCGGTCGCCCGGTCGTCCACCAGCAGCACCGCCAGCCGCACCATGGACAGCCGGTGGGCGTGGTAGAGGTCCGTGATGCTGGGGCTCTCGTCGGGGAGACGGGCGGCCGGGCCGTCACCGGGGAGGCGGGCGGGGGCGGGGCCGGTCCGGGCGGCGGCCCGCTGGGCGGGCGCCGGGCCGTACGTGTCCTGCCGCGCCGCGGTGCGGGCGAGCAGGCGCCGGCGCAGGGCGCGCCAAGGCCCCGGCACGGCGGGCCGTGCCGGGGTGAGGGCCGCGGCGGCGGTGAACTCCATCGGTTCCTCGGCCGTCGGAAGCGGTGTGGGGTGACTCAGGCGGCGCTGTTGCGGCGGCGGGCCGCGTACATGGCACCGCCGCCCCCGGCGATCAGGAGGGCGGCTCCGGCGCCCAGCGCCACGTTGGTGGTGGTGGAGGTGCCGGTCTCGGCGAGTTCGTCCTTGGCGTGGGAGGGCGCGGGGGCAGGCTTCGCGGCGGAGCCGTCGGACGGCCGGGCGGCCTCGGCGGCGCCGGAGGCCGGGCCGGGCGCCTTGCTCGCGCTCGACGCGGGGGCCGATGCGCGGCTGGGCTCGGCGCTCGGGCGCGCGGGGGACGGGGTGCTCGTTCCGGGGACCGGCTTCGGGGCGGTGCCGCCCTCCTCCGGGGCGGCGCTGGGGGCGCTCGCCTTCGGGGCCCGCTCTTCGGCGTGCGCCGTACCGGTCAGGGAGAGCGCGGGCAGGGCGAAGGTGACCAGCAGGCCTGCGGCCACGGCGTTCCGTACCGTGCGGCGGGCCCCGCGCCCGGCGCCGCGGGACAGCGCGTACGAGGTGGCGGGCGGGCAGGACGAGGCGGAGGTGCGGGAGTCGTTCACGATGGCTGCTCCACGGTCGGCGGGACGGCGCCGGACGGCGCCCTCACCCGTCACGACGTGCGGGAGCCACGGGGGTTGCCGGTGGGGCGGGATTTTCTTCGGGGCGGGCCGCGCCTCAGTGGTCGTCCCAGTGGTCCTCGTGCGCGGCGTGCCGGTGGCCGTCGTGGACGAAGTCGACATGGGTGCCGTGCGGTACGGCGACGTGGCCGCAGCCGGGGCGGTGGTCGTGAGCGTGGCCCTCGTGGACGGTGTGTGCGGCGGGCTCGCACTCGTCGGCGTGGTCGCCGTGCGGGCGGTGGAGGTGGCCGTCGTGGACGTAGTCCACGTGGTCGTCGTGGGGCACGGCGACGTGTCCGCAGCCGCTGCCGTGCTCGTGGGTGTGGTGCGGGTGCGGTGTGTGGGTGGTGGCTGTCATGGCAGGCACCTTCTTTCCTTCCTCGCCATGGATGCGCGTCCCCTCTTACGAGTCTCCCGCCGTACGGCGCCGGGCGCATCGCCGTACGGGCCGCACGGCCACGGGGCCCCGTGCTTCGCGGCGCTATGGGCGCGCCCCGGTGCAGCGGGCGCAGACGCCGCTGAGTTCCACGGTGTGCTCGACGGCGCTGAAGCCGCTCTCCGCGCCCACCCGCTCCGCCCAGCGCTCCACCACGTCGGAGTCCAGCGGGCGGCTGCGGCCGCAGCAGCGGCAGATCAGGTAATGGCGGTGGCCGTCGGCGGGACGCGGCCGGTAGAGGCGCTCACCCGCCTCGTCCCGTACGACGTCGAGCTGCCCGGTCCGTTCCAGGGCGTGCAGGGCCCGGTAGACGGTGGACAGGCCGACGGGTACGCCGGCGGCGTCCAGGCGTACGTGCAACTCCTGAGCCGAGACGAAATCCTGGCACCCGGCCAGTACGCGCAGCACGGCGGCGCGCTGTCGGGTCAGCCGCCCGCCCATGCCGGTTCGCCCTCGTGGTCGCAGCTGTCGTCCACGCCGTACGTGTCCCAGGCCGGGAACGGGTCGGGGCCGTACGCCTCCGTGCGCGTCTCGGCGTCCGTGACGAGGCAGCCCCCGAGGGCGGCGTGCAGGGCTTCGGCCCGCAGCCCGGTTCCGATGAAGACCAGTTCCTGGACGTCCGTGGGAAGGCCGCCCGGGCCGTCAGCGGGGTGGCCCCCGCCCCCGTCCCCGTCCGGGCCGTCAGCGGGGTGGCTCCCGTCCCCGTCCCGGCCGGCTCCGTCCGGGGTGTGGGTGCCCGTGGGCTCGAAGCGGGCGACGGAGCCCGCCTGCGACCAGAGGCCGGTCACGCGCGGCCGGCCGGCGAGGCGGAAGAAGCCCTTGGACCGCAGGATCTCCCCGTACGCCCCGCTGTCCATGCCTTCCGTGACGAAGGTCCAGAGCCGGCCGGGGTGGAAGGGGCGCGCCGCGCGGAAGACCGTGCTGGAGATCCCGTATTCCTCGGTCTCCGGTACGTGGTCGCCGTTCAGCTCCCTGACCCAGCCGGGTGCCTGCTGGGCGCGCTCCAGGTCGAAGCGGCCGGTGCCCAGGATCTCGGCGGGCGCCACCCGGCCGTGCCGGGCGGTGACGATCCGGGCCGCCGGGTTCAGCCGGGAGAGGGTGGCGCGCAGGCGCGCGGCCGCCGTCTCGTCCACCAGGTCGAGCTTGTTGACGACGATGACGTCCGCGAACTCGACCTGGTCCACGAGCAGGTCGCTGACGGTCCGCTCGTCGTCCTCGTACGGGGCGAGGCCGCGCTCGGCGAGGCCGTCGCCGTCCGCCAGTTCGCCGTGGAAGTTCGCGGCGTCGACCACGGTGACCATGGTGTCCAGCCGGGCCAGGTCGTTGAGCGTCGCGCCGTCGTCGCGCGGGAACGCGAAGGTGGCGGCCACCGGCATCGGCTCGCTGATGCCGCTGGACTCGATGAGCAGGTGGTCGAAACGGCCCTCGCGGGCCAGCCGGGCGACCTCTTCGAGGAGGTCGTCGCGCAGGGTGCAGCAGATGCACCCGTTGGTCAGCTCGACCAGGCGTTCCTCGGTGCGGGACAGGGCGGCCCGGCCGCCGCGGACGAGCGTGGCGTCGATGTTGATCTCGCTCATGTCGTTGACGATCACGGCGACGCGCAGTCCCGCCCGCTGGTGCAGGACGTGGTTGAGCAGCGTGGTCTTGCCCGCACCGAGGAATCCGGAGAGCACGGTGACGGGCAGCGGTCCGGCCGGGGGCGGCGGGGCCATGGGCGGTCAGTCCTCCGGGCGCAGCAGGCCGAGCCGGTACGCCTTCACCAGGCGGCGCGGCACCTGGTAGACGGAGCCGTCGACGGTCACCGGGACCAGGGCGGGCGTGCGGGCCTTCCACTGGGCGCGGCGGTGGCGGGTGTTGCTGCGGGACATCTTCCGCTTGGGAACGGCCATGGTCCGGGAACCTCTCCTGGGCGCGGGTGTGCTGACGGGCACGCGAGGCACCGCCGGGTGGCGGGCGCGGACGTGCCGGTGCCGGTCCGGACGAGGCTATATGAAAATGAATCCCATTACGAGCTAAGGATCGCGGCGGCCCGGACGGGGCGATGGACGGGGCGACGGCCGCGGGCCGGGCAGGGCGGCTATCTCCTCGTCCAGTTCGGGGTACGGGATGACGTGCCCGCGGCCGAAGCTCTTGTAGGCCGCCGGGCGGTTGCGGCGCCCCGCGTTGTTGGCATGGCAGATCTCGCGGCGCCCGCACTGCGCGCAGTACAGGCTGGCGACGAACGGCGACAGGGCGACCGGGCCCGCCGGGCTGAGGACGTACACCGTGTCGTCGGCGACCGGGGCCGGGCAGGAGAAGGTCAGCCGGTCGAAGTCCGGGTGGTCGCCCATCAGATGGTCCGCCACGACCTCGAACGTGCCGGTACGGCGCTGGTAGGCGCACGAGACGGTGAGCAGCCAGGGCAGCCCGGTGAGGAACTGGGCGGATATCAGCGCCTGTTCGAGGGTGAGCTGATGCTCGGTGACGCGCAGGGCGGCCTCCTCCTGGGTCCGCGGCTTGTCGCCGTGCGAGGTGCGGTTGCGTTCGCCCTTGAGGCGGTCGAGGAACTGGGCGAGGCCGGGGTCGTCCGGCCGGGCCGCCATCTGGGAGTCGTCCCGGAGGGCCTCCGCGAGGCCGGGAACCACGTCCGTGCGCTCCCGCGCGACCTTGCACAGGTGGTGGAGCCAGACCGTCCAGGTGCCGAAGGTGGTGCCGGTGCCGGCGAGGGCCGTACGCAGCTCCGCGAGGTTGCGCTCCCCGGCGCCGTGCGCCGTGAGCAGGCCCGCCGCGGTGACGGCGACGGTGGCGGCGAGCGTCTCGCCGGCTTCGAGCAGCGCCTCGTGGCGGTCCTTGGCGGTGTGCGCCCGCTGCATCTCGTGCACGGTCCGGGCCACGGGGTGGGGGAAGGCGCGGCGGGCGGCGGCCAAGGGGTCGGGGGACGGAGGGTACGCGGACTCGGGGCGGGCGGGGCCGTGGGGTGGGGGTGGAGGTGTGCGTCTCGGTGGGGCGGGGCGAGGGGGTGACGGGTCGGTGCGGGGAGCCGGGGCGGGGCGAGGGGCAGGGGTGGCGAGAGGGGTCGCGGTGGTGCGAGGGGGTGGGGTGGCGTGCGGGGACGGGGTGGGGCGCGAGGCGGGGATCGGGGGTGACGTCGTGTCGGGCGGCGGCTTCGGGGGGCTCGGTCGTTCACGCCACCGCCACCTGCGGGTGCCCAGCCGGATCCACGCAGGCACCACCCCGAAGAGCAGGGCGAAGGTGAGCGTCGCGAGCAGTGTGTCCAGCCAGCGGGGCAGGCCGCTCGTCTGCTCCTGGCTCGTGCCGATGCTGAGCGCCGTCAGGACGGCGATCCCGACAGTGAGCCAGAACGCCCAGTCCCGGTGCAGGGGCGCGTCGTACAGCCGGAGCACGTCGTTGTACCGCCGCGGCGACGGCTGCGGCGGCCCGGACGGCGCGCGGCCGGTGGCCCTGGTCATGCACCCATAGTGCCTTTGTGGCGTGGCTCACAACCAGCCCTGTGGATAACTCGGATCGCCCTGGGCTCTGTCGTCGGATTCCCGCCTGCCGCCCTTCGGGCGTACGACGGGAATGCGACGGCAGGACCTAGCGGTCGGGACTTTCGTACGCCGGGCTCCCGTAGGCGGGCCTCCCGTAGCCAGGACTGGCGTACTCGGGGCTGGCGTACTCCGGGCTGCCGTATTCGGGAGCGGAGTAGCCGGGGCGGGTGCGGGCCGCCGGTGCCGGCGTCGGGGCCGTGCGGGTCTCTTCCTCCTGGGCGCGGATGTGGTCCAGCAGGAACGGCAGGACGCCGCGCTCCAGCAGCGCGCGCTGCCACGCCGCGCGGGCCTGTGCCACCTCGGGCTCCCCGGTACGGGGGCCGGCGTCAGCGTCGGGAGCCGGGTCGCCGCCCGCGGTCGTCGCCGAGCGGTTGCGGGCCGCGGTCACCAGCATCCAGGCCAGCCCGGCCACGGTCGCCGCCGCCGCGATGCCCGCGGCGAGCCAGCCCGCGTACACCAGCTCGTCGGCGAACTGCCGGTGGAAGCCGACGAGCCGCATCCCGAAGCCGATCGCGAGGAAGAGGACGGCGGCCACCGCGCCCAGGCTCGGTACGAGGACGGCGAGGGCGGGCAGCAGGCCGCCGCCGGAGTCCGAGGCCGTGCGGGGCTCCGGAGACGCTTCACGGGAAGGCGTCGCGCCGTGCGCGGAGCGTAGTCGGGTGTACGTCGCGTACTCGGGAGCCGCGGCGGCGCAGAGGGTGTCGCGTTCCCGGCGGGCCCGGGCGCGCAGCTGTTCGCGGTCGGCGGCTCCCGGGGCGCGGCGCATCACCTCCCTGACCTCCGGGGAGTCGAGTGCCTGGCCGAGGGCGTGCGCGAAGGCGGCGTCCACCTCGGTCCGTAGGGAGTCGGTGCCTGGCATGTGGATCCCCCCGGCGGATCGGTGCGCTCGCGCGCAGCGCTGATTAAGTTGCTGGATTGCGCAACTGTACAACTCCGTAGGGTGGCGACCGTCCCGTCGCTGCCGACTTCCAGCCAACCGGCAGCCCGCAATCCCCGGATCGGGTGGTGCGCCACGGCCGGGTGAACCGTGCCGCGGACGCCCCGTGCCGGGCCGCGCGTTGACGGGCCGGTCGAACTTTCGACCGAGAGGGCGCCCTCGTGGGACCGTGACGAACGGTCCGCGGGCCTCGTTCTGCGAGCACCCGTCCGAACCGGCGTCAACCGAGGAGGAACTGTGCCAACCGTCCCGAACACCGTCGTCGCCTGGGCCCGCAGCCGGGCCGGCGGTGAGATCACCGAGGTCCGTGACGTCGCGCGGCAGCGGGCCGGCGCGCGGGTGTGGGAGCTGACGCGCGCGGACGCGGCCCGGTTCTTCCTCAAGGTGGCGCCGACGCCGGACCGCTACACGCGTGAGACGCACGCGTACCGGCACGCCGTCCCCGCCCTCGGCCACGCGCACGCGCCGGTCCTCGTCGACAGCGACCCGGGCCGCCTCGCGCTGCTGCTCACCGCCGTTCCGGGGGCCGGTGCGCCCGGCTCCGCGCCGGGCCGTGCCGACCGTACGGAGCTGTACCGGCAGGCGGGCGGGCTGCTGCGCCGCCTGCACGACGCGTGCGGCCCGGCGGGCGCGGTGGGTCCGGCGGGCGGCGCGGACCAGTGGGCCGCGGTCCGGCACGCCGCCGCCGAGGAGCAGGTGGCACAGCTGACGGACGCGGGCGTACTCGACGCGGCGGAGCGGCAGTTCCTCCTGGGCCGGGCCGCGGTGCTCCACCTGCTCCCACCGCTGCCCGGCGGCTTCCTGCACGGCGATGTCGGCGAGCACCACTTCCTGTGGGACGCGGCGGGACGGCGGCTGGCGCTCGCCGGGTTCGCGCAGGCGCGGCTGGGGTGCGCGGCGGAAGACCTCGTTCGGGTGGCGTACGGCGCGTGCCTGCGTGACCCGGTTCTGCGCGCCGCCTTCCTGCGCGGTTACGGGCGGGAGCTGACGGACGCGGAGCGGTACGCGCTGCCGGCGCTCGCCGCACTGGACGCCGCGGAGGCGTGGGCGCGCGGCCTGCGGACGGGCGACGAGGAAGCCGTCGGGCGGGCCCGGGGGGTGGTGGGCGCGCTGATGGACGGTGTTGGGTTGCGGGTATGAGTGGTGACCACGACCTCACCGACACCGCCGGCAACGACACCGCCGACGACGACACCACCGGCCTCACCTACACCGACGCCGCCGACCTCGCCGCCCGCATCCGCCGCCGCGAGCTGTCCGCGAGGGAAGTCGTCCAGGCCCACCTGGACCGCATCGAGCGCGTCAACCCGCGCGTGAACGCCCTCGTCTCCCTCGACCCCGAGGGCGCGATGGCGGCTGCCGCGGCCGCCGACGAGCACCTGGCGCGCGGCGGCCCGGCCGGACCTTTGCACGGGCTGCCCATCGCCTTCAAGGACACCCACCTCACCCGCGGCATGCGCACCACGTACGGCTCGCCGCTGCACGCGGACACCGTCCCCGACGAGGACGAACTGCTCGTCCAGCGCATCCAGGCCGCCGGTGCGATCCGTATGGGGAAGACCAACGTGCCCGAGTTCGGGGCCGGTTCGCACACGTTCAACCCGGTCTTCGGGGTGACCCGCAACCCGTACGACCTCACCCGCTCGGCGGGCGGCAGCAGCGGCGGCGCGGCGGCCGCGCTGGCCGCCGGGCTGCTCCCCCTCGCCGACGGTTCCGACATGGGCGGTTCGCTGCGCAATCCCGCCTCGTTCTGCAACGTCGTCGGGCTGCGTCCGACCCCCGGCCGGGTGCCGTCGTACCCGGCGTGGAACCCGTGGGACACGCTGACCGTGCCGGGCCCGATGGCCCGTACGGTCGCCGACGCCGCGCTGCTGCTCTCGGTCATGGCGGGGCCCGATCCGCGCTGCCCGGTGAGCCTGGAGGGGCCGGGAGCGTCGTTCCGCGAGCCGCCGGCGGGTGATCTCGCCGGGCTGCGCGTGGCCTGGACGCCTGACCTGGGCGGCCGGGTGCCGGTCGACGCCGAGGTGCGGGAGGTGCTGGAGCCGCAGACGGAGGTGTTCCGGCAGCTCGGGTGCCGGGTCGAGGAGGACTGCCCGGACCTGGACGGGGCCGACGACGTCTTCCGTGTGCTGCGGGCCCACCACTTCGACCTGGCGCTCGGCGCGGCGCTCGACGCGTCCCCCGAGGCCCTGAAGCCGAGCCTGGCCTGGAACATCGAGCAGGGCCGCCGCCTGACCGGCCCCGACCTGGCCCGTGCCACGGCCGACCGCGCGCGGCTGCATCTGGGCGTCGTCGACTTCTTCACCCGGTACGACGTGCTGCTGGCGCCGGTGTCCCAGGTCGCGCCGTTCGACGCGGCGGCGGAGTACCCGGAGACGGTCGCCGGGCAGCCGCAGTACACCTACATCGACTGGATGCGTTCGGCCTACTTCGTGTCCGTACTGGGCGTGCCCGCCCTGTCCGTACCGGCGGGCTTCACCCCGGGCGGGCTCCCGGTGGGCCTCCAGATCGTCGGTCCGCCGCGCGCCGACCTGGCCGTCCTGCGGGCCGGGGCCGTGTATGAAGCGGCTACGGGGCACGGCCGACGCCATCCGGACATCCTTGGCAAGATCACTACCTGAGGCCGCGGTGTGTCGCCCTCGTCTCTAGAATCACCCTCATGAGCGAGGGGGAGATCGCGGAACAGCTCGGCAACCGGGCGGCCCGCATAGCGGTGTCCGCGGTGTGTGTCGTCCTGGTGGTGGGCCTGGCACTGTTGCTGGCCTGGTGGTTGGGGCTGTGGGCTCCTGGTTTCGCCTGGCTGACGACGAAGCTGGCCGTCAAGGCCGCCGTCTTCGGGCCCGTCGCACTGGTGGGGCTGCTCGCCTGGCGGCGTAAGTGCCTCTGAGACCCGCCCTGTCCGTGTCGTCCTGAGACCGCCTCACCCCGGCTCGTACGCCTTCGCCCACGCCGTGGTGAACGGAAAGGTGACCCGGTGGGGCACCGCGTCGCCGTGGACCGGGTGAGGGTCGGGGCTGAGGGCCGAGTAGGCGTGGACGGTGGCGCAGTAGAAGCGCTTCGGGGAGCCGCCCTGGAATTCGGCCGGCCGTCGGGCCTTGCGGGCGCGGAGGACCGGGTCGGGGTAGCGGCGGGCGTAGAAGACCGCGAGGGCCGCCGGCAGGTCGGCCGGGGCGAGGGCGTGGGCGGTGCCTTCCCCGTAGAGGGCCTGCGCCTCGGAGTCGGTCACCTGGGAGTCGAAGATCAGGACCGAGACGGCGGGGTTGGCCGCGATGTTGCGGGAGTGCGCCGCGTCCGACGCGGACCACCAGTAGAAGTGGTCCGCGTCGTCCCAGGCGTAGGTGACGGGGACGGCCCAGGGGGTGCCGTCGGGCCCGGCGGTCGCGAGGGTGAGGTAGCGGTTGGTGTGCAGGAGGCGGGCCGCCTCGGCGCGTAAGTCGGGGATGGTGGACATGGTCAGGAGCCTTCCTGGGGGAGGGCGGACGCGGGGGCCGTGGTGGCGAGCAGGTCGGACGCGGTGCGGCGGCGGGCGATGAGCCAGTACGCGACGGTGGGGACCAGCAGGCCCACGGCCCAGGAGAGGTCTATCCCGTCGAGGGACGCGGCGACCGGCCCGGTGTAGGCCGAGGTGTGCATGAAGGGGACCTCCAGCGCGAAGCTGACGGCGTAGACCAGGACGGCCGGGCCGTTGATCCGCCCGTACACGCCGCCGCCGGGGGCGAAGAAGGACGGTACGTGGTAGTGGCCGCGCCGGATCAGGTAGTAGTCGACGAGGTTGATGGCGGTCCACGGGATCAGGACGTACTGGAGGATCGCCAGGAAGTCGGTGTACGAGGCGAGGAAGGTGTCCTGGAAGGCCAGGGCGAGGGTGAGGCCGAGGGCGAGCGGGCCCGCGATCAGCGCCGTACGGGTCGGACGGCCCGGCAGCCAGTTGTGCCGGAACGTCTGGGCGGCGGTCACCAGGCACAGCGAAGTGCCGTACAGGTTCATCGAGTTGACGTGCACGACGATGACGGCGAAGGAGCACAGCACGACGGCCGACAGGGTGCCGCCGAGGACGGCGTCCAGCCCGGCGATCGCGTCGTCGGCCACCGCCAGGCCCATCACGATGCCGAGGAACATCGGCAGCACGCTGCCCAGGACACTGCCCCAGTAGGTGAACCACAGGGTGGAGCGGCGGGACGCGGCGTGCGCGGGCATGTAGCGGGTGTAGTCCGAGACGTACGGGGCGTAGGTGATCTGGAGCAGGATGCCGATCGCGGTCATGCCGACGAAGCCGGAGAGGGTGAAGCCGGTGGCGTCCGTGGCGCGTTCGAGGACGCCGGGGGTCATGAACACCCGTACGGCGCACAGGGCGAGCAGCGCGAGGGTGACGACGGTGGCCCAGCGGCCGACGCGGTGGATCAGGCGGTAGCCGACGACGGCGACGACCAGCCCGGCCAGCGCGCAGAGCACCAGCCAGCCGGAAGTGTCCACGGCGGGCACCGACCGGTTCAGTGCCTGTCCGGCGATGACCAGGTTGGACGCGAACCAGCCCGCGTACATGAAGACGACGACCAGCGTGACCAGCAGCGATCCGTGGCTGCCGAACTGGCCGCGGCTCTGGATCATCTGCGGGACGCCGAGCCGCGGGCCCTGCGCCGCGTGCAGGGCCATCAGGAACCCGCCGAGCAGGTTGCCGAGGGTCACGGCGGCGATGGCGGGCCACAGGCCGAGGCCGAAGACGAGCGGGGCGATGGTGCCGGAGACGATGGTCAGCGGGCTGATGTTGGCGGCGAACCAGACGGCGAACAGGTCGCGCGGACGGCCGTGCCGTTCGGTCTCCGGTACGGCGTCGATGGTGCGGCCCTCGACGATGGTGCGGCCCTCGACGAGGTGGCGGTCCGGGCCGCCGGGCGCGGCGTGGGGGCCGGCCGCGGCGGTGCCGGCGGTTTCCGTGGTGACGGCGGGGTGGGGGGCTCCGGAGCCGGCAGGACCGGCCCCGGAGGCGGGGTGCTTCATGGTCGGGCCCCTTTCAGGGGAGGAGAACCCGGCTGGGAAGAGCGAACCCGATGGACGGCCCTCGGGGGCGGTCCGCCGCGCCCACTGCGGTGTACATGCCCGTTTCCCCCGCGCCCGCCGCGCCGCGGGCAGACCTGGTCAGCGGGGGCCGCACGGCCGGTCAGGGCCGGGTCGGCAGCCGACGCGGGTGTGCGGCTGGGGCGGGCTGTGCCCGCTTACGGGCACCGACGCGACCGCTTCTGTCCGGCCTTGGCGGCTCATGCCCGTACGCCTTCGTGGGCGTGGAGGAGGTCCCAGGCCAGCAGTCCGGCCCCGATCCGGCCCGCCCGTTCACCCAGCTGGGCGAAGACGAGGTCGGGCAGCGCCTGGAAGGCGGCCCGCTGTTCGAGGCCGCGCCGCAGCGGCGCCCGCAGCTGCTCGCCCGCCTGGCTGAGCCCGCCGCCCAGCACCAGAACGGCCGGGTCGAAGAGCGTGACCGCCGCCAGCAGCGTCTGGGCCATCGCGTCGGCCGCCTCCTCCCACACCTGGACGGCCGCCGGGTCCCCGGCCGCCGCGCGCCGCGCCACCTCCTCGGCGCCGGAGACCGGGGGCAGCGCACCGCACCGTTGGTTGTAGCGGCGTGCGACGGCGACACCGCCCGCGATGGTGTCCAGGCAGCCGCGCTGGCCGCACGGGCAGGCGTCGCCGTCCGGCCGGGTGACGACGTGCCCGACCTCCGCCGAGCGCCAGTGGCTGCCCGGGAACGGCTTCCCGTCCAGCAGCAGCGCGCCGCCCACCCCCGTACCGACGGGCACGAACAGGACGGCCCGGTGGCCGCGCCCGGCGCCCAGCCGCGCTTCGGCGAGCCCGCCGGACCGTACGTCGTGCCCGAGGGCGACCGGCAGCCCCAGGCGCTCCGACGCCAGCCGCCGCAGCGGCAGGTCGCGCCACTGGATGGACGCGGAGAACACGACGGTGCCCGTGTCCTCGTCCACCAGCCCGCAGGAGGCGATGCCCACCGCGCGGACGTCCTCGCCCGCGTCGCGGGCCACGGCCAGGGCCTCGGCGGCGTGGTCGAGGACGGCGCGCAGGACCGCGTCGGGGCCGTCCGCGCTCCGGGTCGGGCAGCGGCTCTCGTGCCGGACCGTGCCGTCGGCGGCGACCAGCGCGGACTTGACGAAGGTGCCGCCGATGTCGAGGCCGAGGGTGCAGCCGCCGGGGCCGCCGTTCGCCCGGCCGGGCCCTGGCGTGGTGAGGATCGTGCCGGGCAGGGTCAGTACGGCGTCGGCCGCCCCCGCCTGCTGTCGGGCGCTCCGGTCCGGGTCCGTCATGCTTCCTCCGATCGCAGCCGGCCTCAGTGGTCCTGGGGCCGCGGCGCGCGAACGCTCCGCGGGCCCATGGTCTCCAAGTGACGCCGGATACGGTCGTACTGCCGCACGCCCGTGTCGACCGCGAGGTGGGCCCCGTACAGGGCAGCCCGCACCTCCGGGGGTGTGAGGCGGGGGCGCTGGGCGCGCAGCCCGTCGCACAGTTCCCGGCTGTGGCGGGGGTCGATGCGGGTGTGGGCCGTGTAGTACACGCGCATGTCGTCGTCGTGGATGCCCACCCGCGTCATTCCCTCCAGGAGGAGGGTGAAGTGCGGCTCGACCCAGCTTTCGAAGACGAGGAAGCAGCCGTACGCGGCCTGCACGCGCGCCGGGCGCAGCAGCAGCGCGGCGAAGAGGTTGGAGGTGGGCTTGGCGAACCACGGGTGGGCGCGGCGGTAGCGGGCCAGCGCTTCCCACCCGGCGGGGGAGCCGAGCTGGCGGCGCAGCCAGTACGTGTGGAAGTTCTCCAGCCGGCCGCGCCCGCACTCGTCCCACAGGTTGGCCGCCGCGACGGCCTTCTGCTGTCCCTGGAGGCCGACGACGAGCAGGGCGACCTCGTCGTCCACGATCTCGTTGCGGATCAGTTCGCAGCGCAGGAAGTACTCGATCTGCTCGCGGGTGGCGTCGGTGGCGAGGAAGCGGAAGAGGGGGTGGGAGGCGCCGGGGTTGTCGGCGGCCAGCGCTTCCAGATGGTCGGCGGCCGCCTCCTGGTTCCGCAGGGCCGGTAAGGGCCCGGGGGCACAGCCGTACGTCAGGAACTCGTGCTCCAGCCGGGTGCGCGCCGCGTACAGGGCGATCTCCAGGTCGTCGTCGGGGGCGTGGGCGGCCGGGCCGTCGCGGTAGCCGAAGGAGTGGGCGTAGAGGGTGGCCAGGTGGTCGTGGAGGAAGCGGCCGTGGGCCTCGGGGTCGGCGCGCAGGCGGGCGAGGTGCGTGGTCTGGGCGGGCGGGGGAGCGGCCAGGAAGCGGACGAGTGCGGGGTCGAGGGTGGCGAAGGGGTGGACGGGGGGCCAGTACAGGTCCTGGAGGCCGTCGGCGCCATGCAGCTCGACGGAGTCCGGGGCGGCGTTCGTGGTCGGGGCCGGGGCGGCGTTCGCGGTGGGCGGGTTCATTCAACGCACCTCCTCTGGGGCGGACTGCGCGGTGCCGGGCCGCGGCGTACGGCCGGCCGTCGCGGCGCCGAAGTGCTCGGTGACCCAGGCGTCGTCGTACACGGTGTCCAGGTAGCGGTCCCCGAGGTCGGCGGAGAGCGCCACCACACGGGCGCCCGGCGGGATGCCGGACCGCAGCCGCAGGACGGCGCAGAGCACGGAGCCGGTGGAGCCGCCGACGGCCAGGCCGTGGGAGCGGGCGAGGCGGCGGCACATCCGTACGGCGTCCCGTTCGGGTACGGCGACCACCCGGTGCACGGCGCGCGGGCGGCAGAGCTCCGGCACCCGGCTGGTGCCCAGGCCCGGTATGCGGCGGGTGCCGGGCGGGCCGCCGAAGGTCACCGAGCCCTCGGCGTCCACGGCGACCACGGTGGTCCGGGGCGAGCAGCGGCGGAAGTGCGCGGCGCAGCCCATGACGGTGCCGGTGGTGCCGGCGCCGACGAAGAGGTAGTCCACGGCGCGGATCTCGCGCAGCACGGCAGCGGCGGTACGGGCCGCGTGCACGGCCGGGTTGGCGGCGTTGGCGTACTGGTTGAGCCAGGTCAGGGACGGGTCGAGGTCCAGGGCGCTGCGGATCAGGGCGATCCGGCCGCCGAGGTAGCCGCCGTTGCCGTCGGGGGTGTCCACGACACACACATGGGCGCCGAACGCGCGCATCAGGGCGACGCTCTGCCGCGGTACGTGCGGGTCGGTGACGCAGGTGAAGGTGTAGCCCTTGGCGGCGCAGACGGCGCTCAGGGCGATGCCCAGGTTGCCGGAGGAGGACTCGATCAGCGCGCCGCCGGGGCGCAGCAGGCCGCGGCGTTCGGCGTCCTCGACCAGGCCGGTGGCGGTCTTGAGCTTGACCGAGCCGGCCGGGTTGAGGCCTTCCAGCTTGAGGAAGAGTTCGGCGTGCGGCAGCAGCCCGGGCAGGCGCAGGAAGATGTCGTCGGTGATCAGCTCGTAGGCGTGGTCGGCGATCATGGGCCGGCGGCTCCTTCGTCCCCGGGGCCGCCACGCGCCGCGTCGGAGGTGCGGGCGGCACCGGCGTCGCGGGGGGCGTCGGCCGTGCGGGTTTCGTACGTCTCCTCGGCCGCGCGGACTCCGTACGTCTCCTCCGGAACCGCCGGAACCCCCGCCACACCCGGCGCGATGCGCAGCGCGTTGGCGGCGATCGTCAGTGCCGGGTTGACCGCCGCCGACGACGGGAACCAGGAGCTGTCCGCGACCCACAGGTTGTCCAGCTCATGGGCCTTGCACCCCGGGTCGACGACGCTGGCCGCCGGGTCGTCCCCGGCGACCGCCGTGCCGCACTGGTGCGAGTTGACGGCGATGCCCATCCGCCGGGTGCGGACCAGGGGGAAGCCCGCGCGGTGCATCATCCGTGCGGCGCGGCGGGCCAGTTCGCGGTGCGGCGGCAGGTTCACCGGCCGCCAGTGCACCTCGGTCCGGCCTCCGGGGCCGACGGCCACCCGGTTCTCGGGCACCGGCAGGTCCTCGCTGGTGAGGTACAGGTCGATGCTGCGCCGGGTGGCGGCGGCGAGCAGCGGGCGCGGTGTCCGGGGCCACAGTCCGCCCGCCGACGGGGGACGCAGCTTGCCCAGGGCCTGGATGTTGCCCAGGGGCCCGTGCGAGCCGTTGCCCAGGTACCAGTCGTTGACGCCCAGCGTCTTCTGGAAGACGACGTCATTGGCGTGGCGTGGATCGACGGCCATGAGGAAGGTGCTGTTGTGCACCATGTAGTTGCGCCCGGCCTGCCCGGACCCGTTCGCCAGGCCGGTGGTCCGTACCGGTCCCGTACGCAAGGCGCCGGGCTCCGAACGCAGCAGTAGCGCGGCCGTGTTGACCGCGCCGCAGGCCAGGACGAACCGGTCGGCGCGAATGCGCAGCTCACGGCCTTCGTACTGGGCCAGCGCCTCGGTGACCCGCCGCCCGGACGCGCCGGTGACCAGCCGGGTGACCGTGGCCCGGGTGAGCAGCGAGACGTTGCCCGAGGCCAGCGCGGGCCGCAGGGCGCACACGTCGGCGTCGCTCTTGGCCTCGACCAGGCAGGGGAAGCCGTCGCAGGTGCCGCAGCGCAGGCACCGGCCGTCCTCCCGGAGGTCCACACCGGTGGGCAGGGCGAACGGTGTCAGGCCCTGGTCGCGCAGCGACTCGGCGAGCGCGGCGACCGCGGGTTCGTGGGGGACGGCCGGCCAGGGGTAGTCGCCGGAGCGCCACGGGTCGGTCGGATCGGCGGCACGGGCGCCGTGCACCCGGTAGAGGCGTTCGGCGCGCGCGTAGTGCGGTTCGAGCGCTCCGTACGGGAACGGCCAGCCGGGCGAGACGCCTTCGGCGTGTTCCAGCGGCCCGAAATCGGCCTCGCGGAAGCGCGGCAGGGTGGCGCCGAAGACCTTGGTGTTGCCGCCGACGTAGTAGTGCACGCCGGGGGAGAAGAACCGTTCCGACCGGGCGTCGTACCAGGGTTCGGCGTTGCGGTAGCGCGCGCCGGTGAAGACGGCGGGCGCCGACCAGTTCTGCCATTCCCGGGGCAGGAAGTCGCCGCGTTCCACGACCAGGACCCGCGCGCCGGTGCCGCGCAGCGCGTACGCGAGGGTCGCGCCGCCCATGCCGGAGCCGAGGACGGCGATGTCGCAGTCGAGGACGGGCCCGGTGGGGCGCAGCAGGCCGCGCGGGCGCCCCGTGGCGTCAGGGGGTGGTGTCGCTGTCACCATGCCTCCTCAGGGGGAGCGGTGGGGGAGCGGAGAGGTGGCGGGCGACGATCTCGTGCGCGAAGGCCAGGACGGTGCCCTGCGGGCTGATACCGGCCGGCCCCGGCAGCACCGACGCGTCGCACAGCCGGAGGTTGGTGAAACCGTACGGCCGGCCGTCCTGGTCACACACCCCGCCGAGCGCGGGACGCCCCATCGGGCAGGACCCCATGGCGTGGACGGAGACCAGGTTCCAGCCGCGCGGGTCCGACCGGGCGGCGAACTCCTGCGCCGTACGGTCCGAGCGCAGCACCCCCGGGCACGGCGGGTACAGCTCCACGGCCCCCGCCCGGAAGAGCAGCCGTGCCGCCCGGCCGAGCGCGAAGCGCAGCAGGCCGTGGTCGTACGGGGTGAGGTGGTGCCGTAAAAGCCGTGTGCCGCCCGCGAGTTGGCGCACGGCTACGCGGCCGCTCATCCGTACCTGCACCGTGCACACGAGGACGCTGTCCAGGTCCGCCAGCAGCGCGTCGATCACCGCGGGGCCGTGCCCGGCGAGGGCCGCCGCCAGTGAGCCGGCGGTGAGGTTGGCGGGCATCAGGTGGATGCCCAGCTCGTCGAACTCCCGTATCTGGGCGGTGAAGATGGTGCCCCGGGTGGCGCGCACCGGGTCCGCGAGGCGGGCCACCAGGCGGAAATTGACGTGGAACCCCATGGCGCGCCCGGCGTGGCGGCGGTGGATGCCGCTGCGCTGGAGGAGGAGGGCGGTGCCGACTGCCCCGGCGGCGAGGAAGACCGTGCGGGGGCGGTATTCGATGCGGGTGCGGCCGTCTGAACCGTCCGGGCCGCCCGAGCCGCTTGAACCGTCCGGGCCGCCGCCCGGCCCACCCGGCCCACCCGGCCCACCCGGTCCGTCCAGCCCGGCCGGCCCGCTGACGGCCGTCACGCCGTGCACGGTCCGGCCGTCGTGCCGCAGCAGGACAGCCCGCGTGTTCGGCTCGATGCGCGCGCCGTACCGCTCGGCTTCGGGCAGGTAGCTGACGAGCATGCTGCGCTTGGCGCCGCTGGGGCAGCCGGTCGGGCAGCGGTTGCGGTGCCGGCAGCCGGGGGCCGCGCGCCGGGCGGCGGCCCAGTGCCAGCCCAGGGCATCGGCCGCGCCCGCCAGCAGCCGGGAGTCCGCGTTGCCGTCGCCGTGCGGCTGCTCGCCGACGCCGAGGCGCTCGGACACCGTACGGACGTGCTCCGCCAGCCGGCCGGCGCGGTAGTCGGTGGTGCCCATCACCCGCGCCCAGCGTTCCAGCAGCGCGTCCGGCGGCGCCCACAGGATCCCGCCGTTGACGACCGTGCTGCCGCCCACGCAGCGGCCCTCGCCGTACGGGATGACCGGGCTGCCGAAGACCGGGGTGAGTCCGGCGTCCCGGTAGAGGCGGCGCAGGTTCTCGGCGGGTGCCGAGGCGGCGATCTCGGCGGTGCTCGTCCGGGGCCCTTCCTCCAGGACGACGGTACGGTGGCCGGCCCGCGCCAGTTCCAGCGCGGCGACCGCGCCGCCGGCGCCGGAGCCGATGACCAGGGCGTCACAGGGGACGGTGCGGGTGCGGGACGGTGCGCGGCGGCGGGTCATGTGTCCGGGTCACCGTCCAGCGCGCTGTTCGGTGCTCCGTCTCGTGCCCCGTCCGGTGCTCCGTCTCGTGCCCCGTCCAGTGCTCCGTACAGCGCGAGGGCGTCGGTGACGGCCAGGAAGCGGCCGAAACCGGGGAGCCGCGCGAGCCGGTCGTACGCGGCGGTGGGGCCGGAACTCGGCACCGGTACGAGCCCGGCGACGCGCAGCGCGACCTCGGCGCCAACTCGGTACGGCCTCGGCAGCCGCTCCAGCGAGCCGCTGACATGCGCGGCAGCGCGCGCGCCCGCGAGCGGCCCGGCGAGCGCCGGGTAGCGGGCCGCCCACAGGTGCGGCAGCCCGCTTGCGCGCAGTGCTCGCGCCATCCGGCCGCCGTCTCCCGGGTACGCGTCCCTCACCGCGCCACCGCCTGCTCCTTGGCCCCCTTGCCGCGTAAGGGCACATGCTGCGCCAGTACGTCCTTGGCGAAGCGGGACAGCAGCCGCCCGGCCCCCTGCTCCAGCACCGAGTCCAGCGCCTGGAGGAACACCTCGACCTCGGTCTCCCCGGCGACCAGCGGCGGCGAGGCGATGAGCGGCAGGCCGTGGTTGGAGCCGTAGTAGGCCAGGACGCCGAAGTCGCGGTAGAGAGAGGCGATCACGGCGGCCGTGACGAGCTTGCGGCGAGCTCGCGGGTCACGGGCGAAGGAGGAGGGGACCAGGCGCAGCAGCCGGTCCAGTGCGGGATTGCCGTCGTTGAGGAACAGGCCGTGCAGCGCGCCCCGGCCGCAGGTGCCGGACACCAGGGAGCGGTGGCGGGCGGCGAGGTCGGCGAGGCCTCCGCCCAGCCGCTCGCCGATCCGCGCGGCGCGCGCCGGGTAGTCGTCCTCGACGGCGATGGCGACGGCTTCCAGCGCGGTCGCGGTCTCCTCGCCGAAACCGTAGTAGGTGGTGCTGTGCAGGGTCGCGTCGGAGAGGTTGTCGTACGCGGTGCGGAAGACCGGCTCGCGCGCGACGTAGCCGGAGATGGACGCCTTGCCGCCGCCGAACGACTTCGAGGTGGTCAGGACGTCGGGCAGCAGGCCGGGGTGGCGCATGAAGTGGAAGAGCGACCCGGTGCGCCCCCAGCCGGTGTACACCTCGTCGAAGACCAGCACGATGTCCCGTTCCGTGCACAGCCGGCGCGCCTCGTACAGGAACTCCGCCGAGCACTCCCGGACGCTCGACGCACTGAACGGCTCCAGCACCACCGCGTACACGTCGCTGCTGCCGTCCCCGGTCCGGTGCCGTTCCAGGGCGAGGGCGAAGGACTCCAGGTCGTCGTAGGCGAAGTGGTCGGTACCGGGCAGGCCGGGATACGGGAAGTCCACCTCCGGGGAGGCGGTGAGGCTGCCCGCGCCGAGGAGCTTGCCGTGGAAGGAGATGTCGCTGTGCAGCACGGTGCCGCGGTGCCCCCGGTGGTACTTGTAAGCGAGCTTCACGGCGCCTTCGACAGCTTCCGCACCGGAGTTGGGGAAGTAGCTGATGTTCAGGTCGCCGGGGAGCAGCCGGGCCAGGTTGTGGCTGAGCGCGGCCACGTACGGGGACAGGAAGTTCTTGTGGACCTCCATGGCGCGCCGGTCGGCGAAGCGGCGGCGCGCGGCGAGCAGCCGGGGGTGGTTGTGCCCGTGGTTGAGGACGCCGATCCCGCCGGTGAAGTCCAGGATGCGCCGCCCGTCGCGCAGGGTGATCCAGCAGCCTTCGGCGTGGTCGACCAGGTCCTGGCCGAAGCCGAAGGAGCCGAGCAGGGAGACCTGGGCGCGGCTGACGTACTGCCGGTAGAGGTCGTGCACCTGGCGGGCGGGCATCCGCTCGCAGTCGTCGACGCTGAACAGGCGCTGGGGCGGGTGCGGGCGCTGTGGGGACTGCTGGAGCTGCTGGGGCTGCGGAGTCTGAAGGGACTGCGGGGGCTGCTGTGCCTGCTGGGCGCGGGGGTCAGTCATGGTCCGCTCCGGTCCGGTGGATGGGGTGGGCGGGGGCGGCGCCGGCTGTGCGGCGCTCCGCCGTACGGATGCGGTCGGCGATCAGCCGCCCGGCGCGCTGCCCGCCCCGCAGCGCGTAGTTGGTGCCCCGGTCCTCGGGGAAGACCTGGGCCATTCCGGCGAGGTGGAGGCCGGGTACGGCGTTCTCGACGCCGGGTACGGTCCGCGAGTAGTGCCGGGTGATGACCGGCTGCGCGTACCGGGCGCGCCAGACGTGGTGGGCGCGCACCCACTCCGCGCGGAACGCCGGGAACATCCGCCGCAGGTGCGGGAGGCTGTACCGGTAGACCTCCGGGTCGCTCATCCGGTACAGCGCGGCGTCCGCCGGCAGGTACGTGGACAGGTAGACCAGGTGCCGTCCGCCGTAGTGCTCCGGGGCGTCGAGGTTGGTGTGCTCGATGACGCCGACGTAGGGAAAGTGCGGGTCGGTGACGTTGAGCCAGTACGTGTCGGACAGCGGCCGGTCGTTCTCCAGCACGAGACAGAGGTTGGCCAGGTACGGGATCGCCGTCAGGCGGCGGCGCAGGGCCGGTACGGCGGGGTGCGCGGACCGGCCGAGCAGCGCGGCGGCGGGCCCGGGGGCGCAGGTCACCAGCACGCGCGGGGCGTGCGCCGCATCACCTCCGCAGCGCACGCCGCGCACGCCCTCCGGCCCGGTGAGCACCTCCGTCACCGGGCTGCCGGTCCGTATCCGTACACCCAGCCCGGCCAGCCGGGGCAGCCAGGCGTCCAGCAGGGCACCGCAGCCCCCGCGCAGGTAGTGCAGCACCTCGCGGCCCGACCGGCTGCGGCTGCCGCCCCGGAGGTGCAGCTTGGTCCACATCCAGGTGGCGCCGACCTCGGGCGCGTACGGGCCGAACTTGCCCTCCAGCAGCGGCCGCCACACCCGGTCGTACACCCGCCGCCCGCCCAGTCCGACCAGCCACTCCTCGGCGGTCAGTGCCTCCAGCTCGCGCCAGTGCCGCACCCGGCCCGCGTGCAGTACGGAGCGGCCCAGGCGCAGCCGGTCGGCGAGCGGCAGCGGCGCGAAGCGCAGCACGTCGAGCGGGGTGGAGAGGCGGTGGATGCCGCCCGCGTAGTAGAAGCCGGTGCGGCCGTGGTGGCGCTGGACGAGGTCGGCGCGGCCGAGGTCGGCGCAGAGCCGGAAGATGTCCGTGTCGGAGGCGAACCAGTGGTGGTAGAAGCGCTCCAGCTGCCGGTCGCCGACGGGGAACGTGCCCGCGAGGCCGCCGACCTGATCGTCCGCCTCCAGGACGAGACAGCGCAGTCCGGCGCGGCCGAGTTCGTGGGCGGCGGCCAGGCCGGTG
Source organism: Streptomyces monomycini (assembly GCF_022271435.1). Classification (GTDB taxonomy): domain Bacteria; phylum Actinomycetota; class Actinomycetes; order Streptomycetales; family Streptomycetaceae; genus Streptomyces; species Streptomyces monomycini. Next base: position 9,668 of record NZ_JAFIQY010000048.1, on the reverse strand, counting down.
AATCCGGCGCCGACGACGATGACGTCCCAGTCCGCGCCGCCGGGGCGTGCGTCCCGTACCGCCCGGTCGCCGTTCACGGCCGTCACCGCGCGCTCCCGGCGGCCCACGCCTCCCGGGGCCCGGTCACGTCGTCGGCCGTCAGCTCCGCCGGTGCCGGGACGCCGGCCGCCCACCGCTGGAGGACCACGTACGGCGGCCTGCCGCGCACCTCGCGGTGGACCAGCAGCAGGTACTCGCCCAGCACCCCGAGCAGCACCGCCTCGCAGCCGAACGTCCACGCGGCCAGCGGCAGCGGGCGGCGCAGCACGGCCGAGGTCACGGCCGTACCGCCGAGCCAGACGAGCCCGACGGCGGCGGGCACCCGGGCCGGGGCCGAGGAGCAGGCGAGCAGGCCGCGCCGGGACAGGCCCGCCATCTTGCGCAGCGTGTACTTCGTCCGCCCGGCGAGCCGGGGCCGCCGCCCGTACTCCAGGACCGTCTCCGGGAAGCCCGCCCAGCAGACCGAGCCGCGCAGATACAGCTCGCTCTCCGGGAGCAGGGTGAGGGTGCGGACGACCTCGCGGTCCAGCAGCCGGAAGTCGCCGGTGTCGAGGCTGACGGGGTGGTCGGCGACCGCCGCCAGCAGCCGGTAGAAGACGTGCGCGGTACCGGTCTTGAAGCGGCTCTCGCCCTCCCGCCCGGTGCGCCGCGCGGAGACCACCGGCCAGCCCGCGCGCCAGCGTTCGACCATGTCGGCGATGAGGCCGGGCGGGTCCTGGAGGTCGGCGTCGATGGTCACCACGGCGTCCCCGGCCGCCTCGCGCAGGCCCGCGAGGACGGCCGGCTGGTGCCCGAAGTTGCGGGTCAGCCGCACCAGCCGGACCCGCGCGTCGGCGGCGGCGAGCGCCGTGAGGCGGTCCCACGTGCCGTCCCGGCTGCCGTCGTCCACGTACACGACCTCGTACTCGCACCCCGGCAGGCCGCGCAGTACGGCGCCGAGCCGGCGGTGCGTCTCCCCGATGACGGCCGCCTCGTCGAAGCACGGCACCACCACGCTGACCAGGGGCCTGGCGGCCACGGCGGTGAACTGCGCGGGCGTTCGGGTCGCGGGCATGACGGTCCTTAGGTCGGTGGGCGGGCAAGGAGGAGGGAGGATGGGCCGGGGCTCGGGCCTGTCAACCGAGCACTTCCCCGACCGTCTCGCGGAACCGTTCGGCGACCGCGGCGACCTCGTCCGTACCGCTGAAGACGTTCACCCCGAAGTCGGCGCCCAGATAGGTGTCGGACGTGCCGACGGTCAGCGCCAGCGACCGGCTCAGCACGTCGTCGGTGCGCGGCAGCGCGCCCGCCCGCCAGCCGTCCCGCCGCCAGGGCTCGGCGGCCGGGCGGGACGGGCACGAGGAGCCGTCCGGGGCGGCCAGCGCGGCCAGCTCGGGAATCCCGCCGTAGTAGTGCTTGGGCGAGTGCAGCAGCGTCTTGGTGCCGAGCCGCTTCGCGACGGCCTCGGCGTCCGCCCGCTCGTCGAAGACGTGGACCAGGAGGGTCGCGCAGTCGCCCGCCGCGTCGTGCAGGGGGCGGCGCACCAGCCCGTCCCGTACGGGGATCTGCGCCAGCAGCTCGTCCCGCAGCTCCCGGGTGCGGGCCAGCACGGCGTCCAGCCGGCCGAGCTGGGCGCGCGCCACGGCCGCCGTCAGCTCCGTCATTCGCAGGTTGAGGCCCCACAGCCGGTCGCCGGGGCCGTCCTCGCGGCGGTACGGGAACCAGCCGTGGTCGTGGAAGCCGTACGCCCGCTGGAAGATCCGCTCGTCGGCGGTGAGCAGGAAACCGCCGTCCCCGCCCGTGATCACCTTGAACATGTTGAGGGAGAAGGCCCCCGCGTGCCCGAACGTGCCCAGCGCCTGCCCCCGGTAGGTGCCGCCGCACGCCTGCGCGGCGTCCTCCAGCACCAGCAGCCCGTGCTCGTCCGCGATCCGCCGCAGCGCCGCCATGTCGCACGCCGCACCCAGCATGTGCACCGGCATCAGCGCCTTCGTGCGCGGCGTGATCCGCTGCCGTACGTCCTCGGGGTCGAGGGTCAGCGAGGCGTCCACCTCGGCCAGTACGGGCGTCGCCCCGCTGTACGCCACGGCGGCGAGGCACGCGCCGTACATGTACCCGGGCACGACGATCTCGTCACCGGGCCCGATGCCGAGCGCCGCGAGGCCCGCTTGCAGCGCGGACGTGCCGCTGTTGACGGACAGGCAGTACGGGCTGCCCAGGCGGTGCGCCGCGGCCTGCTCGAACAGCCGGGTCTGGGTGAGGTCACCGAGCGGGTAGGAGTGCGCGGCGGTCGTCCGCGCCCAAGCGTCCAGCACCTGCTGGACGTTGTCGCGCTCCTCGTCACCGAAGAAGGCATAGCCGGGTCCGGGCATGGGGGACTCCTCGCAGGAAGATGAATGGTGCGGTCACCGGCGGCTTTCCGCGGCCCGCGGGGACGCCGCGCGGCCTTCCGCCGGCCGGCGGCTCGCGGGCCGCCGGTCACCTCGCCGGTATCAGAAGGCCGTCGGACAGAACGGCGCCGGATCGTGGCGGAAGGCGGCGGAGACGGCGCGCAACGCGCCCGGCCGCAGCTCCGAGACCCGGCCCGCGAGCGCGAGCTGGGCCGGCGCACCACCGCCGAGCAGCATCGCGCCGATGTCACGGGCGCCCAGCGCTAGATCGGCCGCGGCCCCCGTCCGCACACACACGGCACCGCCCCCGGGGTCCGCACACAGACGCCAACGTCCGTCGTTCCAGGGGCACATCACGTCCCGTACTTCCAGCACCACATCCACCGGCGCGCTGTACGTACGGGAGACCAGCGCACGATCCAGGTCCACGGCACGGGCGTACAACTGATCACGTACGGTCGGCGCGGCACTGCGCGGATCGTCGAGCAGTGCCAGCAGCGGGTCGTCGACCGGGCGGCACGCCGCGCTGACGGTCCCGGCCAGGTCGGTGTCCAGCAGTGCCCGCCACACGAAGGCGTACGCGGCCGGGTCGCGCGCGAACACCTCCCGGACGGACAGGGCGTAGCGCGGCCGGGACCGCTCCCAGGCAGGGCGCATCCGGTACAGCGCATAGCCGCGCGCGTCGCCGCCGGGCCCCGACACGACCATGCACAGCAGCCGCCCCGCGCCGTGCCGCCCGTCCGGCTCGTCCTCGACGGCGCGGCGCTGCCAGGCGGCGTCGCGGCGCAGCAGACCGGGCCGCTGGGACAGGCAGGCGCGGTAGACATCGGCTATGACCGCGTGCGCCTCGTCGGGTGAAACGACGTCCAGCGCCAGTCCCGCGGCAGCCGCCTCCCCCGCGAAAGCCCGCGCCTCCGGAGGCACGGACACCTCGACGGCCTGGGAGGCGATCCCGAACCCGAACCGCCCGTAGATCCCCGGCTCGGTCGAGTGCAGGACCGCGACCGGCTCGGCCCGCTCCTCGTGCAGCGCGGTGAGCGCCTGCCGCAGCAGTTCCCGCATCAGCCCCCGGCGCCGGTGCGGCGGCGCGACCGCCACGTATCCGATGCCGGCCACCGGGGCCGGGCCGCCCGGCAGCGTCATCTCCAGCGCGTACCCGGCGAGGGTGGCGCACGGTCGGCCGCCGTAACACGCGACGAGGGAACGCTTCGGTTCGAAAAGGGCCCCGACCACGGCGCTGTGGGCCGACGAGTGCGGACGGCCGCCGTACGCGAGGTCGAGCACCGCCCCGAATTCCGCCCATTCCGCGGCGGCCCGGAAGGTGTATCCCGCGGCGGCCCGGCCGCCACCCGCACCGGTCGGCGCGGCCGTTCCCGTACCCGGCCACGCCCCCTTTGGCGCTCCGATGTCCGGCATGTTCCCCACATCCTTCTCCAAAGCCCGTCATCGGCCTCGTGCCGGGAAGAGGTGCGGCGAGCGCGGCGCGTAAAGGTCGTCGGCGTTCGACGCAGAGGCCGTATCGGCTGCTCCGGTGCGGCGCGGAACGCCGCGGAACCGGAGAGATGGTGATCGCGAGGCCCGGATCGCGAATTCCTCATGCGTCGACCGTGCCGGGGCCGCCGGAAAAGGCTGGGTCCTAGGTTTGTGAGACGGCAGGGGACTGTCAACCCTCCCGAAAAAAGAATCATGCCCCCCGCCCCCACCCCCGGCTACGCCCGCCCCGCCCCCGGGTCAACCCTCCATTCCGGCCAGCGGTCCCGGCCCCGGCGCGCACTCCCCACATCTGGCCAACGTTGTCGAACGCCCTTGCTAGCCACGGTCGTCCGGGCCCAAACTGCCCTAGCCGCCGATCAGTTGATCGCCGGTCCGCATTCCTACGAGGACGCGACAGGAGCAGGCAATGCAGAACGGCACGTTCCTTTCCGGCAGGACCGCCCCCGGCGAAGGCTGGCAGAACTACCCCGACCGCAATGGCGACGGCGTCTACATCGACGTCGACACCAGCGCCGGACAATTCACCGAAACCCCCGCCTATATCGCCGCCCTCACCGGCGACGACCGCATGTGGATGACCACCGGCGGAAACACGGTCTACGCCGCCACCCCCACCGGTTTCCGCATCTACGTGCGCCGCGTCGACCGCCAGCCCATCGACCCCGAATACGCCGCCAAGAACGGCTGGCACATCGCCTGGATAGCCGCCGAAACGTGACAACGGGGTCCTGCCCACCGGCCTCCGCGGGGAAATCGCGGGGGTCGGCGGGGATGGGTGAATTCCCCGCGTCGGCTCACGTGCCGGTTCCCGAGCCGGTGGCTGCCATCCGTCCGTAGTCCACTCCGGTGGGCCGGGCCGAGGCTGACCTGAAGCCCACCCGGGAAGCCCGAAGGGACTCCCGTGCGCCCGCCTGACCAGGCGATTCGGTCCCGCCGACGAAATTCCCGTGCACTCCGGCCGCGCCATCCCCTACGCTCGCCACCATGTCGACCCCCCGGATCTCCTAGCTCGGACACCCGCTTTCGCGCCACCCGTGTGTCCTAGAGCTGTTCCGGAGTGTCAAATCATGATTACCGTTCGTGGTGCCGACGTGCGCGTCGGTGCCCGGCTTCTGCTGTCCGGTGTGTCCTTCCATGTGGGGCCCGGTGACCGGGTCGGCCTGGTGGGCCGTAACGGGGCGGGGAAGACGACCCTGCTCGACGTCCTGGCGGGGCGGGTGCCCCTCGCCGCCGGAGAGATCGTGCGTACGGGGAGCCTCGGCCATCTGCCGCAGGACTCCCGGGCGGCCGACCCGGCCGTCACCGTCACCGACCGGATCCTGTCCGCGCGCGGGCTGGACCGGGCCGTGGCGGAGCTGCGGCGGGCCGGGGACGCGCTGGCCGCGGCCGTGGGGCCGGGGGCCCAGGAGAAGGCGATGGCCGCGTACGCGCGGGCCGAGGACGCCTTTCAGGCGCGTGGCGGGTATGCGGCCGAGGCCGAGGCAGCGCGGGTCGCGGACGGGCTGGGGCTGCCGGAACGGGTGCTGCGTCAGCCGGTGGGCGGGCTGTCTGGCGGACAGCGGCGGCGGGTGGAGCTGGCCCGCATCCTGTTCGCGGGGCACGGCACGCTGCTGCTGGACGAGCCGACCAACCACCTCGATGCCGATTCGGTCGCCTGGCTGCGCGGTTTCCTGGCCGCGCACCGGGGCGGGCTGGTGGTGATCAGCCACGACACCGGGCTGCTGGCCGACACCGTCAACCGGGTGTTCCACGTGGACCCTGCGCGGGCCGCCCTCGACGTGCACAACACCGGGTGGCACACGTACCTCGCCCAGCGCGCGGCGGACGACCGGCGCCGGGCCCGGGAGCGCGCCAATGCCGAGCGCAAGGCGGCGGCACTGCACGGGCAGGCCGACAAGATGCGTGCGAACGTCGCGACGGCCGTCTCTGCGAAGAACATGGCCCGCCGTGCAGACCGGATGCTGGCCGCGCTGGAACCGGCGCGGCGCAGCGAGAAGACCGCGCGCATCCGGCTGCCCGAGCCCGCGCCGTGCGGCCGGGTACCGCTGGGCGCGGTCAGCCTGGCCAAGGCGTACGGGGAACACCGGGTGCTGGACGGTGTGGACCTGGCCGTCGACCGGGGGAGCCGGCTGGTCGTGCTCGGCCTCAACGGGGCGGGCAAGACGACGCTGCTGCGGCTGCTGGCCGGGCGGGAGACTCCGGACGCGGGCCGGGTCGTCGCCGGGCACGGCCTGCGGCTGGGCTACTTCGCGCAGGAACACGACACGCTGGATCCCACCCGTACGGTCCGGGAGAACCTGGCCACCGCGGCGCCGCACCTGAGTGACGGCGAGGCCCGGCACGTCCTCGGCTCGTTCCTCTTCTCCGGGGACGACGCGGACAAGCCGGTACGGGTGCTCTCCGGCGGCGAGAAGACCCGGCTGGCACTGGCCGGACTGGTCCACTCGCGCGCCAACGTCCTGCTCCTGGACGAGCCGACCAACAACCTCGACCCGGCCTCCCGGGACGAAGTGCTGGGCGCGGTCGGCACCTACCCCGGCGCGATCGTCATGGTCAGCCACGACCCGGGCGCCGTCGAGGCCCTCCGGCCCGACCGGGTGCTGGTGCTGCCGGACGGTACGGAGGATCTGTGGGGGCGGGAGTATGCGGGGTTGGTGGATCTGGCGTGAGGTGCCGGAGGGCGTAGGGGGCGCATCCTGCCGTCAGCCGGGCCGCCGGCGCCCGGCAGGTCAGGCGGGCTTGCGGGCCTCGACGAGGAAGCGGGTGGAGTGTGCCACGAACGGGCCCTCCGCCCGGATCCTCTCGTCCAGTTCCCGCAGCCGGTCCCGGTAGCGGTCCACCGTGAAGCCCGGGACCATCCAGATCACCTTGCGCAGGAAGTAGACCACCGCGCCGATGTCGTGGAACTCCGTACGGAGCGATTCGGCGCGCAGGCCGGTGATCTCCAGGCCGGCGGCCTCGGCGTCCCGGCTCTCGTCGTCGGGATGGCGCCGGCGCCGTACGTCCTCGGGCTGCGGGCCGAGGAAGTACTCGACCAGTTCGAAGACGCTGGCCGGGCCGACGTGCTGGGCGAAGTACGTACCGCCGGGACACAGCACCCGGGCGATCTCCGGCCACCACACGGTGGCCGGGTGGCGGCTGGTGACGAGGTCGAAGGCGCCGTCGGCGAAGGGCAGCGGCGGCTCGTCCGGGTCGGCGACGACGACCGCGCCGAGCGGGTGCAGCAGCGCGGTCGCCTTCGCGACGTTGGGCGGCCAGGACTCGGTGGCGGCCATGACGGGCGGCAACGGCCCGGCGCCCGCGAGGACTTCGCCGCCGCCGGTCTGGATGTCCAGCGCCGCCCGGGCGTGGGCCAGCCGCTCGCCCAGGCGGCGCTGGTAGCCCCAGGAGGGGCGCTGCTCGGTGGCCCGGCCGTCCAGCCAGGAGAAGTCCCAGCCTTCGACGGATACGGATTCCGCCTCGGCCAGCAGGTCGTCGAAGGTGCGTGTGGTCATGGGGGGATCGTCTCAGGGGGGAGGGGGTGTTTGCTACGTAATTTAGTGGTTTGTCCTGGAGGGGTGGAGGGAGGGAGGTGGGGGCGGTGGCAAGGGTCGGGGCAGGGCCCGGGTGGGGCAGGGCCCGGGTGGGGTGGGGTCCGGTGTCACGGGTGGTGGTGGAGGGCCTCGCGCAGGGCGCGTACCTGGTCCGCCAGGCTGCGTTCGCTGACCCGGGCCTTAGGGAACAGCAGGTCGAAGCCGTGCACGGCGCCCGGGACCTGGACCAGCTCGGTGGTGACCCCGGCGGCGCTGAGGTGTCCCGCGTAGGCGCGGCCCTCGTCGCGCAGCGGGTCGACCTCCGCCACGGCGATGTAGGCGGGCGGCAGTCCGCCGAGGCCGGCGGCCCGGATCGGGGAGGCGTACGGATCGGGGTGGCTCTCCTGCGCGTAGTAGCGCCAGGCCAGTTCCATCGCGGCCCGGTTGAGGACCGGAGTGCCGGTGAACTCGCGGACCGATGCGCTCGTCAGGCCGCCGTCCACGCCCGGGTAGGTCAGTGCCTGGAAGATGATGCGCGGTCCGCCGAGGTCGCGGGCGCGCAGGGCGGTGGAGGCCGCGATGTTGCCGCCGGCGCTTCCGCCCGCGACGGCGATGCGCTGCGGGTCGCCGCCTATCTGCGCCGCGTTGGCGGCGATCCAGGTCAGGGCCGCGTAGGCGTCGTCGGCCGCGGCCGGGTAGGGGTGTTCGGGCGCGAGGCGGTAGTCGACGGAGACGACGACGGCCTCGACGTCCCGGGCGTACCGCAGGGAACGCTCCTCCTCGGCCTCGGGGGATCCGTAGGTGAAGGCACCGCCGTGCACGTAGAGGATCATCGGCAGGTTGTCGTGGGTGTCTGGCCGGTAGACGCGCAGGCGAAGTTGTCCGCCTGGCCCGGGGATGAACAGGTCCCGGACCTGCACCCGGTCGTCGGCGGGGGTGTCGGGGTGCTCGCGTAGCAGCGCGTACTGCTCGGGGTCGGCGAGGACGGCGTCCAGGCCGTACACGGGAAAGATGCCGGTGTCGGCGGTGTCGAGCAGCGTCTGGAGCTCGGGATCGACAGCGGGAACGGTCATGGCGGGGCTGCCACCTTTCGGGTGAGAGTGCGGAGTGCGGAGTGCGGAGAGCGGAGAGCGTGGTGCGGGGGTGCGGGGATATGGGGGTGTGGGGGTGCGGCGTACGGAAGTTCGGGAGTGCGGAAAGGGGATGCCCTCAGCTTCTCCGGACTTCGAGACCGGCAGAAGTGGCCCGAGGGCCAGCATGTGCAACTATCGGGCCATGACTGTCGCTGTCCCAGCTCCGCACCGGGTGGCGGTTCTCGCCATCGCACCGGTGGTCGCGTTCGACCTCAGCATCCCGGCCCAGATGCTCGCCATGGTCACCCCGCCGGCCGGGGGCGCGGCGTACGAGGTGCGGGCCGTCACGCCGGACGGCTCCGCGGTGGCGACGGTGAACGGGTACGGCGTCATGCCCCAGGGCGATCTGTCCCTGCTGGAGCACGCCGACACCGTGATCGTCGCGGGCACCCGCTGCCCGGAGGTGCTCGACGACGGGGTGGTGGACCCCCGTGTCGCGGACGCGTTGTGCGCGGCACGGCCGCGCGCCCGGATGGTGTCCCTGTGCACCGGATCGTTCGTTCTCGCGGCCGCCGGCCTGCTGGAGGGACACCGGGCCGCGACGCACTGGCGCTACGCGGACCAGTTCCGGCGGCTCTTCCCGTCGGTCGGCCTCGACACCAACCCGCTCTACGTCGCCGATCGCGGGGTGCTGACCTCCGCCGGCGGCGCGGCGGCCATCGACCTGTGCCTGCACCTGATCCGGGAGGACCACGGCAGCTCCGTGGCGAACCAGGTGGCCCGGTACAACGTCGTCGCGCCCATGCGGGAAGGCGGGCAGGCGCAGTACATCGACCATCCGGTCGCGGAGGACGCCGGGACGTCGACGGCCGGGGCACGCGCGCTCATGACGGAGCATCTGGACCGGCGGCTGTCCCTGAAGGAGCTCGCGGCGCACTGCCACATGAGCGTGCGGTCGTTCACCAGGCGGTTCAGGCAGGAGACAGGAGTGTCACCGGCGGAATGGCTGACCTCCGCCCGTCTGAAGCACGCCCGCTACCTGCTGGAGTCGACGGAACTGCCCGTGGACGACATCGCCGCCCGGACCGGCCTGGGAAGCGGCACCAATCTGCGGCAGCACATGCGGGTCGCGCTGGACACCACTCCCTCCGCCTATCGGCGGGCGTTCCGCTCGATCGCCG
>NZ_JAFIQY010000047.1 GCF_022271435.1 Streptomyces monomycini | reverse complement strand
CGCCCCGCCGCACCCGCGCGGGGCGCCTGCGGGCGCGGCGTCGGCGTGCCGGCCGGGCGCCGCTCTGTCCGCTGCCGCGCGTACTCCTCCGCGCGCTTGCCGGTCGGCCGGTCCGCCTGCGGCCGTACGGGCCTGGCCCGCGCCGGAGTGCTCCGCTCGGACGCGGCTCCCCGCTCCGAGGGCACCCCCCGGTCCGGGGACGCGCCACGCTCGGACGACGGACCACGACCGGCCCGGCCGCGCCCGGCCCCGCCGGGCATCCCCTCGCCGCCGGACCCGCCCGGCAGCGACAGCCCCTGCGCCTCCCGCGCGGCGATCTCCTTCAGCCGCAGCGACAGCGACAGCGTGGAGGGCCGGTCCGCCGGGTCCTTGGCCAGACAGGCCGCCAGCAGCGGCGCCAACGCGTCCGGGACGCCGCCCAGGTGCGCCTCCTCGTGGACGACGCGGTAGAGCATGACCTCCGAACTGCCCTGGCCGAAGGGAGAGTCCGCCGTGCAGGCGTACGCGAGCGTGGCGCCGAGCGCGAAGATGTCCGTCGCCGGGGTCACGGCCGCGCCGCGCACCTGCTCCGGCGCGAGGAACCCGGGCGAGCCGACCGCCGTACCGACGTGGGTGAGCGTGCTCGCGCCGGTGGCCCACGCGATGCCGAAGTCGATGATGCGCGGGCCCTTGGGGGAGAGCAGGATGTTGGACGGCTTCAGGTCGCGGTGGACCACACCGGCGTCGTGCACCGCCAGCAGGCCCTCGGAGAGCGCGGCGCCGATCGAGGCGACCTGCGCCGGGTACAGCGGCCCCTCGTCGTTGACCTTGTCGTGCAGCGAGGGCCCGGGGACGTACTGCGTGGCGAACCACGGCCGGTCCGCGTCGAGGTCGGCGGCCACCAGCCGCGCCGTACAGCCGCCGCGGATCCGCCGCGCGGCCGACACCTCGCGGGCGAACCGCGAACGGAACTCCTGGTCCTCGGCCAGGTCCGGCCGGATGACCTTCAGAGCCACCCGCTGCCCGCGCTTGTCGGAGCCGAGATAGACCACACCCATCCCGCCCGCGCCGAGCCGCCGGTGCAGCCGGTACGAACCGACGACACGCGGGTCCTCGCGCCGGAGCCGCATCATCGCCATGTCCATCCCCGCTGCCCGGTCCCGTCTGACGAGGCACAGCTTACGGATTGACGGCTCGCTGTGCTGATAGGCCGCGCATGAGTCGGCAGCCGGATTGTCAGTGCACGGTGGGATTCTGAAAGAGCGGCAGGAATCCGGGCCCGGCGCGGCCCGGCCTGTCGCGCGTGCTCCCAATGATCCGTCGCGGAAGGGGGATTGGCGCGGTGAAGGGTGACCGAGTCGAGATCGTCGTGGACGCCGGGGACACGACCCGGACGTACGAAGTGGTGGCGAGCAGGGCGGGCCGCAGGGTCGAGACGGCGGTGCGCAGGGGAGTGGTGGAAGTGAGCGAAGTCACCCGTAGCGGCTCGGTGGTGCGGACGGCCCGGTTCATGGCCAGCCGGGTGCTGGCCCTGGTCGAGCACCCCGTGCCGCGGGCCGAGGAGTCCGAGACCGCCGCCGGGCGCGCGTCCCCTCCGGGATGACCCGGGGTTCCGGGCCGGTGTCTCCACCCAGGGGAGTACGCGGCGGGGCGTACCGTCATCCTCCCGGAGGCCGTCCAATCGGTACGACGGCATGACGCCCCGGGCCCGCCGGTTCCCTAATGTTGGGTGCAAGCGGCGGGCGAACGCACTCGTCCCCCGAGGTCAGACGCCCGCCGCCCCAATTCGACGGGGAGCAGGGCGATGGCAGACAGCTTCGGGCGCACGGCCGTCCGCACGCAAGGGCGCAGGGCCGCCTCGGCGTTCGGCGGGCAGCGTTCAGGTACCCGCCATCCACTCGTCGCGGTGGCCATGGTGCTGCCGCTGGCGGTCCTGCTCGCCGTGGTGTTCGGCGGCTGGGAAGCCGTCATGACACAGGCGTCGTCCGTGGCCGGAATGCTGGGGCGCTGAGGCGTCCCGGTCCTGGGAGAGCGGCCCGGGACGGGGGACCTTCCGGTCTACAACCCCGTGGGGACGGGGGTGCGGCGGACGGCACGAGTGGCCGGGCATCTGGGGAGATGCCCGGCCATCGGCCTGTCCGGGGCCCGGCACCGCCCGGCGGCGTACGATCCCCGGCGAACCTCTCCGTCCCGGCGAACCACTCCGTCCCGGGGGAACGATGTCCGCGACCGCGCCACGCCTCGCCCGCCTGGCCGCCCTGGCGGCCGGGGCCGATGCCGATGCCAATTCCGAGGCTGATCCCGACCCTGAGCCCGGTCCCGGCCCCGGTCCCGAAGCCGATCGCGGCCCCGGCCCCGGCCCCGGCCCCGACCCCGCTCACCGCCCCACCCTCCTCGCCGACCGCCCCGACGCCACCCTCGTCCGCTGCGGGCGTGTCGTGGCCAAGGCGCACGCTCCCGACTGCGACCCGGACCGGCTGGCCGTCCGGCTCCGTATCGCCGCACACCCCGCGCTGCACGGCATCCTGCTGCCACCCCTGCCCCTCCCGCCCCTGCCGTCGCCACCGGCGGCCGGCTCCGACGGCCTCCTCCACCTGCTCCCCGACGGCCGCCCCGCGACGCGCTGGCCATACGGCCTGCCGGTCTCACCGGACGTGCCGGACGCCGCCCCCTGGGAGGAGACGGCCCGGCTGCTCGCCCGGCTGCACACCGTCGCGCCGGCCCGGCTGCCCGGCCCGGTCCCGCCGATGCGCGGCCCGGCGAAGGCCGCCCGCGCCCTGGCCCGTATGCGCGCCGCGACCACGCGACCGGCTCCCGGGGCCGCCCCGCCCACATCTGCCCTACGGTGCGCCGCCGCCACCGTCGAACGTGCCTGGACACGGCTGCCCCCATGGGCCCGCGACGCAGCCCCGCCGCCCCGCGCGACCGCCCTCTGCCACGGCGATCTCCACCTCGGACAGCTCGTCAGGCACCCCGTCCCCGACGGCTCCTGGTTCCTCATAGACATCGACGACCTGGGGCTCGGCGACCCGGCGTGGGACCTGGCCCGCCCCGCCGCCTGGTTCGCCACCGGGTTGCTGGCCCCCGCCGTCTGGTCCCGATTCCTCGGCGCCTACCGGGCGGCCGGCGGACCCGCCGTACGCCCCGGCGGTGATCCCTGGCCGGAACTGGACACCCCGGCCCGCGCCCTGACGGTCCAGACCGCGGCGCTCGCCGTCGCCAAGGCCGTCGCGGAGGGCCGGCCGCTGGACGAGGACGAGTGGGCCGTCGTGGACGCCTGCGGCCGGATGGCTTGCGCCGGAACCGAGTTGGCGGACCGGTCGGAGCCGTAGGCTGAAAACGTCACCGCCGGACGGACGTTCCGGAGAGCCGCCCTCCTGACAGGAGATGAGCGCCATGCACTGTCCCAAATGTCATGCACCGATGCAGACGTACAACCGCAACGGCGTGCAGATCGAGCAGTGCGCCGGCTGCCGGGGGATCTTCCTGGACTACGGGGAGCTGGAGGCGCTGTCCCGTATGGAGACGCAGTGGGCCCAGCAGGCCCCGCCGCCCCCGCCCGGCCCCCAGGCGTACCCGTCCGCCCCCGCGTGGGGCGCACCGCACCAGGGGCACTACGGCCACCACGGACACCACGGCCGTCACGGGCAGCGCGGCTTCGGCCGGATGCTCTTCTCCTCCTGAGGCCCGCGACGCGACCGCCACGAGACGCCACAACGACCGGGAACGACCGAGGGCCGGAGCAGAAGCTCCGGCCCTCGGCCTTCGGTGTGGACGATACTGGGATTGAACCAGTGACCTCTTCCGTGTCAGGGAAGCGCTCTCCCGCTGAGCTAATCGTCCTCGGGACCGCGGCCAGGGGCCGCGGGGTGCTGCGTGCGCGATACTGGGATTGAACCAGTGACCTCTTCCGTGTCAGGGAAGCGCTCTCCCGCTGAGCTAATCGCGCGGGTTCCGCCCTGCCCGAAGGCCGGGGGATCGGTCCTTGTGGACCAGTGGACGATACTGGGATTGAACCAGTGACCTCTTCCGTGTCAGGGAAGCGCTCTCCCGCTGAGCTAATCGTCCTTGGAGGTGGAGACGGGATTTGAACCCGTGTAGACGGCTTTGCAGGCCGTTGCCTCGCCTCTCGGCCACTCCACCAGGAGTGCGGGGGTCGGGAAGATCCCCCACTTCGAGCGGACGACGAGACTCGAACTCGCGACATCCACCTTGGCAAGGTGGTGCTCTACCAACTGAGCTACGTCCGCAGGCGCCTTTCCGGACCAGGTCCGGGGAGGAACCGCGTCTCCGTTTCGCTTCCGCGTCCCGGCGACGTGTTGAACTCTAGCGGATTCCTGGGCCAGTACAAAAACGCGTTTGTGCAGCGTGCTGCGCTGCGCGCCCGATCGGGGCGGGTGCCGGGCCCCAGCCATAGACTCGATGGCGTGAACGACCTCCCTCCGCTGGCCCGTTTCGGCGGCCGTACAGCCACTGACCTGCGCGATGTCACCCGTGATCCGGAGGCACTGGACTCGGCGGGGTGGTGGGCCGTCGTCGCCGACTACGAGGGCGGTCTGCTCTGCGCGCGCTTCGGGGACGTACGGGAGACCGGGGCGGTGCCCCCGCCCGACCCCGCCCGCTGGCGGGGCCCGGCCCCCGGGGACTGGCGCAGTTCGCTGGACCGCGCCGCCTACATCGAGGGCGTACGGCGCATACGCGCCCACATAGCCGCCGGCGAGGTCTACCAGGTGAACCTCTGCCGGATTCTCAGTGCGCCGCTGCCGGACCCCGCGCGCGCCGACGTCGACGCGCTGTCCGCCGCCCTGGCCCGCGGCAACCCGGCCCCGTACGCGGGCACGGTCCGCCTCCCCGCGCACGGCACCGAGGTCGCCACCGCCTCTCCCGAACTGTTTCTGCGCCGCGACGGGCGCACCGTCGAGTCCGGCCCGATCAAGGGCACCGGCCGGGTGCCCGAGGACCTGCGGGACAAGGACCGGGCGGAGAACGTGATGATCGTGGACCTGGTCCGCAACGACCTCGGCCAGGTCTGCCGCACCGGCTCCGTCACCGTCCCGGCACTCTGCGCGGTCGAGGCGCACCCCGGCCTGGTCCACCTCGTCTCCACCGTGCGCGGGGAGCTGGCGGAGGAGCACGAGAAGACCGGCTGGGCGGACCTCTTCGAGGCCACCTTCCCGGCGGGCTCCATCACCGGCGCCCCGAAGCTCGCGTCGCAGCGCGTCATCGAGGAACTGGAGACCGCGCCCCGCGGCCCGTACTGCGGCGGCATCGGCTGGGTGGACGCCGACCGCGGCACCGGCGAGCTGGCGGTGGGCATCCGTACGTTCTGGATCGACCGCGCGGCCCCCGAGGCGCCGGTACTGCGCTTCGGCGCCGGAGCGGGCATCACCTGGGGTTCCGACCCCGAGGGGGAGTGGGACGAGACCGAGCTGAAGGCCCGCAGACTGCTGGCGGTAGCGTCGGGCCTGCACGAGCCGAGCGGCGGAGGGACACGACCATGAAGATCTGGCTCGACGGAGGACTGCGCGACGCCGAGGGCGCCCGGGTCTCGGTCCTCGACCACGGCCTGACGGTCGGCGACGGCGTCTTCGAGACGCTGCGGACCGTCGACGGGCGGGCCTTCGCTCTCACCCGCCACCTGGACCGGCTCACCTCCTCCGCCCGCGGCCTCGGCCTCCCCGACCCCGACCTCGACGAGGTACGGCGGGCCTCCGCGGCCGTCCTGGAGGCCAACCCCGTACCGCTCGGGCGGCTGCGCATCACCTACACCGGCGGCCTCTCGCCCCTCGGCTCGGACCGCGGCGAGGCGACCCCCACGCTGGTCGTCGCGCTCGGCGAGGCGCCGCGCCGCCCCGACACCACGGCCGTCGTCACCGTCCCCTGGACCCGTAATGAGCGCGGCGCGCTGGCGGGCCTGAAGAGCACTTCCTACGGCGAGAACGTCGTCGCGCTCGCCCGTGCCCGGGCGGAGGGCGCCTCCGAGGCGCTCTTCGGCAACACCGTCGGCCAGCTCTGCGAGGGCACCGGCTCCAACGTCTTCGTCGCCCTGGACGGCGTGCTGCACACCCCGCCGCTGTCCTCCGGCTGCCTGGCGGGCATCACCCGCGCCCTGGCCGTCGAGTGGACCGGCGCCAAGGAGACCGACCTGCCGCTGGACGTCCTGGAGTACGCCGACGAGGTCTTCCTGACCTCCACGCTCCGCGACGTGCAGGCCGTCACCCGGATCGACGGACGCCAACTGGGTGACACGCCCGGACCGTTGACCGCCGAGGCGATGCGGGTCTTCGCGGAGCGCGCCGCCGCCGACTTCGACCCGCGCTGATGACGTACGCCCGGAAAACCGGGTAGAAAGCCAGCGTGACCACTACGCTGCGCCCCGCCGGCCCCGAAGAACGACGCGACGACGGCGGCCGGGCCCGTACGTACGAAGTCTGCGTCAACAGCCGCCCGGTGGGCCGGATAACTCTGGCCACCGACGCCCTGCTGGGCCTGTCCGCCGGGCGCATCGCGGACCTGCACATCGACGAACGCGACCGGCACCGCGGCCGGGGCACCGTCGCGGCCCTCGCCGCCGAGGAGGTGCTGCGCGGCTGGGGCTGCCGGCGGATCTCGGTGGACGTGCCGGCCGACGGGGAGCCGGCCCTGCGGCTGGCCGCCGCCCTCGGTTACACGGAGCACAGCCGCCGGATGCTCAAGGAGCTGACCTCGCCGCCCGGGCTCCCCGCGGGCAGCACCGTCCGGCCGCTCGGCGCGGAGGAGTACCCGGCCTGGCTGACCGCCGCGGTCAGCACCTACGTCGAGGCGCAGGTGGCCAACGGGATGCCACGCGAGCGCGCGGCGGACAAGGCGGCGCGGGACCACGCGGCGCTGCTCCCGGACGGGCCGGCCAGCCCGTACCAGTCGCTGCGGGTGCTGACCCATGAAGGCACGGACGTCGGGACCGTCTGGACCACGACGTACCACCCGGCCCGGCCCGGCGGCTATGTCATGGACATCCGGGTGGTGCCGGAGCACCGCGGGCGCGGGCACGGCCGTTCGCTCATGCTGATCGCCGAGCGGGAGACCCTCGAAGCGGGCCGCACCGTCCTGGGGCTCAACGTCTACGTGGACAACCCGCGGGCCCGCGGCCTCTACGAGACCCTGGGCTACCGGCCGACCGAGTACTCCCTGCACAAGCTCCTGCTCTGAGAGCGGGCAGCCGGCCCGGCGCGCCGGGCGGGCGGGGCCAGGGGGCGGGTCAGGCCTGCTCGGCCAGCAGCCGGTCGGCGATCTCCGCGATGCGCTCGCGCAGGCCGTCCTGGCTCTTGCCGCCGTCCAGCAGCTCCCCGCCGATCGTGTACGTGGGCGTGCCGGTCACCCCGATCGCCTTGCCCTCCGCCTGGTCCGCGTCGACGGTCAGCAGGTGCCGTCCGTCGATGAGCGCGGTGTCCATCTCCTCCGCGTCCAGGCCCAGTTCACCGGCGACCGTGAGCAGCAGCTGCTCACCCTTGGCGCCCAGCGCCTCCGTACGGGCCAGGACGGCCTCCACGAACGGCCAGCCCTGGCCCTGCTCCATGGCCTCCTCGGCGGCCTGGGCCGCGGCGTAGGCGTGCTTGTGCTTGGCCAGCGGGAAGTGGCGCAGCCGGATGTCCAGCCGGTCCCCGAACCGCTCGCGCAGGGCCCGCAGGTCGTCGAGCGCGGCGGTGCAGTCCGGGCACTGCAGCTCGCACCACACGTCGAGGACGACGGGGCGGGCGGAACCGGAGGTCGTGGCGTCGTTCATGCGCCCAGTCTCCCAGCCCGCGGCAGCCCGGCCGAACCGGTACCCGCGGAGGAGCCGGACCCTTAGATGTCCCTGAGCCTGCTCCGGATCGTGGCACCGGGCGCCCGGGAAGAGGCAGGATGGAGGCAGAGCAGGGCAAGAGGGGCGTCGCGCCGCCGCCTCGCGGAAGCGGGCCGGGCGCGGCGGAGGACGAGAACCGATCGGCAGGAGGACCGGGGATGCTGAGCTCGACCATCTGTACCGTGGTGTCGGTGGCGGGCCTGGGCATCGCCGCGCTGACCGCCTACCGCAAGCGCTTCCTGGCCGCGACCCGGATCGCGGCCGTCTCGCTGGTCCCCGTGGGCCTGGCGATGACCGGCGTGATCGACTGGCTGACCGGGGTGGTCTTCAAGCCCGTGGTCTGGGCGGGCTTCGGGGTGCTGGCCCTCTCCGTGGTCCTGTTCATGATCGCCAGGGTGGCCGAGCGGCACTCCCTCAAGGCCGGCGGCAGCCGCAAGGAGCGGCGCGCCGCGGCCCGGCAGCAGGGCCCGGCGGCGGTGGCGCCGAAGGCGTCCGCACCGTCGCTCGGCGCGGGCGCGCGGGCCGCGCAGCCCGCGGCCCAGGCGCAGGCCAAGGGCCGGAGCAAGGGCGGCGCACCGCAGGAGGACTTCTCCGACATCGAGGCCATCCTCAAGAAGCACGGCATCTGAGCATTGCGCGGCATCGTCCGGAGAAGCGCGGCGGCCGAGTTTCGAAGGGCGGGCCGGCGAAGCCGCCGAGCAGGGCTCCGGGCCGCTGAGCAGGCCGCCGGGCCCGCCGAGAGAGCCTCCGGGGCCGCCGTACGGCAAGCGCCGCGCAGCCCGTGCGGGTGATCCCTCGGACACCGTAGCGATCACGGAAGTGCACGGGATCTGGTGAACTCGCGCCCCTGAGGGGTGATCCGGGCGTTTCCGCCTGATCATCTGCGTCATCATCGGCGCGAGATGAACGACGAGTGCGCCCTTGCCCGGGACCCCGCCGTCACAGCGGCGGACCCCCCGGCCCCCGAACCGCGTGGCTGCCTTTACGCGTTGTCCCAGCCGCCGCTGATGCTCTTCCTCACCTTCATCGCCGTCCTGCTGCTCATCGGCGCCCTGCACGACCTCCTCGTCCTGTGAGGCCGGGCGAGGGGGCGACGGGCGGGGCGGGCCCCGGCCGCACCGTCAGCGGGTGGCTTCGCGGCGGCGCGCCCGGTACGCGGCGACGTGCAGCCGGTTGCCGCACGTACGGCTGTCGCAGTAGCGGCGTGAACGGTTGCGGGACAGGTCCACGAAGGCGAACCGGCAGTCCGGCGCCTCGCAGTGCCGCAGCCGCTCCCGCTCCCCGGCGACCACCAGGAACGCCAGCGCCATGCCGCCGTCCGCTGCCAGGTGCTCGGCGAGCGAGGCGCCCGGCGCGAAGTAGTGCACGTGCCAGTCGTAGCCGTCGTGGTCGGTCAGCCGCGGTGTGGTGCCGGCCGCCGCGACCAGGTCGTTGAGCCGCTCGGCGGCCGTACGGTCGTCCGGCGCCGCGAAGACGTCGGCGAAGCGGGCCCTTGCGGCCCGTACCGAAACCAGGTCACGGTCGCCGAGCGTGCCCACGTCGCTGATCGCGTTCCGCGTGACGAACGCCTGGAGCGCCGCGAGGTCGGTCAGGCTGTCGGTGGCGCCGGGGGCGTCGCCCTCCGGGGCGGTGTTCAACAGGTCGACGACCGCGTCGAGCGCGCACCGGGTGTCGTGGGTGATCATCACGGTTTCGCTCCCTGGCCGGGTGGGGTCGGACGGCGCCGCCCCGGTGTCCTTGCCGAATGGTCGCCGACTCTAGCGCGTCCAACAAGCCTCGGCGCCGTCTCCGCGGTGGGTCCGCGGCGACGGCGCCGGCTCGTGCCGTATGAACTTGTCGGTCCTGTGCCGTCGCCCCGAGTCGGACGGTGCAGGTGTGAGCGGTTCGGTGCGGTGGATGGCTGCGATGGGCTGCTGCGCCGCCTTTCAGTTCTCCGCGAGGATGTGGGAGAGCTCCGTGTCGAGATCGAAGTGCCGGTGCTCCGTACCGGGTGGAACCGCCGCGTCGGTCCTCTTCAGGAACGACTCCAGGGCCCGCGCCGGGGCTTCCAGGAGGGCCTCGCCTTCCGGGGAACTCAGGGCGATGCAGACAACGCCCTGTCCGTGGCTCCGGGACGGCCATACGCGGACGTCTCCGGTGCCCGTGGGCCGGTGCAGGCCCTCGGCGAGGAGGTCGCGGGCGAAGACCCACTCGACGGTTTCCTCGGCTCCGGTGTGGAAGGTCGCGTGCACGGCATAGGGATCCGCCGTGTCGTACCGCAGGCCCGCGGGTACAGGCAGTGACGACTCGCTCGACACAACGAGGCGCAGGTGCAGCTCGCAGCTGACCGTGGTGTTCATAAGCGCCAGGGCCTTTCGCTCAGTGTGCGCTCGGGGATTCGCACGTCGGCGAAATCGACATGCCACCTACGGTGCCGTTGTAAACCCCTCTGAGGGTTTTGGGTGACTTCCGGTACCTCTTACGGCGGAGTTGCCAATCCTCCTCGGCGGCCATTCCGGTGACCGTCATCCGTCGGGTAGGTTGGGCCGCATGAATACGGAGAGTAACGGGGGAGTCGGGATCACCGCCGCGGCGGCGGCCCCGGCCGCGCGAGAGGACGCCGCGGGGGAGACCGCGGACGTGGAACAGCGACTCGGCTCACGGGCGCCGCACTTCATCAAGCGTTCCCGGCCCCTGCATCTGAGCTGGCAAGTCGGCATCTTCGTCGTCGGCCTCGCGGTGGTCGTCGGCGGCATCATCATGCTGCCGCTGCCCGGGCCGGGCTGGCTGGTGATCTTCGCGGGCATGGCGATCTGGGCGACCGAGTTCGTCTGGGCCCAGCTGGTGCTGCGCTGGACCAAGCGCAAGGTCACCGAGGCCACGCAGAAGGCCCTGGACCCGAAGGTGCGGCGCCGGAACATCATCCTGACCGGCGTCGGCGCCGTGATCATCGTGGCCGGCCTGGCCGTGTACCTGTGGAAGTTCGGCTTCGTCATGCCGTGGAACGCGGGTGAGTGACGGACGCGCGGCCGGGTGAGTGCCGCCCGTCCCCGCGGGTGGTCACGACACCCCTCCGACGTGCGGTAATGTTGGCGCTGCGCCCGGGCGATTAGCTCAGCGGGAGAGCGCTTCGTTCACACCGAAGAGGTCACTGGTTCGAACCCAGTATCGCCCACACCGGACGACGGCCCGGAGGTCCCAGACCTCCGGGCCGTCGTCGTTCTCCGGTCCGCGCCGCCGCCGGGACGGCAGACTGGGGCCATGGCCGACTGGCAGCACGTCCTGCACCGGTACCGCTTCCGCAGCGAATGGCGGCTGTCCGCGCCGCCCCCGGTGGTCTTCGCCGTCCTGGAGGACGCAGAAACGTATCCGCAGTGGTGGCCGCAAGTACGTCGGGTGACCCGCGTCGGCGAGCGCAGCGGCACCGCCAGCTTCCGGTCCCTGCTCCCGTACGTCCTCACCGTGACGGCGACCGAGACGCGACGCGACCCGGGCACCGGAGTCCTGGAGATCGCGATGCGCGGCGACCTGGAGGGCTTCGCGCGCTGGACGGTGGGCGCGTCCGACCGCGGGACGTGCGCCGTCTTCGAGCAGGAGGTCGAGGTGCGCAAGCCGTCGTTACGCCGGCTCGCGCTGCCGGGACGGCCGTTCTTCCTCGCCAATCACACGCTGATGATGCGCGCCGGACACCGGGGCCTGGTCTCCAGGCTGCGGGGGACGGGAATGCGTGGGCGGGGAATTTGATGAAAAGGCTCGACGGCCTGTATTGTTCAGGTCGTTCGCGGGGGAAACCCCGGGAGCGGAAAACACCCGGGCGATTAGCTCAGTGGGAGAGCGCTTCGTTCACACCGAAGAGGTCACTGGTTCGAACCCAGTATCGCCCACCGGGACCGAGGGCCGGGCTGCCAGCAGGCAGCCCGGCCCTCGGCGTTGGCGCGCCGGTGCCCGGCAGGGTCCTGCCGTACGCGGGGGTGTCCTACGTCGTCGTTCAGGCGGCGGCCGGCAGGTCCGGGCGCATCGGCCAGTGCGGATCCACCGCCTCCTCCGTGCCGTTACGGGAGAACCACGCTTCCAGGCCGCGCGCCTGCGCGGCGTGCCACACGGCCTGCCGGGTGTGCAGCTGCGCCGGGCTCAGCGACTCCAGCCGCTCCGCGTACCGATGCCCCAGCGCCCGTACGACCTGGAGGGCGGCGAGGGCGTCCGCGGCGGCCTCGTGCGCGCCGGTCAGCTCGACCCCGTACTCCGCGCACAGGTCCGTGAGCGTGCGGCGGCCCTTGCGGTAGCGGTCCAGGTGCTTGTCCAGCACCCGCGGGTCCAGCACGGACAGCGGGTGGGCGCCCAGGTAGTGGGTGAGCGAGGCGGCGCGGTGCCGCCGCAGTTCACGGTCGAGGAGGGTCAGGTCGAACGGCGCGTTCATCACGATGAGCGGCCGCCCGGCGAGCGACTGGTCGGTCAGCGCGCGGGCCATCTCCTCCATGACGGGCGCAGGCCAGCGGCCGTACAGGGCGAGGTGCCCGTCCGTCAGACCGTGCACGGCGGTGGCCGCTTCGGGGACCGGCACACCCGGGTTGATCAGCCACCGGGTGACGCGGGGGACGCTGCGCGGGGTTTCCTGGACGACCAGGGCGGCGGACACGATGCGATCTCGCTCCACGTCGATCCCGGTGGTCTCGGTGTCGAAGGAAGCGAGCGGACCGTCGTACCAGCACGGCATCTTCACAACTCCTCGCGCTCGTGCGGCGGGTGACCCGACGCGGCCACCCGACCAGGTGATACCCGAGGGTTCCGGTTGTCGAACCGTCCTGGTTTGTTGACCACTTGGGACGGACAAGAACACCACGACGGGCCGTCGCCACGATGACGGCCCCTTCGAACGACCCGGCCCGGAAGGCACTTGAGCGATGACGCTCGCGCAGCCCGATCCCGGGGGACTGGTGCCCGCGTGCACGGCTTCGCTGCGCGGCGCGCTCGCCACCACGGCCTGTATGGAGACGCTCCAGGTGGGCTATCTTCACGCGGTGGCCGCCGCGTCGGGCTGCTCGCTGGCCCAGCCCTTCCCGGACAACGGCATCGACTGGCACGTCAGCCACGGCGCGCCCGGCCATGCCGTCGACGACGAAGTGACCATCAAGGTGCAGTTGAAGTGCACGTACCAGGTCGGCCCCCGGCCGCCCGGCACGAGCTTCGCCTTCACCCTGGACAACGCCCATCTGGTGAAGCTCGCGCGGACGCCCGTGGCGGTGCACAAGATCCTGGTCGTGATGCTGGTGCCGCGGACCCAGGAGGACTGGCTGCGGGCGGACCACGACCGGCTCGAACTGCGGCACAGCTGCTACTGGATCAACCTGGCCGGCCATGAGGTGACCGGGCGGCGCAGGACCAACGTGCGGATCCCGACCACGCGGATCTTCGACGACCGCGCACTCTGCGAGATCATGACGCGGGTCGGGGCGGGAGGGAGACCCTGATGCACCGGCCGACCGACGAGTACGCGTTCCGGCTTCCGGACCCGGCACAGCTGGATCCGGCGGTGCTCGGCGCCCTGCTGGCCCGGCACGGCTGGCGGCGGCGGGGAGGCGCCGCCGGCCACTACGCCCGCTGGACGCCGCCCGGCGGAGCCGCCGGGGGCACCAGTCTGCTCGTACCGCAGACCCGGACGTTCCCGGACAGCACCGACCTGATCGCGGAGGCGCTGGCCGCCCTCGCGCACAGCGCCGCGCCGTCGGCGCGCGAGGTTTTGGCGGCGCTCGCGGTGCCCAGCGACGAGGTGCGCTGGGAGCGCGAGGTCCCGGAGGACGGCATCGGCGGCACCCCGTGGGTCGCGCAGGAGCAGCTGCGGACGGCGGCCCGCTCGATGCTGATGGCCGGTGCGCTCGGCACGTACGGGAGGGCGGGCTTCTACGGCGCCCGGCACAAGCGCAAGGCCGAAGCCTTCATGACGGACGTGCTGGTCGGGCCCGCGCCGGCCGGGCGGCGGCTGACCGCGTACGTGCCGGTGGCGGCGGGCCGCGCGGCCGTCGCCGGGCTCCAGCGCGCGCTGCACGCGACCCGCGACGCCACCGACTACCAGCGGGCGACCGGCGGCATGGAGGCGTTCGACGCCGCCGTGGAGCTGGGGGTGTGCCATGAGCTGGCGGAAGCGCTGATCTCGCTGGTGCGGGACGCGGAAGGGGTACGGATCTCGGTGGAGTGGTCGCCGGGGGCGGGCCCGCCCCCGGGCTTCGCCGCCCGGCCCGAACCGGTCGAGTTCTCCCCCGGCGATCTGCCCGCGCTCCAGCAGGCCGCCCAGCGCTACGTCCGCGACGAGCCGTCCCTGCCGGTGCGGGTCACCGGCGCGGTGGTGCGGCTGCGGCGCGAGCGCCCCGGCGGCCCCGGCGTGGTGCGGCTGCGGGTGCTGTCCGGGGCCGATGTGCTCCAGGTACGGGTCGCGCTGGACGAGGAGGACTACCGGATCGCCGGGCACGCCCATCTGGTCGGCCTGCCGATCCGGGTCAGCGGGCGGCTGGAGAGCCGGGGCGGTTTCCGCCGCATCACGGGGGCGTCGGACGTCACGCCCGTCCAGGTGGACGAGGCGGAGCGCGATCGGCTGCTGAAGTCGCTCCAGGAGAATCTGGACTTTTTCGAGGAGGCGTGCGGGGGGCCGTTGCCGGGGGAGTGACCGGCGGGCGGGCGCACGGCCGGACGGGTTCCGGCCGTGCGCCCGCCGCTGCCCGCGGGGCCGGGGGAGCGGGCGCGTCGCCGGGATCGCCGTAACCGTTTCGCGAGGAAGACCGGTCGCTCGGTACGATTCGCCTGCGCAGCAAACGCTGACGTGCCCGAGAAGTCAGGAGAGACCGGTGTCAGACGTCCGTGTGACCATCCAACGCGATTCCGAGCGGGAAGAACGCGTGGTGACCACGGGCACTACGGCCGCCGACCTCTTCCAGGGCGAGCGCTCCGTCGTCGCCGCCCGCGTCGCCGGGCAGCTCAGGGACCTGGCGTACGAGCCGGCCGACGGCGACGAGGTCGAGCCCGTCGACATCGCCAGCGAGGACGGCCTGAACATCCTGCGGCACTCCACCGCGCACGTGATGGCGCAGGCCGTGCAGGAGCTGTTCCCGGACGCGAAGCTGGGCATCGGCCCGCCCGTCAAGGACGGCTTCTACTACGACTTCGACGTCGAGACCCCGTTCACCCCCGAGGACCTCAAGCGCATCGAGAAGAAGATGCAGGAGATCCAGAAGCGCGGGCAGAAGTTCGCCCGGCGCGTGGTGAGCGACGACGACGCCCGCGCGGAGCTGGCCGGCGAGCCGTACAAGCTGGAGCTGATCGGCCTCAAGGGCTCCGCCGCGGAGGCCGCCGAGGGCGCGTCCGCCGAGGTCGGCGCCGGCGAGCTGACCATCTACGACAACCTCGACGCCAAGAGCGGCGACCTGTGCTGGAAGGACCTGTGCCGCGGCCCGCACCTGCCCAGCACCCGGGTCATCCCGGCCTTCAAGCTGATGCGCTCGGCCGCCGCGTACTGGCGCGGCAGCGAGAAGAACAAGCAGCTCCAGCGCATCTACGGCACCGCGTGGCCGACCAAGGACGAGCTGAAGGCGTACCTGGAGTTCCTCGCCGAGGCCGAGAAGCGCGACCACCGCAAGCTGGGCGCTGAGCTGGACCTGTTCTCCATCCCGGAGGACATCGGTTCGGGTCTGGCGGTCTTCCACCCCAAGGGCGGCATCATCCGCCGGGTCATGGAGGACTACTCGCGGCGGCGTCACGAGGAGGCGGACTACGAGTTCGTCTACACCCCGCACGCCACCAAGGGGAAGCTCTTCGAGAAGTCGGGGCACCTGGACTGGTACGCCGACGGCATGTACCCGCCCATGCAGCTCGACGAGGGCGTGGACTACTACCTCAAGCCCATGAACTGCCCGATGCACAACCTGGTCTTCGACGCGCGCGGCCGCTCGTACCGCGAACTGCCGCTGCGTCTGTTCGAGTTCGGGACCGTGTACCGGTACGAGAAGTCCGGTGTGGTGCACGGCCTGACCCGCGCCCGCGGCTTCACCCAGGACGACGCGCACATCTACTGCACCAAGGAGCAGATGGCGGACGAGCTGGACGCCACGCTCACCTTCGTCCTGGACCTGCTGCGCGACTACGGCCTGACCGACTTCTACCTGGAGCTGTCCACCAAGGACCCGGAGAAGTTCGTCGGCTCGGACGAGGTCTGGGAAGAGGCCACCGAGACGCTGCGCAAGGTCGCCGAGAAGCAGGGCCTGCCGCTGGTCCCGGACCCGGGCGGCGCCGCGTTCTACGGTCCGAAGATTTCGGTGCAGACCAAGGACGCCATCGGCCGCACCTGGCAGATGTCGACCGTCCAGCTGGACTTCAACCTGCCGGAGCGCTTCGACCTGGAGTACACCGCGCCGGACGGCTCCAAGCAGCGCCCGGTGATGATCCACCGAGCCCTCTTCGGCTCCATCGAGCGGTTCTTCGCGGTGCTGCTGGAGCACTACGCGGGCGCGTTCCCGGTCTGGCTGGCCCCCGTGCAGGCGACCGGCATCCCGATCGGCGACGACCACGTCCCGTACCTCCAGGAGTTCGCGGCCGAGGCCAAGAAGAAGGGCCTCCGGGTCGAGGTGGACGCCTCCTCGGACCGGATGCAGAAGAAGATTAGGAACGCGCAGCGCAGCAAGGTGCCGTACATGATCATCGCGGGTGACGAGGACGTGGCCAACGGCGCGGTGTCCTTCCGCTACCGCGACGGGTCGCAGAAGAACGGCATCCCGAAGGCGCAGGCGATCGCCGAGATCCTGGACGCGGTGGAGCGCCGGGTCCAGGTGTGAGGTCCCGGCTCTGAGTGAGGGGCGGTCCCGGAGCCCGGGGCCGCCCCTCGCCGCATGCCCGCGCGACCGGGGAATATGCTGGCCCGCATGACGAGTGAGCCGGAGCAGCAGATCGGAGTCGGGACACAGGACGCCTTCCAGCGACTGTGGACGCCCCACCGGATGGCGTACATCCAGGGGGAGAACAAACCGTCCGGACCGGGCGCCGAGGACGGCTGCCCCTTCTGCACGATTCCGGCCAAGTCGGACGAGGACGGGCTGGTGATCGCCCGCGGCGAGCACGTGTACGCGGTGCTCAACCTCTACCCGTACAACGGCGGCCACCTGATGTCGGTCCCGTACCGCCACGTGGCCGACTACACCGAGCTGGACCGGGCCGAGACCCTGGAGCTGGCCGAGTTCACCAAGCGGGCGATGACCACGCTGCGCGCCGCCTCCGGCGCCCACGGCTTCAACATCGGCCTCAACCAGGGTGCCGTGGCCGGCGCCGGTATCGCCGCCCACCTGCACCAGCACGTCGTACCGCGCTGGGGCGGCGACACCAACTTCATGCCCGTCGTGGGCCAGACGAAGGTGCTGCCGCAGCTGCTGGCCGACACCCGCAAGATGCTGGCCGACGCCTGGCCGCAGTAGCCCGAACGTCGCAGCGACGGCCGGGACACGCGCTGCGATAAATCCGACAAAGCGACAAATGCGGACGGGTTGCCCTCTAATGGTGAGGTGACTTCCCTGCCTCGTCGCTCCGTGCTGCGCACCGCCACGGCCGCGGCCGCCGGTGCGCTCGCGCCGGGGTGCGCGACAGCTCGTACGGACACCGCGTCCGTACGGGCCTCCGGCTCCCCGCCACCGGGCGGGACCGGCCCACCGGGCCCCGGGGCGCACCCCTCGGGGACGGCCGCCTCGGGCGCCGCCCGGAGGGCCCGCCCGCCGACCCGCGCGCCCGGCCTGCCCGTACAGATCCAGCACGGCCCGCAGCGCGGCGACGCGGTCGCCCTCACCTTCCACGGCCAGGGCGACGCGAAGACGGCCACCGCGCTCCTCGGCGAGGCCGAGCGGGCCGGCGCCCGGGTGACCGTACTGGCCGTCGGCAGCTGGCTCGACGAGCAGCCGCTGATGGCCCGCCGCATCCTCGACGGCGGCCACGAACTGGGCAATCACACCCAGCGCCACCTCGACATCTGCGCCCTCCCGGCGGACGAGGCGTACGCCGAGATCAGCGGGTGCGCCGAACGGCTGCGGAGACTGACCGGCACGATCGGCAGCTGGTTCCGCCCCTCCCGTACGCAGTACGCCACCGCCCTGGTGACCCGGCTGGCCCGTAAGGCCGGCTATCCGCACGTCCTCTCCTACGACGTCGACTCCCTCGACGCGGACGACCCCGGCGCCCCCGCCGTCCAGCGCACCGTGCTGGACCGGGCCCGCGCGGGGTCCATCGTGAGCCTCCACCTCGGGCACGCCGGCACGGTTGCCGCGCTGCCCCCGATCCTCGACGGCCTGCACCGGCGCGGACTGCGCGCGGTGACGACAACGGAGCTTGTGACCTGATGGCTGACCGGACCCCCACCCAAGATCGGAAACGTCCCCGTACCGGCCGGCGGGCCGCGCTGCTGGCCGTCGCCTGCGCACTGACGGCGGCGGGGTGCGGCGGCGGCAGCGGGCCGGAGGCCGACGGCAGCAGCCCCGGGGCGTCGACCCCGGCCTCGCCCGCGCAGGCCGCCAAGTCGCTGCTGCCGGGCATGCCGCCGCCGCTGGACGAGCACGACGTGTACGCGGCCGACCGCCCGAACAAGCTCGCACCGCAGGTCAAGAACTTCCCCTCGCGCGTGTACGTGCCCAACACCGGCTCCGACACGGTCAGCGTCATCGACCCCAAGACGTACAAGGTCATCGAGACCATCCCGGTCGGCGTGCAGCCGCAGCACGTCGTCCCGTCGTGGGACATGAAGACGCTGTGGGTGAACAACAACCGCGGCCACGACCTGACGCCGATCGACCCGGCGACCGGCAGGTCCGGCCGGCCGGTGGACGTGCACGACCCGTACAACCTCTACTTCACGCCGAACGGCAAGTACGCCGTCGTGATGGCCTCCATGGACAAGGAGCTGGTCTTCCGGGACCCGAAGACGATGGAGGTGCGCAAGACCGTCCCGGTCAGCTGCGCGGGCGTCAACCACGCGGACTTCTCGGTGGACGGGAAGTACTTCATCGTCTCCTGCGAGTTCTCCGGTGAACTGCTGAAGGTCGACACCGAGCGGATGAAGGTCGTCGGACAGCAGAAACTGCCGTTCCGGGGCGCCATGCCGCAGGACGTGAAGATGTCACCGGACGGGAAGACCTGGTACGTCGCGGACATGATGGCCGACGGCATGTGGGTGCTGGACGGCGACACGTTCGAACAGCCGAAGCTGATGCCCACCGGCAAGGGCACCCACGGCCTCTACGTCAGCCGCGACTCCCGGAAGATGTACATCTCCAACCGGGGTGAGGGCTCCGTGTCCCTGCTCGACTTCAAGAGCGGCAAGCTCGTGGACAAGTGGCACATCCCCGGCGGCGGCAGCCCCGACATGGGCGGGGTGTCCGCCGACGGCAACGTGCTGTGGCTGTCCGGCCGCTACAACTCCGAGGTCTACGCGATGGACACCAGGACCGGGAAGACCCTCGCCAAGATCCCGGTGGGTGAGGGGCCGCACGGCCTGGCGGTCTACCCGCAGCCGGGGCGGTACTCGCTGGGGCATACGGGGATCTTCCGGTAGCGGGTTCCACGGCCGGCGGGCCCGGCGAGACCGCGGGCCTGCCTACGGCCCGGCGCCACTCCGACAAAAGATCACGCCGCGACGGTGCGCGGCCGCGACGGTGCGGGCCCGACGGCATTCACGAGCGCCCCGATCCGGGATTTCCGGCCGCCAGGCCGGTGGTCCAGGGCCTTCGGCCGACCGCCGCGACGAGCGGCTACGCGTTGTACTCGTCGGCCTTCCGCGGCTCCGCGGCCTGCACCTGGCCGCTCAGCACCAGCGAACGGCTGTCGAAGCGCGAGATGTCCACACCGTTGTCCTTCAGCACGCTCAGGGCGGCGGAGTGCACCACGCGCAGCACCGGGGTCGCCGCCCGCAGCGCGTCGTCGGCCATGAAGCGGTGCCGCCACGGCTTGTCGGCCCAGGCGTGCCGCAGGCCGAACGGCTCCGGCAGGGTCAGCTTCCCGCCCAGGAACTCCAGGAAGCCGGGGAACCACGTCAGCGGGGCGCGGGCGGCGAGCCGCACCACCTCGCTCGCGTCGACCAGCGGCAGGCTCACGGACTTGGTCTCCCAGAACTTCACCGTCTTGGAGACGCTCTTGCTCTTCGGCGCGGGCTTGGAGGTGAACAGCGGGTTCACCGGACCGAGGGCGTGGCCGGTGACCTCCACCCGCAGCGTCTCGTGCAGCACGGTGACCGTGATCAGCAGGGTTATCACCAGCTGGCCGTCCCACAGCACGAACTGCACGCCGAGGTAGTGCCGGCTGCCGCTGCCGAACTGCTGCTCGTTGCAGATCCGCTCTATCTCGTGGTGGCGGACCTGGAACGCCTCCACCTCGGTGCCCTCGGGACGGGAGACGGAACCGGCCTTCTCGCCGACCGGCACCACGACCCAGTGACGTACGGAGGGGGCGTCCTTGAAGCCGCCGGTGTGCAGTGGACTGCGCTCCAGCAGACGCAGCCGGTCGTGGATGACACGGATCACGTCGTAGCTGCGGAAGGGGTTGATCTCGCCGCCCTCGACGGCGGGGCGCAGCTCCTCGGCCATCTGCCAGCTGCCCCAGCGGGTGCCCATGCCGAGTATGCCGTTGGGGCCCGCGTAGAAGGCGACGTTGCTGTGCTGTTCGGCGGTGAGCTTCGCCAGGCTCTGGCGCATCTGCTCGGCGGCGGTCTCGTTCGGGTCCTTGGGCACCGCCTCGGGGATCTTGGCGCCCACACCACCGCCTTCGAGCAGACCCTTCCACGCCTCCCGCAGGTCTTTCGCGGTGGCCTCACTGATCCGCTTCGCCCACCACCAGCCGATCACCGGCACCACCACCATGGCGCGCAGATACACCGACCAGAAACCGGTGAACGGCAGCTTCACCAGGAAGAGCACCGCGATGGCGCCGACGGCGAGCATCAGCGCCACACCGAGCGCCGAGGTGCCGGTGCCCTGCGCCCTCGACAGCAGCTTCTTGAGCTGGAACGCGCCCAGCCACAGCAGCACGCCGGGCAGGAAGAGCAGCCCGAAACCCAGCATCAGAACGGTCAGCTTCACATCGCGGATCTTGCGGATGCGGATGGCCGCCAGACAGTGCTCGACGACCGTCTGCGGTTCGATGCCGAAGGACTGGATGAGCGCGCCGCGGGCACCGCCGAGCATCCGCAGCTGGAGCGCGCGGGAGAACGCCTCGCCCAGATTCGGCTCGAACAGGGAGAGTTTGGGTGGCTTGATCGTCGACTTCGCGGTGGCGGAGTCGGCCTTGGAGATGTCGGCGAGCGGATTGTCCCGGTACGCCGCCGAGGCCAACGCCTGGGTGGCCGCGGTCTGTCCGGCACCGCCGGACAACGGGACCTGCGCCCCGGGACTGAAGTCGAAGCCGTCTGCTGCCACTACCGCCCCCATCGCCCGCACGCATTCGCTGCTGCGGCCTTCTTCCCAACTACCGTCGGTCGCACACCTTCTGAGCTGCGGTCACAGCGTACCGCCGCCGTCCACCCCGGAGGTGCCGAGGCGGACGGCCGACGACGTGACGTGCGGCGGAGCCGGTGTGCGGGCTCTCACGAGCCGTTCTCCTCCTGTTCGCGGAGCTTCGCGGCGAGCTGCGGCGGCATCGGCTCGTGCCGCGTGTAGGACCGGTGGAAACGGCCGGTGCCGTGCGAGAGGGAGCGCAGGTCCACGGCGTACCGGCTGATCTCGATCTCCGGCACCTCGGCCCGTACGAGCGTGCGTCCGTGCCCGGCCTGATCGGTGCCCACCACCCGGCCGCGCCGCCCGGACAGATCGCTCATCACCGCCCCGACGAAATCGTCCGGAACCAGTACGGTCACCTCGGCCACCGGCTCCAGCAGATGGATACGGGCGTCCCCGGCGGCCTCGCGCAGCGCCAGCGAACCCGCCGTCTGGAACGCGGCGTCGGAGGAGTCCACCGAGTGCGCCTTGCCGTCCAGCAGCGTGACCCGGATGTCGACCAGCGGATACCCGGCCGCGACACCGCGCGCCGCCTGCGCCCGTACGCCCTTCTCCACGGACGGGATGAACTGCCGGGGCACCGCGCCGCCCACGACCTTGTCCACGAACTCGATACCGCTGCCGCCGGGCAGCGGCTCCACCTCGATCTCGCAGATCGCGTACTGGCCGTGCCCGCCGGACTGCTTCACATGCCGCCCGCGTCCGGCCGCCTTGCCGCCGAAGGTCTCCCGCAGCGAGACCTTGTACGGCACGGTGTCGACCTGCACGCCGTACCGGGACCGCAGCCGCTCCAGGGCCACGTCGACGTGCGCCTCGCCCAGGCACCACAGCACCACCTGGTGGGTGCCCTGATTGTGCTCCAGGCGCATCGTCGGATCCTCGGCGACCAGCCGGGACAGGCCCTGGGAGAGCTTGTCCTCGTCCGCCTTGCTGTGCGCCTGGATGGCCACCGGCAGCAGCGGGTCCGGCATCGTCCACGGCTCCATCAGGAGCGGCGCGTCCTTGTCGGAAAGTGTGTCTCCGGTCTCGGCGCGGGTCAGCTTCGCCACACAGGCCAGATCGCCGGCGATCGCCTGCGACAGGGAGCGCTGGACCTTGCCGAACGGGGCGGACAGGGCGCCGATCCGCTCGTCCACGTCGTGGTCCTCGTGGCCGCGGTCCTCCAGGCCGTGCCCGGACACGTGCACCGTCTCGTCCGGACGCAGCGTGCCCGAGAAGACCCGGACCAGCGAGAGCCGGCCGACGTACGGGTCGGAGGAGGTCTTGACCACCTCGGCGACCAGCGGGCCCGCCGGATCGCAGGTCAGCGGCGGACGCGGCTTGCCGTCGGGGGTGGTGACGGCGGGCGCCTCGCGTTCGGCGGGGGTGGGGAAGCCGCGGGCGATCAGATCCAGCAGCTCGACGGTGCCGAGACCCTGCCGGGCGCCCTCCGCGGCCGGAGCGGCGGCCAGCACCGGGTGGAAGGTGCCGCGGGCCACCGCCGTCTCCAGGTCGCCGACGAGCGTCTTCACGTCGATGTCCTCGCCCGCGAGGTAGCGGTCCATGAGGGACTCGTCCTCGCTCTCGGCGATGATGCCCTCGATCAGCCGGTTGCGGGCCTCCTCGATCAGCGGCAGCTCGTCGGCCTCCGGCGCGCGCTCGACGCGTTCGCCGGAGGAGTAGTCGAAGACCCGCTGGGTGAGCAGGCCGATCAGGCCGTGCACCGGCGCGTGGCCGTCGGCGCCCGCCGTGCCGTACAGCGGCAGGTACAGGGGGAGGACGGCGTCGGGGTCGTCGCCGCCCAGGGCAGCGCCGCACAGCCGCGTCATCTGGTCGAAGTCGGCGCGCGCCGCCTCCAGGTGCGTGATGACCAGCGCGCGCGGCATTCGGACCGCGGCGCACTCGTCCCAGACCATACGGGTCGCGCCGTCCACGCCGTCCGCCGCCGAAACGACGAAGAGGGCCGCGTCCGCTGCCCGCAGACCGGCCCTCAGCTCTCCGACGAAGTCGGCGTACCCGGGTGTGTCCAATACGTTGATCTTGATTCCGCCGTAGTCGACGGGAACCAGGGAGAGCTGCACCGACCGCTGCTGCCGGTGTTCGATCTCGTCGTAGTCCGACAGGCAGCCGCCGTCCTCGACCCGGCCCGCCCGGTTGACCGCGCCGGTCGCCAGCGCCAGCGCCTCCACCAGCGTCGTCTTCCCCGCACCACTGTGGCCGACCAGCACCACATTCCTCAGGGACGTGGGCCGGCCGGCCGATGTCGCCCTGCCGGCGGCTCCCGGATGTGTCCTCGTCTTCTCGCCCATGTGTCTCGCCTCCCGGTCGACACTTTGCGGTGGTTCGAGCTTTCCACCCTGGTCATGGCACGTCCATACATCGCACAAGGGACGATCAGGGATCTTGCGGTCCGCCCCGCCGGCGCGGGCCCGCGACGCTGTGACAGCTGCTGCGCGCACGTCTTGGCCGGTCACAGGTCGTGCCCCGGGCCGTGGTGCGTTCGCGGTACGCGGGTGCCGCCTGGCTACGATGGGCCAGCCGGTGGCCCCATTGACCGCGCGGCCCGTATCGACCTCCGGGAAGGCCATGCTGAACACGTACGCGCGTGCTTTCTTCACGCGTGTCCTCACGCCATTCGCCGCCCTGCTCATCCGTCTCGGGGTCAGCCCGGACGCGGTCACCCTCGTCGGCACGGGGGGTGTGGTGGCGGGTGCCCTGGTCTTCTTCCCGCTCGGCGAGTTCTTCTGGGGCACGATCGTCATCACGCTGTTCGTGTTCTCGGACCTGGTGGACGGCAACATGGCCCGGCAACTGGGCCGCTCCAGCCGCTGGGGGGCCTTCCTCGACTCCACGCTCGACCGGGTCGCCGACTCGGCGATCTTCGGCGGGCTGGCGCTCTGGTACGCCGGGGCCGGCGACAGCCTCTGGCTCTGCGCGGTGGCGATCTTCTGCCTGGCCAGCGGCCAGGTGGTCTCGTACACCAAGGCCAGGGGCGAGAGCATCGGGCTGCCGGTGAACGTCAACGGACTGGTGGAACGGGCCGAGC
Source organism: Streptomyces monomycini (assembly GCF_022271435.1). Lineage (GTDB taxonomy): Bacteria > Actinomycetota > Actinomycetes > Streptomycetales > Streptomycetaceae > Streptomyces > Streptomyces monomycini. Next base: position 39,892 of record NZ_JAFIQY010000047.1, on the reverse strand, counting down.
GGCTCGTCATCACGCTGGTCGCCGCCGGCCTCGCCGGACTGCACGCCTTCGGCGTCCCCGGTGTCCAGTACCTGCTGCCGGTCGCCCTGTGGGTGGTCGCCGTCGGCAGCGCGGTCACCCTCGCCCAGCGCGTGGTGACCGTACGCCGGGAGTCCGCCGAGGCCGACGCCGTCGCACAAGGGGGGAACAGCGCGTGAAGCGCCCGACCATCGACCGCGAGAAGCTGACCGACGGGGCGTACGCCCTGGGGTGGAGCGCGGTGAAGAGACTGCCCGAACCGGCCGCGAAGGCCCTGGGACGCCGGATCGCCGACGCGGTCTGGAAACGCCGCGGCAAGGGGGTCCTGCGCCTGGAGACCAACCTCGCGCGCGTCGTCCCGGACGCCACGCCGCAGCGCCTCGCGCAGCTGTCCCGGGCCGGGATGCGGTCCTACCTGCGCTACTGGATGGAATCCTTCCGGCTGCCCGCCTGGAGCAAGGAGCGCATAAGGGGCGGCTTCGCGCCGGCCGACGTGCACCACCTGGAAGAGGGCCTCAAGAGCGGCCGCGGCGTGGTCCTCGCCCTGCCGCACATGGGCAACTACGACCTCGCGGGCGCCTGGGTCACCACCAAACTGGGCGTGCCCTTCACCACCGTCGCCGAACGCCTCAAGCCCGAATCGCTCTACGACCGGTTCGTCGCCTACCGCGAGGGCCTGGGCATGGAGGTGCTGCCGCACACCGGCGGCGCCGCGTTCGGCATCCTCGCCCGGCGGCTGCGGGCCGGCGGCCTGGTCTGCCTCGTCGCCGACCGGGACCTGTCCGCCTCCGGCATCGAGGTGAAATTCTTCGGCGAGGCGGCCAAGATGCCGGCCGGGCCCGCGATGCTCGCGGTGCAGACCGGGGCGATGCTCCTGCCGGTCACCCTGTGGTACGACGAAAGCTCCGTCATGCGCGGGCGGGTGCACCCGGAAATCGAGGTGCCGCAGACCGGCACCCGCGCCGAGAAGGCCGCCACGATGACGCAGGAGATGGCCGACGCCTTCGCCTCCGGCATCGCCGACCACCCGGAGGACTGGCACATGCTGCAACGTCTGTGGCTCGGTGACCTGGAACCACGGGGGGCGGAGCGCCCGGGGGGCGCGGAGGTGGTGGGTGCCGATGGGGCGGGTACCGACGGCGCGCCTACCGATGGCGCGCGTGTCGATGGGGCGCGCGCCGACGCCCGGCGGACGGAGCGGTCTTGAGGATCGGCATCGTCTGCCCGTACTCGTGGGACGTCCCGGGCGGCGTCCAGTTCCACGTCCGCGACCTCGCCGAGCACCTGATCCGGCTGGGCCATGAGGTGTCCGTACTCGCACCGGCGGACGACGAGACACCACTGCCGGCGTACGTCGTCTCCGCCGGACGTGCCGTCCCCGTGCCGTACAACGGTTCGGTTGCCCGGCTCAACTTCGGCTTCCTGTCGGCGGCCCGCGTCCGCCGCTGGCTGCACGACGGCGCCTTCGACGTCATCCACATCCACGAACCCGGCACCCCGTCCGTCGGGCTGCTCGCCTGCTGGGCGGCGCAGGGCCCGATCGTGGCGACCTTCCACACCTCCAACCCGCGCTCCCGCGTCATGATCGCGGCGTACCCGATCCTGCAGCCCGCGCTGGAGAAGATCAGCGCACGGATCGCGGTCAGCGAGTACGCCCGGCGCACCCTGGTCGAACACCTCGGCGGGGACGCGGTCGTCATCCCCAACGGCGTCGACGTCGACTTCTTCGCCGACGCCGCGCCGAAGGAGGAGTGGCAGGGCCGGACGATCGGCTTCATAGGCCGCATCGACGAACCCCGCAAGGGTCTGCCCGTCCTGATGCGGGCCCTGCCGGACATCCTCGCCGCCGTACCCGACGCCCGGCTCCTGGTCGCGGGCCGCGGCGACGAGGAGGAAGCCGTCGCGGAACTGCCCGCCGACCTGCGCTCGCGGGTGGAGTTCCTCGGCATGGTCAGCGACGAGGACAAGGCGAGGCTGCTGCGCAGCGTGGATCTGTACGTCGCGCCCAACACCGGTGGTGAGTCGTTCGGCATCATCCTCGTCGAGGCGATGTCCGCCGGGGCGCCGGTCCTGGCCAGCGACCTCGACGCGTTCGCCCAGGTGCTGGACCAGGGCGAGGCGGGCGAGCTCTTCGCCAACGAGGACGCGGAGGCGCTCGCCGCTGCGGCTGTACGCCTCCTGGGTGACCCCGAGCGGCTTGCGGAGCTGCGGGAACGTGGCAGCCGGCATGTGCGGCGGTTCGACTGGTCGACGGTCGGGGCGGACATTCTCGCCGTGTACGAGACGGTTACCGCGGGGGCGGCGATGGTGGCTACGGATGAGCGGACGGGGTTGCGGGCGCGGTGGGGGTTGGCGCGGGACTGAATCGCGCTGCGCGCTCGGTTTTCGGATATGGCGCGCCCCGGCGGCGGGGGTCTTTCGCGCTTCGCGCGGGGGTTGTGCTGACGCACGGCTCGCATTGCTTGGGTGGTGGGGGCGGGGGCGCGCAGGGGGCCAACTCCTCGGCACCGTGTACGTCGCCCAGGGTTGGTTGGTGAACGAGGGCTCCCGGCTGCCTGCGGGGATGGCCCCCTACGCGCCCCCTCCGGCCGGTTCGGCGAGGCTGGGTCGGTGGGGGGAGTTTTTCGATCACCCGGGTGCCCGCCCTCCTGGGGGTGAGGCGCACGGGGTGGATGGCGGTAAGGCGGCTGTGCTGGCCTGGCCGTATGCCATGGGCTCGGGATTGGCCTAGCTTGGTTTGGTTTGGTTTGTGAAGTGCCCAGCCCGATCGCACGGAATAGTCGCCGGACGGCCAGGGCTCGGGGTCACGTAGGGGGCTCCCCGCAGGCAGCCGGGAGCCCCCGGTTCACCAAGACACCCTGGGTGACGTGCACGGTGCCGTGGGGGCACCCCCGGCCGAAGGCTGGGGGAGAGTGACCCCTGCGGGGCCCCGAGCCCCCACCACCGGGCCTATCGCGCAAGACGCGCGCCCCCACCACCGGCCCCATCGCGCACAACGCGCGCACCCACCAGGCCCACCCACGCACGCCGGAGCCACCCGTGTAGGGAGGCGTGGCGGCCGGTACTGTGACCCGGCGTGACCACTTTGATCTGGATCGCGGCCGTGCTCGTCGTCATCGGCGTCTACCTGAGCTGGACCGCGGGGCGGCTGGACCGTTTGCATGCCCGTATCGATGCCGCCCGCGCGGCGCTGGACGCGCAGCTGCTGCGGCGGGCTTCGGTGGCTCAGGAGCTGGGGACGTCCGGGATTCTCGATCCGGCCGCGTCGATCGTGCTCTACGAGGTGGCGCACGAGGCGCGGCAGGCGGCCGAGGAGCAGCGGGAGGTTGCCGAGAGCGGGCTGAGCCAGGCGTTGCGTGCGGTCTTCGACGACGAGGGGCAGCTCGACGCCGTGCGGGAGGCGCCCGGTGGTGAGCAGACGGTGACCGAGCTGACGGCGGCGGTGCGCCGGGTGCCGATGGCGCGGCGGTTCCACAACGACGCCGTGCGCGCGGCCCGTGCCGTGCGCCGGCACCGGGTGGTGCGCTGGTTCCGGCTGGCGGGGCATGCGCCGTTTCCGATGGCCTTCGAGATGGACGACGAGCCCCCGGTGGTGCTCGGCGACCGTGCGGTCGGCCGCTGACGAGCCACTGCCTTCCGATTGGCCCTTTTCAGCCGCGCGGGGCAAACGGTTGTGTGGGCGGCGGAGTCCATCCGCCCGCACTTAGTGAGGTCTACCGTGTCCAGCACGCCGAACGCCACGTCTGCCACCGCTCCCGCCGGGAACCCCGAGACCGGTACCGCCCGCGTCAAGCGCGGCATGGCCGAGCAGCTCAAGGGCGGCGTGATCATGGATGTCGTCACGCCGGAGGAAGCGAAGATCGCCGAGGACGCCGGTGCCGTCGCGGTGATGGCCCTGGAGCGGGTGCCCGCGGACATCCGCAAGGACGGCGGGGTGGCCCGGATGTCCGACCCGGACATGATCGACGGGATCATCGAGGCGGTCTCCATCCCGGTCATGGCCAAGTCGCGGATCGGCCACTTCGTCGAGGCGCAGGTGCTGCAGTCCCTCGGCGTCGACTACATCGACGAGTCCGAGGTGCTGACCCCGGCCGACGAGGTCAACCACTCCGACAAGTGGGCGTTCACCACGCCGTTCGTGTGCGGTGCCACCAACCTGGGCGAGGCGCTGCGCCGTATCGCCGAGGGCGCGGCCATGATCCGCTCGAAGGGCGAGGCCGGCACCGGCAACGTCGTCGAGGCGGTGCGTCACCTGCGGCAGATCAAGGGCGAGATCGCCAAGCTGCGCGGCTGTGACAACAACGAGCTGTTCGCCGCCGCGAAGGAGCTGCGCGCGCCTTACGAGCTGGTCAAGGAGGTCGCCGAGCTGGGCAAGCTGCCGGTCGTGCTGTTCTCCGCCGGTGGTGTGGCGACCCCGGCCGACGCCGCGCTGATGCGCCAGCTCGGTGCCGAGGGTGTCTTCGTGGGGTCCGGCATCTTCAAGTCCGGCGACCCGGCCAAGCGCGCTGCCGCCATCGTCAAGGCCACCACCTTCTACGACGACCCGAAGGTCGTCGCGGACGTCTCGCGCAACCTGGGCGAGGCCATGGTCGGCATCAACTGCGACACCCTGCCCGAGGCGGAGCGCTACGCCAACCGCGGCTGGTGAGCGGGCGGACGGGCGCCGAGGGCGCGAAGACGGCGAGCGGGAGAACGACGGACGGATGAGTACCCCCACCATCGGCGTGCTGGCCCTCCAGGGCGACGTGCGCGAGCATCTGACGGCGCTGGCCACGGCGGACGCCCTGGCCAGGCCGGTGCGCCGGCCCGAAGAGCTGGATGATCTGGACGGTCTGGTCATACCGGGCGGCGAGTCGACGACCATGTCGAAGCTGGCGGTGGTCTTCGGGATGCTGGAGCCGCTACGGGCGTTCGTCGGGTCGGGCAAGCCGGTTTACGGGACCTGCGCGGGCATGATCATGCTGGCCGACAAGCTGCTGGACGGCCGCGCCGACCAGGAGACGCTGGGCGGCATCGACATGATCGTGCGCCGTAACGCCTTCGGGCGGCAGAACGAGTCGTTCGAGGCGGCGGTCGAGATGGCCGGAATCGGGGGCGGCGCGGTGCAGGGCGTCTTCATCCGGGCGCCCTGGGTGGAGTCGACGGGGGCCGCCGTCGAGGTGCTGGCGTCGTACGGCGGGCACACGGTGGCGGTCCGGCAGGGTAACGTCCTTGCCACGTCCTTCCATCCGGAGCTCACCGGTGATCATCGGGTGCACGCGTACTTCGTCGACATGGTGCGCGGCGCGTAGTGGTGCCGGGGGCCGGCCGCCGTGTGTGCGGCGGCCCGACCCCGTCCCGGTAGGATCTGTGGCGTTCGTTTCTCAACCTGGTTACGCGAAGGAGACAGGCGGATGTCCGGCCACTCTAAATGGGCTACGACGAAGCACAAGAAGGCCGTGATCGACGCCAAGCGCGGCAAGCTCTTCGCGAAGCTGATCAAGAACATCGAGGTCGCGGCGCGCACCGGCGGCGCCGACGTCGAGGGCAACCCGACCCTCTTCGACGCCATCCAGAAGGCGAAGAAGAGCTCGGTACCGAACAAGAACATCGACTCCGCGGTCAAGCGCGGCGCCGGTCTTGAGGCGGGCGGCGCCGACTACGAGACGATCATGTACGAGGGTTACGGCCCCAACGGTGTCGCGGTGCTCATCGAGTGCCTCACCGACAACCGCAACCGCGCCGCCTCGGACGTCCGGGTCGCCATGACCCGCAACGGCGGCTCGATGGCCGACCCCGGCTCGGTCTCGTACCTGTTCCACCGCAAGGGCGTGGTGATCGTCCCCAAGGGCGAGCTGTCCGAGGACGACGTGCTCGGCGCGGTCCTGGACGCGGGTGCCGAGGAGGTCAACGACCTCGGTGAGTCCTTCGAGGTGCTCAGCGAGGCCACCGACCTGGTCGCGGTCCGCACCGCTCTCCAGAAGGAGGGCATCGACTACGACTCGGCCGACACCAACTTCGTGCCGACCATGCAGGTCGAGCTGGACGAAGAGGGCGCCCGCAAGATCTTCAAGCTGGTCGACGCGCTGGAGGACAGCGACGACGTGCAGAACGTCTTCGCCAACTTCGACGTGTCCGACGAGGTCATGGCGAAGGTCGACGCCTGACCGGCGGTCAGCTGCGGCGGTGACGGGCCGGCGGGGACACACCCCGCCGGCCCGTCCTGCGTTGTCAGTGGCAGCGGATACTGTGCTGATCAGCGGGTCGAGGCCCGTGGAGACGGTTGGACCAAGGGGAGAAGTGGGGGAGCGGCGATGAAGGTGCTGGGCGTGGACCCGGGGCTGACACGCTGCGGTGTCGGTGTGGTCGACGGTGTCGCGGGCCGCCCGCTGACGATGGCCGGCGTCGGCGTCGTACGGACGCCCGCCGACGCGGACATCGCGCACCGCCTGGTGCTCATCGAGCGCGGTATCGAGGAGTGGCTCGACGAGCAGCGGCCCGACTGCGTCGCCGTCGAGCGCGTCTTCAGCCAGCACAACGTCCGTACGGTCATGGGCACCGCCCAGGCCAGCGCGGTCGCCATGCTGTGCGCCGCGCGCCGCGGACTGCCCGTCGCGCTGCACACGCCCAGTGAGGTCAAGGCCGCCGTGACCGGGTCGGGCCGTGCCGACAAGGCGCAGGTCGGCGCGATGGTCACCCGGCTGCTGCGGCTGGACGCCCCGCCCAAGCCGGCGGACGCGGCCGACGCGCTGGCGCTGGCCATCTGCCACATCTGGCGCGCGCCCGCCGTCAACCGCCTCCAGCAGGCGCACGCCGCCAACCGGCTCCAGCAGGCGCAGGCGGCCGCCCGCACCCGCCCCGCGCCCGCTCCCGTCCGACGTACTCCCGCACGCGCACCCGGGCCGCGGCCCGGGACACCCCAGAAGGGCACCACCCGATGATCGCCTTCGTCTCCGGCCCGGTCGCGGCCCTGGCCCCGGACACCGCCGTCGTGGAGGTGGGCGGCATCGGCATGGCCGTGCAGTGCACGCCGGGCACCCTGTCCGGGCTGCGCATCGGCCAGCAGGCCAAACTGGCCACCTCCCTCGTCGTACGGGAGGACTCGCTCACCCTGTACGGCTTCGCCGACGACGACGAGCGGCAGACGTTCGAACTGCTGCAGACCGCCGGCGGGGTAGGGCCGCGGCTCGCCCAGGCCATGCTCGCGGTGCACTCCCCGGACACGCTGCGGCTCGCCGTCGCCAACGGTGACGAGAAGACGCTCACGGCCGTGCCCGGCATCGGCAAGAAGGGCGCCCAGAAGCTCCTGCTGGAGCTGAAGGACCGGCTCGGCGCACCCCTCGGTACGGGCGGCGCGGGCGTCGGCAGTGCCGTGACGGCCGGGTGGGGCAACCAGCTGCACGCCGCGCTGATCGGCCTCGGGTACGCGACCCGGGAGGCCGACGAGGCGGTGTCCGCGGTCGCGCCGCAGGCCGAGGCGGCGGTCGCCGAGGGCGGCACACCGCAGGTGTCGCAGCTGCTCAGGGCCGCCCTCCAGACGCTGAACCGGGCACGGTGAGCCCGGTGCGGCGGGAAGCGGTCCCCGGCCGCCCGGCCCGGGCCCGTACGGCAGGCCACCCCCGTAAGAAGCGCGACGCGCAGCCGGCCGACCCGGCCGGTACGACCACGTGAGGCAGGACGCAGTGAACTGGGACGAGCCCACCGAGACCGCGGCCGGACCGCCCCCGGGCGGCACGGCCGAGTGGCCCGACCGGCTGGTGGGGTCCGACGCGGACGGCGAGGACACCGCGGTCGAGGCCGCGCTGCGCCCCAAGGACCTTGAGGAGTTCGTCGGCCAGGAGCGGGTGCGCGAGCAGCTCGACCTGGTCCTGCGCGCGGCCCGCGCCCGGGGCGCCACCGCCGACCACGTCCTGCTCTCCGGCGCCCCCGGCCTCGGCAAGACCACCCTCTCCATGATCATCGCCGCCGAGATGGGCGCCCCGATCCGCATCACCTCGGGCCCCGCCATCCAGCACGCCGGCGACCTGGCCGCGATCCTGTCCTCGCTCCAGGAGGGCGAGGTGCTCTTCCTCGACGAGATCCACCGGATGTCCCGGCCCGCCGAGGAGATGCTCTACATGGCCATGGAGGACTTCCGCGTCGACGTCATCGTCGGCAAGGGCCCCGGCGCCACCGCCATCCCCCTGGAGCTGCCGCCCTTCACCCTGGTCGGCGCCACCACCCGGGCCGGCCTGCTGCCCCCGCCGCTGCGCGACCGCTTCGGCTTCACCGGCCACATGGAGTTCTACGCCCCCGGCGAACTGGAGCGCGTCATCCACCGCTCCGCCGGGCTGCTCGACGTGCACATAGAGGCCGAGGGCGCCGCGGAGATCGCCGGGCGCTCCCGCGGCACCCCGCGCATCGCCAACCGCCTGCTGCGCCGCGTCCGCGACTACGCGCAGGTCAAGGCGGACGGTGTGATCACCAGGGAGACCGCGGCGCAGGCCCTGGACGTCTACGAGGTCGACGCCCGCGGCCTCGACCGCCTGGACCGCGCGGTCCTCACCGCGCTGCTCAAACTGTTCGGCGGCGGGCCGGTGGGCCTGTCCACCCTGGCGGTCGCCGTGGGGGAGGAACGTGAGACCGTCGAGGAGGTCGCCGAGCCGTTCCTCGTACGCGAGGGCCTGCTCGCCCGTACGCCCCGTGGCCGGATCGCCACCCCCGCCGCATGGACCCACATGGGCCTGACACCGCCTCAGCAGCAGGCGAGGGGAGCCGGACAGCAGGGGCTCTTCGGGACGTGACGGCGCGGGGACTCGCCGGGTCAGGAACTGCGGTGCCATGCTGGGCGTTGTTCCACCGGTGCGGACTCGCTTAGACTCCGCCGATGCCGACCGTATGGTCCGGCATTCCCACCCCCGTATATCAGACCGCGGACTTGCGGTCGTGCGAAGGATTTTCGTCCCGTGAGTATCGTGACTCTCCTCCCCTTCATCGTCCTCATCGGGGCCATGTTCCTGATGACCCGGTCCGCCAAGAAGAAGCAGCAGGCGGCCGCGCAGATGCGCGACGATATGCAGCCCGGCACCGGCGTCCGGACGATTGGGGGCATGTATGCCACCGTCAAGGAGATCCACGACGACACCGTCCTCCTGGAGGTGGCCCCCGGCGTGCACGCCCTCTACGCCAAGAACGCGGTCGGCGCGGTCCTCCCGGACGAGGAGTACAACCGCATCCTCGACGGTGCCGAGGCGGGCAAGGACGGCGCGGTCGTGCCGGACGACGCCTCCTCGCTGACCGAGGGCACCCCGGCCGTGGCCGCCGCGGACGAGCAGGCCGACGCCGCCGGCAAGCCCGCGAACCTGGACAAGTCGCCGAAGGCCGACCTCGCCAAGAGCGAGCCCGCCGCCGACACGAAGGACGCCGGGAAGGCCGAGGACGCGGCCGGTGCCGAGGCCGCCGAGGGCGCCAAGAGCGGTGCGCAGGCCGACAAGGCCGACCAGGTCGAGAAGAAGGACGGCGGCGCCGACGCGAAGTAGCCCCGCCCCGACGGAACCGCGGAGCACCCTTCGAGCGGTGCACCGCGGTTCCGGGACGGTTTAGGCTCCGGCGGGGGCACGTCCCCACTACACTTCGTGGCCGCTCGGCAGGCACCGAGCCGGGCGGTTGGACAGGGAGATACGAGAAGGTGGCAGCACCGAAAAAGGGCCGCAGGTCTCCTGGGGGCCAGGGAAGGCCGGGGCGCACCCTGGTCCTGATCTTGATCGCCATGGTGGCGCTGGTCGGCGGGATGTTCCTCTCCGGCACCTCGACGCCCCGGCTGGGCATCGACCTCGCCGGCGGTACGAGCTTCACGCTGGAAGCCCGTAACCAGCCCGGCAAGCCCAACGCGATCAACGAGACCAACATGAACACCGCCGCGGGCATCATGGAGCGGCGTGTCAACGGGCTCGGTGTGTCCGAGGCCGAGGTCCAGACCCAGGGCACCAACCACATCGTCGTCAACATCCCCAAGGGGACGGACGCGAAACAGGCCCGCCAGCAGGTCGGTACCACCGCTCAGCTCGGGTTCCGGCCGGTGCTGACCACCACCGCCGGTACGAAGACGCCGTCGACCAGCCCGAGCCCCACCCCCTCCGCGAGCGGCAAGGGTGACGACGGCAAGAAGGACGGGAAGGACGACGGCAAGGAGGGCGACAAGCCCTCCACGAAGCCGACGCCCACCTCCACGGCCCAGGGCCGCGCCGTGACCAGCGCGCTGAAGAAGGACCCGTCCGACCCGCCGAAGGCGTCCGGCAGCAGCACGCCCGCGCCGAAGGACACCCCGCAGCCGTCCACCGGCGCCGACGAGATCCCGGCCGCGCTGCAGAAGCAGCTCGCCGACCTGGACTGCTCCACCGACAAGCTGCGCGCGCAGGCCGGTGAGAAGGCGGCCGGCGTCAAGCCGACCGACCCGGTCGTGGCCTGCAAGGACGACGGCTCGCAGAAGTACGTGCTGGGCCCGGTCGCGGTCGAGGGCACCGACGTCAAGGACGCCTCCGCGGTCTTCGACAGCCAGCAGGGCCAGGGCTGGATCGTCCAGATGGACTTCACCGGCACCGGCGGCAAGAAGTTCGCCGACATCACCGGCAAGCTGGCCGCCAAGACCCAGCCGCAGAACCAGTTCGCCATCGTGCTGGACGGCGCGGTCGTCTCCGACCCACGGGTCAGCCAGCAGCTCAACGGCGGCAGCGCCACCATCTCCGGCGGCTTCACCCAGCAGACCGCCGAGGACCTGGCGAACATGCTGTCCTACGGCGCCCTGCCGCTCTCCTTCAAGATCGCCGACGAGACCACGGTCACCGCGGCACTCGGCGGCGAGCAGCTCCAGGCGGGCCTGATCGCGGGCGCCATCGGCCTCGCGCTGGTCATCGTCTACCTGGTCGCCTACTACCGCGGTCTGGCGCTGGTCGCGCTGGCGAGCCTCGCGGTCTCCGCGATCCTCACGTACGCGATCATGACGCTGCTGGGCCCGGCCATCGGCTTCGCGCTGAACCTGCCGGCCGTGTGCGGCGCCATCGTTGCCATCGGCATCACGGCCGACTCCTTCATCGTCTACTTCGAACGCATCCGGGACGAGATCCGCGAGGGCCGCACGCTGCGCCCGGCCGTCGAGCGCGGCTGGCCGCGGGCCCGGCGCACGATCCTGGTCTCCGACTTCGTGTCGTTCCTGGCCGCGTTCGTGCTGTTCATCGTCACCGTCGGCAAGGTGAAGGGCTTCGCGTTCACGCTGGGCCTGACCACCCTCCTCGACGTCGTGGTGGTCTTCTTCTTCACCAAGCCGCTGATGACGCTGCTGGCCCGGCGCAAGTTCTTCGCCAACGGCCACCCGTGGTCCGGTCTGGACCCCAAGCGCCTGGGTGCCAAGCCGCCGCTGCGCCGTCGTCGTACCACCGCCCCCATCGAGACGAAGGAGGCGTGAGATGTCGAAGCTCGGCAACATCGGCGCCCGGCTCTACCGCGGTGAGGTCGGTTACGACTTCATCGGCAAGCGGAAGATCTGGTACGGCATCTCGATCCTGATCACCATCACGGCCATCGTCGGCCTGGCGGTGCGCGGCCTGAACATGGGCATCGAGTTCTCCGGCGGCGCGGTCTTCACCACTCCGAAGACGTCCGTCTCCGCGACGGAGGCGGAGCACAAGGCCGAGGCCGCGGCGGAGGGCCACCAGGCCACCGTCCAGAAGCTCGGCAACGGCGGCCTGCGCATCCAGATCAGCGAGCTGGACACCCAGCAGTCGCTGCCGGTGCAGGAGGCCCTGGCCAAGGACCTGGACGTCCCGGTCAAGGACATCAACACCCAGCTCGTGGGCCCCAGCTGGGGTGAGGAGATCGCCAACAAGGCCTGGCTGGGCCTGGGGATCTTCATGATCCTGGTGGTGATCTACCTCGCCATCGCCTTCGAGTGGAGAATGGCGCTGGCGGCCCTGATCGCGCTGATCCACGACCTCACGATCACGGTCGGCGTGTACGCGCTGGTCGGCTTCGAGGTCACCCCGGGCACCGTCATCGGTCTGCTGACGATCCTCGGTTACTCCCTCTACGACACCGTCGTGGTCTTCGACAGCCTCAAGGAAGCGTCGAAGGACATCGGGAAGCAGACCCGCTTCACCTACAGCGAACTGGCCAACCGCAGTATCAACTCGACCCTGGTGCGCTCCATCAACACCACGGTCGTGGCGCTGCTGCCGGTCGCCGGACTGCTCTTCGTCGGTGGCGGTGTGCTCGGCGCCGGGATGCTCAACGACATCTCGCTCGCCCTGTTCGTCGGCCTCGCGGCCGGCGCGTACTCCTCGATCTTCATCGCGACCCCGCTGGTCGCCGACTTCAAGGAGCGCGACCCGGCGATGAAGGCGCTGGCCAAGCGGGTGCGCGCGAAGCGCGCCGCGGCCGCCGCCAAGGCCGACGCGCCCGAGCAGCAGGAGACCGCGCAGGACGCCGGGGACGAGGACCTGCCCCAGGACGCGGAGTCCGACGAGGACGCGGCCGGCAGCATGGTCGGCCAGCGCAACCAGCCCGCGTCCCGCAACCGCGGCCGCGGCCGCCCGTCGGGCAAGCGCCGATGAGCGCCCCCGACGGCCTGCGGGAGCTGCTGCTCAGCCGGATCGCGGACGTGCCGGACTACCCGAAGCCGGGCGTGGTGTTCAAGGACATCACGCCGCTGCTGGCGGACCCGGCCGCGTTCGGCGCGCTGACCGACGCGTTCGTGGCGCTGTGCGAGCGGTACGGGGCCGACAAGGTCGTGGGCCTGGAGGCGCGCGGGTTCATCCTGGCCGCTCCGGTGGCCGTACGGGCCGGCATCGGCTTCGTGCCCGTACGCAAGGCGGGCAAGCTGCCCGGCGCGACGCTCCGCCAGGCGTACGACCTGGAGTACGGCGCGGCCGAGATCGAGATGCACGCGGACGCCGTCGCGCCCGGCGACCGGGTGCTGGTGATCGACGACGTGCTGGCCACCGGCGGTACGGCCGAGGCGTCGCTCCAGCTCGTCCGCCGCGCCGGGGCCGAGGTCGCGGGCGTCGCGGTGCTGATGGAGCTGGGCTTCCTGGCCGGGCGGCAGCGGCTGGAGCCGGGCCTGAAGGGCGCTCCGCTGGAGTCGCTGATCACGGTCTGACGGGCCTGCGGAACGGCTGGACGGCGGTGGCCGCGCCACCTCCGTACGCACGGAGTTCCGCAAAAAGCGAGTAAAAGGGCATCCGGAACAAACCCGGATGCCCTTTTGCTGTCATGTACGGACCCGGCGGCCGCGGAAGAGCCGGAGCGCCGAGGTCGATACCATGGCAGCCCGACCCGTTCGTGGTCTTGTGGTCCGTACCCCCTTGAGGAGTGCTCTTGCCAGACGAGGCCCAGCCGCTTTCTCCCGGACTCCGCCCGGGGGCGTCGCAGTCCGCCCATCCGGACCAGCCCGGCCCCGCGGACGCGGCTGCCTCGGGTGAGCGGAACTCGGGTGCGCGGAAGAACAGCGAGGGCTCCGGCGTGCCCAGGTCGCAGCCGCCCGCCGTCCGGCCCGCCGCGTCCCCCGTTCCGGCCGCCAAGCCCACGCCGCCCGTCTACACCGGCCGCACCGGCTCCTCCAACCGGGTACGGGCCCGCCTGGCGCGTCTGGGCGTGCAGCGGCAGAGCCCGTACAACCCGGTCCTCGAACCGCTGCTGCGGATCGTGCGCAGCAACGACCCGAAGATCGAGACCGCCACCCTGCGGCAGGTGGAACGCGCCTACCAGGTCGCCGAGCGCTGGCACCGCGGCCAGAAGCGCAAGAGTGGCGACCCGTACATCACCCACCCCCTCGCGGTGACCACGATCCTCGCCGAGCTGGGCATGGACCCCGCCACCCTGATGGCGGGCCTGCTGCACGACACCGTCGAGGACACCGAGTACGGCCTGGACACCCTGCGCCGCGACTTCGGCGACCAGGTCGCGCTGCTCGTCGACGGCGTCACCAAGCTGGACAAGGTCAAGTTCGGCGAGGCCGCGCAGGCCGAGACCGTGCGCAAGATGGTCGTGGCGATGGCCAAGGACCCGCGCGTCCTGGTGATCAAGCTGGCCGACCGGCTGCACAACATGCGCACCATGCGCTACCTCAAGCGCGAGAAGCAGGAGAAGAAGGCCCGCGAGACGCTGGAGATCTACGCTCCGCTGGCGCACCGCCTGGGCATGAACACCATCAAATGGGAGCTGGAGGACCTCGCCTTCGCGATCCTCTACCCCAAGATGTACGACGAGATCGTGCGGCTCGTCGCCGAGCGCGCCCCCAAGCGCGACGAGTACCTGGCCATAGTGACCGACGAGGTCCAGGCCGACCTGCGGGCGGCGCGCATCAAGGCCACCGTCACCGGGCGCCCCAAGCACTACTACAGCGTCTACCAGAAGATGATCGTGCGAGGCCGCGACTTCGCCGAGATCTACGACCTGGTGGGCATCCGCGTCCTCGTCGACACCGTCCGCGACTGCTACGCGGCGCTCGGCACCGTCCACGCCCGGTGGAACCCGGTCCCGGGGCGGTTCAAGGACTACATCGCGATGCCCAAGTTCAACATGTACCAGTCGCTGCACACGACGGTGATCGGTCCCAGCGGCAAGCCCGTCGAGCTCCAGATCCGTACGTTCGACATGCACCGGCGCGCGGAGTACGGCATCGCCGCGCACTGGAAGTACAAGCAGGAGGCCGTCGCCGGCGCGTCCAAGGTGCGGACCGACGTACCGAAGAACAAGGCCGACGGTCAAGACACAGTCAACGACATGGCGTGGCTGCGCCAGTTGCTGGACTGGCAGAAGGAGACCGAGGACCCCGGCGAGTTCCTGGAGTCGCTGCGCTTCGACCTCTCCCGCAACGAGGTCTTCGTCTTCACGCCGAAGGGTGACGTCATAGCGCTGCCCGCCGGCGCCACTCCCGTGGACTTCGCCTACGCGGTGCACACCGAGGTCGGCCACCGGACCATAGGCGCCCGCGTCAACGGACGGCTCGTCCCGCTCGAATCGACCCTCGACAACGGCGACCTCGTGGAGGTCTTCACCTCCAAGGCACCCGGCGCCGGACCCTCCCGGGACTGGCTCGGCTTCGTGAAGTCGCCGCGCGCCCGCAACAAGATCCGCGCCTGGTTCTCCAAGGAACGCCGCGACGAGGCCATCGAGCAGGGCAAGGACGCCATCGCCCGCGCGATGCGCAAACAGAACCTGCCGATCCAGCGCATCCTCACCGGCGACTCGCTGGTCACCCTCGCGCACGAGATGCGCTACCCGGACATCTCGTCCCTGTACGCCGCCATCGGCGAGGGCCACGTCACGGCGCAGAGCGTCGTGCAGAAGCTGGTCCAGGCGCTCGGCGGGCAGGACGAGGCGACCGAGGACATCGCCGAGTCCACCCCGATCCGGCCGCGCTCCAAGCGGCGCTCCAGCGCCGACCCGGGCGTGGTGGTCAAGGGCGTCGACGACGTGTGGGTCAAGCTGGCCCGCTGCTGTACGCCGGTGCCGGGCGACCCGATCATCGGCTTCGTCACCCGCGGCAACGGCGTCTCGGTGCACCGCGCCGACTGCGTCAACGTCGACTCGCTGTCCAAGCAGCCGGAGCGCATCCTGGACGTCGAGTGGGCGCCCACCCAGTCCTCGGTGTTCCTGGTCGCCATCCAGGTCGAGGCGCTGGACCGGTCCCGGCTGCTGTCGGACGTCACCCGCATCCTGTCCGACCAGCACGTCAACATCCTGTCCGCGGCCGTCCAGACGTCCCGCGACCGGGTGGCTACCTCCCGCTTCACCTTCGAGATGGGCGACCCGAAGCATCTTGGGCACGTCCTGAAGGCCGTACGGAGCGTGGAGGGCGTGTACGACGTGTACCGGGTGACCTCGGCACGCCGGCCGTGACGGCCACGGTGACCGCGGCCCGCAGGCCGTGACGACCACGTGGAAGGGCCCCGGTACGGACATCCGTACCGGGGCCCTCCCCCTGCGGCCTACTTACCGCCGAACTCCTCCAGCCCCTTCAGCGCCTGGTCCAGCAGCGCCTGGCGGCCCTCCAGCTCGCGGCCGAGCTTGTCGGCCTTGGCGTCGTTGCCGGCCGCCCGGGCCGCGTCGATCTGCTTCTGCAGCTTGTCGACCGCGTCCTGGAGCTGCCCGGTCAGACCCGCCGCGCGCGCCCGCGCCTCCGGGTTCGTCCGGCGCCACTCGGCTTCCTCGGACTCCTGGATGGCGCGCTCGACCGCGTGCATCCGGCCCTCGATCTTCGGGCGGGCGTCCCGCGGCACGTGGCCGATGGCCTCCCACCGCTCGTTGATCGAACGGAACGCGGCCCGCGCCGCCTTCAGGTCCGAGACCGGGAGCAGCTTCTCGGCCTCGACGACCAGCTCCTCCTTGCGCGTCAGGTTCTCCCGCTGCTCGGCGTCGCGCTCGGCGAACACCTCGCTGCGCGCCTGGAAGAAGACGTCCTGGGCACCGCGGAAGCGGTTCCACAGATCGTCCTCGTGCTCACGCTGGGCGCGGCCCGCGGCCTTCCAGTCCGCCATCAGCTCGCGGTAACGGGCCGCGGTGGGCCCCCAGTCCGTCGAGCCGGACAGCGCCTCGGCCTCCGAGACCAGCCGCTCCTTGGTCTTACGGGCCTCCTCGCGCTGGGCGTCCAGCGACGCGAAGTGCGCCTTGCGCCGCTTGGAGAACGCCGAGCGGGCGTGCGAGAAGCGGTGCCACAGCTCGTCGTCCGCCTTGCGGTCCAGCCGCGGCAGCCCCTTCCAGGTGTCCACCAGGGCCCGCAGCCGCTCGCCGGCCGACCGCCACTGCTCGCTGGCCGCCAGCTCCTCGGCCTCGGCGACCAGCTTCTCCTTGGCCTGCCGGGCCTCGTCGCTCTGCCGCGCCTTCTGCGCCTTGCGCTCCTCGCGGCGCGCCTCGACATCGGTGACGAGCTGGTCCAGCCGCTTGCGCAGCGCTTCCAGGTCGCCCACCGCGTGGTGCTCGTCCACCTGCTGCCGCAGATGGTCGATCGCGGCCGTCGCGTCCTTGGCCGACAGGTCGGTGGTCCTGACCCGCCGTTCGAGGAGGCCGATCTCGACGACCAGGCCCTCATACTTGCGCTCGAAGTAGGCGAGGGCCTCTTCGGGAGTTCCCGCCTGCCACGATCCGACGACCTGTTCGCCGTCGGCGGTACGCACGTACACGGTCCCCGTCTCGTCGACGCGGCCCCATGGGTCGCTGCTCACAGCGCCTCCTCCACATGATGCCGACGAGAGCGCGTCGCCCCCCGGCATCGTCCACAGTTTCTGTCCGGCGGGGCAGCGCCCCGGCCGGTCCGACGGGTGTCTTGCGGGTGCGGGTGGCAGCCGTCGGAGCAGGCACCCTACACAACGCCAATCTAGGCGACCGGCGGGCCGGCTGTCCGCATCCAGCACGACCGAAATTTCGCGGTTCGCCCACCGCGGCGGCGCCTCCGGCGTGCCCGGGGGCGTACCCGGGTCAGGTTTTGGTGACGGTCGCCCGGTCGATCACCACCGTCGCGTTGGGGGCGGTGTTGCCCGTCGCCTGGTCGGGGGTGGAGCCCGCCGCCGCGATCTTCTTCAGGACGTCCATGCCCTCGGTGACGGTCCCGAAGGGCGTGTAGTTCGGGGGCAGCTTGCTGTCCTGGTAGACCAGGAAGAACTGGCTGCCGCCGCTGTTACGGGTCTTGTCGCTCTTTCCGTCGTAGCGGTTGGCCATCGCGACCGTGCCCGCCGGGTAGATGTCGCCCTTGAGCCTCGGGTCCTTCAGATTCTCGTCCGGAATGGTGTAGCCGGGGGTGCCCGCGCCCGTGCCGGTCGGATCGCCGCACTGCAGGACGTAGATGCCCTGGTCGACCAGCCGGTGGCACTTGCTGTGGTCGAAGAACTTCTCGCCCGCCAGGAAGTTGAACGAGTTGACGGTGTGCGGCGCCTTCGCGGCGTCCAGCTTGATGCCGATGTCGCCACAGGTCGTCTGCAGCTTCATCGCGTACGCCGCCGAGGTGTCGACGGACATCGCCGGCTCCTTCTTCCACTGCTCCTTGGACGGCGCGCCCGGCGCCGGCTTGCCGCACGGGTCGGCGGGCTTGCTCGGGCTCGGCGCCGCGGCGTCCGTCGTGTCGCCGCCGCCCGCCAGCCCGACCGAGGCGTACGCGGCCGCCCCCGCGGCCAGGGCGACCGCCACGGCCGCCGCGACGATCACGTTGCGGCGCTTGTGCTTGCGCCGGGCCGCGGCACGCCGCTGCTGCTGGCGCTCGTACTTCTCGCGGGCGAGCTGCCGCCGCCGCTGATCGCTGCTGACCACCGGTCGTCTCCTAGGTGTGCGCTGAGGTCTGCCGTGGGCCGTACCGTATACGGGTTCGCCGGGGCGGGAGTCCCGCCGGTAGGCTCTTCAACAGCCGAAATCTTCCGGATCGCCGCCGGTGATCCGTCCGCCGCTGTCGAATGTTGAGGACGAACGTGCTCATTGCCGGGTTCCCCGCCGGGGCCTGGGGGACCAACTGTTACCTGGTCGCCCCCGCCGCGGGTGAGGAGTGCGTGATCATCGACCCGGGCCACCAGGCCGCCCAGGGCGTCGAGGAAGCGCTGCACAAGCATCGGCTCAAGCCCGTCGCCGTCGTCCTCACGCACGGCCACATCGACCACGTCGCCTCGGTCGTCCCGGTGTGCGGCGCGCACGACGTGCCCGCCTGGATCCACCCCGCCGACCGCTACATGATGAGCGACCCGGAGAAGGCCCTCGGCCGCTCCATCGGGCAGCAGCTCATGGGCGAACTGACCGTGGGGGAGCCGGACGACGTCAAGGAGCTGGCCGACGGCGCGCGGCTGGAGCTGGCCGGGATGGAGTTCTCCATCGCGCACGCCCCGGGCCATACCAAGGGGTCGGTGACCTTCCGGATGCCCGAGCAGGCGGACATTCCGCCGGTCTTCTTCTCGGGCGACCTGCTGTTCGCCGGCTCCATCGGACGTACCGACCTGCCGGGCGGCGACCACGCCGAGATACTGCGGTCGCTGGAGCGGGTGTGCCTGCCCCTCCAGGACGAGACCGTCGTACTGTCCGGCCACGGCCCCCAGACCACCATCGGCCGCGAGCGCGCCACCAACCCGTTCCTGCGGGAGGTGGCCGCCGGCCTCGGAGACGGCGCACCGCACAGCCCGGCTCCGCGACGAGGAATGTGACGAGAACTTCGTGAGCACCTTCAAGGCCCCCAAGGGCACCTACGACCTGATCCCGCCGCAGTCCGCGGTCTTCCTCGCGGTGCGCGAGGCCATCTCCGGGCCGCTCAAGCGGTCGGGGTACGGGTACATCGAGACGCCCGGCTTCGAGAACGTCGAGCTGTTCGCGCGCGGCGTCGGTGAGTCCACCGACATCGTGACCAAGGAGATGTACGCCTTCGAGACCAAGGGCGGCGACCAGCTCGCGCTGCGCCCCGAAGGCACCGCCTCCGTACTGCGCGCCGCTCTGGAGGCCAACCTCCACAAGGCGGGCAACCTCCCCGTCAAGCTCTGGTACTCCGGCTCGTACTACCGCTACGAGCGCCCGCAGAAGGGCCGCTACCGCCACTTCTCCCAGGTCGGCGCCGAGGCCATCGGGGCCGAGGACCCGGCGCTGGACGCCGAGCTGATCATCCTGGCCAACGACGCCTACCGGTCGCTGGGCCTGCGGAACTTCCGCATCCTGCTCAATTCGCTCGGCGACAAGGAGTGCCGCCCCGTCTACCGGGCGGCCCTCCAGGAGTTCCTGTACGGGCTCGACCTGGACGAGGACACCCGCCGCCGCGCCGAGATCAACCCGCTGCGGGTGCTCGACGACAAGCGCCCCGACGTGCAGAAGCAGCTGGTGGGAGCGCCGCTGCTGCGCGACCACCTGTGCGAGGCCTGCAAGGCGTACCACGAGCAGGTGCGCGAGCTGCTGACCGCGGCCGGCGTCGCCTACGAGGACGACCCGAAGCTGGTGCGCGGGCTGGACTACTACACCCGTACCACCTTCGAGTTCGTCCACGACGGCCTCGGCTCGCAGTCCGCGGTCGGCGGCGGCGGGCGTTACGACGGCCTGTCCGAGATGATCGGCGGCCCCGCGCTGCCCTCGGTGGGCTGGGCGCTCGGTGTGGACCGCACGGTGCTGGCCCTGGAGGCCGAGGGTGTCGAGCTGGAGCTGCCCGCGAGCACGGCCGTCTTCGCCGTGCCGCTCGGCGAGGAGGCCCGGCGGACCCTGTTCGCCACGGTCACCGAGCTGCGCCGGGCCGGGGTCGCCACCGACTTCGCGTACGGCGGCAAGGGCCTGAAGAACGCCATGAAGTCGGCGAACCGCTCGGGCGCCCGCCTCGCGGTCGTCGCCGGTGAGCGGGATCTGGCCGAAGGCGTCGTCCAGCTCAAGGACCTGGAGAGCGGCGAGCAGACCCCGGTCGCACTGGACTCGGTCGTCGAAGAGGTCCGCCGCAGGATCGGCTGACCCCGGCCGCCTCTTGCGAGGCGCCCGCCGTCGTGCAGAGGCCCCCTTCCGGCCGTCCACCGCGCTGTGTGCGCGGTGGCTCGGAAGGGGGTCTTTATGCGCATCGAACGGTGGTCACGTGTCCGGTTGGGGCAGAATGATGGCCCGGCGCGCGCCAGTTGGAACGCGCCGTCCGCTCACTCCCCACGGCACCGACGGAACGGCGATATGACCACGACAGCGCTTGACGACGTGTCCACCGGCGACGATCACCCGGGTCGCGGCGGCGGCCCGACCGGCTCGGGGCGGGGGCTGGCCTGGCTGCTGGTGGTCACCAGCGCCCTGGGTCTGCTCGCGTCCTGGGTGATCACCATGGACAAGATCGAGCTGCTGAAGGACCCGAACTTCAAGCCGGCCTGCAGCCTGAGCCCGATCGTCTCCTGCGGCAATGTGATGCAGAGCCCGCAGGCCGAGGTCTTCGGCTTCCCCAACCCGGTCGCCGGCCTGATCGCGTTCGGTGTGGTCATGGGGATCGGCGTCGGCCTGCTGGCCGGGGCCCGCTACCGCGCCTGGTACTGGATCGGCCTGAACATCGGCACCCTCGCCGGCTCCGTCTTCTGCATGTGGCTGATGTCGCAGTCGCTGTACGTCATCAACTCGCTGTGCCTGTGGTGCACGCTGACCTGGTGCGTCACCATCCTGATGTTCTGGTACACCACCGTGCACAACCTCAAGCACGGGATCATCCCCGCGCCGGCCGGCCTGCGGAAGGCCGTGCTGGAGTTCCACTGGGTCGTGCCGGTGCTCTGGTACGGCGTGATCGCGCTGCTGATCCTCACCAAGTGGTGGTCGTACTGGAGCTCGCTGATCTGAGGCCGGTCCGGGCTTCGGACGACGCCGCCGGACGGCCGGGGAACCGGCTCCCCGGCGGCGTTGTCAGTGCGGTGAACTAGGCTCTGGAGCGTGGAGCCCGACCTGTTCACCGCCGCTGCCGAAGACCGCCAGGAGAAAGACCCCACGGGGTCGCCCCTCGCCGTACGGATGCGTCCGCGCACCCTTGACGAGGTGGTCGGCCAGCAGCATCTGCTCAAGCCCGGATCACCGCTGCGCCGCCTGGTCGGCGAGGGCAACGGCGGCCCGGCGGGCCCGTCCTCCGTCTTCCTGTGGGGCCCGCCCGGCATCGGCAAGACCACCCTCGCCTACGTGGTCAGCCAGGCGACGAACAAGCGCTTCGTGGAGCTCTCCGCGATCACCGCAGGCGTCAAGGAGGTCCGCGCCGTCATCGACGGCGCGCGCCGCGCCTCCGGCGGCTACGGCAAGGAGACCGTCCTCTTCCTCGACGAGATCCACCGCTTCAGCAAGGCCCAGCAGGACTCCCTGCTGCCCGCCGTCGAGAACCGCTGGGTCACGCTGATCGCCGCGACGACCGAGAATCCGTACTTCTCGGTGATCTCCCCGCTGCTCTCCCGCTCCCTCCTGCTGACGCTCGAACCGCTCACCGATGACGACCTGCGCGGCCTGCTCAAGCGCGCGCTGACGGACGCGCGGGGGCTGGCGGGCGCGGTCACCCTGCCCGAGGACACCGAGGCGCACCTGCTGCGCATCGCGGGCGGCGACGCGCGCCGCGCGCTCACGGCCCTGGAGGCGGGCGCCGGGTCGGCCATCTCCAAGGGGGAGAAGGAGATCACCCTCCAGACGCTGGAGGAGTCCGTCGACCGGGCCGCGGTCAAGTACGACCGGGCCGGTGACCAGCACTACGACGTCGCCAGCGCCCTGATCAAGTCCATCCGGGGCTCCGACGTGGACGCGGCGCTGCACTACCTCGCGCGGATGATCGAGGCGGGCGAGGACCCGCGGTTCATCGCGCGGCGGCTGATGATCTCGGCGAGCGAGGACATCGGGCTGGCCGACCCGTCCGCCTTGCAGACCGCGGTGGCCGCGGCCCAGGCCGTGGCGCTGATCGGCTTCCCGGAGGCCCGCATCACGCTCAGCCAGGCCACGATCGCGCTGGCGCTGGCCCCGAAGTCCAACGCGGCCTATCTGGCCATCGACGCGGCCCTCGCGGACGTACGGGCCGGACTGGCGGGCCCCGTGCCGTCGCATCTGCGCGACAGCCACTACAAGGGCGCCGAGAAACTGGGGCACGGCAAGGGCTACCAGTACCCGCACGACCTGCCCGGCGGGATCGCCGCCCAGCAGTACGCACCGGACGAGGTGCACGGCAAGCGGTATTACGCGCCTACGCGGTATGGCGCCGAGGCGCGCTACGCGGATGTGACGGACCGCGTGCGGGGCCGCTTGCGCGGCGAGGAACCGTAAACGCGGGGCGGCTCCGCGGCGAGGAACCGTAAACGCGGGTGCGTGGACGGGGCGGTTGCGTGCCGGGTACGGGTCGCTCGTGGCCGGGGGCCGTCCTCAAGCGCCGGACGGGCTGGATTTTGCTGGGGCACGGTCGTCCGTGAACGCCGGACGGGCTGATGCGTTGCTGCCCCGGCCGTCCGGAAGGCGACTGTTGTGCCGGGGCGAGGGGAGCCGACCATGGCTGTGCCGGCGTGCCCGCTCAGGGCCCAGCACCGACGGGAAGGATTCCGCCATGACGATCAGCTCGAATCCGGACGCGGACCGATTGGCCGCGATCGAAGCGCGGATCGACCGGCGCCGGGACCAGTACGCGCTGCCCGAAGGGCACATCGCGGAGGCGGACTCGCCCTGGCTTCCCTTCGTCCCGCAGGTGATGATCAAGCATCTGACGTTCGACGTCCGCGGCAGCTCGGCCGCCAACGTCCTGTGGGTGCAGGCCGGCGGAGCGCTGGGCCGCCACCGACATCGCGGCCCGGTCTCGGGCTACGTGCTCGACGGCAGCTGGCGGTACCTGGAGTACGACTGGGTCGGCCGGCCGGGCGACTTCGTCAGGGAAAGCCCGGGCCGTACCCACACCCTGGTCTCCGACGCGGGCATGAAGACCGTCTTCTGGCTGAACGGGCCGGTGGAGTTCCTCGACGAGCGGGACCGGGTGACCGAGGTGATCGACGTCTTCTGGTTCATCGACCACTACGAGCGCGGCTGCGAGGAGCAAGGCATCCCCGTCAACCGGGCGCTCTACCTGTGATCCGCCACCCGGTCGCCGGACGGGCCGGCTGGTCGCCCGTCCGGCGAGAGGCGGCTCTCGGTCTCATCCCGACGCGGCCGCGTCGAAGAGGGTGTGCATGGCGCGGCGGAGTTCGACGACGTCGCGGACGGGTTCCGGGAAGTCGAAGCGGGCGTCGAAGGAGCGGTGTGCGTCGTCGGTGAAGCGCACCCGCAGGCCGAAGCGGTCCAGGGCCACCGGTACGGCCCGGTCGCGGAAGTCGCACGCGCGCTGCGAGCGGTCCCCGAGCAGCGTGCACAGACCGCGGACCTGGTCGCTGTGGGCCGAGTGGAGATGCTGGAGCAGTTCTGCCTCGTGGGCCGCCAGCGGGTCGGGTTCGGCCCGGGCGAACTCGTCCGGCTCGATGGCCTGGGCGCCCCACAGGTCGTCCACGGCCGCCTCGCCGACCTCCATGCGCAGCATCATCCACGCCGGCCGCCCGAACATGCCCGGCGGCGGGTCCGGCTGCAGGGCCTCGCCGATGCCGAGCAGTTCGCCGACCGGGTGCCGTTCGGCGAGCAGCATGGCCGCGCGGGCGCGCTCCTCGTTGCGTACGGGAGTGAGCCAGCCCGCCACCCAGGCCCGGCCGCGGATGCGGTGGGGCACCGAGACGGGGGCCACGTCGGTGATCTCCATCACGGCGGTCAGGTCGTCGTCCTGGGCGTGGGCGGCGGCCCTGGCGGCCGCGGAGTCCCCGGGGACCAGGAGGAGCACGTCACCAGCACTGGTGACCGTACGGCATACTGGTGCGGAGAGTCCTGCGTCGTCGGGGTCCTCGATTCCGGGGATGCTCAGCGAGGCCATACCATTGGACTCGACGAGGGTGCGTACGCGCTCGGCGGCGGCTGGCTGCTGGGCGTCTTCCACGGGACGCGGCTGACCCGTCCCGGTGCTCTGACCAGCACCGGGCAGGGGGATCCCAGGTCGAAACATGCGTTCTCCTCGAAGTAAGGTAAGCCTAACCTAACCTACACGGAGGTCCGTTCCACGTGAACCAGTCGCGTCCCAAGGTCAAGAAGTCGCGCGCTCTCGGCATCGCCCTGACGCCGAAGGCCGTCAAGTACTTCGAGGCCCGTCCCTACCCGCCCGGCGAGCACGGCCGTGGCCGCAAGCAGAACAGTGACTACAAGGTCCGTCTGCTGGAGAAGCAGCGTCTGCGCGCGCAGTACGACATCAGCGAGCGCCAGATGGCGCGTGCCTACGACCGCGCTCGGAAGGTCGAAGGCAAGACCGGCGAGGCGCTGATCATCGAGCTTGAGCGCCGTCTGGACGCGCTCGTCCTGCGTTCGGGCATCGCCCGGACGATCTACCAGGCTCGTCAGATGGTCGTCCACGGCCACATCTCGGTGAACGACCGCAAGGTCGACAAGCCCTCCTTCCGCGTCCGTCCCGACGACGTCGTGATGGTCCGCGAGCGCAGCCGCGAGAAGCACCCCTTCCAGGTCGCGCGTGAGGGTGGCTACGCCCCCGACGGCGAGACCCCCCGCTACCTGCAGGTCAACCTGAAGGCCCTGGCGTTCCGCCTGGACCGTGACCCGCAGCGCAAGGAGATCCCGGTGATCTGCGACGAGCAGCTCGTCGTCGAGTACTACGCCCGTTGATCCAGGCGTAGACACCGCACGGATCGGTCCGCGCGCCTCGCGCGCGGACAGCCGCGTGCTCAGCCCGTCGTCTCTCCGCCGCTTGCGGTGGGGGAGGCGGCGGGTTCGCTGTTTTCCGGGCGCGGTCCCGGTGCCGTGGGCCGCGGGCCCGGCACGGCGCCGTCCGGCCGTGCGTCCCCGCTGCTGCTCCCGCCCCCGCTGCTGTCGCTGCTGTCGCTCAGGATCCGGGCGACCGTCGCGTCCAGGCCGAGCCGGGCGCCGGCCCGCACACAGTGCTCGTACCGCTCCGCCCCGAGCAGCTCCCGCGCCTGCTCCTCGCACAGCTGATGCGGCTGGTTGTAGTAGCGGGAGCCGAACAGCGGCAGCCCGACCGAGGGCCAGATCCGCCCGGCGGCTCCCTGGAGCAGCGCCGCCTCCGCCGGATCGCCTTCGCCGAGGGTGACCAGCGCCAGCAGTTCGACGGCCAGCACCGCGCCCAGCAGGTCGTGGAAGGCGTGGTCGATGGCGAGGCACTCCTCCAGCAGCGCGCGCGCCCGCGCCGCCTCGCCACGGTTCCAGGCCGCGTAGGCCAGTACGAACAGCGCGTACGCCAGGGCCCACCGCTCCCCGTGGTCGTCGCAGATGTCCCGTACGTCCTCGCACAGGCGCACCGCCTCCGCGATGTCGCCCTGGAAGGCCACCGCCATCGCCAGCTCGACCTGTGCCATCAGTACGTTGCTGTTGAGTTCGCCGATGTCCCGGTAGCGGGTGAGCGCGTCGCGCAGCAGGCACTCGGCACGCGGCATGTCGTCGCGGACCAGTGCGAGACAGCCGGTGCGGTGCACGGCGTACGCGGCCGCGGTGGCGTTGCCGGCGCGCTCCGCTTCCTCGCCGCACTCCCGTAGCGCGCCCATCGCGCCCACCGCGTCGCCCTGGAGCACCGCCACGTACCCGGCCACCCACAGAGCCTTGAGACGTGCGTCGTCGTGCTCGCTGTCCAGCTCCAGTGAACGGTCGAGCCAGTGCCGCCCTTCCGAGAGCCGGCCGCAGCCGACCCAGTAGAACCACAGCGTGCCCGCCAGATACTGGCCGAGGTGCGTGTCTCCGGAGCTGTCGAGGCTGTATTCCAGGGCGATCCGCAGGTTGGGCAGCTCGCACTCGATCCTGGTGGCGACCTCGGCCTGCCGTGGACTGAACCAGTCCAGCTCGCACCAGGTGGCCAGGCCCACGTACCAGTCGCGGTGCCTGCGGCGCAGCCGCTCGACGTCGCCCAGCGCTTCCAGCCAGCCGGCCCCGTACTCCCGAACGGTGTCCAGCATCCGGTAGCGCAGGCCCGCCGGGGTCTCCTCCCGTACGGCGACGGACTGGGCCACCAGTTCGTCGAGGACGTCGAGCAGTTCGTCCGCGGGCAGATCGGGGCCGGAGCAGATGTACTCCGCGGCGTCCAGGTCGAACTGTCCGGCGAAGACGGAGAGCCGCGCCCACAGCAGGCGTTCCGCGGGGGTGCACAGCTCGTGGCTCCAGCCGATCGTCGTCCGCAGGGTCTGATGGCGCGCCGGGGGCGCCACCGGTTCCGAGGGCGAGGAGAAGCCCGGGGGCGAGGTGCGGGTGCCCCCGGTCAGCAGCCGGAAGCGGTCGTCGATCCGGTGCAGCAGCTGCTCCACCGACAAGGCTCGCAGCCGCCCGGCCGCCAGCTCCAGGGCCAGCGGAATGCCGTCCAGCCGCCGGCACAGCTCGGCGACGGCGGCCTCGCCGTCCGCGTCGGTGCGGAAGCCGGGGACCACGGCCGCCGCGCGGTCGTGGAAGAGGGCGGCCGCGTCCGCGACGTCCATCGGCGGCAGCGGCAGGTTCTGCTCGCCGGGCAGCCCGAGCGGGCGCCGGCCCGCCGCCAGGACGCGCAGGCCGGGCGCCCGGCGCAGCAGGTCGGCGGCGAGTGCGGCGCAGCCGTCGACCAGGTGCTCGTACCCGTCCAGGACGAGCAGCAGCTCGCGTCCGGCGAGGTGGTCGCGGAGCGCGGCGCGCGGCGGCCGGCCGGTGTGGTCGGCGAGGCCCAGCGCTTCGGCGACGGCGTGGTCCAGCAGGCCGCCGTGGCGCAGGGTGGCCAGTTCGACCAGCCACACCCCGTCGCAGAAGCGATCCTGCAAGATCGCCGCAGCTTGGGTGGCGAGCCGGGTCTTCCCGGCCCCGCCGACACCGGTGAGCGTCACCAGCCGGGCGGACTCCAGGTGACCGGCGAGCGCGGCGAGTTCACCGTCGCGGCCGACGAACCGGGTGAGCTCCGCGGGCAGGTTGCCGGGCACCCGCGGGCGCGCGGCGAAGGGGCGGGGAACCCGGGGAAGGGGATCGGGGCGCATGGAGCGTCGCATGGAACACGGAGCGTACTCGCAGGTGTGCGCACCGTACAATCACGCGTCGGCGGGCCCCGCGCCGCACGGGGAACGCGGTACGGGCCGACGGTCGCGGCGCGATAGGCTCGGGCTCTGCCGTTCGAGCAGGACGGGACCAGAACAAGTCAGTCGGAGAGTGGTGCCAACGTGTCCGGTGGAGAGGTGGCCGGGATCCTCGTGGCCGTCTTCTGGGCGATCCTCGTGTCCTTCCTCGCCCTGGTGCTGGTGAGGCTCGCACAGACGCTCAAGGCGACGACCAAGATGGTCGCCGAGGTGTCCGAACAGGCCGTACCGCTCCTGGCCGACGCGTCCGCGACCGTCCGCTCCGCGCACACCCAGCTCGCCCGCGTCGACGCGATCGCCTCCGACGTCCAGGAGGTCACCGCCAACGCCTCCGCGCTCTCCTCGACCGTCTCCTCCGCCTTCGGCGGACCACTGGTCAAGGTCGCGGCGTTCGGCTACGGCGTGCGCCGCGCGATCGGCAAGAAGGGCGCGCCGCCGCCCGAGCCGAAGCGCACCGTCGTCGGCCGTACCCTGCCCGCAGCCCGCCGAGGCGGGCGCCGCAACCGTCGCTCCAAGGACTGATCGCCGCGATGTTCCGCCGCGCATTCTGGTTCACCACCGGCGCCGCCGCCGGAGTCTGGGCCACCACCAAGGTCAACCGCAAGCTCCGCAAGCTCCAGCCCGACAGCCTCGCGGCCCAGGCCGCCGACAAGGCCGTCGAGACCGGACAGCGGCTGCGCCAATTCGCGTTGGACGTCCGGACGGGAATGGCGGACCGTGAAGGGCAGCTCCACGAAGCGCTGGGCCTGACGGACCAGGGCGACGCCCGCGAGCTGCCGCCGGCGCGCTCCCGCGCCGCACTCGAAACGACGCAGTACCCGATCACGCAGCACCAGATCACGCAGCACCGAACGAGAACCCCCGGCCCGACCGGACCGACCGGAAATGAGGACCACTGATGGAGTCGGCTGAAATCCGCCGCCGCTGGCTGCGCTTCTTCGAGGAGCGCGGGCACACCGTAGTGCCGTCGGCGTCGCTCATCGCGGACGACCCGACCCTGCTGCTGGTCCCCGCGGGCATGGTGCCCTTCAAGCCGTACTTCCTCGGCGAGGTCAAGCCGCCCTTCGACCGCGCCACCAGCGTCCAGAAGTGCGTGCGCACGCCGGACATCGAAGAGGTCGGCAAGACCACCCGGCACGGCACGTTCTTCCAGATGTGCGGCAACTTCTCCTTCGGCGACTACTTCAAGGAAGGCGCCATCAAGTACGCCTGGGAGCTGCTGACCAGCTCGCAGGCGGACGGCGGCTACGGCCTGGACCCGGAGAAGCTCTGGGTCACGGTCTACCTGGACGACGACGAGGCCGAGCGCATCTGGCACGAGGTCGTCGGCGTGCCCAAGGAGCGCATCCAGCGCCTGGGCAAGTCGGAGAACTACTGGTCCATGGGCGTCCCGGGCCCGTGCGGCCCGTGCTCCGAGATCAACTACGACCGCGGCCCCGAGTTCGGCGTCGAGGGCGGCCCGGCCGTCAACGACGAGCGGTACGTGGAGATCTGGAACCTGGTCTTCATGCAGTACGAGCGCGGTGCCGGCACCTCGAAGGAGGACTTCGAGATCCTCGGCGACCTGCCGAGCCAGAACATCGACACCGGCCTCGGCCTGGAACGCCTGGCGATGATCCTCCAGGGCGTCCACAACATGTACGAGACCGACACCCTGCGGGTCGTCATCGACAAGGCCGGCGAGCTGACCGGTGTGCGCTACGGCGCCGGCGCGGACAGCGACGTGTCGCTGCGCGTGGTCGCCGACCACATGCGTACCTCCACCATGCTCATCGGCGACGGCGTCACCCCCGGCAACGAGGGCCGCGGCTACGTGCTGCGCCGCATCATGCGCCGCGCCATCCGCAACATGCGCCTGCTCGGCGCCACCGGCCCGGTCGTCGCCGACCTGCTGGACGTCGTCATCAAGACGATGGGCCAGCAGTACCCGGAGCTGCTGGAGGACCGCAAGCGCATCGAGACGGTCGCCCTCGCCGAGGAGGCCGCCTTCCTCAAGACGCTCAAGGCCGGCACCACCATCCTGGACACCGCCGTCAGCGAGACCAAGGCCGCCGGCGGCACGGTCCTCGCCGGCGACAAGGCGTTCCTGCTCCACGACACCTGGGGCTTCCCGATCGACCTCACCCTCGAAATGGCCGCCGAACAGGGCCTTTCGGTGGACGAGAACGGCTTCCGCCGCCTGATGAAGGAACAGCGGGAGCGCGCCAAGGCCGACGCCCAGGCCAAGAAGCACGGCCACGCCGACCTGTCCGCCTACCGCGAGGTCGCCGACCGCGCGGGCGCCACCGTCTTCACCGGCTACGCGCACACCGAGGGCGAGTCCACCGTCGTGGGCCTGCTGGCCAACGGCACGGCCGCCCCCGCCGCCCACGAGGGCGACGAGGTCGAGATCGTCCTGGACCGCACCCCCTTCTACGCCGAGGGCGGCGGCCAGCTCGCCGACACCGGCCGCATCCGGCTGGAGTCGGGCGCCGTCGTCGAGGTCCGCGACGTGCAGCGGCCGGTCCCCGGCGTCACGGTGCACAAGGGCGTCGTCCAGGTCGGCGAGGTCGTGGTCGGCTCGGCCGCGTACGCCACCATCGATGTCAAGCGCCGCCGGGCCATCGCCCGCGCCCACAGCGCCACCCACCTCACCCACCAGGCGCTGCGCGACGCGCTCGGCCCGACCGCCGCCCAGGCCGGTTCGGAGAACTCCCCGGGCCGCTTCCGCTTCGACTTCGGCTCGCCGGCCGCCGTGCCCGGCACGGTCCTGACCGACGTCGAGCAGCGGATCAACGAGGTGCTCTCCCGCGAGCTGGACGTCCAGGCCGAGGTCATGAGCATGGAGGACGCCAAGAAGCAGGGCGCCATCGCCGAATTCGGCGAGAAGTACGGCGACCAGGTGCGCGTGGTGACCATCGGTGACTTCTCCAAGGAGCTGTGCGGCGGCACGCACGTCGCCAACACCGCCCAGCTGGGTCTGGTCAAGCTGCTCGGCGAGTCCTCCATCGGCTCCGGCGTGCGCCGCGTGGAGGCCCTGGTCGGCGCCGACGCGTACCACTTCCTGGCCCGGGAGCACACCGTCGTCTCGCAGCTGACCGAGCTGGTCAAGGGCCGTCCCGAGGAGCTGCCCGAGAAGGTCTCCGGGATGCTGGCCAAGCTGCGGGAGGCCGAGAAGGAGATCGAGCGCTACCGCGCGGAGAAGGTCCTCCAGGCCGCCGCCGGGCTGGCGCAGGGGGCCAAGGACGTACGGGGGGTCGCGCTGGCCGCCGCCCAGGTCGCCGAGGGCACCTCCGCCGACGACCTGCGCAAGCTGGTGCTGGACGTGCGCGGCCGCATCCCGGGCGACCGCCCGGCCGTGGTCGCCCTGTTCACGGTGGCGGGCGGCCGCCCGCTGACCGTCATCGCCACCAACGAGGCCGCCCGCGAGCGCGGCATCAAGGCCGGTGACCTGGTCCGTACGGCTGCCAAGACGCTCGGTGGCGGTGGCGGCGGCAAGCCGGACGTCGCCCAGGGCGGCGGCCAGAACGCCGCCGCGGTGCCCGAGGCGATCGAGGCCGTCGAGCGTCTCGTGGCCGAGGCGGCCTGAGCGCGTGAGTGAGATGCGGCGCGGCAGGCGCCTCGCCATCGACGTCGGAGACGCCCGGATCGGGGTCGCCTCGTGCGACCCCGACGGGGTCCTCGCGACCCCTGTGGAGACGGTGCCGGGCCGGGACGTCCCGGCGGCGCACCGGCGGCTCAAGGCGATCGTCGAGGAGTACGAGCCCATCGAGGTCGTCGTCGGCCTGCCCCGCTCCCTGAACGGGGGAGAGGGGCCGGCCGCGGCCAAGGTGCGGGCCTTCGCGCAGGAGATGGCGCGCGGGATCGCTCCGGTGGCGGTACGCCTCGTCGATGAGCGCATGACAACCGTCACAGCCACCCAGGGGCTGCGGGCGTCGGGAGTACGGAGCAAGAAGGGCCGTTCGGTGGTGGATCAGGCCGCTGCCGTGGTGATTCTGCAGAGCGCGCTGGAGACCGAACGGGTGTCTGGACAGCCACCCGGAGAGAGCGTCGAAGTGGTCATCTGATCGCGGTACGGTAACGTTCCGCGCGACGTAGCGGCGGATCGAACAACCGCACGTGCAGAAAGAGGCGGTCGGTACCGCAGGCGCTGCCACCCAGGAGCGCACCGCCTCGCGGCTCTAGGGGATCGATGACTGAGTATGGCCGGGGCTACGGCTCCGAACCGTGGCATCCGGACGACCCTCTCTACGGAGACCAGGGTCGTTACGGGGGCCAGCCGCAACAACCTCAGCAAGGTCCCTACGGGGAGCAGTACGGCGGCCCGCAGCAGAACGCTTACGGCGGGCAGCAGCAGGGGGGCCAGCAGCACGGCCACGGTGGCCAGCAGCACGGCGGCCAGCAGCATGGTGGCCATGGTGGTCAGCAGCACGGCGGCCAGCAGCACAGTGGCCACGGCGGTCAGCAGCAGCCTTACGGGCAGCAGCCGCAGGACCGGCAGTGGGACGAGCTTTCCGGCCCCTACCCTCCGGTCCAGCAGCAGTACGGCGGCGGATGGGACGCCTCCCAGGGGGGCGTCCCGTACGACCCGTACGGACAGCACCCGCCGGTCGACCCGTACAGCGGCCAGAGCCCGGACTACTACGGGACGCAGGACGCCTACCCGCCGCCGCAGCCCCAGCACCTCCGGCAGCAGCAGGCCGGGCAGGCCGGGCCGCACGGACAGGCCGGGCAGCCAGGGCCTTACGGGCAGGCCGGACAGCACGAGCAGCCCGGTCCTCATGGGCAGCCGGGACCGCACGGCCAGCCCGGCCCGCACGGACCGCAGGGGCAGGGTGAACAGGGAGACCAGGTCGCCCAGACCGCCCAGTTCGAGGCGGTACGGCCGGAGCACCTGAGCCAGCCGCCGCACCCGTCCCCGCCCGGCGACGACTTCCGGGCCGCTCCCGGTCCGGAGCAGGACGAGCAGGTACGCGACCCGGCGCACTCCTTCTTCCAGGACGACCGCGACCACCGGGACGACCGGGACGACCGGGACGGCGGCGGTTACGACGACGCCGGCACCGACCCGCGTGAAGAACGCCGCGCCGGCCGCGAGCGCCGCGGCCGCAAGGGCAAGCAGCGCAGCCGGATGGCCTGCCTGCTCGTCGCCGGTGTCTTCGTCGTCGGCGGCGGCGGTGTCGCCTACTTCGGCTACGACTTCTGGCAGAGCCACTTCGGCTCGGCCCCCGACTTCGAGGGCGAGGGCAGCGGGGACGTCCAGGTCGAGATCCCGTCCGGCGCCTCCCTCCTGAAGATGGGCCTGCTCCTCAAACAGGCGGGCGTCGTCAAAAGCGCGGACGCCTTCACGGAGGCGGCGAGCGGCAAGCAGCTCCAGGCCGGCGCCTACTCGCTGCGCAAGCAGATGTCGGCGGCGTCCGCGGTGCAGCTCATGCTCGACCCCAAGAGCCGTAACGGCCTGACCGTCCGCGAGGGCCTGCGCAACGGTGCCGTCTACGACCTGATCGACAAGAAGCTGCACCTGAAGACCGGCACGACCAAGGACGTCGCCGCCGCCCAGGCCAAGAACCTCGGGCTGCCCTCGTGGGCGAACAGCAATCCGAAGATCAAGGATCCGCTGGAAGGGTTCCTCTACCCGTCCACCTACAGCGTCAGCGGCAAGGCGAAGCCGGAGGACGTCCTCAAGGAGATGGTGGCGCGGGCCAACCGGGAGTACGCCAAGTACGACCTGGAGGAGAACGCCAGGAAGCTGGACCTGAAGTCGCCGCTGGACCTGATCACGGTCGCCAGCCTCACCCAGGCCGAGGGGATCACCCACGACGACTTCCGGAAGATGGCCGCGGTCGTCTACAACCGGCTGGCGCCGAGCAACACGATCACCAACCAGAAGCTCGAATTCGACTCCACGTACAACTACCTGAAGAACCAGAGCAAGATCGACATCGGTACGCGGGAGATCCGCAACTATGACGATCCGTACAACACGTACTTCTACAAGGGGCTGCCGCCCGGCCCGATCGGCAATCCGGGAGCGGACGCGCTGAAGGCGTCGATCGACCCGGACAACAGCGCGAAGTGGCTGTTCTTCATCTCGATCGACGGCAAGAAGACGGACTTCACGACGAACCTCAAGGACCACGAGAAGCTGGTCCAGGAGTTCAACAAGCGGAAGCGGTAGTAGGTAAGGGCCGGTAGCCGGTGCCCGGCCCGCCCGGCTGCCCGACGGGAGCCGGGCAGCCGGGCGGCCAGGACCGGGGCGCCTCGGCCCTCGCGCACGGTTCGTCTATCGTGGCGCGGGTCCGAGCTGAGGAGCAGCATGTCCAGTGAAGTCCAGGGCCGTCACCGTGCGGCGGTCCTCGGGTCGCCGATCGCCCATTCCCTCTCCCCGGTCCTGCACCGGGCCGCTTACACCGAGCTGGGCCTGACCGGCTGGGAGTACGGCCGGCACGAGATCGACGAGGCCGCGCTGCCCGGTTTCATGGCCGGGCTGGACGGTGCCTGGGCGGGGCTCTCCCTGACCATGCCGCTCAAGCGCGCGGTGATTCCGCTGCTGGACAAGATCAGCGACACCGCGGCCTCCGTGGAGGCCGTGAACACCGTCGTCTTCACCGAGGACGGGCAGCGCACGGGCGACAACACCGACATTCCGGGCATGCTGGCCGCCTTGCGCGAGCGCGGTGTTCGGCAGGTCGAGCAGGCCGCCGTCCTGGGCGCCGGCGCCACCGCCTCCTCCGCGCTCGCGGCCCTGTCCCGCATCTGCGCGGGCGAGGTGACCGCCTACGTACGCAGCGAGGCGCGGGCCGCGGAGATGCGTGGCTGGGGCGAGCGGCTGGGCGTCGACGTCCGTACGGCCGACTGGTCGCAGGCTGCCGCGGCCTTCGAGGCGCCGCTGGTGATCGCCACCACCCCGGCCGGGACCACCGACGCGCTGGCCGCCGCCGTGCCCGACCAGCCCGGCACCCTCTTCGACGTCCTGTACGAGCCGTGGCCGACCACCCTGGCCACCGCGTGGGGCGCGCGTGGCGGAGCGGTGGTGGGCGGCCTCGACCTCCTCGTCCACCAGGCCGTACTGCAGGTGGAGCAGATGACGGGGCGGTCCCCGGCGCCCCTGGAGGCGATGCGCGCGGCGGGGGAGGCGGCGCTCGCGGGGCGGTGACCCGTCCGGCCGGTCCGGCCGGTGGTCCGGTTCCTGGACGGGCGGCGGTCCACCGGCGCGGACGTGGGAGGATCAGGGGGAGACTGTTCGCGCAGTAGCAGGACATGAGGAGCATCGTTGAGCAGGTTGCGCTGGCTGACGGCGGGGGAGTCGCACGGCCCCGCACTCGTGGCGACGCTGGAGGGCCTCCCGGCCGGCGTCCCGATCACCACGGACATGGTGGCGGACGCCCTGGCCCGTCGCCGGCTCGGCTATGGCCGCGGTGCCCGCATGAAGTTCGAGCGCGACGAGGTCACCTTTCTCGGC
Source organism: Streptomyces monomycini (assembly GCF_022271435.1). Taxonomy (GTDB): domain Bacteria; phylum Actinomycetota; class Actinomycetes; order Streptomycetales; family Streptomycetaceae; genus Streptomyces; species Streptomyces monomycini. The sequence continues at coordinate 4,897 of NZ_JAFIQY010000047.1, read as the reverse complement.
GGAGTCCGGCACGGACTCACCCTGGGCTCGCCCGTCGCGATCATGGTCGGGAACACCGAGTGGCCCAAGTGGGAGAAGGTCATGGCGGCCGACCCGGTCGACGAGGCGGAGCTGGCCGAACTGGCCCGTAACGCCCCGCTGACCCGGCCCCGCCCCGGCCACGCCGACCTGGCCGGCATGCAGAAGTACGGTTTCGACGAGGCCCGCCCGATCCTGGAGCGCGCCTCCGCCCGCGAGACCGCGGCCCGCGTCGCGCTCGGCACGGTCGCCCGCTCCTACCTCAAGGAGACGGCCGGTATCGAGATCGTCTCGCACGTGGTCGAGCTGGCCGCCGCCAAGGCCCCGTACGGCGTGGTGCCGAAGCCCTCGGACGTGGAGCGCCTGGACGCCGACCCGGTCCGCTGCCTGGACCCCGAGGCGAGTGCGGCGATGGTCGCCGAGATCGACCAGGCCCACAAGGACGGCGACACCCTCGGCGGCGTCGTCGAGGTGCTGGCGTACGGCGTGCCCGTGGGCCTCGGCTCGCACGTCCACTGGGACCGGCGGCTGGACGCGCGGCTGGCCGGTGCCCTCATGGGCATCCAGGCCATCAAGGGCGTCGAGGTCGGCGACGGTTTCGACCTGGCCCGGGTGCCCGGCTCCAAGGCGCACGACGAGATCGTCTCGACGGACGAGGGCATCCGCCGTACGACCGGCCGCTCGGGCGGCACCGAGGGCGGCCTGACCACCGGCGAGCTGCTGCGCGTACGGGCCGCGATGAAGCCCATCGCGACCGTCCCGCGCGCGCTGGCCACCGTCGACGTCGCCACCGGCGAGGCCACGCAGGCGCACCACCAGCGCTCCGACGTGTGCGCGGTCCCCGCGGCCGGCATCGTCGCCGAGGCGATGGTCGCGCTGGTGCTGGCCGACGCGGTGGCGGAGAAGTTCGGCGGCGACAGCGTGCCGGAGACCCGCCGCAACGTGCGGTCCTTCCTCGACGGCCTGGCGATCAAGTGACGCCGCCGCTCGTGGTGCTGGTGGGCCCCCCGGGCGCGGGGAAGTCCACCGTCGGGGCCCTGCTGGCCGAGCGGCTCGGCGCCGGGTACCGCGACACCGACGCGGACATCGAGGCGGGCGCGGGCAAGCCCATCCCGGACATCTTCATCGACCACGGCGAGCCGCACTTCCGTGAGCTGGAGCGGCGCGCCGTGCGCGCCGCGGTCGAGAGCCACCCCGGGGTGCTCTCGCTCGGCGGCGGCGCGATCATGGACGAGGACACCCGCGCCCTGCTCGCCGGCCTGCCGGTCGTCTTCCTGGACGTCCAACTGGCCGACGCCGTACGGCGGGTGGGGCTGGACGCGCCGCGCCCGCTGCTCGCCGTCAACCCGCGCCGGCGGTGGCGCGAGCTGATGGAGGCGCGCCGCCCGCTGTACACGGAGGTCGCGCGCGCCGTGGTCACCACGGACAGCCGGACGCCCGAAGAGGTCGCCGCGGCCGTACTGGACGCATTGCAGCTACACACATCACCGGAGGCCGGGACGCCGGCGGCGGACGCCGCGGCCCACGGCACACCCGGGAGGAAGGAACACCCGTGACGGAGCAGGCCACCCGCATCCAGGTCGGCGGCACCGCGGGCACCGACCCGTACGAGGTCCTGGTCGGCCGGCAGCTGCTGGGCGAGCTGGCGGGCCTGATCGGCCGGAAGGCCAAGCGCGTCGCCGTGCTGCATCCGGAGGCGCTGGCCGCCACCGGCGAGGCGCTGCGCGAGGACCTGGCGGGCCAGGGGTACGAGGCCATCGCCATCCAGCTGCCCAACGCCGAGGAGGCCAAGACCGCCGAGGTCGCCGCGTACTGCTGGAAGGCGCTGGGCCAGACCGGCTTCACCCGCACCGACGTGATCGTGGGCGTCGGCGGCGGCGCCACCACCGACGTCGCGGGTTTCGTCGCCGCGACCTGGCTGCGCGGGGTGCGCTGGATCGCCGTACCGACCACCGTGCTCGGCATGGTGGACGCCGCGGTCGGCGGCAAGACCGGCATCAACACCGCCGAGGGCAAGAACCTGGTCGGCGCCTTCCACCCGCCGGCCGGTGTGCTGTGCGACCTGGCCGCGCTGGACTCCCTCCCGGTCCACGACTACGTCTCCGGGCTCGCCGAGGTCATCAAGGCGGGCTTCATCGCCGACCCGGCGATCCTGGAGCTGATCGAGTCCGACCCCGAGGGCGCCAAGCGTCCCGACGGGCCGCACACCGCCGAGCTGATCGAGCGCGCCATCCGGGTCAAGGCCGAGGTCGTCTCCTCGGACCTCAAGGAGTCCGGCCTGCGGGAGATCCTCAACTACGGGCACACCCTGGCGCACGCCATCGAGAAGAACGAACGCTACAACTGGCGGCACGGCGCCGCCGTCTCCGTCGGCATGGTCTTCGCCGCCGAGCTGGGCCGGATCGCCGGCCGCCTGGACGACGCGACCGCCGACCGGCACCGCGCCGTACTGGGCGCGGTCGGCCTGCCGCTGACCTACCGCGGCGACCAGTGGCCCAAGCTGCTGGAGACGATGAAGGTCGACAAGAAGTCGCGCGGCGACCTGCTGCGCTTCATCGTCCTGGACGGCCTGGCCAAGCCCACCGTCCTGGAGGGCCCCGACCCGGCGATGCTGCTCGCCGCGCACGCGGAGATCGCCGCGTGAGGCGCGTCCTGGTCCTCAACGGCCCCAACCTCGGCCGCCTCGGCTCCCGCGAGCCCGACGTGTACGGCGCCACGTCGTACGCCGGCCTGGTCGAGCGCTGCACCGCGCTCGGCGAGGAGCTGGGCTTCGCGGCGGAGGTCCGGGAGACCAACGACGAGGGCGAGCTGGTCCGCTGGCTGCACGAGGCGGCGGACGGCTCCGTTCCGGTCGTCATCAACCCGGGCGCGTTCACGCATTACTCGTACGCCATGCGGGACGCCGCCGCCCAGCGCACGGCGCCCCTCGTCGAGGTGCACATCTCCAACCCGTACGCCCGCGAGGAGTTCCGCCACAACTCGGTGATCGCGGCGGTGGCCAGCGGTACGATCGCCGGCTTCGGCATCGGCTCCTACGAACTCGCGCTGCGCGCGCTGGCCGCCGAACTCACCGCCTGAGCTCGGCCCGTACCGCACACGCCCCCGCACACCGCGCCGCCCCCCCGGCCGTCGCAGAGCCGACGGCCGGGGGACACCGGCTGCCCCGGCGGGGGAGGACTGCGGCCATGTTCTGCGGGTACCGTTCGCCGGACAACCACCTCGGCCCACCCGGGCCGGACGCCCGGCGCGCCGGACACGCGAGCACCGTACGGACGGAACTCCCGCCCGTACCGCGGACACCGCGCACACCCCGGGCGGTCCTCGAACATTCGACCGCACGAGACGGAGAGCCACCGGATGCAGCACGCAGGGGGGACTCCGCTGCCACCGCCTCACGGGCCGGTGCCGGGCCAGGGGGCCGCGATGCCCCCGCATCCCGGTCAGGGCCACCCCATACCGCCGCACCAACATCAGCCGCAGCACCAGCCGCAGACCGCGCCGCCCGCTCCCGGCTGGCCCGCGCCTCCGCCGCCCGCCGCTCCGCCGCACGGCGCACCGACCGCGCCGCCGCCCGCCGAGGCCACCGGGCACATCCAGCTCCCGCCCGGCGCCCCCGTGGCGCTGCCCAGCCCGCCCGCCGGCGCCTCCGCGCCGGACGCCGCGCACGCCGCCGTGGCCGTACTGCTCATCGGCCCGGCCGGCGCCGGCAAGACCAGCGTCGCCCGGCACTGGGCCGACACCCGCCGGGTGCCCACCGCGCACATCAGCCTCGACGACGTCCGCGAATGGGTACGGTCCGGCTTCGCCGACCCCCAGTCGGGCTGGAACGACCACTCCGAGGCGCAGTACCGGCTGGCCCGCCGCACCTGCGGCTTCGCGGCCCGCAACTTCCTCGCCAACGGCATCTCCTGCATCCTCGACGACGCCGTCTTCCCGGACCGCCCGGTCATCGGCCTCGGCGGCTGGAAGCGTCACGTGGGCCCTGGCCTGCTGCCGATCGTGCTCCTGCCGGGCCTGGAGATCGTCCTGGAGCGCAACGCCCGCCGCACGGGCAACCGACGCCTCTCCGACGAGGAGGTCGCCCGCATCCACGGCCGGATGGCAGGCTGGTACGGCTCCGGCCTGCCCATCATCGACAACTCGGCACACGACGTGCCCACCACGGCCCGCCTTTTGGACGACGTGGTCGCCCGCAGCATCGCGAGTCCGCCGAGTTGGTAGGGGTGGAGGCCGGGGGCTGAGGGGCCGGGGCTCGATGTCCAGGGCTCACGAAGCTCTCCGGGGCCACGAGGCTCCGGGTGCTCGATGCCTCGGTCAACGAAGCCCTTCGGGTGCAGGAGGCTCCGGGTGCTCGATGCCCTCCAGGGGCATGACGCCCCTCGGGCTCACCAAGCCCTCGGGCGTACGGTGCTCCTCCGGGTGCACGGTGCCTCTCCGGGCGTACGGTGCCTCTCCGGGTGAACGGTGCCCCTCGGGCGTACGGTGCTCCTCCGGGCGTACGGTGCTCCTCTGGGTGCATGGTGCCCCTCCAGGCGCACGGTGCCCCTCGGGCGCACGGTGCCCCTCGGGCGCACGGTGCCCCTCGGACTCACGAGGCCCCGAGCGCACGAAAAGCGCCGGGTTCCCGGGGGCTCCCGGGGTTCCCGCCGCCCCCTCCGGGTATTCCCCCGTCGGGGGGACGAGCCTGTTCGATTCGCCCCGTAGGAGCCGCGCGACCCGCCGCCGAACCGGGGGATGCTCCGCCACCAGCCGCAGACCGGCTGCCACCTCTGCGACGCCGCCCACCACCCCGGCCGGGCGGTCCGGCCTGACGGACGCCCGGGACCGTTCGGCACCTGGATGCCCGGGGCCGTTCGGTATCTGGATGCCCGGGACCGTT
>NZ_JAFIQY010000046.1 GCF_022271435.1 Streptomyces monomycini | reverse complement strand
TGTTTCGGTGGTCATAGCGTTAGGGAAACGCCCGGTTACATTTCGAACCCGGAAGCTAAGCCTTTCAGCGCCGATGGTACTGCAGGGGGGACCCTGTGGGAGAGTAGGACGCCGCCGAACAATTTTTCAGCTCCGGTCTCTGAACCTTCTGGTTCAGGGACCGGAGCTTTTTTGCGTTTCACGCCTTGCACCGCAATTCCGTCGCCTCCTCGGGGACGCGCGAGTACCGGGCGCCGCGCCATTTTCGGCCCGTCCGGGTATGGCGTTTAGGCTCGAAGGATGCGTTATGACCTCATCATCTTCGACAACGACGGTGTGCTCGTCGACAGCGAGCCGCTTTCCAACACCATCCTTGCCGGTTACCTCACCGAACTCGGCCATCCCACCTCGTACGAGGAATCGATCCGCGACTACATGGGCGCCGCGGTGCACCGCGTCCACGACCTCGTCAAGGAGCGGACCGGGCAGCTCCTCCCCGAGGACTTCGAGACCACGCTGCACGCGCGCGTCTTCGAAGCTTTCGAGCGGGAGCTGGAGCCGGTCGCCGGCGTGGACGAGGTGCTCGGCACGCTGACGGCGGACGGGACGCCGTACTGCGTGGCCTCCTCCGGCAGCCATGAGCGGATCCGCGTCGGCCACCGCAAGACGGGCCTCGACGAATGGTTCGAGGAAGAGTGGATCTTCAGCTCGCAGGACGTCGGCCAGGGCAAGCCGGCCCCCGGACTCTTCCTCCACGCGGCCCGTGAGATGGGTGTGGCGCCCGAGCGCTGCGTGGTCATCGAGGACAGCCCGCTCGGCGTCCAGGCCGCCGTCGCCGCCGGTATGGACGTGTACGGCTTCACGGCCAGGACGTCAGCCGCGGAGCTCACCGCCGCCGCCGAGGTCACCGGGCTCTTCGCGCGCATGGCCGAACTGCCGGAGCTGCTCGCGTAACCAGGCGGATACCCGACCACCCGCCTTCCGGCAAGGGGACGGCCGGGTACACCTTTCCGGAGCTCGGATACGGTGACGGGCATGAGCGGCCGTGCACAGCTGATGTGGGACGAGGCAGTAACGGGTTACGACTTCGGGCCCGGCCATCCGATGGACCCGGTGCGGCTCGCGCTGACCATGCGGTTGGTGGAGGCGTACGGGCTCGACCGGGGGCCTGACGCGGTGGAAGTCGTGGCCGCGAAGGCCGCCGGCACCTCCACACTGCGGCTCGTGCACCGCGAGGACTACATCGACGCCGTACGGAAGGCTTCGGCCGACCCGAAGGCCGCCGACCCCGTGTACGGGCTCGGCACCGAGGACGATCCGGCGTTCGCCGGGATGCACGAGGCGTCGGCGCTGATCGCCGGGCAATCCGTGGGGGCCGCGGAGTCGGTGTGGCGCGGCGAGGCCCTGCACGCGGTGAACTTCGCGGGCGGTCTCCACCACGCGATGCCGGGCGGCGCGGCAGGGTTCTGTATCTACAACGACGCTGCGCTGGCCGTCGCACGCCTGCTGGAGCTGGGCGCCGAGCGCGTCGCGTACGTGGATGTGGACGTGCACCACGGGGACGGTGTGCAGGCCGCCTTCTGGGACGACCCGCGGGTTCTGACGATCTCCCTGCACGAACACCCCCGCACGCTCTTCCCGCGGACCGGCTGGCCGGAGGAGACCGGCGGGCACGGTGCCGTGGGCAGCGCGGTGAACGTGGCGCTGCCGGCTGGCACCGGTGACGAGGGGTGGCTGCGGGCCTTCCACGCGGTGGTGCCGGACCTGCTGGACGCGTTCCGGCCCGACGTCCTCGTCACCCAGCACGGGGCCGACACCCACTTCGAGGACCCGCTCGCGCACCTGGCGGTGAGCCTGGACGCGCAGCGGGCGGTGGCGGCGGCCTGCCACGACCTGGCGCACGAGACGGCCGACGGCCGGTGGATCGCGCTGGGAGGCGGCGGTTACGCGGTGGTCGACGTCGTACCCCGTACCTGGACCCATCTGGTGGCGATCGCGGCGGGGCGCCCGATCGAGCCCACGTCCTCGGTCCCGGAGGAGTGGCGGCACGAGGTCTACCGGCGTACGCGCCAGGGCGGGCCGCACCGGATGACGGACGGACGCGGAACGGGCTGGCGTGACTTCGTCGGCGACGGTTACGACCCGGCCGACCGCCTGGACCAGGCGATCCTGGCGACCCGCCGGGCGGTGTTCCCCGCGCACGGGCTGCTGCCGTAGAGCCGGGTGCGTCCGAAGGGCACGTCCTTCGGGCTCCCAGGGGACGTGCTTGGGGACCATGTCCCCCTTCGGGGCCCATACGCCCGGATGTGTGACTACCGGGCGGTTCGGGCATGGGCCGGGAGCCGGGGCGTCAGCATGGGAGCCGTGTGGGGCACCGGTGCGGACACGGACGGAGCGGCGGCGGCCGCGGCGCTGAAGTCGCACGTGGTCAGGGTGCGGCTCGCGGGGACGATCGCGACCTCCAGGGAGAAGAGCCTGACCCGCTACCGTCTCTTCGCGGCCGGCGACCCACGCGTACTGATCGGTCTGGAGCCCGAGAACGACTGGTCTGTGGCAGAAGTTCTTCAGGTGATGGCTGAGCAGTGTGGAGTTTCGGCCGACCCTGGACATACTTCCGGCCCAGATGTGATCGATCCGCACCGTACGCTGGCGGGGCTCGACGCCTTCGCCGACCGGCTCGGCGCGGCGGCCGCCCGGCACGCTCCGGTACTGATCGGCACGGGCCATCCGCACCGGCTGATGGGCTTCTACGGTGGCCTGGCAGACGCTCTGTCGGCGGCGGGATGCCCCCTTCTCACCCCGGCGTATGGCCGCTGTGTCGACATAGCGACCCGATTCGGGGTACGCACGTACAACCTTGACTACGTACGGGGAGTCGCGCTGATGCGCGAACCGGGCGTGCGGCGCACCGCCGGTGAGCCGGGTGTACACACGCACTCCCCCCTCCCGGTTCGTACCGCCCTCGACGCCGCGGCAGACGCCGGCGGACCCCTTCCCGAGCTCGTGATCGGTGACCACGGATGGGTCTGCGGAGCAGGTCAGCTGGGCTTTGAGGCCATCGGACTGGCGGATACGGACGATCCCGCGCTGTTCGTCGGACAGGCCGAGGGGCGGGTGTCCGCCGTAGTTCCGCTTGATGACGCTGTGCGGTCTGATTACTACCGACCGCTTACTCGCTATGTACTCAATCGAGCGTGTCTGTCACAGTAGGCGGCCGATCGCTGCTCCTCTTCCCCACTCGCATCACCCGCCCCTAACCTGGGGAGTGAGCGCACAGCGACGGGGAGTCACCGGAGGGGAAGCCGGTGCCCGTCATGTGCGGAAGGTTCAGGTGTGTCATGGCTGCAGACCAGAGGCCTCTCAATGAGGTCGTGTTCCTGACCGTGGCGGAAGTCGCCACGGTGATGCGAGTGTCGAAGATGACCGTGTACCGCTTGGTGCACAGCGGTCATCTGCCCGCGATCCGAGTGGGGAGGTCGTTCCGGGTCCCGGAGCAAGCGGTCCACGACTACCTCCGTGAGTCCTATGTGGGGGTGGAATCGGCCTGAGGGGCTCAAGGTGACCCTCGGATTACGCCGTAGGCTCGTCGGCGGGTAGGCTGGCCCGATGTAGGTAGTGTGGGCTCGGACGCCCCGCACCGAGTGATACGAAGTGAGCGAGGGTAGTCGTGGGCTCTGTTATCAAGAAGCGGCGCAAGCGGATGGCCAAGAAGAAGCACCGCAAGCTGCTCAAGCGCACCCGTGTTCAGCGTCGCAACAAGAAGTAAGCAACGCTGAGCGCGATTCCGCAGCCTCTCACCGCACCAGGCGGTGGGGGGCTGCGGTGCGTTTGGGGGCCGTATTTCGGTGCACCCGGTGCGGCGCGGGCCGGGCGGCCGATACCCGGACGGCGCCACCGGACGGACGAGGTGTCCCGGTCCCGGCGGAGTTCCCGGAAAGAGCGGCCCGCGGGAGAACGCGGCTCCGGAAGGAACGTGCCGAAAAGTCGGCCGACGGCGTGGGCAAAGCTCGGGCCAAGGCTTGAAATGTAGCTCAGCGCATCCCGCGGTCATCACAGCGCAACAACGACCCGATAGCGTGGCCGCACAGCTCGGCTCACGCGAGGGACAAAGGGCGGGAAGGAAGGGCTGATCTTGGGAAAGGTCGTGCTCGTCACTGGAGTCGCACGGCAACTGGGGGGCCGGTTCGTACGACGCATTCAGCGCGACCCCGACGTCGGCCGGGTGATCGGAGTCGATGCCGTGGAGCCCGAGCACTCCTTGGGCGGCGCCGAATTCCTCAAGGCCGACATCAGGCATCCGGCCATTGCCAGAGTGCTGGCCGGGACCAATGTGGACACCGTGGTCCACATGGACATCAACGGCACGCCGCTGGGCGGCCGGGGCAGCCGGGCGACGGTCAAGGAGACCAATGTCATCGGCACCATGCAGCTGCTCGGAGCCTGCCAGAAGGCGCCCAACGTCAAACGGCTGGTGGTGAAGTCCAGCACCAGCGTGTACGGCTCCGCGCCCCGCGACCCCGCCGTCTTCACCGAGACCACGCCCCCGAAGTCGCTGCCGAGCGGCGGCTTCGCGAAGGACGCGGTCGAGGTCGAGGGCTACGTACGCGGCTTCGCCCGGCGCCGGCCCGACGTGGCGGTGTGTGTCCTGCGCTTCGCCAACATCCTCGGGGCGTGCGCCGACTCACCGCTCGCCGAGTACTTCTCGCTGCCCGTGCTGCCCACGGTCCTGGGCTACGACCCGCGGCTGCAGTTCGTCCACGAGGACGACGCGATCGAGGCGCTGTGCCTGGCCTCCGGCAAGCCGCGCCGCGGCACGCTCAACAGCGGCACGTTCAACATCGCGGGGGACGGCGCGCTGCTGCTCTCCCAGTGCTCCCGGCGGCTCGGCCGGCCCACGCTGCCGCTGTTCCTGCCGACCGTCACCTGGGCCGGCACCGCGCTGCGCTCGGTCGGCGTCACCGACTTCTCGCCGGAGCAGATCCGGATGCTCACGCACGGCCGGGTCGTCCAGACGACCCAGATGCGCGAGACACTGGGGTTTCACCCGAAATACACGACGGCGGAGTCCTTCGCGGAGTTCGCCCGCAGCCGTGGGCCCGGGCTGCTGCCGCCCGAGGTCCTCGCCCGTACCGTCGACCGGCTCGCCGCCGTGCTGCCCGCACGCAGCGGCCCGACCCAGTGAGGAGTTCACCCACGATGGCGGACGCCAAGGTCATTCCCTTCGGCGAGGAGCCCCGGTCGCGCAGAAAGACCAAACGGCCGGGCCGCGGAGGCCGCCGTACGCCGCTGGCGCCCGTACCGGAGCCGCGGCGGCAGGACGGGCGGGACCAGGCGGCGGGAGGGCCGCAGGGGGCGCCGGGGGAGTCTCTGGAGCAGCGGATCGCCGGTGGCCTGCGCTTCCTGCGCCGGCGGCTCACCGGCGAGTACGAGGTCGACGACTTCGGGTACGACGAGGAGCTGACCGACCAGGTCCTGATGTCGGTGCTGCGGCCCCTGTACGAGAAGTACTTCCGGGTCGAGGTGAAGGGCATCGAGAACATCCCGGCGGACGGCGGCGCGCTGATCGTCGCCAACCACTCCGGGACGCTGCCCCTGGACGGGCTGATGCTCCAGGTCGCGGTGCACGACCACCACCCCGCCGGCCGGCATCTGCGGCTGCTCGCGGCCGACCTGGTCTTCGTCCTGCCGGTGATCAACGAGCTGGCGCGCAAGGCCGGACACACACTCGCCTGCGCCGAGGACGCCCAGCGGCTGCTGGAGCGCGGCGAGGTCGTCGGGGTGATGCCGGAGGGCTTCAAGGGCATCGGCAAGCCCTTCGCGGACCGCTACAAGCTCCAGCGGTTCGGGCGCGGCGGCTTCGTCTCCACCGCGCTGCGGGCCGGGGTGCCGATCGTGCCGTGCTCGATCGTGGGCGCCGAGGAGATCTACCCGAAGATCGGGGACGCGAAGACGCTGGCGCGGGTGCTGGGCTTCCCGTACTTCCCGCTGACGCCGACCTTCCCGTGGCTGGGGCCGCTGGGGCTGGTGCCGCTGCCGACGAAGTGGACGATCCAGTTCGGGGAGCCGATCCCGACGGACGGGTATCCGGCGGAGGCGGCGGACGACCCGATGCTGATGTTCAACCTGACGGACCAGGTACGGGAGACGATCCAGCACACGCTGTACAAACTGCTGGTGCAGCGGCGCTCGGTGTTCTTCTGACGGTGCCGCCCGGTGGGCCGGGGCGGTGGTGCCGCGGGTACGGGGCCGGCTGACGTGGGACGCACGCGACGCCCCGGCGCCGTGTGGCGGCACCGGGGCGTCGGAGCGTCGGGTGGCGGCCCGACGCGGGTGGGTCAGCCCAGCGGGTTCTTGCCGTCGAGGCCGATGTCCGGCAGCAGCCCGGGGAGCAGCGGCGGGATGGTGACATCCGGCTCGTGCGGGGTCTCCTTGCCCTTGCCCTTGCCGGAGCCCTTGCCGTCCGGTTCCGGGGTGCCGGCGTCGGAGGGCGGGTCGAGCAGGCCGCCCGTGCTGCCGCCGAGCAAACCCTCGTCCTCCTGGGACGGGGACGAGGCCGGCCGACGCTCCGGCGCGTGCGAGCCGTCGGCCTTGCCGGACGAGGAGGAGCTCTTCCCGGACGGTGACGGGTGGTCCGTACGGCCCTGGGAGGTGCCCGGCGCGGGCGCCTCGCGCGCCTTCTCGTGGTGGCTCTCGCCGCCCGGGTTCTTGGGCAGCAGGGAGCGCAGCGGTCCGACCTCTTCGTCTATGGCGTCGAAGACCGAGCTGACCTCGTCGCGCACGTCCGTCAGCTGGGCCGGCAGGCGGTCGCGCAGCCGGGTCCAGCTGTCGCGGTGCGACTTGGTGAAGGAGTTGAGCGTCTGGATGGGGCCGAGGGAGCCGTCGCGCTCGTACTCCTCGTGGAGGAGGCGGTGGCCCTCGCCGGCGTCCTGCTTGACGCCGGACAGCGCCTTGCGGATCTCGCCGAGCGACTCGTGGTCGAGGGGGCCGGAGCGGATGCGCTCCATGAGGCGGTGGGCCTCGAACATGCGCGTGGACGCCTGGTCGAGGAAGAGGCGGCCGCGGTCGGCCACGTCACCCGTCAGGTTCAGCTTGAGGTCCTCCATGCCGCGCTTGAGGGGGTACAGCGAGTCGCCGGGGAGCGCGTCGGAGCTGGCGGCGGCGACGCCGCTGAAGGCGCCGGCCGCGACGCCCACCGTCAGGCCGCCCGCCGCGAGACCCTTCGACAGTCGCGACCGGGGGCGCAGCCGGCCCAGGGACTTCGCCGCGCGGTGCGCGCCACGCGTCCCGCGCTGCTGCGGCACCCGTGAGCCGTCGGACGCGGCGCCTTCGGCGAAGGCCGCCTCCATCGCCGCGATGAGCTGGGCCCGGTGGACGGTCTTGACCTCGGGGTCCAACTCCGGCTTGGGGAGTTCTCCGAGGGTGCCGGCGACCGCCAACAGCCTTGTTTCTCCGCACGCTTCCGCCGGTGTGCCGACCTCGTCCTCGGCCGCCGCGCCCGGAAGGACCTGATCCTCCAGGGCCTGGGCGAAGGCGTTAGCCCGCCGGTGCACCGATACGTTCGCGATCACGGGCGGCACCTCCTCTCGTCATCCCGCTCGACTCCCCGGACTGGCTTGACTATCCAGACGGGCCGGAAGGTTGCACGCCCTGCTCGCATCCACTCGATCGAGTGAGAGGGTGCGGGCATGGCGTGACCGCGAGGAGCCTGCGTTCTGCACAACGAGCGCCGCGGCACTTGGGTTACGCACTCACGATGATCTGACCGAACGGTCACGAACGGACACTCACGGTCGATCGCCGCGGTGGCCGGCGCCGGGCGTGTCAGCGGGCACGCACGGTGAACCCGAGGGCGTACGGAGGGCGTGGCCGTCAACATCGGTCCGGGAGATTCAGGCGATCGGGGCGGTGGTTCAGGCGTTAGTCCTGGCGGCGGGCCGGAGTGGACGGCCCGGGGCGGTGAGGCAGGCGGAAGCGCAGTGGGCACGGGGACGCGGGTGGCAACCGGGGCACGGCAGGCGGCACGGACCGGGGTCCGTGCGCCGTGGCGGCGGTCAGCGGGCGTCGTCCGGGAGCAGCCGCGCGAGGGTCCGTACGGCCCGGTACTGCAGCGTCTTGATGGCGCCCTCGTTCTTCCCCATGACGCGCGCGGTCTCCGCGACCGACAGGCCCTGGAGGAAGCGCAGCGTCACGCACTCCTGCTGCTGCGGATTGAGCTTGCGGACCGCCTCCAGCAGCGCCGCGTTGGACAGCGACTCCAGGACCGAGTCCTCGGGGCTGCGTTCGACCTCGTTGGCGTCGAGCATCTCACCGGTGGTGACCTCCAGGCGGAAGCGCGACGACTTGAAGTGGTCGGCGACCAGGTTGCGGGCGATCGTGACCAGCCAGGCGCCGAAGTCGCGGCCCTGCCAGGTGAAGGTGCCGATGCGGCGGAGGGCGCGCAGGAACGTCTCGCTGGTCAGGTCCTCGGCCGTGGCCCGGCCGCCCACCCGGTAGTAGATGTAGCGGTAGACCGTGTCGGCGTACTGGTCGTAGAGCCGTCCGAACGCCTCTGCCTCGCCGGCCTGGGCGCGCTCGACGAGGTCCATCATGCGGCGGCTGTCGCTGTCGGCGGGACGCCGGGCGGCGGGCGTGCCCGCGCCGCGGCGTGTTCTGCCGCCGGTCTTGGTGACGGTGGTGGTGCTTCCGTCGGCCAGGGCGTAGCAGGGACCGGCGGGGGTGGCTGTGGCGAATGCGGGGACGGCGATCGCGGTGGGGACAAAACTGCGCAGGTGGTCGACGAGTGTCGTACGCAGCGTAGCCAGGCCCGAGGCGTCAACCCCGACGTGTGGGTACACGGGACTCCCAGAGGCAGAGCTTCCATCACGTGCAGTGCGGGACCGTTCACCCGTCGTAGGGACGCGTGGGTACCGGTTTGCGTCTGAGGAGAATAACGCTTCGTACAGGCAGCGCTACACCCAGTTGCTCAAATCATCGATTACTTCTGGTCCGTTACGAATTCATGCCCGATCAAGTATCGATTCCTGAGCAGATATTGATCAGAAAGGAACGTGATCTGCCTGGTTGCGGGGCGCCTTGTGGCGGACCGTCGGGGGCGGGACTGTGGGGGGTGGGGTGGGGGTATGCGGTGGGGATGGCCGGGGTGGGCTTCGCGGGTTCGCGCTTCGCGCGAGGGTTTGCGCTGACGCGCGGCTCGCATTGCTTGCGTTGTGGGGCGGGGGCGCGCAGGGGGCCAACTCCTCGGCACCGTGTACGTCGCCCAGGGTTGGTTGGTGAACGAGGGCTCCCGGCTGCCTGCGGGGATGGCCCCCTACACGCCCCCTCCGGCCGGATTGGCGAGCCGAGGTCGGTGGGGGGGAGGAAAAAGAACGATCACCCTGGTGCCCGCCCTCCTGGTGGTGAGGCGCACGGGGTGGGTCGCGGGAAGGCAGCCCTGCTGGCCTGGCCGAATGCCATGGGCTCGGGCTTGCTTGGCTTGGCCTGTGAAAACCCCAGCCCGATCGCACGGGACAGCCGCCCGCCGGCCAGGGCTCGGGGTCACGTAGGGGGCTCCCCGCAGGCAGCCGGGAGCCCCCGGTTCACCAAGACACCCTGGGTGACGTACACGGTGCCGTGGGGGCACCCCCGGCCGAAGGCTGGGGGAGAGTGACCCCTGCGGGGCCCCGAGCCCCTACCCACCGGTCCTATCGCGCAAGACGCGCGCCCCCACCACCGGTCCCATCGCGCATAACGCGAGCCCCCACCAAGCACCCCCGCCGGCAACCGCGCACGGCCGCCGGAAAAATCGGTTCAGCGGCGCCGCCTCTGGAGTGCCACCGCCGCGGCCGCGCCGCCCGCGAGTGCTCCCACGCCGGCGGCCGCCGGGATGCCGATCTTCACCGCCTTGCGGCCGGTCCGGTAGTCGCGCAGGCGCCAGCCCTGTTCGCGGGCGTGCTTGCGGAGGCGGCCGTCGGGGTTGACCGCGTACGGGTGGCCGACCAGGGACAACATCGGGATGTCGTTGGCGGAGTCGCTGTAGGCGGCGCAGCGCTCCAGGTCCAGGCCCTCGGCGGCGGCCAGGGCCCGTACGGCCTCGGCCTTGGCGGGGCCGTGCAGCGGCTCGCCGACCAGTTTGCCGGTGTAGACGCCGCCGACGGACTCGGCGACGGTGCCGAGCGCGCCGGTCAGGCCGAGCCGGCGCGCGATGATCGTCGCGGTTTCGACGGGGGCGGCGGTGACCAGCCAGACCTTCTGGCCCGCGTCCAGGTGGGCCTGGGCGAGGGCGCGGGTGCCGGGCCAGATCCGTTCGGCCATGTACTCGTCGTAGATCTCCTCGCCGATGGTCATCAGCTCGGAGACGCGGTGGCCCTGGACGATGGAGAGCGCGCTGTTGCGGGCGTCCGCCATGTGCTCGGGGTTTTCCGAGCCGATGAAACGGAAGTAGATCTGCTGCCAGACGAAGCGGGCCAGGTCGCGCTTGTGGAAGAAGCGCCGCTTGTAGAGGCCGCGTCCGAAGTGGAAGAGGGACGCGCCCTGCATGACGGTGTTGTCGAGGTCGAAGAAGGCGGCGGCGTGGGTGTCGCCGACGACCGGGAACTCGGGTTCCTCGGCGCCTTCCTCCTGGGCGGCCGCTTCCTGCGCCTCGGCCTCCAGCGAGGACTTGCGCGCGGCCTCGGCGGCGGCCTCGCCTGCGAGCACGCTGCGCGCGGTGGCGGGGCGCCTACGGCGGCTGAACCACCCCGTGGGGAGGAGCGCGCCGTAGGCGTTCCTACGGGGACGGCGGGCGGACGACGGGTGGGCCATGTAGCTAGCGTAGCCAGGTTGTTCGGTGCGGCCGGTTACGGCCGGATGTCGGGCGGCCGCGGTGCGGCCGACCGTTGCGTTACGGCCATCCCGGTGACGGTGCCGGGCCGTCGGGGCGCGCGCCGGGGTGCGGGCGTACGCCGGGCGGTTCCGGTGGCGTACGCGGCCTGGTCTGCCGGGCGTAGAAGGGCTCGTACGGCTGTGGGGTGAGCGGCTCGTGCCGTCAGGCGCCCAGTGCCTTGCGCAGCCGCTGGGGGTCGACCCGCCAGAAATCGTGCTGCGCGCCGTCCACGAGGACGACCGGAATCTGTTCCCAGTACTTGCGGTACAGCTCCTGGTCCTGGGTGATGTCCTTCTTCTCCCAGGAGGCGCCGGTCTCGGCGCAGACGCGCTCGATGACTTCCTGTGCGACATCACACAGATGGCAGCCTGGCTTGCCGATGAGCGTGACCGTGCTGTCGGCGGGGTTCTTGCGGGCGCTGCGGCTGAAGAGGGAGGCCATGCCCGTAATTGTGCCTCCGTCCGGAACGCAGCCGGGGCGCCGCCGCTTCGCAGGCGGTCGCTGTCGTGTCCCCGTCACTCCTCCGCCGTACGGGGCGGATAGTCGCCTGAGTCGACTACCATCGGTGGGCGATTTGTAGGTTTCCGGGGTGATAGCGGTGAGGAGTGAGGGCGCGTGCGGCCGTCGGCACTCCCGTGTTACCGGCGCGAAACGTGTGAACGGTGCGCCGGGGGAGTTGGTTCCGCGAAGCGGTGTAAAAGCCGCGTGACCCCGGTCACTTTGGCCGGACAAAGCGGACACCATCTTTGTGCACGCGTTCACAAAGACATAGCCTGCTGTCGACGGGGCGGTCGGGAAACCTACGGCCGTCCACAGCCCCGCTCTACCCGCAGGAGCACCGTGGCAACTGGCCGAACTCACCGACCGGCGACCCGAAGCCGAGGGATTCCCGAGGCCACCGTCGCCCGGCTTCCGCTGTACCTGCGCGCGTTGACCGCGCTCTCCGAGCGCTCGGTCCCCACGGTCTCCTCCGAGGAACTCGCCGCCGCGGCGGGGGTCAACTCCGCCAAGCTGCGCAAGGACTTCTCCTACCTCGGTTCGTACGGCACCCGCGGGGTCGGCTACGACGTGGAGTACCTCGTCTACCAGATCTCCCGCGAGCTGGGTCTGACCCAGGACTGGCCGGTCGTGATCGTCGGTATCGGCAACCTCGGCGCCGCCCTGGCCAACTACGGCGGCTTCGCCTCCCGCGGGTTCCGGGTCGCCGCGCTGATAGACGCCGACCCGGCGATGGCGGGCAAGCCGGTGGCGGGCATCGCCGTCCAGCACACCGACGAGCTGGAAAAGATCATCAAGGACAACGGCGTCTCGATCGGCGTGATCGCGACGCCCGCCGGCGCCGCGCAGCAGGTCTGCGACCGTCTGGTGGCCGCCGGTGTCACCTCCATCCTGAACTTCGCGCCGACCGTGCTGACCGTTCCGGACGGCGTGGACGTGCGCAAGGTCGACCTGTCGATAGAACTGCAGATCCTGGCCTTCCACGAGCAGCGCAAGGCGGGCGAGGACGCGGGCCAGGACGACGACGAGTCCGACGACGCCCGCGCCGTCGCCGCGCGTGAGGCCCGGCGGGCCGTGCGCGAGGTGCGCGAGGCCGCGGGCAAGACCGGCCGGGACGCGGACGCGTCCACCGGTGCGTCCGACCGCAAGGGACCCGACGGGGACGTACCCGCCGTGATGCCGGCATGAGCGAGCGCAGCGAGGGAATCGACAAAAGGTGCGTCACAGGCGAAGGCTGTGCCTCGCGTAGCGAGGTGAAAGCATGAGCCTCCTTGTCGTAGGGCTCAGTCACCGCAGTGCCCCCGTGAGCGTGCTGGAGCACGCGGCCATCGCCCCCGAGGCGCGCGGCAAGCTGCTCCAGGACACGGTGTCGGCCGAGCCGGCCGCCGAGGCCGCGGTGCTCTCCACCTGCAACCGCATCGAGCTGTACGCCGACGTGGACAAGTTCCACGCCGGTGTCGCCGAGCTGTCCACCCTGCTGGCCCGGCACAGCGGTGCGGGCCTGGACGAGCTGACCCCGTACCTGTACGTGCACTACGAGGACCGGGCCGTCCACCACCTCTTCTCGGTGGCCTGCGGCCTGGACTCGATGGTCGTGGGCGAGGGCCAGATCCTCGGCCAGATCAAGGACGCCCTCGCCGTCGCGCAGGAGCAGCACACCGCGGGCCGCCTGCTGAACGACCTCTTCCAGCAGGCGCTGCGGGTCGGCAAGCGCGCCCACAGCGAGACCGGGATCGACAAGGCCGGCCAGTCGCTGGTCACCTTCGGCCTGGAGCAGCTGGCGAGCGGTACGGACGTGGCCGAGTGGGCCCGGGGCAAGCGTGCCCTGGTCATCGGCGCCGGGTCGATGTCGTCGCTGGCCGCCACCACGCTCGTACGGGCCGGGGTGAGCGAACTGGCGGTGGCCAACCGGACGGTGGAGCGCGCCGAGCGGCTGACGCGGATCCTGACCGAGCCGGGCTCGGCGGGCGCGCTGAACGGGCTGACCGCCCGCGCCGTGGCGATGACCGCCGTACAGTCCGAGCTGGCCCTGGCCGACGTCGTGGTGTCCTGCACGGGCGCCACCGGCCTGGTGCTGACCGGCGAGGCGATCGAGACGGCCGCGGAGACCCGCGCCGCCCGGATCGCGGCCGGTGACGGGTACGCCGGTACCGCGGGCGGCGCCGGCAGCGCGGTCGCGCCGGCGCCCGAGCTGGCGCTGCTCGACCTGGCCATGCCGCGCGACATCGACGCCGCCGCCCACCGGGCCGAGGGCGTGCGCCTCGTCGACATCGAGTCCCTCGCCGACGCGTCCGCGGACGCTCCGATGGCGGCCGACGTGGACCGGGTGCGCGGCATCGTCTCCGACGAGGTGGCCGCGTTCGGCGCGGCGCAGCGGGCGGCGCACATCACCCCGACGGTGGTCGCGCTGCGCACCATGGCGGCGGACGTCGTGGCGGGCGAGATCGCCCGGCTGGACGGCCGCCTCCCCGACCTCGACGACAAGGAGCGCGCGGAGATCACCCAGACCGTGCGCCGGGTCGTCGACAAACTCCTGCACGCGCCCACCGTGCGGGTCAAGCAGCTGGCCAGCGAACCCGGCGGCGCCGGTTACGCGGACGCGCTGCGTGAACTCTTCGATCTCGACCCGCAGACGGTTGCCGCCGTCAGCCGGGCCGACACGCGGGCCGACGGCTCGCACACAGCACGGGAGCGGGCATGACTGACAGCAATCCACGGGCCCTGAGGCTGGGGACGCGGCGCAGCAAGCTCGCCATGGCCCAGTCCGGGATGGTGGCGGACGCGGTGCGCGAGGTCACCGGCCGCCCGGTAGAGCTGGTGGAGATCACCACTTATGGCGACACCTCGCGGGAGCACCTGGCGCAGATAGGCGGCACCGGGGTGTTCGTCTCCGCGCTGCGCGACGCGCTGCTCGACGGGACGATCGACTTCGCCGTGCACTCGCTCAAGGACCTGCCGACCGCGCAGCCCGAAGAGCTGGCGCTGGCCGCCGTACCGCCGCGCGAGGACCCGCGTGACGTGCTGGTGGCGCGCGACGGCCTGACCTTCGAGGAGCTGCCGGACGGTGCCCGTGTGGGGACCGGTTCGCCGCGCCGCATGGCACAGCTGAACGCCTGGGCGCGTTCGCTGGGCCGGCGGGTGGAGGCCGTGCCGATCCGCGGGAACATCGACACCCGTATCGGTTACGTCGAGAAGGGCGAGCTGGACGCGGTCGTGCTGGCCGCGGCCGGACTGTCCCGGCTCGGCCGGATCGAGGAGGCGACGGAGCGCCTGTCGCCCGACATGATTTTGCCCGCCCCCGGCCAGGGGGCCCTGGCGGTGGAGTGCGCCGCGCACAACGCGCAGCTCGCCGCCCAGCTCGCCGAGCTCGACGACCCGTTCACCCGGGCCGCCGTGACCGCCGAGCGTTCCCTGCTCGCCGCCCTGGAGGCCGGCTGCTCCGCACCTGTGGGTGCGCTGGCCGACCTTCAGGCCGACGGGCAGGCTGTCACCGAAATGCGCCTGCGTGGCGTCGTCGGCACGACCGACGGCTCGACGCTGGTGCAGCTGTCCACCACCGGACACGTACCCGCCTCTCTCGGCGACGCGGCGACCCCCGTGAACATGGGGCGCGAACTCGCCGCCGAGATGCTCGCGAAGGGTGCGGCCGGTCTTATGGGGGAGCGAGCACTTTGAGCCCCACCGCCCCGAATCACCCTGCCGCCGGCCAGGTCACCTTCATCGGCGCCGGTCCCGGAGACCCGGGCCTGCTGACGTTGCGTGCCGTCGAGGCACTGGCCCGCGCCGATGTGCTGGTCGCCGACCCGCAGGTGCTCGACGTCGTCCGCGCGCATGCGCGGCCGCATGTGGACACGCCGCAGCAGCCCACGGCTGACGAAGCGTCAACCACCGCTGGTGTACCCGCGCTTAGGGACACCACCAATCTTGTCATGTCGGCTGTGCGCACCGGCAAGCGGGTGGTGCGTGCGGTGTCCGGCGATCCCGGACTGGACGCGCACGTCGCCGAGGAGATGCTGGCGTGCGCCGCCGAGGGCGTCGTCTTCGAGGTCGTGCCGGGCATCGCCGCCGCGGTCGGCGTGCCCGCGTACGCCGGTGTGCCGCTGCGCGACGCGGACGGCACGGACGTGCGGTTCATCGACGCGCGGACCGCCGGCGAGCGCTGCTGGACGGAGGTGGGCGCCAGCGACGCGACCGCCGTCGTGTCCACCTCGCTGGACTCGGTGGCCGCGGCGGCCGGCGAGCTGGTCTCCGCGGGCCGCAAGCCCGACACGCCGATGACGGTCACCGTCGCCGGTACGACGACACGCCAGCGCACCTGGAACGCCACCCTCGGTTCGGTCGCCCAGGTCCTGAAGGCCGCGAAGGTGCTGCCGTCGGCGGACGGCGGGCAGCCGGTCATAGCCGTGGTCGGTGAGCGCGGGGCCGCGGCCCGGCGCGACCAGCTCTCGTGGTTCGAGAACAAGCCGCTGTTCGGCTGGCGTGTCCTCGTGCCGCGGACCAAGGAGCAGGCCGCGTCGCTCTCCGACCAGCTCGTCGAGTACGGCGCGGTGCCGCACGAGGTGCCGACCATCGCCGTGGAGCCGCCGCGTACCCCGCAGCAGATGGAGCGCGCGGTCAAGGGCCTGGTGACCGGCCGTTACGAGTGGATCGCCTTCACCTCGGTCAACGCCGTCAAGGCGGTCCGGGAGAAGTTCGAGGAGTACGGGCTGGACGCCCGCGCGTTCGCCGGGATCAAGGTCGCGGCGGTGGGCGAGCAGACCGCCAAGGCGCTGATCGCCTTCGGCGTGAAGCCCGACCTCGTACCGTCCGGTGAGCAGTCCGCCGCCGGGCTGCTGGAGGACTGGCCGCCGTACGACCCGGTCTTCGACCCGATCGACCGGGTGTTCCTGCCGCGCGCCGACATCGCCACCGAGACGCTGGTGGCGGGCCTGATCGAGCTGGGCTGGGAGGTCGACGACGTCACGGCTTACCGGACCGTACGGGCCTCGCCGCCGCCGCAGGAGACCCGCGAGGCGATCAAGGGCGGCGGGTTCGACGCCGTGCTGTTCACCTCGTCCTCCACGGTGCGCAACCTGGTCGGCATCGCCGGCAAGCCGCACAACGTGACCGTGATCGCCTGCATCGGCCCGGCCACCGCCAAGACCGCCGAGGAGCACGGGCTGCGCGTGGACGTCATGTCGCCCGAGCCCTCGGTGCACAAGCTGGCCGAAGCGCTCGCGGACTTCGGGGCGGCGCGGCGCGATGCCGCGCTGGAGGCCGGGGACCCGGTCACCCGTCCCAGCGAGCGCCGGCCCGGATCGCGTAGGAGGGCTCGCAGTTGAGCAGCAGCACGTACGGCAACTTCCCCGGCGCCCGGCCGCGCCGGCTGCGCACCACGCCGGCCATGCGCCGGATGGTGGCGGAGCACCGCCTGCACCCGGCGGACCTGATCCTGCCCGCGTTCGTGCGGGAGGGGATCTCGGAGCCGGTGCCGATCGGCGCGATGCCGGGCGTCGTGCAGCACACCCGTGACACGCTGCGGAAGGCCGCCGTCGAGGCGGCCGAGGCGGGCGTCGCCGGGATCATGCTGTTCGGCGTGCCGGAGGACGCGAAGAAGGACGCGGCCGGTACGGCCGGCACGGACCCGGACGGCATCCTCCAGCAGGGCATCCGCGACGTGCGCGCCGAGGTCGGCGACGACCTGGTGATCATGTCGGACCTGTGCCTGGACGAGTACACCGACCACGGCCACTGCGGCGTCCTGGACGACCAGGGCCGGGTGGACAACGACGCGACGCTGGAGCGCTACGCCGAGATGGCGCAGGTCCAGGCGGACGCGGGCGTCCACGTGGTGGGTCCGAGCGGCATGATGGACGGCCAGGTCGGCGTCATCCGTGACGCGCTGGACCAGACCGGCCACGAGGACGTCTCGATCCTGGCCTACACCGCGAAGTACGCCTCGGCCTTCTTCGGCCCGTTCCGCGAGGCGGTCGGCTCGTCGCTCAAGGGCGACCGCAAGACCTACCAGCAGGACTACGGCAACTCCCGCGAGTCGCTGCGCGAGCTGGCGCTCGACCTCCAGGAGGGCGCCGACATGGTGATGGTCAAGCCGGGCATGCCGTACCTGGACGTGCTGGCGAAGATCGCGGAAGCGGTGGACGTGCCGGTCGCCGCGTACCAGATCTCGGGCGAGTACGCGATGGTCGAGGCCGCCGCCGAGAAGGGCTGGATCGACCGCGACGCGGCGATCCTGGAGGCCCTGACCGGCTTCAAGCGCGCGGGCGCGGACATGATCCTGACCTACTGGGCGACGGAGGTCGCGCGCAAGCTCTAGTTCCCCATACGTACCTCTGCTGTTGCTGCGTCGCACGCGTGTACCCAAGTCCCGTACGGGGCACAGGAGATGCGACGTATCGACAGGGAGGGGTACAGACATGAGGAATCGGCTGAAGAGATGGCGGCGCTCCGTGGGGAGCGCCGCCGTCGCGCTGTGCACGGCGGCCGCCCTCGGCGGGGCGCTGGCCACACCGGCCGAGGCGGCGAGCGGTCCGGCGCCGGTGACCTCGTACACGTACACCAGCGTGGCGGGGGACTACATCGGGCAGGGCCACGCCGGCACGTACCGCGAGCCGAACGCGAAGATCACGGTGGCGGGCGACGCCGGGTACGCCCGGGTCCGGGTCTCCACCGCCGAGGAGTGGTGGGACATCGATCTCGCCGCCCCCAAGGGCGAGAAGCTGCGCCCCGGCGTCTACCGCGACGCCGAGCGGGCCGCGTTCCGCACCGGCCGCTCGCCCGGCCTCGATGTCGGCGGCAACGGCCGGGGCTGCAACGAGGTGTACGGCCGGTTCACGGTCCACCAGATCGCCACGGACGAAGCGGGCGCCATCACGCTGCTCGACGCCTCGTACACGCAGAACTGCGAGTCGGCGACGGCCCAGCCGCTGAAGGGGACGGTCAAGTACCGTGCGCTGCCGCTGTCCTACGCGTACAAGAGCGACGCGGGTGACTGGGTCGGGCAGGGCAAGTCGGTGACGCACACGGGCGCCACCAGCACCTTCCGGCTGTCCAACAGCTACGGCGGCGGCGTCGAGTTCGGCGTCGAGGGCAAGCGGGAGTACTGGACGGCGGTGCTCCGGCCGCCGCTGGGCGAGCGGCTGACCGCCGGGCGCACGTACCAGGTCACCGGCGCCGAGGGCGGTGCCACTCTGGAGGTATACGGCAACGGGCGCTCCTGCGCGGACGCCCGGGGCGAATTCACCGTCGACCGCCTGTACTTCACCGACGAGGGCAAGGTGACCGGCCTCTTCGCCCGCTACCGGCAGGTGTGCGGCGGCGGCACGGCCGGCATGTCGGGCACCATCCACCACGCGGCCTGACCGGCCTCCGTAACCGTGTGGTGCGGGCCGCGCCCTCCCGGAGGGCGCGGCCCGCGACGCGCGTCGGCCGTCAGCGCAGGTCGAAGCTGACCGAGCTGGCCTTGTCGTTCATGCCGTCGCCGACGTAGGGGACGTACCCGTAGTACGTCTGCTTGGCGCCGCGGAAGTCGCCGTGCTCCCAGAGCGTGATCGGGCAGGCCACGCCTTCCACGGAGCTGATGTTGTCGTTGTAGCCCCACTTGCCGAGGCTGTTGAACTCCGGGTAGCGCCAGTTGCAGCCGACGCTGCCGCGCAGCGCCAGCTCGGAGCCGCCGGAGTTGGCGTCGGTCCACATCTTGCCGAGGATCTTGTAGTCGGCCCTGGCGTTGCCGAACCGGTCGGCCTGCGCGCGGGTGGCGAAGCAGCCGCCCTGGCCGGTGTCGACGATGTAGGTGCAGTACTTGCCCTGGGGGGCGGGGGTGGTGGCGGTGGCGGGGGAGGCCGTCGTGGCGGTGGCGGCGAGCGCGAGGGCGGCTACGGCCAACGCGGGTCTGAGCACGGGCTTCATGGCTCTCCTTGGTCGGTGTCCCGGGTGGTGCGCCGGGGGAGGGGCGCGTCGGGGTACAGATGACGCATGTCGGGTCTGTCGCACCTGTCGGCTGTTTCGTACATGCGAGGTAAAGCCAAGCAGGGCCCGGGGGTGTTGCGGCAGAGCCAAAAACGCGCAACAGAAACCGATGGGGCGAGTGCGGTAGTTGGCCGACGAACGACTTCCGCGGGGGAGTCCGGGCAGGGCCGGCCGTTGCCTCGGACGTCCTACGGCGTGGGGGCGCGGCGTCCGACCAGCGCGTGCCTGCCGTCGCGGCGAGGACGCCGGGGGAGGCGGCCGAGGGGGCGGTGGAAAAGTTGGATACATACCGGGCGGCCGGATATCAGTCGCGGGGGCGCCGCGCTCGCCCGTCACGCTTCTTTCGACATCGAGCTCAACTGCCGTGCCTGCGGTCACTGTTGGCCGGTTCCGTGGCTTGTGCCCCCTTCGTGGTGTCCACATAATCACAACGCTCTGCCGCGTCGTGGCGCCCCTTCCCCCACGTACGTCCCGTCCCCGGGGTCCTCGGACGCGTGAACTTGGCATGACCTGATCAGCCGGTCCGGCGTGCCCCGGCGCCCGCCGGGCGCGTGCCACCCCCTCGGAGAGGAAACCCGGTGACCCGTTCCGCGAAATTCCTGAAGAGATCCGTCGCCCTCGGCGCCGCCACCCTGGCGGCCCTGTCGCTCCAGCCCTCCACCGCCGGCGCCGCCGGCGCGCCGACCCCGTCGAGCGGCACGCCCGGCACGCGGGTCGTGGGCGGGGTCCCCGCCGCCCAGGGCGAATTCCCGTTCATGGTCCGGCTGTCCATGGGCTGCGGCGGTTCGCTCTACCGCCAGGACATCGTGCTCACCGCCGCCCACTGCGTGGACGGCAGCGGGAACAACACCTCCATCACCGCCACGGCCGGCGTCGTGGACCTCCAGAGCTCCAGCGCGGTCAAGGTGAAGTCCACCAAGGTGCTCCAGGCGCCCGGCTACAACGGCAACGGCAAGGACTGGGCACTGATCAAGCTGGCTCGCCCGATCACCAATCTGTCCACCTTGCGTACCACCACGGACGGCCGGTACGACCAGGGCGACTTCGTCGTGGCCGGGTGGGGCGCCGCCCGCGAGGGCGGCGGGCAGCAGCGCTACCTGCGCAAGGCGACGGTGCCGTTCGTCGACACCCCCACCTGCCAGCGGGTGTACGGGAGCGCGTACATCCCCGGTGAGGAGATCTGCGCCGGGATCATGCGGACCGGCGGCGTGGACACCTGCCAGGGCGACTCCGGCGGGCCGATGTTCCGCAAGGACGACGCCGGCGCGTGGGTCCAGGTCGGCATCGTGAGCTGGGGCGAGGGCTGCGCGCGGCCCGGCAAGCCGGGCGTCTACACGCGGGTGAGCGCCTTCTCGCAGGCCATCGCGAAGGCGGCGGACCAGCTGCGGCGCTGAGGCCGGACGGGCGGGTGGGGCCGCCGCGCAGCGGCAGCCGTTCCGGACCGCGGCACCGCCCACCCGCCCGTGCCCGTACGGCATTTGGTCCGAACCACGCAGATACGGATACGTCGCCGTACTCGGGAAGTGGCCGGTTTCAGAACCTTGTGCATCTTTGGGGCGCGTCCACATAATCACAACGCTCCAGCTTCACCACGGCACGTCCGGCACAGCTCTTCGCGTCCGGTCGTGGCGCGGTGTGCCGTGCGGCAACAGCTGGGGACCGATGTGCCTCCGACGCGAGAGGGAAGTCCTTGAAGCGCTCCGCGAGATGTGTCAAGAGATCCATAGCCGTTGGTGCCGCCGTGGCGGCGGCGGTGGCCCTCCAGTCGGCAGGCGGCGCCACCGCCGCGCCGGCCCCGTCGCCGACCCCCGGCCAGCAGATCATCGGCGGACCGCCCGCCAAACAGGGCGAGTTCCCGTTCATGGTGCGGCTCTCGATGGGCTGCGGCGGCTCCCTCATCCGGGAGGACGTCGTGCTGACCGCCGCGCACTGCGTGGACGGCAGCGGCCCCAACACGAGCATCACCGTCACCGCGGGCGTCGTGGACCTCCAGAACCCCAAGGCGATCAAGGTGAAGTCCGCCGAGGTCGCGCAGGCACCCGGGTACGACGGCAAGGGCAAGGACTGGGCGCTGATCAAGCTCGCCACGCCGATCAAGAACCAGGAGACGCTGCACATCGCGGAGGACGACAACTTCGACCGCGGCAAGTTCACCATCACCGGCTGGGGTGCCAGCCGCGAAGGCGGCGCGCAGCAGCGCTACCTCCGCAAGGCGCAGGTGCCGTTCGTGAACATGACCGCCTGCAAGCAGGCGTACGGCGATCTGCTCACCCCCGGCGAGGAGCTCTGCGCCGGCTTCGTGGCGGAGGGCGGGGTCGACACCTGCCAGGGCGACTCCGGCGGCCCGCTGTTCCGCCGCGACGGGGACGGCGACTGGGTCCAGGTCGGCATCACCAGCTGGGGCGAGGGCTGCGCGCGGCCGGGCAAGCCCGGCGTCTACACGAAGGTGAGCGCCTTCTCCGCGCAGATCGAGAAGGCCGCCAACAAGCTGTCGGCGCGCTGACGGTCGGCTGAGCGGACGCGCCCCGGGCCGCACGGGCGGTCCGGGGCGCCGCCATGTGCCGGGCCCCTTCCCTGCCTCTCATATCCGGGATAGATTCCCGAATATGAGAACCGAGAAGGCGGTCCGAGATGCCGACGACGGCGGGCACACCGACCCCATGGAGTCCCGACTCGCGGCCCGGCTGGCGGAGTTGCGTACGGAGCGCGGCTGGTCGCTCGACGAATTGTCCCGGCGTACGGACGTGAGCCGGTCGACCCTCTCGCGCTTGGAGCGGGCCGAGATCAGCCCCACGGCGGCGCTGCTGAACCGGCTGTGCGCGGCGTACGAACGGCCGATGTCCCGGCTGCTGGCCGAGGTCGAGTCGGAGCCGCCCCAACTCGTACGGACCGCCGAACAGCCCGTCTGGCGCGACGACCCCTCCGGCTTCACCCGGCGCTCCGTCTCCCCGCCCCACCCCAACCTCCGTGGCGAAGTGGTCGAAGGCACCCTGCGCCCCGGCGCCGACATCACGTACGACAGCCCGCCGCCCGTACCCGGTTTGGAACAGCACATCTGGCTCCTCGACGGCCAGTTGGAGATCACCACCGCCGGTACGGCACACACCCTCACCCCGGGCGACTGCCTCCGCTTCCGCCTCTGGGGCCCCACCCGCTTCCGCTGTACGGGTTCCTCCGCCGCCCGGTACGCCCTCTTGGTCGTCCTGCCATGAGCCACACCACCACTCCCGCCTTCACCCTCACCCACCTCACCCCCACCGCCTTCGACCGCAGCGTCCCGGGCCTGGCCGCCCTCCTCGCCGAAACCGTCGCCGACGGGTCCTCACTCGGCTTCGTGGCCCCCTTCGACCGCGAAGCGGCGACGGCCTGGTGGCGGACCCAACGCCCCGCTGTAGCCGACGGAACCCTGGACATCTGGGTGGCCGAAACCCCCGGAGGCATCACCGGCACCATCAGCCTCGCCCACCCCAGCAAACCGAACGGCCGCCACCGCGCCGAGATCGTCAAACTCCTCGTCCACCGGCCCGCCCGCGGCCAGGGCCTCGGCCGCGCCCTCCTCACCACGGCCGAACAGTCCGCCGCCCGCTCCGGCTTCCGCCTCCTGCTCCTCGATACGGAGGCGGACAGCGCGGCGGACCGCCTGTACCGCAGCACCGGCTGGACCCCGTACGGCACGGTCCCCGCGTACGCGACGGACCCGGAGGGGGAACTGCGGGACTGCACGTTCTTCTACAAGGAGGTGGGGTGAGGGGCTCCGCCGGGGCGGAGGGGGGCATCGGCCGACGGCCTTGTCAGCGGTCCGTGGCCGGTCGTGGGGCCGTACGTATCGCGACGGGCGGCAGTTCCGGATCGGAATGGGCTTCGGCCGTGTGCTGCCAGGCGGTCAGCGTCCGGGCAACGGACGCGGTATTGCCGACGGAGTCGGCGGCGCGCATGGTGTCGACCAGTTCGACGGCGAAGGCGTGAGCATCCGGATCGGGTAGGAACCGGACCCAGGGAAAGGCGTCCGGCAGTATGTCGAGCAGCAACTCCCTACTGTCCGGATCGTGCCGTGCGATAGCTGTCAGCATGCGCGTGGCCGCCGACACGACCGTCCGGTCCTGTTCGGCCCGGGTCGCGGTGGTGAGGACCAGGTCCTCACCGTCCCTGCGGTGCAGCAGCAGGCGCGGAGCTGCTCGTAACCGGTCGAGCGTCTGCTTGTTCTTGTTCACCAGCTCGGAGAAGTTCACGGCCGCCGCGTCATCGGTGCTCATGACTTCGAAAGTACTTTGAAAGACGCGGCCCCGCGATCGCCCGCGGGGGTGGCTCCGCGCGCTGTGGGTTGACGGGCTCCGGAAGCACTCAGAGACGGTTCAGGCCCCCCGACTTGATGGCAGCTATGAGAAGGCCGAGCTGATTCCGGGTGGTGGTGACCACCGTGTGCGGGGCTTCGCTTTCCCGGATGCGTATGGTGTGGTCGGGGAGGGCGGCGAGATGGAGGCAGTTGCTGGAGTCGGCGCAGTAGGACGACTTCTGCCAGGGGGTGGACGGCACGGTAATGCCTTTCAGAGTTCGCGGGCGATGCTGTGGATGAAATCCCGGGATGCGGCTGCGGTGAGCGCCTTTTGGGCCAGCAGCTCCATGACGGCGCGGTGTCGCGACAGTTGCGCGGTGGCATCGTGGAACGCGGGTCCGCCCATTTGGTCGAGTTGAACGGTGTCGAGTTCCGGCGTCGGCCCGGACGCATACGTGATCGTCTGTCCGGAGCCGGGGAACTCGCCCCGTGAGAACGGGATCACGAGCACGGTCACGTTGTCACGTTCACTCGTCGCGGTGATGTGCTCAAGCTGTTTGCGGGCGATCGCGCGTCCGCCGAACTGCATCCGCAGGGCCGCTTCGTGGATGATCGCGGTATAGCGTGCGGCGCCGTCCCGGTAAATGGCAGCCTGCCGTTTCATGCGGAACGAGGTGCGGTGCTCGACCTCGTGCGGCGGCAGGGGCGGCACGCCCTGGTTGAAGACGACGCGCGCATGGTCGATGGTCTGGAGCAGGCCGGGCAAGGTGGAGGTTTGTGCCGTGCGGAGTTCGGTGGCGTGGAATTCCATCTCGGCGATGTCGAGTTGCCCGGCCGGCAGGGTGCCGCGGTACTCCTCCCACCAGTGGCGGACGCGGTCGCCGGCCATGGCCGCGAGTGCGTCGATGAGTTCCTGGTTGCCGCAAGCGTAGTTGCAAGCCAGGGTGCGCAGGCGGGTGGCGCTGATGCCCGCTCGCCCACGCTCGATGTTGCTGATGCGTGCTTGATCGACGCCGAGCAGGGAGCCTGCGGCCGAAGCGGTCATCCCAGCGCTCTCGCGCAGTTTGCGCAGCTCGGCGCCTAGACGCTGTTGGCGCACTGTCGGTGTGGTCCTGGGCGGCATCGACCCTCACTCTCGTGTCGCGGACAGTCTGCCGGGGCAGCCAGTCGTGGTCCAGCGGAGCATTTATGTGCCGGAAGGTGGTGCATAGTGGCACCCGCGGCACTACTGTGTGTCGCACGTCACTCACGCTCCGCGTGAGTCAACTGCGCATCCGCAACGGAGGCTTCGCATGTCCGGTGACTGGGAGTACGCGTTCGAGATGTCCGACAACCCCCGGGCTCCGCGCGTCGCGCGGCGGGTGGTGCGGCTGGTGCTGGAGGAGCACGGGGAGACGGGGCTGGTCGACGGGGCGGAGCTGTTGGCGGCGGAGTTGATCGCCAACTCGTACCGGTACGCGAAGGGGCCCGCCCATGTGCGGGTGAAGCGGATCGGGGCGCGCCTGCGCGTCAGCGTGTGGGACGGGAATCCGGAGCTGCCCGGTTTCGGGGCGGGCGCGGTGCCCGGGCCGGGGGCCGAGGCCGGGAGGGGGCTGGGGCTGGTCAGGCTGTGTGCCGAGAGTTTTGGCGGGTTCGCTTACGGGTCGGGGGCGTTGGGGTCGGGCGGGGGCAAGGTGATGTGGTTCGAGTTGGGGGAGGAGTGTCCGTTGTGGGGCAGCGCGGGCGGGCTCGCGGCGGGAGGGTGATGGCCGTACCGGCGAGGGGCAGGGGTAGGGGCAGAGGGCAGGAAGCCCGCCGTCCGGGGGGCGTGCACAGACCGTAGGCATCGACACCGGTGTGAAGGTCGAGGCGCCGATGGAGGCGCCTCGACCTGGGGGGTACGGGGCCGGTGCCGGCCGTGAGGGGCGGTCAGGCGGAGGTGTACGGGGCAGGGCCGGTGGGCGCGACCGCGTACGGCGCTGCGGGGATCTGCTGCATACGGGACAGCTTGCGGACGAAGAGGATGGCGAGGACGGCGGCGGCGATGTCCAGGAGGTCGGCGAGCGCGACCACGGTCACGGCCACGCGGATGGTGTCCGGGAGCTCGGCCTTTTCGTAGAGCTTGTTGGCGATCCGGCCGATGACCAGTGTGAGGACCCACAGCAGCCACCAGGCCCGTACCGGCATGATGGAGACCTTGCGCCATGAGCCGTCGGGCGCCGACTGGGCGCTGGACTGCCAGGTCTCCTTGGCGACGCGGAAGGGCAGCCACAGGTTGCCGATCGGGATGAACCAGGACCCGATGGCCCATCCGCTGCCCAGCGTGCACACGTCCCGCGTGTAGTGCTCTGCGTTCTTCCGGGACCGGTGGAACCAGATGATGAAGACGACGGCGGTGGGGATCACCAGGGTGCCCTGGAGGATGGCGGTCACCCCGTACAGCGTGTCGGCGCGGTGGGCCTGCTGTTCGGTGGTGGTGGCCAGGCTGCCCAGCACCGCGCGCATGTTGAGGTCGGCGCCGAGTGCGAGGGCGTCGGTGGCGATGACCAGGCAGAGCAGCACGGTGAGGGCGATGCCGAGGCCCCACGTCGGCCGGAGTGCCGGGCCACCGGTGGGCGGGAAACCCTCGGACGGCGGAAAACCGGGGGGCGGAGGGCCGGCGGGTATGTGAGACATGGCTGAGTAACTCTCCTGAACATGAAAATGCCCGCCCTTGGGCGGGAGGAGGAGGAATTTACGGGATGCCGGGTGTCTCGGCAAATGGGTGTGAGGCGGGGCTGCCCCGGCCGTCGGGGAGGGCTGGAGGCGACGGCCGGGGCAGCGAGAGGTAGCGGGGGAGAGGGGGGAGAGGGGGTGGGGCGGGGGTCAGGCCGGGGCGATCGTTTCGGCCATGACGGTGGCGGTCTTGATGATCAGGGGGGTGTCACCCGAGGCGTTCGGAAGTGCCGGCTTGTGGGTGAAGGCCGCGAGGACGATGGGGGTGCCGTCCGGGGTCCAGGCGATGCCCGCGTCGTTGCTCGTCCCGTACGTGCTGCCGCCGCCGGACTTGTCCGCCACCTTCCAGTCCTTCGGCAGCCCCGCGCGGAAACGTTCCACGCTGGTGGTGCTGCGCAACAGCCAGTCGGTCAGGAGCGCGCGGTCGGGGCGGTCCAGGGCGTTGCCGAGCACGAGGCGGCGGTAGGTGCGGGCGACGGCGTACGGGGAGGTGGTGTCCGTACGGCGGTCCGGTTCGCCGGAGTTCAGCTCGGGCTCCCAGCGGTCGAGGCGGGTCACCGGGTCGCCGAGGGACCGGCAGAAGCGGGTGACGGCGGTCGGACCGCCCAGCTCGCGCAGGAGGAGGTTGGCGGCGCAGTTGTCGCTGTACCGGACCGCCGCGTCGCACAGGTCCCGTACGGACATGCCGTCGGCGACGTGCCGGGACGTGACGGGTACGTGGCCGGCCTTCCGCACGTCGGCCTCGGTGTAGCGGATGACGCGGGACAGCTGGGTGCCGTCGTGGTCGAGGTCGCGCAGTACGGCCGCGACGGCGAGCCCCTTGAAGACGGAGCACATGGGGAAGCGTTCGTGGGCGCGGTGCAGCAGGGTGGCGCCGGTGGCGAGGTTGAGGGCGAAGACGCCGATCCGGGCCTGGTGTTCCCGCTCCAGCTCGCGGAGGCGGCGGGTGGCGGCGGGGTGTGCGGAGGGGCCGGCCTGGGCGGCGCTCGCCGTGGTGGTGCCGAGGGCGAGCGCACCGCCTAGGCCGAGGCCGAGTCCGGTGCCGAGTACGGACCGGCGGGTGAGTGCCGGCGTGGGCTTGCGCATGGTGTGTCCTTTCCCCAGTCCCCCGGTTGGCTGTTGCTGGTGGGGACGTCGGGACGGGAGGGGCGGTTGCGCGAGCCGGGGGCGGCGGTCAGAGGGCGTTGTCCAGCTCGCTCTGCCAGTACGTGACCTGGGCGGAGTCGTCGATGTACGTACCCTTCGGCAGCTTGGGATGGGCCGAGCGCTCCGCGTAGCCGCCGTCCCGGTTCGCGAAGAACAGCTCCAGGCTGTGCACGGTCCTCCCGCCGCCGGCCTCCCCGGTGGCGTCCGACGTGCGCACCGCCGCGTACGCGGACCGGCCCGGCTCGACGGACACCACGGACTGCGGCTTGCTGCTCTGCAGGACGTCGGTGGGCGCCTGGGCGTCGTCGAAGCGCAGGGCCGGGTAGTGGTACGCGTCGCAGCGGGTCGAGCCGGTGTTGGTGAGGGTGAGGAGGATGTGGTTGATGGGGCGGCTGAGCTTGGAGACGGTCACCTTGGTGTTGGCCGCGGAGCAGGTGGTGGACTTCCCGCCCGTAGAGGTGCCGTGCTTGCTGCCGGCACCGGCCCGGGTGGGAGACGCCTGCGAGCCGTGGCCGCTCTGCGAGCCGGCGCCCGAGGGGGCCTTGGCCGACGGTCCCGTACCACCCGAGCCGTCCGCGGAACCGGAACCCGAACCGGCATCGGTACCGGCCGAGGGGTCCTGGCCGGCGGCGGGGGCCGAACCGGCCGCGGCCACGGGCTGCCCGGCCCCGGCGGCCTTCTTGCCGTCCTCGGCACCGCCGCAGGCGGTCAGGGAGAGGGCGGCGGTGACGGCCGCGGCGGAGGCGGCGACCCGGGCGGTACGGGTGGAGAAGAGACGCGAACGCATGGGTGGTGCTCCCCGTGAGGTGATGGGAAAGGGACGGTTGGTCTGGCGCGGTCAGAAGCTGTGGAGTACGGCCGCTACGACGACGACACAGACGGTCAGTACGCCCAGTGCCGCGAGATCGGCCGGTTCGAGAGGACAGCGGAATCGGATCCGCACGGCTGCTCCCCGGTAAGGCCCCTGGTCAGGGCGTCGTCAGTGATCACAGCCTGGGCGACGGTCCGTCCCGGCCACAACGGCCGCCGGGACATCCGGGACGCTGGAACGATTGCGCGTACTCTGACCTGGGGGAATGGGTGCTCCCTGGAACGGGGTTCCGGGACGGGCAGGAGGGGAAACAGTGAGCACGGCTTCCGGCACGCACGGTTTCGCGGCACTGCTGCGCACGTTGAAGACGAGGTCAGGGCTGAGTTACGGCGCCCTGGCCAAACGCCTGCACATGAGTACGTCCACGCTGCACCGCTACTGCAACGGCGACGCGGTGCCGGCGGATTACGCGCCCGTGGAGCGGCTGGCCCGGCTGTGCGGCGCGCAGCCCGAGGAACTGGTCGAGCTGCACCGCCAGTGGATTCTGGCGGACGCGGCGCGTGGGCGGCGGACGGCGGCGGAGGACGACAAGGAGGGGGCGGCGGACAAGGCGGCGGACAAGGCGGCGGTCAAGGCGGCGGACAAGGCGGCGGACAAGACGGAGCCGGAGACCGCCGGCCCCGAGTCCGCGCCGGACCCCGAGCCCGTACCGGCTCCCGAGCCCGTACCTGTACCGGTTCCCGAGCCGGCTTCCACTCCCACCGCTGCGGACACTCCCACCCCCACGACACCCCCCACCCCCAAGTCAGCCACCCCCCGTCCCACCCGTCCCTCCCGTCCCACCCGCCCAAAACTCCGCCTGGCCCTCGCGGCTGCCGCCGTGGTCGCGATGGCCGCGCCCGCCATCGCCATCGGCACCGCGTCCTCCTCGGACCCGGAGCGGCCGGCCCGGGCCGGTGCGCAGACGGCCGACCGTACGGCTCGTGGCGGGAGCGGTCCGGCGCCGGACGGCGGCGTCTCCGGTACGCCGTCCCCGTCCCCGTCCTCGTCCGCGTCCGCTTCGGGGGCGGCCGACGAGCCGAAGCGTGGCAGCGCGTCGGCCACCCCGAGCGTGCCCGGGGACGCGTCCGGCGAGGACAAGGGCGAGGCGGGCGGCAGCAGCGGCCGGAGCAGCGGCACCCCGCTGACCGTCGACGTCCGTACGAACAACTGGGACGACCCCTGCGACCGCTGGTACATGCTCGACAAACCGCCCACCGAGGTCCCGCCGCCGCCCACCGGGGTGAGCGCGCGCGGCTGGGCGAACGCGCTCGGCGCGCTGCCCGGCGGCCACCTCAGGGTGGCGCTGGCCGTGCAGGGCACCAACGACCAGGCCGTCGTCCTGCACTCGCTGACGGTACGGACCACGACGCGCACGGCGTCGGTGGCGGGTTCGGCGTACTCCATGGGCGACGGCTGCGGCGGCGGGCTCACCCCGGCCTCGTTCGACATCGGGCTGGACGCGGCGCAGCCGGTGACCCGGCCGGTGGCCGGGGAGCAGGGGGACCGGAGGATTCCGGCGACCGACTTCCCGTTCAAGGTGTCGGCGTCCGATCCGCAGATGCTGTACGTGGACGCGCACGCGGAGGCGAACGACGTCAGCTGGTACCTGGAGCTGGAGTGGAGCAGTGGCGGGCGGCGCGGCACGCTGCGCCTGGACGACCACGGCAAGCCGTTCCGTACGAGCGCGATGAAGGGCCGTCCGCAGTACATCTACCGGTGGGACCAGAACGCCTGGGCGCCCTACGGGAGCTGAGCGCGGACAGCGGGAAGGCCCCGCCGGAACGATCGGTTCCGGCGGGGCCTTCCCGTACGCGACGTGTCAGGCAGGCGGGTGTCAGAGCCGCTCAGGCGTCCGGATGCCCAGCAGCGCCATGCCGCGGTGCAGCGTGCGGGCCGTCAGCTCGCACAGGAACAGGCGGTTCTCCACCTGCTCGCTGCCGCCCTCGGCCTTCAGGACCGGGCACTGGTCGTAGAAGGTCGTGTAGAGAGAGGCGAGCTGGTAGAGGTACGCGGCCAGCTTGTGGGGCTCGTAACCGGCCGCCGCCTCCGCCAGGACCTCGCCGAACTGGTCCAGGTGCAGACCCAGCGCGCGCTCCGCCGGGGCCAGCTCCAGTTCCGGGTGGGCCTTGGGGGCGGCGTCCCCGGCGCGCCGGAAGATGGACCGGACACGGGCGTACGCGTACTGGATGTACACGCTGGTGTCGCCGTTGAGCGAGACCATCTGGTCCAGGTCGAACTTGTAGTCGCGGGAGGCCGAGGTGGACAGGTCCGCGTACTTCACGGCACCGATGCCGACCTGGAAGCCGTTCTCGGTGATCTCCTGCTCGGTCAGGCCGATGTTCTCGCCCTTCTCCCGTACGACGGCGGTCGCCCGGTCCACCGCCTCGTCGAGCAGGTCCACCAGCCGTACCGTCTCGCCCTCACGGGTCTTGAACGGCTTGCCGTCCTTGCCGAGGACGGTGCCGAAGGCGAGCTGGACGGCGGCGACGTCCTCGCCCAGCCAGCCGGCCCGGCGGGCGGTCTCGAAGACCATCTTGAAGTGCAGCGACTGGCGGGCGTCGACCACGTACAGCAGGGTCGAGGCGCCGAGGCCCTGCACCCGGTCGCGGACGGCGGACAGGTCGGTGGCCGCGTAGCCGTAGCCGCCGTTGGACTTCTTGACGATCAGCGGGGTCGGGTTGCCGTCCGGGCCCTTGACGTCGTCGAAGAAGACGCAGAGCGCGCCGTCGGAGCGGACTGCCACGCCGGACTCCTCCAGCAGCCGGCAGGTCTCCTCCAGCATGGCGTTGTAGCCGGACTCGCCGACCACGTCCGCGTCCCGGATGTCCATGTCGAGCTTGTTGAAGACCGAGTAGAAGTAGACCTTCGACTCGTCGACGAAGCGCTGCCACAGGGCGAGCGTCTGCTCGTCGCCGGCCTGGAGGTCGACGACGCGACGGCGGGCGCGCTCCTTGAACTCCTCGTCGGAGTCGAACAGCGCGCGGGACGCCTTGTAGAGGCGGTTCAGGTTCGACATGGCCTCTTCGCCGGAGTCCTCGGCGGAGGCGTCGTCGCTCTTGTGGTCGAGCTCGTGCGGGTGCTCGATCAGGTACTGGATGAGCATGCCGAACTGGGTGCCCCAGTCGCCGATGTGGTGGCGGCGGACCACCTTCTCGCCGGTGAACTCCAGGATCTCGACCATCGCGGCGCCGATCACGGCGGAGCGCAGGTGGCCGACGTGCATCTCCTTGGCGACGTTCGGCTGGGCGTAGTCGATGACCGTGGTGCCCGGGTTCTCGGCGTACGGGACGCCGAGACGGTCGTCGGCGGCGCGCGCGGCCAGCGTCCGGACGATCGCCTCGTCGGAGACGGTGATGTTCAGGAAGCCGGGTCCGGAGACCTCGATCTCCTTGATCACGTCACCGGCGGCGAGCTGCCCGACGACCTGGGAGGCCAGCTCCCGCGGGTTGCCCTTGAGCTTCTTGGCCAGCGCCAGCAGGCCGTTGGCCTGGAAGTCGGCCCGGTCGCTTCGTCGCAGCAGCGGGTCCGCGGCGCCGGCCTCCGGCAGGGCTGCCGAGAGGGCGTCCGCGACGCGCTGGTTGACCGTGGCTGCGAGGGAAGGGACCGCTGTCATGGAATGAAGGCCGTTCCGTTGGTGTGGAAAGGGTTTGCCACCGAGTATCCCACGGCGGTTCCATCGGTTTTCCACAGGGAAAAATCGGCTGCCGCTCCGTCTGGGAGAATGGGGCCGTCAGGCACGTCGAGTGGTGAGAAGAGGAAGGGCCGATCGTGGCTCAGCAGAGCACCGAGACCGACTGGGTCTCCAGGTTCGCGGACGAGGTCATTGCCGAGGCGGAGCGCCGCGCCCCCGGCAAACCGATCGTCTGCGCCTCTGGCCTGTCCCCTTCCGGCCCGATCCACCTCGGCAATCTGCGTGAGGTCATGACGCCGCACCTGGTCGCGGACGAGATCCGCCGCCGGGGCCATGAGGTCCGTCACCTGATCTCCTGGGACGACTACGACCGCTACCGCAAGGTCCCGGCCGGTGTCGCGGGGGTCGACGAGTCCTGGGCCGAGCACATCGGCAAGCCGCTGACCTCGGTCCCGGCCCCGGCCGGCTCCGCCCACCCGAACTGGGCGGAGCACTTCAAGGCGGCCATGACCGAGGCGCTCGCCGAGCTGGGCGTGGAGTACGACGGCATCAGCCAGACCGAGCAGTACACCTCCGGGGTCTACCGCGAGCAGATCCTGCACGCGATGAAGCACCGCGCCGACATCGACGCGATCCTCGCCCAGTACCGCACCAAGAAGGCCCCGGCGAAGAAGTCGCAGAAGCCGGTCGACGAGGCCGAGCTGGAGGCCGCCGAGGGCTCCGGCGCGGCCGCCGAGGACGACGGCAGCAGCGGTTCGGCGGGCTATTTCCCGTACAAGCCGTACTGCGGCCAGTGCGACAAGGACCTGACGACGGTCACCTCCTACGTGGAGGAGACGACCGAGCTGACGTACGCCTGCACGGCCTGCGGCTTCGGCGAGACGGTCCGGCTCAGCGAGTTCAACCGCGGCAAGCTGGTCTGGAAGGTCGACTGGCCGATGCGCTGGGCCTACGAGGGCGTGATCTTCGAGCCGTCGGGTGTGGACCACTCCTCGCCGGGCTCGTCGTTCGTCGTCGGCGGCCAGATCGTGCGCGAGATCTTCGACGGCGCGCAGCCCATCGGCCCGATGTACGCCTTCGTCGGCATCAGCGGCATGGCCAAGATGTCGTCCTCCAAGGGCGGCGTGCCGACCCCGGGCGACGCGCTGAAGATCATGGAGGCGCCGCTGCTGCGCTGGCTGTACGCGCGCCGCAAGCCCAACCAGTCGTTCAAGATCGCCTTCGACCAGGAGATCCAGCGGCTCTACGACGAGTGGGACAAGCTGGAGGCCAAGGTCGCCGACGGCTCGGTGCTGCCCGCCGACGCCGCCGCGCACTCCCGCGCGGTGCGCACGGCCGCCGGTGAGCTGCCCCGCACCCCGCGCCCGCTGCCGTACCGCACGCTGGCCTCGGTCGCCGACATCACCGGCGGGCACGACGAGCAGACGCTGCGCATCCTCGGTGAGCTCGACCCGGCCGACCCGGTCACGTCCCTGGACGAGACCCGGCCCCGGCTGGACAAGGCCGAGTACTGGATCAACACCCAGGTCCCGGCCGAGCAGCGCACGATCGTGCGCGAGACGCCGGACACCGAGCTGCTCGGCTCGCTCGACGACCAGGGCCGCGAGTCGCTGCGGCTGCTGCTGGACGGGCTGGACGAGCACTGGTCGCTGGACGGGCTGACCACGCTCGTCTACGGCGTACCGAAAATCCAGGCCGGGCTGGCGCCGGACGCCAAGCCGACGCCCGAGCTGAAGGTCGCGCAGCGCTCGTTCTTCGCGCTGCTCTACAACCTGCTCGTCGGGCGCGACACCGGTCCGCGGCTGCCCACGCTGCTGCTCGCGGTCGGCGCGGACCGGGTGCGCAAGCTGCTGGCGGCGTGAGCGCCTGACGGGCGGCCCGGGGCGCGCTGACGGCTGCCGTGGTGCGCGTACGGGTATGAGGTCCTGACCGGGCCGCTGCGCCTTTCGACGGAGTGCCGATTCGGCCCCGGGGACGACGATCCCCGGGGCCGTTCGCGTGAGGGTGGATCCATGCGAGAAATCATCGGAGTCCTCGGAATCATCGTCCTGATCCAGGGGGCCATGGGCGCCCTGGGCCGGATCTTCACGGACAGTACGGGCTGGGGCATCCTGCCGCACTGGTACGACCTGCCGACGTTCGCGTACGCCGGTATGGCCGCGGCCGGCCTGGCCCTCTTCGTATGGGGGGAGGCGGGCAAGAAGCGCAGGAAGCGGGCGGGCTCGGGCGCGTAGCCGTCCGCCGCCCCGCCGTAGCGGCCCGCCGTACCGCCCCGCCCGGCGGCGTTCCGGGCAGGAATTGCCCGGAACAGACATACGTCGAACACCGGGCGGGGACTCGTGTCCCATGACGGATTCGCTCACCTCACTCGGCCTGCCGGACCGTGTCCGGGCCTGCCTGTTCGATCTCGACGGCGTCCTGACCAAGACGGCCGTCGTGCACACGGCCGCCTGGAAGGAGACGTTCGACGACTTCCTGCGTCACCGGGACGGCCCTGGCTACACCCCTTTCGATCCGGTCTCCGACTACGACGAGTACGTGGACGGCCGCCCGCGCGCCGACGGTGTGCGTACCTTCCTCGCCTCGCGCGGCATCGAGCTGCCGGAGGGCGGCCCTGACGACC
The DNA here is from genome assembly GCF_022271435.1 of Streptomyces monomycini. Lineage (GTDB taxonomy): Bacteria > Actinomycetota > Actinomycetes > Streptomycetales > Streptomycetaceae > Streptomyces > Streptomyces monomycini. Next base: position 36,011 of record NZ_JAFIQY010000046.1, on the reverse strand, counting down.
CGCCCGACCGCGAGACCGTGCACGGGCTGGGCAACCGCAAGAACAATCTGCTGCTGAAGAAACTCCGCGAGCAGGGCGCCGAGGCGTACGAAGGCTCCCGCCGCTATGTGAATGCCGTACGCGAACAGGGTCTGGCCACCGCCGTCGTCTCCTCCAGCGCCAACTGCCGCGAGGTGCTGGAGTCCGTGGACATGGCGGGTCTCTTCGACGTACGGATCGACGGGAACGTGGCCGCCGAGCGGAAGTTGCCGGGCAAACCGCACCCCGACACCTTCCTGGAGGCCGCCAAGGAGCTGGGCGTCCCCGCCACACAGGCGGTGGTCTACGAGGACGCCCTCGCCGGGATGGACGCCGGGCGGGCCGGCCACTTCGGGTACGTCGTCGGCGTCGACCGGGTAGGACAGGCCGACGCGCTGCGGCGGCACGGCGCCGATGTCGTCGTCAAGGACCTCGCCGAGCTGCTGAAACCCGGTCAGCCGACGCCCGAACAGTCAGCGCCCGGCCACCCGAACCCCGGCCACTCGAACCCCGGCCACGCGAACCCCGGCCACCCGAAGGAGGACAGCCAGGCATGATCACCCACTCCTCGTACGCCTGCGACCCCTGGCTCCTGCGCGAGACCGACCTCAACCTGGACGTGCTGCCGCAGAGCGAGTCGGTCTTCGCGCTGTCCAACGGGCACATCGGCTGGCGCGGCAACCTGGACGAGGGCGAGCCGCACGGGCTGCCCGGCAGCTACCTCAACGGCGTCCACGAACTGCGCCCGCTCCCGTACGCCGAGGCCGGCTACGGCTACCCCGAGTCCGGGCAGACCGTCATCAACGTCACCAACGGCAAGCTGATCCGGCTGCTCGTCAACGACGAACCGTTCGACCTGCGCTACGGGCGGCTGCGCAGCCACGAACGCGTGCTGGACCTGCGGGCCGGCGTGCTGCGCCGTACCTGCGAGTGGACCTCGCCGGCCGGCTGCACCGTGCGGGTGACCTCCACCCGGCTGGTCTCCTTCACCCAGCGGGCCGTCGCCGCCGTCGCCTACGAGGTCGAGCCGCTGGACTCCGAGGTGCGGGTCGTCCTGCAGTCCGAACTCGTCACCAACGAGCAACTGCCCGAGTCCGGCGGTGACCCCCGGGTCTCCTCGGCGCTGCACAACCCGCTGGAGGCGGAGGAACACTTCGCCTCCGGCGCGCGCCTGCGCCTGATCCACCGCACGCGCCGCAGCGGACTGCGGGTGGCGGCCGCCGCCGACCACCTCGTCGACGGCCCGGAGGGCAGGACCCGCACCGACAGCGAGAGCGGCGACGACACCGCCCGCTTCACCGTCACCTCGCTCCTGGAGCAGGGCCAGCGGCTGCGTCTGGAGAAGACGGTGTCGTACGGCTGGTCCAGCGCGCGTTCGCTGCCCGCCCTGCGCGACCAGGTGGACGCGGCGCTCGCCGGAGCCCGCAGTACGGGCTGGCAGGGCCTGGCCGACCAGCAGCGCACCTACCTGGACGACTTCTGGGACCGCGCGGACGTCGAGGTCGACGGCGACGCGGAGATCCAGCAGGCCGTCCGCTTCGCCCTCTTCCACGTCCTCCAGGCGGGCGCGCGGGCCGAGCAGCGGGCCATCCCCGCCAAGGGCCTGACCGGTTCCGGGTACGACGGCCACACGTTCTGGGACAGCGAGACGTTCGTCCTGCCGATGCTGACGTACACCTCGCCCGGCGCCGTCTCCGAGGCGCTGCGCTGGCGGCACAACACGATGGGCGCGGCCATCGAGCGCGCGGCCCAACTGGGCCTGCGCGGCGCGGCGTTCCCCTGGCGGACCATCGAGGGCTCGGAGTGCTCGGCGTACTGGCCGGCCGGCACCGCGGCCTTCCACGTCAACGCCGACATCGCCGACGCGGTCGTCCGCTACGTGTGCGCCACCGGCGACGAGGAGTTCGAGCGGGAGACGGCCGTACCGATCCTGGTGGAGACCGCCCGGCTGTGGCACTCGCTGGGCCACCACGACCACCACGGCACGTTCCACATCGACGGTGTCACCGGCCCCGACGAGTACAGCGCGGTCGCCGACGACAACGTCTACACCAACCTCATGGCCCAGGCGAACCTGCGCGCCGCCGCCGACGTGGCCGAACGCCACCCGCGCGAGGCCGAGGCGCTCGGCGTCGACGACGAGGAGAGCGCGTCCTGGCGGGACGCCGCCGAGGCGGTGGCCGTACCGTACAACCGCAGCCTGCGGGTGCACGAACAGTCGGCGGGCTTCACCACCCACCAGACCTGGGACTTCTCCGGCACCCGCACCGACCAGTACCCGCTGATGCTGCACTTCCCGTACTTCGACCTGTACCGCAAACAGGTCGTCAAACAGGCCGACCTGGTCCTCGCCCTGTACAAGCGCGGCGACTGCTTCGACGACGAGCACAAGGCCCGCAACTTCGCCTACTACGAGCCGCTGACCGTACGCGACTCCTCCCTCTCCGCCTGCGTCCAGGCCGTCGTGGCCGCCGAGGTCGGCCATCTGCGCCTGGCCTACGACTACTTGGGCGAAGCGGCCCTGATGGACCTCCACGACCTGGAGAACAACACCCGCGACGGCCTGCACACCGCCTCACTGGCCGGCACCTGGATCGCCCTCGTCGCCGGCTTCGGCGGCATGCGCCACACGGCCCAGGGCCTGACCTTCGCCCCCCGCCTCCCCGAAAAGCTCACCCGCCTGGCGTTCTCGGTCCAGGTGCTGGGACGGCGGCTGCGCGTCGAGATCACCGCCAAGTCGGTGGCGTACAGCATGGTCGAGGGGGCACCGCTGGAAATACAGCATTACGGCGAACCGCTCACCGTCTCCGACAAGGCCCCCCAGCAACGGGAGATCCCCGAACTGGCCGCTCGTCCGGAGCCGACGCAGCCGCCGGGGAGGCGGCCGCTGCGGAGGCACTGAGCGGGCAGGGCGGTGCGTCCCGGCCATGAGCCGCTGAGGTCCGAGGTCCCTCCCCGCCCGGCGGCCGGCTGCCCGGCCGGTCCCGGGGCCGGGGAGGGGCCTCAGGCGCCTACTGGTTGGCCTTGCCGACTGCCGCCACGGCTTCCTTGGCGGCGGTTTCGGCGGACTTGAGGAGGTCGCTCGGGTCGGGGGCGTCGGCGCCGGCCAGGCCCGCGCCGTTGTAGTTGACGGTGACCACGACGTTCGCGGTGCGGGCGATCACCGTCTGGTTCTTGAAGTCGGAGCCGTCCTTCTTCAGGTCGTAGGTGATCCAGCTGGACTCGTCGCCGTTGCCGTCGACCGCGCCGGTCTTGGTGTTCTTGGCGCCCTGGGTGGCCTTGGCCGTGTCGAGCTGCTTCTTGTAGAAGTCGGTGGCGCGCTTCTCGCCGGTGCCCAGGGTCGGGTCGGAGTCGTAGCGCTGGAAGCCGACGTCCAGCCAGCGGTACTGGGTGCCGTCCACGCCCTGGGAGTCGGAGCTGTTCCAGGCGCAGTAGCCGCGGGCCATGGCGTCGGAGGACTTGCCCTGCTCGCCGTTCTCGTTCTTGGTCTTGGGGACCAGCTTCTTGACGGTGTCCTTGGACACGGCCTGGCAGGGGTTGGGCAGCTTCTTGAGCTTGGCGGGCGTGACGCTGGGGGAGGAGCTGCCGCTCTTGCTGGGGGTGGCGGTCTTCGATGCGCCGCCGCCCGACTCCTTCTTGCCGGAGTCGTCGTCGGAGGAGCAGCCGGCGACGAGCATCACCGGTACGGCTGCGCAGGCGAGGAGGCTGGCGAGTCGCTTGGCTGAACGGTGCATGGTTCCTTCGCTGTTCGTCGTCGTTCGGCGCGTCGCACTGGACGCCGTCGGGTGCCGTGCACGGGCCGGGTGCGGTCCGTACGCGGTACGTCCTTCGGAGCGCGCGGCGACGCTGCCGCGCGCGGGGCTCGGGGGCACACGGTACGCGGCGGAGGGCGGCCGGAGGGCGATTCGTGACGTTACTCGCCGGACAAAGCGGACTATTCGTTGAAGCGGTCGGCCAGCTCCTGGGCCAGCGCCTGTGCCTTCTCCTGGAGGTCCCGGCTGTCGGGCAGCGTCGTCTTGTCGGCCGACCACTGGTCGTAGGAGAGGGTCACGATGACGTTCGAGGACCGGAAGACGATCGTGACGTCACGGTGCACGCCGCTGTCCGCGGTGATCAGCTTGTCGTTGAGGAAGGCGGCGTCGGCGAGGCCGTCCAGGATGCGCGGCGCGATGTCGGAGCCGGGTGCGTCGCTCGGTGAGGCGGGCGGTGAGGAGGGGGATGAGGCGGGGGGTGACGTGGGGGCGGGGGACGCCTTGCCGCCCGCGGCGGCCTTGCCGGCCTCCTGGTCGCCGCCGGGACTGCCGTCCTGGCCGCCGTCGGGCTTGCCGCTCTGGTCGCCCTGGCCGCTCTGGTCGCCCCGCTCGTCCTTGCCGGAGGGGGCGGTGGGCGTGGGCGTCGCGCTCTTGCCGCCGGCCGGCAGCTCGGCGGCCAGTTCCTTCTTCCCGTAGACCGTCTGCGCCTTGTCGTCGTCGCTGACCGCGGGGTCGTAGGAGACGACCCGCTCGAAGTCCAGGGTGAGGTGGCGGGTGCCGTCGGGCGCCTCGCGCTTCCAGCGGCAGCCCACACGGCGGTCCGTGTCGTACGTGATGTCGGCGGTGCCCGCGTAGACCTTGTCGGCGTCCTGCGGGCTCTCCGTGCCGCCGGGCGGCAGCAGCCGGCGCAGGATGCCCTTGGAGGGCAGGCCGCAGGGTTCGGGGAGCGTCTTGTACTTGCCGGGCTCGGCGGACGCGGACGTGGCGGCCGCGCCGCCGCCCTTGGTGTCGGCGGAGCCGCCGCCGGATCCGGAGCCGTCGGTGCAGGCGGTGAGCGTGGCGGCCAGCGCCGCCACGGTCGCCAGCGCGGTCCCCGGTACGAACGACCTTCGCTGCACCGTTCCCGGCTCCTTCCGTAGGAAATCTGGTTGCCGCGCCCAGACGGCGGATGGACACAATGTCTACCGCACGTTCTGCCGCATACGCCGGTCCCCTGTCCTCGATCAGGCTGCTTGTCCGGCTTTTGCTATTTGTTGATTTTCGGGGGAATGAGGAAGTTATGTCGTACACCGAAGTGCCCGGAGCCAAGGTTCCGATCCGGATGTGGGCGGACCCGTCCACGGTCGAGGGCGTGGCCATGCAGCAGCTGCGCAACGTGGCCACCCTGCCATGGATCAAGGGCCTGGCCGTGATGCCGGACGTGCATTACGGCAAGGGGGCGACGGTCGGTTCGGTGATCGCCATGCACGGGGCGGTCTGCCCGGCGGCCGTCGGTGTCGACATCGGCTGCGGGATGAGCGCCGTGCGGACCTCGCTCACCGCCGAGGACCTTCCCGGCGACCTCTCCCGCCTCCGCTCCAAGATCGAGGAGGCCATCCCGGTCGGGCGGGCCATGCACGACGAGCCGGTGGACCCGGGGCGGCTGCACGGCCTGGCGACCAGCGGCTGGGACGACTTCTGGAGCCGCTTCGGCGGAGTGGCCGAAGCGGTCCGGTTCCGTGAGGAGCGCGCCGTCAGGCAGATGGGGTCGCTCGGCGGCGGCAACCACTTCATCGAGTTCTGCCTGGACGAGGCCGGCACGGTGTGGCTGATGCTGCACTCCGGCTCCCGCAACATCGGCAAGGAGCTGGCCGACTTCCACATCGGCCAGGCGCAGAAGCTGCCGCACAACCAGGGGCTGGTCGACCGCGACCTCGCCGTCTTCGTCGCGGACACCCCGCAGATGGCGGCGTACCGCAACGACCTGTTCTGGGCGCAGGAGTACGCCCGGCACAACCGCGCGATCATGATGGCGCTCTTCCAGGACGTCGTCCGCAAGGAGTTCAAGAAGGCCGGGCCGACGTTCGAGCCGGTGATCTCCTGCCACCACAACTATGTGGCGGAGGAGCGGTACGACGGCCTGGACCTGCTCGTCACGCGCAAGGGCGCGATCCGCGCCGGGAGCGGTGACTACGGCATCATCCCCGGCTCGATGGGCACCGGTTCGTACATCGTCAAGGGCCTCGGCAACCCGGCGTCCTTCAACTCCGCCTCGCACGGCGCGGGCCGGAAGATGAGCCGCAACGCGGCGAAGAAGCGTTTCTCGACGCGGGACCTGGAGGAGCAGACGCGGGGCGTGGAGTGCCGTAAGGACTCCGGTGTCGTGGACGAGATCCCGGGCGCGTACAAGCCGATCGAGAAGGTCATCGACCAGCAGCGGGACCTGGTGGAGGTCGTGGCCAAGCTCAAGCAGGTGGTGTGTGTGAAGGGGTGAGGACGGGCTCCCCCGCTCAGCGGGCGCCCGCGGCGGCGCGGAGCTGTTCGGCCAGCCGTTCGAGTTCGGCTGCCGTGGCGGGCGAGGGGGCGCCGAGTCCGCTGTGCGCGGCCGTCGGGCTCTTCAGGAACCGCCGGAGCGCGGCGACGAGGAGCCCTTGCGGCAGGGCCCGCAACGCGCCGAACGCGCGAGGCACCGGCGGCGTCTCCATCGCGGTGAGGTTCTGCCGCATGAGGTGGAGCATGCCGCCGACCGCGTCCGGGTCGTCGGCCAGCGCCGCCGGCCCGCCCGCCGCGTGGACCGCCTGCCCGAGCGGGACCTCGAACGCGGCGTGCGTCCGGAGCCAGGCAGCCATCCGGGGCTCGGCCTCGGCGTTGATCCCGGCGGTACGGAACGTCTCCACGATCCGTAGCAGGCGCGGCGTGGTGCGGCCGTCGGGCTCGCCGACCGGCATCGCGACCCGGCGGGTGAGGAAACCACTCCTGCGGTGGCGGACGACGTCGCCGTCCATCGTGCCGCCCGTCGTGGGGAAGCCGAGCAGCACCCGCCCGTGGCCGATCGCCGCGCCCAGCGTCTCCGGCCCGGCTGCCCAGTTGAGCAGGAACAGCACGTCACCCCGGACGCCGGCGAGTGATTCCAGCACCGCGTCCACCTGGTGGGTGCGGACGAAGACGGTGATCAGGTCGTACCCGCCGTCCGGGTGCTCGACCACCGGAACCGGCACCCGCTCGACAGCCGGGCCGTTCCCCTCGGCGAGCCGCACTCCCTGCCGGCGCAGGGCGGTCAGGCGCTCGCCCCGGGCGAGGAGCGAGACGTCGTGTCCGGCCTTGTGCATGCGGGCGGCGAACAGGCTGCCGCAGACCCCGGCGCCGTACACGAGCAGCTTCATGACCGTTCCTCTTTCATGCGTTCGATTTATTCATACGTACGTATCATTCAAGCATGGGTAGAGTCCCCCGTGTGGCGACCCCAGACACCCGCACCCAGATCCTCGACGCGGCCGAGCACCTCTTCGCCGAGCACGGGTACCGCGGTACCTCGATCCGCGCGATCACCACACGCGCCGGAGCGAACCTGGCCGCCGTCGGCTACCACTTCGGCTCGAAGGCGGAACTGATGGCCGCGGTCGTCCGCCGCGTGATCGAGCCCGTCAACGCCGCCCAGCGCGCCGGGCTCGACGCGCTGCTCGCCCGGACCCCCGAGCCACCGGTCGGCGACCTGGTGGAGGCGTTCGCGGGGCCGCTGTTCGACGAGATGCCGGCCGGCGACGAGGGCGGCGCCCGGACATCCCGGCTGATCATGACGATCCTCAGCGACCCGGCCGAGGAGGCGCGCAGCTGGGCCGGCCCGGCCGAGGACTCGGTCCGCGAGCGCTATCTCGCGGCCTTCGCGCGCGTACTGCCCGGCCTTTCCCCGGAGGAGCTGAGGTTCCGGATGCGGGGAATCCTTTCCGTGACGGCCGTCGACCGCCTTGAGATCCAGCAGCGGCCCACCCCTGGCTGCGCGTCCCCGGCAGTGGGCCAGGCGGCCCGGCGATGGGCGATCACGTTCCTGACCGCGGCGATGAGCGCACCACCGACCCGGACCTGACGCCCGAAGACGGACGCCGGCAAAGCGGGCCGGGACAGGGACCCGGGCCGGCTTCTCCGCCGGTCCGGGTCCCTGATCGCTCAGGCCTCCTGATCCCTCACAGGTCCCTCACAGGGAGATCAGCGCCCGTACGGGCATCCTGGTGTCGGCCAGCGGCCGGACGGCCAGGCGTACCAGGGCCAGGGCGTTGTCGTCGCCCGCGGTGCGGTTGGTGCTCAGCTCACCGCAGGCCAGGCACTGGTGGACCAGCAGCCACTCCCCGTCCTGCCGGGCGGACAGGCACAGCGCCCGCATCCGGCCGCCGCAGTCCGCGGCCCGGTCGCCCGGTATCCGGCGGTCCACGTGGCGGCTGGCCAGGCAGTGCGGGCAGTGGTTGCGGTGGGCGGTGCCCGGTGCGGCCAGCGGGACCTCCAGGCGGCATCCGACACAGCGGAAGGTGTCGCCGGAGGCGCCGCCCGGCCCGTGGAGGACGTCCTTGGGCCGTTGGGCGCGGCGCTGCTGCTTGGGTGTACGGCGTCGTGGCACGGTCGTCACTCCCCGCTCACAGGTCGCCGAACGCTTCGAGCGGGAACGGCGGGTGGGCCAGCGGCCGGACCGCGATCCGCATCAGGATCAGCTGGTTGTCGTCCGGGGAGACCGGGTTGGACGTCAGCTCGTCGCAGCGGGTGCACCGGTGGACGAGCATCCAGTCGTCGGTGCGCAGCACCGCGATGGCGATGGGCGACATCCGGCCCCGGCAGGCGGACGGGCCGCCCTCGGCCGCGTCCCGTACGTGCTGCGAGTGCAGGCAACTGGGGCAGTGGTTGCGGCGGTCGCCGACGGGGTCGAGGGTGGTGACGGTCAGCCCGCACCGGACGCAGGTGAAGGTGTCGGTGCGCGGCAGCGGGTTCGGACGGTTCGGGCTCTTGGGGCTGTTGGACAGCACTCGGGTACTCCTTGCCGGAAAAGCGTGCGAAGGGCAGCGGGAGCAGGCCGAGCGGCCTCGGTGGTACGGGCGGTGGGCGCACCGCGCGAAGGCGGGTGCGGCCGGGCCGGCACGGCGGACGGCGGCCGTCGGACGGTGAAGGTCAGCGGCGGGGTTCGTCCGCGCGGTGGTGAGGCGCGCTCAGCGCCGGCCGGGGCATAGACACTGCTTTCCAGGGCGAGGCCCGAGAGAGGGGGCACGCGCGAGAAAACGCACGTGCGACGACGCGCTGGTGCGTCGGCTCAGGAAACGGTACGGGCGGGGGCGGCCGCGGCGCCAGCGGTTTTCCGGGCGCGGCGCCGGACCCAGGCCTCGGCGACGACGAGGTTGAGCAGGAGCGGGAACCAGGAGCCGGCGGTGGTGATGTCGTGGGCGGCGGCGAGCCGGTCACCGTACGCGAAGGGGGCGTCCAGATGGGCGACGACGGCCCGCGCGGAGGCCGGCGACGCCCGTCGCGGCCCACAGGACGCCCAGGACGGCCGGCGAGAGCTGGTTGCTGAAGCCGGTCGGGGCGAACCGGACGGCCGGGACCGCCAGGACGAGGGAGGGGAAGACACCCGCGAGAAGTGCCGCGCCCTGGGCCCACCCCCGCCCGGGCGGGGGTGGGCCCAGGGCTCCGGCGAGGGGTGTCGCGGGGCCACCGGGCCGCTGTGGTGCCTCAGGAGGCGGGGCACGGGACGCCGTGGTGCCTCACGAGGTGGGGCCCCCGGGGACGCTGTGGTGCCTCAGGAGGCGCGGTGCACCTTGGAGTTGGAGGCCTGGGCGCGGGGGCGTACGACGAGGAGGTCGACGTTGACGTGGGCCGGGCGGGTGACGGCCCAGCCGATGGTGTCGGCGACGTCGTCGGCGGTCAGGGGCTCGGCGACGCCCGCGTAGACCTTGGCGGCCTTGGCGGTGTCACCGCGGAAGCGGGTGGTGGCGAACTCGTCGGTCTTGACCATGCCGGGGGCGATCTCGATGACGCGGACGGGCTCGCCGCACAGCTCCAGCCGGAGGGTCTCGGCGATGACGTGCGCGCCGTGCTTGGCGGCGACGTAACCGCCGCCGCCCTCGTAGGTGCCGTGCCCGGCGGTCGAGGAGACGACCACGACGGTGCCGTCCCCGGAGGCGGTCAGGGCGGGCAGCAGGGCCTGGGTGACGTGGAGGACGCCGAGGACGTTGACCTCGTACATGGTCCGCCAGTCGGCCGGGTCGCCGGTGGCGACGGGGTCGGCGCCCAGGGCGCCGCCGGCGTTGTTGACCAGCACGTCCACCGAGGCGTGCTGCTCCCGCAGGCGGGCGGCGAAGGCGTCCACCGCGGCTCGGTCGGTGACGTCGAGCTGGTGGGCCTCGGCGTCGGGCAGTTCGGCGGCGAGCGCCTCGATGCGGTCCTTGCGCCGGGCGGCGAGGACGACGCGGTAGCCCTCGGCGGCCAGCCGGCGGGCGGTCGCGGCGCCGATGCCGCTGCTGGCTCCGGTGACGACGGCGGTACGGGTACGGTCTGCGGGCGCGTCGGGTACGGCGGTCATGCGGCGGGCTCCTCGGGCGCTGCGGGCGTCGGTCGTGGTGCCTACGCAGGATATGCGCGGGTCAGCGGCCCCTGGGCGCGTACATGATCACGGCCATACCGGCCAGGCAGATCAGGGCGCCGGCCACGTCCCAGCGGTCCGGGCGGTAGCCGTCGGCGACCATGCCCCAGGCCAGCGAGCCCGCGACGAAGACACCGCCGTACGCGGCGAGGATGCGGCCGAAGTCGGCGTCCGGCTGGAGGGTGGCGACGAAGCCGTACACGCCGAGGGCGAGGACGCCCGCGCCGATCCAGATCCAGCCGCGGTGTTCGCGCACGCCCTGCCAGACGAGCCAGGCGCCGCCGATCTCGAAGAGGGCGGCGAGGACGAAGAGGGCGACGGAACGGGCGATGAGCATGGGGCCAGCGTAAGGAGACGGGGGAGCGGGGCGGGGGTGGCGGGCGGGGCGTTGCGGAGGTGACCGGGCGGTCGGTGCGTGGGGCGATTGTCAGTGGTGTGTGAGAGCTTCGGGACATGCTCATCGAACGCGCGTACGTGGATCTCTCCGAGGAGGAGCGGGCGGAGACCGGGGACAGCTGGCCCTGGACGGTGCCGTGCGTGCGCCGGCTGGTCGCGGACGGGCTGAAGTTCAGCGCGCCGGTCACCTTTCTCGTGGGGGAGAACGGCTCCGGCAAGTCCACCCTGGCCGAGGCCCTGGCGGAGGGCTTCGGGCTCGACTCGTACGGCGGCTCGGCCGGTTACAAGTACGCCAGTTCACGCGTGCCGTCCGTACTGGGCATGGCCATGCGCTTCGACGCGACGACGGCGGGCCGCCGGATGGTCCGCGGGCCGCGCACGCGCCGGCGCGGCTTCTTCCTGCGGGCCGAGACGGCGTGGGACGCGCTCGGCCGTGAGCGGCTGTCGGGGGCGCCGGACGAGATGAGTCACGGCGAAGGGTTCCTGATGGCGTTCCGGGAGAAGTTCCGGCAGCCGGGGCTGTATGTGCTGGACGAGCCGGAGGCCGCGTTGTCGTTCTCCTCCTGCCTGGAACTGCTGGGGGTGCTGCACGAGTTGCGCCGCGGCGGTGCCCAGGTCGTCTGCGCCACGCACTCCCCGCTGCTCACGGCCCTGCCCGGCGCGGAGATAGTCGAGGTCGGTGAGCACGGCATGCGGTCGGTGGAGTGGGACGAGCTGGCCCTCGTCGACCACTGGCGGCGCTATCTCACCGACCCTCGGGCGTATTTGCGGCACATCATCGACTGAGCCGGGGGTGATGCAAGGGAGCGTGGCCCGCAAGGGAGGGCCGGGAGAGAGGCCGGGGAGCGTTGTCCGGAAGCGGGGATCGACGGGTGAGGGGGCCGCGCCGACGGTCGCCGCTGCGTGAACGGCGAACCACTGGCCAAAAACCGTACAGGGCGTCACATGCCCTGGCCGGGCCCCTTGTCAGGCGGCAGAGGCGTCCCTAGATTCCCCTTTTACCGGGGGGTACGACGCTGATCGGCGGGTGGCGGACAGAGCGGGAAAGCGGCTTTCCGCTGATCGGACGACAACGGGTGACCACCTCGAATTCCGGGCGGAGCATCCGGGTGCGCACCGGCGCGCCCGGCCCGCTCCGCTTCTTCGGGGACCGGTCTCACCTTCCAGCGCACGCGACCGTACGGACTTCGGTGGCGGGCGGCGGGCACCGGGCAGCTGCGGGATCCGGTCCGGCCGCCAGGCCCGGCGAGCGTCCGTCCGCCCGGCCCGGGGACGGCCGGGCGTACCGGGCGGCGCGGGCCCGTCCCCCGTTCATGGCCGGGGGACGGGTCCGCGCGAGCCGCACCGGGTGCGGACGGTGGCGTGCCGGTCAGGCCAGGGCCGTCGCGCGTACCGCGGCCAGGCCCGAGCCGGTCCAGCGGCCGAGGGCGCCGCGCAGGGCCTCGGCGCGTACGTCCGGGTCGGCGGAGTCGGTGGCCCAGGCGATGTAGCCGTCGGGGCGCACGAGCAGCGCGGTACGCCGGTCACCGGCCCAGGCGGCCCGTACGAGACGGGGGCCGGCGGCGGAACCGCCCTCCGCAGCGGTCCCGTCGTGCGGTTCGGCGGTCCCGGCGAGCGGCGATCCGGCGTCCGGCGACCCGGCGTCCGGCGACCCGGCGTCCGGCGACCCGGCGTCCGCCGGCGCTTCGGCCCTCGGCAGCCCCTCGGTCCCCGGCAGGTCGTCGTCCCGCGGCACGACGAGGACGAACCGGCCGCCGCGCAGGGCCTCGTACAGCCGGGTGCCGCCCGCCAGCCGCAGGTCGGGGGCCCGCTTGCCGGTGAGCGGGTGGGCGCCGCGCTCGGCCCGGTAGGAGATGCCCACCCCGCTGATCTCCCCCAGCGCCCGGTCCGTCAGGGGCGGCGCCAGGTTCAGCAGCCCGGCGACCGACGCGCGCAGCGCCCGCGCCGGCGCGCTGCGCAGCTGGGCCGCCCGGATGAGCGTGCCGCTGCTGCGCAGCACCATCTTCCCCACCGGGTGGCGCTCCGCGTCGTAACTGTCCAGCAGGCTGTCGGGCGCGTCGCCGCGCAGTACGGCGGCCAGCTTCCAGCTGAGGTTGGCGGCGTCCTGGAGCCCGGTGTTCATGCCCTGGCCGCCGGCCGGGGAGTGGACGTGCGCGGCGTCACCCGCGAGGAAGGCGCGGCCGACGCGGTAGCGGGGCACCTGGCGCTCGTCGCTGTGGAAGCGGGAGGTCCAGCGCACCTCGCCCATCCCGTAGTCGGTGCCGAGGGCGAGTCGCAGGTACCCGCGGATCTCGTCGGGGCCGACGGGGGTGTCCTCGGGGATCTGACGGCGGCGGTCCCAGCCGACGACGCGGTACCAGCCGTCGCCGAAGTTGGCGACGACCGCGATGGCGTCGCCGGTGGCGTTGCCGACCATCGGGAGGTCGGGCTGCTCGTCGAGCCGTACGTCGGCGAGGACGACGGAGCTGACCACGGACCGGCCGGGGAAGGGCAGGCCGAGTGCCTCACGGACGGTGCTGCGCACGCCGTCCGTGCCGACCAGGTAGGACGCGCGGTAGGCCGTGGTGGTCCCGTCCTCCTCCTGTACGCGGGCCTGCACGCCGTGGCCGTCCTGGTCCAGGCCGGTCACCCGGGCCCCGTACCGGAAGGTGACGCCGGCCTTCTGCGCGCGCCGCTCCAGCAGCCGCTCGACCTCGTACTGCGGGGCGATCAGCACGAACGGGAAGCGGGAGGGCAGCCGGGTCGGCTTCAGGACGACGCCGCCGAAGAGCCGCATGCTCCGCAGCGCGTGGCCGTGCGTCAGCAGTTCGTCGGCGAGGCCGCGCGCGTCGAGCTGTTCGAGGCTGCGGGCGTGCACGGCCATCGCGCGGGTCAGGTTGCTGAGGCCGGGGGCGCGGCGCTCCAGCAGGGTGACGCGCAGGCCGGCGACGGCGAGGTCCCCGGCGAGCAGCAGTCCGGTGGGGCCGGCGCCGACCACGAGGACGTCGGCGGTCCCGCCGGTGTGCGTGGTGTCCATGAGGGTCGTGGGGTTCGGGTCGTCGGTGGTGCCGGGATCGCGGTGCATGGCCGCCTCCAATGCCAACGAGTGTTTGCCAACGGTTGTTGGTCAACGCTTGTTGGCAACGATAGGGCCGGCCTGCTGGCCGGTCAACAGTTGTTGGCCTACAGTCGTTGGCATGGCTGATACCCCCTCCTCCCCCCTCGCACCGGACGCCGCGCCGGACCGCCCCCGCCGCTCCGACGCCACCCGTGCCGCGATCCTCGAAGCCGCCCGTGAGCGCTTCGCCGCCGACGGCTACGAACGCGCCACCATCCGGGCCGTCGCCCGGGACGCGGGCATCGACCCGTCGATGGTCATGCGCTACTACGGCAACAAGGCGGGCCTGTTCGCGGCGGCCTCCGAGATCGACCTGAAGCTGCCCGACCTGACGTCCGTACCGCGCGAGGAGCTCGGCGCCACCCTCGTGCGGCACTTCCTCGACCGCTGGGAGCGCGACGAGACGCTGACTGCGATGGTGCGCGTCGCCGTCACCAACGAAGCGGGCGCCGATCGGCTGCGCGGCGTCTTCGTCGAACAGATCAGACCGTCGCTCGCGGCGGTGTGCGCGGTCCCGGAGGAGGACGCGTCCCGCGCGGCACTGGTCGGCTCCCAGCTCGTGGGCATGGGCATGCTGCGGTACGTCCTGCTGCTGCCGCCCGCCGTCGACCTCGACCGCGAGGAGGTCGTCAGCTGGCTGGGGCCGACCATCCAGCACTACCTGACCGCCGAGCACCCGTAGAACCGGAGCGCGCCCTGGTGCGACTCCGGCCGGATTCCTGCCCCGGTCCGTCCCGGACGCGCCCGACTTCGGTGATCCCCGGACGCCGCGGCACCGCCGTTCTACGGTGGTGCCCGTACCAGCCGTACGTGCCGCCGTACCCGCAGTGGACCGGGAAGGAGACGCATGGCCCGGCAGCCGTCCGTGTCACCGTCACCCCAGGAGATCGTCGAGCTCTACGGACTGGAGCCGCTGCCCAGAGAGGGCGGCCGCTACCGGCAGACCTGGGCGGGGCCCCCACGCCCCGACGGGCGGCCGGACGGCACCGCCATCGTCGTCCTGCTCACCGCGGAACCCGACGGCCACAGCGCGCTCCACCGCCTGCCCATCGACGAGGTCTGGCACTTCTACCTCGGCGACCCGCTCTCGATGCTCCTGCTGGACCCGTCCGGCGGCACCCGGACGGTCGCCCTCGGCCCGGACGTCCTGGGGGGCCAGCACGTCCAGTTCACGGTGCCGGCCGGCACCTGGATGGCCGCCGAGGTCGCCGAGGTCGGCGCCTGGTCGCTGTTCGGCTGCACCATGGCGCCGGGCTTCACCTTCGACGCGTACGAGCACGGGGACGCCGCCGAACTGGCCGCGCGCTACCCCCAGGAGGCGGCGCGCATCACCGCGCTGTCCCGCCCGTGAGCGCGCCCGCAGGCAGCCCGCAGCTGCCCTCCCTCGCAGGTCAGGTGGCCCTGGTGACGGGCGCGGGCGGCGGCCTCGGCACCGGCATCGCGCTGCGCCTCGCCGCGGCGGGCGCCGCGGTCGTCGCCCACTACCGTACGAACGCCACCGCCGCCGAGGCGCTCGTAGCGCGTATCGAGGCGCAGGGCGGCAGCGCGCTTGCCGTACCGGCCGACCTGTCCGCCGAGGAGGAGTGCCACCGCCTGGTGCGTACGGCGGCGGAGTGGCGTGGCCGGCTCACCGCCCTGGTGAACAACGCGGGCGTGCAGCCCGTCCAGGACCTGGCCGCCATGTCCGTCGCCGACTGGCGCGCGGTCAACGACACCAACGTGCTGAGCGTCTTCGCCTGCACCCAGGCCGCCGCCGCGGTGATGCGGGACGGCGGAGGCGGCTCGATCACCCACATCGCCTCCATCGAGGCGCACCAGCCCACGGCGGCCCACGCCCACTACTGCGCGTCCAAGGCGGCCGTCGTGATGCACGCGCGCACGGCCGCGCTGGAGTACGGGCCCGACGGCATCCGCGTCAACAGCGTCTCGCCGGGCCTGATCGACCGCGAGGGCCTGGCGGAGGCCTGGCCGGACGGCGTGACCCGCTACCGGCAGGCGGTACCGGCCGGCCGGCTCGGCCGCCCCGAGGACGTCGGCGACGCGTGTGTCTTCCTCGCCTCGCCGATGGCGGCGTGGGTGACCGGGCACGACCTGGTGGTGGACGGCGGGGTGTCGGCCAGGCCCACCTGGTGACCGCTCACCCGGTGCCCGCCCGTCCCGTGCCGTCCGCCCGGCCCCGGCGGGTCACTTGCCCTTCGCCGCGCTGCCACGCTCCGCGCGGTACCGCTTGTCGTAGCGGTCCTGGCGGATGCGGCGCTCCCGGTAGGCGCGGTACTCCGCGTCGTAGCCCAGGTAGCCCTGCCGGTAGCGCACGGCGAGATAGAGCAGTACGGCGGAAGCCAGCCACCACACCGGGTTCGCGAACCCGGCGGCGACCGTCAGAAGGAACGAGACGAGCAGAAGCGGGAACACTGCGCACCTCCCACAGTGTGCGGTGACGGGTGAGGGGAAGCGCCCCGCCCTTCGGAACGCTTCCTAGGCCGCGGCCGGGCTGCCGGTCGCGGTGTCCAGTCCGGCGAAGACCGGCAGCAACCGGTTCAGCCCACTGGCCTGCAACGCCGCGAGGACGACCGGGCTCGGCTGGACGAGTCGCAGGTCACCGCCCTGGGAGCGGGCCCGCCTGGCCGCCGCGACGAGCGGACCGAGGGCGAGCGCGCAGCAGTCGGTGACCTCGGACAGGTCGACGATCAGGAGACTGCCGGGGGCGCGGGGCAGGCGCCGCAGGCGTTCGCGCAGGGTGGGCAGCGTCGCCAGGTCCACCCTGCCGCGCACGATGAGGACCGCGAAGTCGGTGTCCGTCACGGGGACCGACGGCGCCTTGTCCGGGGCGGGCCCCGGCGGAACGGCCGGCACGGCGGTCCGTGCCGGTGCGTGCCGGGCGTTGTGGCGGGTCGGGGGCACCCGAGCGCCCACCGCGCCGACTCGCGGGAAGTCGAGGGAGGTTCCGGGGTCTGCCATCAGCACGCGCCTCCTCGGGGCGGACGGGCTTCCGCGCTGCCGGGGACTCGGGCTGCACGGTCCAGGGTAGTGCGGGGCGGGTGGCGCGAACAGCATGCGTGACCGACCGGTCGGAAACGGGGGCGTGCTGACGGCGCATCACCCGTACGGCGCGCGCCGTACGGATCCGCCGTCCGTACTCCGGCTGCGGAAGCCCTGGTGACCCGCGGCCGAGGTCCTGGCCACCCGCTCCGAGGTTCCGGTCACCCGCCGCCGAGATCGCGGCCGACCACTGCCGAAACAGCCGTCACCCGCCGCCGAAGCCCCTGCCGGGGCCCGGCAGCGGACCGGCTCCTGAGACCTCTTCGCAGGTCACGGCCACACCAGGCAGTACGCCTGATGCCCGGCGTCGTGCAGCCGGTGGGAGAAGTCCTGCCACTCGTGGAGCAGCTGGTAGACGGTGAAGGCGTCCCGGGGGCCGCCGCGGTCGGGAACCGTGGACCAGATGAAGGCCGCGGCGCCCACCGACTCCTCGCCGACGCCGCGCAGCGGGTCGACGACCGTCATGGGGAGCTTGACGACGGCGTAGTCGGGATGGAGGACGACCAGTTCGAGCGGGGGGACCTTGTGCAGCGGTATGCCTTCTA
This sequence comes from Streptomyces monomycini, assembly GCF_022271435.1. Taxonomy (GTDB): domain Bacteria; phylum Actinomycetota; class Actinomycetes; order Streptomycetales; family Streptomycetaceae; genus Streptomyces; species Streptomyces monomycini. The sequence continues at coordinate 18,569 of NZ_JAFIQY010000046.1, read as the reverse complement.
TGCCGGTGAGGACCATCGCGGCCATCGTCTCCGGCTTGATCTTCGTGAACATGCCGCCCATGCCGAGCTCGTCGCCGCCGAGCTCTTCGGGCCGCATCGAGATCGGCACGCGCGCCGCCGTGGCTCCGTTCGGCGCGCCGAAGTATTTGTACGTCACCCCCATGCGGCCGCCTCTGTTTCCCCCGCCCTTGATCTCCTCGCGCCGGTGGCGGCCCCGCTGGTCGCGCTCAGGACCCCGGTCATCGGTGCCCTCGCCCAGTCCGCCACCGCGATGCATATCTCCACCCGACCACTCGCAGCCCCAGCCGCGCAACCCGATCATCGTCTCAGAGACCTCCCCCGTCACCGGCGCGCGAAACGCCCGGCCGCGCGCCCCCGTGCGCCTCTGAGACCATTGCTTGCGTGACTTACTCGTCCGTTGCCCCAGTTTTGCAGACCCGCGGGGTCTGACACCTGGTCGGTAGCGAGGGGATTTCCGCTCCGCGCTCCGCCCGGGTGCCGCCGCCGGCCGCCGCCCCTTCCTACATTTGCGCAGGTCAGGATCACAGTGCCTTTTCCCTATGAAGCCCCAGTTTCGCAGACGCTCTTCGACCGTGCGGCCGTTGTGACGCCGGGCGGGGTGAACTCTCCCGTGCGCGCGTTCGGCGCCGTGGGCGGTTCGCCCCGGTTCATGGTGTCCGGTACCGGTCCGTACCTCACCGACGCCGACGGACGCGAGTACGTCGACCTCGTGTGCTCGTGGGGCCCGATGATCCTCGGGCACTCCCACCCCGAGGTGATCGCCGCCGTCCAGGAGGCTGTCGCCCGCGGCACCTCCTTCGGCACGCCCGGTGAGGGCGAGGTGGAGCTGGCCGAGCGGATCGTGGACCGGATCGACCCGGTCGAGCAGGTCCGGCTGGTCTCCTCCGGGACCGAGGCGACGATGTCCGCCATCCGGCTGGCGCGCGGCTTCACCGGCCGTACCAAGGTCGTGAAGTTCGCCGGCTGCTACCACGGGCACGTGGACGCGCTGCTGGCCGCGGCCGGCTCCGGCGTCGCCACCTTCGGGCTGCCGGACACGCCCGGCGTCACGGGCGCTCAGGCCGGTGACACGATCGTGCTGCCGTACAACGACATCGAGGCCGTCCGGGCCGCCTTCGCCGCGCACCCCGGCGAGATCGCCTGCGTGATCACCGAGGCGGCGGCCGGCAACATGGGCGTCGTCCCGCCGCTGCCCGGCTTCAACCAGGGTCTGAAGGACCTCTGCGCGGAGAACGGCGCGCTCTACATCTCCGACGAGGTCATGACCGGCTTCCGGGTCAGCCGCACCGGCTGGTACGGCATCGACGGCGTCCGGCCCGACCTGATGACCTTCGGCAAGGTCATGGGCGGCGGCTTCCCGGCCGCGGCGTTCGGCGGGCGTGCCGACGTGATGGCGCACCTCGCCCCGGTCGGCCCGGTCTACCAGGCGGGCACCCTGTCCGGTAACCCGGTCGCCACCGCCGCGGGCATCGCCCAGCTGAAGCTGCTGGACGAGGCGGCGTACGAGAAGGTCGACGCGGTCTCGGAGCAGGTGCGCTCGCTGGTCGCCGACGCCCTCACGGAGGCGGGCGTCGCGCACCGCCTCCAGGTCGCGGGCAACATGTTCTCGTTCGCCTTCACCGACCAGGACGTGACCGACTACGCCTCGGCCAAGGCGCAGGAGGCGTTCCGCTTCACCGCCTTCTTCCACTCGATGCTGTCCCAGGGCGTGTATCTGCCGCCGTCCGCGTTCGAGTCCTGGTTCGTCTCGACCGCCCACGACGAGCGGGCGGTCGAGCGGATCGCCGCCGCCCTGCCGTCGGCCGCGCGCGCCGCCGCCGAAGCGAGCGCGTGAGCGCGGCGGACGGCGGAGCGGACCGGAAGATGGGTGACATGAGCAGCGAAGACATCACCGTCGTACATCTGATGCGGCACGGCGAGGTGCACAACCCGGAGGGCGTGCTGTACGGGCGGCGGCCCGGCTACCACCTCTCCGAGCTGGGCCGGACCATGGCCGACCGGGTGGCCGAGCATCTGGCGGGGCGGGACATCACGCACGTCGTGGCGTCCCCGCTGGAGCGCGCGCAGGAGACCGCGGCGCCGGTCGCCAAGGCGCACGGCCTGGACCTGGCCACCGACGAGCGGCTGATAGAGGCGGCCAACGTCTTCGAGGGCAAGACCTTCGGGGTCGGCGACGGCGCGCTGAAGAAGCCCGGCAACTGGAAGTACCTGACCAACCCGTTCCGCCCGTCGTGGGGCGAGCCGTACCTGGAGCAGGTCGTACGGATGATGGGGGCGCTCGGCGCGGCGCGCGACGCGGCCCGCGGGCACGAGGCGGTGGCGGTCAGCCACCAGCTGCCGATCTGGATCGTGCGCAGCTTCGCCGAGCGGCGGCGGCTGTGGCACGACCCGCGCAAGCGGCAGTGCACGCTCGCCTCGCTGACCTCCTTCACCTTCCGTGGCGACAAGATCATTTCGGTGGGCTACAGCGAGCCGGCGATCGATCTGGTGCCGGCGCACCTGCGGGCGGGTGCCAAGCCGCAGGCCGGGAAATCCAAGGCCTTCGGAGCGTAACCTCCGGCCGGGTTTTCGCATCGTGTGATGTGAGGGATGCAAGAGGCCGGTGTGACGTGAGGTCATCTACAAGCAAAATAATAAATTCGCGCCAATAGCCCGGAACCTCCGTGTTCGACAATGCCTCTTACTCGATGTCCGTTTATACGGATATTGAGTGTGACGAGTACGGATGGGGACGACGCTATGCGCGCGATCAGTCGGCGGAACGTGCTGGGCATGGGAGTGGGTGCGGCCGCGGCGCTCGGCGTCGCGGGCTGCTCCACCGGCTCCGGTTCCGGGTCCGCCTCCGGCGAGGACAAGAACGCCGTACAGGCCAAGGCCAAGCCGATCGGCGACGGCTCGACGGCCGACGCGGGTCCGCAGCCCCACCAGCCGGAGAAGCCCCGCCGGCTGGAGCCCGGCGAGACCCCGCCGCAATTCGTGATCTTCTCGTGGGACGGCGCGGGCGAGGTCGGCAACGGCCTCTTCCCGCGCTTCCGCAAGCTGGCCAAGGACCACAACGCGGCCATGACCTTCTTCCTCTCCGGGCTCTACTGCCTCCCGGAGTCGAAGAAGCACCTCTACCGCCCGCCGAACAACAAGGTCGGCGCCTCGGACATCGGCTATCTTTCCGACGAGCACATCAAGGCGACCCTGCAGAACGTGCGCGAGGCGTGGCTGGAGGGCCACGAGATCGGCACCCACTTCAACGGGCACTTCTGCGGTGAGGCCCGTACCTCGGTCAAGCACTGGACCCCCGCCCAGTGGCAGTCCGAGATCGACCAGGCCATGGACTTCGTCACCAAATGGCGGACCAACACCGGTTTCACCGACCTTGAGCCGCTGCCCTTCGACTACAAGAAGGAACTGATCGGCGGCCGTACGCCGTGTCTGCTCGGCCAGGACAATCTGCTGCCCACCGCCAAGAAGCTGGGCTGGCGCTACGACGCCAGCTCGCCGGGCGGCCTGCAGATGTGGCCCAAGAAGAAGATGGGCATCTGGGACTTCCCGCTCCAGCAGATACCTTTCCCCGGACACCGGTTCGAGGTCCTCTCCATGGACTACAACATCCTCGCGAACCAGTCGAAGAACTCCACCAAGGGCCCGCCCGCCAACTACCCGGGCTGGCGCAAGGAAGCCACCGGCGCCTACATCAAGGGCTTCGAGCGGGCCTACGAGACCAACCGCGCCCCCCTGTTCGTCGGCAACCACTTCGAGCAGTGGAACGGCGGCCTCTACATGGACGCCGTCGAGGAAGCGCTGAAGCACATCGCCGACGAGAAGCGCAAGGACGTGCGCCTGGTCTCCTTCCGGCAGTTCACCGACTGGCTGGACGCGCAGGACCCGAAGGTCGTCACCAAGCTCCAGGGCCTGCCGGTCGGCCGGAAGCCGACGGGCGGCTGGAAGACGTTCCTCTCGGGCGCCTGAGGCGCGGGGGTACGGGCCGGGGCCGCGCGCCCGGGTCCGTACCCGCCCACGTGCCTCCCGGTCCGTACCCGCCCACGTGCTTCCCGGTCCGTACCCGCCCCGCGGCTCCTGGTCCGTACCTGCCAACAGGTACGAGCGGGCCGACACGGCTCGCGACGCCCCCGCAACCCGCCTGACGTGCCCCGACATGACCGGTACGGCCCCGGCGAGGGGGGTGCGGAAGATCCGCCACGGCCCCATGCGAAACTTTTCACATGAGTGCCTGCCGCGTCCCCCGACGACTCGCCAGTCAGCGCCGCACCGCGCTGTTCGCCGCGGGAGCCGCGCTCGCCGCGCTGACGCTGAGCGCCTGCGGCGAGGGCACCTCGGGCGGTTCCGAACAGACCCAGTTCGTCGAGGGCAAGGACGGCGTCGAGCGGGTCGCCAAGGCGGACCGTAAGCCCGTCCCCGACATCTCCGGCGAAACCACCCAGAGCGAGAAGCTGGACATCGCGGACTACAAGGGCAAGGTCGTCGTCCTCAACGTCTGGGGATCGTGGTGCGCCCCCTGCATCGCCGAGGCCCCCAACTTCGCCAAGGTCGCGAACGAGACCAAGGCCAAGGGCGTCCAGTTCGTCGGCATCAACACCCGCGACTCGCAGAAGTCCCAGGCGGTCAGCTTCGAGGAACAGCACAAGGTGCCGTACCCGAGCCTGTTCGACCCGACCGGCAAGCTGATGCTGCGCTTCCCCAAGGGCAGTCTCAACCCGCAGGCCATCCCGTCCACCATCGCCGTCGACCGGCAGGGGAAGATCGCCGCGCGGTCCATCGGCCCGCTCAGCGAGGACGAGCTGCGCACGATGCTGCAGCCCCTGATCGACGAGAAGTGATCACGTGATCACCCTCGCCGCCTCCGGCCCCGCCGACACCATCACCTCGGGCGCGCTGCTGCTCGCCGTGCCCGTCGCCCTCCTCGGCGGACTGGTCTCCTTCTTCTCGCCCTGCGTGCTGCCGCTCGTACCCGGCTACATGTCCTACGTCACCGGCGTGACCGGTACGGACCTCGCCGACGCCAAGCGCGGCCGGATGCTCGCCGGCGCCTCCCTCTTCATCCTCGGCTTCACCGCCGTCTTCGTCTCCACCGGCGCGCTCTTCGGGTTCTTCGGCAGCGTGCTCCAGGAACACCAGGACGTGCTCAACAAGGTTCTCGGCGTCCTGCTGATCCTGCTCGGCCTGGCCTTCGCCGGCATTCTGAAGAACTTCGGCCAGCGCGAGCTGCGCTTCCACAAGAAGCCCGCCATGGGCCTGGCCGGCGCGCCGGTGCTCGGTGTGCTCTTCGGCGTCGGCTGGACGCCGTGCCTGGGCCCGACCCTCACCGCGGTCAGCTCGCTCGCCATCGACCAGGCCAGTGCCGGGCGCGGCGCCCTGCTGACCGTGGCCTACTGTCTGGGACTGGGCCTGCCCTTCATCGCCGTCGCCCTGGCCTTCCGCAAGGTGCTCGGCGCCTTCGGCTGGGTCAAGCGCCACTACGTGTGGGTGATGCGGCTGGGCGGCGGCATGATGGTCGTGCTCGGCGTCCTGCTCCTCACCGGCGCGTGGGCCGATCTGATGTCCGGCCTGCAGAGCTGGACCAACAGCTTCACCCCAGGGATCTGATCGATGACCACCAAGACCGACGCCGCCCGCGACGCCGACGACGCCGATGTCGGCGCCGCGGGCTCGCAGCTGTCCACCGCGCCCGAGGAGGAGACCTCCGTCTCCCTGCCGTCCCTCGGGCCGATCGGCTGGGCCCGGTGGTTCTGGCGGCAGCTGACCTCCATGCGGGTCGCGCTAATCCTGCTGTTCCTGCTCTCCCTGGGGGCCATTCCCGGCTCGCTGGTCCCGCAGACCAGCATCGACCCGACCAAGGTCGAGCAGTTCCGGGCCGACCACACCACGCTGGCGCCGCTCTACGACAAGCTGGGCCTGTTCCACGTCTACAGCTCGGTGTGGTTCTCCGCGATCTACCTGCTGCTGTTCATCTCGCTGATCGGCTGCATCGTGCCGCGTACGTGGCAGTTCGTCGGCCAGCTGCGCAGCCGCCCGCCGGGCGCCCCCCGCCGGCTGACCCGGCTGCCCGCGTACACCACGTGGCGTACGGACCGGGCGCCCGAGGAGGTGCTCGGCGCCGCGCAGCGGATGCTGAAGAAGCGCCGCTTCCGCGCCCACACGGTCGGTGACGCGGTCGCCGCCGAGAAGGGCTACCTGCGCGAGGCCGGCAACCTCGTCTTCCACATCTCGCTGATCGTGATCCTGGTGGCGGTCGCCGTCGGCAGCCTGTGGAAGTCCGAGGGCGGCAAGCTGATCACCGAGGGCGACGGCTTCGCCAACAGCCTCACCCAGTACGACAACTTCAAGTCGGGCGCCTTCTACGACACCGACGATCTCGAACCCTTCGGCTTCACCCTCAAGAGCTTCGACGCGTCCTACGAGCGCACCGGCCCCCAGAAGGGCACCCCGCGCGAGTTCCGCGCCAACATCTCGTACTTCCGGGGCGCCGACGGCCAGGAGCACCAGGGCAAGATCGAGGTCAACCACCCGCTGGAGATCGCCGACTCCAAGATCTTCCTGCTCTCGCACGGCTACGCGCCGGTCGTCGAGGTCACCGACGGCCGCGGCAAGAAGGTCTACAGCGGCGCGGTGCCGTTCCTGCCGCAGGACATGCAGAACTACACCTCCACCGGTGTGGTCAAGGTGCCCAACGCGCTCACCCCGGACGGCAAGCGCAACCAGCTCGGCTTCTCGGGCTTCTTCGTGCCGACGTACGGCGGCAAGGGCTCGGGCTCGATGTTCTCCACGTTCCCCGCGCTGGACAACCCGCGGCTGACGCTGACCGCGTACCACGGTGACCTCGGCGTGGACTCCGGGCTGCCGCAGAGCGTGTACCAGCTGGAGAAGAAGAACCTCAAGCAGTACAAGCAGGACGGCCGCGCCGTCGCCCAGATGATGCAGCCCGGCGAGACGATGAAGCTGCCCGGCGGCGACGGCAGCATCAAGTTCGTCGGCGTCAAGCAGTGGGCCACCTTCCAGGTCTCCCACCAGCCCGGCAACGGCCTCGCGCTGATCGGCGCGATCGCCGTGCTGCTCGGCCTGGCCGGCTCGCTGTTCATCCAGCGCCGCCGGGTGTGGGTACGGGCCGTGCCGGGCGCCGACGGCGTGACCGTCGTCGAGATGGCGGGCCTGGGACGCAGCGAGTCCGCCCGCCTGCCGGAGGAACTGGCGGACCTGGCGGAAGCCCTGGGCCCGGACGCGCCGCAGGCCTCGGAGCCTGCTCCCACCCCCACCCCCACCGAGCCCGAGAACGCGGCGAAGCCCTCCGACTCCGCCGATCCTGCTGATCCCTCCGAAGGAGCGCGCGCGTGAACCTCGCTGCCGCAGCCACCAACGAGAACCTGGCCAGTATCAGCAACGTGCTGATCTACTCGGCCATGGCCGTCTACACCCTCGCCTTCCTCGCGCACCTCGCCGAGTGGGCCTTCGGCAGCCGCAGCAAGGTCGGCCGCACGGCGGCGGCCCTGACCGCCACGGTGCCCGCCCCCGCCAAGGCGTCGGCCCGCACGGCGGAGCGGGGCGGCGGCACCGCCGTACTGGAGCGCCCCAAGGTCGTCACCCGTGCGACGAACGGCAGCCGGGACGTCCCGGACGGCCCGGGCGCCGCGGGCGGCACCGAGAAGGGCGACCTGTACGGCCGGATCGCCATCTCGCTGACCACCCTCGCGTTCCTGATCCACCTCGGCGGCGTCCTCACCCGCGGCCTGTCCGTGCAGCGTGCCCCCTGGGGCAACATGTACGAGTTCTCCACGACCTTCGGCATGGTCGCGGTCGCCGCGTACCTCGTCCTCCTCGCCCTGAAGAAGAACGTCCGCTGGATCGGCCTGCTGCTGACCGCCACCGTCCTGCTGAACCTGGGCGTGGCCGTCACCTGGCTCTACACCGACAGCTCCCAGCTGGTCCCGGCCCTGCACTCGTACTGGCTGTGGATCCACGTCAGCTGCGCGATCATCTCCGGCGCCTTCCTCTACCTCGGTGCCGTCTCCACGCTGCTCTACCTCTTCCGCGACCGCTACGAGAGCAAGCTGGCCGACCCGTCCGGCAAGCAGCCCGGCGCCTTCGCCACCTCCGTGATGGAGCGGCTGCCCGCCGCGTCCAGCCTGGACAAGTTCTCCTACCGGGTGAACGCCACGATCTTCCCCCTGTGGACCTTCACGATCATCGCGGGCGCGATCTGGGCCGGCGAGGCCTGGGGCCGCTACTGGGGCTGGGACTCCAAGGAGATCTGGTCCTTCGTCACCTGGGTCGCCTACGCCGCCTACCTCCACGCCCGCGCCACCGCCGGCTGGAAGGGCCGCAAGGCCGCCTACCTGGGCCTGTTCGCCTTCCTGACGTACATCTTCAACTACTACGTGGTGAACTACTTCTTCTCGGGGCTGCACTCCTACTCGGGGGTCTGACCCGGTCGGAGCAGTCCCCCGGCGAGAACCCGTGCCGTACGCGACGGTGGCCTCATGGATCGTCTTGAGAGCCCCGTTCCGTACGGCACCGCCGTGTCCGCCGACGACACCCACACCCTCCGCTACGAGCTGAGCTTTCCCCAGCCTGTGGAGCGGGTCTGGGGTGCGGTGGCCACCCAGGAAGGGCTGCCGGGGTGGCTCGCGGCCGCCGATCCGTTCGTGCGGCGCGAGGGTGGGGCGATCACGCTGCGCTGGCAGAACACCGACGAGCACGGTGTCGCGACGGTGGCCCCCGGGCAGGTGACGGGCTGGGGGCCGACCCGGCTGGCCGAGTACACCGTCGATGTCCACGGTCGGATCCGCTTCGATCTCCGGCCCTGGGACGGGCCCGGCGCATCCGGCACGCTGCTGTGCTTCACCAACGAGTGCACCGGTCCGGCCGCCTTCCGTCTGGACTGCCTCGCCGGCTGGCACCACCACTTCGAATTCCTGACCGACGCCCTCGCCGGTCGCCCCAAGGACTGGTCCACCTGGAACCTCGACCGGTGGCGGGAGCTGCGCGCGGACTACGCGGCGGCCGGGGAGTAGGGGCGCTCCTCGGGGAGCAGGCCGGCGGCGGTGGTCAGGTCGCCGCGGGTGACCAGGGCGTGGATCTCGTGGGCGAGCGGGGTGACGTCCCGGATGGCGACGGCCCACTCGTCGGCGTAGCGGCGGGACGCCTCGCCGGACAGGCCGAGCTGGAGCGAGCGGTGGGGGAGGGCCTGGAGGCGCAGATCGCGTTCGGGGTCCCACTGGATACGGGCGGGGGAGTCGCGCAGCTGCTGCTTCCAGGCGTTCCGGTCGGGGTGGACGGCGGGGTCGTAGTGGGACAGACAGGCGTGACGCAGCGCCCAGTCGAAGCCCGTGCGGTCGAGCTCGATGGCGAGGACACGCTCCTGGCCGGGCTTGGTGGCCCAGCCGCAGCGGTACATCATCCACAGGAACGACGGCTTGATCCACGTCATCCGCTCCCGCTTCCACGCGGGCGGGAAGCGGCCGTCGCGGGCGGCGGGGAGGCCGAGGGCCGGGCTGTACGCCTGGTAGACGGTGATGGTCGTGTCGGTGTGGAGGGCGCGGACGCGGCGGAGCGGTTCGGGGCGGTCGGCGTGTCCGGTGGTGCGGCCGAGCTGGGCGTCTGTGACGTTCATGGGCGGTCAGTCTGGGCGAGCGGCGGCTCGGACGGCCACCGGATTAGGGCGGTGGCCCGGGGCGTCAGGAGATGCCCTGCGCGTTGATGGCGTCGAGCTGTCCGCGGAGGTACGTGTGCGAGTCCGCCAGGCCGCCGACGCGGGTGCCGGGGTCGCACTCGTAGAAGTAGACCAGGGACATCAGCTCTTCGGTGGGGACGTCCGGCGGGGGCGGCAGGACGCGGTGGCGGCCGGAGCGCCAGCGGCCGTCGGTCCAGTGGGCCATCAGATCGCCGATGTTGACGGTGAGGGAGCCCGGTACGTACGGGGCGTCCTGCCAGCCGGTGCCGCCGTGCGCGGGGTCGGTCCAGATCTGGAGGCCGCCCTTGCCGTACTGCCGGTCCAGGACCGTGACCGTGCCGAAGTCGGTGTGCGGGCCGATGCGGAACTGGCCGGGCAGGGCCTCGCCCACCGTCTCCGTACCCGGATACCAGTTGATGTTGAAGCCCCAGGTGGGGTGGGTGGTGTGCCGGGTGAAGCGGTCGGGGGCGGCGCCGAGCGCGGTGGCGAGGAGTTCGAGGAGGAGGTCGGAGAGGGCGCGCAGGGCGGTCAGGAGGTCCTGGACGTCGATGCGGAGGGCGGGGACCTGGTGGGGCCAGATGTTGGGCAGGAACCACTCCGCGTCCACGGCCGGGACGCCGGACGGCTCCTCGGAGGCGAAGGACAGCGACTCCTTCAGATCCGGCGGGGTCGCGGTGCCTTCGGCGGCGCCGTTGGCCTCGGCGCCGGGGCCGAGCCAGCCGCGGCCGCCGACCTCGGTGGCGTACGGCTGCTTCTCCGCGGCGGGCAGGGCGAAGAACGTACGGGCGGTGGCGCGGACGCGGTCGCGCAGCTCCTGGTCGATGCCGTGGCCGGTGACGAGGAGGAAGCCGCCGGCGCGCAGCCCGGTGTCGACGGTCTCGGCGACACGGCGGCGGGTGTCCGCGTCGCCGGTCCGCCAGTGGGCGAGGTCGATGGTGGGGATGGGGGAGGCGGGGGGCGGAGGGGGCTCACTCATGGCCGATGTCCTCGTTCCACAGCGCGGGCCGGGCCGCGATGAACTCGCGCAGCAGCGTCCTGCACTCCGTGTCGTCCAGCAGCACGATCCGTATGCCGCTCTGCGCCAGCCAGGCATGTCCGCCGTGGAAGGTGCGCGCCTCGCCGATCAGGACGTGCGAGATGCCGAACTGGCGGATCAGGCCGCAGCAGAACCAGCACGGGGCGAGGGTGGTGACCATCGTCGTACCGCGGTAGCCGCGGCGGCGGCCCGCGGCGCGGAAGGCGGTGGTCTCCGCGTGCGCGGACGGGTCGCCGTCCTGGACACGCCGGTTGCGGCCGCGCCCGAGAACGGTGCCGTCGGAGTCGTACAGCGCGGCGCCGATGGGGATGCCGCCCTCCGCCAGTCCGGCCCGTGCCTCGGCGACCGCCGTCGCCAGCATCTCCCGCTCCCGGTCCCTCACGACGGCCACTCTCCTCGCCTCGGGTCGTCCGGGCAACGCGTGCGACGTGATCAGGCCGGAGCGGGAGGGGTACGGGGGAGGGCGGGGCGGGGGCGGGCGCCGGCCGGCGAAGGGCCCGCTCCTCGGCGGAGCCTCAGCTCTTCGGCGGCGGGTTGTTGCCGCCCTCGCCGTCCGCCGGGCCGTTCTCCTTGCGCCGCAGTTCCTCCTCGCGGCGCCGCAGGTCGGCCTCCCAGTCCTTCAGGAGTGCCTCGTCCCGCTTGCCCTCGTCCTTCGGGCCGTCCCCCTTCTTGCCCTCGTCCTTGAGGGAGCGCAGGAAGTCGGGGTTGTCGTCCGGTGCGACCCACTTCCGGGCCGCGCCGCGCCCGCCGCGGGGCCACGGCGACGCGGCGCCGCCCCCGGCGTGCTCGCGGCGGGGCCGGCCGGCCACCAGCCAGGCGACCGGGCCGATCAGCACCTCGCCGAAGAGCAGGATGATGAAGACCCAGGCGATCTTCGGCAGGCCGCGGACCTGGTTCTCCGGCGTGTTCAGGCAGTCGATGAACGCATAGATCCACAGCGCCAGGATCACGAGGAACGGCAGATACCTGAGCATTGCGGAAGCAGCCCCCCAGAGCTGACGGGCGGGCCTCGGCGGGGCCCGGTGACCCGTCCAGGGTAGTGCGTACCGGATACTGGAACGCATGGCTTATGACGACCTTCGCTCGTTCCTGCGCGCGCTCGACCGGGAGGGCGACCTCAAGCGGATCAAGGCCGAGGTCGACCCGCACCTGGAAATCGGCGAGATCGTGGACCGGGTGCAGAAGTCCGGCGGGCCCGCGCTGCTCTTCGAGAACGTCAAGGGCTCGTCGATGCCGCTGGCGATGAACGTGTACGGCACCGACCGCCGGCTGCTCAAGGCGCTCGGCCTGACGTCGTACGACGACATCAGCGACAAGATCGGCGGGCTGCTCAAGCCGGAGCTGCCGCAGGGCTTCGTCGGGGTGCGCGAGGCGTTCGGCAAGCTGGCGAACATGACGCACGTACCGCCGAAGAAGGTCAAGGGCGACAGCGCCCAGGTCCAGGAGGTCGTGCTCCAGGGCGACGACGTCGACCTGGACCGGCTCCCCGCGCTGTTCACCTGGCCGCAGGACGGCGGATCGTTCTTCAACCTGGGCCTGACCCACACCAAGCACCCGGAGACGGGCGTACGGAACCTGGGCCTGTACCGCCTCCAGCGCCACGACAAGCGCACCATCGGCATGCACTGGCAGATCCACAAGGACAGCCGCAACCACTACCAGGTGGCCGCCAAGCGCGGCGAGAAGCTGCCGGTCGCCATCGCCTTCGGCTGCCCGCCGGCCGTGACGTACGCCTCCACCGCGCCGCTGCCCGGCGACATCGACGAGTACCTGTTCGCCGGGTTCGTGCAGGGCAAGCGGATCGAGATGGTGGACTGCAAGACCGTGCCGCTCCAGGTCCCGGCCAACGCCGAGGTCGTGCTGGAGGGCTGGCTGGAGCCGGGCGAGATGCTCCCGGAGGGCCCGTTCGGCGACCACACCGGCTTCTACACGCCGCAGGAGCCGTTCCCCGCGCTGACCATCGACTGCGTCACGATGCGCAAGCGGCCGCTGCTCCAGTCGATCGTCGTCGGCCGGCCGCCGACGGAGGACGGGCCGCTGGGCCGGGCAACGGAACGGTTCTTCCTGCCGCTGCTCAAGATCATTGTTCCGGACATCGTGGACTACCACCTGCCCGAGTCCGGCGGCTTCCACAACTGCGCGATCGTCTCGATCGACAAGAAGTACCCCAAGCACGCCCAGAAGGTGATGCACGCCATCTGGGGCGCGCACATGATGTCGCTGACCAAGCTGATCATCGTGGTCGACGCCGACTGCGACGTGCACAACCTGCACGAGGTGTCCTGGCGGGCCCTCGGCAACACGGACTACGCGCGCGACCTGACCGTCGTCGAGGGCCCGGTCGACCACCTCGACCACGCCTCCTACCAGCAGTTCTGGGGCGGCAAGGCGGGCATCGACGCGACGCGCAAACTGCCCGAGGAGGGCTACACGAGGGACGGCGGCTGGCCGGAGATGGTCGAGTCGGACACCGAGACGGCGGCGAAGGTCGACCGCCGCTGGAAGGAGTACGGGTTCTAGACATGAGCGCCGATTCAGCGACACCGGAACTCTTCGCCCCCGAACCCGCACCGCCCGGCAAGATCAAAGCCTTCCTCCGGCTGGTGATGATCGAGCACTCGGTCTTCGCGCTGCCCTTTGCCTACATCGCGTCACTGACCGCGATGCACGGTTCGGACAAGAGCATCCACTGGGTCGAGCTGCTGCTGGTCACGGTCGCGATGGTGGGCCTGCGGACGTTCGCGATGGCGGCCAACCGCATCATCGACCGGGAGATCGACGCCCGTAACCCGCGCACCGCGGGCCGCGAACTGGTCACCGGCGCGGTGAGCGTGCGCTCCGCGTGGACCGGCGCCCTGGTCGCCCTGGTGTTCTTCCTGGGCGCCGCGGCGCTGCTCAACCCGCTGTGCCTGGCGCTGGCGCCGATCGCCGTGATCCCGATGGTGGTCTACCCGTACGGCAAGCGGTTCACGAACTTTCCGCACGCGATCCTGGGCCTCGCCCAGGCGATCGGCCCGATCGGCGCGTGGATAGCCGTGACGGGGTCCTGGTCCTGGGACGCGGTGATCCTCGGGGTCGCCGTCGGCGTCTGGATCGGCGGCTTCGACCTGATCTTCGGCTGCCAGGACGTGCAGGCCGACCGGGCGCACGGCGTGAAGTCCGTCCCGGCACGTTTCGGCATCCCGGCGGCGCTGCACGGCGCCCGCGCCTGCCACGCCGTCACCACGGCCCTGCTGGTCTGGTACGCGCTGGCCACCCACGCCGGAGTGTTCTTCTGGGCCGGTCTGGTGATCGTCGTGGGTGCCTTCCTCTACGAGCACACGATCGTGCGGCCGCACGACCTCTCCCGTCTCAACCGGGCCTTCTTCCAGGTCAACGGCTTCATCGGGATAGCGCTGTTCGTCTGCGCGCTGCTCGATCTGATCGTTCGGGGGCTGACGGTCTGACGGGCCTGACGGTCTGACGGACCTGACCGGCCTGACGGTCGGTACGAGCCGTGACGCTCCGGGGGTGGCTGCCTCCGGAGCGCCGTACGTTGTGGCGGCCATCGCAACGGCCACCGCACAGTCCGGGCGCCGGACCCCCTACGGGACCGCCCGGGTGCCCGCCCCGGATATCCGCTCGGCCGGGCGCTGCCGGAAGACGAAGGCCGCCAGGACGCCGCCCACCAGCCCGAAGAGGTGGGCCTGCCAGCTGATGCCGCTGTCGGTGGGCAGCGCGCCCCACAGGATCGAGCCGTACACCACGGCGACCAGCACGCCGAGGCCGATGTCCAGCGGCTTGCGGTCGATGAAGCCGCGTATCAGCAGATAGCCGAAGAGGCCGAAGACGACGCCCGAGGCGCCGGCCGTGTTGCTTCCGGCGGGGGCGGTCAGCCAGACGCCCAGGCCGCTGGCCAGAGCTGTCAGCAGCGCCACCCCGAGGAAGCGGCGCAGGCCGACGCGGAACGCGGCGAGGAAGCCGAGGAGCAGCAGCGGCAGGGTGTTGGCCGTCAGGTGGTCGAAGCCGAAGTGGATGAAGGCGGCGGGCAGCACGTCGGCCAGCTCGCTCATCTCGCGTGGGCGCACGCCGAAGGTGTCCAGCGCGTTGCCGGAAGCGGCGTCCACGATCTCCAGGACCCACAGCAGGGCGACCCAGCCCAGCATCAGTACGGCGGCGGGCCTGGCCCGCTCCAGCGCTCGCGTCATCATCCGCGGCACCTCCCCTTCCCCGTTCACTGGAACAAACGGCCGTGCGGGGTCCGATGGTTCCGCCGGATAGGCTCGAACCGTGGAACCGCAGGACAACAACCCCAGTCAGCCCGGTGTCACAAGGCCCGGCGGCCACTCCGCCCGCCCTGCCGCCGGGTCCGCCGACGTGCCCCGCCGCCCTTGGGTGGTGGGTGTCTCCGGCGCGTCCGGCACGCCGTACGCGGCGTCCGTGGTGCGCGGCCTGCTCGCGGCGGGCGAGGCGGTGGACCTGATCGTCAGCCGGGCCTCGCGGCTGACGCTGCTGGACGAGACGGGCATCTCCTTCCGGGACGCGCACTGGCGCGCGGACCTGCGGGAGTGGCTGGCGCGCGGCGCGGACGGCAAGCCGGGGACGTTTGGCGTCACGGACGCCGACCTGGACCTGGTGCGGTACTGGCCGGCCGGTGACCTGGCCGCGGGGCCGTCCTCGGGCTCGTACCCGGTCAAGGGGATGCTGATCGTGCCGGCCAGCACGGCGTGTGTGGCGGGCGTGGCGCTGGGGCTGTCGAAGGACCTGCTCCAGCGGGTGGCGAGCGTGACGCTCAAGGAACGCAGGAGGCTGGTGGTCGCGGTGCGGGAGACCCCGCTGAACGGGCAGACCCTCAGGCATCTGGTGACGCTGGACGAGGCGGGCGCCGTCGTGGTGCCCGCCTCGCCGGCGTTCTACGCGGGAGCGACGCACATCCAGGATCTGGTGGACTTCGTCGCGGGCCGGGTGCTGGATGCGGCGGACGTGCCGCACCGGCTCTACCGGCGGTGGGAAGGGGAGCTCGGATCGGGCTCCAAGGAGGGGAGCTAGCGCTTCTCGGCGGTGGAGCCGTTGCGGCCGGTGCGGCGCTTGCCCTGGGGGGCGGCGGGACGGTGAGCACGAGAACGATTGGCCAGCTCCTGCAGCTCACGCATGCGGGCGTAGGCCATCTCGATCGAGTACACGGTGACATCTCCTGGGAAAGATCGTCTTTGATCAACTGGGATTGACGGTCTACAGGGTCACAGCCCCTGTATGCCTTAGATTCTACATGTAAAAGCCGGGATTGCAGAGTGAATGGAAGGTCAGGGGCGTATGGATGCCGTAGATAGGCAGCTCATCCAGGCACTGCGGGAGAACGGCAGGGCCTCGTACGCGGAGCTGGGCCGGCTCGTGGGCCTGTCCGGGCCCAGCGTCACCGACCGGATCAACCGCCTGGAGGCGGCCGGCGTGATCACCGGATACCGCGCGACCGTCGACGCGGCCTCGCTGGGCCTGGGCGTCACCGCACTGGTCGGCATCTCCCTGTCGGACGCGGCCGACCACGAGGACGTCGCGATGCGGCTGCGCGACCTCGCGGAGATCGAGGACGCCTGGTTCATCGCGGGCGACGACTCGTACATGCTCAAGGTCCGGGTCGGCGACGTGGACGGGCTGGAGCGCACCATCCGCAGGCTCTCGGGCACCAAGGGCGTCTCCCGGACGCGCACCACCATCGTGCTCTCCACCAAGTGGGAGAACCGCGTGGGCGAGCTGCCCGAGGACGCGTAGGCGGCCCGCCGCACGACACGCCGAACCCCGCTCCCGCGCCTGTACGGCGGGCTCCCGGCCGTACAGGCATGGGGGCCCGGCCGGCCCGGAAAACGGGGGAGTACGCTCGGTGAAGCCCGATTTTGGCAGAGATATGGGAGGCGGCCGGATGACTGCATCCATGGATGTGGGTCTCAAGCGCGAGCTGGAGGACAAGGTCCGGTCCGGGGAGCGGCTGACCCGTGAGGACGGCATCGCCCTCTACGCGTGCGACGACCTGGCGTGGCTGGGCGGTCTCGCCCACGAGGTGCGCACCCGCAAGAACGGCGACGTGGTGCACTTCAACGTCAACCGTCACCTCAACATGACCAACGTGTGCACCGCCTCGTGCGCGTACTGCTCCTTCCAGCGCAAGCCGGGCGAGAAGGACGCGTACACGATGCGCATCGAGGAGGCCGTCCGCCTCGCCAAGGCGATGGAGGGCGACAAGCTCACCGAGCTGCACATCGTCAACGGCCTGCACCCGACCCTGCCGTGGCGCTACTACCCGCGCTCGCTCAGCGCCCTCAAGGAGGCGCTGCCCGACACGGTCTCCCTCAAGGCGTTCACCGCCACCGAGATCCACCACTTCGAGAAGATCTCCGGGCTGCCCGCCTCCGAGATCCTCGACGAGCTGATCGACGCCGGCCTGGAGTCGCTGACCGGCGGCGGCGCGGAGATCTTCGACTGGGAGGTGCGTCAGCACATCGTCGACCACGACACCCACTGGGAGGACTGGTCGCGCATCCACCGCCTGGCGCACGAGAAGGGGCTGAAGACCCCGGCGACGATGCTGTACGGGCACATCGAGGAGCCCCGGCACCGCGTCGACCACGTGCTGCGCCTGCGCGAGCTGCAGGACGAGACGGGCGGCTTCCAGGTCTTCATCCCGCTGCGCTACCAGCACGACTTCGTGGACATGAAGGACGGCAAGGTCCGCAACAAGCTCCAGGCGCGCACCACGATGGCGACCGGCGCCGAGGCGCTGAAGACCTTCGCGGTCTCCCGGCTGCTGTTCGACAACGTCCCGCACGTGAAGGTCTTCTGGGTCATGCACGGCGTGCAGACCGCGCAGCTCGCGCTCCAGCACGGCGCCGACGACATGGACGGCTCGGTCGTCGAGTACAAGATCACGCACGACGCGGACAACTACGGCACGCCGAACAAGCTCACCCGTGACGACCTGCTGGAACTGATCCGCGACGCGGGCTTCCGGCCGGTCGAGCGCAACACCCGCTACGAGATCATCCGGGAGTACCCGGGCCCCGACGCGGAGCGCCGCGAGGCACCGCAGCCGATGCGGGTGTGACGTCAGGGGCAGACGGGATGCCAGGGGCGGACAGGAAGCCTGAGGCAGCCGGGACGGCGGGAACGGGCGTGGCGCCGGAGGCGCACGAAACGCCGGGGGCGGGTGTCACCCGAGGCGATTAGGGTCCGCACCATGGATCTCCGCTTCGACCTGGACCCCGCCGTCACCCCCGAACTGACCGACGGCATCCGCACGCTGTGGGCCGAGGTGTCCAACGCGGGCGGTGCCGTCGGGTTCGTCCCGCCGGTGACGGCCGAGGACGTCCGCCCCGACCTGCTCTCCCACCTGGTGGCGATGTCCGAGGGGCGCGCCCGGCTGATCGCGGGCCGCGACGCGCGCGACGGCCGGGTGCTCGCCACCGCGTTCCTCCACCTCAACCACCACCGCCTGATGAAGCACTGGCTGTGGGTCTACACCGTGATGGTGCACCCCTCCCTCCAGGGACAGGGGGCCGGCCGCGCCCTGATGGCGGCCGTCGACGAGGCCGCCCGCGCGATCGACGGCATTCAGGGCATCCGCCTCACCTGCCGGGGTGACACCGGCGTCGACGGCTTCTACACCTCCTGCGGCTACAAGGAGGTCGGCCGGGTCCCGGAGGCGATCAAACTGGCCGACGACGACTACCGGGACGACATCACGATGTGGCGCGAACTGGCGTGACCGGCCGCACGCCGGGGCCGCGACCGCCGCGTACGGGCCGCGCCGACCGCGTACGGGCCGCGACCGCCCCGCCCGGCGCCCCGCGCCCCGCCCCGCCC
>NZ_JAFIQY010000045.1 GCF_022271435.1 Streptomyces monomycini | reverse complement strand
GGTCGACTTGCCGGAGCCGGACGGGCCCATGACGGCGACGACCTCGCCGGGGTGGATGGAGAACTCGGCGCCGTCGAGCGCGTTGGTCGAGCCGTACGCCTTGTACAGCGCGCTGGCCTTGAGCAGGGAACCGGCCGGGGTCATACGAGGGCCTCCGGAAGTGCGGACGGGGACGGTCCGGGCGGCGGGGACGGGGCTCCGCCGGCGGGAGCGGTGCGGGGGCCGGGTACGGCGCCCGGAGAGCTTCCCGGCAGGACGTGTCCGCCACTCTACATGGTGTGTATACCTGTGGTGTATACCCACGCCGGAAGCGGCCGGAGGCCAGGCCCGCGTACGGACCGGGCCTCCGGCACCCCTCGTGTTCACCCGCCCGGACTGGCTGCTTCCGGTTCCGGCGGCTCCGGCTCCCCGCCGTCCGCCGCGCCCGCCGCGCCCGCCGTGCCTGCCGGGCCCTCCGGCCCGGCGGCCTTCGGCGGCCGCCCCCGGCGCGGCAGCCCGCCCGCGCCCTTCGGCAGCCGCCCCGCGTCCGCCAGGGCCTTCCGCAGCAGGAACTCCACCTGGGCGTTGGCGCTGCGCAGCTCGTCGTCGGCCCAGCGGGCGAGCGCGTCGTGGACCAGCGGGTCGAGCCGCAGCAGCATCTGCTTGCGCCGCTGCGCCCGACGCTTCGGCGCCTGGTCGCCGTCCGCGGGCCCGACGGCCTCGGGGGCGGGCCCGGCAGCCCCGGAAGCGGGTCCGGCGGCCCCGGAAGCGTCCCGGGGCGCGTCCTGGGAGCCGCCCTCGCTCACTGGTAGAGGGACCCGGTGTTCAGTACGGGCTGGGCGGCCCGGTCGCCGCACAGCACCACCATCAGATTGCTGACCATGGCCGCCTTGCGCTCCTCGTCCAGTTCCACGATGTCCTGCTCGCTGATGCGGGCCAGCGCCATCTCGACCATGCCGACCGCGCCCTCGACGATCTGCTGGCGGGCTGCCACGACCGCGCCGGCCTGCTGCCGCTGGAGCATCGCCGAGGCGATCTCGGGAGCGTACGCGAGGTGGCTGAAGCGGGACTCGATGATCCGTACGCCCGCGGCCTGCACCCGGGCGGTCAGTTCGGCGGCCAGCTTCTCGGTGATCTCCTCGGCGTTGCCGCGCAGCGACAGCGCGTCCTCGTCGTGCGCGTCGTACGGGTACTCGATGGCGATGTGCCGTACCGCCGCCTCGGTCTGGGTGGCGACGAACTCCAGGAAGTCGTCGACCTCGAACAGTGCCTGCGCGGTGTCCTCGACCTGCCACACCACGATGGAGGCCAGCTCGATCGGGTTGCCGTACGCGTCGTTGACCTTCAGGACCGCGGTCTCGTGGTTGCGGACACGGGTGGAGATCTTGCGGTCGGCGGTCAGCGGGTTCACCCAGCGCAGGCCGTCCTCGCGGATGGTGCCGACGTAGCGCCCGAAGAGCTGGATGACCCGGGCCTCGCCGGGGGCGACCATCTTCACGCCCGTCATGCAGAAGAGCGAGCCCACCAGCAGCAGCACGCCGAGGATGATCAGCGGCACGCCCGCCGCCTTGGTCCCGCCGGCGGCGAGCACCCCACCGCCGATGATCATGCCCAGCCCGGCGAACACGCCGAGAACGGTGAGCAGCAGGCCCAGGCCGCCCGGGATGCTGTGCGCCACCGTCTCGCGGACCTGTGGACGCGGCATCTGCGGGGCGTCGGCCGCGAGCTGCGCGCCGCCGCCCGTCCCGTCGCTGCCGCCGGGTGGTGTCTGGTCGGACATGTCGTCTCCCCGTTTCTCGTGACATTCCTCGGAGCCCGCGCCGGGCCGCCGCGTGGTCGGTGCGGTGGCCGGATCCGTACGGGCCGACTGTGCTTTCGCCAGAATAGCAAAGTGATAGCACTTTAAGAAGGCTCTCAGATCGGTACGGCATCCTCACGGGACGGTTCCCCCGGCCCGGGTGCTCTTTGTCACGTCGGGAAAAGCCTTGATCGATGAGCATTTGCTGACAGATGCGGTGTTAGCTTCGTGAGCTGAGTTATTGGGGGCGGAACGACTGGAGTTGCGGGAGCGATGGGGCGAGCGGACGCGAGGCGAGCGGCTCAGGGGCGTAAGCGCCGGGCGAAGCCGAAGGACCGGAAAGGCGGTGTACGCCGCTTCTTCACCTGGAAGAAGCTCCTCGGGGCCTTCCTCGGCGTGTGCCTGCTGGGCATCCTCGGCTTCCTCGGGCTGTACCTGTACGTGGACGTCCCCGACGAGGGGAACTTCCAGGCCACCAGCCAGAGCAACGTCTACAAGTACGCCGACGGCTCGGTCATGGCCCGCAAGGGCGCGGACAAGGCGGTGAACCGCGAGACCGTCAAGATCGACCAGATCCCCAAGCACGTCCAGCACGCCTTCGTCGCGGCCGAGAACAAGACCTTCTACCAGGACTCCGGCGTCGACCTGAAGGGCACCCTGCGCGGCATCCTCAACACCCTCAAGGGCCAGGGCAAGCAGGGCGGCTCGACCATCACCCAGCAGTACGTCAAGAACTACTACCTGAGCCAGGAGCAGACGGTCAGCCGCAAGCTCCAGGAGATCGTCATCTCCCTCAAGGTGGACAACAAGCTCGGCAAGGACGAGATCCTCGCCGGGTACATGAACACCAGCTACTACGGCCGCGGCGCGTACGGCATCCAGGCGGCGGCCCAGGCGTACTACGGCGTGGACGTCGACAAGCTGACCGTCAGTCAGGGCGCCTACCTGGCCTCCCTGCTCCAGGCCCCCAGCCAGTACGACTGGGCCATCGCCTCCGACGCCGGCAAGAAGCGGGTGCAGGAGCGCTGGGCGTACACGCTGAACAACATGGTCGAGATGAAGTGGCTCGACGAGGCCGACCGGCAGAAGCAGACGTTCCAGAAGCCCGTCAAGCCCAAGCCGCTGCCCGGTGTGGCCGGTCAGGTCGGGTACTTCATCAACGCCGCCAACGACGAGCTGATCCGTAAGGGCGTCGACGAGAAGGAGCTGATGGCCGGCGGCTGGACCATCACCCTGGCTATCGACAAGAAGAAGCAGCAGGACCTGGAGAAGGCCGTCAAGACGAAGCTGTCCGACGACCTCGACCCGTCCCAGCGCAAGGCGGACCGGGACGCCCAGCTCGGTGCCGTCTCGGTCGACCCCGCGTCCGGCCACGTCGTGGCGATGTACGGCGGCGCGGGCTACACCAAGCACTACACGAACAACGCCACCCGGGCCGACTTCCAGCCCGCCTCCACGTTCAAGCCGCTGATCTTCGCCTCCGCCCTGGAGAACCACGCCAAGACCCAGTCCGGGGTGCCCATCACCCCCGACACGGTCTACGACGGCCGCAACCGCCGCCCGGTGGTCAACAGCTCCAAGCCGTTCGCCCCGCCGAACGAGGACGAGGTCAACTACGGCCGGATCAGCGTCCAGCAGGCCACCAACAACTCCGTCAACTCCGTCTTCGCGCAGATGGGCGCCGACGTGGGCCTGGACGCGGTCAAGAAGACCGCGGTCAGCCTCGGCATGGACGGCAGCCGGATGGACGTCCAGCCCGCGATGACGCTCGGCAGCATGGGCGCCAGCCCGCTCCAGATGGCCGCCGCCTACGCCACGCTCGACAACCACGGCAAGAAGGTCGAACCGGCCATGGTCGCCAAGGCGCAGCACGGCGCGCAGGAGGTCGAGCTGCCGGACCCGGTCGGCTCCCAGGTGCTGACCCGCGGGACCGCCGACACCGTCACCTCCGTACTGCGCGGTGTGGTCAACGACGGTACGGCCAAGAAGGCGATGGACGGCGCCGACTACCAGGCGGCCGGCAAGACCGGTACCTCCGACGACAACAAGTCGGCGTGGTTCGTCGGCTACACGCCGAAGCTGGTCACCGCGGTCGGCATGTTCGGCGAGGAGGCCAAGGGCGGCAAGCAGGTCTCGCTCAAGGGCACCGGAGGCGGCGGCCGCGTCAACGGCGGCGGCTACCCGGCCGAGGTCTGGGCCGCCTACACCGCGGCGGCCATCGGCGACGACGCCGGGGCCAAGTTCGACCTCGAAACCGACCTCGGCGCCGGGGTCGCACCGACCAACACCCCGCCGCCGAGCAACACCCCGTCGCACACGCCGTCCCAGACGCCGAGCCAGACCCCGTCGCACACGCCGAGCCAGACCCCGTCGCACACGCCGTCCCAGACGCCGTCGCGCACCCCGTCGCACACGCCGTCCCGGACGCCCACGCCCCCGGAGACGCCGCCGGCCACCCCGACCACCGGCAGCGGCGGCAACGGCGACAACGGCCGCCCGCCCGGCCTCGACGACCTGGGCTGATCCGGCGCCCGGCGCCCGGCGCCGACGGCCGTGGCCCCCACCGCACAGGTGGGGGCCACGGCCGTCTCCGTCCCGCCGTCCGCGCTCCGGCTCAGCCGCCGTTGAACCGCGCGGCGATCCGGTCGCCGAGGGCCTTGTCCACGTTGCGCCAGTACTGCAGGGCGCGCAGCAGCACCGGGCGGCTCACGCCCTTCGACAGGTGCCCGGTGACGTTGTCCACCAGCCGTCCGCGCGCTGCGTCGTCCAGCACCTGCCGCACCTGGGTGCCCGCCTGGCTCCAATCGTCGTCGTCGCGGCGCAGCTTGTACGCCTCGCGCACCATCTCGCCCGCCGCGTGCCAGCCCGCCGGGTCGCCGAAGTTCTGCGTGTCGGCCGCCGGGCCGCCGTACGAGTTCGGCGCGTACACCGCCGCCGTACGGGACGGCTCGTACCGCATCGGGCCGTCCTTCGCGTACGAGCTGACCGTCGAGTGCGGGCGGTTGGGCGGCAGCTGCGTGTAGTTCGGGCCGATGCGGTAGCGGTGGGTGTCCGGGTACGAGAACAGCCGGCCCAGCAGCATCTTGTCCGGCGACGGGCCGATGCCCGGCACCATGTTGGACGGCTCGAACGCCGCCTGCTCGATGTGGACGAAGAAGTCCTCGGGGTTGCGGTCCAGCGTCATCCGGCCGACCTCGGTCAGCGGGTAGTCGCCGTGCGGCCACACCTTGGTCAGGTCGAACGGGTTGAAGCGGTAGTCCGGCGCGTCGTCGAACGGCATCACCTGGACGTACAGGGTCCACGAAGGCGCGTCACCGGCCGCGATCGACTCGTACAGGTCGCGGCGGTGCAGGTCGCCGTCCTCGCCCGCCAGCCGGTCGGCCTCCTCCTGCGTGAGGAAGTCGATGCCCTGGTCGGTCTTGAGGTGGTACTTGATCCAGAACCGCTCGCCGCCGCCGTTGACCCACATGTAGGTGTGCGAGCCGTAGCCGTTCATGTGCCGGTACGTCTTCGGGATGCCGCGGTCGCCCATCAGCCAGGTGACCATGTGCGCCGACTCGGGCGACAGCGTCCAGAAGTCCCACTGCATGTCGTGGTCGCGCACCCCGCTGTCCGGGCGGCGCTTCTGCGACCGGATGAAGTCCTGGAACTTGCTGGGGTCCCGCACGAAGAAGACCGGCGTGTTGTTCCCGACCAGGTCGTAGTTGCCGTACTCGGTGTAGAACTTCAGCGCGAAGCCGCGCGGGTCCCGCCAGGTGTCCGGCGAACCCTGCTCGCCCGCGACCGTCGAGAAACGGGCCAGCATCTCGGTGCGCCGGCCCGGCTGGAAGAGGTCCGCCTTGGTGAACTGGCTGACGTCGTTCGTCACCTCGAAGAACCCGTACGCGCCGCTGCCCTTGGCGTGCACCACCCGCTCCGGCACCCGTTCCCGGTTGAACTGGGCCATCTTCTCGATCAGGTAGTGGTCCTGGAGCAGCAGCGGTCCGTCGGACCCCACCGAGAGCGAGTGCTCGTCGCTCTCGACCGGGACGCCGGCGTTGGTCGTCGTACGCGGGACGTCGTGCGCGGAGCTGGTCATGGCGGAGCGCCTCCCGGGGATGGGCCGTCAGTCCCTTCGCACCCCAGAAGTCAACTCCGCCGACGCGGTGTCGGCAACCGTTGGACGCCGTCCGGTTCGAGACGAAGTCCGGCCGCCGGCGCGCCCCCTGGCGCCCCGGCGGCCGCGTCCGGAAACCGCTGCCTACGGGGCGCCCCCGAACGGCATCGACAGCTCGAACCACACCACCTTGCCGGTGCTCAGCCGCGTCGCGCCCTAGCGCCGGGCCATCCGGTTGACCAGGTACAGACCGCGCCCGCCCTCGTCGGACGGCCGGGCCTGGCGCAGCCTGGGCAGCTGCGGCACGTCGTCGCCGACCTCGCAGCGCAGTACGTCGGTCCGCAGCAGGCGCAGCGTGATCGGCCGCTCCGCGTACCGCACCGCGTTGGTCACCACCTCGCTGACCAGCAGCTCCAGCTGATCGGTCAGCTCCTCCAGGCCCCACCGGGACAGCGCCCGGCGGGCCAGCCGGCGCGCCTGCCCGGCCGTCTGCGCCTTCGGGTCCAGGTACCAGTACGCGACGTCGCTCGGCGCGATGCCGTCGAACCGGGCCGCGAGCAGCGCGATGTCGTCGTCCCGGTCACCGGGGCCGAGCATGTCCAGCACCTCGTCGCACAGCGGCTCCAGCGGCGGCGGGTTGGGCCCGGTCAGCCGGGCCGTCTCCGTCAGCCGCTCCCGCAGCTGCTCGATGCCGGTCCACACGTCCCGGATACGGGACTCCACCAGACCGTCCGTGTACAGCACGAGCGTGGCGCCCGCGGGCGCGTCCAGCTCGACCGCCTCGAAGTCCACCCCGCCGACACCGATCGGCGCGCCCGGCGGCACCCGCAGCACCTCCGCGCGCCCGCCGCGGTGCAGCATCACGGGCGGCGGATGCCCGGCGTTGGCGACCATGATGCGGTGCGCCACCGGGTCGTAGACCGCGTACAGGCAGGTCGCCATCCGGTCCGAACCGAGCCGCTGCGCCTGCTCGTCGAGGTGGTGCAGCACCTCCTGCGGCGGCAGGTCCAGCCCCGCGAGGGTCTGCGCGGTGGTGCGCAGCTGGCCCATGATCGCCGCGGAGGTCATGGAGTGGCCCATCACGTCACCGACGACCAGCGCCACCCGGCTGCCGGGCAGCGGGATCGCGTCGTACCAGTCGCCGCCCACCCGCGCCGTCTCCGCGGCGGGCAGATAGCGGCTGGCCAGCCGTACGCC
The DNA here is from genome assembly GCF_022271435.1 of Streptomyces monomycini. Lineage (GTDB taxonomy): Bacteria > Actinomycetota > Actinomycetes > Streptomycetales > Streptomycetaceae > Streptomyces > Streptomyces monomycini. The sequence continues at coordinate 64,671 of NZ_JAFIQY010000045.1, read as the reverse complement.
GGTGGGCTGCGGCAGCGAGTCCGGCAGCATCGTGCGCTGGAGCGCGTCGGCGATGTACGCCTCGCGCCCGTACAGGACGGCCTTGTCGACACCCAGCGCCGTGTGCGTCGCCAGCTGCGCCGCCACCAGCAGGTCGTCCGCCTCGAAGGCCGGGCGGTCCGGGCGGCGCAGGAACACCGCGGCGCCGATCACCCGGCGGCGGCCGCGCAACGGCGCCAGGATCACCCGGTGCCCGGCGGGCAGGTGGGTGAGCGGGCCGAGCAGCTCCGGCAGCGCGGCGCGCGCCGCCTGCACCTCGCCGAACAGCGGCCGTACACCGCGCAGCACCTCCGCCAGCGGCCCGCCCGGCAGCACCTCGGACAGTTCCGCGGCACTGCCGCCCATCGCGGGGCTCAGGTCCGGCTGCGCGGGCAGCATCGGCAGCCGCCCGCCGTTGGTGTCCGGCTCCTCGGGGATCCGGTCGGTACGGCGCAGCCGCAGCACCACCGGGCCGGTCGGGCGCTCGTCACCCACCGGCAGCGGGTCGCGCAGATAGACCAGGATCGCGTCGGCGAACGTCGGCACCGTCGCCCGGCACAGCCCCAGCACGATCTCGTCGAGGTCTATGCCGCGGGCGATCCGCCGGGTCGCCGCGCCGATGAACCGCAGCCGGTCGCCGCCCGCCTGACGCGCCGCCAGCAGCTCGACGCTCTCGGCGGGCTGCGCGGGGTGCGCGGAGCGGGCGGGCGGCGCGCCGGGGCCGCCGGTCTGCTCGGGGGCGCGTCCGGCCGCTCCGCCGCGGGCGCCGGTCTCCACCGGCACACCGTGCGGTGCGGCGGGCGGCGGCACCCCGGGTGTCTCCTCGGGGCGCGGCCGGGACCGGCCGGCCCCGGCGTCCGCCCGGCCGCCGTCCGCGGCGCACGCAGGAGAATCGTCACCGCGCGGCGCGGCGGCCGACATGTCAGCCACCCCGGCCGGTCCGCCGGCCGAGGACTGCCCCGGAAAGCTGCGGGGATCGGCGGCCGCGGTGCACGGCGCCGGCTCGGGCCGGCCCTGGTGCGGGGTCGCCGAGGACGCGGCAGGCGGGGCGGCCTGCCGCGGTTCGTGGGAGGTCGGGTGCTCCGTCACGCGTGGGATTCCATCCGTCCGGGGCTGCGCGCGTGGCGCGCCGCGTCTCAAGCGCGTCGCAGGTGCAGGAAGAGCTGGAACTCGGGTGGGGTGTCCGTACTGGCCGGGGCATACGCATACGAGTCCTCCCCGGTGACTTCGAAGCCCGCGTCGTGCACGACCTGGCGCAAGTCGTCCCGCAGGTAACCCGATACCCGGATCGTGCTGCCCAGGAACGGAATCGGGCAGTCGTCCAGCTCGGCTTCGACCATGGACAGGGCCAGCAGCCCGCCGGGTTTCAGCAGGGTGTGCAGCATCCGCAGGGTGTACGGGATCTCCGCGCGGGGCAGCATCAGCAGCGAGAAGAAGGCTACGGCACCGTCGAAGGAGCCCGGGCCGCCGAGCCGGCCGTCGCGCAGGTCGGCGACGTCCAGCTGGTGGAAGCGGGCCGCCGGGACATTGTCGCGGGCCAGCGCGACCATCGAGGGGGAGAGGTCCACACCGACGACCGTGTGCCCCGCGTCGGCCAGCTGACGGGCCGTCGGCAGGCCCGTACCGCAGCCGAGGTCCAGCACCCGCGATCCGGGCGGCAGCGCGGCGGTGAGCCGGGCGCCGGCCGCGAGCTGTCCTTCCTTGTGCGGGAAGGCCTCGTCGTACCGGTCGCCGATCGCGTCGAACGCCTCCGCCTGCCCCGCCCGGTCCAGGACTAACCGGTTCAGGCCCTCGTATCCGTCGTAGCCTTCAGCGCTCACGACCTCGCCTCTCCTGCGACCGCGGTCAAGTTCGGGACTCCGCCTCGGGAGCCACGTCCGTGCAGTTCCGTGCAGTCTTGAGTTACGCCTGTGCAGTCTTGTGGAGGACGATCCTACGGTTGATCCCCAGGGGCGCATCAAGGGGGCTCACTCGCACGCCGCACCGCGCCCTCACCTGCCCGCCGGCGCGCCCGGAGCCGCCCCCTCGTACGGCCGGCCGGGGAGCCCTCCGCACGGACGGGGCGGACGCCCGCGCAGCCGCCCCGGAACCGGGCTCTCAGTCCCGCGCGCCGGGCGCGGCCCGGTCCCAGTCCTCCGGCAGCCCCGGCACCTCCCACGCCGGGTCGGGCCGCCAGTCCTCCCAGCCCGAACGGAACGGCACACCCCACGCGGTGATGTGCTCGACCGCCGCGCGGCCCGCCGCCCGTACGTCCGCCGCCAGCGCGGCCGGCATCAGTCCGTCCCGCTGCGCCTGCGCGAACTCGTCCTCGTCGCGCCACTCCCAATGCCGGTCCGGATACACGCAGATGTCCAGGAAGTGGTCCTGCGAGTCGATGCCGCCCGCCCAGCGGCGCCGCGGCTCCTCCAGGTTCACGTACCAGTTCTTGAAGTGCCAGCCGGGCTCCCAGAACAGCCACACCGACCAGGGGTCGCGCGGCCGGGCCAGCTTCAGCACCCCGGTGCCGAACCACTGGTCGCGGGTGGTGCGCCGCGGCTTGGTGTACCGGCTGGCGAGCGGCTCGCGGTGGACGGGCGTCCCGTCGGCCAGCACCGGCTTGACGCAGGGCGTGCCGGGCGCCATCCATACCGCGAGCAGCTCGTCGGTGTCCTGTACGACGGTCATCGGACGGCAGATGTGGATACCGTCGCCGGCGTTGTCGCGGTACCGCCACAGGATCTGGTCACCGGGCGCCCAGCGTCCCGGCCTCTCCACGGCGGCCCGCGTGCCCTTCGCCCCGGCGGCGCCCTTCCTCGTCTCCACCATGTCCGCTGTCATGAGCAGATCCTAGAGGGGCACCGGTGTCCTGGCTGTGACGGAAGCCGCACGGAACGTTACGGATGTGTCATGCTCAGCACGTCGAGCGCCTCGTCCAACTGCTGTTCCGTCAGCAGCCCCTGGCCGACGTACCCGGACTCGATGACCACCTCGCGGATCGTCTTCCGCTCGGCCAGCGACTTCTTGGCGACCTTGGCGGCCTCCTCGTACCCGATGTACTTGTTCAGCGGGGTGACGACGGAGGGCGACGACTCGGCGTACTCACGCGCCCGTTCGGCATTGGCGGTGATCCCGTCGACCGTACGGTCCGCGAGCAGCCTGGAGACGTTCGACAGCAGCCGCACCGACTCCAGCACGTTCTTCGCGATGACCGGCAGCATCACGTTCAGCTCGAAGTTGCCCGCGGCGCCCGCCGCGGCCACCGTCGCGTCGTTGCCGGTGACCTGCGCGGCCACCATCAGCACCGCCTCCGGGATGACCGGGTTGACCTTGCCGGGCATGATGGACGAACCGGGCTGCAGGTCGGGCAGGTTGATCTCGGCCAGACCGGTGCGCGGCCCCGAGGACATCCACCGCAGATCGTTGGCGATCTTCGTCAGGCCGACGCCGATGGTGCGCAGCTGCCCGCTGGTCTCCACGACCGCGTCCCGCGCGCCCTGCGCCTCGAAGTGGTTGCGCGCCTCGGTCAGCGGCAGCCCCGTCGTCCGCGCCACCTCGGCGATCACCGCGGCGGGGAAGCCGGGCGGGGTGTTGATGCCGGTGCCCACCGCCGTACCGCCCAGCGGCAGTTCGGCCAGCCGCGGCAGCGCGGACCGCAGCCGCTCCACGCCGTAGCGGACCTGCGCCGCGAAACCGCCGAACTCCTGGCCGAGGGTGACGGGCGTGGCGTCCATCAGATGCGTCCGCCCCGCCTTCACCACCTCGGCGAACTCGGTCTCCTTGCGCTCCAACGCGGCCGCCAGATGCTCCAGCGCCGGGATCAGGTCGTGGGTGACGGCCGCGGTCGCCGCGATGTGGATCGAGGACGGGAAGACGTCGTTGGACGACTGGGAGGCGTTGACGTGGTCGTTGGGGTGCACGTCGCGGCCCAGCCGCTCGGTGGCGAGGGTCGCGAGCACCTCGTTGGTGTTCATGTTGGACGACGTACCGGAGCCGGTCTGGAACACGTCCACGGGGAAATGCTCGTCCCACTTCCCGTCCGCGACCTCCGCCGCGGCCTCCTGGATCGCCGCCGCCACGTCCTCGTCCAGCACACCCAGCCCGGCATTGGCCTTGGCCGCCGCGGCCTTGATACGGGCCAGCGCCTCGATGTGCGCCCGCTCCAGCCGCTGCCCGGAGACCGGGAAGTTCTCCACCGCCCGCTGCGTCTGCGCCCGCCACTTCGCCCGGGCCGGCACCTTCACCTCACCCATCGAGTCGTGCTCGGTCCGGTACTCGCCGTGGTCGCCGCTCAGGCCGTTGTCGCTCATGTCTATGTCAGTGCCCGGGAACAGCGATTCTGTTCCCGGGCACCGGCAGGTTTCGTCCGTCAGGCGGTACGCGCGAAGCGAACCGCCGCAGGGGGCCGCACGGCCGTCAGGCGGTCCGCACCGGGATGCTGGTGAACGTCGGAGCGGGCGCCGGGTCCTGGAAGAAGTCGTTGCCCTTGTCGTCGACGACGATGAACGCCGGGAAGTCCTCGACCTCGATCCGCCAGACCGCCTCCATGCCCAGCTCCTCGTATTCGAGGACCTCGACCTTCTTGATGCAGTCCTGCGCCAGGCGGGCCGCCGGGCCGCCGATCGAGCCCAGGTAGAAGCCGCCGTGCGCGGCGCACGCGTCGGTGACCTGCTGGGAGCGGTTGCCCTTGGCCAGCATGACCTTCGAGCCGCCGGCCGCCTGGAACTGCTCGACGTAGGCGTCCATCCGGCCGGCCGTGGTCGGGCCGAAGGAGCCGGACGCGTACCCCTCGGGGGTCTTCGCCGGGCCCGCGTAGTACACCGGGTGGTTCTTCAGGTACTCGGGCATCTCCTCGCCCGCGTCCAGCCGCTCCTTGATCTTCGCGTGCGCGATGTCGCGGGCGACGACCAGCGTGCCGGTGAGCGAGAGCCGGGTCTTGACCGGGTGCTTGGTCAGCTCGGCCAGGATTTCGTCCATCGGGTGGTTCAGGTCGATGCGTACGGCGTCGAGGTCCGGGCCCGCGCCCTCGGTCAGCTCCGCCTCGGTCGTCTCCGGCAGGAAGCGCGCCGGGTCCTTCTCCAGCTGCTCCAGGAAGACGCCCTCGGCGGTGATCTTCGCGACGGCCTGGCGGTCGGCGGAGCAGGAGACGGCGATGGCGACCGGGCAGGACGCGCCGTGCCGGGGCAGGCGCACCACGCGCACGTCGTGGCAGAAGTACTTGCCGCCGAACTGCGCGCCGATGCCGATCTTCTGTGTCAGCTCGAAGACCTTCTCCTCCAGCTCCTTGTCCCGGAAGCCGTGGCCGGTGGGGGAGCCCTCGGCGGGCAGCTCGTCCAGGTAGTGCGCGGAGGCGTACTTCGCGGTCTTCATCGCGTACTCGGCGCTGGTGCCGCCGACGACGATCGCCAGGTGGTACGGCGGGCAGGCGGCCGTGCCCAGCGAGCGGATCTTCTGCTCCAGGAACTTCATCATGCTCGCCTCGTTGAGGACGGCCTTCGTCTCCTGGTAGAGGAAGGACTTGTTGGCGCTGCCGCCGCCCTTGGCCATGAACAGGAACTTGTACGCGTCCCCGTCGTTCGCGTACAGCTCGATCTGGGCCGGAAGATTGGAGCCGGTGTTCTTCTCGTCCCACATGGTCAGCGGGGCCATCTGCGAGTACCGCAGGTTCAGCTGGGTGTACGCGTCGTAGATACCGCGGGAGAGCGCTTCCTCGTCGCGGCCCTGGGTCAGGACGTTCTGGCCGCGCTTGCCCATGACGATGGCGGTGCCGGTGTCCTGGCACATCGGCAGCACGCCCGCCGCCGCGATGTTGGCGTTCTTCAGCAGGTCCAGCGCCACGAAGCGGTCGTTGGCGGACGCCTCGGGGTCGTCCAGGATGCGGCGCAGCTGGGCGAGGTGGGCCGGGCGCAGGTAGTGCGAGATGTCGTGCATCGCCTCGGCGGCCAGCTTGCGCAGCGCCTCCGGCTCGACCTTGAGGAACGTACGCCCGTCGGCCTCGAAGGTGCTCACACCCTCCGAAGTGACGAGGCGGTAGGGGGTGTTGTCCTCGCCTACGGGGAGCAGGTCGGTATAGGCGAATGCCGGGCCGGTTGGGTGGGAGACGGGGGACATCAGGGGCCATTCCTCACTCGACGGTGGATTTCGGCTGACATCTGCGGCAGCGCCCCAACAGCGTAGAACCCCCGCCTCCAGCCGCCGCTGTGAGGTAAGGCTCACCTGGAACGTCTTCGGGGTTGCACGTCCCCTAGTCGCGATCTATCGCGTTTCGGTAGGCTGCCTCCCGTGGACGAATCGTCGCTCGCCAAGCGAGCCCAGCAGCCGGTGAACCTGACCAAGCCCGTGGCCGAGGCCGAGCTGAGGGCCTCCGACGCCGACCGGGACCGGATCGCGGAGATCCTGCGCGAGGCGCTGGCGGTCGGGCGGCTGGACGCCGAGGAGCACTCCGAACGCATCGACCTGGTCTACCGCGCCAAGACGATGGGCGAACTGGAGCCGCTGGTACGCGACCTGCCCGCGGAGGGCGGCGCCCCCGGCCCCCGGCCCGCGGCCGCCGCGTACGAGGCGGAGCCGGGCGGCGCGCTGCCGGACCAGAGCATGGTCGCGATCTTCAGTGCCTCGACCCGCAAGGGCCGCTGGCGGGTGCCCGCCCGTATCAACGCCGTCGCGATCTTCGGCAGCGTGGAGATCGACCTGACCGAGGGGATCTTCCAGCAGCAGCAGGTCCGGATCAATGTCACCTCGATCTTCGGCAGCGTGGAGATCCGGGTGCCCGAGAACGTCACCCTGCGCAGCAACGGTTCCGGCGTGCTCGGAGCCTTCGAGGTCGAGACCAACGAGTCGGCGGACGCCGGCGCCCCGGTCGTCCTCGTCAACGGCTACGCGGTGCTCGGCAGCGTCGAGGCCCGGGCCAAGCGCGGCAAGTGGCTGCGCGACCTGCGCGACGATCTGCGGGGCGCCCGGCGCGCGTGGCAGGAGCAGCGGCGCGACGAGCGCCGGGACCGGTACGACGAGCGCCAGGCCTGGCGCGACGAGCGGCGTGGGCGGCTGCACGGCGGCCATCGCGACTGACCGGCCGGCGGGCCGGTGTCGCGGCGGCGGCCCCCGGCCCGGAGGCGGTGTTTCCGCGGCGCGTCCGTACTGCTCGGCGGCCGATCGCAACCGTGTGCATAAGCACGCGTACAGCGGGTAGGGCTGGTGCATCGTCTCTCGTACGGCTGCGGGGTGCGAAAAGTCGTGCGCAGCGAGACGGGCAAGGGTGACTCTTCGCCGAAGCCGTCGTCAGGAGTAGACCGTGCTGCTACCGCATCAGCCTCTGCAGGACACCGCAGTTGTTCCGTCCCAGCGGGTTCCCTCTCGCGAAGAGGCCGGTCCCTGGCACGCGGAGGCGGTGTGCCGCCGTGACGAGGCGGGCCTGTTCTTCGCACCGTCCAAGGAGCCGACCGCCGCGCGCCTGGCGAGGGAGGAAGCCGCCAAGCGGGTCTGTGCCCGCTGCCCGGTGATGATCGAATGCCGGGAGCACGCCCTCGTGCAGCCGGAACCCTACGGGGTGTGGGGCGGCCTGACCGCCGCCGAGCGCCGGGTCGTACTGGCCCGCCGCCGGCGCCGGGAGACCGAGCTGCAGCGCTCGGCCCGTATGCAGGCCGCCGCCGGTTGAGCGGCCCGTGCGACCGGCACGCGTGACGGGCCGGGACCCCGCCGGGAAGACGGCGGAGTCCCGGCCCGAGTGTTTGCGGGGCCGGCCGGGGCGCCCGAAGACGCATGCCGGGTGCCGCGACGGCCTTGTCGGGTGCCGCGACGGCCTTGCCGCGACCGGTTGTTGCCGGTCGGGGCCGGTTCGGGCTAGTTGGGGCGCTCGAAGTCGACCGAGCTGTACGCGCGCAGCTTGGAGAGCCGGTGCTCGGAGTCGACCCGGCGGATCGTGCCGGACTTGGAGCGCATCACCAACGACGAGGTGGTCGCGGTCTCGGCGCGGTAGCGCACCCCGCGCAGCAGGTCGCCGTCGGTGATGCCGGTGGCGACGAAGAAGACGTTGTCGCCGCGGACCAGGTCGTCGGTCTGCAGCACCTGGTCCAGGTCGTGCCCGGCGTCGATCGCGCGCTGCCGCTCCTCGTCGTCCTTGGGCCACAGCTTGGCCTGAAGGGTGCCGCCCAGGCACTTCAGCGCGCACGCGGCGATGATGCCCTCCGGCGTGCCGCCGATGCCCAGCAGCAGGTCGACGCCGGTGCCCTCGCGGGCCGCCATGATCGCGCCGGCCACGTCGCCGTCGGAGATGAACTTGATCCGGGCGCCGGCCTCCCGTACCTCCTTGACCAGGCCCTCGTGGCGCGGCCGGTCCAGGATGACGACGGTGACGTCCTCGACGGAGGACTTCTTCGCCTTGGCGATCCGGCGGATGTTCACGCCGACCGGCGCCGTGATGTCGACGAAGTCGGCGGCCTCCGGGCCGGTGGCCAGCTTGTCCATGTAGAAGACCGCGGACGGGTCGAACATGGCGCCGCGCTCGGCCACGGCCATCACGGAGACGGCGTTGGCCATGCCCTTGGCGGTCAGCGTGGTGCCGTCGACCGGGTCCACGGCCACGTCGCACTCGGCTCCGGTGCCGTCACCGACCCGCTCGCCGTTGTAGAGCATCGGGGCGTTGTCCTTCTCGCCCTCCCCGATGACCACGACGCCGTTCATCGAGACGGTGTGGATCAAGGCGCGCATGGCCTTGACGGCGGCGCCGTCGGCGCCGTTCTTGTCGCCGCGCCCGACCCAGCGGCCCGAGGCCATGGCTCCGGCTTCGGTCACCCGGACGAGCTCCAGCGCGAGGTTGCGGTCGGGAGCCTCAGGGCTGACCTCTAGTTGGGACGGCAGATGATGCTCGGTCATCGAGCGCACCTTTCTGTACGGCGACGGCCGGAATGGCGAGGGTGGCTATGACTTTATCGGTACGTCGCCAAAATGAGCAGCGGGCCCTACGCATGAGCGGCGACAAGCAGCCATGCGGGCGTGTCCCCGCGCGGCGGGCGGCGGGCGGGGGGCGTGTCTTCGCGGAGCCGGGGATGGGGGACCATAGAGGCGTGGCAGGTATGCGAGGCAAGCAGACGGTTCGGGACATGGTCCTGTCGATGGCGGTGATCGGCGCCCTCGTCGCGGGCATCTATGTCTTCATCCCGCACAACGACAGCAGGACCGCCGAGGTGAACGCGGTCAAGACGGTCGACTACCGCGTCGAGCTCGCGACCGCCCGGCGCGCCGCGCCGTACCCGGTCGCCGCGCCCGAGGGGCTGCCCGAGGGCTGGCGCGCCACCTCCGTCACGTACAAGGCCACCAAGGACGGCAAGGGCGGCGCCTGGCACCTGGGCTTCCTCGACCCGGAGCAGGAGTACGCGTCGCTGGAGCAGAGCGACGCGCCCGCGAAGAAGTTCATCCAGGACGTCACGCTGGGCGCCGAGAAGGCCGCGGGCCGGCAGGCCGTCGGCGGCGTGAAGTGGGACCGCTACAAGGGCGAGAAGTACCGCGCGCTGGTGCGCGAGGAGGAGGGCGTCACGACCGTCCTCACCGGCACCGCGCCGTACGGACGGCTCGCCGAGCTGGCGGCCTCGCTGAAGGCGGAGAAGGGCTGACCGGCCGGCCGTTCCGGACGGATACGTCGAGGCGCGGATACGTCGAGGCCGCCGCACCTGGGATGGGTGCGGCGGCCTCGGTGTGCGTACTGGTCGGGCGGTGCCGGATCAGACGGTGGTGACGGCCTCGTCGAAGCCCAGCCGCGGCGAGCGCGGGCTGTGTCTTTCCGGGGGCGACCCCCGGACCCCCGGCCGGATCAGACGGTGGTGACGGCCTCGTCGAAGCCGAGCCGCGGCGAGCGCGGGCTGTGTCTTTCCGGGGGCAACCCCCGGACCCCCGGCCGGATCAGACGGTGGTGACAGCCTCGTCGAAGCCCAGGCGCGGCGAGCGCGGGAAGAACGCGTCGGCGCCCGGCTTGCCGATGTTGATGACCATGAAGGACTTCTGCTTGCCGTCGCCGAAGAACTCCTTGTCGATGCCGGCGAAGTCGAAGCCGGTCATCGGGCCCGCGGCCAGGCCCGCCGCGCGGACGCCGACGATGAAGTAGCCGGCCTGCAGCGTGGCGTTCTGGACGCCGGCGACCTCGCGGACGGCGGCCTCGGAGAAGAAGGTGTCCTTGATGCCGGGGGCGTGCGGGAACAGCGTCGGCAGCTTCTCGTGGAAGTCCAGGTCCGTGGAGAGGATCACGGTCAGCGGCGCGCTCAGCGTCTTCGGGCCGTTGGCACCCATCGCGTGCCGCACCAGGCGCTCGCGGGCGTCCTCGGAGCGGACCATGGTGATGCGCAGCGGCGACTGGTTGAAGGCGGTGGGGGCGTACTTCACCAGGTCGTAGATGGCCTGCACCTGCTCGTCCGTCACCGGCTCGTCCGTGAACGAGTTGGCGGTCTGGGCCTCGCGGAAGAGGAGGTCCTGGGCGGCGGCGTCGAGCGCGAGAGACATGAGGGCACCTCGTAAGTCGGGATTTCCGTGTTCGTCGTCAACTGTAACCAAGGTAGATTAAGTTTCAACTAATACGGTGGAATCGTGACCCGATTCACAAGGTCTCACGGCGTGGTGGTGCCTCGGGGCGGGCTTGCGGCACCGAGGGCGGTGGCGGCAGCCCGGGCCCGGCCCTGTTCGGCCACTGAGGCTTCGGCCGCTGAAGCTTCGGCCTCCGAGGCCTCGGTCTGTAAGGCGCGGCTCCGCCGCGGCCCTGCCCGGCCGCTACCCGGCCGCGTCCTCGCCCGTCTCCGCTTCTTCCGCTTCCTCCGCCAGCGCCGCGTCCAGGCGCGCCCGCGCCCCGTCCAGCCAGCGGCGGCAGACCTTTGCCAGCTCCTCGCCGCGCTCCCAGAGCGCGAGGGACTCCTCCAGCGTGGTCCCGCCGGCCTCCAGGCTGCGGACGACCTCGATCAGCTCGTCCCGGGCCTGTTCGTACCCGAGCGTGGAGCCGTCCGACTGCGCCGCGTCCGCCGTGCCGTCCGCCATCGTGTCGTCGTCCGTCTTCGCCTTCGCCATGGCTCCCACCCTATTCCGGGGGTGTGACATCGGACCGCGGGCCGTTCCCGGTCACCCGTACCCGGAACTCGCCCTCGGCGACCCGGGCCCGCAGTTCGTCGTCCGGCGCGACCTCGCGCGGCGACCGCACGGCCGAGCCGTCCGGCTTCTGGAGCACCGCGTAGCCACGTTCCAGGGTCGCCTTGGGGGAGAGGGCGACGACCCGCGCCAGTGTGTGCGACAGCTCCGAGTCGGCGCGGTCCAGCAGATGCCCCAGAGTGCGCCGGCCGCGCTCCAACAGGGCTGTGACCTGGTCCTCGCGCTCCTCGACCATCCGGTGCGGCCGCTGCATGGAGGGCCTGCTCAGGGCCGCGGCCAGGCCGCGCTCCTCGCGGTCCAGGCAGCCGCTGATCGCGCGCAGCGCCCGCTCGCGCAGCTGCTGGATGCGGGCGAACTCCTCGCCGACGTCCGGTACGACCTTCTTCGCCGCGTCCGTCGGGGTCGAGGCGCGCAGGTCGGCGACCAGGTCCAGCAGCGGCGAGTCCGGTTCGTGGCCGATCGCGGAGACGACGGGGGTACGGGCGGCGCCCACGGCCCGTACGAGCTGCTCGTCCGAGAACGGCAGCAGATCCTCGACGCTGCCGCCGCCGCGCGCCACGATGATCACGTCGACCTCGGGGAGCGCGTCCAGCTCCTTGACCGCCTCGATCACCTGGGGCACCGCGTGCACACCCTGCACCGGCACGTTGCGCACCTCGAAGCGGACCGCCGGCCAGCGCAGCCGGGCGTTCTCCAGGACGTCCCGCTCGGCGGCGCTGGCCCGGCCGCACACCAGGCCGATCAGCTGCGGCAGGAACGGCAGCCCCCGCTTGCGCTCCGACCGGAACAGGCCCTCGGCGGCGAGCGACTTCTTCAGCTGCTCCAGGCGCGCCAGCAGCTCGCCGACGCCCACCGGTTTGATCTCGGCGGCCCGCAGCGAGAGCTGGCCGCGCGGGGCGTACCACTCCGGCTTGGCGTGCACGACGACGCGCGCGCCCTCGCTGACCACGTCCGCGATCTTGTCGAAGACCTGGCGGTAACACGTCACGCTCACCGAGATGTCGTACGACGGATCGCGCAGCGTCAGGAAGACCACACCGGCACCCGGCCGCCGGGACAGCTGCGTGATCTGCCCCTCGACCCAGACGGCACCCAGCCGGTCGATCCACCCCCCGATGAGCCGCGACACCTCGCCGACGGGGATCGGCGCCTCCGCAGACGTCCTCACACTCATGCCACGAGCGTATAGCCCGGCACTGACAACGCCGGGGCGCGCGGCTCCGCGCCCGTACGGACCGTCGGGGCGCGCGACCCGATGCCCGTACGGACCGTCGCGGCGTCAGCCACCCGCCGCCCCGGCCTTCCGCCGCCCGTACTGCACCGCCAGTACCACCAGCCCCACCACCAACCAGGCCGCGCCGACGATCTGCGCGGTCCGGGACGCCTCCACGACGACCGCGACCACCACACCCAGCCCCAGTACCGGCACCAGCACATGCTTGAGGAGGCTCGGCCGCTCGGCCCGCTTGCGTACCCAGAACCAGCCGATCACCGAGGCGTGCAGCAGCCCGAAGGCGGTCAGCGCGCCCACGTTGACGATCGAGGACAGGTGGTCCAGACCGTCGTCGCGACGGGCCGCCCACACCGCCGCGACCAGCGTCACCACCGCGGCGCCCAGCAAGGCCCGGCGCGGCACCCCGCTGCCCGCGTCCACCTTCGACATCGCGCCCGGCAGCCGCCGGTCCCGCGCCATCGCGAACAGCAGCCGCCCGGCCGCCGCCTGCCCCGCCAGCGCCGCGAACGCCGCCCCGACGGCTTTGCTCGCCGCCACCAGCTTCTGCAGCCATTCGCCGGCGGCCGCGTTCGCCGTCGTGTAGAAGGCGTCGCCCTGCTCGGCGGGCTTCTCCGCCAGCTCCGCCGCCGACATCGGCGCCAGCAGCGCCGCCAGGTACGTCTGTACGGCGAACAGCACCCCCGCGACGACCAGGCAGACCAGTACGGCCCGCGCCACCGGCGCTCCGCCCGCCCGCCGCCCGCCGCCACCTTCCCCCGGACGTGCTTCGCGCGGCGCTTCCTTCGCCTCCTCCGCGAACGAAGCGATCGCATCGAACCCCAGATACGACAGCACCGCGACCGACACCGCGGCCAGCACCGCACTCGTGGAGAACGCCCCCTCGCCGGTCAGCGGCACCGACCAGCCGCGCTGCGCCCCGTCCGTGGCCAGCACCCACACCGCCGTCACCACGAACACCACCAGCACCGCGAGCTCCATCGCCAGCACCACGAAGCCGGCCACCGCCGCCGTCCGTACCCCCAGGAGGTTCAGCAGCGTGGTGACGACCACCGCGAGCGCCGTCCACACCCACTGGTGCACGGACGGCACCAGCGCGTGCATGGCGATGCCGGAGAAGAGGTACGCCACCGCCGGGATCAGCAGGTAGTCGAGCATCGCCATCCACCCGGCGACGAATCCCGCCCCGTCGCCGAGCCCGGCCCGCGCGTAGGTGAAGACCGACCCGGCCTGCGGGGCGACCCGCACCATCTGCGCGTACGAGTACGCGGTGAAGGCCATCGCGACCGTCGCCACCACGTAGACGATGGTGATCGCGCCGTGCGACTTGGCCTGGAGTGTGCCGAAGATCCCGACGGGCGCCATCGGGGCGATGAACAGCAGCCCGTAGACGACCAGGTCGCGGAAGGACAGCGTGCGCCGGAGCCCGCCGCCGTCGGGCGCGGCGGACGCGCCGGGCGCCGTGGCGGTACCGGAGGCGGCGTCGCGCGCAGCGCGTCCGGGGGAGGGCGGCGGTGAACGACGGGCGGGCGGGTTCGGCTCGGACGGTGCGCTCATGGCGGTCACTCCAGCAGGGGACGTACGGCCGACGATGATCGTCGGCTGTCTCCCAGCTTCGGGCAAGGCCGCATCCGGACGGGGGTGACGCGCCAGGAGAGGCGGCCGGGGGGCGGTCAAGGGGGCGGTCAAGGGGGGCGCGCGGGAGCCGGAGGGGCGGTGGGGGGCGCCCACGCCCGCGTGAACCCCCGTGACCCGCGTGAACCCTCGTGGACCCGCGCGACCCGCGTGAACCGCGTGAACCCGTGTGAAGCGGAACCCGCACGCCCCCGTCGCGCTGCGCGCCCCGCCACGTCCCGGCGGCATCACGAACCCCGAAGTCGGCCCCGTACGATGGATCGTATGACTGCTGCTACGCCCAGCCCGTCGCCCGCCACCGTTCCGGACGGCGAGACCGTTCCGGACGGAGACGCCGCACCGCGCGAGGACCGCCGCCGGGTCCTGCTCGCCGCGCCCCGCGGCTATTGCGCGGGCGTGGACCGTGCCGTGATCGCCGTCGAGAAAGCCCTGGAACAGTACGGCGCGCCCGTCTACGTGCGCCACGAGATCGTCCACAACAAGTACGTCGTCAAGACCCTGGAGAAGAAGGGCGCGATCTTCGTCGAGGAGACCGCGGAGGTGCCCGAGGGCAACATCGTCATCTTCTCCGCGCACGGCGTCGCCCCGGTCGTCCACGACGAGGCCAAGCAGGGCAAGCTGGCGACCATCGACGCCACCTGCCCGCTGGTCACCAAGGTCCACAAGGAAGCCGTCCGGTACGCCAAGGAGGACTTCGACATCCTCCTGATCGGCCACGAGGGCCACGAAGAGGTCATCGGCACCAGCGGCGAGGCTCCCGAGCACATCACCCTCGTCGACGGCCCCGAGGACGTGAAGAACATCGAGGTCCGCGACCCGGACCGGGTCGTCTGGCTCTCCCAGACCACCCTCTCGGTCGACGAGACCATGGAGACGGTCGACGCCATCAAGGGCCGCTACCCCAACCTTCTCTCCCCGCCCAGCGACGACATCTGCTACGCCACGCAGAACCGCCAGACCGCCGTCAAGCAGATGGGCGCCGAGGCCGACCTCGTCATCGTCGTCGGCTCCAAGAACTCCTCGAACTCCGTCCGCCTCGTCGAGGTCGCCCTCGGCGCCGGCGCCCGCACGGCCCACCTGGTCGACGGCGCGGAGGAGATCGACGAGAGCTGGCTGGAGGGCGTGACCACGGTCGGCCTCACCTCCGGTGCCTCCGTCCCCGAGGTCCTGGTGCACGGCGTCCTGGACTGGCTCGCCCAGCGCGGCTACGAGGACGTGGAGACGGTCAAGGCCGCCGAGGAGTCGATCACCTTCTCCCTGCCGAAGGAACTCCGCCGCGACCTGCGCTCCGAGGCGAAGACCGCCGCCGAGGGCTGAGGCTCCGGACGGCGCCCGGTCCGCTCGGTCCGGCGGATCCCCTTCCGAACCCGAAAGTCGAGGGGTGAACCGCCCCGTCCCCGCCTAGCCTCTAGACATGAAGGTCTTTGGTGTGGACATCGGCGGGTCGGGCATCAAGGGCGCCCCGGTGGACCTGGAGCGCGGTGACCTGGCGGACGAGCGGTACAAGGTACTGACCCCGCGGCCGGCGACCCCGGACGCGGTCGCGGACTGCGTCCAGCAGGTCGTGGACCACTTCGGCTGGACGGGACCGGTCGGCGCGACGTTCCCCGGCGTGGTGACGGACGGCGTCACCCGTACGGCGGCCAATGTCGACAAGGGGTGGATCGACCGGAACGCGGCGGCGCTGCTGGCGGGCCGCCTCGGCGGCGAGACCGACGGCTGCCCGGTCACGGTCCTCAACGACGCCGACGCGGCGGGCCTGGCCGAGATGCACTTCGGCGCGGGCAAGGGCCGCGGCGGCACGGTCGTCGTGCTCACCTTCGGCACCGGTATCGGCAGCGCCGTCTTCACCGACGGCAAGCTCGTGCCCAACACCGAGCTGGGCCACCTGGAGCTGCACGGCCACGACGCGGAGAAGCGGGCGTCCACCAAGGTCAAGGACGACGAGGACCTGAGCTGGGAGCAGTGGGCCCACCGGGTGCAGAAGTACCTGGCCCACGTGGAGATGCTCTTCTCGCCCCGGCTGTTCGTGATCGGCGGCGGCGTCAGCCGCAAGGCGGCGAAGTTCCTGCCGCTGATCGAGGGCATCCGGGCGGAGATCGTGCCCGCCCAGTTGCAGAACAACGCGGGCATCGTGGGCGCCGCGATGGCCGCACGGGCAGCGGGCCAGGAGGGCACGGCGGCCCCCGCCGGCGCAGGCGCGTCAGCAGGCCCCCTCTCCACCGCCACTCCCGGCGCTTCTCCCGCTCCCTCCTCCGCTACGTCGCAGGTCGGCTGGCCGGCCGATCCCTGACCTGGCCCGCCCGCTGGACGGCGGACTGCCCCGGCGTGCGGCCGGGGCGGTGCGGCCCCTGGCCCAGCCCCGGGCGCTGTCCCGGCCCCGGCGTCTGCTCCACGCGCCGGCGCACGCGCTCCGGTTCCGCGCCCGGCGCCTTCCCGGCGCTCTGCGCCCGTGCGGGTGCCCGGCCCGCCGCACGCGCCGCCTGCCGCCGCGCGTGCCGTTCGGCCTGCCGCCGCGCCAGGGCCGCCACCTTGCGTACGAGGACGATCAGCGCGCAGGTCAGCGTGCCCGCGTACAGCCAGCCCGCCTGCGTCGCCAGCACCGTGAAGACGCCCATCAGCAGGCCGCCCACCCCGCCCGTGTTGTGGCTGATCGGTACGGTTCCGACGGTGTACGCGATGGGCAGCGCGACCGGCGCCGTGATCAGGTCGTACGGCCGTACCCACAGCCCGGCGCACACGCTCACCAGGACGAAGAACACTCCGTAGGCCGTCGGCGCGGCGCCGAACAGCAGCCGGTCGAGGAAGGCGAAGCCGAAGAGGGCGAGGGTGCTGAGCAGGCCGCACCCCAGCCCGGTGAGCCGGGGCGCGGGCAGCCGCGCGGCGGCCGCCGCGAGCGGAGCCAGCGGCCCGCTCCGGCGCGCGCGGACCCGGTAGACGGTCGAACTCTCCTCGCCGTACCCGTCCGCTCCGGGGCCGCGCGGGGCGCCTGGTCCGCCCGGTGCCCTGGGTGCTCCGGGAGTGCCCGCCGCATTCACGGCATTCCGGGCGTCCCGAGTGCCCCGGACCTCCGGAGCGTTCGTCGGCAAGGCCTCCGCGGGGCGGGGAAGCCGTGCGTCCTGGCCCGCTGCCGGACGGCCGGTCCGGGGCGGACTGTGCTGGGGGCTGCGCGCTCTGTGTTGCTCCACTCGGCAACGGTAGGCCGCCAAGTGGTATCAACCGGTTACAGGACACGCGTTTTGTCTGACCTGACCGGCCCATTCGGCGTACAAATCACCCCGCGGCCGTAACGCAGCGTACGCGTACCCGCCCCCAGGCCCCTCGAACTCCGCCCGTAACCGCCCTCCGGCCGCCTCCGCCACCCCTTCCCTCGCCCCGTAGACTGGACGACCGGTCCGCCGAGGACCGTACGGCCCTCACGAGGGCCGCCCGGGCCTCCAGCGGTCCGTACGTACCGTCGCCCAGTCCACCCGCATCCTCTCCGGGAAGTCGCCACCGTGTCGCTCACGATCGGAATCGTCGGTCTGCCGAATGTCGGCAAGTCGACCATGTTCAACGCCCTGACCAAGAACGACGTGCTGGCGGCCAACTACCCGTTCGCCACCATCGAGCCCAACGTCGGCGTCGTCGGCGTCCCCGACCCCCGCCTCGCCAAGCTGGCCGAGATCTTCGACTCCCAGAAGATCCTCCCGGCCACCGTCGACTTCGTCGACATCGCCGGCATCGTCCGCGGCGCCTCCGAGGGCGAGGGCCTGGGCAACAAGTTCCTGGCGAACATCCGCGAGTCCGACGCGATCTGCCAGGTTATCCGCGCCTTCAAGGACGAGAACGTCGTCCACGTCGACGGCAAGGTCTCGCCCAGGGACGACATCGAGACCATCAACACCGAGCTGATCCTCGCCGACCTCCAGACCATCGAGAAGGTCCTGCCGCGCCTCCAGAAGGAGTCGCGCATCAAGAAGGACGTCGCACCGAAGGTCAAGGCGGTCGAAGAGGCCAAGGCGATCCTGGAAAAGGGCGACACCCTCTTCTCCCAGGGCATCGTCCAGGGCTCCGGTAACGAGGAACTCCTCCACGACCTCCACCTCCTCACCACCAAGCCCTTCCTCTACGTCTTCAACGTCGACGAGGACGAGCTGACCGACGACGACTTCAAGGCCGAACAGCGCGCCCTGGTCGCCCCGGCCGAGGCCATCTTCCTCAACGCCAAGCTGGAAGCCGACCTCGCCGAACTGGACGAGGAGGAGGCCCTCGAACTCCTCCAGTCCGTAGGCCAGGAAGAACCCGGCCTCGCCACCCTCGCCCACGTAGGCTTCAACACCCTCGGCCTCCAGACCTACCTCACCGCCGGCCCCAAGGAAACCCGCGCCTGGACCATCAAGCGCGGCGCCACGGCCCCCGAAGCGGCCGGCGTGATCCACACGGACTTCCAGAAGGGCTTCATCAAGGCCGAGGTCATCTCGTTCGAGGACCTGGTGGAGACGGGGTCGGTGGCCGAGGCCCGGGCGGCCGGTAAGGCGCGTATGGAGGGCAAGGACTATGTGATGCAGGACGGGGATGTGGTGGAGTTCCGGTTCAACGTGTAGCGGCTGACGTATCACCACGTCGCTGATCTCGCAAACGTGCAGGTCAGATGGGGTCCGACTCTTCGGGGTCGGGCCCTTTGCGTTTTCCCGTGCTCATGGCTGAGGCGACGTACGGCATCGGGGAAGGGCCGGCGACGCGGGTGAGCTTGTCGCTGCCGGAGGGGACCGCGGAGGCGATCCGGGCTCGGGTGGGCAAGCGGGAGTTCTCCGCGTTCATCGCCGAGGCGGTCGAGCGTGAGCTGCGCGGGCAGGTCCTGGACGAGTACCTGGCGGACTACGAGAGCCGCAAGGGGCCGGTCTCCGAGTCGGCTCGTCAACGGGCGCGGGAGGTCTTCGACGAGGTGTTCGCCGAGGAGGGCGAGTGGCCCGCCGCAAGCTGAGTCACGAGGGGACGCTGGTCCTCGACAGCGAGGGGCTCTCGAAGCTGCTCGCCGACGACGAGCAGGTGGTGGCTCTGATCGCTGAGGCGCGCTCGCGTGGCATGGAGGTCGTGATCAGTGCGCTCGCCATCATCGAGGCCGTCCATGCCCGTACGGACAAGTCCCGCCTGAACCGGGTGCTTTCCGGGCTGCGGGTCGTCCCGGTCGGTGACGAGGAGGCGAGAGCCGCCTCGAAGTTGCTGATGAATGCCGGGTTGCACGGACACAAGTACGCGATCGATGCGGCCGTCGCCGAGGCCGCGCTGCGACAGCACCGCCCTGTGGTCATGCTGACTTCCGATATTGACGACATGGCCAAGCTGTGCGGTGATCGCGTCCGGCCTGTGTCGGCGTGATCCCCCATGGCCCGCGGCGTGGAGGAGCAGTGCCCCGCGTCGCTCCACTCACCGGTGTGACGAGTGCATCTCCCCTCTACGTCCCCGCATCCGTAGCGGTGGCGACACGGGCCTGCATCCCGGGAACGGGTGCCGGAGGCAGGCAACTTCCATGATCAGCACGTCGGTTGAGCTGGGCTTCATCACATCGAGTGAATTACTGGCCCAGGCTTGCGGTCAACAACGCGCGGTTGCCACGCTGTTGCTGACTGTCAAGCTGTTGGGAGGGGCATGTGCCTTTCGGTGAGCAGCCCGCGTACCTCCGCGTCGCCGGCGACCTGCGCCAGAAGATCGTCGAAGGTGTGCTGCCCCCGCACACCCGCCTCCCCTCCCAGGCCCGCATCCGCGAAGAGTACGGCGTCTCCGACACGGTCGCCCTGGAGGCGCGCAAGGTCCTGATGGCCGAAGGTCTGGTCGAGGGGCGCTCCGGGTCGGGGACGTATGTCCGCGAGCAGCCCGTGCCGCGCCGTATCGCCCGGGCCGGCTACCGCACCGGCGTCGGCGCCACGCCCTTCCGGCAGGAGCAGGCCGACGAGCGGGTCAAAGGGACCTGGGAGTCCAGCAGCGAGCGGGAGGAGGCCGGTCCGGTCGTCGCCTCCCGGTTGCGCATCCAGGTGGGGGACCGGGTGATGCGCACGCGGTATCTCTTCCGGGCGGAGGGCGAGCCGGCCATGCTCTCGACGTCCTGGGAGCCGCTGGACATCACGGGGCGTACACCGGTGATGCTGCCCGAGGAGGGGCCGCTGGCCGGGCGCGGGGTGGTCGAGCGGATGGCGGCCATCGACGTGATCGTGGACAACGTGGTGGAGGAGGTCGGGGCGCGTCCCGGGCTGGCGGAGGAGGCCATGGCGCTGGGCGGGGTGCCGGGCCATGCGGTGCTGGTCATCTCGCGTACGTACTTCGCGGGCGGTCGCCCTGTGGAGACCGCCGACGTCGTGACGCTCGCCGACCGCCATCGGGTGGCTTATCACTTGCCGGTGCATTGAGGGGGAGGCGGGGGACAGGGTAGGGGAGGGCGGGCCTTTCCCTTTCCTGTGGTGGCTGAAACCCGTTCCTGGGGAGCGATTTTCGCGGGGCCAGAGTCAAGATCGCACGTTGTGTACTGATGCGTAACCCGCCAGTAGCCACCCCCTAATTCCTGGTATGTCGGGATTTGGGCGGTCAATTGGCGTGTTGGAAACCTCACACACCTTCAGCCAGGGCCACGTTTTGACCCTGCATGGGAATCCGATCTTCCAATTCGCTCTTACGATGGCGAAGTTTGTGCACGGCACGGGGGAAGATCAGGAGACCAAGCACGTTGAGCACGACGCAGACCCAGAGCGCGGAGCAGGGCTCCCACTCGAATTACCGACGGTCCCTCGGGACCATTGCCCTGACCGCCACGGGTCTTGGGTCGATCATCGGTTCCGGCTGGCTCTTCGGGGCCGAGCGGGCCGCCGCCATCGCCGGTCCGGCCGCCATCCTGGCCTGGGTCATCGGCGCGGCCGTCGCGCTCACGATCGCCCTCACCTACACCGAGCTCGGCTCGATGTTCCCCAAGGCGGGCGGCATGGTCCGCTACGGCCAGTACTCGCACGGTTCGCTCGCCGGCTACCTCGCCGCCTGGGCCAACTGGATCGCGATCGTCTCCGTCATACCCGGGGAGGCGACCGCCTCCGTCCAGTACATGAGTTCGTGGAGCTTCGGGTGGACCCAGGGGCTGTACGACGGCAAGGAGCTGACCGGCAGCGGTGTCGCGCTGGCCAGCCTCCTGCTGATCTTCTACTTCTTCCTGAACTGGTTCGCGATCTCGCTCTTCGCGAAGACCAACACCGCGATCACGGTCTTCAAGGTCGTCGTCCCGATCCTGACCGCGAGCGCCCTGATGCTGGCGCACTTCGACACCGGCAACATCAAGGACCACGGCGGCTTCACACCGAACGGCTGGAGCGCGGTCTTCACCGCCGTCGCCGTCTCCGGCATCGTCTGGGCCTACAACGGCTTCCAGTCGCCGCTGAACATGGCCGGTGAGGCCCGCAACCCGGGCAAGTCGCTGCCCAAGGCCGTCATCTACTCGATCCTGATCGCGCTCGTCATCTACGTCGCGCTCCAGGTCGCCTTCCTGATGGCGGTCCCCGGCGGCAAGCTGGAGTCCGTCGGCGGCTGGGCCCACCTCGGCTACAACTCGCCGCTGGCCGACCTCGCCGTCGCCTGGGGCCTGAACTGGCTGGCGCTGCTGCTGTACGCGGACGCGTTCGTCTCCCCGTCGGGTACGGGCATGATCTACGCGGCCACCACCTCGCGCATGATCCAGGGCGTGCAGGAGAACGGCCACCTGCCGAAGATCTTCGGCCGGGTCGACAAGAAGACCGGTGTGCCGCGTCCGGCGCTGGTGCTGAACCTGTTCATCGCCTTCCTCTTCCTCGCGGTCTTCCGCGGCTGGGGCTCGCTCGCCGAGATCGTCTCGGTGGCCACCGTGATCTCGTACATCACCGGCCCGGTCGCGGTGATGTCGCTGCGCCGTCTCTCGCCCGACCTCAAGCGGCCGGTCAAGCTGCGCGCGATGCCGTACATCGCGCCGGTCGCGATGGTCTTCGGCTCGCTCGTCCTGTACTGGGGCCGCTGGCCGCTCACCGGCAAGGTCATCCTGATCATGGCGGTCGGTCTGCCGGTCTGGGCCTGGTACGAGCTGCGCAAGCCGTGGGCCGAGCTGAAGCCGCACCTGAAGGCGGGCGCCTGGATGGTGGCGTATCTGCTGGTCATGGCGTGTGTCTCGTACATGGGCGGCGAGGAGTTCGGCGGCAAGGGCTATCTGCCGCCGGGCTGGGACATCGTCGTGGTCGCCGTGATCGGTCTGCTCTTCTACATGTGGGGCGTACGCAGCTCCTGGCGCAACCCGTCGCTGATCGCGGCCGAGGCGGAGTCGCTGGCCGAGGCCGAGGCCGAGGCCGCCGAGGAGCGGGCCGCGGCCGGCACCGAGGCCGGTGACGCGGCCGACGCCAAGTCGGAGAAGGTCAGGGCGTAACGCCCCTGGGGGCGCGGTGCCGGTCCTCTCAGGCAGGGCGTGACGCCCTCCCGCGCACGGCGCCGTGCCTTCTCGCGCACGGAATCCGACGGGCGCCGTCGGTGGCAGGAGCCACCGGCGGCGCCCGTTCGTATGTGCGCCCGGGGCGCTCGAAGGGCCGCCCGCGCGCCCCTCGGGCCCAGTGCGATGGCCGGTTCGGTACCTCTTTGTGCAAAGCCGTATCCGGTGCGTAAAGGTCGGGCGTAGGCTCGGGCATATGCGGAATGCGGTTTCGGCATCAGTGCAGGAGGGGCGCGCGACGGCGCGCTGGACGGCGGACGGAGGGGCGCGATGACCGACAGTGGCGCGGTGCTGCCCTGGCTCGTCATTCGCCAGGACGAGGGCGGCAACCGCTATCGCGTCGGCCGCTACGCCACGCGTGCGGAAGCGGAGCAGGTGGCCGACCGGCTCGACACCCGCAGGAACGGGCGGCTGTACGTCGTGGAGCGGGTGGGGCACGCCGCCACCTGAGGCGAAGGGGCGGCAGCGCGGGACGTAGGCTGCCGCGCATGACGGACGTGCGTGTGGTGGTGGGTGGAGCGGTGCTCGACGGGGGAAGGCTGCTGGCGGCGCGGCGCAGTGCTCCGGCCGCGCTGGCCGGCCGCTGGGAGCTGCCCGGCGGCAAGGTCGAGACCGGCGAGACGCCCGAGGAGGCGCTGGTCCGCGAGCTGCGCGAGGAGCTGGGCATCGAGGTCGAACCGCTGGACCGGATTCCGGGGGAGTGGGCGCCGCGGCCCGGTCTCGCCCTGCGGGTGTGGACGGCCCGGCTGGTGTCCGGCGAACCGAGGCCTCTCCAGGACCACGACGAGCTGCGCTGGCTGGCGCCGGGGCAGGAGGGCGAGGTCGACTGGCTGGACCAGGACCGTCCGGCGGTCGACGAGGTGATGCGCCGCCTCGGGGCCGCGGAGGTGTCGGGGGCTCTGTATCCGTCCGGCGCCCCGTACGCGCCGTAACGCGCCCGACGCTCCGGGACCGCGCGCGGCGCCCCGTATGCCCCGTTACGAGTCCGATGCTCCGTAATACACCCGGCGCCCGGTCTGCCCCGAAGCGCACCCGACGCCCGTAGCCCCGCACGCTCCCGGCGTCCCGCCCCGCCCCAGGTGGACCGGTCATCTTGTCACCTCACCGTTCCCCCGTACGGGCCGATCATCGGATCGGGCGGGTCCCTCGTGCGGGTCTGCCGCAGTGCGGCGGCGCACCGGGGTGCCCCGCCGCACACGAGGCGCGCGCGTCGCGGTCCCGTCTGCCTCAGTACGCCGTTTGTGCCACAGTGCGCCATTGAGGGCGATATTGATGCGCTGATACCGGGTATGTGCTGTTTACCCCCTCACCACGGACCATCCGGAGGGTGTTCGCATCGGGCTGGGAAGTGATCGGCGTGAGCGACAACGCAGCGGCAGGGGCTCCCGAATCCGCCTCCTACGCGCCCCGACGCGGCATGATCTCCGGCTCCCCGCTCGCCGAGTGGAGCTTTCCGGCCGAGCCGGGCTCCGCCCGTACCGCCCGTGCCGTGGTCCGCGAGACACTGCAGGACTGGGGGCTGGACACCGTCGTCGACCTGGCCGTTCTGCTCGTCAGCGAGCTGGTGACCAACGCGCTGCGCTATGCGAGCGGCCCCATCGGCGTACGGATCGTCCTCAAGAGCGGGGGCGGGCTGCTCGTCGAGGTCTCGGACCCGGTGCCCGACCCGCCCCGGGAGCGCACCGCGACGGCCGAGGACGAGGGCGGCCGGGGACTCCAGCTGGTGGCGTGCACGTCACGGTGTTGGGGCACCCGACATGGCAGGACAGGTAAAACAGTGTGGTTCGAGCTGTCCGTGGCGGGTTAGGAGTCTGGTGGCGGCCTGATCGTTGCCGTTTCATTGACATTCTGTGGACGGCCTGCGATCGAGACTGTGCTGTGATCGTGAAGACCGTGTTCCGGACAGCCGCGGTGCTGGATACTCGGCTCGTCCGGTCCGGGCACGATGAGCTGGAGGGGACGGGGCTCGTGAGCGAGAAGTCATCTGGCGGGGCAGGACCCGCGCAGCCTGCCGGGCCGGGCGGTACGGACGGTCCGGCGCGGCCGTCGGGCCGCTCGGGGCCGGACGGCCCGGAAGGCCCGCCGATATGGCAGAGCAGCCCACCCGGCTCCATCTACGACTACATCCGGGTCGCGTCCTTCTCCCTCGGCCCCGACGGGCGCATCGACCGGTGGAGCGAGCGCGCCGCCGAGATGCTCGGCATTCCCGCCGCCGACGCGGTCGGCAAGGACCCGGTGACCGCCTTCGTCCCGCACGAGCTGCACGCACAGGCCCACCGCACGGTCTCGCAGATCCTGGACGGCCGGGAGTGGACCGGGCTGGTCCCGTACCGCCCCCGTGGCGCGGACCGGGAGGGCGGGCCGGGCGCCGGGGAGGACGGACTCGCGGAGATCTACGTGATGCCGTCCGAGACGGCGGACGGCGAGCGGGCCGCGGTCTGTCTCGTCGTCGACGTCCGCGCGCTGCGCGGCATCGAGACCGACCTCGCGGCCTCTCAAGCCGTTTTCGGCCAATCTCCGACAGGCTTCCTGCTCTTCGACACGGACCTGCGGATCCGCCGCGTCAACGAGCGTTTCGCGACCGTCTTCGGCGGCCCCGCGGCCAAGTACCGCGGCGGCGGGCCGCACGACTTCCTGCCCCGCTCCGAGGCCGAGCGGTTGCAGGCGGCGCTGCGGCGGGTGCTGGAGACGGGTGAGCCGGTCGGCGAGATGCAGCTCGTCGGTACGGTCCCCGCGCCCGCCTCCGCCGCCGCCATTCCCGCCCCCACCGCTCCCGAGCCCGCCGCCCCCTCCGGCGCGGCGTACGCCTCCGGCGCCACCGGCACGGCGTACCCCTCCGCGCCCGCCGGTACGGGCTACCCCTCCGGCCCGGCCGGTGAGGCCGACCGGCGCCGCTGGTCGGTCTCCCTGTACCGCCTGCACGGCGCCAGCGGCCGCCCCATCGGGGTCGCCGCGCTGGCCGCCGACGTGACGGGCCGCCGCCGGGCCGAACGGGAAGCCGCGAGCGCCCGCCGCAACCTGGCGCTGCTCAACGAGGCCGGCGCCCGTATCGGCAACTCCCTCGACCTGGAGACCACCGCCCGCACCCTGCTCGACGTGGCCGTGCCGCAGTTCTGCGACCTGGCCTCCGTGGACCTCTACCAGGGCCTGCTGGCCGGTGACGAGGCGCCGCCGGGGATGGCCGACGGCAGCGCCGAGCTGCGCCGGGTCGCCTTCTCCAGCGCCGTCTCGGACGCGCCGCTGGCCACCATGGCCTGCGACGTGCCCGAGGGCGAGGCCGGGCCGGTCGCGGTCGGCGCTGTCCACCGCTACCCGTTCAACTCCCCGTGCGCCGGCGCGCTGCGTACGGCGCAGGCGCAGATCATCCCGGGCCGGGAGAACGAGGACCGGGCCGAGCTGGGTGCCGTGGTGCACTCGACGCTCGCCGTGCCGATGGTCGCCCGTGACACGGTCGTCGGGCTGGTGCAGTTCTCCCGGACGAAGGGCAGCGAGCCGTTCGGCGAGCGCGACACCGCCCTCGCGGTCGACCTGGCCGCGCGCGCCGCGGTCTGCATCGACAACGCCCGGCTGTACCGCAGGGAGCACGAACGCGCCCTGATCCTCCAGCGCAGCCTGCTGCCCCCGGGCGACCCCGAGGCGGCCGGCCTGGACATCGCCTGCCGCTATCTGCCGGGCACCACCGCCACCGAGGTCGGCGGCGACTGGTTCGACGTCATCGAGCTGCCCGGCCACCGCACCGCGCTCGTCGTCGGCGACGTGATGGGGCGGGGGCTGCGCGCCGCCGTGGCCATGGGCGAACTGCGGACGGCCGTCCGGACCCTGGCGCTGCTCGACATGGAACCGGCCGAGGTGCTCTCCGCGCTCGACGAGATCGCGCGCGGGCTCGGAGCGACCGGCGGCGGCGCCCGTACGGCATCGCGCGCCTCGCGCAGCCGTTCCGCGCCCCCCTCCGGTGCCCCGACGGGCTCCACGGGGGAGGCCTCGCGCTGCGGCTCGGGCACCGCCGATCTGTCCGAGGTCTACCTCGCCACCTGCGTCTACGCCGTCTACGACCCGGTCACCCGGCGCTGCACCTTCGCCAACGCCGGACACCTGCCGCCCGTCATGGTCGAGGAGGGCGAGGACGCGCTGCTGCTGGACGTGCCGCCCGGCATGCCGCTGGGCGTCGGCGGCGAGCCGTTCGAGGAGACGGAGGTCGAGCTGCCGGACGGCGCGCTGCTCGCCCTCTACACCGACGGCCTGGTCGAATCCCGCGACCACCCGCTGGACGAGGGGCTGCGCGCCTTCCAGACGGCCCTGTCGGAGGCCGGGCGTCCGCTGGAGGACGTCTGCGACCACGTGCTGAACGCGCTGGACACCCGGCACGGCGAGGACGACATCGCACTGCTGATGGCCCGCGTGCACGGCCTGCCCAAGGACTCCGTCGGTGACTGGAACCTGGCCCCCGAGGCCCGCTCGGTCTCCCGCGCCCGTGAGCTGGCCCGTGACCAGCTCACGGACTGGGGCCTGGAGGCCCTGGTCGACACCACCGAACTGCTCGTCAGCGAACTGGTCACCAACGCGCTGCGGCACGGCCACGGCGAGATCCGGCTGCGACTGCTGCTGGACCGGACCCTGGTGTGCGAGGTGTGGGACGCGGACCTGGCCCAGCCCCGCCGCCGGAGGGCCCGCGACACCGACGAGGGCGGCCGCGGCCTCCAGCTCGTCGGGCTCCTCAGCGCCGGCTGGGGCAGCCGCCGGACCCCGCGCGGCAAGACCGTCTGGTTCGAACTGCCGCTCCCGGACGGGGACACCGCCCTGCCCGATCCGGCGGACGCCCTGCTGAGCCTGTTCTGACCCGGGCCGGGCCGCCCCGCCGCCGTTAGTCTGGTGGCATGGCGGATCCCGAGTCCGGTGGCATGGCAGATCCCGACGAGCCCGTCCATGTCGAGGCCTACGATCCGGCCTGGGAGCAGCTGGGGCATGCGCTCGTCCGTGACCTCTCACGGCAGCTGGCGTGGGCCTCCGCCGACGTCGAGCACATCGGTTCCACGTCCGTACCCGGGCTGGACGCCAAGCCGGTGATCGACGTGCAGGTGGGCTGTGCGCCCGCGCTGGTCCCGCTGGTCGTCGAGGCCGTGCGGGGGATGGGATTCGAGCACCTCGGCACTGCCGGTGTCCCCGGCCGCGAGTACCTCAGAAGACGCTCCGCCGACCCCGCCAACGTCCACGTCATGGAACGCGGCGGGCGTCTGTGGAGGGACAACATGGTCTTCCGGGACTTCCTTCGGGCCCGTCCGGACGTGGCCCGGCGGTACGCCCGTACGAAGCGCGAAGCAGCGGAGCGGGCCCCCACGCTGCTCGCTTACTCCGCACTCAAGGCGCGCACGGTCGCCGAGATCATGGCGGCGGCCCGTTCCGGCCCCGGCCCGTGACGCGGAGGAGAGCGGCCACGGGCACGTCGTCTCCCGTACCGCCCCTCAGCTCACTCCTTCCGCCGCCGGATCTTGTTCCCCAGCCACACCAGCGGGTCGTACTTGCGGTCGGCCGCGCGTTCCTTCAGAGGGATCAGGGCGTTGTCGGTGATGCGGATGTGTTCGGGGCAGACCTCGGTGCAGCATTTGGTGATGTTGCAGTGGCCGAGGCCATGGTTCTCCTGGGCGGTGCGTTTGCGGTCGAGGCCGGTTTCGGGGGCGGCGTCCAGCGGGTGCATGTCGAGTTCCGCGATGCGCATGAGGAAGCGGGGACCGGCGAAGGCGGCCTTGTTCTCCTCGTGGTCGCGGACGACGTGGCAGGTGTCCTGGCACAGGAAGCACTCGATGCACTTGCGGAACTCCTGGGAGCGGCCGACGTCCTCCTGCCGCATGCGGTAATCGCCCGGCGCCAGGTCCGGCGGCGGGACGAAGCCGGGGATCTCGCGGGCCTTGGTGTAGTTGAAGGAGACGTCCGTGACCAGGTCGCGGACGACCGGGAAGGCCCGCATCGGGGTGACGGTGACCGTCTCGTCGCGCTCGAAGACGGACATCCGGGTCATGCACATCAGGCGCGGCCGGCCGTTGATCTCCGCGCTGCACGAGCCGCACTTGCCCGCCTTGCAGTTCCAGCGCACCGCGAGGTCGGGGGCCTGGGTGGCCTGAAGGCGGTGGATGATGTCGAGGACGACCTCGCCGTCGTTGACCTCGACACGGAAGTCCGTCAGGCCGCCGCCGTCCGCGTCGCCCCGCCAGATCCTGAAGTGCGCCTTGTAGGCGTCGGACTGCGCGCTCACCGGTTCGTCTCCTCGTCGTCCGCCGCTCCGGGCGTCGGCGCCGCCTTCGCCGTACCTGCGGTGTCCGCCGTACCTGTCGTCTCCGCCGTACCCGCCGCCAGTTCGTCGTCCGTCAGGTACTTCGCCAGTTCGTCCCGTTCGAAGAGGGCCAGCAGATCGGGCCGGACCGGCGGGTTCTCCCGGCGGGTCAGGCGGATCTGGCCGATGGCCGGGTCCCGCGGCGGGAGGTCCGCGCCGTCCTCGGCCAGTTCGCAGACCAGGTTGATCCGGCGCCAGCGCCGGTCCATCTCGGGGTAGTCGTCGCGGGTGTGCCCGCCGCGGGACTCCCTGCGTTCCAGCGCGGCACGGGCCACGCACTCGCTGACCAGCAGCATGTTGCGCAGGTCGATGGCCAGGTGCCAGCCGGGGTTGTACTGCCGGTGGCCCTCGACACCGGCCCGGCGGGCCCGGGTGCGCAGGTCGGCGAGGCGTTCCAGGGCCTCCTCCATCTCGCTCTGCCGGCGGATGATGCCGACCAGGTCGTTCATCGTCTGCTGGAGCTCCTGGTGGAGGGTGTACGGGTTCTCGGCGGGCCGGCCGGCGTGGTGCGCGTCGGGCCCCTCGGCGCTGAACGGACGCAGCGCCTCCGCCTCCGCGGCGTCGAGCTGGAGGGGGTCGGCGGCGGGCCGTGCGGAGCGGGCGCGCGCGTACTCGGCCGCGTACAGGCCCGCGCGGCGGCCGAAGACCAGCAGGTCGGAGAGGGAGTTGCCGCCGAGCCGGTTGGAGCCGTGCATTCCGCCGGCCACCTCGCCGGCGGCGAAGAGGCCGGGGACGCCGGCGGCCGCCGCGGTGTCCGGGTCGACGTCCACGCCGCCCATCACGTAGTGGCAGGTCGGCCCGACCTCCATCGCCTCGGCGGTGATGTCCACGTCCGCCAGCTCCTTGAACTGGTGGTGCATGGAGGGCAGCCGGCGCCGGATGACCTCGGCCGGCATCCGGGTGGAGACGTCGAGGAAGACCCCGCCGTGCGGGGAGCCGCGACCCGCCTTGACCTCGGCGTTGATGGCGCGCGCGACCTCGTCGCGGGGCAGCAGCTCGGGCGGGCGGCGGTTGTGGTCCGGGTCCTCGTACCAGCGGTCGCCCTCGTCCTCGGACTGCGCGTACTTCTCCTTGAAGACGTCCGGGACGTAGTCGAACATGAAGCGCTTGCCGTCGCTGTTGCGCAGCACCCCGCCGTCGCCGCGGACGGACTCGGTGACGAGGATGCCCTTGACGGACGGCGGCCAGACCATGCCGGTCGGGTGGAACTGGACGAACTCCATGTTGATCAGCGGCGCCCCGGCGAGCAGCGCGAGCGCGTGCCCGTCGCCGGTGTACTCCCAGGAGTTGGACGTGACCTTGAAGGACTTGCCGATCCCGCCGGTCGCCAGGACCACCGAAGGGGCCTGGAGGACGAAGAAGCGGCCGGACTCGCGTTCGTAGCAGAACGTGCCGGCCACCCGGCCCTCGTCCTTGAGGACGCGAGTGACGGTGCACTCCTGGAACACCTTCAACCGGGCCTCGTACGAGCCGAGTTCGCGTTCGTCCTGCTGCTGGAGGGAGACGATCTTCTGCTGGAGGGTGCGGATCAGCTCCAGGCCCGTACGGTCGCCGACGTGCGCCAGGCGCGGGTACTCGTGGCCGCCGAAGTTGCGCTGCGAGATCCGGCCGTCCGGGGTGCGGTCGAAGAGCGCGCCCCAGGTCTCCAGCTCCCAGACCCGCTGCGGCGCCTCCCGGGCGTGCAGCTCGGCCATCCGCCAGTGGTTGAGGAACTTGCCGCCGCGCATCGTGTCGCGGAAGTGCACCTGCCAGTTGTCGCCCTCGTTGACGTTGCCCATGCTGGCCGCGATGCCGCCCTCGGCCATGACCGTGTGGGCCTTGCCGAACAGCGACTTGCAGATCACCGCCGTACGCATGCCCTGCTCACGGGCCTCGATGGCGGCGCGCAGCCCGGCGCCGCCCGCCCCCACCACGACCACGTCCCACTCCTGCCGGTCCAGCTGCGTCATCACAAGGCACCCTTCCTAGAAGAAGCGCGGGTCGTCGAAGGCCCCGGTGGCGAGGAGGAAGACGTAGAAGTCGGCGGCGGCCACGCTGATCAGCGAGGCCCAGGCGAGCGCCGCGTGCCGGGCGTTGAGCTTGCCGGCCCAGCCCCACAGGCGGTAGCGCACCGGGTGTTTGGAGAAGTGCCGCAGCCGGCCGCCGACGATGTGCCGGCAGGAGTGGCAGGAGAGGGTGTACGCCCAGATCAGGACGATGTTGACGAGGAAGACGAGGGTGCCGAGACCCATGTGGCCCCACGCGTAGTCCGCGTTGCGGAAGGTGAGCACGGTGTCGTAGGTGAGGATGCCCGCGACCAGCACCGCGAAGTAGAAGAAGTAGCGGTGGATGTTCTGCAGGATCAGCGGGAAGCGGGTCTCGCCGGTGTACTTCTTGTGCGGTTCGGCGACCGCGCAGGCCGGGGGCGAGGCCCAGAAGCCGCGGTAGTACGCCTTGCGGTAGTAGTAGCAGGTCAGCCGGAAGCCCAGCGGGAAGATCAGGATCAGCAGGGCGGGGGACAGGCCCCACCAGCTGCCGAAGACGTCCCAGTTGGGGCCGCCGCGCATCGGGTGGCAGTTCTCCGCCAGGCACGGCGAGTAGAACGGCGAGACGTACGGCGCGGAGTAGTAGTCCGCGTTCGCGAACGCCCGCCATGTCGAGTACACGACGAAGGCGAACAGGCCCGCCGCGGTCGTGGCCGGGTACAGCCACCAGCGGTCGGTGCGCAGGTGGCGGGCGGGTATCGCGGCACGCGAGGGCGCGTGGACGCCGGTGCCGGACGGTCCGGCCGCGCCCTTCGCGCCGCTTGCCTCGGTATGCGGTTGGGGTTCGGTGCCAGTGGCCAACGTCGGTCTCCGTGGACGGCTGTCTGGGGGTGGGACGGGTGGCGCTCAGCGGTGGTACGGGGGCGCGCGGTGCGGGGCGCCGCCGTACGGAGGTGCGGCTACGGTGCCCGGCGGTCGCGCGCGCCGAGGCCCTCGTCCTCCGCGTCGGCCCACAGGGCGGCGTCGTACGGCGCGTCCGGGATGGTCACCATCTCGGGGGCGGGCACGGGCGGGCGGCCGGTGCGCGCGCCCACGGTGTACGCGGGCCGCCCGCCGGGCGCGTCCGTACTGCCGTCCCGCAGCAGTTGCAGGCTCTCGCGCAGATGGTCCGTGTCGCTGCGTACGCGCCGGATGTCCAGGCCGCCGCCGACCTGTTTCTCCAGTCGTCCGACCGACCGTTCCAGGTCGTCCAGACTGCGCTGAGCTGCCGTCAGATCGTCCTGCAAGGACATGACTTGCCTCACCTCCGCGGGTGTGGTCGGCGCGCCCTCGCCCCTCGCCCGGACCCGTCCGGGCGCAGCGGCGTGCGCCTGCGAGTGTCGCGCGTCACAGTCGCGATTGGGAAGGGATCTGCCGTGATTGCGGAACCGGACCGGCGTGTTTCGGCACGTGTGCGCCGTCGGTCCGCGCCGGAGGACGTGCTTTCGTACGGCGGCGTGTACGCCCGCGGGCGCGGGGCCCGTACGCCCTCCCGTTCCGTTCGCGGACGGGGCCGCAGACGGAACCGCGCAGCCTGCCGTACGGGTCGCCGAGCGCCCGGGGGCGGGAACGGCCGGGAACGGAAACGGTTGGGCCGGGCGGGTGGCCTTCGCGGCGGCCGCCGACGTGTCGCCCGCCCCGGTGGCGGCCGGTCCCCTTCAGTGGTGGAGCCATAGATGTGATGAGCCGCAAAGTCGGCCGAACGTGATCCGTGGTCCCGCGGCCCGCCGCGGCGGCGGCGCGGCGCGGGCGAGCCCCGGAGGTAACCGTGATGACCCACCCCGTCAGCTCAGGCGGCGCGGCCTGCCGCAGGCGCCGCTGCGCCGCGCTCCTCGCTGCCGGAGTGCTGCTGCCGCTGCCGGTCCTGACCGGCTGCGGTGGAGGCGACGACGCCGAGCAGGCCGGCCCCGGTGCCCAGGACATCTCCGTCACCCCGCGCGACAAGGTGCGCCAGGGCGGCACCCTGCGCTGGGCGGTGGACGCCGTGCCCGGCACGCTGAACGCCTTCCAGGCGCGCGCGGACGCGGCTACGCGGCGCGTCACCGATGCCGTACTGCCCCGGCTGTTCACCCTGGACGAGCGGGGCCGCCCGCAGCGCAACCCGGACTTCCTGGACGCCGCCGACGTCACCGACCGCGAGCCCCGCCAGACCGTCGTCTACAAGATCAACCCGAAGGCGCGGTGGAGCGACGGGCGGGCCGTCGGACCGGAGGACTTCGCCGCGCAGTGGAAGGCGCTGAACGGCAAGGACAACGCCTACTGGAGCGCGCGCAACGCCGGGTACGACCGGATCGAGAAGGTCGAACAGGGCGGCGCCGCGCGCGAGGTCAAGGTCACCTTCGCCAAGCCGTACGCCGACTGGAAGTCACTGTTCACACCGCTGTACCCGAAGAGCGTGACGGGTGACGCGCGCGCCTTCAACGACGGCGCGCGCGAACAGCTCAAGGAGGTCGCCGGGCCGTTCACCTTGGGGGAGCGGGACAGTGAGGCCGGCACGCTCACCCTCGCGCGGAACCCGAAGTGGTGGGGCGCCCGGCCCAAGCTGGACACGATCGTGCTGACCGCGCTGCCGCGCGAGCGGCGGGCCGCGGCGCTGGCGTCGGGCAAGGCCGATCTGGCCGAGGTGGACCCTGCGGACGCCCGGGCGATCATCGCGGCGCGCAAGCCCCCGGCCTCGCGGCCGGCGAGCCCCCGGCCGACCGGCGGCAGCCCGTCCGGCCCCGGATCGCCGGAAGCCGGCTCGCCGAGCGCCGGAGCGCCGGACGGCGCATCGGAGGCCGGGCGCGTCGAGGACGCCGACGCCGGGCGCTCGCCGGCCCCCGGCGGCGACGACGCCCCGCCACGCAGAACGTCCGCCGCCGAGCAGGACGCCTTGCGCCGCTACACCGTCCGCAAGGCCCTGGAACCCGCCTACACCCAGCTCGCCCTCAACGGCAGCACCGGCCCGCTCAACGACGACCGGGTGCGCCGCGCGGTGGCCCGCGCCGTCGACCGGCAGAAGCTGGCCGACTCCGTACTCAAGCCCCTCGGCCTGCCGAACCGGCCGCTGGGCAGCCATCTGCTCATGGCGGGCCAGCCCGGGTACGCGGACCACAGCGGCGCCCTCGGCGGGCCGGACACCACGGCCGCACGGGCGATGCTGGCGGACGCGGGCTGGCGGGCGCCGGGCGGCGCCTCGGAGCAGCCGCGGAACCCGGAGCAGAAGCCGGAGAAGAAGGTGGACGCCGACCGGGGCGGCTCCGACGACGGCAAGGCGGGCGACCGGGAACTGGCGGCCGCCGTACCGGTGACGCCGCTGTCCGCGGTCGGCGTGCGGTCCGCCGACCTCCAGCGGTCCACGCTGCTGCGGCAGAGCGCCGGCCTGTACAAGGACGTGGCGGCGGACCGGCGTACGGCGGCCCGGGGGGACACCACCGTCGCGGCGTACGCGGACTACCGGCGCTTCGAGATGCTGGCGGCCGGAGCGCTGAGCGCCGCCGAGATGATCGAGGTGGCCCCGGCGCCCGGCAGCCGGGGCCCCGGCGGAGACGGGACGGACCACATCAGGGCGGCCGACGGCAAGCCGGTCGAGGGCGGTCTGGCCGCCCCGGTGGACGTCTTCCGGGCCGATCCCGCGGCCCACGGCCCGGTCCCGGCCCTCAAGAAGGACGGCAAGCCGCTCGTTCTGCGCTTCGTGCTCCCCGACGGCCCGGGCTCCGAACGGCTGCGCACGGTGGCCGACCGGATCTCCAGGATGCTGGCCCGCATCGGGGTGCAGACCGCCGTGCAGAAGGTGCCGGACAAGAGCTACTTCGAGGACCACATCGCGGCCGGCGACTTCGACCTGGCGCTCTACACCTGGCCCGGCTCCGCCTACCCGGCCACCGACGGCCGCCCGATCTACGCCAAGCCGCAGCCCGCGGCCGACGGCAGCCTCACCGTCGAGCAGAACTACACCCGGGTCGGCACCGACCACATCGACCAGCTCTTCGACCAGGCGGCCGCCGAGCTGGACGAGGACGCCTCCCGTGAACTGGTCGACCGCGCCGACGCGCGGATCTGGGCGGCGGCCGGGTCCGTACCGCTCTACCAGCGGCCCGAGGTCGTCGCGGCGAAGCGGGACCTGGTCAACGCGGGCGCCTTCGGTTTCGCGACGCCGCGCTTCCAGGACATCGGTTACAAGAAGTGAGGGACCGGGTGTAGCGGACGACCGGTCCGGCGGCCGGACCTGGTCGCCGGGCCGGCCGTCGAACCGGCCGTCGAACCGGTCGCCGGGCCGGTCGCCGAACCGGTTACGGACAGGTTGCGCCCGGCCGAAGCAGGCGTGGACCCCCGGCGCACAGCGCCCGTTCGATTATGGGTCTTCGCAGGTCAGAGGCGGTTCAGCGGCCCAGGGGCGGCCGAAGCCGCGGCAGCCCCGTACCATGGGGTGAGGCCGTGGCGTCTTCATGCCCGGCAGGCACACGTACCGGACCGTACGTGCCGCCATCCACGATCCGGGAGAAGCGCCGCAGTATGCCCACGCGCCACGACATTCGTAACGTCGCCATCGTCGCCCACGTCGACCACGGCAAGACGACCCTCGTCGACGCCATGCTCAAGCAGGCCGGTTCCTTCGCCGCGCACGCTGCCGAGTCCCTCGACGACCGCATGATGGACTCGAACGACCTGGAGCGTGAGAAGGGCATCACGATCCTGGCCAAGAACACGGCGGTGAAGTACCACCCCAAGGATGGCGGCGACGTCATCACCATCAACATCATCGACACCCCCGGCCACGCCGACTTCGGCGGTGAGGTCGAGCGCGGCCTGTCGATGGTGGACGCGGTCGTGCTGCTGGTGGATGCCTCCGAGGGCCCGCTGCCGCAGACCCGCTTCGTGCTGCGCAAGGCGCTGGACGCGAAGATGCCGGTCATCCTGTGCATCAACAAGACCGACCGCCCGGACGCCCGGATCGCCGAGGTCATCGACGAGACCTACGACCTGTTCCTGGACCT
The DNA here is from genome assembly GCF_022271435.1 of Streptomyces monomycini. Classification (GTDB taxonomy): domain Bacteria; phylum Actinomycetota; class Actinomycetes; order Streptomycetales; family Streptomycetaceae; genus Streptomyces; species Streptomyces monomycini. The sequence goes on along the minus strand of NZ_JAFIQY010000045.1, from coordinate 28,919 downwards.
GGACGCGGACGAGGACCAGATCGAGTTCCCGATCGTCTACGCCTGCGCCCGTGACGGTGTCGCCTCGCTGACCAAGCCGGAGGACGGCACGGTCCCGCAGGACAGCACCAACCTGGAGCCGTTCTTCAGCACGCTGCTGGACGCCGTCCCGGCCCCCGAGTACGACGAGTCGGCGCCCCTCCAGGCCCACGTCACCAACCTCGACGCGGACAACTTCCTCGGCCGTATCGCGCTGCTCCGCGTGGAGCAGGGCGAGCTGCGCAAGGGCCAGACCGTCGCGTGGATGAAGCGCGACGGGTCGGTCCAGAGCGTGCGCATCACCGAGCTGATGATGACCGAGGCGCTCACCCGCAAGCCCGCCGAGGTGGCCGGCCCCGGTGACATCTGCGCCGTCGCCGGTATCCCCGACATCATGATCGGCGAGACGCTGGCCGACCCGGAGAACCCGGTCGCGCTGCCGCTGATCACGGTCGACGAGCCCGCCATCTCGATGACCATCGGCACCAACACCTCGCCGCTGGTCGGCCGTGGCGGCACCGGCAAGGGCGCGGACGCCAAGGCCGCGACCAAGGACCGCAAGGTCACCGCCCGCCAGGTCAAGGACCGTCTGGACCGCGAGCTGATCGGTAACGTCTCGCTGCGCGTGCTGGACACCGAGCGCCCCGACGCCTGGGAGGTGCAGGGCCGCGGTGAGCTGGCGCTGGCCATCCTGGTCGAGCAGATGCGCCGTGAGGGCTTCGAGATGACCATCGGCAAGCCGCAGGTGGTCACCAAGGAGGTCGACGGCAAGACCTACGAGCCCGTCGAGCGCATGACGATCGACGTGCCCGAGGAGCACATGGGCGCCGTCACCCAGCTCATGGGTGTCCGCAAGGGCCGGATGGACAACATGTCCAACCACGGCTCGGGCTGGGTCCGCATGGAGTTCGTCGTCCCGTCCCGCGGTCTGATCGGCTTCCGTACGGAGTTCCTGACCAACACCCGCGGTACCGGTATCGCGCACTCCATCCACGAGGGCCACGAGCCCTGGTTCGGCACGCTGACGACCCGTAACAACGGTTCGCTGGTCGCCGACCGCTCCGGCGCGGTCACCGCCTTCGCGATGACCAACCTCCAGGAGCGCGGCGTGCTCTTCACCGAGCCGGGCACCGAGGTGTACGAGGGCATGATCGTCGGTGAGAACTCGCGCTCCGACGACATGGACGTGAACATCACCAAGGAGAAGAAGCTCACCAACATGCGCTCCTCCTCCGCCGACTCCTTCGAGGCGATCGTGCCGCCGCGCAAGCTCTCCCTGGAGCAGTCGCTGGAGTTCTGCCGCGACGACGAGTGCGTCGAGGTGACCCCGGAGGCGGTCCGTATCCGCAAGGTCGTCCTGGACCAGAAGGAGCGCGGCCGCACCGCTTCGCGCGCGAAGCGGTAATACGCACCGTGACGCCGTGCGGACACGCTGGGTAATGCCCCGCGGCCGCCCGGCGATTACGCTCCGCGAGCGCCCCATCGGATTTCTGATCCGGTGGGGCGCTTTCCGTTTACCGGTACGCCGGGCCGGCTACCGCATTAATGATCACCGTGTCAACGGGATTCCGGTTGCGATCGGGCCATGGCGGGTCCGAATTACGGACGAAGATCAGCATGTGCGGCGCCGACGGTCCGTTTCGTTACCGTCTGGATGGTTTGGTTTGTCCGGATTCCGAACTCCAGGAAAACGGATGTGACCAAACCGAGACCCCTTACACGTGGTTTATGGGGCGAACGTGACTGAGACTGGGGTGCATTGAGCTCGGGTCAATGGGTCACGCGCTGTGGGGAGCGCCGACTCACGAGCAGCAGGAGCTGGTCGCTGGCTGTCAGGGGTGTCAGCTGCGGGCAGCTCCTTTCCATGAAGTGAATGGACTCATGAGGAGGCAGTCCCATGCGCGGTGCCAAGAGCGCCACCTGGGTCGCAGGTGCGATAGCCGTGGCCCTGACCGCCACGGCGTGCGGCGGCGGCAGCAGTAGTGGCAACAACGCGGCCGTTGACCCCAACGGCACGTACACCTACTACAGCACCGAGCCGCAGCACGAGCTGATCCCGACCAACAGCAACGAGGTCGGCGGCGGTTACATCATCAAGAACCTCTTCCGAGGTCTCGTCGACTTCGACGCCAAGGGCAAGCTGCGTTACCAGAACGCCGAGAGCGTCGAGTCCACGGACAACCAGCACTTCACGGTGAAGCTGAAGAAGGGCTGGAAGTTCCACAACGGCGAGCCGGTGACGGCCTCCTCCTTCGTGGACGCCTGGAACTGGGGCGCCAATGCCAAGAACGCCCAGCTGAACTCCTCCTGGTTCGAGCCCATCAAGGGTTACGAGGAGATCCACCCGAAGGAGGGCGACCCGGAGACCGACAAGATGTCGGGCCTGAAGGTCGTCAACGACAACGAGTTCACCATCGAGCTGTCGAAGCCCGTCTCCACCTTCAAGGAGCGGCTGTTCTACGACGCCTTCTTCCCGCTGCCCAAGGCGTTCTTCAAGGACACCAAGGCGTTCGGTGAGCACCCCGTCGGCAACGGTCCGTACCAGCAGGACGGGAACTGGGAGCACAAGGTCCAGTTCAAGACGAAGAAGTTCGCCGACTACAAGGGCGTGGACAAGCCCAAGAACGGCGGCGTGATCTTCAAGTTCTACAACACGGACGACAGCGCCTACAACGACCTGGTCTCCGACAAGGTCGACATCATGTACAAGGTCCCGAACTCGGCGACCAGCAAGTTCAAGGCGGACCTCGGTGACCGCGCGGTCAACGAGCCGTACGGCGGCCAGACCACCATCGCCTTCCCCATGTACGACAAGGAGTGGGGCAAGCCCGAGAAGGCCAAGGTCCGCCAGGGCCTCTCCATGGCCATCGACCGCGACACCATCGTCAAGACCGTCCTGAAGGACGCCTACGACGCGGCCGACGGCTGGGTTCCCACGGTCGTCGAGGGTTACCAGAAGGACGCCTGCGGCGAGTTCTGCAAGTTCAACCCGACCAAGGCCAAGCAGCTGATCAAGGAAGGCGGTGGCGTCCCCGGCAACAAGATGACCATCACCTTCAACAATGACGGCGGCCACCGGGACTGGGCCGAGGCGGTCTGCAACGACATCAAGCAGAACACCGGCGTGAACTGCGCCGCCCAGCCGCGCCCGACCTTCCAGCAGGTCCGTAACGAGATCACCGGCAAGAAGATGGACAGCGCCTTCCGTATGGCGTGGGTCCAGGACTTCCCGAACATCTCCAACTTCATCTCCGAGCAGTACCGCACCGGTGCCGGCGCGAACGACATGGGCTTCTCCGACCCGGAGCTCGACAAGCTGATGGACCAGGCCAACGCTGCCAAGACCATCGAGGAGTCCAACAAGCTCTACCTCCAGGCCGAGAAGAAGCTGACGGAGACGATGCCCTCCATCCCGCTGTTCTTCGACCACACCCTCGGCGGTTACTCGAAAAACGTGCAGAACGTGAAGTTCGACACCTACCGCCAGGCGATCTGGACCGACGTCGAGGTCAAGCAGAAGTAACCGGGACGCTGCATGTGACGCAGGCCCAGTAGCCGCCCGCCCCCCTCACCCCCGGGGCGTGGCGGCCGCTGGGCCCGTCAGCGACAGGAGGAACCATGGGGCGTTATGTCGCGAGGCGACTGCTCCAGATGATCCCGGTGTTCATCGGGACCACTCTGCTCATTTTCCTGATGGTGTATTCGCTGCCGGGCGACCCCATCAAGGCGCTTTTCGGTGACAAGGCCGCCGACCCGGCCACCGTCGCCAGACTTCGGCACCAGTTCGGGCTGGACCAGCCCATGCTGACCCAGTACTGGAACTACCTGACCGGCCTGTTCAAGGGCGACTTCGGGCAGAGCTTCACCGGCCGCCCGGTGGCCGACCTGATCGGCGAGGCCTTCCCGGTGACCATTCGGCTGGCGCTCTACGCCTTCGCCATCGAGGTCGTCATCGGTGTCGCGCTCGGTATGCTCACCGGCCTCAAGCGCGGCAAGTTCGTCGACCAGCTGGTCCTGGTGCTCACCCTGATCGTGATCTCGGTCCCGGTGTTCGTGCTCGGCTTCCTCGCCCAGTTCTTCCTGGGCCTGAAGTGGCAGCTGATCACACCGACGGTCCAGGACTCCATGAACCTGGGGCAACTGACCGTCCCGGCGATCGTTCTCGGCGCCCTGTCGCTCGCGTACGTCACCCGGCTCACCCGTACCACCGTCGCGGAGAACCTGCGCGCCGACTACATGCGCACCGCGCTCGCCAAGGGCCTGCCGAAGAGCCGGCGCCTGGGCGTGCACCTGATGCGCAACTCCCTGATCCCCGTGGTCACCTTCCTCGGCACCGATCTCGGCATGCTGATGGGCGGCGCCATCGTCACCGAGGGCATCTTCAACGTCCAGGGCGTCGGCAACACGCTCTACCGGGCGATCCAGACCAGTGAAGGGCCCACCGTGGTCGGCATCGTGACGGTGCTCGTCCTCATCTACCTCGTGAGCAGTCTGGTCGTGGACCTGCTGTACGCCGTCCTGGACCCGAGGATCCGCTATGCCTGAGAAGACAACTGTGAACCCTGGCGCCGTCGCGGGCCCGGGCACCACCGGCGACACCGTGGACCTCGCGGCGCCCGGTGTCGGTGCTGCCGCTGTCGAAGCCGCCGGCGGCCCCGCCAACAAGCCGCGCAGCCTCGGCCAGGACGCCTGGCGCGAACTGCGGGGCCGGCCGATGTTCTGGATCGCCGGTGCGCTGCTCGTGCTGCTGATCGTGATGGCGATCGTGCCGTCGCTCTTCACGGGCGCCGACCCCGACCACGCCGACCTGCGCAACCACTACCTCGGCGAGCCCCAGTGGTCGCACCTTTTCCAGGTGGACTGGTTCGGCTACAACAAGCAGGGCCAGAGCGTGTGGGCCCGTACGGTCTACGGCGCCCGCGCCTCGATCATCGTCGGCGTCTGCGTGACCTTCGCGGTCACCGTCTTCGGCGGCCTGCTCGGCATGCTCGCGGGGTACTTCGGCGGCTGGGCGGACGCCCTCCTGTCGCGTATCACCGACGTGTTCTTCGGCATCCCGCTGCTGCTCGGCGCGCTCGTACTGCTCCAGGCGTTCACCAACCGCACCGTGTGGACGGTGACCCTGGGCCTGTCCGTCTTCGGCTGGATGCAGCTCGCCCGCGTCATGCGCGGCGCGGTCATCACCCAGAAGCAGTCGGACTTCGTGACGGCCGCCAAGGCGCTCGGCGCGGGCCACACCCGCATCCTGTTCAAGCACATCCTGCCGAACGCCATCGGGCCGGTCATCGTCGTCGCCACCATCGCGCTGGCCGGCTACATCTCCGCCGAGGCCACCCTGTCCTACCTGGGCATCGGCCTCCAGCCGCCGGCCATCTCCTGGGGCGTGGACATCTCCGCGGCCAAGGACGTGCTGCGCGACGCCCCGCACGTCCTGCTCATTCCGTCGGCATTCCTGAGCATCACGGTGCTGGCGTTCATCCTCCTCGGCGACGCGGTGCGCGACGCCCTCGACCCCAAGCTGCGCTGAGGGAGGCGTACGTGACCACCATCTCAAAGACCGCGGACGTCCCCCGGCGGGGGACGGACGCCAAGGACAGCGGTCCGCTGCTCGACGTTCGTGACCTGCACGTCGAGTTCCACACCCGGGACGGCGTCGTCAAGGCCGTCAACGGCGTCAACTACAACGTCAGCGCCGGCGAGACGCTCGCCGTGCTCGGCGAGTCCGGCTCCGGCAAGTCCGTCACCGCGCAGGCCGTGATGGGCATCCTGGACATGCCGCCGGCGCGGATCCCGCAGGGCGAGATCCTCTTCCGCGGCGAGGACATGCTGAAGATGACGCCCGAGGAGCGCCGCCGGACCCGCGGCGCGAAGATCGCCATGATCTTCCAGGACGCGCTGTCGTCGCTGAACCCGGTGCTCACCGTCGGCTACCAGCTCGGCGAGATGTTCCGGGTCCACCAGGGCATGTCCAAGAAGGACGCCAAGGCCAAGGCGATCGAGCTGATGGACCGGGTGAAGATCCCGGCCGCGGCGGCCCGGGTCTCGGACTACCCGCACCAGTTCTCCGGCGGTATGCGCCAGCGCATCATGATCGCCATGGCGCTGGCCCTGGAACCGGACCTGATCATCGCGGACGAGCCGACCACGGCCCTCGACGTGACGGTCCAGGCGCAGGTCATGGACCTGCTCGCGGACCTCCAGCGCGAGTACAACATGGGCCTGATCCTGATCACCCACGACCTGGGTGTGGTCGCCGACGTCGCCGACAAGATCGCGGTGATGTACGCGGGCCGGATCGTCGAGCACGCACCCGTGCACGAGCTGTACAGCAACCCCGCGCACCCGTACACGCGCGGCCTGCTCGACTCCATCCCGCGCCTGGACCAGAAGGGCCAGGAGCTGTACGCGATCAAGGGCCTGCCGCCCAACCTGCTGAACATCCCCACGGGTTGCGCGTTCAACCCGCGCTGCCCCAAGGCGCAGGACATCTGCCGTACCGAGGTGCCGCCGCTGCACAGCGTCGCCGACGGGCGCGGCAGCGCGTGCCACTTCTGGGAGGAGACGATCAATGGCTGAGCCCACGAAGGACGCGGCGCGCGAGCCCATCCTCGAAGTCCGCAACCTGGTCAAGCACTTCCCGCTCACCCAGGGCATCCTGTTCAAGAAGCAGGTCGGTGCGGTCAAGGCCGTCGACGGCATCTCCTTCTCGCTGTACGAGGGCGAGACCCTCGGCATCGTCGGCGAGTCCGGCTGTGGCAAGTCCACGGTCGCCAAGCTGCTGATGAACCTGGAGCGGGCGACGTCCGGCGAGGTCTTCTACAAGGGCCAGGACATCTCCAAGCTGTCGGGGCGCGCGCTGAAGGCCGTGCGCCGCAACATCCAGATGGTGTTCCAGGACCCGTACACCTCGCTGAACCCGCGCATGACGGTCGGCGACATCATCGGCGAGCCGTACGAGATCCACCCCGAGGTGGCTCCGAAGGGCGACCGGCGCAAGAAGGTCCAGGACCTGCTGGACGTCGTCGGCCTCAACCCCGAGTACGTCAACCGCTACCCGCACCAGTTCTCCGGCGGCCAGCGCCAGCGCATCGGCATCGCCCGCGGCCTCGCGCTCAACCCGGAGATCATCATCTGCGACGAGCCGGTCTCGGCGCTGGACGTGTCGGTCCAGGCGCAGGTCATCAACCTGATGGAGAAGCTCCAGGACGAGTTCAACCTGTCCTACCTCTTCATCGCCCACGACCTGTCCATCGTCCGGCACATCTCCGACCGGGTCGGGGTGATGTACCTCGGCAAGATGGCGGAGATCGGCACCGACGAGCAGATCTACGACCACCCGACCCACCCGTACACCCAGGCCCTGCTCTCCGCGGTCCCCGTACCGGACCCGGAGGCCCGCGCCGGCCGTGAGCGGATCATCCTCTCCGGCGACGTGCCGTCCCCGGCCAACCCGCCGTCGGGCTGCCGCTTCCGCACCCGCTGCTGGAAGGCCCAGGACAAGTGCGCCGAGGAGGTGCCGCTGCTCGCCGTACCGGAGCGCTTCGCCACCACGGGCAGCCTGGCGGCGCACGACTCGGCCTGCCACTTCGCGGAGGAGAAGGACGTGGTCGGCGCGGCCTGAGCCGGCCCGTACACGCGTACGCGGGGGCGCCCGGAGCTTCGGCTCCGTGCGCCCCCGTCCGCGTACGCGTTCGGCTCACGCCTCTTTGGGCGCGACGGTGAACCACACCGCCTTCCCGTTCGGGTAGTCCCGCACCCCCCAGCTGTCCGCACACGCCTCCACGATCCCGAGCCCGCGCCCGAACTCCTCGTCGACCGCGGCCTTCTGCCGCTCCGGCACGCCGGGACCGGTGTCCCACACGGCGATCGTCAGATCGAACGGTGAGCGGTCCACGCTCACGTACGCGTCGGTCTTCGCGTACTGGTACGAGTTGGTGATCAGCTCCGAGACCATCAGCTCCGCCGTCTCCGTCAGGCAGGTCAGCCCGGCCCCTTCCAGGATGTGCCGCAACGCCGCTCTGACGACACCGACCGCCCGTGGATCATGCGGGATGAACAGGCCGTAGGACCAGGTCTCGCTGGGCGTGCGCATGTGGCAGCCTCCGGGTGAGTGCGGTCTGTGACTGGCGTCACACTCAAGGTAGCGACAGGGGTTTCCTATTCACAACCTCATTGCCGCAACGCAAAGTTGCGAAATACTGCTCGCGTGCATCGAGGGAGGGACCGATGGGCCTGCGCGCCAACCCCACGTACCGCCAGCGACGCTTCGGGGCGGAAGTCCGGAAGCTGCGCGAGCGCGCGAAGCTGTCGGTGGGTGAGGGTGCTGCCGTGATGGGGATGCATCAATCGCACATCAGCAACGTCGAGAGCGGACGTACGAGCCTGTCGGCCGAGCGGCTGCGCCGACTCGCCGACGCGGCGGGGAACATCGATGCCGGGTACGTCGAAGCGCTGACCGGCCTCGGGCAGCGGACCGGGAAAGGGTGGTGGAGCCTGTACCGCAACAGCGTACGGGCGCCGCTGCTCGACTTCGCCGAACTGGAGGCCGGGGCCGAGTCCATCGCCTGCTACGAACCGATGTTCGTCCCCGGCCTGCTCCAGACGAGGGCGTACGCCACGGCCGTGCACCGCGGCGGGTACGTGGAGGTGCCCCACAGTGCGGAGGCGTCCGCGGTGGACTTCCGGCTGGCGAGGCAGCGGGTGCTCACGGGGGAGGGAGCGCCGAGGCTGCACATGGTCGTCCATGAGGCCGCGCTGCGCGTCACCCTCGGAGGCCGGGAGCTCGTGCGGGAGCAGTTGCTGCGCCTGCTCGAAGCCTGCCGCCTGCCGAACGTGACGCTCCAGGTGCTGCCTTTCGACGGGCCGGTGCCCTTCGGCGCTCCCTTCACCGTGCTGATGCCGCGGGTGCGTGAACTGTCGACGGTGGTGGTCCCGCACGTCGAGAACTCCCTGTACCTGGGCGAAGTTGAAGCCGTCAGCAGGTATTCGCACACGTTCGCTAAGCTGGCGAAGGCGGCGCTTCCGCCCGAGGCGCGGCAGGCCAAGGACACGGTGCGGCTCATCGAGCGACTCCTGTACCCCCTGCTCTAGGAAGGTGTGCATGTCCCGGTTCGAGTGGCAGAAGTCCAGCTTCAGCGAGGGACACACCGAGGCGTGCGTCGAGGTGGCGGTGGGGGGCGACGGGGGTCGGCGGGTGCGGGAGAGTGCGGAGCCGGGGGTGGTGTTGGGGGTGTCTGTGGGGGCGTTGCGGGGGCTGGTACGTAGGCTGAAGGCTGGGGCCTTCGGTTTGGCGGGGGATCTCCGCGCTTCGCGTGAGGGTTCGCGCTGACGCGCGGCTCGCATGGGTTCGTTGTGGGGGCGGGAGTCGAGCACCCTGGTGCCCACCCTCCTGGTGGTGAGGCTCACGAGGTGGAGGCGGTAAGGCGGATCGCTGTACGGCGGTCGGTCGCTCGCGGGGCTGCGCGGTGGCGAGGTGGTGGGCTCCGGCGCATTCTGGTGGGGTAGGTGCGTTCCACCGGGTGGGTGAGGCCGATGCGCCGCCTTGTCATCATGACGTCCGTCGCCGTCCTGGCCGCGGCAGCCCTGGCGGGCTGCGGGGCGTCCGGTGAGGATCGGGCGGATCGTACGGAGACCACGGTCACCAGTACGCGTACGGTCACCGGGGCGCCGACGCCCGCGCCCACCGGCAGCGCGACGGCGACGCGAGGAACCGGCTCCGCCACCGCGCAGGATGCCGCCTCCGTCGTCCAGGACTATTACGCGGCCGTCAATGCTCGCGACTTCCGCCGTGCTTGGGACTTGGGCGGCAAGAACCTCGGAGGCGGGTACGACGCCTTCGTGGCGGGCTTCGCCGACACGGCCCGCGACACCGTGCACGTCGTCGGGGTGAGCGGCGACATGGTCACGGTGACACTCGAAGCGGCGCAGCGGGACGGGTCCGTGCGGACCTTCGCCGGAACGTACACGGTGCGGGACGGAGTCGTCGTCGCCGCCGACATCCGTGCGGTGGCGGGGCCGACGCCGAGTGACGGGGGCGGCGGATCTCCTCGCCCCGGGCCGTCGGCCGGCGGGCCGGACGTCGACTGCTCGGACCTCGACGGGCCCACCGTCGTGGGGACCGACGACCCGAACCATCTCGACCGGGACGGTGACGGCATCGGCTGTGATCCTCACGGGGGATGACGAAGATCGCTCGTACGGGGGGTTCTGGCCCGTGTTGCGCCCGGGTGACGGGGCGCGGCGGGTGTGAGGTGTCAGGTTGGGGCCGAGAGGCCGGGACGGTGGGGTGCCCGGGGTCGCAGCTCTGAGGAGGCAGGTCGTTGCGGGGTGCCTGGCGCGTCGGGTCGGTGTTCGTCGTGGGCGCCGTGGTCGTTCTGGCGGGCGCCGGGTGTGGTGGGGGTGGGCAGGACCCCACGGTCGTACGGGCGTCCTGGGGGGATCCGCAGAATCCGGTGGAGCCGGCCAACACCACCGATGTGCAGGGTGGCAAGGTGCTCGATCTCGCTTTCCGGGGGCTGAAGCGGTACAACCCGCGGACCGCTGTCGCGGAGAACATGGTCGCGGAGTCGGTCGAGTCGTCTGATGCGCGGAATTTCACGGTGAAGTTGAAGCGGGGGTGGACGTTCAGCAACGGGGAGAAGGTTACGGCGCGGTCTTTCGTGGACGCTTGGAATTACGGGGCGCTGGTCACCAATCGGCAGCAGGGGGCGCCGTTCTTCAGTTACGTGGAGGGGTATGGGGACGTGCATCCCGAAGGGGCGGGGGAGAAGCCGGCTGCGCAGACCATGCGTGGGCTGCGGGTGCGGGATGAGCTGACGTTCACGGTGCGGCTGAACCAGAAATTCGGGCTGTGGCCGGACATGCTCGGGTACAACGCCTTCCTGCCGCTGCCCCGGATGTTCTTCACCGACCACGACGCGTGGCTGGCGAAGCCGGTCGGCAATGGGCCGTATGCCGTGCAGTCGTATGCCAAGGGCGGGGTCATGCGGCTGCGGAGGTGGGATGGATATCCGGGGCCGGACCGGGCGGAAAACGGCGGGGTGGATCTTCAGGTTTATACGGATAGCGATACTGCCTATACTGATTTGATGGCGGGGAACCTGGACCTGGTCGATGATGTGCCGGCTCCGCAGTTGAAGCATGTGCAGAAGGATCTGGGCGGACGGTACATCAATCAGCCTGCCGGGATCATTCAGACGCTGTCGTTCCCGATGTATGACGCGAAGTGGTCGAAGGCGGGAGTGGAAAAGGTCCGGCGGGGGATTTCCATGGCCGTCAACCGGCCGGCGATCACCCGGCAGATCTTCCGGGGTACGCGGACGCCCGCCACCGACTGGTCCGCGATGGCCCTGGGGGAGCACGGCGGGTACCAGGCGGGACTGTGCGGTGCGGCGTGCACGTACGACCCCGCCGGGGCCCGGAAGCTGGTCGCCGAGGGGGGCGGGATTCCGGGCGGCTCGATGAAGGTGACGTACAACGCGGACACCGGGTCGCACAAGTTGTGGGTGGACGCGCTGTGCAACAGCGTGAACAAGGCGCTGGGCCGGCATGTGTGTGACGGCGCGCCGGTGGGGACCTTCGCCGATTACCGAACCAAGGTCACGGGGAAGAAGATGAGCGGGCCTTATCGTGCCGGGTGGCAGATGGACTATCCGCTGATCCAGACGTTCGTGCAGAGCCAGTACTTCACCGGTGCTTCGTCCAACGACTCGGGCTGGAGCAACAAGGAGTTCGACCGGCTGGTGAGCCGGGCCAACGCGGAGAGCGAGCAGCGGCAGGTGAACGAGACGTATCACCGGGCCGAGCGGATTCTGGCCCGGGAGATGCCGGCGATTCCGCTCTGGTACCAGAACGGCAGTGGCGGGTACGGGGAACGGGTCGAGAATGTCGCGCTGAACCCTTTCAGTGTTCCTGTGTACGGTCAGATTCGTATCAAGGGCTGAGGGGGGAGGCGGTCGTGGGACGTTATGTGATCCGGCGGTTGTTGCAGATGGTGCCGGTTTTCGTCGGTGCCACCTTTCTTATCTTTGTCATGGTGTATGCGCTCGGCGACCCGGTCGCGGCGCTTTCCGGTGACCGTGCGCCCGACCCTGCCACGGCCGCGCAGATCCGCCGCGAGCTGCATCTGGACCAGCCGCTGTGGCAGCAGTACCTGCATTACATGGGGCAGATTTTCACGGGGAATTTCGGCACCACCTTCGACGGGCAGCAGGTCCTGGACAAGATGGGTACGGCCTTTCCCGTCACCCTGCGGCTGACCGCCGTCGCCGTCGTCGCGGAGATCGTCGTCGGGGTGACGCTCGGCGTGCTCGGCGGGCTGCGGCGGGGGCGGCTGCTGGACTCCGGGGTGCTGGTGCTCACGTTGATCGTGGTGTCCGTACCGACGTTCGTCAGCGGGTACGTGCTCCAGTACCTGCTGGGCGTGAAGTGGGCGTGGGTGAGCCCGGCCGTCGCCCTGGGCGCGCCCCTGGACGAACTGCTGCTGCCGGGCTGTGTGCTGGCCCTGGTGTCGCTGGCGTACGTCACCCGGCTCACCCGGACGTCGATCGCGGAGAACGCCCGTGCGGACTACGTGCGTACGGCCGTCGCCAAGGGCCTGCCCCGGCGCCGGATCGTCGTACGGCACCTGCTGCGCAACTCGCTGATCCCGGTGGTCACCTTCATCGGCGCGGACATCGGCACGCTGATGGGCGGCGCGGTGGTCACCGAGAGGATCTTCAATGTGCACGGCGTCGGCTACGAGCTGTACCAGGGCATCGTCCGCCAGAACTCCCCGACCGTCGTCGGCTTCGTGACCGTCCTGGTCATCGTCTTCCTGCTGGCCAACCTGATCGTCGACCTCCTGTACGCCGTGCTCGACCCGAGGATTCGTTATGCCTGAGCCCGAGCGTCCGGAGTCGTTCCAGCCGTCGGGTGTCGGGACGCCGCTGCCCGCCGTCGAGGCGGAGACCGTGGGCGGGCCCGGGGGGACGCCGGAGGTGCCCGGGGCCCCGGGGGCGCCGCAGGGGGCCGGTGTGCAGCCGGCCGGCGGCCGGGCGCGCAGCTTGTGGTCGGACGCCTGGCACGACCTGCGCCGCAATCCGGTCTTCGTCGTCTCCGGCCTGCTGATTCTGTTCTTTCTGCTGATCGCGGTCCGGCCGTCCCTGCTGACCTCCACCGATCCGTTGGACTGCGACATCACCCTGTCGCAGGAGGGCGCGCGCAGTGGTCATCCGTTCGGTTTCGACACCCAGGGCTGCGACGTCTTCGCGCGGACGGTGTACGGGGCCCGGGCGTCGGTGACGGTCGGCGTGTGCGCGACGGCCGGGGCGGCGCTCCTCGGCGGGGTGCTGGGCGGGCTGGCCGGGTTTTTCGGCGGCTGGTGGGACGCGCTGCTCTCCCGTGTCGCGGACATGTTCTTCGCCATTCCGATGCTGCTGGGCGGCCTGGTGTTCCTGTCCGTGGTGCCGTCCGGCTCCGTGTGGCCGGTGGTCGGGTTCATCGTGCTGCTGGGCTGGCCGCAGCTCGCGCGGATCGCCCGCGGTTCCGTACTGACCGTCAAGCAGGCCGACTTCGTGCAGGCCGCGCGGGCGCTGGGGGCGGGGAACACCCGGCTGCTGCTGCGGCACCTGGCACCGAACGCGGTGGCGCCGGTGATCGTCGTGGCGACCATCGCCCTCGGCACGTACATCGCGCTGGAGGCGACGCTCTCCTACCTGGGCGTCGGTCTGAAGCCGCCGACCGTCTCCTGGGGCATCGACATCTCCGAGGCGTCCAAGCAGATCCGCAACGCGCCGCACATGCTGCTGTGGCCCGCCGGCGCGCTCAGCCTGACCGTACTGGCGTTCATCATGCTCGGCGACGCGGTGCGCGACGCCCTCGACCCCAAGTTGCGCTGAGGAGACCGTGGATGACGGCTGAGGGGACACGGCAGGAGGACGGTTCCGGTGGCGGCGTGCTGCTGGACGTGCGGGAGCTGAAGGTGGAGTTCCGTACACGGGACGGTGTGGCGCACGCGGTCAACGGGGTCAATTACCGGGTGAGCGCGGGCGAGACGCTGGCCGTGCTGGGGGAGTCGGGCTCGGGCAAGTCGGTGACCGCGCAGGCCGTCCTGGGCATCCTGGACACGCCGCCGGGACACGTCACGGGCGGCGAGATTCTCTTCCACGGGCGGGACCTGCTGCGGATGGGCGCGGAGGAACGGCGCCGGATCCGCGGTACGCGGCTGGCGATGATCTTTCAGGACGCGCTGTCGGCGCTCAACCCCGTGCTGAGCGTGGGGACGCAGCTCGGGGAGATGTTCGAGGTGCACCGGGGGATGTCCCGCAAGGAGGCGCGTGGCTGCGCGGCCGAGCTGATGGACCGGGTGCGTATTCCGGCCGCGCGGAGCCGGGTGGGTGATTATCCGCACCAGTTCAGCGGCGGGATGCGCCAGCGCATCATGATCGCGATGGCGCTGGCCCTCGGCCCCGATCTGATCATCGCGGACGAGCCGACGACGGCGCTCGACGTGACGGTCCAGGCCCAGGTCATGGACCTGCTCGCGGAGCTGCGGCGGGAGTACGCCATGGGATTGGTGCTGATCACCCACGACTTGGGGGTGGTCGCGGACGTCGCCGACCGGATCGCGGTGATGTACGCGGGCCGGATCGTGGAGACCGCGCCCGTGCACGACCTCTACCGGGCGCCCGCGCACCCGTACACGCGCGGCCTGCTCGATTCCATCCCGCGCCTGGACCAGAAGGGCCGCGAGCTGTACGCGATCAAGGGCCTGCCGCCCAGCCTGACCGCGATCCCGCCGGGCTGCCCCTTCCACCCGCGCTGCCCCAAGGCGCAGGACGTCTGCCGTACGGACCGGCCGCCGCTCTACGACGTGGCTCCGGGCCGGGCCAGCGCCTGCCACTTCTGGGAGGAGACCATCAGTGAGCGAGGAGACCGCCGGTGAACGCTGAGGCGGCCGGGCGCGTGGGGGAGACCGTCCTCGACGTACGGGACCTGGCCAAGCACTACCCGCTGACGCGCGGCGTCGTGCTGCGCAAGCAGGTCGGGTCCGTCAAGGCCGTGGACACCGTCTCCTTCGCCCTGCGCAAGGGCGAGACGCTGGGGATCGTCGGGGAGTCCGGCTGTGGCAAGTCGACGGTCGCCAAGCTGCTGGTCGGGCTGGAGAAGCCGAGCGGCGGGCAGATCCTGTACCGGGGGGAGGACATCACCAGGCTGTCGGGGCGCGCGCTGAAGGCCGTACGCCGCAACATCCAGATGGTCTTCCAGGACCCGTACACCTCGCTGAACCCGCGCATGACGGTCGGCGACATCATCGGCGAGCCCTACGACATCCACCCGGAGGTGGCTCCTAAGGGGGACCGGCGACGGAAGGTCCAGGAGCTGCTGGACGTGGTCGGGCTCAACCCGGAGTACATCAACCGCTATCCGCACCAGTTCTCCGGCGGGCAGCGCCAGCGCATCGGCATCGCCCGCGGGCTGGCGCTGCGCCCCGAGGTGATCGTGGCGGACGAGCCGGTCTCGGCGCTGGACGTCTCCGTCCAGGCGCAGGTCGTCAACCTGCTGGAACGGCTCCAGGACGAGTTCGACCTGTCGTACGTCTTCATCGCGCACGACCTGTCCGTCGTCCGGCACATCTCCGACCGGGTCGCGGTGATGTACCTGGGCCGCTTCGCCGAGGTCGGTACGGAGGACGAGATCTACGGCCATCCGACGCACCCGTACACCCAGGCCCTGCTCTCCGCCGTCCCCGTCCCCGACCCGGAGGCGCGCGACCGGCGTGACCGCATCCTGCTCAGCGGTGACGTCCCCTCGCCGGCCGACCCGCCGTCCGGCTGCCGCTTCCGCACCCGCTGCTGGAAGGCGCGGGAGCGCTGCGCGCTGGAGGTGCCGCCGCTGGACGTGCCGGAGGGCTTCGAGGGGGTGGCGGGCCCGGCCCGGCACGCCTCGGCGTGCCACTTCGCGGAGGAACGGCAGGTCGTGCCGGGTGGGTGACGGGGCGCCGGGGCGGCCCCGGCCTCAGCTTCCGAACGGCACGTCGCTGTTGGTGGCCATGCGCCGCTCGGCCGGGTGGCCGGCGACGTAATCCCTGATGGAAGCCAGCGCCTTCTTCACCGAGGACGCGTCGGTGCCGCAGCCGCCGCGCCACTTGGACGTGCCGTCCGGGTAGCAGGCGGCCCGCAGCCCGTAGATGAGGCTGTCCGCGTCGGCCCCGCCCGCGGCGTACGGTGCCAGCAGTTTGGTGACGTGCTGCGCGTCGCCCGTGCCGACCGTCCAGCCGGCCGTCGAGGCGAGTTCCTCGCGACTGCGGGCCTCGGCGCCGGCCCGGAGTTCGGAAGTGATCTTGCGGGCGTTGAGCGAGAGGCTGAAGAGGCCCTTGTCCATCATCCGCTGGTTCGCGGGGATGTGTGAGCCGTGGGCCGCGAAGGACTTCGCCACGTCCGCGGCGTTGCCGCTGAGGTCGATCCCTTCGAGCGGGCGCAGGCCGGTCGAGACATCCTTCCAGCCGGTGCCGCCCTCGGTACCGTAGAACCCGTAGAGCACGCGGACGCCCTGCTTCTCCACGGTGCGGCGGGCCAGGTCGCGCAGTGCCGCCACCGAGCAGTGCCGCCACTTCGCGTCGTCGCTGCGGCAGTGGTCCGGGTTCTTGATGTCGAGCCACACGAAGTTGACGGTCTTGCCCTCGCCGCGCCGCTGCGCGATGCGCTGGAGCATGGCTTCCATCGTGTCACCGGCGCTGGTGGGGGTGCCGTCGTGATCCGCCCACCAGCCCTTCTTCCAGGCGGTGGCGTCGATCTCGACGGCGTTGGCCCCGTGCCGCAGCGCCGTGTCCACGCCGTCGGCGGTGAGCACCCGGTGGGCGACGGCGTAGGTGGGGCGCGGTGCGGGCCGGTGCGGGCCGGTGGCGGCAGCGGCGGCCGGGGTGCTCGCGCAGAGGAGTGCCAGGACTCCGGTGGTGGCCAGGAGGGGGACGCGGGTGGGTATCCGGGCCGGGGAGCGGTGAGCCATAGGTGTCATCTGTCCTTGTGTGGATCCAGTGCGTCCTCGGCACCTGCCCCGGACGGCTGATCCGACACCGGGGGACGCGGGCCGGGGCCCCGGCCGCTCAGGAACCCTCGTCGGCCGCCGCCGGCCCTGGCACCGCGTCCTCGATCGCCGCCAGCGCCGGGTCCAGCACGATGTCCTCGTCCCGCGCCGCCGTCGTGGGCTCCTCCGGGAAGTGACAGGCCGTCAGGTGGCCGCCGACGCTGCCGGTGATCTGCACCAGGGGCGGTTCCTCGGCGGCGCACTTGTCGCGCGCCTTCCAGCAGCGGGTACGGAACCGGCAGCCGGAGGGCGGGTTGATCGGCGAGGGGACGTCGCCGGCCAGCCGGATGCGTTCGCGGTCGTCCGCTTCCTCCTGCGCGTCCAGCAGCCGGGCCTCGGGGACGGCGGAGAGCAGCGCGTGGGTGTACGGGTGGCGCGGCCGCTGGTAGATCGAGTCCCGGTCGCCGACCTCGACGATCTTGCCGAGGTACATCACCGCGACGCGCTGGCTGAAGTGCCGGACGATCGCCAGGTCGTGCGCGATGAACAGGAACGCGATGTTCAGCTCCCGCTGCAACTCCTGGAGCAGGTTGACCACTTGGGCCTGGATGGAGACGTCGAGCGCGGAGACCGGTTCGTCCGCGACGATCAGCTTCGGCTCCAGCGCGAGCGCGCGGGCGACGCCGATGCGCTGGCGCTGGCCGCCGGAGAACTCGTGCGGGAAGCGGTTGTAGTGCTCCGGGTTGAGGCCGACGATCTCCAGGAGTTCGCGGACCCGGTGCTCCCGGCCGCCTTCCGGATCGATGCCGTTGATCTCCATCGGCCCGCCGATGATGGTGCCGACCGTCTGCCGCGGGTTGAGCGACGAGTACGGGTCCTGGAAGATCATCTGGATCTCGGAGCGGACCGGCGCCAGCTCCTTGCGCCCGGCGTGGGTGATGTCCCGGTCCCGGTACGTGATCGAGCCCGCGGTCGGCTCCAGCAGCCGGGTCAGCAGCCGCCCGGTGGTGGACTTGCCGCAGCCCGACTCGCCGACCAGGCCGAACGTCTCGCCGCTGTGCACGGTCAGGTCGATGCCGTCCACCGCCTGCACCGCGCCGACCCGCCGCTTGAACGGGAACCCGGCCATGATCGGGAAGTGCTTGGTCAGGCCCCGGGCGGTCAGCAGCACCTCGCCGGGGCCGGCGGCGGCCGGCCGGGGAGCGGGCACGAGGGCGTCTTCGGGTGCGCTCATGGTCGTCGCTTCGCTTCCTAGCCCAGCCGGGGCTTGATCTGCTCGGTGAACAGGGTGTGTTTCTGCTCGGGGCTCAGATGGCAGGCCGCCGCCCGGCCGGGGGCCAGCGTGGGCCGTTCGTCCTGGCAGCGGGTGCCGCCGACCTCGGAGACGAAGCCGCAGCGCGGATGGAAGGGGCAGCCCGACGGCGGGGCGAGCAGGCTCGGCGGGGTACCGGGGATCGGCGTCAGCGGCTCCTCCACGCTCGCCGTCAGCCGCGGCATCGAGCCCAGCAGGCCCCAGGTGTACGGGTGGTGCGGCTCGGTGAGGATCTCCTTGACGGTGCCGCGCTCGACGGCCCGTCCGGCGTACATCACCAGCAGTTCGTCGGCGGTGTTGGCGACCACGCCCAGGTCGTGGGTGATCAGGATGATCGCCGAGCCGAACTCCTGCTGGAGGTCCTTGAGCAGGTCCAGGATCTGCGCCTGCACGGTCACGTCCAGCGCGGTGGTCGGCTCGTCGGCGATCAGCAGCGACGGGTTGCACACCAGCGCCATGGCGATCATGGCGCGCTGCCGCATCCCGCCGGAGAACTGGTGGGGGTAGTCGTCCACCCGCAGCGTCGGCTGCGGGATGCCCACCTTCTCCAGCATCTCGATCGCGCGCCGCCGGCCCTCGCGCTTGCTCGCGCCGGTGTGCTTGACGAACGGCTCGGCGATCTGGCGGCCCACCGTGTAGTACGGCGACAGCGAGGTCAGCGGGTCCTGGAAGATCATCGCCATCTTGTTGCCGCGCAGTTTCTCCAGGTCCTTCTCCCTGGCGCCGGTCAGCTCGTCGCCGTCCAGCAGGATCTCGCCGGTGATCGTCGTGTAGTTGGGGCTGTGCAGGCCCAGGACGGCGAGGTTGGTGACCGACTTGCCGGAGCCGGACTCGCCGACGATGCCGAGGGTACGGCCGCGCTCCAGGTCGAAGGAGAGGTCGTCGACCGCCTTGACGACACCGTCCTCGGTGGCGAACCGCACGTACAGGTCGCGTACGGACAGGAAGGGGCCCGAGGCGGCCGGGGCCGGTGGGCCCGCGGGCTGGGTGAGTGTGGACACGGGGCCTCTCCTAGGACAGCCGCACGCGCGGGTCGATGAACGCGTAACAGGCGTCCACCACGATGTTGAGCAGGATGATGAAGGTCGCGGCGAACAGCATCACGCCCATGACCATGGGCAGGTCGGTGTTCTGTACCGACTTCACGGCGAGGGTGCCCAGGCCGGGCAGCGCGAAGGTGTATTCGGTGATCATCGCGCCACCGAACAGCGACCCCAGGTCGATACCGAAAATGGTCACGATGGGAATGAGCGAGCCGCGCCAGGCGTAGCGGAAGAAGACCGTACGGGACGTCATTCCCTTGGCCCTGGCGGTCCGTACGTGATCCTCCTGCAACTGTTCGATCATCGACGAGCGGGCCATACGCGTGTACTGCGCGGTGAAGATGAGGGACAGTACGAACCACGGAATGATCAGTCCCAGGAACCAGCCCACGGGATCGTCCGTGATCGGCACGTATTTCGGCTGACCGAACCAGCCGAGGTTGTAGACCAGCAGCGCGAGCACGATCGGCCCGACGAAATAGATCTGCATGGAGGAGAGCACCAGCGAGGACGAGCTGAAGATCTTGTCGATGAGCCGGCCCTGTTTCCAGGCGGCGATCATTCCGGTACCGACACCGGCGGTCAGGAACACCGCGGCGGCGCCGATGGTCAGCGAGACGGTGGTGGGGAACCGGTCCAGAATCGTGTCCCAGACGGGGTCGTTGTTGGCGAAGGAATAGCCGAAGCAGGGCGCCGGGCAGTGCCCGACGGCGAAATCCCGTCCGGTGACGATGCCGGACATGAACAGCCAGTACTGGACCGGTACGGGTTTGTCGAGCCCGAGATTTTTGTGGATCACTGCGATGGCGTCCGGCGTGCAGTTCTTTCCGCAGGCCAGCAGTGCGGGATCCCGGGGGGCGGCGAAGAAGAGGAAGAACGTGAACGCGCTGATGATCAGCAGGATCACGATCGCGCCGAGGGACCGGCGGAAGAGAAAACGCAGCATGGCGGTCGCAGCTCTCTTGGGCAGCCAGAAGGGCGGGAGTGTGCCGGGCCGGTGCGCCCGCCCGGGACGGCGGGCACACCGGACGCGGGCGGCGCACGGCGCGCGGGCGGCGCCGGGGCGCCGGCCCCGCTACTTCTTCACGAACATCTTGGTCGGGTCGACGGAGCTGATGATGTCGTTGTTGACCACCCCGCCGACCTTGGAGCCGTGCAGCTGGATCTGCTTGTAGTAGAAGGTCGGCAGCTGCGGCAGGTCCTCCTTGAGGATCTTCTCGCCGAGCGCGAACCAGTCGTGGGCGGCCTGCTTCTGGTCGGTCAGCTGGGAGATCCGGTCGATCTCCTTGTTGACCGCCGGGTTGTTGTAGTGCGAGTAGTTCGGCGCGTTGTCCTGGATCTGGCGGCCGTCGTAGACCGGGGGGATCACGGTCAGCGCGCTGGGCCAGTCGGCGCCCCACGCGGACGGGTAGATGTCGAACTGGTTGTCGACCTTGCCGATGATGTCGTAGTACGTGTCCGAGGGCAGGTCCTTGTTCTGCACGTTGAAGCCGGCCTTGCGCAGGTTGTCGGCGATCGCCACCGAGTACTTCTGCGGCTCGGGCGCGTTGGTGTAGGCGAAGGTCAGCTTCATGCCGACCTTGCCGGCCTCCTTGAGCAGCTGCTTGGCCTTCTCGACGTCGCCCATCGGCTTCTTGAGCTTGCCGTACGGGTCGATGTCCTTGTGCCCGGTGAGCGTCGGGCTGATGTAGCTGCCCGCCAGCTCGCCGCCGCCCGGCGTGCCGAACGCGTCCAGGACCGCCTGGATCGGGATCGCGTGGGCGATGGCCTCGCGGACCTTCTTGTCCTTCAGGCGCTTCATGTTGAAGTTGATGGCGCCGACGTAGGGCTGGTAGCCGCTGGTGGAGCGCTTCTTGATGTCCGGGGTGGCGGCCACCTGCTGGAGGCTGGCCGCGTCGACCTGGTTGTTGAAGCTGACGGCCGTCTGGTTGTCGGCGCTGTCGGACATCAGCCGCTGGGTGGAGTCGGGGTAGGAGACGCCGAACTGGATGTCGAACTTGTCCACGTACTGGTGGCGGGTGATGTCCGTGTTCGGGTCCCAGTTGGGGTTCTTGACCAGGGACATGCCCTTGCCGGACTTGAACGACCCCGGGGCGATCTTGTACGGCCCGGAGGAGACCGGGGCCTTGTCGTACCGCTCCTTGGTGTCGCCCTTCTCCGGTACGACGGAGTAACCGGCCATGGCCAGCGCGTACGGGAGGTCGCCCACCGGCTTCTTGAAGTGGAAGCGGATGGTGTTCGCGTCCGGGGTCTCCAGCACGCTGTCGGGCAGGTGCTTGCCGCCGTACGGGCCGCCCGGCAGCAGCTTGCGGTACTCGTTGCCCTCCGCGTCGGCCAGCCAGCGCTGGACGTACGTCGGGCCGTTGGAGATGAAGTCGGCGAAGGTCCGCTCGAAGGTGTGCCGGATGTCCTTGGACGTGATCGGCTGGCCGTTCTCGAACTTCACGCCCTTCTTCAGGGTGTACGTCCAGGTCCGGCCGCCGTCGGTGGACTTGCCGCTGTCCGTCGCCAGGTCGCCGACGACCGTGTACTTCCCCTTGTTGTCCAGGTGGTAGGAGGTCAGCCGGCGGAAGATCAGCGTGGAGAGGGTGCCCTCGTCGCTGACGTAGATCTGCGCCGGGTCCAGGTGGTCGTAGGTGTCGCGCTGGTAGACCTTGATCGTGCCGCCGGGGGTCGCGTCGGGCACCGGCTCGGCCGGTCCGGTGGACGCCTTGGCGTCGCCGAAGGCGATCTGGGCGCGCTGGCTCTCGGCCTCCTTGCGTCCCTGGTCGTCCTCCGCCCCCTGACCGGCGCCGCTGCTGCAGGCGGTCAGGACCAGGGCCCCCGCGGACAGCGCCACGACGGTGGCGCGCGCTCTGTGCGTACGGGCTGTGTTCATGGTGGTGGATGCACCTGCCTGTCGTAGTTCCGTGGCCGCTGCCTGACGTGTGCGGTGCTGGGGTGGCAGCACCCCCCGTGGAACACGGTTCACCGGGCGCGTTTCGGGTCGAAGGCATCCCGGACGGAATCCCCGAGGAGGTTGAACACGACGATGAAGAGCACCATCGCGATGCCGGGGAAGAACAAGTACGTGATGTCGTTGCGGTAGTAATCGGCGGCGTTGGCGAACATCCGGCCCCAGTCGGGGGTGGGTTCGACGAGGCCGACGCCGAGGAAGGACAGGCCCGCGATCGAGGTGACGAAGCTGGGGAGCATGTAGGTCGTCTGCACCAGGATCGGTGTCATCACGTTCGGCAGCAGCTCACGCCGGATGATCCGGGCCGGGGAGGCGCCGCTGACCTTGGCGGCGTCGATGAACTCGCGCTCGCGCAGCGACAGGGTGGTGCCGCGCAGCAGCCGGGCCAGGCTCATCCAGCCCAGGAACCACAGCACCAGGATCAGAATGAGACAGCGCATCCAGGTCGCCATCGCGTCCTCGGGGGCCACGAAGATCGCGCCGACCACGGGGACGAAGGCGACGAAGAAGAGCTGGTTGGGAAAGGCCATCAGCAGGTCGATGACGCGGCCGATGAAGTAGTCGACCCGGCCGCCGAAGTATCCGGCGGCCACACCCAGGACGATTGCCGTGAGCACCGAAACGAGAGTGATGGCGACCGAGAGGTAAAGCGTGGTCCGGATGCCGTAGACGAGTTGCATGAACACGTCACGCCCGAGGGTGGGTTCGATTCCGAACCAGAATTCAGCGGAGATGCCTCCGTTCGGCTGTGCCGGATATCCGTTCACCAGCAGACCCGGAGTGATCTGTCCGTACCGCGTGTACGGGTCCTTGCCGTACAGCTTGGAGATCAGCGGGGCGAGCAGACCGATCAAGAAGAACGCCAGCACGACGCATCCGCTGATCACTCCGGTCCGGTCGCGCTTGAACCTGATCCACATCAATTGGCCGGGGGAACGGCCGACCAGTTCCCCGCCCTTGCGGTCCTTGACTTTCCGCAGCCCTTCGGGCCCGAGTCCGGAGGGATCGGTCTGCGTTACCGCGGTCTGGGACGGACTGGTCATCGCGAAGTTCCCCCGCACCGAGTTCACTTGCAACAGGACGCAGCGCTGATTCGCACCGCTGGTTGAGCGGACTTTGGCAAGTGATTTATGGCCCAGTCAAGAGGACGGTGAACGCTCGCCGGCGTGGTTTCCTCTTCTTGAGCGAAGATTGCGCAGATTGACGCCCGTGCGTGCTTGACAGCGGTACGCGGTGTGCGGCATGGGCGACATATCCCGCTCAACGTCCGTAACAGCGGGGCAACTTGACTGTCGTCACGCCGATATACGGACGCGCCATACTCGACAGCGTACGGCCGTGCGGGTGCCGTCGACCGGCCGGGGTGGCCCTGCGATCACCCCGGCCGGCTGCCGCCCGGACGCCGTCCGCCGTCTGCTGCCGCGCGGTTGTCCCGGTGCGGTGAGTGGAGTAGACCTGTCCGTGCGGGGGCAGGGGGTGGGCCACGTCATGGGGCGGAGAAGGGCTCGCGCGCGCGGTGTCGGAGGGTTCGGCGCACTGTTGGGCCTGCTGCTCGCGCTGCTGAGCGCCGGTTGGATCGCCCGCGACCTCGCTGTGGCTCAATACCCCCTGGACATATGGTGGTTGTGGGCGGGCGTGCCGATACGTCCGGAGGGTGCGGTGGTCCGGGCGACCACGCTGCTGGATCCGGTGCTGGGGTTCGGCTGCCTCTTCGCGGCGGTGGCGGTGCTGCGCCGCTCGCCGTCCGCTCCGCGCGCGCTGAGTGCGGTGGCCGTGGCGACGCTGCTGTTCCGGGTGCCGCCGCTGTGGAGCCTCGGCGCGGACGGGCTTCCCGGGGCGGGGGCCGGGGCCAGGGGGTGGGCGCTGATCACGGCTGGTGTTGCCCTTGTGGGGAGTGTGTCGCTTCTGATCGTGGCTGCGGCTGGGCGCAGTGGCGCGGCCCGCGGGGAGGGGCGTCTGCGTCGCGCGCCCGCGGTGGGTGCTGCGCTGCTGCTGGTCGGCGCCGGCCTGGTGCTGGTGGCCTGGCAGGTCTGTTCCGTAAGGGAGTTGGGGTGGAGCGCGTACTGGGGCAGTGTCGTCGGCGACGGTGACGCGCATCGCGCACTCTTGCAGCCCCCGGTCAACTGGTCCCTGCTGTCCCTGACGCTGCTGTCCCTGGTGTCCGCCGCCGGGGCGGCCCGGCGGGCACCGGCCGTACAGCCCCTGGGCCTGCTGACCGCGTCACTGCTGCTGGCGCACGGTGCCGCGGCGCTGGCGGCTGCACAGCGCGCGGGGCTGATCGGACACTTCGGCGCCCTGGCACCGCGCACTCAGCTCGACCTTGTAACCGCCTCGTTCGCCGCCCTGGCCGGCCTCGTGGTGCTGCTGGCGCTGGCCCGCCCGGCGGCCGGGGCGGACGCATCGCGCGGGCCCGTGGGCGGGCAGCTGCCGCCGGGGTACGCGCCGCCGCCCCCGCCCTCGGACCTT
This sequence comes from Streptomyces monomycini, assembly GCF_022271435.1. GTDB lineage: Bacteria > Actinomycetota > Actinomycetes > Streptomycetales > Streptomycetaceae > Streptomyces > Streptomyces monomycini. The sequence goes on along the minus strand of NZ_JAFIQY010000045.1, from coordinate 4,120 downwards.
CCGCCGAACTGGTGAGGGAGAGCCGTCCGGCTCAGTTCACCCCCAGCGAGCGCTTGAGGAAGTCGACTTGCAGCAGCAGGAGGTTTTCGGCCACCTGCTCCTGCGGTGTCATGTGCGTGACGCCCGACAGTGGCAGCACCTCGTGCGGCCGGCCCGCCGCGAGCAGCGCGGAGGAGAGCCGCAGGGTGTGCGCCACCACCACGTTGTCGTCCGCCAGCCCGTGCACGATCATCATCGGCCGGTGCGGCTCCGCGGCGCCCACCAGGCCCTCGTCGCCGACCAGGGAGTTCTCGGCGTAGAGCGCCGGGTCCTCGTCCGGGTGCCCCAGGTACCGCTCCGTGTAGTGCGTGTCGTACAGCCGTTGGTCGGTGACCGGGGCGCCCACGACGGCGGCGTGGAAGACGTCGGGGCGGCGCAGCGCGGCCAGCCCGGCCAGATAGCCGCCGAAGGACCAGCCCCGGATCGCGACCCGGTCCAGGTCCAGCGGGAAGCGGTCCGCGAGCCCGTGCAGCGCGTCCACCTGGTCCTGGAGGACCACCGCGGCCAGGTCCCGGTAAATGGCCTTCTCCCAGTCGGGGGAGCGGCCCGGGGTGCCCCGCCCGTCGGCGACGATCACCGCGAAACCCTGATCGGCGAACCACTGCGACGTCAGATGGGCGTTGTGCGCGGCCACCACCCGCTGCCCGTGCGGACCGCCGTACGGGTCCATGAGGACCGGCAGCGGACCGTCCTCCTCCCGGTAGCCGGTCGGCAGCAGCACCGCGCAGGGGATCTGCCGCTCGCCGGACAGGACGAAGCGCGGGCTGGTGGCGAGCACCGGCACCTCGGCGTACGAGCCGACCGCGGCCAGCCAGGTCTCGCCGCCGTCCGCCTCCAGGCGCACCACCTCGGTCTGCGCCCCCGGCCGGTCCGGGCAGGCGTGCGAGAGGACCGTCACGGCGCCGCCGCGCACCGCGGAGGACACCGACGGGTACGGGCGCTCGCCGACCCGCTCCCAGCCTCCCTGGTCGCCGCTGCCGCGGTACCAGGCGCGGTAGACGCCGATGTCGTGCAGTTCCTCGCCGCTCGCGGTGAACAGCACGTCGTCCTCGCCGATGTCCAGCACGGCCCGGACGTGCAGCGGCGCCGCCGTCAGCGCTCGGTCGCCGACGAAGAGCCGGCGGGCCCCGCCCTCGTCCGCGACGCGCACCAGGCGCCCGTCGGGCGTCCAGGCGGGCGACCCGGTGGTCAGCTCCACCCACCGGGGGTCCTCGTCGGCGTGCACGGTGCTGGTCGCGCCGGTCTTGAGGTCGACCGTCAGGTAGCGCTGGGCGCGCTGGTCGCGGCTCTGCACGAGGAGGAGGGGCGGGCCCGCCGCCGACCAGTGCACGCGCGTCAGGTACGGGTAGCGCTCGTGGTCCCACGTGACGTCCGTGCGCGAGCCGTCCAGGCCGAGCAGGGCCAGGCCCACGGAGGCGTTGGGGGTGCCGGCCGCCGGATAGGCGACCCGGGCCGGTTCGCGGTCCGGGTGCGCCGGGTCGGCGATCCACCAGCGCCGTACGGGCGCGCCGTCGACGCGCGCGGCCAGCACCCGGTCGCTGTCCGGGGACCACCAGAAGCCGCGGTAGCGGCCCATCTCCTCGGCCGCGAGGAACTCCGCGAGCCCCCAGGTGACGTCCGGGCCGTCCGGCTCGGCGAGGGAGCGGTCGCCCGGGGTGCCGTCGCCGTCGCCCGGCGCGGCGTCGGCCGGGACGACCCGCAGCCGGCCCTGGGACACGTACGCGACGTGCCGCCCGTCGGGCGACGGCCGGGGATCCACCACCGGCCCCGGTACGGGCAGTTCACGGGCGGTGCCGGCACGCAGTTCGGCGGTGAACAGGCGGCCCGAGAGGGTGAAGGCGGCCAGCTCCACCGCGGCGTCCACGGCGTAGCCCACCACACCGGACGAACCCTCGCGCGTACGTTCGCGGCGCGCCCGCTCCTCGGGCGACAGCTCCTCGTCCGCGCCGGCGAGCAGCGCCGCCGGGTCGGCGGCGGCGTACTCCCGCCCCTCGTCAAGATCCAGTACCCACAGCAGATTCGCTCGATCGGTACCCGCACGGGAGCGGAGGAAGGTGACGCGTGAGCCGTCCGGCGCCACCGCGAAGCCGCGCGGCGCGCCCAGCGAGAAGCGCTGGGTACGGGCGTGTTGCCGAGGAAATGAGAGCTGTCCGGTCATGCGGAGGAGCCTAGGCCCTGTCGTCAAATTCCCGCCTGCCGCGCGACTCCCCCAGCTACCGCTGGGGGGACCCCCAGCACGCACGCTCGCTGCGTTGTCGGGCCCTTCCCGGTACACCCAGTACCGGGAAGACCCTCCGCCTTGCGATCGGCTCGGCTTCCGAGAAACAGATGCAAAGAGCCGAGACGTAGCGAAGCGAAGTGCACCAGACGCCGCGCGGCCCGCCCTCCGGGCGGAACGACGGGAATTTGACGACAGGACCTAGCGGTGCCGCGCCCCCGGCGTGCCCGCTGCCGCGATGATCGTGTGCGCCCCCGTTCTGCTCCCGTGCACCGACATATGCGCGAGCGTGGAAAGTTATGATCCAGTCCGCGGAGTGGGTAAGGGAGTGGAGCGTGACTTCCCCGTGCCCGCGGGGCCGTCAGCCGTCGGCCCCGCGCCGTCCCAACGCTGTCCGGACCTGCGTACTTGGAGGTGAGCCGCCGTGGCACTGACGATTTCGGCGGTGGTGCTGCTGGCGATCATCGTCTTCCTGCTCGTCAAGAAGTCCGGGCTGAAGACGGGACATGCGCTGGTGTGCATGCTGCTCGGCTTCTATCTGGCCAGTTCGTCGATCGGCCCGACCATCAAGCAGCTGACGACGAACGTCGCCGGGATGCTCGGCGGGATCAAGTTCTAGGGATCCGCGCGCGCGGTGCCGCGCCCCCGCCGGAGCCCGTGCGCGGGGGCGGTGGGCCCGGCCCCTGACCGGGGGTGGGCCGGGCGGGCCGGATCGGGATGCGGGGTCCCGGCCGCCCGGCTCGTACGCTGTCTCCATGACCGACCTTCCCGCCCGCCGGCTGCTGCTCGTTCACGCGCACCCGGATGACGAATCCATCAACAATGGCGCCACGATGGCCAAGTACGCGGGCGAAGGGGCCCTGGTCACACTCGTGACCTGCACCCGCGGCGAAGAAGGCGAGGTCATCCCGCCGGAGCTGGCCCATCTCGCGCCGGACCGCGACGACGCCCTGGGCCCGTACCGGGTCGAGGAGCTGGCCGCCGCCATGAAGGTGCTCGGGGTCACCGACCACCGCTTCCTGGGCGGCGCCGGCCGCTACCGCGACTCCGGGATGATGGGCGCCCCGCAGAACGACCGGCCGGACGCCTTCTGGCAGGCCGACCTGGACGAGGCCGCCGGCCACCTGGTCGCCGTCGTCCGCGAGGTGCGGCCACAGGTGCTGGTCACCTACGACGGCAACGGCGGATACGGCCACCCGGACCACATCCAGGCGCACCGCGTCGCCATGCGGGCCGCCGACCTCGCCGCCGACCCGGACTTCCGTCCCGAGCTGGGGGCGCCGCACCGGATCGACAAGATCTACTGGAACCGTAATCCGCGCCCGGTGGTCGAGGAGGGCTTCGCGCGGCTGCGCGCGGCGGGCCCGTCCTTCCCCGGCGTCGGCGTGGCGGAGGACGTGCCGGGGATCGTGGACGAGAGCGTGGTGACCACCGAGGTCTCCGGCGGCGAGCGCTGCGCGGCCGCGAAGGCGGCGGCGATGCGGGCACACGCCACACAGATCGCCGTGGAAGGCCCCTTCTTCGCGCTCTCCAACGGCCTGGGACAGCCCCTGTACGGGACCGAGTACTACCAGCTCGTACGGGGCAGATCCGGCGCCGCGGCAGGGGAGCGCGAGGACGATCTCTTCGCGGGCGTGGCGGACGACACGGGGAACGGGGAGCGCACCGAGAACGAGAAGGAGCAGGCGGTATGAGCGGCGCGAAGAAGCGCACCAGGGCCGCGTCCGGCGGCAAGGGGCCGAAGGCGGGCGCGTCGGCGGCCTCCAAGGGCGCGGCGGGCCCCAAGGGCGCGGCGGGCCCCAAGGGCGGCAAGGGCGCGGCGGCCAGGGGCGGTGGCGGCGCCGGCGCCGGGGCCGGGGCGGC
>NZ_JAFIQY010000044.1 GCF_022271435.1 Streptomyces monomycini | reverse complement strand
CCCGCCCCCCCGCCCCGCTCCGCCGCCCCGCTTTCTCTCCCCCCCCGGCCCCCGCCCCCCACCCCACCCCTCGGACACGCCTCTTGAGCTTGATCGATGAGCCACCCCCTGGCGATCAGTACGCAGCGCGCCGGACGCCGGGGGCGGACGCCAGCGGTCGGGTACCGGACCCGGATACCGGACCCGGGTACCGGGCGCCCCGGTGACGGCACCCCGTTGACGGCGCCCGGGGAGGAGGGGCGGCAGTCAGCGATCGACCGCTTGGGAGCAACGGGCCTGGCGCTGAGGGCTGCGGACTGCCCCCGGTGCGTCCCCCCCTCGGGCTAACCCGCCGCCCGATGCCCGGGCCCTGCCTGCCCGCCGTCAGAGCAGCGCTCCCCTCCAGAGCGCAGCCCCCTCCAGATCAACGTCCCCGCGCCGGGGCAGCGCCTCCGTCAGGGCAACCCCCGCCGTTAGGCCGTGTCTGATGGCTCTTGGACCGTGCCGTGGCCCAGATGACGATGACGATGGCGGTTGTGGTCAGGGCGCCGTTGAAGATGTAGGCGCGTTCGTCGTAGTGGGTGGGTGGGTGGCCACTGTGCGGGACTGCTTGCACTTGCTCACGCATCGCTTGACCGCGTTGAGCTGCCGGTACTGGGTGGTGTTGAAGGTCGGTGGGTGGCCGCTGGCCCGGCCGGGGCGCCGGCGGTTGGCCCGCTGGTCGGCCGGTTCGGTGATGGTCGTCTTGAAGTTCCGGCGGCGCTAGTAGGAGCAGTTGGTACGGCTGGAGTACGCCTCGTTCCCGCGTAGATGGTCCGGACAGCAGCGCGGGCGTGCCTGGCCCGCACCGGCGCATCGTCCCGCCGCATCGTCAGCCTCTCCTGGACGGGCTTGAGCAGGGGACTGCCGGCCCCTGCTGCCCCGGAGCAGCCTGGCAGGTCAGCGGACGGGCCCGGCCGCCGGCCAGCAGATGTACCTTGGTGATCAATCCGCCCCGGGTGCCTGCCAGGGCCTCACGTCCTCCGTTCTTCCACTCACTTCTTGCCCCCTTTGGTGAGACGTCGTCCGGGGCCGGTGCCGGGCCTCGGACGTGTGCTGGTGGGGCCGGCAGGAGGTTCAGGAGGTGGAGAGAGACGATGTTCGCCGCCCACTCCTACTCCCGCTTCAGGTCACGGGCCAGTGCACCGTCGGGGGCACCAGCGTCGGCCTCGATGTGCAGCTCGCGCAGGTTGCGTTGCCAGGTGCCGTCCGCCGACCAGCGCCGATGGCGTTCGTAGACGGTCTGCCAGGGACCGTACCGCTCGGGCAGGTCCGACCAGGGCACCCCGGTACGGGCCCGGTACAGCACTCCGTTGACCACGGTGCGGTGATCCGCCCACTGCCCGCCGGGCCGGCCGTTGGCCGGCAACAGTGACTCGATCGCCTGCCTACTGCGCATCGGTCAGCTCATGTCGTCGCACCATGCCCGGCGCCTGCCCGGACCCGAGCGTGGCCCAACCCGCCGACAGGAATCACCAGGAAAGACATAGAGCCGTGTTCCTTCCCCGTCGGAGCAGCGCACCCTGGTAGAGCAATGCACTCTCCGACACGACAGCACCACCCAGTCGTGACAGCCCTTCTCCGTCACGGCAGCCCCCGTTTGGAGCAGTGCATCCCCAGTTGCAGCCCTCCGTCTAGGCAGCATCCTCCCCGTAGCAGCCCTCCCGTCAGGGCAGCCTCCCGTCGCACCTCCCCGTCACAGTCCACCCGTAGCGCAGCACCCCCGTGCGAGCAGCACCCTCCGAATCACAACAGCACACCCCCCGTCGCATCGACCCACTGGCCCGTGATCCAACGACTGTCGTCCGAGGCCAGAAAAGCGACGATGTCGCCGATGTCGCGGGGCTCACCGACGCGGCCCAGGGGGGATATCTCCGCGGACGTCCGCCATGCCTCGGGATCGTCGCGGAGCCAGGCCGCGTTCATGTCGGTGTCGATCACGCCCGGGGCGACCGCGTTGACCGTGATGCCGCGGGGGCCCAGGTCCTTGGCGAGGGTCGAGGTGAAGACGTCGAGGGCGCCCTTGGTCATCGCGTAGGCGATCAGCTCGGGGGAAGCGGCGCCGCGGGTGAGGACCGTCGAGATGTTGATGATGCGGCCGCCGTCGCGCAGTCGCGCCAGGCCCAGCTGGGTGACGAAGAACGGAGCCTTCGTGTTGACCGCGAAGACGCGGTCGAAGTCTTCTTCGGTGACGCCCGGCAGTGGTTCGCGCCGGCCGTCGATGCCGGCGTTGTTGACCAGGATGTCCAAGCCGTCCGTCTGCGCGTCGAACGCGGACCACAGTGCCGCCGCGTCACCCGGCACGCCCAGTTCTGCCCGGAGGGCGAAGGCCTGGCCGCCCGCCTCCTCGATCGCCGTCACCGTCTCCTTCGCCGCTGCCTCGTCGCGTCCGTAATGCACCGCCACCAGCGCGCCGTCCCGCCCCAGCCGCTCGGCGATCGCCCGGCCGATGCCCCTGCTGCCGCCCGTGACCAGCGCCGTCTTGCCTGCGAGCACGCCCATGATCGCGCCCCCTTTTCTGTATCGGTTGCTATAGAAAGACCGTAGCAGGGTTTTCGTAGTGGGCGCTATAGAATTGGGGGATGGCAACGAAACAGCGTGGGCGGCCCCGGTCCTTCGACCGCGAGACGGCCCTGGAGCAGGCGATGCGGGCCTTCTGGGAGCACGGCTACGAAGCCGTGTCGATCGCCGACCTCACCGAGACCATGGGCATCAAGGCGCCGAGCCTGTACGCGGCGTTCGGGGACAAGCGGACGCTCTTCGAGGAGGCGGTCGAGGCGTACGTCCGGGACTTCGGCGCCTTCTCCGGCCAGGCCCTCACCGAGGAGCCGACGGCGCGCCGGGCCGTGGCGCGGATGCTGCGCGAGGCGGCGGCCTTCCACACCCTCCCGGGCTATCCGCGCGGCTGCATGATCATCACGGCCGCAACCAACTGCACGGCGCAGTCCGAAGAGGTGATGCGCAGCCTTCAGGGGCGCCGCGCCCAGACCGTGGAACTGCTCGAATGGCGGATCCAGGAAGACATTCGGAGTGGTGAGCTGCCCGGTGACACCGACGCACACACGCTCGCGACCTACGGCGCGACCGTGCTCCAGGGCATGTCGCAGCAGGCACGGGACGGGGCGGACCGTACGACCCTGGAGCGGGTCGCCGAACTCGCGATGGCCGCCTGGCCTGCCGGCCGGAGCGATGAGGAAGGGGAGGGGGGCTCGGCGCGGGAGGCATAGGGGAGAGGGGAGGGCCGAGGTGGGGTGGAAGTCTGGCGGCCCGGAAACACCCGCGGGCCGCGGCGCCGGGACAGGACCCTCAACCTGTCCGGCACCGCAGCCCGGAGCTTCATCGGCCGGCCCGGCGGCAGGAGGCGTCCCACGTGCGGTAGGAACATCCGCCTGCCCAGAGGCCGGTCGACCGGAGACCGTCGCGCAGTCAGGGCAGAGAGCGCTCGGGCCTCTTTCCGCTCTCCTGTGCGGGGAGAGCGGAGGTTTCTGGAGGTTCGCGAAGTCTGTGCCGGTACCGCGGGCCCTGGGGCCGCCCCTCGCGGGGTGCGGTATCGACTCATTGTGGACTAGACCAATCAGATCTGTCCATGGCCTTGCAAGGACAACACCTACACCGTACGCCGGTAGGCTCCAAGGCGTGCCCTCCATGAACGATCTCGTACGCCAGCACACCGCCCTCAGCGACTCCGACCTGGAGTGGCTGCACCTGCTGGTCTCGGAGTGGCAGCTGCTCTCCGACCTGTCCTTCGCCGACCTCGTGCTGTGGGTGCCCACCCTCGACGGCACGCGGTACGTGTCCGTCGCCCAGATGCGGCCCAACACGGGGCCGACCTCCTACCAGGACGACATGGTCGGCCACCTCGTTCCGCGCGGCCGCCGCCCGATGCTCGATTCCGCCCTGGACGAGGGACGGATCGTACGGGAGGGCGATCCCGAGTGGCGCGAGGAGGTGCCGGTACGTGTCGAGTCGATCCCGGTGCGCCGCGAGGGCCGGGTGCTGGGCGTCATCGCGCGGAACACGAACCTGCTGACGGTACGGACGCCGAGCCGGCTGGAGCTCACGTACCTCCAGAGCGCCTCGGACCTCGCCCAGATGATCGCTGCAGGATCCTTTCCCTTCCCCGGCCAGCAGGTCGACATGGACGCCTCGCCGCGGGCCGGCGACGGGCTGATCCGGCTGGACGCGGACGGCGTCGTCCAGTACGCCAGCCCGAACGCGCTGTCCGCCTACCACCGCCTCGGCCTCGCCGCCGACCTCGTGGGACACCACCTGGGCCAGGCCACCGCCGAACTGGCGCCCGCGCGCGGCCCCGTCGACGAGGCGCTGGTCAAGCTGGCCAGCGGCTGGGCGCCCCGGGAGTTCGAGGTCGAGGGCGAGGACGGGGTGATCCAGCTGCGTGCCATCCCGCTCAAGCCCAAGGGCACCCACATCGGTTCGCTGGTCCTGCTGCGCGACGTCACCGAACTCCGGCGCCGCGAACGGGAACTGATCACCAAGGACGCCACCATCCGGGAGATCCACCACCGGGTGAAGAACAATCTGCAGACCGTCGCCGCCCTGCTGCGCCTCCAGTCCCGCCGGATGGACTCCGAACAGGGGCGCGAGGCGCTCAACGAGGCCGTACGCAGGGTCGGTTCGATCGCGATCGTGCACGAGACGCTGTCCCAGAACCTGGACGAGCGGGTCGAGTTCGACGAGATCGCCGACCGGGTGCTGGCGATGGTCGCCGAGATCGCGCCCGGCGCCGTGACCACGCGTCGTACGGGCCGCTTCGGCATACTCGACGCCGAGGTCGCCACCCCTCTCTCCATGGTCCTCACGGAGGTCCTGCAGAACGCCCTCGAACACGCCTTCGTGCCGGGTGACCAGGGATCCGTCGAGGTGGGCGCGGTCCGCGGCGGGAGTCGTACGGAACCCCGTCTGCTGGTCACGGTCCAGGACAACGGCCGCGGCCTGCCGGACGGGTTCGACCCGCACCGGGCCGGCAATCTCGGGTTGCAGATCGTCCGTACGCTCGTGGAGGGCGAGTTGGGCGGAAAGTTCGACATGGTGCCCGGAGCCGAGCGGGGCACCCAGGTGATTCTCGACATTCCCGTACGTGCCGAGAAGCACTGATGAAGGCGCCGCTCATCAAGTGAGCGGCGGGCGCGTGGAATTCGGGAAATCCGGAGAAAATACCGCGCGGTGCGCCAGGTCGCCGAATGGCCGTACAGCAGAACGACGTAACGGAAGAGTGACGGCGAGGGCGGCGAATGGACGATGCCGGGGTGGGGTAAGCCACCAGGGACGCCCGGGAGATGAAGGTCCGGACCTTTCCGGAGGCGCGGACGAAGGCGGGGCGGGGCGCGTACGGAGGCGCGGCGGGGCGCGTCGGGGCGCGCCGGGGGTGCGGACGGAGGCTGGAGCGAGGGGGCAGGGGTGAGGGCGGGGGTGCGCCGGGTCACCGGTGAGCCGCAGGCCGGGGCGGGGCCGGACAGCAGTAAGCCCCGGACCCATTCGGTCCGGGGCTCAAAGCTCACGTTGCGTGGGGAGCTCCCAGGCGCTCAGGGCGCTGGGGGAGCATCGGGGGTACTGCGCGCTGCGGCTCGGGGGCCACGGGGGCGTCTGGCGGTCAGGCGCTGGCGTTGCGCGCCCGGTTGCGAGCTGCACGGCGCTTCATGGCGCGGCGCTCGTCTTCGCTGAGACCACCCCAGACGCCGGAGTCCTGGCCGGACTCAAGCGCCCACTGCAGGCACTGCTCCATGACGGGGCAGCGGCGGCAGACGGCCTTGGCTTCCTCGATCTGCAGCAGCGCAGGACCGGTGTTGCCGATGGGGAAGAAGAGCTCGGGGTCTTCCTCGCGGCAAACGGCGCGGTGACGCCAGTCCATGGCTGCTCCATCTCCTCGTGTGACGGGATCGTTGCTTGTGAATGTGAACGCTTTCACGAATCCCTCCACAAGGGAAGGGCCGAACCCCAGTTGAGAACTGGTGCGGTCCTGAAGAATGAGGAGGAGGATTCGGGCTCTCAAGGGGGCCGGTAGAAACGGCCGTCCCGATCGCCATGAAGAGACTCGCAAACCTCGGCGGCGGATACAACCCCTTCCGGAAACTTTTTTTTGATTCCTTGGTGTCGCCTAGGTCACAGCCGTACTTCTAGGGGGTGGAAGTCAGCCTAAACGTTCGACTGAAAGGACTTTAGGCCCTACTGCTCACACAATCACACGCAGTGCACGGCGAACGCCTGTGAACGTCACGCTCGTACGGAGTCCCAGGTGGTCACCGTCCATCTGGAAGGGCAGTGGCGCCTGCGAATGCAAGGTGAAGTCCGTCAAGTCATGGAGCGAGACCACATGCTTGCCCCGGGGTCCGCGCTCCGGTGTTGACGCCAGGAGCTGGGTCGCGTAGCGGGTCACCGCAGATGCGGACAGTTTGGACAGGGCGAACACGTCGAGCGCCGTGTCGAAGGAGGCCGCCGGGGCCGGGTAGACCGGACGATTGCCCAGGTAGGTCCAGGGGGCGGTGTTGCAGATTATCGACATGACCAGCTGTTCCACCGGGTCCTCGCCCGGGCGCTCCAAGGTGATCGTGCCGTGCCGGCGGTTCGACTCGCCGACGTACTGACGCAGCACCTGCCGCATGTAGAGCGAGTGCGTCGAACGCTTGCCCCGTTCCCGTTGCTGTTCGACCCGGCCGACCACGCCCGCGTCGAAACCGAAGCCCGCGCAGAACGTGAACCAGCGGGCCGGTACGCCCTCGTCCTCCGTGCCCGGCGTGCCGGCGGCCAGGCCCAGGCCGACCGTGCGTTCGCTGCCGTCACGCAGCGCGTCCAGGAGGGCGCCGGTCGCCTCGACCACGTCGTTGGGCAAGCCGAGGGCCCGGGCGAAGACGTTGGTGGAGCCGCCGGGGACGACGGCCAGACGTGGAAGGGACTCGGGGGCGGGGCCGTGCGTCAGCAGACCGTTGACGACCTCGTTCACCGTGCCGTCGCCGCCGAGCGCGACGACCAGCTCGATCTGACCGCCCTCGGCCGCCTGCCGGGCCAGGTCCCGGGCGTGTCCGCGGTAGCGGGTCTCGGCGACCTCCAGCTTCAGATCGCTGGCCAGCGCGTGGGTGAGCACTTCACGCGTGCGCGCACTGGTGGTGGTAGCTGCGGGATTGACCACGAGAAGTGCGCGCATGTGCAGCAGGGTACCTACCTGCCGGTACCCGACCCACTCCCTGCCCGCCGTGCGGAGGGGGTCCCGGGGCTACCCTGCTGGGGTGAGCAGTCAGCAGAAACGGCCCGCGGCCAAGGCGGCCAAGCCCTCCCGGCCGGCCGAGGCGACACGGGGCAGTAAGCCGGACGGGGAGAACGTGCAGGCCGGGGGTGCCAAGGCCGGGTCGGGCGGAAAGTCCGGGAAGGTCGAGAAGTCTGCGCAGGCGGAGAAGGCCGGGAAAGGCGGGAAGGGCGGTTCGGGCGGGAAACGGCCGGACGCCAAGGCCGGCGCCACTGCCTCCGCCGGGCCGAGCGGGCCGCGGCCGGCCCGGCTCAGCGCGGCCGCGGTGCTCACCGCCGTCGAGGGCGTGGCGCTGGCCGCCCTCGGCGTCTACATGCTCGTCGACGGGCTGGCCGGCTCGCCCGACAGCCCGCGCCAGGCGGAGACGGGCGGCCTGACCGTGATCGCGCTGGCGGTGCTGCCGCTGGTCGCGGCGCGCGGACTGTGGCTGCGGCGCCGCTGGAGCCGCGGGCCCTCGCTGATCACCCAGATCGTCGCGTTCCCGGTGGCCTGGACGCTGATCAACGGCGGTGGCGCGCTGATCGCGGCCGGTGTCGGTCTGGCGGTGGTCGCGATCGCTGTACTCGGGCTGCTGGTGAACCCGACGGCCACCGAGGCGTTGGGGATCACTCCGAGGGAGTGAGGGGCAGCGTCCGAGGCGCGCTCCTGGCAGCGGGCGCCCCGTACGGCGCCCGCATGCGACGTACGCCGTACGACACCCGCGCCCGCCGTACGAGGCCCCGCACGCGGCGCCCCACGCACGACGCCCCGGGCTCGGACATCGAGGCCGGGGCGGTGGCGGTGGTGCACATGCGGGTGACGGGTGCAGGTGCAGGTGCAGGTGCTGCCGGGCTACTCCTCCACCAGGAGCTTGTCGCGGAGCTGGGCCAGGGTGCGGGCCAGCAGGCGGGAGACGTGCATCTGGGAGATGCCGACCTCCTGGGCGATCTGCGACTGGGTCATGTTGCCGAAGAAGCGCAGCAGCAGGATCTTCTTCTCCCGCGGCGGCAGGTCCTCCAGCAGCGGTTTGAGCGACTCGCGGTACTCGACGCCCTCCAGCGCCTCGTCCTCGGCGCCCAGGGTGTCGGCGACGGCCGGTGACTCGTCGTCGGTGTCCGGTACGTCCAGGGACAGGGTGCTGTACGCGTTGGCCGACTCCAGGCCCTCCAGGACCTCCTCCTCGGAGATCGCGAGGTGCTCGGCCAGCTCGTGGACCGTGGGGGAGCGGCCGTGGCGCTGGGAGAGCTCGGCGGTCGCGGTGGTCAGCGACAGTCTCAGTTCCTGGAGGCGGCGGGGCACCCGGACCGCCCAGCCCTTGTCGCGGAAGTGCCGCTTGATCTCGCCGACGACCGTGGGCGTGGCGTACGTGGAGAACTCCACGCCGCGGTCGGGGTCGAAGCGGTCCACGGACTTGATCAGGCCGATGGTGGCGACCTGGGTCAGGTCGTCGAGCGGCTCGCCGCGGTTGCGGAAGCGCCGGGCCAGGTGCTCGACGAGCGGCAGATGCATCCGTACGAGCGTGTTGCGCAGCTCGGCGCGCTCCGCCGATCCGTCGGGCAGCTTGCGGAGCTCGTAGAACATCGCCCGCGCGCCGCTGCGGTCATGGGGGTCGTGAGGGTGGTGCGGGGTGTGCGGATCGCGCTCGTTCCGCTTGTTCTCGCTCTGGTCCATGTGGTCCGCCCGCTCTGCCTGCTCCGCCGCGTCCAAACGGCCGCCGTGGTCATCCGCGCCCACCGGTTGCGGCCGGGCATGATGCTGCTCGGGGATGGCCGTGACGGGCGCCATCCGCGTGCCGCTTTCAAGATCCTTCACGGGGCCCCCTGTTCGGTCATGACGGTCCGGGACCGGCGCCGCGCTCCTTGTACAGGCTGATGGTGACCGTACGGTCCTCCGCGACGGTGGAGTCGACCTTGCCGGCCAGCGCGGAGAGCACCGTCCAGGCGAAGGTGTCGCGCTCGGGGGCGCGGCCGTCGGTCGTCGGGGCCGAGACGGTCACCTGCAGCGCGTCGTCGATCAGGCGGAAGACGCAGCTCAGTACGGAGCCGGGCACGGCCTGTTGCAGAAGAATCGCGCACGCCTCGTCCACGGCGATGCGCAGATCCTCGATCTCGTCGAGGGTGAAGTCCAAGCGGGCTGCGAGTCCGGCCGTGGCCGTACGCAGCACCGACAGGTAGGCACCCGCAGCGGGCAGCCGGACTTCCACGAAGTCCTGGGTCCCGGGCTCGCCTGCGATCTGGGACACCCTCACCTCCAAGGTGACACAAGCTGGTTGAGCTGATATTCGCGCCGGTCGCGGCCCCTCTCGTGACAAGAGGAGAACGATCCGGCGCGGCACATGGTTCGCCTGCGACGCTATCGCGATCCGCGGGGCGATGTCGCCCGGAAGAGGCAGCGCCGGCTTCCGGTACGACGGGTGGTCTCGCAGCGTCCCGCAGTCCTACGACTGTCACTCATTGTAAGCCTACGGGTACGGACAGTGGCTAGGGGTCTGCACTGCCAAATCGGAACTAGTTACGCTGCGTTGACGTTCGAGACGCCCGCAAGGTTGTGCAGTGCATCTCCAGTGAGCCGGAAGACGGTCCATCCGTCCATGGGTTCGGCGCCGATCGACCGGTAAAAACCGATGGACGGTTCGTTCCAATCCAGGACTGACCACTCGAAACGCTCGTAGCCGCGCTCCGTGCAGATCTCCGCGAGCGCCGCGAGGAGCGCCTTGCCGTGGCCGCCGCCGCGCGCCTCCGGACGGACGTAGAGATCCTCCAGATAGACACCGTGCGTGCCCGCCCACGTCGAGAAGTTCCGGAACCACAGGGCGAAGCCGACCGGCCCCTCGACGTCCTCCGCCATGAGCGCGAACGCCGCCGGATGCGCGCCGAAGAGCGCCTCGCGCAACTGCGCCTCGGTGGCTTTCGCGGACTCCCGGGCCCGCTCGTACTCGGCCAGCTCGCGGATCATCGTGTGGATGACGGGTACGTCGTCGACCGTCGCGGTGCGGATCATGCCTGAAGGCTAGCGGGCGGCACTGACATCCGGCCCGGGGGTGCGGTGATCCCGCCGGACCGGGCCCGCGCAAGGCACTCAAAGGGGACGGAAGGTGCCGCGGGGGCTGCTCGGAAGGCGGTCCCAGCGGCTTTCACCGTCCGCCGGCCCGGTCGATGGCTCCGGCGCCGGCTCTCACGGTCCGCCGGCCCGGTCGCCGGTCGCGCCGTCGGTTCAGACGACGGTCTCGTCGACGAAGCACCACCGCCAGCTCTCGCCCGGCTCGTACGAACGCATCACCGCGTGGCCGGTCGCCGTGAAGTGGCCCGTGGCGTGCCGGAACGGCGAGGAGTCGCAGCAGCCGACGTGTCCGCACTCCAGGCACAGCCGCAGCTGTACGGGGTGGCTGCCGACCGCCTCGCACTCGGGGCAGGTGGCGCTCAGCGCGGCGGGCTCGGGGCGCGGCAGACCGGGAACATGTGGGCACTCGCTCATGATTGCCAGGTTAGATCGCCGGAGCGGGCGCGGCACAGGCGGCCGCGGCGGTGACCGGGGCGGCGCGCGCCGCCCCGGAGGAACAGGACAGGACAGGACGGGCTGGACCGATGGACGTGATGCCACTACTGCTGCTGGTCGCGGGGAGCGCGGCGGTCGCCGGGGCCGCCCGGCGCACGCCCGTACCGGGGCCGCTGCTGCTTGTCGTCACCGGCCTGGTGGCGTCCTACATCCCGGGGGTACCGGACTACACGCTCGATCCGCACATCGTGCTGCCGCTGCTGCTGCCCCCGCTGCTGCACACCGCTGCCCTGGAGAGCTCGTACCTGGACCTGCGGGCCAACCTGCGGCCGGTGGCGCTGCTGTCGGTCGGTTACGTGCTCTTCGCGACGGTCGCTGTCGGGTACGTCGCGTACCTGGTCGTCCCGGACCTGCCGCTGGCGGCGGCGCTCGTCCTCGGCGCGGTGGTCGCGCCGCCGGACGCCGTGGCCGCCACCGCCATCGCCCGCAGGCTGCGCCTGCCGAACCGGATCACGACCATCCTCCAGGGCGAGTCACTGGTCAACGACGCCACCGCGATCACCGCGTACAAGGTGGCGGTGGCCGCCGCCGCGGGGGTGGGAGCGACCTGGACCGACGGCATCCGCGAGTTCGCGGTCGCGGCGCTCGGCGGCATCGGCGTCGGGGTGGTGCTGATGATCCCGCTGCACTGGCTGCGCTGCCGGCTGCGGGACGCGCCGCTGCTGGAGAACACCTTGTCGCTGCTCATCCCGTTCGTGGCCTATCAGGTCGCCGAGGAGTTCGGGGCGTCCGGAGTGCTTGCGGTCGTGGTGGTCGCGCTCTATCTCGGGCACCGCTCCTGGCAGGTCGACTTCGAGACGCGGCTCCAGGAGGAGGCCGTGTGGAAGATGGTCTCCTTCGTGCTGGAGTCGTCGGTGTTCGCGCTGATCGGTCTGCAACTGCCGGTCATCCTGCGCGGGCTCGGGGAGTTCAGCGGTGCCCAGGCCGCCTGGTACGCCGTCGTGGTCTTCCTGGTGGTGGTGCTCACGCGTTTCGTCTGGGTCTTCCCCGCGACGTTCCTGCCGCGGATGCTGTCCGCACGCATCCGTACCCGCGAACCCGGTACGAACTGGAAGGCACCGGTGATCGTCGGGTGGGCCGGGATGCGCGGCGTGGTGTCGCTGGCGATCGCCTTCTCGATCCCGGTGACCGTCCAGGACTCCGGCGACGGATTCCCGGCGCGCAATCTCGTGCTCTTCCTGACCTTCACCACCGTCATCGGCACCCTCGCCGTCCAAGGGCTGACACTGCCGCCCCTGATCCGCGCGCTGCGGCTGCCCGCGCGCGACGTACAGGGCGAGACGCTGGCCGAGGCACAGGCGCAGAACGAGGCGTCACGGGCCGCGGAGCAGCGGCTGGCGGAGCTGCTGGAGGACGAGCGCAACGCGCTGCCGGGGCCGCTGGCCGACCGGCTGCGCACGGTCATGGAACGGCGCCGCAACGCGGTGTGGGAGCGGCTGGGCACGGTCCACGAGACCACGGGGGAGTCGGCGGACGACACGTACCGGCGGCTGGCGCGGGAGATGATCGACGCGGAGCGCAAGGTGTTCGTACGGCTGCGGGACGAGCGGCGGATCGACGACGAGATGATGAGCGTGCTGCTGAAGCGGCTGGACCTGGAGGAGGCCGCGGCGTATCGGGAGGGGGCCGACTAGGGAGGCGGGCAGGGGGGACGTCGCCTTGCGGGGCGTGGGGCGCGGGGAACGAGGCGCAAGAGCGCGGGGTTGCGCATGAGGGGGCGCGAGTCAGGGAGTCGGAGCCCCCGTCACGACCGCCGTGACGGTGGTGCCGGGCGGGAAGGCGCCCTCCTCGGCCAGGGTCGTCAGGCCCAGGAGGAGCTTGGCGACGTAGAGGCGTTCCAGGGGTATGCCGTGCCGGGCCTCGAAGTCGGCGGCGAAGGAGTCCAGTTCGGGGGTGCGGCGGGCGTAACCGCCGCAGTGGAAGCGGTCGTCCAGGTCCCAGGTGCCGCGCCGGCCGCCGAAGGCCGCGTACTGGAGGCGTTCGGTCTCCGCGGCGAGGAAGTGCGGTGTACCGCCCTTGAGGACGGGTATGCCGAGGGCCCGCTGGTCCGGCGCCAGGCCGGCGGCCAGGCCCGCCAGCGTTCCGCCGGTGCCGCAGGCGACGGCGACGACGTCCGACGCGCCGTGCAGTTCCCGGCCCAGAGCCGTGCAGCCCTGGACGGCGAGGGCGTTGCTGCCGCCCTCCGGAACGGCGTAGTGCGGGCCGAAGCGTTCCCGGAGCGCGGCGGCGGTCTCCGGCTCGGCCTTGCGGCGGTAGGCGGCGCGGTCGACGAAGTGCAGGCGCATACCGTCGGCGGCGCAGCGTGCCAGGGACGGGTTCAGCGGCCGGTCCGCCAGTTCCGCGCCGCGTATGACGCCGACCGTCGCGAATCCCAGGAGGCGGCCGGCCGCGGCGGTGGCGCGCAGGTGGTTGGAGTACGCGCCGCCGAACGTGAGCAGTGTGTGTTCCCCGGCCTCGGCCGCCGCCCGCAGGTTCAGCTCCAGCTTGCGCCACTTGTTGCCGGGCAGCTCGGGGTGGATCAGGTCGTCCCGTTTGAGCAGCAGCCGCACACCGCGGCGCGCGAACCGTCCGTCCTCGATGTGCTGGAGGGGGGACGGCAGGCGCGGCCGCAGTGCGGCGAGGTCGGGGACGGCGGAGGTCACCCGGCCATTGTCGCGTGCCGGCGGGCGATGCTTCACCAGCCGACGGGTGGTACGGGTGGTACGGGTAGAGCGGCTGGTACGGGTGTTACGTGTGCTGCGGGTGCTACTTCAGGCGGGCGCCGATGCGGGCGCGCATGTCCTTCATCGTGAAGCCCTTGGGGTCTATCTTGTCCGCGCGCCATTCCAGGTGGCCGACGACCGAGTACTCGTTCCAGCCGTGTACCCGGCACAGCGCCGCCGCGGCCTTCTCGACGGCCTCCAGCTGGGCCTCGGGCCACGGGTCCTTGCCGTCGCCCAGGTTCTCGCACTCGAAGCCGTAGAAGTGGACGTTGCCGTCGGCGTTGTACTGGTTGGTGGGCGGCAGCTGCGTCCGCTCGGCGATCACGGCCTTCAGGACGTCGCGGTCACCGCTGCCCGCGTGGTTGGTGCGCCCGCAGCCGACCAGGTGCACCCGGCCGTCCTTGGTGATCACGCCGTGGCACAGCGGGCCCGGCAGCGCCGAGGTGCCGTCGTAACACAGGCGGACGGTGCTCTCGGTCCCGGACGTGACGGTGTGGTGGATCACCACACCGTGCACCGGTCCCCAGTCACCGTGGCCCTCGCGGTTGTGCGTACGCCACTCGCCGACCTCGACGACTTCCAGGCCCTCGTCTCTGAGGGCCTTGATGAAGGTGTTCGCGGACATGGGTGGGGCCATGGCCGACTCCGTTCGGTGCGCGGCGGCCGCCGACCGCGCACCGCCTCATAAAACGCTTGTACTGGAACGCCAGGTCACAGACCAGCCGTTCGTCGCGTGTACGAGCGGGTGAGCGAGCGGTTTCAGCCGCTATCCACCGCTTTCAGTCGCGGCAGGCGCCGCCTTTCAGCCGCGCAGGAAGCCGTCACCGTGCGTGGCGATGTGGGCCTCCAGCGCGCTCAGCGCCTCCTGGGTGGCGTCGGCGGAGCCGTTGCCACGACGCTCCGCGTAGTAGGCCGCGCCCAGCTTCTTCAGCAGGTCGTTGCCGGCCCGCTGCTGCTGGACCTCGTCGACCTTCTGCTTGCCCTGGTTCAGCGCGCTCTGTGCCTGCTCCTTGGCGCGGTCGAGAAAGCCTGCCATTGCTGCCTCCGGTGTGAGGTTGGGGGAGGGGCGGACGGCTCCGCTGCCGTCGCGGTGCCGTACCGGATCAACGGTCCGGACGTTACCCGCGTTCCCGTGCCAGGCTGGTGAGGTGGACAGGGGCACGGAGGGGGCCGCGGACGCGGCCCCGGGGGCGGGTCCGGGCGCGGATCAGGGCGGTGACCAGGGCGTCGGCCAAGGCGCGGCCGCGGACCCGGGCGGGTACCGGGAGCGGGCCGCGCGGCTGCCCGGTGCAGTCGTCTGGGTGAAGCGCGCGCCCGGCGGTCCGGCGCCGGCGCCGCAGCGGGTGCTGCCCGACGGCTGCACTGACCTGCTCTGGTGGGGCGGCCGGCTGATCGTGGCCGGGCCGGACACCAGCGCGTACACCCCTGCCGTACGGCCGGGGGAGAACTCCGTCGGACTGCGCTTCGCCCCTGGTCAGGGGCCTGCCGTCTTCGGCGTGCCGGCGCACGTGCTGCGTGATCGGCGGGTGCCGCTGGAGGAGCTGTGGCCCCGGCACCTGGTGGGCCGGCTGGCCGGAACGGTGGCCGGGACCGATTCACCCGGACGGGTGCTGGAGGAGATCGCCGTACACCGCCTCCGGGAGGCCGCCGGCCCGGCCGACCCGGCGCGGAACGCGATCGCCGCGGCGCTCGGCCGCGGCCGGTCCGTGGCGGAGGTCGCCCGGGCCGTGGGCGTCGGCGAGCGGCAGCTGCACCGCCGGTGTCTGGAGGCCTTCGGGTACGGGCCCAAGATGCTGGCCAGAGTGCTGCGCCTCGGCCGCGCGCTGGAACTGGCCCGCGGCGGAATGCCGTACGCGGAGGTGGCGGCCCGCGCCGGGTACGCGGACCAGGCGCACCTGGCGCGTGAGGTGAAAGCGCTGGCGGGGGCCCCGCTGGGGGTGATCGTGGCCCCGGGGTAGCTTGTCCGTCATGGACTACCAGGCCGTTCTTGAGGAGGTAGCGGCCTTTGCGAGGCCGTATGTCGGACATGGGCAGGTTGCCGATTACATACCGGCACTGGAAAAGGTGCCGACGGACCGCTTCGGCATAGCGGTGGCCGACATCAACGGCGAGGTGTACGGGGTGGGGGACTGGGAGGTCCCGTTCTCCGTCCAGTCCATATCGAAGACCTTCTCGCTGGCGCTGGTCATGGCCAACGACAACGAGGACATCTGGAAGCGGGTCGGCCGCGAGCCGTCGGGCACGCCGTTCAATTCGCTGGTGCAACTGGAGTGGGAGAACGGCGTACCGCGCAACCCCTTCATCAACGCGGGCGCGCTCGTCGTCACCGACCGGCTGCAGACGCTGACCGGCGACGCCAGCACCACGATGCTGCACTTCCTGCGCGAGGAGAGCGGCAACCCGGATCTCGCCTTCGACCAGGCCGTGGCGGACTCCGAGGCGGAACACGGCGACCGCAACGCGGCACTCGCCCACTTCATGGCCAGCTTCGGCAACCTGGAGAACCCCGTCCCCAGCGTCATCGAGCACTACTTCTGGCAGTGCTCGATCGAGATGAGCTGCCGCGACCTGGCGGCGGCCGGCGGGTTCCTGGCCCGGCACGGCCTGCGCGCCGACGGCAGCCGCCTGCTGGAGGCCCGCGAGGCCAAGCGGATCAACGCGGTGATGCTGACCTGCGGCACCTACGACGCGGCCGGGGAGTTCGCGTACCGGGTGGGACTGCCCGCCAAGAGCGGTGTCGGCGGCGGGATCGTCGCGGTCGTACCGGGACGCTGCACGCTGTGCGTGTGGAGCCCCGGCCTGGACAGCCGCGGCAACTCGGTCGCGGGCGCGGCGGCGCTGGACCACTTCACGTCGCTGACCGGCTGGTCGGTGTTCTGAGCCGGCCGCCCGGTGGCGGGCGGCGCCGCCCCGGGCGCATCGTGGGGGCGAGGAGGTGCGTCGCCATGGAGCACGAGATGCGCGCCGAGTACGCCGAGTACGCCGAGGACACCGCGGGCGCGGAGGCCGGTTCGCCGCAGACGGACGCCCCGGTGAAGCTGTGGCACATGGTGCGGCTGGACGGTACCCAGTCGATGTGCGGACGCGAACTGCGACCGGATGCGGCGGTGCAGCCCTCGGACGCCTGGGGCACGGCTGCGGGCGAACCTTTCTGCCACTCCTGCGGGGCGCTGTACCTGCGCGAGGTGGTGTAGCCGAGGCAGCGGGCTCCGGGGTACTCCGCACTCGCGGTGGCGGGCTCCGGGGGCCCGTACTCGCGGCGGCCGGCCCGGGGCGCTCCGTACTCGCGTGCTGTCCCGTAGGCCCGCGCCTAAGCCAGCGCGGCGAACAGGTCCACTCCGTGCCCGTCCGGGTCCTGGACCACCGCGTACCGCTGCCCCCAGGGCGCGTCCCACGGTTCCTTCTCGCCGACGTACCCGGAGGCGGTCAGCTCCGCGTACACCTTGTCGACCTCGGCCGGGCCCGCGCACTCGAAGGCCAGCGCCGTAGGGGTGCCGGAACCCGGCGGTGTCCACCCGGGATCGATGGAGCGCGCGACGGCGTACGTGTCCCACATCAGACGCAGACCGCCGGGCAGCGTCGCCTCGGCGTGCGGGGCGGTGTCGGCCTCCGTTGGGACCGGCAGGCCCAGACGGCGGTAGAAGGCGAGCGAGGCCGCCATGTCGGCGACGACGATGCCGATCGCCGCCAGACGCGGTGTGGTGGAACCGGGGAAAGGGTGCGTTTCGTTGCTCATACGGGGAGCGTAGGGAGCACCGGACGGCCCGGTCTTGAACGAATCGGACACCGGTACGGTACGGGCGCCGCTACGGGCGCGGGACAGCTACCGCTACGGGTGTCACGGGCACCGGATGACCTGCCCCGCGTACGACAGGTTGCCGCCGAACCCGAAGAGCAGCACCGGGGCGCCGGACTGGATCTCCCGCCGCTCCACCAGCTTGGACAGGGCCAGCGGCACGGAGGCGGCCGAGGTGTTGCCGGACTCGACGACATCGCGGGCGATCACGGCGTTGACCGCGCCGATACGTTCCGCGAGCGGCTCGATCAGCCGCAGATTGGCCTGGTGGAGCACGACTCCGGCCAGGTCTTCCGGCTCGATGCCGGAGCGCTCGCACACCTGACGGGCGATGGCCGGAAGCCGGGTGGTGGCCCAGCGGTAGACGGCCTGGCCCTCCTGGGAGAACCGGGCCGGGCTGCCCTCGATGCGCACCGCGCCGCCCATCTCCGGGACCGAACCCCACAGCACCGGGCCGATCTCCGGCTCCGCCGCCGCCGTGACGACCGCGGCACCCGCGCCGTCCCCGACGAGCACGCAGGTCGAACGGTCCGTCCAGTCGACCACGTCGGTGAACTTCTCGGCGCCGATGACCAGCGCGTTGACGGCGGAACCGGCCCGGATGGCGTGGTCGGCGGTGGCCAGCGCGTGGGTGAAGCCCGCGCAGACGACGTTGAGGTCCATGGCGGCGGGGGCCGGCAGGCCGAGCCGGGCGGCGACCCGCGCCGCGGTGTTGGGGCTGCGGTCGACGGCCGTGCAGGTGGCCACCAGGACGAGGTCGATGTCCTGGGAGGACAGGCCGCTGGCGGCGAGCGCCTTGGCCGCCGCGGCGGCCGCCATCGCGTCCACGCTCTCGTCGGGGGCCGCGACATGCCGGGTGCGGATGCCGACACGGCTGCTGATCCAGGCGTCGTCGGTGTCGACGATCTTCGCGAGGTCGTCGTTGGTGAGCACCTCGGAGGGCTGGTAGTGGCCGAGAGACAGGACGCGTGAGCCCGTCATGGGATCCCCTGAGCGTGTGCGGACGGTTTCCGTCCAGTGTTGGGGGTGCGGCTGCTGAGGACGTAGCGAGAACCGCCAATCTTCGGGGGCGAGAACTGGAGGGAAGCCACGGACGGCGTGCGGCGGACGCTTCCGGCGGCTCCGGGCCGGGACCGTGATCCCGCGCACGACGACGGCCGGCCCGTACAGCGCTCGCTCCGCTGTACGGGCCGGCCGGAGGCCCCGCTTTCGGTTCTCCCGTCGTCCGTCGCTCAGCCGAGCGGTGCGAACCGGCGCAGCCGGAGGCTGTTGGCCACCACGAAGACCGAGGAGAAGGCCATCGCGGCTCCGGCGATCATCGGGTTGAGCAGCCCGGCGGCGGCCAGCGGCAGCGCGGCGACGTTGTAGCCGAAGGCCCAGAAGAGGTTGGCCTTGATGGTGCCGAGGGTGCGGCGGGCGAGGCGGATGGCGTCCGCCGCGGCGCGCAGGTCGCCCCGTACCAGCGTCAGATCGCCCGCCTCGATGGCGGCGTCCGTGCCGGTGCCCATCGCCAGGCCCAGGTCGGCCTGGGCGAGGGCGGCCGCGTCGTTGACGCCGTCGCCGACCATGGCCACCGACCTGCCCTCCTTCTGGAGGCGCTGGACGACCGCGACCTTGTCCTCGGGCAGCACATCGGCGATCACCTGTTCCGCGTCGATGCCGACCTCGGCGGCGACCGAGCGGGCGACGGCCGCGTTGTCGCCGGTCAGCAGCACCGGAGTGAGGCCGAGGGCGCGCAGCCGCCGGACCGCCTCGGCGCTGGTGGGCTTGACCGCGTCGGCGACGACGAGCACGGCGCGCGCCTCCCCGTCCCACGCGACGGCGACCGCGGTGTGCCCGGCCTCCTCGGCGGCGGTCTTGGCGTCCGCCAGGGTGGCGGGCAGTTCGACGGCCCACTCGGCGAGCAGCGAGGTACGGCCGACGAGGACGGCGTGGCCGTCGACGACGCCCTGGACGCCGAGCCCGGGTACGTTCGCGAAGTCCTCGGGGGCGGGCAGCTCACCCGTACGCTCGGCCGCCGCGGCGGCGATGGCCCGCGCGATGGGGTGCTCGGAGGAGTGCTCCAGGGCGCCGGCCAGCCGCAGCGCCTCGGCCTCGGCCACCCCCTCGGCCAGGTGGACGCCGGTGAGGGTCATCGCGCCGGTGGTGACCGTGCCGGTCTTGTCCAGGACGACGGTGTCGACGCGGCGGGTGGTCTCCAGGACCTCGGGCCCCTTGATCAGGATGCCGAGCTGGGCGCCTCGGCCGGTGCCGACCATGAGCGCGGTCGGCGTGGCCAGCCCCAGGGCGCACGGGCAGGCGATGATCAGTACGGCGACCGCGGCGGTGAACGCGGCGACCGCGCCCGCACCGGTGGCCAGCCAGTAGCCCAGGGTGCCGAGGGCCAGGGCGATGACGACCGGGACGAAGACGGCGGAGATCCGGTCGGCCAGGCGCTGGGCGGCGGCCTTGCCGTTCTGCGCGTCCTCGACCAGCCGCGCCATCCGGGCCAGCTGGGTGTCGGCGCCGATCCGGGCCGCCTCGACGACGATCCGGCCGCCCGCGTTGACGGTGGCGCCGGTGACCGGGGCGCCGGGGGAGACCTCGACGGGAACGGACTCACCGGTGAGCATCGAGGCGTCCACGGCGGAGGACCCGTCCACGACCGTGCCGTCGGTGGCGATCTTCTCGCCCGGACGGACCACGAAGCGGTCGCCGACCGCCAGTTCACCGACCGGTACGCGCACCTCGCGCCCGTCCCGCAGCACCGCGACGTCCTTGGCGCCCAGCTCCAGCAGCGCCTTCAGCGCGGCCCCGGCCCGCCGCTTGGAGCGGGCCTCGAAGTAGCGTCCGGCCAGGATGAAGGCGGTGACCCCGGCCGCGGCCTCCAGGTAGATGTTGCTGCCGCCGTCGCCGCGTTCGATGGTCAGCGTGAACGGGTGGGTCATGCCGGGCATCCCGGCGTGGCCGAAGAACAGGGCCCACAGCGACCAGCCGAGCGCGGCGAGCGTGCCCATGGAGACCAGGGTGTCCATGGTGGCCGTACCGTGCCGCAGGTTGGTCCAGGCGGCCTTGTGGAACGGCCAGGCGCCGTACGCCACCACCGGCGCCGCCAGGGTCAGCGACAGCCACTGCCAGTTGGTGAACTGCAGCGCCGGGACCATCGCCATGAGGATCACCGGTACGGCCAGGAGCACCGAGACGGTCAGGCGCTGCCGCAGCGACGCGAGCGGGTCGGCGCCCGCTTCGGGGGCCGGGGCCGGTACCGGCCCCGCGTCGGGATCCGGTGGCGGCGGGGCGGGGGCCGGGGGCTCCGGGACGGCGGCCGTGTAGCCGGTCTTCTCGACGGTGGCGATCAGATCGGCGACTTCGATCCCGGCGCCGTCCTCGTACGTGACCTTCGCCTTCTCCGTCGCGTAGTTGACGGTGGCGGTGACGCCGTCCATCCGGTTGAGCTTCTTCTCGACACGGGCGGCGCAGGAGGCGCAGGTCATGCCGCCGATCTCCAGCTCGATGCCGTGCTCGCCGACGGTGGTGGTCATGGCTGCTCCTTGGGGGGCGGGGGTGACGGCGGAGGGTCGCCGTCGTCCACTGTCTGGACTGTATACCCCTAGGGGGTATGAGTGCTACCCCTCCCGGGTATGCGGGGGTGCACTCTCGCGGGAGACGGGGAACTCGCCGGCTTCGACTGCCTCACCCGCTTCGGCTGCCTCATCGGCCTCGACAGCCTCGGAGGGCCTGGTGTTCCCTTTCGTCCCACCTGACCCCGCATCACCCTCCCCGTCGGCCGCCCGCAGTACCCGCCCGCCCAGCCGCCGTAGGTACTCCGCCAGCTCCGGTGGCTCGTGCACCGTGAACTCGCTGCCGAGCATCGCCAGCCGGAACGCCGTCCACTCCAGGGAATCGGGCCGGGTGCGCACCCGGCACACCCCCTCGCCCAGCGGCTCCACCGAGGCCACCGCGCGCCCCAGCCGGTCACACACCTCGGCGGCGGGCGCGCGCACCGTGACCACCGCGGCGCGACCGGGCCCCATGCCCTGCATCCGCTCCGTGACGAACGCGGCGGCGTCCTCGGCGGGCAGCTCGCGCGGGGGCGTGCGTACCCCCGTGGGGTACGGCTCGCTCAGCCGGTCCACGCGGAAGATCCGCCAGTCCTCGCGCTCGTTGTCGTACGCCACCAGGTACCAGCGGCGCCCGGCCGCGACCAGCCGGTGCGGCTCCACCAGGCGCTTGGAGCGGACACCGTCGCCCGCCCGGTAGGTGAAGCGCAGCCGCTCCCGGTTGGCGACGGCCGCGGCGAGCGCGGTCAGGTGCGCGGGGTCGACGGTCGGGCCGTCCCCGGCGGGCATCGGTACGGTGGCGGTCCCCAGTGTGCCCACCCGCCGCCGCAGCCGGGACGGCAGGACCTGTTCCAGCTTGGCGAGGGCCCGTACGGACGCCTCCTCGATGCCGTCGACGGTGTGGCCGGCCGCCGAGCGCAGCCCGACGGCGATGGCCACCGCCTCCTCGTCGTCCAGCAGCAGCGGGGGCATCGCGGTGCCCGCCGCGAGCCGGTAACCGCCTTCCGCGCCCATCGTGGCGTGCACCGGGTAGCCGAGGTCGCGCAGCCGCTCGATGTCGCGGCGGATGGTGCGGGTGGTGACCCGTAGGCGGCCGGCCAGTTCGCTGCCGGGCCATTCGCGGGGTGTCTGGAGAAGGGACAGGAGGTTCAGCAGGCGTGCCGAGGTCTCGCTCATGCCGTCGATGATGCCGGGTTCAGTAGGACCGGAGCTGTCCTATACGGACCGTAAAGTCGAGGTCTGCCCGTCGAGGCCTGCCCCGGAAGACCCGGGTGTCCGGGCCCCCGGGCTCCGCTCCCGTCCTGAAAACCCCAGGAGTCACCGCATGCCCACCCCGCCCACGACCGCCCCCGGCATGCCCGGTGCGTCCGACCCGCCTGGTATGCCTGGTGCGAGCGATCCGCCCGGTGTGGGCGATCCGGCTGATACCTCCGGTACGCCCGGCGCGAGCGGCCCGGCCGGTGTACCCGGCACGTCCGGCCCGGCCGACGCCACCGGCCGCAGGCGCTGGATCGCGCTCGCCGTCGTGCTGACCGCCGCGTTCATGGACCTGGTGGACGCGACCATCGTCAACATCGCCGTGCCCAGCATCCAGCGGGACACCGGCGCCACGTTCGGCGCCGTCCAGTGGATCACCGCCGGCTACGCGCTGGCCTTCGCCGTCGGCCTGATCACCGGCGGCCGGCTGGGCGACATCCACGGCCGCCGCCGGCTCTTCCTGCTCGGTATGGGCGGCTTCACCGTCGCCTCCGCGCTGTGCGGCATCGCCGCCGACCCGGGGATGCTGATCGCCGCCCGCGTCCTCCAGGGCGCGATGGCCGCGCTGATGGTGCCGCAGGTGCTGGCGATCATCCACGTCACCTTCCCTCCGCACGAACGCGGCAAGGTCTTCGGCATGTTCGGCGCCGTCATAGGGCTGGGCGCGGTCTGCGGTCCGCTGATCGGCGCGCTGCTGACGCAGTGGGACATCCTCGGTCTCCAGTGGCGGCCGATCTTCCTGATCAACCTGCCGGTCGGCGTCGCCGGCATCCTCCTGGGGCGCCGCTTCATCGCCGAGTCCCGCGCTCCCAAGGCGCTGCGTCTGGACCTCGGCGGCATGGTCCTCGCCGCGCTCGCCCTCCTGATGGTGCTCTATCCGCTCACCCAGGGCCGCGAAATGGGCTGGCCCGCATGGGGTTTCGTGTCGATGGCTGCGAGTCCGCTCGTCTTCGCCGCCTTCGTACGGTACGAGCGCGCCAAGGCCCGCAAGGACGGCTCGCCGCTCGTCGAACTCTCCCTCTTCAGGCTCCGGACGTTCGTCGCGGGTGCCGGGGTGCAGCTCACGTTCGGGGCGCTCTCGGGGCTGTTCTTCCTCGTCTGGACCCTGTGCATGCAGCTCGGCCTGGGCTGGAGCCCGCTGCGTTCCGGGCTGACCGGAGTGCCGTTCTCGGTCGCCTGCTCGGCGGCGGCCGGTGTCTCCGTACAGAAGCTGATACCGCGCTTCGGACGCAAGGTGATGCAGGCCGGCGCGCTGATCATGCTCTGCGGTGTGCTGCTCTACATCGCCGGGGCCTCGCGGTACGGCACGGACCTGACGTCCTGGCAGATGGCTCCGGCCCTGCTGTTGATGGGCGGCGGCATGGGCCTGATCGTCGCGCCGATCACCGACGCGGCCCTTTCCGAGGTGCCGTCCGAACACTCCGGATCGGCGTCCGGGGTCTTCAACACCACGAGTCAGCTGGGCATGGCGTTCGGGCTCGGTCTGTCGTCGGTGGCCTTCTTCGGTGTCCTCGACGGAGCGGCCGGCCGGGACCCGAGGGCGGCGGTCGTCGACGCGACGGTCACCTCGCTGTGGTGGGTGGCGGCCGGACTGGTGGTCATCTTCCTGCTGCTGTTCCTGCTGCCGGGGAAGCCGCGTACGGGCGGGGAGACCCGTATGGCGGGTGGATCCGGTACGGCGGACGAGTCCGGTACGGCGGGTCGGTCCGGAACGGCCGGCCGGCCCGGTACGGCGGAGGACCCCGGTACGGCGGACGAGCCCGGTACGGGTACGGGCGGGGGAGCGGAGCTGCCCGCCGGGGCCGGGCCCGAGGACGGGCGCCGGACCTCTGACGCCGAGCGCACGCTGGTCCACTGACCCGGACGGCCTCCCGCCGGCCCCATCAGCCCTTCACCGGCTCCCACTCGGCCTGCCGGCCCTTCATCGGCAGGGACCGCGCGCCCGTACCTACGGCGTGTAGTCCCTGCCGTTCAGCGCGCGGTAGAGGAAGCGGGTGGTCGCCTCGATGGCCTCGTCCTCGGTCATCCCGGGCAGCAGCTGCGCGGGTGCGTCCAGCATCGCGCTCATCATCAGCAGGGTGGTCTCGGGGGAGGCCGGCAGGTTCTGTACGTGTTCCAGGTGGTCGGCCAGGTCTTCGAGCTGGGCGCGGCGGAACTGGTCGAAGGTGCGGGTGAAGTCCTCGCTGACCAGCGCCGCCTGGCGCAGTGCGACCATGGTCGCCGCGTGCTCCTGGTGCACGCGCCAGCAGCTGGCCACGTGGTAGCGGATCGCTTCCGGGTCGGTGAAGTCCGACTTGTGCTGGTCGGTTCCGGCGTAGGCGTCGCTCGCCGCGGACAGTTCGTCCAGCAGCGCCCTGAGCAGGTCTTCCTTGCTCGTGAAGTGGCGGTAGAAGGAGCCGGCGGCCCGGCCGGCCTCCGTCGTGATGTCAGTGATCTTGGTGTTCAGGTAGCCGCGGTCGGCGAACAGGCGCTTGGCCGCCTCGATCAGCGCCGCCCTCGTCTCGACCGCCTGCTCCGCGCGCTTCACGTCTCCTCCAGCTCTCTTGACATCGCACGCTAGCAGCCTCACGATGAATGCACATTCAGCGAATGGAGATTCATCATGCGAGTGCTGGTGGTGGGCGGCGGCCCGACCGGGCTGACCCTGGGGATCGAACTGGCCCGGCGCGGCGTCGGGGTGCGGGTCGTCGACAAGGCGACCGCGTACTTCGACGGATCGCGCGGTGACAGCCTTCAGCCGCGCACGCTGGAGGTCTTCGACGACCTCGGTGTGCTGGACGCCGTACGGGCCGCCGGGGCGCCGCCGGCGCCGCTGCGCGTGCACCTCGGCGGCCGGTTCGTGGGCGAGCACTGGATGGCCGAGTTGCGCGAGCCCCGGCCCGGCGTGCCGTGTCCGAATCCGTGGGTGCTCGGCCAGTCGCAGACCGAGGGGATACTGCGGGCGCGGCTGCGGGAGTTCGGCGTCCGCGTCGAGCTGGACACCGCACTGACCGGCCTGGAACAGGACGCGGACGGGGTGACCGCGCGGCTGGCCACCGGTGAGGCGGCCCGCTTCGACTACCTCGTGGGCGCCGACGGCGGCGCCAGCTCCGTCCGCAAGGCCATCGGTGTGGCCTTCCCCGGCACCACCGACGAGACCTTCCGCGCGCTGGTCGGCGATGTGACGGCGCCGGACCTCGACCTCACGTCCGGCCACTGGTTCGCCGCGGAGGACCACCCCGTGGCGGGTGTCGCGCTGACCCCGCTGCCCGGCACCGGGCAGTTCCAGTTCATCTCGCCGCTGGTCGAGGGCGACGACGCCTCCCTGGAGACGATGCAGGCCGCCCTCGACCGGTTCTCGGCCGGTGTGCGCCTGACCGGACACGGTTGGTCGACGGTGTGGCGGCCGAATGTACGGCTGGCCGAGCGGTACAGGGTCGGGCGCGTCTTCCTGGCCGGCGACGCCGCGCACGTCCACCCGCCGACCGGCGGACAGGGCCTGAACACCGGCGTGCAGGACGCCTACAACCTGGGCTGGAAGCTGGCCGCGGAGACCGCCCTGGACAGCTACGAGACCGAGCGGCGGGCCGTCGCGGCCCGCGTCCTCGGCCTCAGCACCGACCTGCTGGACAAGTACGTCGAGGGCAGCGCCGACGCCCACAAGCGCGGCGAGGAGGGCTACGGCCTCGACATCACCTACCGGGCCCCGGACGCCACCGGTGTCCTCGTCACCGGCGACCGCGCCCCGGACGCCCCGCTGCTCGACGCGGACGGCAAGCATGTCCGCCTCTTCGACCTCTTCCGCGGCCCGCACTTCACCCGGCTGGTCTTCGGCGCGCCCGCTCCGGAGGAGGAGCACGCCTACGCCGTACTGCGACCCGGCGAGGAGCCCAGCCGCGAGATATCCGACGGTGGACGGCGCGGCCGCGGACGGTATGTCGTCGATGCCGAGGGCCACGCCTTCGCGGGCTATGCGGCGAAGCCCGGCGACACCTTCCTGGTCCGCCCGGACGGATATCTGGCCTGAGGAGCCCGTGTCAGGAGAGGAGGCGTCAGGCGCCCTACAGCCACCCGTTCCGCTTGAAGCCCCGGTGGATGAGGAAGCAGAGCGTGACCGTCGCGGCCATGACCAGGGGGTAGCCGAAGGTCCAGTGCTTCTCCGGCATGTACTCAAAGTTCATGCCGTAGATGCCGCACACCATCGTCGGGACGGCGAGGATCGCGACCCAGGCGCTGATTCGCCGCATGTCCTCGTTCTGGGCCACGGTGATCTGCGCGAGGTGCGCCTGGAGTATGGAGTTGAGCAGTTCGTCGAAGGCGTTGATCTGCTCGGTGACCCGCTCCAGGTGGTCCGACACGTCGCGGAAGTACGTGGTGATGTGCGGGTCCACCAGCGCCATCGGCTGGGTGGCCAGGGCCTGCATCGGGCGGGCCAGCGGCGCCACGGCCCGTTTCAGCTCCAGCAGTTCCCGCTTGAGCTGGTAGATGCGGCCCGCGCCGGTGCCGGGGCCCTTGGTGCCGCCGCGCCGTTCCTCGTCGCGGGTGCGGCGCGGGCTCTCGGCGAAGACCTCGCTCTCGACGTCGTCGATGTCGTCCTGCACGGCGGCGGCGACGTCCAGGTAGTCGTCCACGACCAGGTCCGCGATGGCGTGCAGCACCGCGGAGGGGCCGATGGCCAGCTGCTCCGGGTCCGCCTCCAGCTGTTCGCGCAGCGGCCCGAGCGAGCCGTGGCCACCGTGCCGGACGGTGATGACGAAGTCGGCGCCGGTGAAGACCATGATCTCGCCGGTGTCCACCACCTCGCTGGACTCGGTGAGCCGGTCGTGGTCCACGTAACAGACCGTCTTGAACACGGTGAACAGCGAGTCGTCGTAGCGCTCCAGCTTCGGCCGCTGGTGCGCGTGCACCGCGTCCTCGACGGCCAGCGGGTGCAGTCCGAACAGGTCGGCGACGCCGGCGAACTCCTTCTCCGACGGCTCGTGCAGTCCGATCCACACGAAGCCGTCGCCGGAGCCGCGGACCCGGCGGACGGCGTCCTCGGCCGGGTGGTCGCCGGGCTGGCGGACCCCGTTCTCGTAGACGGCGCAGTTCACCACGGCGGTGCCCAGCGGTGACCGCGCGGGGTGGCTGAGGTCGACACCACGGCGCTGCTGCTGCGGCAGCCGGACCGCTTTACGAAGGTTGCTGATCACCGACACCGCACCAGTATGGACCGGCCGTACGGCGAGGCGGGAGGCATGACGGCGGCTCCGCACACCTCCCGCCCGTACGGACCGGCCCACTCCGGCGCGTCCGTACGGGAGGCGGCGCGCGGTGAGGCGCCGGGGCGACGCCCGGCGGCACACCGGGGGCCGGTGGGAGCCCGAGCGGCATCCGATGGCATTCCGGGTGCGGTGAGCGCCGGGGCGGCGCCCTGGCGGCACACGGGGTCCGGCCAGTGCTGGGGCGGCGTTCGACGATGTGCCGGGGCCCGGCAACTTACCGGAGGCAGCTCCCGGCGAGTAGCGGGGCAGCGTCCGGCGACAGCCTGTGTCCCGGCGACGTACCGAGGCCCGGCGACGTACCGGGCTACCGCTCGGCGACGTACCGACCCCGGCGACGTATCGGGTCGGCGTCCGCCGAGGGCCGGGTCGGCGTCCGGCGAGGGCCGGGTCAGCGTCCGGCCTTGTCCCCGCCCGGGCCCGGCGACGTACCGGGGTCGCCGCCCGCCCGACATTCCGGGGCCCAGCGACGTACCCGGTTACCGCCCCTCGACATTCCGGGGCCCGGCGACGTACCGGGGTCACCGCCCGCCCGACATTCCGGGGTCCAGCAAGGTACCGGGTCGCCGCCCCTCGACATCCCGGGGCCCAGCGACATACCGGGTCACCGCCCCTCGACGTCCCGGAGCCCGGCGACCTACCGGAGGCACCGCCCGCCCCCGGGCCCCGCCCCCCGGCCCCCGGCGCCCCACCGGCTCACCGCCCGGCCACATGCCGCGGGCGTGCGGCGCCGAGGCCCATGACTACCTGGGGGACGAGCAGTGCCAGGAGTACGGCCACCGGTACCGTCCAGCCGCCCGAGGCGTCGTGCACGGCGCCGAGGACCGCGGGGCCGGTGGCCGCCAGGATGTAGCCGAAGCACTGGGCCATGCTGGACAGCTGCGCGGTGTGCCGGATGTCCGGGGCGCGCTGGACGATGAAGAGCAGGGCCAGGCTGATCGCCGCGCCCTGGCCGAGGCCCAGCAGCGTCATCCACACGTACGCGCCGCCGGCCGGGGCGGCCAGCATCCCGGCGAAACCGGCCGCGCACAGCACCGCGCCGACCGTGGCCAGCGCACCGGCCGGCAGCCGTCGGCCGACGATCACCGGGGCGAGGAAGGAGCCCACGATGCCCAGCAGCGAGGAGAACGACAGCATCCAGCCCGCGTCGCCCGCGCTCAGCCCGGCGTCGGTGAGCATGGTCGGCAGCCAGGCGGCCGCCGCGTAGTAGCTGAGCGACTGGAGGCCCATGTACGCGGTGACCTGCCAGGCCAGCGGGGAGCGCCACAGGCCGCGTACGGGGTGGGCCGCCTCACGGGCGGCGGAGGCGGAGGTCCGCGTACGGCTGCGGGTCTGCGGCAGCCACACCACCAGCGCGATCACCGCCAGCGAGCCCCAGCACGCCAGTGTGGCCTGCCAGCTCAGTCCGGCCGCGCGCTGCACCGGCACGGTGACACCGGCCGCCAGGGCCGCACCGCCGAACAGCGACATGGAGTAGAGCCCGGTCATCAGCCCGGACCTGGCCGCGAAGTCGCGCTTGATCAGGCCGGGCAGCAGGACGTTGGCGACGGCGATGCCCGCGCCGATGACGATCGTGCCGGCGAACAGCGCCACCACCGAGTCCAGTAGCCGCAGCGCCGTACCCGCGCAGATCAGCGCCATGGTGCCGAGCAGCGAGCGTTCCATGCCGAAGCGGCGGCCGAGCCGCGGCGCGATCGGGGCGAGCAGGCCGAAGCAGAGCAGCGGCAGCGCGGTCAGCAGGCTGGTGGCCGCGGCCGACATGCCGCTCGCGTCGCGGATGGTGCCGGCCAGCGGGGACACGGCGACGAGGGCGGGGCGCAGGTTGAGGGCGAGCAGGATGACGCCGGCGCCCAGGTAGAGGGCGCGGCGTCCGGTGGCGCCCGGCGCGGGGGCGGGCGGTGCGGCACCCCCGGCAGGTGCGTCGGCACGTGCGTCGGCGGGTCCGTCGGTGGGTCCGTCGGCGGGTGCGTCCGGCCGCGCGGCACCGCCGGTGCTGGTGCCGGTGCCGGCGGCGCTCACGGTGGCGGCCGGTCCGTCGTCATGCATGGTCTTCTTCTCCTGGGCTTGCTTCGCGTGCGCGGGGAGCCGCTGGGGCCTCGTCGTCGGGCCGGGTGGCGCGCAGCGCGTCCATGGCCTCGGTCAGGTGGGCCAGCGCGGCCTGTTCGGCGGCGTCCGGGTCCTGGGCCTCGATGGCGTCGACGATGGCGGTGTGCGCGTCGAACTGGTGGCGGACGGAATCGGGCAGCGGCCTGCGGACGACGGCCTGGAGGGCGGCGCGCAGGGCGTCGCTGAGGTGCTCGTACAGCTCCGCGAGGACGCTGTTGTGGGCCGCGGCCGCGACGGTCCGGTGGAAGTGCATGTCCGCGTCGATGAACGCGGTGACGTCGCTGTTCTCCCAGGCGCGGTCGCGTTCGGCGAGGGCGGCCCGCAGCGCCGCGAGGTCGTCGTCGGTGCGGCGCAGCGCCGCGTAGCGGGCCGCGTCGCGTTCCAGGGAGGCCCGGACCTCGTACGCCTCCAGGTCGGCGGCCCGGCGCAGTCTGCGTTGCACGGCCGCGCCGAAGTCGCTGTTGGCGCGTACGTACGTACCGTCGCCCTGCCGCGGCTCCAGCATCCCGGTGTGCACAAGGGCGCGGACCGCCTCGCGGACGGTGTTGCGGCCCACGTCGAGCGTCTCGACGAGGACGGGTTCGGCGGGGATCTTTCCGCCGACCTGCCATTCGCCGTCGGTGATGAGCTGTTCCATCTGCTCGATGACCAGGTCCACCAGGCTGGTGCGGGCGGTGCTGCGCAACGGCATGGTCGCCGTCCTCTCCCTCGATTCCACCGGTGATGGGAACATCCCATGTTTGGCGGTGTCAAACAGCCGGGTTTACTCTGAAAGCGCCGGTGATCCGCGGATCACCGCCCGGCGGTGGGGCCCGCCGGACCCCAACCGCGGCCGTCCGAGGCCGCCAACGGTCCCTGCTTGCACGCACCGCGCGAGTAGGAGACGTATGACCACCGGAGCCCCCCGCCCGGCGACGACCGACGCCACACCCGGCTCATCCGCCCCGCACCCTGCCGGTGCGCACGCCGCCGACCCGCACGTCGCCGGTCGGCCTTCCCCGCATACCGGCGCTTCCGAGCCGTCCGCAGAGCGCCCGGCCCCGGCCCACTCCCGTACACAGCCCCCCTGGCAGGGCCAATGGCCGGCCGTCGGCGCAATCGCGCTCGGCGGCGGCGTCGGCGCGGCCCTCCGGTACGGGGCCACGCTGCTGTGGCCCACCGCCCCCGGGACGTTCCCCGCGACGATCCTCCTGGTCAACGCCGTCGGCTGCGCGCTGATGGGCGTCCTGATGGCGCTGATCACCGAGCGGGGCGCGCCCCACCCGCTGCTGCGCCCGTTCCTCGGCACCGGCGTCCTCGGCGGGTTCACGACCTTCTCCACGTACACCGCGGACGTCCGGCATCTGACCGACACCGGACGGCTCCCGCTCGGCCTGGCCTACCTGGCGGCCACCCTGCTCGCCGCGCTGGCGGCGGTGTGGGCCGCGCACGCGGGCACCCGGTACGCCCTGACCCGGCGCGGAGGTGCGCGGTGAACTGGCTGCTCGTGGTGGCCGGCGGGATGGCCGGTGCGCCGCTGCGCTTCCTGACGGACCGTTTCGTGCAGTCCCGGCTCGGCACGGCCTTCCCCTGGGGGACGTTCACGGTCAATGTCGCGGGTTCGCTGGTGCTGGGCCTGGTCACCGGTGCCGTGGCGGCGGGCGCCGCCTCCTCGGACCTGTACCTCCTGCTCGGGACGGGCCTGTGCGGAGCGCTGACGACGTACTCGACCTTCTCGTACGAGACGCTGCGGCTGGCCGCCGACGGGGCGCGGTGGCGGGCTGCCGCCAATGTGGCGGCGAGTGTGGCCGCCGGCCTCGCCGCGGTGTCCGCCGGTGCGGCTCTCGCCGAAGCGCTGTGGGGCTGAGCGGCCCTGCGCAGGTCTGAACAGGTTCGAGCAGGTCTGTGCGGGCCCGGAGTGGTACGGGGGTGACCGGGCGGGCCGGGTGGGCCGGATGGCGCTCGCCCGTGCGACGCGGCCCCCGTGCGAGTGAACGAATGAGGCCGAGTTTCGAACGGAACCTTTCTTCACCGCCGCCCGACGCCCAGCCGGAATACGCTGATGGCGCGGTGCCCCGGACCCCGGTTCGCACGAAGAACAGTCAGTGCGGCATGTTTGATTTCAGGGGCGGGATCGCTATGGACCTTCACCACCGGATCGGTGTCAACAAAATCAACGTCGTACGGCCCGAAGGGGAATTGGACCTCATGACGGCCCCGCGCCTGCGCACCCTGCTGCGGCGCGGGCACAGTCGCGCCACCGGCCCGCCCCGGGTGATCGTCGACCTCGGGGCGGTGACCTTCATGGACTGCTCCGGGCTACGGGAACTGTGCGCCGCGCAGAGCTGGGCCGTCGAGCAGGGCGGCTGGCTGCGCGTCGTGCACGCCCACCGCGGCATCGCCATCCTGCTCAGGGCGACCCGGCTGACCGGCCGCTTCCCCCGCTACGCGAGCGTGCGGGACGCACGCTGCGACCAGATGGCGAACTGCTCGCCGTAGCCCGCGTGTCCGGCGCCCCCACCGGGGGCTCGGCCACAGAACCCGAGGTCCACGGTGCAGGCGGTCTCCCGCCGGAGGCTTGCCGGAGGCATAGTAGCCGTGCGGCTTCGATCCGAGAGACGATGGACACGGGCCACGACCGGTCGAAGGCGGAAGGGATGGTTTCCATGGCCCGTGAAGAACCCCTGACACAGGTGTGGGCGGACTTACCCGAGGGACTCGTCGGCGACGTCGACTGCGGGGAACTGCTGAGCCGTCTGTGCGCGCACTGCGCCGCCCTGTTCGGCACCGACGCGGCCGCCGTGCTCCTCGCCGACGCGCACCACCGGCTGCGGGTGGTCGCCGAGTCCGGCGACACCGCCCGGCTGCTCGGCCCGGACGGCCCGCAGGACGCCTGCGACCCGTACGACGACTGCTACCGCAGCGGCACCGCCGAGACGGACATCGCCCTGTCCGACCCGCGCACCGCCGCGCGCTGGCCGCACTTCACCGCCCTCGCGCGGGAACGGGGCCATGTGACGGCACACGCCCTGCCGATGCGCCTGCGCTCCCGGACCGTCGGCGTCCTGGCGCTCTTCTCCGGCACCGCCGCACCGCTCGGCGAGCAGGACGGCGCCTTCGTCCGCTCCCTGGCCGACCTGCTGGCCGTCACCGCCGTCCAGTGCAAGAGCCTGGAGCGCAGCCACGCCGAGCGGACCCAGCTGCAGCACGCGCTCAGCTCCCGTGTCGTCATCGAACAGGCCAAAGGCATGCTCGCCGAACGCTGGACGACGACCGTGGACGAGGCGTTCACGGTCTTCCGGGCCTATGCCCGGGCCCACCGCCGACGGCTGCCGGACCTGGCCCGCCAGGTCGTCGACGGCACGCTCGACAGCGGCCTCGTCATGGAGTACTTCCTCAACCGAAGGTGATTTCCTGGACCCTGTGGAGGACCGGATGGCAGAAGTCTTCTTACGGCGCCTGACCAGGTGGCAGGCCGAGGCACAACGCGAGGCCGTCGCCGACCTGTACGTCGAGGCGTACCGCGGCCCCTCGGGCGAGGAGTTCCGCGGACGGGGGGCCTTTCTGCAGCGGTTCGCGGAGCACATCCAGCGCCCCGGCTTCGAGATGGTGATCGCCAGCGACCCGGCGCTGGTCGGCTGTGCCTACGGTTTCCCCGCCGAGCGGGACGGCCGGTGGTGGCACGGCTTCAACGGACAGGTACCGCGTGAGCTGGAGGAACTGACCGCGTCGGGGCGGGTGTTCGTCGTCGCCGAGCTGATGGTGCTGCCCGCGCACCGGCGCGGCCACGTCGCCACCCGGCTCCAGGAGACCCTGCTGATCCGCAGCAACGCGACGGCGGTCGTCACCCTCGTCGAGACGGCGAACGGTGCGGCGCGCTCCGCGGTACGGGCGTGGGGGTGGCAGCCCACGGGCCGGCTGCGCCGGTCAGACGACGGAGAACCGGAACTGGAGGCGTGGAGCAGGGAGCTGGCGCACTGAGGCACGGCGCAACGGTACGAACACCGCCGGGCGCGCGGCGCGGAACGCGTACGCGCGCGGCAGGGCTCCGGGGAGCCCGCCGCGCGCGTAGACGTTGTCGGACCGCGGCGCTCGCGCGCCGTAGTTTCCGGGGGCCGTGGCGTTGTCACGCCTTACCGGACCTGCCGGGGGCGCGGACCGTCAGGGACGTATGCCCTGGAGGCCGTTGGCCCAGAGCTGGTCCACCTTGGCCCGCTCGGTCTGGTCCGGCTGGGAGTTCGTGCAGGACGGGCCGGGGCCGCCGCCGGACATCAGCTCGCTGCACGGACCCTCGTAGTGGTCCGGCAGGCCCAGCACGTGGCCGGTCTCGTGCGTGGTCACGCGGGTCGAGTCGTACTCCTGGTTCTGCTTGTAGTCCAGGAAGACGAAGCCCTTGCCGTGGCCGTCGGTGCTGGCGTAGGAGCCGCGCGCGTCGTCGCCCTCGCGGTACTGGAAGTCGCCGCCGCTGCCTTCCTGGAGCTTGACGTTCTGCACCGCGCCGTTCCAGATCTGGGCGCTCTTCGCTATCTGGCTCTTGAACGTGGGGGCCGCGCTCGCGTCGTAGGTGACGGTGACGGCCTTCAGGTTCGGGTGGGCCGCCTGCTTGGCCTTGACCGACTTCATGACGGCCTGGAAGAACGCCTTGGTGTCGGCCTGCTCGGCGGCCGAACCGGCGTACGCGGCGGCGGTGACCCGGTGGGTCTGGGGGGCGGCGGAGACGGTGGTCGCCGTCGCGGGGGCCGCGGCGGCCAGCGTGGCGGCGAGGCCCAGGCCCAGTGCTGCCGACAGAGCCGTCTTGGGAGATCTCATGTGGGGGGGACTCCTTATCGTCCGTGGGGCCGTACGGCCGCCGTGTGGGGCGGCGGCCGGGGCCCTGCGGATGAACTCTTGGTGCCGGAGAGTCTGTTCGAGATCACCCAGGGCGCGGAGATGCCATGTGGTGATAGCACCAGGTGATACCCCCAGGGGGAAGCCGGACCGAGCGTGCCCGAAGAGTCTGGTGTGACGTGCGCAAACGTCGTTATGCTCCGGTCGTGGAGCTCGAAGTGAGGCACCTTCGTGCGCTGTGCGCGATCGCCGACGCGGGCAGCGTACGCAAGGCCGCGCGGCAGCTGGGCATGACCCAGCCTTCCCTGACGACCCAGCTCCGCCGCATCGAGAACGCCCTGGGCGGCCAGTTGTTCTTCCGCGAGCGGACCGGCAGCCGGCCGACGCCGTTGGGGCACTCGGTGCTGAGCCGGGCCCGGCCGATAGTGGCCGACATGCGCGCACTGGTCGACGAGATCGCCTCCGCCTCCCTGCGGGCCGGCGGATCCCGGCTGTGCATCGGCAGCACCAGCAGCCGGGCGGTGGCGGGCTGGCTGCGACGGCTGCGGGCCAGGCTGCCGGACACGGACACCGCCATCCGTATCGACGTGTCCGCCAACGCGCTGTTGCAGATGGTGGCGATGGGCCAGCTCGACGTCGCCTTCGTGCACGAGGTGGAGGGAGCGCCGCTGCGCCGGCCCGACGGGCTCGTCGAGCGGGAACTGATCGCCCGGGAGCCGCAGTTCGTCGCCCTGTCGGCCGACCACCCGGCGGCCCGCCACCCGGTGGTCGAACTCGCCGAGCTGGCCGGTGACCAGTGGATGGTCGACCCGTCGGTGGACGGCGAGTGGACGGGGCTGCGCCGGGTCTTCGCGGCCGCGGGCCTGGACCCCCGGGTGGTGCACGGGGACTACCTCACGGCGGCCGACCTGGTCGCGGCCGGCGAGGTGGTCGCCCCCTGCCAGCCGACCTCCCGGCCCCGGCACGGCATGGTCGTCCGCCCGCTGCGCGGCGACCCGCTGGCCGTCCGGCTCTTCATGGCCCACCGTCCCGGCGCCGCCCCGGCCGTCCCCGCCGACGCCCTCTTCGCCGACCTGACCGCCTCCTACATGGAAGTGGCCTGGGAGAGCACCGCGTACCGCGAGTGGCTCGTACGGCACGACGGGCCGTTGCCGATCGGGACGTGAGGCGAAGGCCGGACCCGACCCGGTGCGTACGGCCGTCTCCTGGAGGACGACGGCGGGCGTGCCCGCCGGGCTGGGTCAGGCGGGACGGCCTGCCCGGAGCGCGCGCGACGCTACTCCGGGTCGAGCCCGCCCTCGACCACCTCGCGGGCCACGTCGGTCAGCAGCCGCCGGTGGGAACGGGCGTAGCCGCGCAGGACGGTGAAGGCGGCGTCGGGGGAGAGGTCGTGCCGCGCGGTGAGCGCTCCTTTGGCCTGTTCGATGACGACCCGGGTGGTCAGGGCGTGTTCCAACTGGGCGGCGAGGGTGCGGCTCGCCTCCACCTCGTGCTCGCGCAGCAGCGTCACGGCGGCGAAGTCGGCGAGCGACTGGCCCAGTGCCATCAGGTCACCGGTCAGCGCGGTCTGGCGGGTGGCGAGCAGGACCAGGGCGCCGACCGGGCCGGTATGACCCCGTATCGGCAGGGCGGCGGTGTGGGTGCAGCCCAGTGCGAGCGCGCGGGGCGCGTAGCGGGGCCAGCGCTGCCGGGCCACCGCTCCGCTCAGGGCCGTACCGCCGAGCGCCCGGCCGGTGCGGTGGCAGGCGGGGCCGGGGCCTTCGCCCCAGGCGACCGCGTCCGTTTCGAGGCGGCGTACGTCGGCGTCGGAGGCCGCCACCCAGGGGGCGGCACGGGCCCGGGGGGAGAAGGTCACGGCCGTCGCCCGGACCGCGAGGAGTTCCTTGCTGCGGTCGGTGAGCCGGTTCAGCAGCGAGGGGACGCCGGGCGCCCCCTGCCCTCCGCCGCCCGCCAGCTCCACGAAGACGGAGGCGAGGTGGAGCGGAGCTGGGGTCATGGGTTGGGGTCCCCTCGGTGGGTTCAGCTGCCCTGGGCGAGTTTCAGCGTGCCGCGTACGATTTGCTCGGCGATGGCGTCCGGGGGCTGCCCGTCGGCGAAAGCGCGCGCTTTGATCATGGCGAGCGCGTCCTGTACCCGGCAGCCGGCCTGGACGGAGAGTATTCCGGCGGCCTGCTGGATGCAGTCCCGGTGGTCGGCGTCCTCGTACAGCTCGGGGTCGGCGTCGGGGCCGAGGAGCACCGTACGGGTCAGTGCGTCGGCGATCACCGTGAGCGTGTCGGCGGCGGCCGTGCCGCCGCCCGGGTCGAAGACCGCGAGCGCGCCGATGCAGCTGCCTTCGGCCCGCAACGGAGCCGTGAGCACCTCGCGGATGCCCAGGGAGGCCAGCGCGGGTCCGTAGGCGGGCCAGCGGCTCTCGATGGCCCGGCCGGCCGCCGAGACCAGGCAGCCGCCCACCGAGGCGTCGTGCGCCGGACCTTCGCCGAGCACGAATTCCAGGTCCTGCGCGGCCCGGGCGGACGCGTCCGACGAGGCGACGGAGAGCTGGTCGTGGTCGGAGCCCATCAGGGTGAGCGCCGCGCTCGTCGTCCCGCACGCCTCCGCGACGCCGGTCATGAAGCGCGGGCGGCTGGTCTCGTCCCCGTGCCACGCGGACAAGCGGTCGGCGTAGGCGTCCTGGAGGCGCGCCGAGGACAGGTGGCACTCCGCCGACCGCCGGTAGGCGTCCGCCAGATGGAGGTGGAGGTCCCCGCCGGCCGAGGCGGCCAGGATCTCCTGCTGTTCGGCGCAGACCACGGCATGCTCAGCGCGCTGGCGTGCCCTGGCCGCACGGCGACGCGCCAGCTGTGCCTGGACGTCCCTGCGGTGGCCCCAAACCATGTTCTCAGCGTACGCCCATGGTGGCGCTCAGTCGCCGCTATCGCCGCGGTCCGCCTCCAGCAGCAGGACGACCCCGCCGTTGTGCCGGTCGAACGGGGAGCAGAGCACGTTGCAGGTGATGGGCCGTCCGATCCGGTTGACGGCCGAGACCCGCGAGGGCGACGTCCGCTTGCCGGACTCCAGGCACTTCTCCACGGCCGGGCGCAGCATCTCGGTGGGCAGCCCGAAGTCCAGCGAGAAGAACGGTTCGTCGATCACCTCGTCCGGGCGCAGGCCCCACATGTCCACCGCGCCGCGGTTCCAGCTCTTGACCTTCAGCTCCTTGTCGAGGACGACCACGCCCGCGGCGATGGAGGTGACGACCCCTTCGAGGAAGGCACGGGCCTCGTCCAGTTCCTCGGTGCGGGTGCGCATCTCCTCGTTCATCGTCTCCAGCTCTTCATTGCCCGACTGGAGTTCCTCGTTGGTGGTTTCCAGCTCCTCGTTGGTGGACTGGAGCTCTTCGTTGGTCGTCTCCAGCTCCTCGATGCTCGACTGGAGTTCCTCGTTGGTGGTCTCCAGTTCCTCGTTGGTGGACTGGAGCTCCTCGTACGCCGTCTCCAGGTCTTCGCGTACCCGCTTGTTCTCCGACTTCAGCTGGGTGGCGACGGTGACGTCGGAGAAGGTGATGTTGGTGGCGGCCAGCAGACCGTTGGAGCCCATCAGCGGCTGGATGAGGATGTCGAAGTACTGGATCTCCTCGCCGACCCGCCGCTCGGCGCCGTTGACCCGCAGGGTGCGGCGCTCGTGGGTGGCCTGCTCGATCAGTGAGCGCAGCTCGACGGGGCGGTAGGAGATCTCCAGATCCTGGAAGGGCCGGCCGATGTCGTTGGAGGTCAGACCGAACTGGGCCCGCGCCTGGCTGTTGATCAGTACGGCGGTGCCCTCGCCGTCGACCGCGATGGCCGGGGCGGGGTTGGCGTCCAGGATCAGGTCGCGCAGCTGCCGGCTGCGGGCCGCGGTGGTCAGCTTCTCGGGGCCCACCCCCACCCGGACCTTCGCCGGTGACGAGTGGTACGGCGGACCGGCGTCCCCGGGGCGCCGGCGGAAGGCTCGCTGACGCATGCTGAGCACTTCGAACCGCTCGGCGTCGTTCAGCAGCATCTCCGCCTTGCCGAGGAAGAGGAAGCCGCGCTCGCGCAGGGCGAAGTGGAACCGGTCGATGATCTGCCGCTGCGCCTCGACGTTGAAGTACATCAGGGCGTTGCGGCAGACCAGCAGGTCCAGCCGGGAGATCGGGGCGTCCCGGGTGATGTCGTGCCGCCCGAAGATGACCCGGCGCCGCAGGTCGGTGCGGAAGTTGAAACGGGTGCCGTTCTGCTCGAAGTAGGTGTCGCGCAGCTCCGGGGAGAGGGGTTCCAGCGCCTTCGCCGTGTACAGGCCGGAGCGGGCGTCGCGCAGCGCTTCCTCGTCCACGTCGGTGGCGTAGATCTTGACCCGGTTCAGCGTCTCCTCGACGCCGAGTGCCTCGGCGAACATGATGACGAGGGAGTAGGCCTCCTCGCCGCTGGAGCAGCCCGCGCTCCAGACCCGGATCTCCTCGTCGGCGGGGGTGTCCGCGAGCAGCTCGGGTACGACCTCGCGTTGCAGGAAGGTCCAGGCGTCCGGGTCGCGGAAGAAGGACGTCACATTGATCAGGATGGTGTTGAAGAGCGCGTTGA
Source organism: Streptomyces monomycini (assembly GCF_022271435.1). GTDB lineage: Bacteria > Actinomycetota > Actinomycetes > Streptomycetales > Streptomycetaceae > Streptomyces > Streptomyces monomycini. The sequence goes on along the minus strand of NZ_JAFIQY010000044.1, from coordinate 33,156 downwards.
ACTCGTCGGCGTTCGTCTCCAGGCGGTCGCGGTAGTCCGCGTAGGACTCGGTCTCGACGTCCGCCATCCGCTTGCGGATGCGCCGGCCCAGCGACGAGCGCTTGTAGCCGGTGAAGTCGAATCCGCGGGCGTCCCTCAGAAACCCGAGCAGCTGCTCCAGTTCCTCGTCCGTCTCGACATCCCGAGCTTGACCCATCACTGCCTCTTGGTCTCGACAAGACCGCGGATCACCGCGGCGATCTCTTCCAGGGGCAGCACGAAGTCGACCGATCCCGTACCCACCGCTGCCTCTGGCATTCCTTTGAACTCGGCCGTACGGGGATCTTCCGCGATCACCGTGCCGCCGCGTGACTTGATGGCGTCCACCCCCATGGCGCCGTCGCTGCCGGTCCCGGTCAGCACACAGCCGACCGCCTGCGCCCCGTAGGCCCCGGCGACCGACTCGAAGAGCAGGTCGGCGGAGGGACGCAGGAAGTGGACCAGTTCGCTCCCGGAGAGCGTCAGCGTACCCCCGGGGCCCACCAGGAGGTGCCGGTCGGGGGGTGCGATGTAGACCGTGCCGGGCCGGGCCCGCTCCTCGGCCTCGGCCAGCTTGACCCGCAGCGCGGTACGCCGGGTGAGCACCTCGGCGATGATGGTGCGGTGCCGTGGGTCGAGGTGCTGCACCACCAGGACCGGAACCGGCAGGTCCGGTCCCAGGCCGCCGAGGACTGCGGTCAGGGCCTTGATGCCGCCCGCGGACGACGCGAGGGCCACGACCTCGAAATGGTCCGCTGCGCTGCGGTCTGTCGTCACGTTCCGAGCCTATCGAAAGCCGGGCCGGGCGGCGGGTACGCGGACGTGCCAACGTGCGGAAACACGGAAACAGCCGCACCCGGCCCGCGCGGGCGCCTGTGGTGGGCGCCCCGCGGACCGGGTGCGGTGCTGGTGCGGACCACGGGGGCCGCGCATCCCGGTGCCGGGACGGGCGGCCGCCGTGGCGCGGGGCGGGTCAGCCCTGCTTGGTCTCCCAGAAGATCTTGTCGATCTGGGCGATGTAATCCAGGGCCTTCTGACCGGTCGCCGGGTCGTTGGAGCCCTTGGCGGCGCTCAGCGCCTTGAGGGTGTCGTTGACCAGCTGGTGCAGCTCCGGGTACTTCTCGAAGTGCGGCGGCTTGAAGTAGTCGCTCCACAGCACCGAGACGTGGTGCTTGGCCAGCTCCGCGCGCTGCTCCTTGATGAGGACGGCGCGGGTACGGAAGTCCGCGTCCTCGTTGGCCTGGTACTTCTCCTGGACGGCCTTGACCGACTCGGCCTCGATACGGGCCTGGGCCGGGTCGTACACGCCGCACGGCAGGTCGCAGTGGGCGCTGACCTTCACCTTGGGGGCGAACAGGCGGGAAAGCATGTTCAGTCCTTCCTCGTGATCGTCTTCTCAGGTGCGAGATTACTCGCCGCGGGAAGGCTTTTCTCGGGTGGCTCGGGGTCTTAGGGCAAAAGGCCGGTTCCGGGCCGGGTCTGATGGAGGATGGGACCGGTGACGGGCGTCCGGGCCGTGGTGGTCGCCGGGCTGGGACCGGGAGGTGTGACGGGGATGCCGGAGCGGGTGGAAGAGCGCGGGCCGGAGCAGGGGGAGGAGCACGGGCGGGAGCGCGGCGGACTGCTGCGGGCCTTCGGCCTGGCCGAGGTCTACAACCCGTCGATGGTGCCGACGCTGCGGCCCGGCGACCAGCTGGTGGTGCAGTACGGGGCGGTGGTGCGGGCGGGTGACGTGGTCGTCCTGCGGCACCCGTTCCGGCAGGACCTGCTGATCGTCAAACGGGCCGTCGAGCGGCGCGACGGCGGCTGGTGGGTCCAGGGGGACAATCCGTTCGTGGAGAACGACAGCCGCGAGTTCGGGGTGGTGCCCGACGAGCTGGTGATCGCGCGTGCCTGGGTGCGGGTGCGGCCGCCGCGCGGTGTTCAGCGCTCGCTGTCGGGCGCGCTGTCCTGGGTGGTCTCGGCGGTGCGCCCGGTACGGGCCGACCGCTCGCTGTCCAGGCGCTTGCGGGCCCGGTAGGCGGCGACGTTGGCGCGGGTCGCGCAGCGGTCCGAGCAGTAGCGCCGGGAGCGGTTGGTCGAGGTGTCGAGGTAGGCGTTGCGGCACGGGCGTGCCTGGCAGATGCCGAGCCGGTCGACGCCCAGCTCGGTGAGCTGGAAGGCCAGGCCCATGGAGGCGGTAGCGGTGTAGCCGGCGGTGGCGTTGGCCGCGTGGTCGGCGATGTGCAGGTGCCACTTGGGGCGGCCGTCCTCGTCGCGGAACTCGTGCCCGGAGACCTGCGGACTGACCGGGAACTCCATCATCAGCGCGTTGAGCAGGTCCACCGCCCGTACCTCGTCCCCCTCGTCCGCCGCCTCGAAGACGGCGCGCAGCCGGGCCCGTACACCGCGCAGGCGGGTCACGTCGCTCTCGTTCGCCCGGCGGGCCATCTGCTGGGCGGGCCCGAACAGCTCGCGGACGGCCTCGACCGAGGTCAGGGTGTCGCCGCCGCGCTCGGGCTGCTCGGTGTTGACCAGGCGAACGGCATAGTCCGAGTAATAGGCCAGTTCCACTTGTAGTCCTTACGGGCGCGGTCTAGTGTTCGTAAGAGGTGTTGTTGCTACGAGGGTATTACGGCCTGGAGGTAACGGTATGACCGAGACCGTCGTCGGTACTGACTGGCAGGGGTGGCAGGACAGTTGGGACCGCCAGCAGGAGTGGTACATGCCGGACCGCGAGGAGCGGTTCCGCGTGATGCTGGACATGGTCGAGGCCCTGGTGGGCACCGAGCCGCGGGTGCTGGACCTGGCCTGCGGCACGGGCAGTATCTCCGACCGGCTGCTCAAGCGTTTCCCCAAGGCGGTCAGCGTGGGGGTGGACCTCGACCCGGCCCTGCTGGCCATCGCCGGCGGACACTTCGCGGGTGACGACCGGGTGACGTTCGTCCGCGCGGACCTCAAGAACCCTCGGTGGACCGACGCCCTGCCCCACGACTCGTACGACGCCGTACTCACCGCCACGGCCCTTCACTGGATGCACACCGGGCCGCTGCGCGGGCTGTACGGGCAGCTCGGCGGGCTGGTCAGGGAAGGCGGCGTCTTCATGAACGCCGACCACATGCCCGAAGGGGACACTCCGCGCATCGACGCGGCCGAGCGCGCCTTCCGGCACGCGCGGCAGGAGGAGGCCAAGGCGGCGGGCGCCCTGGACTGGCGTGCCTGGTGGGACAAGGCGGCCGCCGACCCGGTGCTCGCCGGGCCGACCGCCGAGCGCTTCGAGATCTACGGCGAGCACGCCGACGGTGACACCCCTTCGGTGGCATGGCACTGCGAGGTGCTGCGCGAGTCCGGTTTCGGTGAGGCACGCGCGGTGTGGCGCTCGCCCTCGGACGCACTGGTCCTCGGGCTGAAGTAGCGCGCGTACGGTTCGTCCGGCGATCGGGCGGTACGTACCGGAGCGCCTGCCGCGCCCGTACGTACCGCCCGTCGCGTGGGGCGTACGGCCCTGCCCGCCGGGTCAGAGCACCTTCGACAGGAACGACTTGGTGCGCTCGTGCTGCGGCTTGCCCAGCACGTCGCGCGGGTGCCCGGACTCGACCACCACACCGTCGTCCATGAAGACCAGCGAGTCGCCGACCTCGCGCGCGAAGCCCATCTCGTGCGTCACGACGATCATCGTCATGCCGTCCGACGCGAGGTCCTTCATCACGTCCAGCACATCGCCGACCAGCTCCGGGTCGAGCGCCGAGGTCGGCTCGTCGAAGAGCATCAGCTTCGGCTCCATCGCCAGCGCGCGGGCGATCGCGACGCGCTGCTGCTGGCCGCCGGAGAGCTGCGAGGGGTAGTTGCCGGCCTTGTCGGCCAGGCCGACCCGGTCCAGCAGCTTGCCCGCGCGCTCCCGGGCGGTCGCCTTGGACTCGCCCTTGACCTGGACCGGCGCCTCCATGATGTTCTCCAGCGCCGTCATGTGCGGGAAGAGGTTGAAGCGCTGGAAGACCATGCCGATGTCACGGCGGCGCGCGGCCACCTCGCGGTCGCGCAGCTCGTACAGCTTGCCGTTGGCCTCCCGGTAGCCGACCAGCTCGCCGTCGACCGACAGCCGCCCGGCGTTGATCTTCTCCAGGTGGTTGATGCAGCGCAGGAACGTCGACTTGCCGGAGCCGGACGGGCCGATCAGGCAGAACACCTCACGGGGCGCGACCTCCAGGTCGATGCCCTTGAGGATGTGGGCCGTGCCGAAGGACTTGTGGACGCCCTCGGCCTTGACCATGGGGGTGGACTTGCTGGTCATGCGGCACCTCCGGCCGACGAACGGTTGGCACCGCCGGACAGCCTGGCCCGCAGCCGCTGGACCGGCGTGGGCGGCAGCTGGCGGCTGGCGCCGCGGGCGTAGTAGCGCTCCAGGTAGTACTGGCCGACGCTGAGCACCGAGGTGGCGATCAGGTACCAGACCGCGGCCAGGACGAGCATCTCCACCACGGGACCGGCGTCGCGGCCCACGTTCTGCGCCGACTGCAGCAGGTCGTAGTACTGCACCGCGATGACCAGCGAGGAGGTCTTGAGCATGTTGATGACCTCGTTGCCGGTCGGCGGCACGATCACCCGCATCGCCTGCGGCACGATGATCCGGCGCAGCGTCCTGCCGTGGCTCATGCCCAGCGCGTGCGCCGCCTCGGTCTGTCCCTCGTCGACGGCGAGCAGGCCGCCGCGGCAGATCTCCGCCATGTACGCGGCCTCGTTGAGCCCGAGGCCCAGCAGCGCGCACAGGAACGGGGTCATGAAGTCCGACCACTCGTCCTTGTAGATCGGCATGATGTCGATGTACTGGAAGACCAGGCCCAGGTTGAACCAGAGGAACAGCTGGACGTAGACCGGCGTACCGCGGAAGAACCAGACGTAGAACCACGCGACCGTCGAGGTCACCGGGTTCTTCGACTGCCGCATCACGGCCAGGACCACGCCGAGGACGATGCCGATGACCATCGACAGCACCGTGATGATCAGGGTGTTGCGCAGACCCCGCAGGATGTCCGCGTTGAACATGTACTCGGGTATCGCGCCCCAGTTGACCTTGCCGGCGGCGAAGGCCCGCACGAGCAGGGCGAGCAGCACGAGGACGACCAGCGCCGCGACCCAGCGCCCGTAGTGCCGGACGGGAATGGCCTTGATCGGCTCGGGAGCGGGCGGCGGGGCGTCCGCCGGCGGCTGGGCCGGCTTGTCGACGTCAACTGACACGGGTGTTGCCTTTCAGCGTTCGGCGGGAGGGACGGGCCGTGCGCGGCCGGGCGGGCACGCGGGCGGGCGGGGCTCGGGCAGGCGCTCAGCTGCCGCCGTTGAGCTTCACTTCCTTGACCGCGGCGTCCGTGACGTTCCACTTCTTGAGCACCTGCGCGTAGCTGCCCTTCTTGACGATGGCCTCCATGGCCGCCTTCAGGGCGTCGCGCAGCTTCGGGCTGTCCTTGGGCACCGCGATGCCGTACGGGGCGGCCTTGACCGGCGCGCCGCCGACCAGCTGGAAGTCGTTGCCGCCGCCGGAGGTCTTGACCGCGTACGCCGCGACCGGGTAGTCGCTGGAGACCGCGTCCACGCCGCCGGTGCGCAACCGCGTCTGCGCCTCGGTGTCGTTGTCGAACGCCTCGATGGAGATCGCGTCCGTACCGGACTCCTCGCACTTCTTGGACTGGTCCTTGGCCAGGTCGTGCGAGACGGTGCCGCGCTGCACCGCGATCTTCTTGCCGCACAGCGCTTCCCAGCCGTCGATCCCCTGGGTCTTGCCCTTCTGCGTGTAGATCGAGACGCCGACGTCGAGGTAGTCGATGAAGTCGACGCCGTCGCTGACCTTCTTGCCGGTGGTGCTGTCCACGCCCTGCTGGCGGGCCTTGGTGTCGGTCATCGCCGACATGGCGATGTCGTACCGCTTGGACTTCATGCCGCCCATGAGGGTGTCGAAGGTGGCGTTGTTGAAGTTGAGCTTGACCCCCAACTCCTCGCCCAGCGCGGCGGCGAGGTCCGGGTCGATGCCGGTGACCTTGCCGTCGGTACGGAACTCCACCGGCTTGTAGGTGATGTCCGAACCGACCTGGATCATTGCCTTGTCCTGGATCTCCTTGGGCAGGAGCTTGTACAGCGGGGCGTCGGGGTTGCGGTTCTTGGCCGCCTCGCGCTTGGCGATCGCCGCGTCGGTCTGGTCGCCGCAGGCGCTGAGCAGCAGCAGCGAGGCCGCGACCGCGGTCGCGGCGGCCACGGCTGAACGAGACCTGCCGGGGGCCGGGCGACGGGTGGGGCGTGCGGTCATGCTGATCCTCCTGCGGATGAGGGAGATGCCGACTGAGCAGGGGCCGGGCACACACCTTCGGGCGTCGCGACCTCGTTCGGTGACGGAATCTTGCCATCCGGACACCGCTATCCGGACTGCCGTCCAGGTCAAAATCGGATAACGGAGGGGGACGAAGCCGTACAACCCAGGTGTCCCTAGGGTGGTGCGCGCCAACTGGAGGGCGAAGGGCCCGGCCGTACGGGTCCGCGTCTCGCAGTACGGACAGAGCGCGGGGAACTTCCTATGGTTCGCGGTGTTCACCCCTAATGCCGAAGTTGTGACCCCAGAGGTGACCCATGGGTAACGAATCCGACTCGTCGGGGCCCGCGCCCGTCCGGTAGAAAGGTTCGTTACACCCCTCATCCGGGGCTCAGGGCGCGCGTGCGGCGCGCCCGGCGTCCGTACCTCCCCCCGCGGGACGGCCATCCGTCGCGCAGGGCACGGACGCGGTGCCCGCCCACCCCTTGACCAGGGAGTGGACACCCTCAACTGATTGACGAACAAAGGGGTTGAACCAGTGACAGCCAAGACCGCCCAGGCCCATGACGGCGGCAACACGCACGCGGACACGGACGCCAAGGGTGCGCCCGGCTCCGGACCGGACGGCGGGCAGCGGCAGTGCCAGGACCCCGCCTTCCTCCTGCACCGCGGCGGCAAGATGGCGATCCAGGCGACCGTCCCGGTGCGCGACAGCGAGGACCTCTCCCTCGCCTACACGCCCGGCGTCGCCAAGGTGTGCAGCGCCATCGCCGAAGAACCCGAGCTGGTGCACGACTACACCTGGAAGTCCCAGGTCGTGGCCGTCGTCACGGACGGCACCGCGGTGCTGGGCCTCGGTGACATCGGGGCCGAGGCGTCGCTGCCCGTGATGGAGGGCAAGGCCATCCTCTTCAAGCAGTTCGGCGGCGTGGACGCGGTGCCGATCGCCCTGGCGACGACCGACGCCGACGAGATCGTCGAGACCGTCGTGCGGATGGCGCCGTCCTTCGGCGGCGTCAACCTGGAGGACATCTCCGCGCCCCGCTGCTTCGAGATCGAGCGCAAGCTCCAGGAGCGCCTGGACATCCCGGTCTTCCACGACGACCAGCACGGCACCGCCGTGGTCACGCTGGCCGCGCTGCGCAACGCCGCCCAGCTGACGAACCGTTCGCTCGGACAGCTGCGCGCCGTCATCTCCGGCGCCGGCGCGGCCGGGTTCGCCATCGCCAAGATCCTCGTCGAGGCGGGCATCGGTGACGTCGCGGTGTGCGACCGCAAGGGCATCGTCACCGCCGGCCGCGACGAGCACATGACCGACGTCAAGCGCGAGCTGGCCTCCTTCACCAACAAGGCCGGACTGAGCGGCTCCCTGGAGACGGCCCTGGACGGCGCGGACGTCTTCATCGGCGTCTCCGGCGGCACGGTGCCGGAGGAGGCGGTCGCCAAGATGGCGAAGGACGCGCTGATCTTCGCCATGGCCAACCCCAACCCGGAGATCCACCCGGATGTCGCGCACAAGTACGCGGCCGTCGTCGCCACCGGCCGCAGCGACTACCCGAACCAGATCAACAACGTGCTGGCCTTCCCCGGCATCTTCGCCGGCGCCCTCCAGGTCCGCGCCAGCCGGATCACCGAGGGCATGAAGCTGGCCGCCGCCGAGGCGCTGGCCTCGGTGGTCGCCGACGACCTGAGCGCCGAGTGCGTCATCCCGTCGCCCTTCGACGAGCGGGTCGCCCCGGCGGTCACCTCGGCGGTCGCGGCCGCCGCCCGCGCGGAGGGCGTCGCGCGCCGCTGACCCCGCGTCCGTGGGAAGGCCTCGCCTCCGGGCGGGGCCTTTTCACTGCGCCGGCGCCGGCGAGGGACTGACCGCGGCGCGGCGCGTGTCACACCGCGGTCCGGTACCGCCCGGCCCCCGTGCGCCCTACGTTGGGATCATGTTTGCTGCCTACGCCGCCCGCATCGACCGCGACCAGCCGCTGAACGGCCTCGAACTGGGGGAACGCCCCGCCCCCGGCGCGCGCCCCGGCTGGACGACCGTCAACGTCAAGGCCGCCTCCCTCAACCACCACGACCTGTGGTCGCTGCGCGGCGTGGGCCTGGGCGAGGAGGCGCTGCCCATGATCCTCGGCTGTGACGCGGCCGGCACCGACGAGGACGGCAACGAGGTCGTGCTGCACTCGGTGATCGGCCAGAGCGGCCACGGCGTCGGCCCGGACGAGCCGCGCTCCATCCTCACCGAGCGCTACCAGGGCACCTTCGCCGAACAGGTCACCGTCCCCGCCTGGAACGTGCTGCCCAAGCCGAAGGAGCTGTCCTTCGCCGAGGCCGCGTGCCTGCCGACCGCCTGGCTGACCGCGTACCGGATGCTGTTCACCAACGCCGGGGTACGGCCCGGGGACAGCGTGCTCGTCCAGGGCGCCGGCGGCGGCGTGGCCACCGCGGCCATCGTGCTGGGCGCGGCGGCCGGGCTGCGGGTCTTCGCCACCAGCCGCAGCGAGGACAAGCGCAAGCGCGCCGTGGAGCTGGGCGCCGAGGCCGCGCTGCCCAGCGGCGAGCGGCTGCCCGAGCGGGTGGACGCGGTGATCGAGACGGTCGGCGCCGCCACCTGGTCGCACTCGGTGAAGTCGCTCAAGCCCGGCGGCACGCTCGTCATTTCCGGCGCCACCAGCGGCTTCCACCCCGAGCGCACCGAACTCAACCGCATCTTCTTCCTGGAGCTGAAGGTCGTCGGCTCGACCATGGGCAGCAAGGACGAGCTGGCCTCGCTGCTGAACTTCTGCGCGGCCAAGGGCGTCCGGCCCGTCATCGACACCACCCTGCCGCTGGACCGGGCCCGCGAGGGCTTCGCGAAGCTGGCCGAGGGCGAGATGTTCGGCAAGGTCGTCCTGACGGTCTGAGGCGGGGGAGAGACCGGGAGAGGCGGGACGGGTGCGGGTGCTGCGTGCGGCCGGGCGGACGGCGACGGCCTGGAGCAACGGCGGCGGGGTGACGCGGGAGATCGCCGCCGCACCGCCCGGCGCGGGCTGGGACGCCTTCGACTGGCGGGTGAGCCTGGCCGAGGTGGGCCGCGACGGCCCGTACTCCGCGCTGCCCGGCGTGGACCGCGTCCTGACGGTGGCCGAGGGCGCCGGACTGGAACTGACCGTCGACGGCACCCGCCACGTACTGCCCGGCCCGTACTGCCCGTTCGCCTTCCCCGGCGACGCACCGACCGGCTGCCGCCTCCTGGACGGGCCGGTCGTCAACTTCAATGTCATGCTGCGGCGTGGGCGTGCGACGGCGATCGTGGAGGTGGCACGGGGGAGCTATGTCCGCTGCGCCGCCGAGTCGCGGCCGGGGGACGTGGGAGACGTGGGGGACACGTCCGGGGAGCGGCGGGCGCGGCTGGTGGTCGCGCTGTCCGGGCGTACGTGGCTGGACGGACCGGACTCCGGCCGTACGCGGCTGTCCGGGGCCGGCTCCGGTCACACCCGCACGACGCTGGAGCGGTACGACGCCGCGCTGATGCCCGCGGACGCGGGCGTCTCGCTGCACGCCGACGGGGTCACGGCCGTCGTCACCCTCACCGTACGGACGGCGGATCCGGACGCCCGGCGGCCGGAGGCGTCCGCGTAGCGTCCGTACCCGGGGTGCCGGTCGCGCCGGCACAGCGCAGGGTGTGCCGCGCGTGGGTGGTGAAGGCGTCGGTGGCGGGGTGCGTGGCCGTCCGGGGGCGGGCCAGCAGGACCGTGACCGGGCCGGCGTCGGTGACCGGTACGTAACGGACCCCCGGGTGCGGATGGCTGTGCACGGTGGCCTCGGCCGTCACCCCGGCCGCCGCCCCCGTCGCGATCATGGTCAGCCACTCGTCGACGTTGGCGACCTCGAAGGTGCTGCGTGGACGCCGGCCGGCAGGCCACAGCGCGGCGCTGGTGGTGCACGCGGTGGCGCACAGGGCGATGGCGTGGTGCGTCAGGCCGGCCAGCGAGACCGCCGCCTCCTCGGCCAGCGGGTCGCTCTCGCACAGGGCGGCGAACCGGGGCTCGCGGTACAGCGCCACGGTGTCCAGCGCCCCGTCGTCCGCCGGGACGGTCCGCAGGAAGGCGAGATCGACGGTGCCGCGCCGCAGCGCGGCCTCCGCGTCGTCGAGCCGGTGCACCTCGACGGGCTCGCCGGGATGACCGTCCCGCCACTCGCGCAGCAGCGGCACGGTGTGCCGTCCGAGCGCGGCCCAGGCGAAGCCGACGCGCAGCGGGCGCGGCCCGGCCACCGCCTCGGCCAGCGCGTCGTCGAGCTGGGTGAGGATGCGGTGGGCGTGCTCGTGCAGCCGCCGCCCCGCCGGGGTGAGCCGCAGCCGGCGGGTGGTCCGCTCGACCAGCGAGGTGCCCAGACGGCTCTCCAACTGCTCCAGGGTGCGCGAGAGCGCGGGCTGACTGACGCGCAGGACCGCCGCCGCGCCGGTGATCGTGCCCTCGTCCCCGATGGCGGCCAGCGCCCGCAGATGCCGCAACTCCACGTTCACCGCACGCCTCCGTCCGCGCCCCGGCCGGGCCGCCCGCCAGGGGCCGCCCACCCTTCATGTCCCCCGAGCATAAATCCCGTACGGAAGGTATTTCCCTCTCCCGGACGGCCCGGCCTAGCGTCGGCGGCATGAGGATTCTGCTGATCGGCGCGACCGGCAAGCTGGGCGCCGCCGTACACGAGACGCTGGCCGGACGCGGCCACGAGATCATCACGGTCGGCCGCCGCGGCGGCGACCTGCGGCTGGACATCTCCGATCCGGCGCAGGTCACCGAGGCGTACGACCGGGCCGCCGAACGGGCCGGCACCCTGGACGCCGTGGTGAGCGCGGCCGGCGACACCCCGTACAAGCCGGTCGCCGCGATGACCGCGGAGGACTACGCGGCGGGCTTCCGCGGCAAGGTGCTCGGCCAGATCGAGCTGGTGCGCCAGGGCACCGCCCGGATCGCCGGGCGCGGCTCCTTCACCCTGATCACCGGGGTGAGCTCCCGCGATCCCATCCCCACCGGCAGCGCCGCGGCGATGGCCAACGGTGCGGTGGAGGCGTTCGTGCGGGCCGCCGCGCTCGACATCGCCCCGCAGCGGGTGAACGCCGTCGGTCCGACCGTGTTCACCGAATCCCTCGCGGAGTACGGGGACTTCTTCCCCGGCGTCAAGCCGGTCGACCTGGCGCAGGTGGCCGCGGCGTACGTGCGGTCGGTCGAGGGCGGACAGACCGGGCAGGTCTACGAGCCGGTGTGACGGCCGCAGGCGGGCGCGGACGCGGGCGCTCAGTCCGTGTGCGCGCCCGCGTGCGCGCGGGCGTCCCCGGCGCCGCGTTCGCGGGCGAGTGCCTTCTCGCGCCCCTTGTCCAGTACGGCGAGCAGGACGACGGTGACGGCGATCGCCGCGCCCGAGGCGACGAAGTTCCATGGCGCGTCGAGGTAGTTGACGGGCCGCATGGGGTGGCCGCGGTCGTCACCGATGATCCGGTGGAGGACGGCCGCCGGGCCCTCCCAGAAGCCCGCGGTGAACACCAGGATGGACAGCAGTCGGTACCAGGCTTCATTCATGGTCGTCTCCCCGTTCCGTGCCGGTATGTCTCCGCTCGTGGATACGACCGTATCAAAGTTTCGCCCTCCCTGCCTTGACTAACCCTGCCTCGTCTGATATTCGTCACGCTTCCTCGTGGCGCGGTACGCTCTACGTGTGCGTGACGAAAAGACGGCCGAGTGCCGGATCTGCGGTGCCGGACTGCCCGAGGCGGTCCGCGGCCGCCCGCCCGCGTACTGTTCGCGGAGCTGCCAGGCGAAGGCGTACCGGCGGCGCAAGAAGGCGGCCCGTACGGCTGCGGAGGACCGTCGCGAACGCTCCGCGCCCGTGGAGGCCGTAGAGGTCACCCGGCCGCCCGCCGGCGGCGCGCGGGAGCGGCGGCGGCGTGAGGTCGCCGAGGCCGTCTGGCGGATCGCGGCCGCCCGTGGCCTGGAGTCGGCGAGCATGCGCGAGGTCGCGGCGGAGGCCGGGGTGTCGCTGCGGGTGGTGCAGTACTACTTCGGCAGCAAGCACCGGCTGCTGGTCGAGTCGCTGCGGATGTTGCACGAAGAGAACGACCGGCGGGCCCGCGCGCGCATGGCGGACCTGCACGACGCCGGGGATCTGCGGGCCGTACTGCGCGCCGTGCTGGTCGAGTTCCTCCCGCTGGACGCGCAACGCGCGCTGGCGCTGCGGGTGTTCACGGCGTACTTCGTCCGCAGTCTGACCGATCCGGCGATGGCCGAGGTCTTCCTGCACGGCGAGCAGGTGGTGGAGTCCCTGGTCGCCACCCTGATCCGGGAGGCCGGTGGCGTACGGCCCGGCGTCGATCCCGCACGCGAGGCGGACCTGCTGGTGTCGGGTGTCTCCGGGCTGGGCCTCGACGTACTGCACGGGCGCCGCACGATGGCGGAGGTCCGGCACACCATCGACTACCACCTCGACCGGATCTTCGCCTGAACCGGCCGGGGTGTCGCCCGGGGGTCCGCCGGACGGCGTAGCCGCGGTGGCGCCCGTATCGGGACGGCTCGAAACGCTCCGGGTCGGCGGACGCCGGGAATCGACTCGTCGGCATGGGTGACGGCGGTGGAATGCCGATGGCGGACCTGTTGCCGGTGCGCGTCGCCGGCCGTCCACGACAGTGGCCGACCGTCAACCACCGTTGACGCGAGGCGTGCGTCAACCTACATTGACATCATGAGCGAAGCAACGAAGCTCGCCGAGCGGGCGGGCGACCAGGACCCCCGGATCGGCCTGCGTGCGGTGGCCGCGCTCCGCCGGCTGCTGGAGCAGCTGGAAGCCGTACAGGTGCGCAGCGCCCGCGTGAAGGGCTGGTCGTGGCAGGAGATCGCCGCCGAGCTGGGCGTCAGCAGGCAGGCGGTCCACAAGAAGCACGGGAGGCGTTGATGTTCGAACGGTTCACGGCGAGCGCCCGCGACGTGGTGCGCGGCGCCCCCTCCTACGCGGTACGGCCGGGCCCCGGCACGGTCGGCGAGGGGGAGCTGCTGCTCGCCCTGCTGGACGGCCGCGGCTCCCCGGGCGCCGAGGCGCTCGCCGCCCTCGGGGTACGCGAGCGCCGGGCGTCCGTGGAACGGTCGCTGGACGAGGCCCGCCGGCGGGGCGGCCTGACGGCCGCCGACGCGGAGGCGCTGGCCGGGCTCGGCATCGACGTGGCGGAGGTCGTCACCCGGGTGGAACGGGCGCACGGCGCCGGCGCGCTGGACTCCGCCTCCGCGCCGAAGGGACGCCGCGGGCGCTCGTTGCGCGGACCGTTCCGCCCGGAGGCCAAGGCGGTACTGGAACGGTCGCTGCGCGTCGCGCTCGGCCGCGGCGACAAGCACATCGGCGACGAACACCTGCTGCTCGCCATGGTGTCCAGTCCCGGCCTCGCCGCGTCCGTACTGGCCGAACACGGCGTCGAGCACGCCGATGTCGTACGGGCGCTGGGGGAGCGGGCCGCGGCGGGGTGAGGGGCCCGCCGCGGTGGCGTGACGGACGGGTGCGGGGCGGGCGGGTGCGGGGCGGGCGGGTGCGGGCGGGCGGACAAAGGCCCGCCGCCCGCTACGGGTACGCGACCTTCACCGCCCCGATCCCCGACGTACCGTGCCGCGGCAGCAGCCCGGCCTCGGAGACCGCGCCCAGCAGCGGATTGAGCAGTTGGGCGAGCCGTTCCGCGCGGGACCGGCCCAGCGCCCGCCAGGGCGCGGCGGCCAGCCGGTCCGTCATGCGCTCGACGTCGTCCCGGCCCTCGCGCGCCCGGTCCGTCGGCCGCCCGGCCGGGTCGATCCAGCCGCGCGCGGCCAGCCGGTCGTGCGCGGCGCTCCACTCCTGCGACGTCCAGCCGCGCCCCTTGAAGTTGGCCTTCGGCACGGCGCCGATCGCGGCGAACGACACCAGTGCCTCGCACGGTTCGAGGTCGTAGGTCAGCAGGGCCGCCGCGTGCCCGTCGCCGCGGTGCTCGCGCAGCACCGTGATGGCGTGCCAGAGCGCCAGGTGCGGGGCGTCCGGCCAGGGCAGGTCGCGGTTGGCGGCGGCCAGCGGGCGGGCGGCCGTCGAGGCGTTCTCGGCGGCCTGCCGGGCCAGCCGGGCCGCCTCGGCGATCTGCGCGGCGGACATCCGGGCGGCTCTCGTCAGACCGGTCATTATGCGGTCCACCGCCTGCATCCGGGCGTCCAGGACCTTGCCGGGCGCCGCCGTCGACCAGATCGCCGGCACGTACCGGGCGATCATCCGCGGACTGAAGCTGTAGAACGTCGCGGCCACCAGCTCGGGACCCGCCGCACCGAGCGGCGCCGTGCGCCAGGCGAAGTAGCTGGGCCAGCGGGAATCGGTGTCGTAGCCGAGTGCCGCCGCCTCCTCGAACGCCTCCGGTGCGAAGTAGAGAATGGCGTGGACGGGCTCCAGCTGGCGCCACATCCGGCGGGCCACGGCAGGGTATTCCGACATCGCTTACCTCTTGGCCTTCAAGATCCGTTCAGACAAGGAGAGTTGACTGTAAAGGCGGACACGGCCACAGGTCTGCGATTTCCTACGGCAGATCCCGTCGTCGGGCAAAAAGCCGTGCGAGGGTCTGAGTTCCCCGATTACGTGCGGTGAATCCAGACCCTCGCCGACAACTGTGCGTGACGGACGGGCGATCAGCCGGAGCGGTCAGTGCGGGGGTTCCTGCCCGGCCGCATATGCCTCCGGGTCACGCAGCAGTGCTCCGACGTGCGCGGCGGTCGACGACAGACGGCTGCGTACGTCCTTCAACTGCTCGGCGCTGACGCCGTGGTCGCGCGCCGCGTCCCGCAGGTCGTCCCGGAAGCGGTCCAGCAGCCGGTCGAAGTCCCGGGCCGGGTCGCCGGAGCCGGGCTCGGACGCCCACGCGGGCTCGGCGACCGCAGGGTCACCGGTCTCCGTCCGCGCCGTCCGTGCCGTCCGTGCCGTCCGCGAGTCGTCCGTCCCGCCCGCTCCCGCCGTGGCGTCCTCCTCGGTCAGGCCGGCATCTGCCGCGTCCGCCGGGCGCTGCCCGCGCGCGCCGCCGGAGTGGTCCGCGCCCGCCGGTCCGCCCTCGGCCGGCCCCGGCCCGGCGCCGAAGCGGCCCATCTCGCGCGAGACCTCCGACAGCGCCTCGCGCAGCGCACCGGCCCAGTCCCCGGTACGTACGTGTTCCTGGGCCTGTTCCTGTACGCGCTTGATGGCCTGCTGCACCTCGTCGCGCACGAACGACTGCGCGTCCCGGGCCTGTTTACGGGCCCGCTGCGCGTCCTGCTTCGCGCGCCGGCTCTCCTCCTTGGCCCGCCGCGCCTGCTCCTTCCACTCCTCCTTGGCGCGCCGGAACTCCTCCTTCGCCTGCCGCCAGCCCTCCTTGTCGCCGAAGCGGTCCTCGAAGTACTCGGCGGCGTCGGGGAACCCGTGCTCCGCGCCGCCGCCCTCGGAGGCGCCCCGCCGGCCCTCCCGGGCCTGCTGCGCCGCCTCGCGCATCTCGCGGCGCAGGTTCCGCGCGGAGCCGCTCACGTCCTCCCGGATGTCGGAGGCCAGCGCCGCGACGGACTCCCGGATCTCCAGCTCCAGGTCGGCCAGTTCACCGCCCCGGTCCGCCAGTTCGGCGCGGCCCGCCGCGGTGATCGCGTAGACCTTGCGGCCGCCCTCGGTGGTGTGGGTGACCAGGCCCTCGGCCGCCAGCTTGGCCAGCCGCGGGTAGACCGTCCCGGCGGACGGCGCGTAGAGCCCCTGGAAGCGCTCCTCCAGGAGCCGGATGATCTCGTAACCGTGCCGCGGGGCCTCGTCCAGCAGCTTGAGGAGGTAGAGGCGGAGACGGCCGTGGGCGAAGACGGGGGGCATGGCTTTCAGAGCACCTTCTTGCCGGTCTGGCCGGCGCTGTCGGCGGGGGTTTCGTCAGGGGTCTCGGACGGTGGGCGGCGCAGCAGGGCCAGGCCTCCGGAGACCGTGGTCACCTTCAGCGTGCCGTTGCCCGAGCCGAGCCGGCCCGTGATCCGCTTGGCCCCCCACCGGCCGCTGACGCGCAGGTCCTCGAAGGCGTTGGCGACCGTGCCGCTGGTGGTGTTCGCGTCGACCCGGGTGTCACCCGGCGCGGGCAGCCGTACGGCGACCTCGCCGGAGACCGTGGTCAGCCGCACGTCCGTGCCTCCGGCCGCCGGATCGAGGTCCAGGGCCATGTCGCCGCTGACCGACTCGGCCCGTACGGAGCCGCCGGCCCCTTCCAGGAGCGTCAGGTCGCCGGAGACGGAGTGGAAGCTCAGATCCCCCGTGACGGCCTGCCCCTCGACCCGGCCCGACACGGTCTCGGCCCGCACCGGGCCGGTCAGGCCGACCAGGGTGCTGTCGCCGGTGACGCCGCGCAGCTCCGTACGCCCGGAGATCCCCGAGAGCACCACGCTCGCGCCCACCGCGCCGACCTCGACGCGGGTCGCGGCGGGCACGGTGACCGAGACGACCGCGGTGCGCTGCCGGGGCCCGCGGCCGAACATCTTCAGCAGGCCCTTCCAGGGCAGGTCCTCGTACGTGACGGTGAGCGTCCCCGCCTCCCGCCGGACGGTCAGCGGCGGCCCGGAGACCTCACCGATCTCCACCCGTGCCGTGCCGCCGTCCGTGGTGCCGACGACGTTGACGGTTCCGCCGACCACCCGCACCTCCAGGGTGGTGACGGTCCCCTCGATCTCCAGTGTGCGTGGCTCGGAGACCGACCACTCGGCCCGTTCTGACATGTTCTGGCCTCCCCGGCGCGACGGCGACGCAACATATCGCGTATCTCTCAACACGATATATCGCGCTCGGAGGGATGTCCAAGGGCAGGGCCGGACGCCGGGCACGCGGAAGAGCCCGGCCGCCACGGCGGGGAAACCGCCGGACGGCCGGGCTCGGGCGCGCGGCGCGCCACAGGGTCAGTCGTCGTCCTCGTCGTCCAGCCGCGCCAGCCAGGTGGCCAGCCGCTCGACGGGGACCTCGAAGTCAGGGTTGAGGTCGACGAAGGTACGCAGCTGTTCGGCGACCCAGCCGAGGGTGACCTCCTCCTCGCCGCGCCGGCTCTCCAGCTCCTCGATACCGCGATCCGTGAAATACACGTGCTCTCCACCAGGTTTTCGGGACGTTCCCGGCCAGGATAGGCAGGCGCCGCGACCCCTCGCGCCCCTCGCGCCCTGGGGATAACCTGATCACCTGTCAACGGCCCTGGGGCAGGGGGACTCTGCCGCTCAGGGGGAGCAGGAGGCCGTGATGCGCGATCGCGCACATCTCATCGAGCTGCCCGACGGTACGGCGGTCTGGGCCCGGGTCTCCCGGCTGGACGTCGCCGGGGGACCGGACGAGGAATACGACGACGTGGGGGCGTGGGAAGCGCTCGGCGCGCGCGTCGAGGGGCTGCGGGACCTGGTCGGCGGGGTCGCGGCCAGCCTGCGCGAGGCGACCGAACGGGTGGCGCCGGACGAGACCAGCGTGACCTTCGGCGTGGAGGTGGCGGCCAAGCCCGGCCGGGCGGTGGCGCTGCTCGCGGACGGCGAGGCCAAGGCCAACCTGTCGGTGACGCTCACCTGGCGGCGGCGGGAGACCTCTGAGGGCGATGCCGGCCCCGCACCGGTGGAGGGCGGCCGCGCCGACGGCCGAGGGCCGCACGACCCGGGTGAGTGATGGCGCCCCCGGAAGGCGGCCACGGGCCCGGTCGGGGGGAGCGCGCGGACCGTGAGAAGTACGCGCACCTCCTCGGGCACGCGGGCCGGGCGACCGTCGCCATCCGTCCGGCGCCCGGTGTGACCCCGGCGCCGTTGTGGGGCAGCGGGGTCTTCATCGCCCCCAGCTGGGTGCTGACCTGCGCCCACGTGCTCACCAGCGGCGACGGCCGGCGCCGCGCCACCGGCCCGGACGGGGAGATCGGCGTGGCGTTCGACGGCCGGGTGGTCGCCGCGCGCCTGGAGTACGACCTGAGCCGCCCGGCCCCGGTGCGGGCGGCCGGGGAGGGGAGACCGGAAGCCCCGGAAGCATCAGAAGCCCCGGGAGGCCCGGAAGCCCCGGAGGTCCCGGAAACCGCAGGAGCCTTCGGCGCCGGCCGGGAGGCGGCCGGGCGCGGCCCGGCGCCCGCTCCGGGCCCGCGCGTGGATCTGGCTCTCCTGCGCCTCCTCGACCCCGGGGTCCGGCACCCGTGCGCCTGGCTCAGCGACCAGCCGGCCGCGCTCCTGGAGGACGCGTTCATCTTCCGCGGCCACGACCAGGACCCGTGCGGCGCGGCAGGCGCCCCGTACGACGCCGGACCCGGCGGCCCGGGGGCCGGCCCCGCCCCCGGCCCGGACGCCGCCCCCGTCCACCCCTTCATCGCCGTCCGCTTCGGCGCCCGCGACGCCCGCGGCCTCCAGTTCGGCACCGACGTCCGGGTGACCCCGGGCGCGTCCGGCGGGCCGCTGCTGGACTGCGACCGCGGCGAGGTCGTCGGCATCGTCAAGGGCAGTCACCGCGAGGACCGGCTCGGCCTCGCGGTGCCGGTCACCGAGCTGCGCGGACTGGCGCCGCACCACCTGGTGCCGGGCGCCGCCGGGCTCGGCGACGACCCGTACCACGCGCTGACGAGCCTGCACGACCGCTGGCACTGGGCCGGGCAGGACCTCGGCGGGCCGGGCGGTCCCACCTGGTTCGACGCCCAGCACGCGATCATGTCGGGGCGCGGCCGGCTGTGGGGCGTGCAGGAGCGCTTGCAGGCGCTCGACCTGCTGGCGTCGCTGCCCGCGCCGCGCGACCCGCTGGTGGTGGCCGCCGCGGTCGCCGAGGCGCTGGGCCGCGCGGACCCGCGGGGCCGTACCGGCCGGGCCGGGCCGTGGACGCTGCGCACCTGGCGGGACGGGCACGGCGCGCTCTACCAGGGCAGCGACCCGTACACGGAGCTGTGCGCCTTCGTGCACTACCTGCGCATCGTCGCGCAGCGCACGGCCGACGAGGCGCGGGAGGTCCCCGGCGACGAGGGCGCCGTGCTCCGCGCGGCGGCCGAGCGGCTGGAACTGTTCGTGACGGCCAAGGCGGTCGTCCTGCTGCCGCGGGACCGGGAGCGGATCGGCCCGGTACGGCGCCGCCCCGACGCGCTGCTGGTGGAGTTCGAGCCGCTGTTCTACGCCGACGCGGGCGGCCGGCAGCTGTTCAACTGGTCGGTCAGCGAAGGGTACGGGCAGGGCCGGTGGCAGCGCGTCGAGATCCAGGAGTCGCGCGACGGCGTGTCCTTCGAGCAGGCCTGCGACCAGGTGCTGCAACGGCTCGGTCCGCGGCTGCTGCGCGCCGACGACGCGGCGGGCGGCGCCCGGGTGCGCCTGGAGGTCGCGGTGCCGGAGGAGCGGTGGCACACGCCGGCGGACCGCTGGCGCGTACCGGCCTCGACGCGCCGTGCCGCACGCCTGCGCGCCCTGGGCCCGGCGCGCGCGGTGGTGCTGCGCGACCAGGGGCGCCGCCAGGAGGTGGACCCGGCCTGGCTGCGGCGCTGGCAGGGCCTGGCCGCGGCGGGCCGGCTGACCGCGCTGCGGGTGCCGGCCGGTGCCCGCGCCTCGGTGGCGGGGCTGTCGCGGCAGCTGGAGGAGGCGGACGAGGGCGCGGTGCCGGCGCTGTGCCGGTCGGTCGCGGACGGGACGGGGCTGGAGGCCGTCGGCTGGACCCTGGACACCGGCCACCCGGTCGCCCTGTGGCTCGCGGAGGGCCACGACGAGCGGGACTGCGACCGGGTGTGCGACGAGTTCCACCGGGAGGTGGCGCAGCTGCTCGGCGCGCCGAAGTCGGTCGCCGAGATTCCCGAACTGGTGCGGGAGCTGCGGGCCAAGGCCGCCGAGGGCGGCGTCTCCTGGGCCCGCGACCTCGTGCTCCTCTACGACGACCCGGGCAACCCGATTCCCCAACTCTTCTCCAGCACCACGCGATTGTCGCCCCCATGACGCCCCCGGAGACCGGAAAACGCCCCGCATCCTTCCGTCCGGCTGGCTACTGTCCTAGCGTCGTGAGAGATTGCTAGGGAGACGGGTCCGGGGAGGGCGGTGAGCGGATGCCGACGCTTGCCGGGATTGCTCTTCCGTGGCCCGTTCGCCCCTGCCCGATGGCCGGCCGGCGACGAGGAGTTCCGACGTGAGCGACTGGCTCATCTACCGTGGCGCGGGGGCTCCGCACGACGGCATCGAGCAGTTACCACCGCCCCCTCCCTGGCGGGATTTCGACGGCGGCCCGCCGGTCGCACCGCCCGCCGCCCTCGACCACGCCTCCGAGCGCAGGCTCGGCGTGCAGCGCCGCGAGGCCAGCTACCACCGGCCGGGCGAGACCGAGCGCGAGCTGGTCAACGCCGCGCTCTACCTGCGCCGTCCCCTGCTGGTCACCGGCGCCCCGGGCAGCGGCAAGTCCACCCTCGCGCATTCGGTCGCCTACGAGCTGGGCCTGGGCCGGGTGCTGAACTGGTCGATCGTCAGCCGCAGTTCGCTGCGGGACGGGCTGTACGAGTACGACGCCATCGGCCGCCTCCAGGACCTCCAGATCGCCCGCGCCGCCCAGGCGCAGCCCGGACCGGGCCCGGCCGAGGGACGCCCGCGCACACCGGACGAGCCCGGCGGCGGCATCGGCCGCTACATCCGCCTCGGCCCGCTCGGCACGGCCCTGCTGCCCGCCGCGAAGCCGCGCGTGCTGCTCGTCGACGAGCTGGACAAGAGCGACATCGACCTGCCGAACGACCTGCTCAACGTCCTGGAGGAGGGGGAGTTCAGGATTCCGGAGCTGGAACGGCTGGCCGGATCCGCCCCCGAGGTGCCGGTGCTCGGCGACGACGGCGGCCGGGTCACCGTCCGCGACGGCCGGGTGCGCTGTCGCGCCTTCCCGTTCATCGTGCTGACCAGCAACGGCGAACGGGACTTCCCGGCCCCGCTGCTGCGCCGCTGCATCCACCTGAACATCCCCACGCCGGACAAGGAGCGGCTCGCCGACATGGTCCGGGCGCACTTCGGCGAGAGCGCGGCCGCCGACTACGAGTCGCTGATCGACCGCTTCCTGGACCGCGAGCCCGGCGACGTACGCGCCGTCGACCAGCTGCTCAACGCCATCCACCTGACGCAGAAGGCCGGCTGGGCGGACGAGGACGAGGAGGAGACGCGGCGGCGCCTGACGGCCGAACTGCTGCGGCCCCTGGATCGGACCAGGTGACCCGCGGTGCCGGCCGGCGGACCGGGCTTCGGCCCCCTCGGTGAGATCGTCGCGCGGCTGCGCGCGGCCGGGCTGCCCGCCGACGCCCGCTCCATGGCGGACGCCCTGTGGCTGGCCCGGTGGATCACCCCCACGCCCCCCGAGGGCGACGGGGAACCCGCCGACGGGACCGTTCCGGCCACCGCACAGAGGCCAAAACCAGCCACATTCTCCGTGGACCCCCGCAGTCGCGAACCGGCCCGCGACACGCCGAGCCGTACGGAGCCCGCGGCGCGCGACCGCCCCCGCCGCCCGGAGGTGGACCTGCTGCCCGCGCAGGACGACCGCACCCTCGGCCCCGGCCAGGGGCGGCTGGGCGAGGTCGGCATTCCCGTCGCCTCCGCCTTCCCCGGACTGCTGCCGCTGCAACGCGCCCTGCGGCCGGTCCAGCGCTACCACCCGCCGGTCGCCCCGGCCCGCCAGGAACTCGACGAGGACGCCACCGCCGACCTCTCCGCACACGCCGAGCTGATCATCCCGGTGCTGCGCGGCGTCCGCCGCCGCGCGGCGAGCCTGCGCCTGCTGATGGACGGCTCCTCCTCCATGGCCGTGTGGGAGCAGATGCTGCACGACCTGCGGCAGGTCTGCGAACGGGTCGGCGCCTTCCGCGACGTCACGGTCCACTACCTCCACCCGCACGGCGACGAGGTCGGCGTCGCCGCCGGCCCCGGCCGGGACGCCCCGCTGCGCCCCGCCGACCAGCTGCACGACCCCACCGGCCACCACCTCACCCTCGTCGTCAGCGACTGCGCGGGCCCGCTGTGGCGCGACGGGCGCATCCAGCGGCTGCTGTACCGCTGGGCGGCCGACGCGCCGCTCGCCGTGGTGCAGCCGCTGCCGCAGCGGATGTGGGCCCGTACCCTGCTCCCGGCCGTCGCCGGCACCCTCGTACGGCGCCAGGGCCCGTACAGCACCCTCGGCTTCAGGCCCGCCCGGCGCCGCCGCCGCGCGCCGTCCGCGAGCGGGCGCCCCCAGGGCGACGTGCGCGAGCGCGCCGTGCCGGTCCTGTCGGCCGCGCCCGCCGCCCTCGGCTCCTGGGCCCGGCTGGCCGCGGCCGAGTCGGGCCTCTCGCTGAGCGGCGCCGCCGCCGTCGTCCGCTGCGACCACGGCCTCGGTACGGACCTCACCCGCCGCGTCGAACGGCCCGAACCCGACGCGCTGGTGCGTGAGTTCGAGCAGACCGCCTCCCCGGACGCCCTGCACCTGGCCGTCCATCTGTCGGCCGTACCGCTCGCCCTGCCCGTCATCCAGCTCGTACAGCGCGCCATGCTGCCCCAGACCGGCCCCGCCGAACTGGCGGAGGTGCTGCTCAGCGGCCTGGTCGAGCAGCTGCCCGACCCGGCGGGCGGTCCCGCCCGGGAGGGCGCGGCCGGCGGCCCCTGGTACGAGTTCGTGCCCGGCGTGCGGGACGAGCTGCTGAGCCGCCTGAGCGCCGGCGAGGCCGCCCTCGTCCTCAAGCACTGTTCCCTGTACATCGAGCGCACGTTCGGCCGCAGTGCCCGCAACTTCCCGGCCGTGGCGGTCGCCATGCTCTCCGGCAGCGGCCGGGAACCGGCCACCGGGCAGCGCGCCGTGCCCGAGCCGTTCGCGCGGATCTCCGAGCGGGTCCTGCGCCGGTTCGAACCGGCGCTCAGAACTCCCGTCCAGCCGCCGTACGCGCCCGACGGGCCCGCCGCCGAGGGCGCCGCGCTGCTGGACCGCTACGAACAGGACGGCGCGGTACGCGACTTGATCGAAGCGGTGCGCCTGCTGCGCGCCGCGACCCGGCAGCTGCCCGCCGCGGGCACCGACCTGGCCCGCGCGCTGCTGCACGGCTGGGCGGAGTGGCGGCAGCCGGACGCCCTGGAGGAGGCGGAACGGTCGGTCCGGGCGGCGGCGGAAGCCGTCGGCGACGACCCGGCCCGGTCGCCGGACGGGGACGGCGAAGCACGCGTCAGAGCTCTGATCGTGCTCGCCCGGGTGCGCTACGCCGCCGCGCAGGAACGCGGCGCCGCGGGGTACCCGGACGGTGAACGGGGCGCGCTGGAGGACGCCGCGCGCCACCTGCACACCGCATGCGGGCTGATGGGCCTGCTGGACCCCCGCGTATTGGAGAGCATGGTGCTGCGTACCGAAGTGCTGCGGCGGCTGGCCGCGCTGCCCCCGGCCACCGGAGCCCGCACCGGCCGCCCCGGTGACCCGCTGGACGAGGCCGAGCTCGCCCTGACCACCCTCCTCGAACAGTGGCCCAGCGGCGAGCAGGTGCCCGGCGAGATCTACGCCGCCCGCGGCGGCGTCCTGCTGGACCAGGCGCGCCGCGCCGCCGACGCGGAGACCGGCGCCGAGGCGCACACCGGGGCGCTCGCCCTGCGCGCCACCGCCGACCTGGACACCGCCACGGTCCTGCTGCGCCGCAAGGGCGGTCCCGCCGACCGCACGGTCTGCGAGACACTGCTGGAGCTGGCCCAGGCCCGTTCGCTGCTCGGCGCGGGCACCGGGCCGGACGCCGTCCTGCCCGTCCTCGCCCGGGCCCGCGCGCTCGCCCGCGAACTGCGCGACCCGGCCCTGGAGGCGGAGAGCCTGAGCCGTACGGCCACCGCGCACCGCGCCGTGCACACCCGCACCGGCGACGCCGACGCTCTGGACAAGGCGATCGAGGCGCTGGCCGCCGCGCTGCGCCTGACGACCCCCGACTCGCCCGAACACAGCTCCCTGCTGGCCGAGCGCGGCGCGGCCCTGCTGCTGCGCGCCCGGCTGGAGCCCCCCGGCGACCAGGGCCGGCGGCTGGCGAACGAGGCGGTGCACGTCCTGCGCGAAGCGCTCGGCCGGGTCGCCCCGAACGATCCCGAACTGGGTGCCCACCGCCTGCTGTTCGGCCGTGCCCTGCGGCTGCGCCACGACCGGCAGCCCTCGCTCGCCGACCTGCACGAGGCCGACTGGGTCCTGGAGCTGGCCGCGCGCAGCTCGCACGACCCGGCCGTCGCCGCGGAGGCCTGGCTGGAGGTCGGCGACGTCCAGCTCGCGCTCGACCGGCGCTTCGGCTCCCGGGAGCGGCACGACCGCGCCGCCGCCTGCTACCGCCGGGCCGCGGCCGACGCCGACCGCGCCGGCAGCCCCCTGCTGGCGGCGCGCGCCCACCACCGGCGGGCCGGGGTGCTGGAGGACACCGCAGGACCGCAGGCGGCCCTGGTGGCGTACCGGGAGAGCTGGGAGCAGTGGCAGCGCGCCGCAGAGGAGAACGGCCCCGAGGCCCGGCGCACGAGGGAGCGGATGCGCGCCCTGGACCCGTCCGAATGACCGTCTGACCCGGCCGGCCCGGGGTTTCCGTGCCCTGGCGCGCGGGAAACACCCGTCCACCCGGCCCAGAGGAGAACAGCGTGGCGACAGTCCCCGTCACCGGTACGGCCCCGGCCGCACCGGCCGAGCCGTCCGGCCCGTCGGCCGAGCCGCTGCCGGACTTCGGCGGTGTCGATGTGGCCGAGGTGGCCGCAGGGACGGACCACCGGGTGCTGGGGGAGGTGACGGCCCTCCTGCTGCGTACCTGGATCCCCGCCGAGCGGGCGGTGGCGTACTACGACGACGGCCCGGGGGACCCCAAGGACGACCGCTGAGCGTCGCGCGCCGACGCTCCTGAGCAGCGGTATCCGGACAACCAGGCCGCGTAACCGGCCAGTTGTCGATGCCCTGTGCATGTTCCCCGGTGGCCGAGCCATGTATGCCGACAGCGGGCCGTCTCCGGGGTGCCCGGATGGCGGACGCGGGCAGGGGGGCGGCGTCGTGATGGGCCAGAACCTTGAGCGGGCCGTGATCCCTTTCCGGCAGTTCGTCCTGAAGGCGCACAGCCGCTGCAACCTCGCCTGCACCTACTGCTACATCTACACGAGCCCGGACCGCAGCTGGCGCGACCGCCCCCTGCACGCCCCGCCCGGCACCGTACGCCAGACCGCCCGGCGCATAGCGGAACACGTACGCGCCCACGGCCTGGACGAGATACGCATCGACCTGCACGGCGGCGAACCCCTGCTCACCGGCCCGGGACCGCTCCTCGACCAGGCGGCCGCGCTGCGCGCCGAGCTCCCCGCCGGCTGCCGCGCGCACCTGGGCGTACAGACCAACGGCACCCTCCTCACCCCGGCGGTCCTCGACACCCTGGCCGGCGCGGGTTTCCGCGTCGGCCTCAGCCTGGACGGCGGCACCCCCGGCCTCAACCGCCGCCGCATCGACCACGCGGGCCGCGCCTCCTGGCCCGCGGCGTCCCGCGCCGCCCGGCTGCTGGCCGGCCGCCCCGGCGTCTTCGCCGGCATCCTGTGCACCATCGACCTGACCTCCGACCCCGCCCGGGTCTACGGCTCGCTGCGCGCGCTCGGCCCGCCGATGCTCGACTTCCTCCTCCCGCACGCCAACTGGACCAGCCGCCCGCCGCTGCCGCCCGGCCCGGCGGGCCCCACCCCGTACGGCGACTGGCTGTGCACCGTCTTCGACCTGTGGTGGGCCGAGCGGGAGCCGGCGCCCCGCGTCCGCCTCTTCACCGAGATCATCGGACTGCTGCTGGGCCGCCCCAGCACCAGCGAGGCGGTCGGCCTGTCGCCCGTCGTCGCGCTCATCGTCGACACCGACGGCGCCATCGAGCAGGTCGACTCCCTCAAATCGGCGTACGAGGGAGCCGCCGCCACCGGCCTGGACGTCTTCCGCAACAGCTTCGACGAGGCGCTCCGCCACCCCGGGATGACCGCCCGGCGGCTCGGCGCGGACGGCCTGTGCGACCGGTGCCGCGCCTGCGCGCTGATGACGGTCTGCGGCGGCGGCAACTACGCCCACCGCTACCGGGCCGGCGGCAGCGGCTTCCGTAACCCGTCCGTGTACTGCGCCGACCTGGAACGGGTGATCCGGCACATCGCCGCCCGGCTGGACGCCGAGGTCCGTGCGGGCAGGCCGGCGCGGCCGGTCACCACGTCGGCCGCCGTGTCCGTCAACTGGCGTACGGCGAACAAGACCTGACGTGGCGTCGCCGTGCGGGGCGATACTTGGGCTATCGTGCCGAACAGCCAGCTCGCGCCCGCGCGAACCACCGCATACCGAGGAGACGGTCGCATGGTCGATCAGTCCGGTACCACCGGCTCCGCAGAGCACATCACCATCAGCTATGCGGGCTTCAACCGGCCGTGGGCGGCATGGATTTCGCACCAGCTGGAACAGCTCGGCCACGGCACCACCATGCTGCGCTGGGATCCCCCGGCCGACAGCCCCCTCACCGAGGAGCTGGCCGGTCTGCTCGCGGCCGAGGGCCGCCTGCTGATGGTGCTGGACGACTGGTACTTCAAACTCGGCCCCAAGACGCACGACGAGTGGACGACCGCCCTCCAGGAGGTCGTGCCGGACCACGCCGACCGGTTCGCCGCCGTCAGCGTCGCCACCCAGCGGCTGCCCGCCAC
Organism: Streptomyces monomycini; assembly: GCF_022271435.1. Lineage (GTDB taxonomy): Bacteria > Actinomycetota > Actinomycetes > Streptomycetales > Streptomycetaceae > Streptomyces > Streptomyces monomycini. Next base: position 6,258 of record NZ_JAFIQY010000044.1, on the reverse strand, counting down.
CGCCTCCGTGCTGCGCCCCGCCGACCTGCGCGACCTGGACGCCGTCGAGGCCAACCGCCGCGTCCTGAACCGCCTCGGCGTCCCGGCCGCCGGCCGGCGCCCCGCCGACCCGGCCGCCAACGCGCCGCGCTTCCCCAACGACCCGCCCGAGATCTGGAACATCCCCCGCCGCAACAACCGCTTCACCGGCCGCGACACCGCGCTGGAGGAGCTGCACGGCAAGCTGGCGGGCCCGGTGCCCGGCCTCGGCCAGCCGCTGGAGACCCGGATCGCCCTGTACGGCATCTCCGGCGTCGGCAAGAGCCAGATCGCCGCCGAGTACGCCCACCGCTTCGGCAACGACTACGACGTCGTGTGGTGGATCAGCGCCACCAACCGGGGCGCGGCCCGCGAACAGCTCGCCGAGCTGGCCACCCGCCTCGGGCTGCCGGTCGGCCAGGAACTGGGCGACCGGATCCGCGCCGTCCACGAGGCACTGCGGGTCGGCCGCCCGTACCGTCGCTGGCTGCTGATCTTCGACAGCGCCGACGACATGGAGCAGATCGAGGACCTGGTGCCGGACGGCCGCGGCCACGTCCTGATCACCACCCTCACCCGCGACTGGTCCGGCTCCGGCAGCGCCCAGGAGATCGAGGTGCTGCCCTTCACCCGTATCGAGTCCGTCGCCTACGCGCGGCGGCGCGCGCCCCGGCTGACCACCATGGAAGCCGACCTGCTCGCCGAGGCCGTGCAGGACCTGCCGCTGCTGCTCGCCCAGACCGCCGCCTGGCTAGACGCCAACCCGATGGCGCCCAAGGAGTACATCGAGCTGATCCGCCGCGGCGAGCCGAGCCTGGTCGGCATCCGCATCTCCACCGACTACCCGATGGCCTTCCAGACCAGCTGGGCCATAACACTGAACACGCTGCGCGAGCGCAGCCCCGCCGCCGTCGAACTGCTCAAACTGTTCGCGTTCTTCGCGCCCGACGCGATCCCGGTACCGATGCTCGCCCGCGCCCGCCGCGGCGACCTGCCCGAATACCTCGCCGACCTCGCCGCCGAGCCCATCGCCTGGAACACCGCCCTGCGCCGGCTCACCGAGTCCACCGCCGTACGCCTGGACTACCAGGTCGCCCAGACCACCTCCGACCCCGCCGTCGAGACCGCGCAGATGCACCGGCTCTACCACCGGTTCCTGCGCAGCGACATGGCGGAGGACGAGCGGGACGCGATGTCCGCCACGGCCTGCCGGGTGCTGGCCACCGCCGACCCGCAGAGCCCTTCCGACACCCGTACCTGGGAGCAGTACGCCGCCCTCATCCCGCACCTGGAGCCGGCCGGCGTCCTGGACAGCCCCGAGACCGCCGTCCAGGAACTGCTGCTGAACTGCGTCGAGTACCTGCGGGTCCGCGGCGAGTACCGCATCGGCCTGCGGCTGTGCGAACAGTTCCTCTCCCGCTGGCGCAACCGCATCGCCCCCACCCAGCGCACCATGCTCGTGATCACCCACCAGCACGCCAACATGCTGCGCAGGCTGGGCCGCTACCGCGAGGCCGAAGCGGTCGGCAGCGCCATCGTCGAGGAGCTGGCCGCCGAACGGGAGGCCGGCGACGGCTCGCTGCTGCGCGCCCAGGACGGCCTCGCCGGCACCCTGATGGCGCTGGGCTCCTACGGGCAGGCGCTGGAGATGTTCGAGTCGGTCGTCCGCGGCCGTACGGAACTCCTCGGACCCGACGCCCCGCTCACCCTCGCATCGCGCAGCAACCTCGCCTCGGCGCTCAGCGCCCTGGGCCGCTACCAGGAGGCGCTCGAACTCTTCGGCGAGGTGCTGCTCGTCTGGGAGCGCGAACTGCGCGCCCGCCACCACCTCACCCTCGGCGCCGCCTACTCCTACGCCCGGATGCTGCGCCTGCTCGGCCACTACACCGACGCGCTGTCCCGCCAGGAGCTGAACGTACGGCTCTACCACCAGGTCATGGGCAAGCACACCCCGCTGACCCTGCGCGCCGAGCACAACCTCGCGCTGTGCCTGCGCCGCTCCGGCGCCGTCACCCAGGCCGACGCGCTGATGGGCGACGTCGTGGAGCGCTCCCGCCGGGTGCACGGCCCCCGGCACCCGGAGACGCTGATGATGCAGGCCAACTACGCCACGTTCCTGCGCGAGCACGGCGACCTCGGCCAGGCCAGGGCGATGGGCGAGGAGGCCGCCGACCGGTACCGCAGCCTGGTCGGCGAGTCCCACCCGTTCGCCGTCGGCACCCTCGGCAACACCGGCCTGGTGTGCTGGGAGTTCGGCGAGCGGGACAACGCGCTGGCCATCGCCGAAGAAGCGCTCAGGGGCATGACCCGGGCGGTCGGCGCCGAGCACCCCTGGACGCTGGGCTGCGCCCTGAACGCCGCCGGCGCGCGCAACCGCGTCGACGACGAGGAGAGCGCCGCACAGCTGAGCCGGGAGACCCTGGAGCGCGCCAAGCGGGTGCTCGGCGACACCCACCCGCTGACGCTCTCCGCCAAGACGGCGCTCGCCGACGACCTGCGGGCGCTGCGGCGCGGCCAGGAGGCCTCCAAGCTGGAGCAGCAGGCCGTACAGCAGCTCACGGAGACGCTGGGCGCCGAGCACCCGCACACCCTCTCCGCACGCCGCAGGCGCCGCCCGTACTGGGACTTCGAACCCCAGCCGGTCTGATCCCGCCGCGCCATCGGAAAGGCCCGGGGCCCCGCAGCGAACGTCGGTCGTTCGCGGCGGGGCCCCGGGCCGTCACACCCGTGCCTACGGGTTACGCGTCGAACGCCTCGGCGATCAGCGCGGCCTGCTCGGCCTGGTGGCGCTTGGCCGAACCCACGGCCGGCGACGAGGAGTGCGGCCGCGAGATGCGGCGCAGCCGCTCACCGTGCGGCACGTCGGCGCCGACGGACAGGTCCAGGTGGTCGATCAGGTTCAGACCCAGGAACGGCCACGCACCCTGGTTCGCCGGCTCCTCCTGCACCCACAGGTACTTGCCCGCGTTCGGGTACTTGGCGATCTCCGCCTGGAGCTCCTTGCCGGGCAGCGGGTACAGCCGCTCGATACGGACCAGCGCCGTGTCGAACGCGCCGCGCTTGACCCGCTCCGCCTCCAGGTCGTAGTAGACCTTGCCGGAGCAGAAGATGACCTTGGTGACGTCCGCGGCCTGCGCCGCCTCGTCCGAGATCACCGGCCGGAAGCCGCCCGTGGTGAACTCCGCCGTCTTCGACGCCGCGGCCTTCAGACGCAGCATCGACTTCGGGGTGAAGACGACCAGCGGCTTGTGGTGCGGGTTGTGCACCTGCCAGCGCAGCAGGTGGAAGTAGTTCGACGGGAGCGTCGGCATGGCGACGGTCATGTTGTTCTGCGCGCACAGCTGGAGGAAGCGCTCGATACGGGCCGAGGAGTGGTCCGGGCCCTGGCCCTCGTAGCCGTGCGGCAGCAGCAGGGTGACGCCGGAGGTCTGGCCCCACTTCTGCTCCGCCGAGGAGATGAACTCGTCGACGACGGTCTGCGCGCCGTTGACGAAGTCACCGAACTGCGCCTCCCACATGACCAGCGCCTCGGGGCGGGCCAGCGAGTAGCCGTACTCGAAGCCCATCGCCGCGTACTCGCTGAGCAGCGAGTCGTAGACGTTGAAGCGCGCCTGGTCCTCGGACAGGTAGAGCAGCGGGGTGTAGTCCTCGCCGGTCTCCCGGTCCACCAGCACCGCGTGGCGCTGGCCGAAGGTGCCGCGGCGGGAGTCCTGGCCCGACAGGCGGACCGGGGTGCCCTCCATCAGCAGCGAGCCGAAGGCGAGGGTCTCACCGGTGCCCCAGTCGATGGTGTCGTCCTCCACCTGGGCCGCGCGGCGCTGCAGCTGCGGCAGCAGGCGCGGGTGGACGGTGACCCGCTCGGGGATGTTGACCTGGGACTCGGCGATCCGCTTGACGACCTCCTGGGAGATCGCGGTCTCCACGGTGACCGGGAACTCGGCCTGCGGCTCCGGCACCTCGGGGGCGGCCGGGGCGGTGGTGGCCTCGCGGACCTCCGTGAAGACCTTCTCCAGCTGGCCCTGGAAGTCCTGGAGGGCCTGCTCGGCCTCCTCCAGCGTGATGTCGCCGCGGCCGATCAGCGACTCGGTGTAGAGCTTGCGCACCGAGCGCTTCTTGTCGATCAGGTCGTACATCAGCGGCTGCGTGAAGCCCGGGTTGTCGGTCTCGTTGTGACCGCGGCGCCGGTAGCAGATCAGGTCGATGACGACGTCCTTGTTGAACGCCTGGCGGAACTCGAAGGCGAGGCGCGCGACCCGCACCACGGCCTCCGGGTCGTCACCGTTCACGTGGAAGATCGGCGCCTCGATCATGCGGGCCACGTCCGTGGCGTACATGGAGGAGCGGGCCGACTCCGGCGCGGCGGTGAAGCCGACCTGGTTGTTGATGACGATGTGCACCGTGCCGCCGGTGCGGTAGCCGCGCAGCTGCGACATGTTCAGCGTCTCGGCGACGACACCCTGGCCCGCGAAGGCCGCGTCACCGTGCAGCTGGACCGGCAGGACGGTGAAGTCCGTGCCGCCCTTGCCGATGATGTCCTGCTTGGCGCGGGCGATGCCCTCGACGATCGGGTCGACCGCTTCGAGGTGCGAGGGGTTGGCGGCCAGCGAGACCTTGATCTGCTCGCCGTCCAGGCCGGTGAAGGTGCCCTCGGCGCCCAGGTGGTACTTCACGTCTCCGGAGCCGTGCATCGACTTCGGGTCGAGGTTGCCCTCGAACTCGCGGAAGATCTGCGCGTACGACTTGCCGACGATGTTGGCGAGCACGTTCAGCCGGCCGCGGTGGGCCATGCCGATGACGACCTCGTCCAGGCGCGACTCGGCGGCCGAGTCGATGACCGCGTCCAGCAGCGGGATGACGGACTCGCCGCCCTCCAGGGAGAACCGCTTCTGGCCGACGTACTTCGTCTGGAGGAACGTCTCGAACGCCTCGGCGGAGTTCAGACGGCGCAGGATGCGCAGCTGCTCCTCGCGCTCCGGCTTGGAGTGGCCGCGCTCGACCCGGTCCTGGATCCACTTGCGCTGCTTGGGGTCCTGGATGTGCATGAACTCGATGCCGGTGGTGCGGCAGTACGAGTCGCGCAGCACGCCCAGGATGTCGCGCAGCTTCATCATGGTCTTGCCGGCGAAGCCGCCGACGGCGAACTCCCGCTCCAGGTCCCACAGCGTCAGCCCGTGCTCGATGATGTCGAGGTCGGGGTGCTTGCGCTGCTCGTACTCCAGCGGGTCGGTGTCGGCCATGACGTGGCCGCGCACCCGGTAGGCGTGGATCAGGTCGAAGACCCGGGCCGCCTTGGTGACGTCGTCGTCGTGGCTGACGTCGATGTCGCGCAGCCAGCGCACCGGCTCGTAGGGGATGCGCAGCGACTTGAAGATGTCGTCGAAGAAGTCGTTCTCGCCGAGCAGCAGCTGGTTCATCACGCGCAGGAACTCGCCGGAGGCGGCGCCCTGGATCACGCGGTGGTCGTAGGTGCTGGTCAGCGTCATGACCTTGGCGATGCCCAGCTTGTTCAGGGTGTCCTGCGAGGTGCCCTGGAACTCCGCCGGGTAGTCCATCGCGCCGACGCCGACGATGAGGCCCTGGCCGGGCATCAGACGGGGCACGGAGTGGACGGTGCCGATGCCGCCCGGGTTCGTCAGCGACGCGGTGACCCCGGTGAAGTCGTCCATCGTCAGCTTGTTGTTGCGGGCGCGGCGGACGATGTCCTCGTACGCCTGCCAGAACTCGAAGAAGCTGAGCGTCTCCGCCTTCTTGATGGCCGCGACGACGAGCTGGCGGTCACCGTTGGGCTTCACCAGGTCGATGGCCAGGCCCAGGTTGACGTGCTCGGGCTTGACCAGCGTCGGCTTGCCGTCCTTCTCCTGGAAGGAGTAGTTCATCGACGGCATGGCCTTGAGGGCCTGCACCATCGCGTACCCGATGAGGTGGGTGAAGGAGACCTTCCCGCCGCGGGCCCGCTTGAGGTGGTTGTTGATGACGATGCGGTTGTCGAACAGCAGCTTCACCGGGACGGCGCGCACGGACGTGGCCGTGGGCAGCTCCAGGGAGGCGTTCATGTTCTTCGCGACAGCGGCGGAGGGGCCACGGAGAGTGACCAGTTCCGGGCCTGCGGGCGCCTCGTCGGGCTTCACATCGTCCTTCTTGGCAGCGGGCTGGGCGGTCTTCGCGGGTTCGGCCTTCGCCGGGGCGGCCTTGGCGGGCGCCGGGGCGCTCGCGGCCGGGCGGGCCGGCGCGGCGGGCTGC
>NZ_JAFIQY010000043.1:12010-75267 GCF_022271435.1 Streptomyces monomycini | reverse complement strand
GCGGACCGCGCGCCGCGCACCGCGCCGCTGGCCCCGGCACCGGTCCGCGGCCGCACCGGCGGCAACTGACCGCCAGGGGACTCGCGGGGACGGTACGCACAGCCTCTCCCCCGCGTGGCCGACGGCCCCGGCCGCTCCTTCCGGAGCGCCGGGGCCGTCGCCTTGTCCGGGTCCGCCGCCGGCCGCTCAGCCCTTCCAGCTGCGGGTCACGGAGCCGTCCTTGACCTCGAAGTTCAGGCGGCCGCCCAGGTACTCCATGGTGATGATCGCGCCCGGCGCGAGCGAACGGACCGTGGTCCAGCCGTGTGCGCGGGCCCGCTCCTCGGCAGCCTGCCGCGCCAGCCCGACATAGCTCTCGGGGTCGTCGTCGGGCTCGAAAGGGGAGTTCGGTACGGGTGCCATGACAGCCACCGTAGGCGTACCGCGCAGCAGGTGGAAGGGCCGGGGTGCCATACGCGCGTACCCGTCCGGTCCTCCCTTGGTCACACTTCTGTCACAGCATGACAGCGCGTGTTTGCCCTCGATTCCGTCACCCGTACGAGCCGGGCACTGCACCAACCGGGTGGGAATCGAGGTCGGCCTGATTTCAGCCTTGATCGCCCGTCGTTGACCGCCTCCGGACCCTCCCGGAGCAGCCGGAATTAATTCCCCGTCAGCAGCCGTTTATTCCTTCCTTTTTACGGTGTCCGACATCCCGGAAATGCGCCGACGGCACGCCGCCGCAGCATATTTCGCGAGCATCCGTGCCGGTCGGCGGGTTTGACTCCCCCGCCGTGCGGTACTCGCTGATGCCGAGGAGCCCATGGGAGACAACACAGCGAACACACCGGACAAGAGCAACAACCAACGAGCGGCGTCCGCCCGCCCCAGCACACCCGAACTCCTGCGGTCGGCCCGGGAACAGCTCGCCGAGCTGACCGGACTGAACCCCGAGACCGTGTCCCGGTTCGAGAAGACCGAGGACGGCTGGGTCCTGGAGACCGAGGTGCTGGAGCTCGCCCGGGTCCCCGAGACGATGAGCCTCATGGCGTTGTACGAGGTCTCGCTCGACCCGGACGGCATGCTCACGGGCTACCGGCGCGTCAGCCGCTACGAGCGTGCGAGAGGAAGACCACAGTCATGACCGTTGTCCCGGCACAACAGCAGTCCGGGGGCGGGGGCGGCACCAGTGGCCTCTACGACGTACTGGAGCTGATCCTCGACCGCGGCCTGGTGATCGACGCGTTCGTCCGCGTCTCACTGGTCGGTATCGAGATTCTCAAGATCGATGTCCGTGTGGTGGTGGCCAGCGTCGACACCTACCTGCGTTTCGCCGAGGCCTGCAACCGCCTCGACCTGGAGACCGGCGCCAACAAGAGCCCCGGCCTGCCCGACGTCGTCGGCCAGGTCACCGAGTCCGGCGCCAAGGGCAAGTCCAAGGGCGCGCTCTCCGGCGCGGCCGAGACCTTCGCCGAAGCGATCGGCTCGGGACGCGACAAGGCCGAGAGCGAAGGCGAACCGCAGCGCAGGCCGCGGCGCACCACCTCCCGTAAGAAGGAGGAGAGCGAGTGAGCACGTACGTCTACGGCATCGCCCGCGCCGACCACCCGAAGCCCGAGCAGGAGATCCTGGGCATCGGCGACCCGCCGCGCCCGGTCCGCATCGTCCGCCAGGGCGACCTGGCCGCGATCGTCAGCGACTGCCCCGACAAGCTGCGGCCCAAGCGCCGCGACCTGCTCGCCCACCAGCACGTACTGACCGAGGCCGGCGCGGACGGAGCGGTACTGCCGCTGCGCTTCGGCTCGCTCTCCGACGACGACGAGGCGGTCCAGGCCGTCCTGACCGAGCACGCCGAGCACTACAAGGCGCAGCTGGACGACCTCAACGGGCGGGTGGAGTACAACGTCAAGGCCGCCCACCGCGAAGAGGACGTCCTGCGGCGGGTCCTGACGGAGGAGCCGGAGATCCGCGCCCTCAACGAGGCCAACCAGGCCTCCGGCGGCGGCGCGTACCAGCAGAAGCTGCGGCTCGGCGAGCTGGTCGCCAACGCCGTACGGGCCCGCGAGGTCGCCGACGCGCACACCGTGGAGGCGGCGCTGGTTCCGAAGGCGGAGCAGTCCTGCCCCGGGCCCGAGGGCTCCGGCTGGCTGGTCAACCTGTCGTTCCTGATGCGGCGCGAGGACGCGGCCGCGTTCCTGGACGCCGCCGACCGGCTCGGCGCCGACCATCCGCACCTGGAGCTGCTGGTCAACGGGCCGCTCCCGCCGTACAGCTTCGTCCGCCCGCTAGAGTCCGCCGCCGCGGAGTGACCGATGGGTCTGATCAAGGAACTGCTGCTGCTCCCGGCCGCCCCCGTACGGGGCACCGGCTGGGTGCTGCGGCAGGTCCTCACCGAGGCCGAGCGGCAGTACTACGACCCGGCCGTGGTCCAGCGCGAACTGCGGGAACTGGCGGAGCAGCTGGACAGCGGACAGATCGACGAGGCCGAGTTCGACCGGCGCGAGGACGCGCTGCTGGACCGGCTGGAAGAACTGCGGCGGCGGCAGGCCGGGGCGTGAGGAAGGACTTCCGGGCCGCCCCGGCCCCCGCGCCGCCCCCCGGAGCGGCAACCCCGCACCACATGGACATCACCGAACCGGACAGTACGAGATCCCCAGCAAGCATCGCGCCGGACGCCCGGGCCGTGAACAGGACGGCGGACGAGCGCGACCTGACGTGGAGGAGATCCCCGACATGAAGAACCGGCCGGCACTGGTGCTGGCCGTCGCCGGAGGCTATCTGCTCGGCCGCACCAAGAAGGCCAAGCTCGCCATCGGTATCGGCAGCATGGTCCTGGGCAAGCGCCTGAATCTGAGCCCGCAGCAACTGGTGTCCCTGGTCAACGACCAGATAGCCGCCAACCCGCAGCTCAAGGAGTTGCGCGAGCAGCTGCGCGGCGACCTCAAGGGGGTGGGCAAGGCGGCGACCGGCGCACTGGTCACCAAGCGCCTCGACTCCCTGGCGGACAGCCTGCACGAGCGGACGCTGAACGTGCGCGACCAGCTGGACGCCGGCGGGGCCGCCGGCAAGGCCGCGGACACCGTACGCGGCGCGACCGGCGGCGGACGGGACGACGAGGAGGCCTCCGGCGAGGGCGAGGGCGAGGAGAGCGCGTCGAAGAGCCGCGGCAGCGGTACGCGCAAGTCCGGGGGTGAGGGACGCGGCGCCGCCAAGAAGCAGAGCGCGCGGTCCTCGAAGGCCCCCGCCAAGTCCGGCGCCAGGTCCGGCTCCGGCTCCAAGGCCGCGCCGGACCAGCGCAAGCGGCCCGCGAAGCAGGCGGCCGCCGCGCCGAAGAAGACCGCCTCGGCCGCGAAGAAGACGGCCCGCGCCGGCACCCGCCGGAGCGGAGGTGAGGACCGTGGCTGACACGAAGTCCGGTGGCCCGATGGCCGCCGTCAAGGACACCGTGGCCGGCAACCCGGCCGTCGACCGCCTCAAGGAAGAAGCCGTCTCGTTCGCCGCCGCGCAGGCCCAGCGCCTGCTGGTGTCCACCGGCAAGCGGCTCGGCGAGGCCACCACCCGGCTCACGGACGTGGCCGAGGGGCGCAGCGACAGCCTGATCGGCCCGGTGATCAAGGACACCCTCAAGGGCGCGGTCAAGGACACCGCCAAGAACTCCGTCAAGGGCGCCTTCAAGAAGCTCACCGGCGGGCGCAAGGGCGGCGGCGGCAAGGGCAAGTTCGTCACGATCAGCGAGGACGTCGACGTCGGCGTGCCGGTGCGCGAGGCGTACAACCAGTGGACGCAGTTCCAGGAGTTCAGCACCTTCGCCAAGGGGGTGCAGGGGGTGGAGTCCGCGGACGACACCGACTCCAACTGGCGCGCCAAGATCTTCTGGTCCACCCGCAGCTGGAAGGCGCACACCACCGAGCAGCTCCCCGACGAGCGCATCAGCTGGACCTCGGAGGGCGCCAAGGGCACGCTCAAGGGCGTCGTCACCTTCCACGAGCTGGCCGCCGGCCTCACCCGGGTGCTGCTGGTCATCGAGTACTACCCCAAGGGCCTGTTCGAGAAGACCGGCAACATCTGGCGGGCGCAGGGCCGCCGCGCCCGGCTCGACCTGAAGAACTTCCGCCGCTTCGTGATGATGCGGGGCGAGGCGACCGGCGAGTGGCGCGGCGAGATCCGGGACGGCGAGGTCGTGGTCGGCCACGACGAGGCCGTCGAGCGCGAGGAACAGGAACGCGACGAGCAGGGCGAGGATCAGGACCGCGCCGAGCAGGACACCGAGGGCGAGGGCAAGCCGTCCGAGGACGCGTACGAGGAGGAGTCCGGCGACGACGAGGAGCCGGACGCCGAGGACACGTACGACGACGAGGACGCCGGGGAACCGGAAGCCGAGGAGGAGGACGCGGACACCGAGGCGGCCGCCGAGGACGAGGACGACGCCGCTGACGAGTACGAGGACGATGCCGACGACGCCGACGACGACGAGCCCGAGGACGCGTACGACGACGAGGACGCCGCGGACGCGTACGACGAGGAACCGGCAGACGCGGAAGACACGGCAGACACCGAGGACGCGGAGGACACGGAGGACACCGAGGACGAGCGGGAGCCGGAGCCGGCCCGATGAGTTCCCAGGTTCCCTCCCCGTACGGCTCGAACGGCGGCGCCAACCTCGCCGACATCCTCGAACGCGTCCTGGACAAGGGCGTGGTCATCGCCGGGGACATCCGCATCAACCTGCTCGACATCGAGCTGCTCACGATCAAGCTGCGGCTGATCGTGGCCTCGGTCGAGCGGGCGGAGGAGATGGGCATCGACTGGTGGCGCGACGACCCGTCGCTTTCCTCCGGTGCCCGGCGCCGCGAACTCGCCCAGGAGAACGAACGGCTGCGCGAGCGGATCGCCGCCCTGGAGGGCGACCAGGAGCCGCGAGAGGAGATCACTTGAGTACGCACGGCGCCGGGCTGATGTACACCTACGCCGTCGCCCGGGCAGGCTGCCGACCGCCGGACGGACTGCTCGGCGTCGCGGACGCACCCGTGGAGACCGTCACGGAGGGCGCGCTGTCCGCCCTGGTCTCCCGGGTGCCGGCCGCCGACTTCGAGGAGGAGGCGCTCCGCGCCCACCTGGAGGACATGGCGTGGCTGGAGCGGACCGCCCGGGCGCACCGCAGCGTGGTGGACACCGCGGCCGCGGAGTTCTGTGTGCTGCCGCTGCGCCTGGTGACGGTCCACCGCGACACGCGCGGGGTCCAACAGATTCTCGCGCAGCGCGCCGAGGAGTTCCTGAGCGCGCTGGTGAGCCTGGACGGCCGGATGGAGTGGGGCGTCAAGGCGTACGTCGAGGACGCCGGGGCCGCCAAGCCCGCCGTTCCCGCGGGCGGTTCCGCCCGCGAGGCGGCCGCGGACGGCTCGGGCCGCGACTTCCTGCGCCGGCGGCTCGCCCACCGGCAGGCCCAGGAGCAGAACCAGCGGCGCGCCGACGAGCTGGCCCGCGCCGCGCACGAGGCGCTGGACAAGTTCGCCGAGCGCAGCCGGCTGCACCGCCCGCAGGACGCCCGGCTGTCCGGGGTCAGCGGCCGCAACGTGCTCAACGGGGCCTATCTGATCCCCCGCGAGCAGGCCGGGACGTTCGCGGGCCTGGTCGGTGAACTGGCGGACCGCAGCCCGGGTTTGCGGATCGAGCTGACCGGTCCGTGGGCCCCGTACTCCTTCGCGCAGCCTCCGCAGCCCCCGGAGGCGGGCGGGGACACCGGGACCGGTGCGCCATGACGTCCCCGGTGGCCGGCCCGCAGCCGGACAATCCGCTGGCCGAGCGGCAGATCGCGCTGGTCGACCTGCTGGACCGGCTGCTGGGCGGCGGCGCGGTGATCGTGGGCGACCTCACCCTGCGGATCGCCGAGGTGGACCTCGTACGGATCGATCTGCGGGCCCTGATCAGCTCGGTCAACGACAACGTTCCCTCGCCCTTCGAGGAGTTGGAGCCGTGAGGTCCGTGTCGGGGTCCGAGGAAGCCGAGGAGGAGGTGGCGCCGTGAGCCGGCGTGTGGAACTGGACGAGGACACCGTGGAGCGCGACCTGGTGCGGCTCGTGCTGACCGTGGTGGAACTGCTGCACCAGCTCATGGAACGGCAGGCGCTGCGCCGCGTGGACCAGGGCGATCTGTCCGAGGACCAGGAGGAACGCATCGGTCTGACGCTGATGCTGCTGGAGCGGCGGATGGGCGAGCTGTGCGAGCGGTACGGCATCGGGAAGGACGAACTCAATCTCGACCTCGGCCCACTGGGTCCGCTGATGCCCCGGGAGTGAACCCCCGCGCCGCGCCCGGCGGCCCGCCGCAATGATCCGGCCGGGCTGCGCACACCCTCTCGCGCGACCGGGCCGGGGCGGCCATCATGGCTTGAGCCCGAGCACGTCCAGCACGTCCCTTACCGACTTCCCGGGCGCGCCGGCGGGTTCCGGCCGCTCCGGTGTCTCTTGGCGAACGAGGTGGCGCAGATGGGTACGGACACCGTGGAGGCGAGCCCGGGGCCGGTGCGGGCGCGGCGGCCCGGCGCGGTGGTGGTGGACTGGCTGACCACCACCGACCACAAGAAGATCGGCCATCTCTATCTGATCACCGCGTTCGGCTTCTTCCTCGTCGGCGGTCTGCTGGCGCTGCTGATGCGCGCCGAACTGGCCCGCCCCGGACTCCAGATCCTGACGAACGAGGAGTTCAACCAGGCGTTCACGATGCACGGCACGATCATGCTGCTGCTGTTCGCCACCCCGGCCTTCGCGGGCTTCGCCAACGAGATCATGCCGTTGCAGATCGGCGCGCCCGACGTGGCCTTCCCGCGGCTGAACATGCTCGCGTACTGGCTGTTCCTCTTCGGCGGCCTGATCGTGCTGGGCAGTCTGCTGACGCCGACCGGCGGCGCGAACTTCGGCTGGACCGCCTACGCCCCGCTCAGTTCGATGGTCCGCTCCCCCGGGATCGGCGCCGACATGTGGATCATGGGGCTGGCGCTCTCCGGCTTCGGCACCATCCTCGGCTCGGTCAACTTCATCACCACCATCATCGGGATGCGCGCGCCGGGCATGACGATGTTCCGGATGCCGGTCTTCACCTGGAACGTGCTGTTCACCTCGATCCTGGTGCTGGTCGCCTTCCCGGTGCTGGCGGCCTCGCTGCTGGCGCTGGAGGCGGACCGGCGCTTCGGCTCGGTGGTCTTCGACGCCGAGTGGGGCGGCGCGCTGCTGTGGCAGCACCTGTTCTGGTTCTTCGGGCATCCCGAGGTCTACATCATCGCGCTGCCGTTTTTCGGCATCATCACCGAGATCATCCCGGTCTTCTCGCGGAAGCCCATCTTCGGCTACGTGATGCTGATCGGCGCGACGATGGCGATCACCGGGCTGTCGGTCGTGGTGTGGGCGCACCACATGTTCGCGACGGGCGCGGTGCTGCTGCCGTTCTTCTCGTTCATGTCGTTCCTGATCGCGGTGCCGACGGGGGTGAAGTTCTTCAACTGGATCGGCACGATGTGGCGCGGCTCGCTGTCCTTCGAGACACCGATGCTGTGGGCCGTCGGATTCCTGGTGAGCTTCCTGTTCGGCGGGCTGACCGGGGTGATCCTGGCGTCGCCGCCGCTGGACTTCCACGTCACCGACACCTACTTCGTGGTCGCCCACTTCCACTACGTCGTCTTCGGCACGGTCGTGTTCGCGATGTTCGCCGGCTTCTACTTCTGGTGGCCGAAGTTCACCGGGAAGCTGCTCGACGAGCGGCTGGGCAAGGTGCACTTCTGGACGCTGTTCACCGGGTTCCACACCACCTTCCTCGTCCAGCACTGGCTGGGGGTGGAGGGGATGCCGCGCCGGATCGCCGACTATCTGGCCGCCGACGGCTTCACCGCGCTCAACACCCTCTCGACCGTCGGCGCCTTCCTGCTCGGCCTGTCCACGCTGCCGTTCCTCTACAACGTCTGGAAGACGACGAAGTACGGCACGAAGTCCGAGGTGGACGACCCGTGGGGCTACGGGCGCTCCCTGGAGTGGGCGACCTCCTGTCCGCCGCCGCGCCACAACTTCCTGACCATTCCCCGCATCCGCTCGGAGTCTCCCGCCTTTGATCTGCACCATCCGGAGATCGCGCGGCTCAGCCCGCCGGACGCTCCGGAGACGCGGGAGGCGCAGGAGACGCGGGAGGCGCAGGAAGCGGAGGCGTCGCGGAAGCAGTCGGGGCCGGGACCGGGACCGTCTCCGCAGGACGAGCCGGATCCGGGTGCAGCGCCCGGGTCAGCCGGTCCCTGACCTCCCGTATCGCGTCCGTCAGCTCCGGCGGTTCGCGCACCTCGAAGTCGAAGCCCAGCAGGACGGCATGGACGACCAGGACGTCCAGGCGGTGCGCGCCGGTGTGCAGCAGGCAGCGGTGGTCGTCGAGCGGTTCGACGACGCCGGCGGACGGGCTGATCCGCTGGGCGGCCTCCTCGGCGGTGGCGTGCAGCACGAGGGTGGCCCGCTGGGCGTAGACATCCGTGGAGACGCCCCGCGAGACGTACGCGGCGAGGTCGGCGGCCGGACCGGGGCGCGGGGTGAAGCGCGGGCCGTGCGGCGGGGTGGGGGTGATGCGGTCGGCACGGAACGTCCGCCAGTCCGCGCGGTCCACGTCCCAGGCGACGAGGTACCAGCGGCGCTGTGCGGACACCAGCCGGTGCGGCTCGACGGTGCGGCGGCCGGTCGTGCCGTCGTGGCTCGCGTAGGCGAAGCGCAGCCGTTGGCTGTCCCGGCAGGCGTTGGCCAGTTCGGTGAGGGTGGCGGCGTCGACCCGGGGGCCCGGGGTGCCGAGCATGGGGACGGTGAAGGCGTTGAGGGCGCCGACGCGGCGGCGCAGCCGGTGGGGCAGCACCTGTTCCAGCTTGGCCAGGGCCCGTACGGAGGTCTCCTCGATGCCTTCGACGCCGCCGGCCGCCGCGGTGCGCAGCCCCACGGCGACTGCCACCGCCTCCTCGTCGTCGAGGAGCAGCGGTGGCAGTTCGGCGCCCGCGCCCAGTTGGTAGCCCCCGGCGGTGCCGGGGGCCGAGTGGACGGGATAGCCCAGTTCGCGCAGGCGGTCGATGTCACGGCGGACGGTGCGCGGGGTCACGCCGAGCCGGTCGGCGAGGCCCGCGCCCGTCCACTCGCGGTGTGCCTGCAAGAGAGAGAGCAGACGCAGCAGTCGTGCTGAGGTTTCCACCATGCCGGGCAGTCTGGCAGCACATGCGGACAGCTACCGTCCGCGTCTCTCCCGGGTCACCACCTGTACCAGCGTGTGCGACCACCGCCCGCGCCCGTCGAACGGAACAGGAAGCCCAGCAGCCATACGACCAGGACCGCGACGGCCACCCACCACAGTGCCTTGAGCGCGAAACCCGCGCCGAACAGGATCAAAGCCAGAAGCAGTACCAGAATGACAGGAACCATGTGTATCGCACCTCCGCTGCTCCGAGTGCCCCCGGCGTGCGGTGTTATGCGTGCTGTCTGACGAGGCTCGGTCAAGAACCGGCCGGGTCCGCTGCCTCCGTCCCGTTCATCCCGTCCGGCCCGTGCGTCGTGTCCGGTCCGTGCGTCGTGCCCGGCCCGCCCGTCCCGTTCATCGCGTCCGGCCCGTCGCCCGTGACCCGGACCGTCAGGTCGTTGTCGCGGGTGTAGGACGGGCCGATGCGCAGCCGGCCCGACGGGCATCCGACGGACAGCGCCGGGTGGCTGACGGTCTCCGCCTTCTCCGGTACGTCGTCGAGCAGCCGGGCGATACGGACCGGCTCGGCCTCCTCGGCCACCCGCAGCCACAGGTCCCAGCGTTCGCTGCCGCCCTGCCAGCCCTCCGCGAGCTGCGCGGAGGGCAGGGTGAAGGCGAAGTCGGGGCCGTCACCGGTGAGCGGGACGGTGATGCGGGAGGCCGTACCGGCCGTCTCCGGGCCGCCGCGGTGGACCGTGGCCTCGGCGCGGGCGCCGGGGCCGAGGGCGGCGCCGTAGAGGCGGCCCGCCACCGTCACACCGCCGGCGTCGACGAGGACGTCCCCGGCCTCGGCGTGCTGCCCGCGCAGCCAGCTGCGCAGCGCCAGACTGCCGGACCTGGTGGTGTACGGGATGCGGACGCCGAGCCGGCCGATCCCGGCCAGCGGGCGGCGGTCCACCAGCGGGCCCAGGTCGGTGTCGCCGGGCAGCAGCCGCTGCGGGCCGCGGCCGTCGCCGAGGTCGGCGTAGGTGTTCCAGCGGCCTTCGGGGAGCGCGACGGTGCTGGGCAGGACGGCCCGCAGGCACCCGGAGCCGTTCGGCCCGAGGGGCAGCCGCAGTTCCTCGTCGGCGCCGCCGTCACGCGGGCTGAGGACGAGCGCCGCGCTCCAGACCGGCCTGGTGCCCTGCGGGGCGGTGATGTCGAAGGTCAGGCCGCCGGCGGAGTCGGCTATGCAGTCCGCGCGCAGCGGCTGGGCGGCCCCGTCCGCCGCGCGGGCACCGCGGCCGGCGGCCGTGGCGTCCGTACCGGCGGGGACCGCGGTGTCCGGCCCTGCGGCGTCCGGCCCCGCGGGGGCCGTGGGCTCGGCCCGCACGGGAGTGACGGCTTCGGGACCGGCCGTCCCGGCGCCCGTCACGGGCAGTTGCGTCGACGCGTTCATACCCTCCGCACCCCTCTCACAGCGGCCTGCGCCGCGTCCTTGGTTGCGTACGCCCCGTGCTCCGGGCGGGGTCGCGTCCGCCGGGCGCCGGTCCGGACCGCCCCTCCGGTGCCGTGGGCGTGGTGAATCAGGAATGAGCTGTGCATCCGTCCCCGTATTCCGTCCCCGTATCCCTTGGTCGCCGCGGACGAGTCCCGCTGTCTGTCCCGTTGAACGGTTGGACCGTGGTCCGGGGTTCCGGGTTGAGGCCTTTGGCCAACTTGTTCCGAAAGAGTTAGGACATCGGTAGCGGCGTCGAGGAACTTTCCCGAACCGTTGATCGTCGGGTCTGTGCCGTGCTGTAACGCCACAAGTTATGCCGTCCCGGGGCGTCCCGTCACGAGGTGTGCAGCCACCGGCTCGCTCCGCCGGCGCCCCCGGGCCGGCCGGCCGGGCCGGGGGTGGCGGGCGGGCCCTCAGGGCCGGTACGGAAGCTGGGGGACGGTGAAACAGGTGGTGTCCATGTCGCCCTGGGTGACCCAGCCGCCCCGGCCGTCACGCGCCGCGTCGCGCCAGCGGGCGACCGACAGACAGGTCCGGTCGGTGGCCGGCGGCTCGGGCAGCGGCCGGTACGAGGCGGGAAGCAGCAGGCCACGGGCGGTGTAGGGCGCGCCCTGGCCGACGAAGCGCTCCACACACGCGCGGGTGAGCCGCTGCCCGCAGGAGCGCGCCGCGTCGGCGAACCACATGGCGGCCGCCCACCCCTCCAGCTGCCACTGCGACAGCGGTTTCCCCCGGGCATGCCGGGCCATCCCGGCGCGGAAGTCCCGTACCGCCGCGCCGCCCGGCCCGCTCCCCGGATCGTCGTAGTTGCGGCTGGCGCCGGTGGCCCACAGGGCGTTGCGGCAGCCCGGCGAGTCCTTGTAGTCCTTCGCGACCGAGTCCGACCAGTTCTGTACGTTCGTGACCTTGGCGGTCGGCCGGACGCCCGCCGCATCCATCGCCTCGCACAGCTGCGCGTTGCCGTGCGTGTCCATCGCGTCGAAGACCAGATCGGCACCCCGGTCGCGCAGCCCGGCGGCGACCGCGGGGAAGTTGGGCAGCGCGAAGTCCACCTGCTCGCTGGTCACGTCGTACCCCTCGGCCTCCAGACCGCGCACGATCAGCCGGGCGTACGCGGCGGACGCCGCCTGGTTGTAGGAGACGACGGCGGCGGTGCGGGCCCGCTGCACGCGCTTGAAGTAGCGGTAGACCTCCGTGCCGCCGTACAGCTTCCCGCCCCAGCCCGCCGCCTTGCCGTCCCGTGGCGCCCGGCTGCCGTAGATCCCGTACAGATGCGGATACGTGTCGTACGCGGCGCCGACCGGCTGTCCCCCGATGTCGGGGACGCCGGCGCCGGAGACCCTGGGCGCGCCCGCGTAGTCCAGCGCGGTGGTCGCGACCAGCGCGAACACCTTGTCCTCGGTGAGCAGTTTGCGCACGCACTCGTTGTTGCCGACGCCGCTGCCCCCGTCGTCGCAGGTCACCGCGCGCACCGGCCGCCCGTTGACACCGCCCTTCGCGTTCAGGTCCGCGAAGTACGCCAGCGCGCCGTCCCGCGGCCCGGTGAACGCCTCGCCGCCCACCGGGCTCGTCGTACTGGTGATGATCCCGACGACGATCGGCTCCCGCGCCCGGCCGGTGGCGGACGCGGCCCCGCGGTGTTCGAAGTCGCTCTCCGGCAGCCTGCTTCCGCAGGCGGCGGTCAGCGCGAGCAGCAGCGCCGTGGCGGCGGCGCCGGCCACCTCAGCAGCCCGGCGCGTCCGCATTGCCGCTCATGCTCACCAGCGCGCACAAGGTCTTGAGCGCCACCTTCCACACCTTGTCCTGGTACACGGAGGCACCCTTGGCGTTCGGCAGCGCGGTGGCGCCCTTGAGGGTGAGGCTGTACGTCACGTCGGCCGCGGTCGCCGAGGTGAACCGTACGTCGGACACCCGCGCCGCGACCTGCTTCCCCCGCTGGTCGCCGTTGAACGCCTCCAGCAGCAGCTGGAGTTCCTCGCCGTTCTGGAGGTATTTCGCCTTCTCCGCGTTGGACAGCTTCGGATCGAAGAACTTCTGCCAGTTCTCCTTGATCTCCTGCTCGGCGGCGGCTGGATCGGCCGGGGCGTCGCCAGAGGAGGGTGGCGTACCGGTGGCCGGTGTTCCCGTACTTCCACTTCCGTCTTCCGGGGCGGAGGACGCCCCGCTGGGCGCGCGCTGCCCGCCGTCCTCGGCGTCACTGCAACCCGCCGCTCCGGCCGTCATCAGCAGCACCGCCGCCGCCACCAGCGCCGGAGCCCGCCGTGCACGCCCCCCACGGACCGTCATGTACACCACCGCCTGTCGTCGCGACCGGCCGCGACCGGTCTGGCACAAGCCTTCTAGGTGCTGTTCCCACAGGGCATAGTGCAGGCATTCGCCGGAAGCCGCGAGGGGGCGTGATGCGCAACGCGCGAACACGGTTCGGGGCGCGCCTGGCCCCGTGGAGCGGCTGGGCGGCGCTGGCGGGCGGGGCGGTGCTGTGCGCGGCGGGCTGGTACGGCGTCTCCGGCGAGCGGTTCGCCGAGCGCCAGATCCCGTTCCTGGCCTCCTGCACGATCCCGGGCGCCGCCCTGATCGTCGCGGGTGCCGTGCTGGTGGCGCGGGGCGATCAGGGCCTGGCGTCGGCGCGCGTCGAGGAGTTGTACGCGCTGCTGGTGACGTACGGGGCGCAGGGTACGGCGGCGGACGGCGGGGAGCGGGCGGCCGGCGGGAGCGCGTCGGCGGCGGGTGACGACGCAGCCACGCGAGCGGGGCGCGACGCGGAGGCCGGCCCGTCCCTCACCGTGCCCGGCGGAACGCTCCTGCACCGGCCCGGCTGCCCGCTCGTGGCCGGGCGCCCGGACGCCCGCCCCGCCGGAAGCGGACCGCCGGAAGCGGACGCGCCCCTTCCGGCGCCCTGCCCCGTCTGCGAGCCGGACGCCCCGCGCCCCGGCCCGGAACGGTGAGCTCGCTCTCGTACGACCTCACCCTGGCCGGGCTCGCGGTGGGCAGCGCCGCCGCGCTCACCGGCATCGGACTGATCGTCACCTACCGGGCCACCGGCGTGCTGAACTTCGCGCACGGCGCCGTCGCCATGGTGTGCGCCTACGTCCTGCGGCAGCTGGTGGTCGGCTGGAACTGGCCGCTGCCGCTCGGCGCCGCCGTCACCCTCCTCCTCGTCGCGCCCGGCATCGGACTGGCGCTGGACCGCGCCGTCTTCCGCCCGCTGTCCGTACGCGGTACGGGTCCGGCCCGCACCCTGGTCGCCTCCCTGGGCGTCTTCGTCCTGCTGGTCGGCGCCGCGGGACTGCTGTGGGGGCCGGGAGCGCGCGCGGACGCGCCCGCGCTGCTGCCGGACGACCCCTGGGTGCAGCTCGGCACGGCCGTCACCCTGGCCGCCGGGGTCACCGTCGTCACCCGCCGGACCCGCTTCGGCCGGGAACTGCGCGCCGTCGTCGACAACCGGCCGCTCGCCGTCCTCAGCGGCATCGACGCCGACCGGGTCGCCGCCGCCGGCTGGGCCTTCGGGTCCTTCACCGCCGGGCTGACGGGCGTGCTGCTGGCCCCGCTGCTGCGCCTGGACCCGTACGGGCTGCCGCTGCTCGTCATGGAGGTGATGGCCGTCGCGGTGGCGGCCGGGCTGCGCAGCCTGCCGGTGGCGGTGGCCGTGGCCCTGGCGATCGGCGTCGCGCAGAGCCAGCTCACCCGGCTGCACCCGGGCGGCAGTCTGGAGCCCCTCGTCCAGGCCGTCGGCGCCAACCTGTTCGTCGTGGCCCTGCTGGCCGCCGCCCTGGCCCTGCGCGGCCTCGGCGTCCCCCGCGCCCTGCCGGACGCGCCTCACGGCACGGCACCGGGCCTGCGCACCGTCCGGCTGCCCGACCACGACGGCCGCGCCTGGCTGGTCTGCGGCATCCTCTTCCTGCTGCCCCTGGGGTTCGCGTACGGCGACCTGCGCACCTCCGTACAGGTTCCGGCGCTCGCCGTGGTGCTGCTCTCCTTGGTGGTCGTCACCGGGCGCGGCGGCCAGATCTCCCTGGGGCAGGCCGCGTACGCCGGGCTGGGCGCCCTGTTCACCGCACTGCTCGCGGCAGGCCGCTTCCCGGGCCTGCCGGCCGTCCCCGGACTGACCGCCCTGCTGCTGGCCGTCCTGCTGACCGCACCGCTCGGCCTGCTCACCGGCTGGCCCGCGCTGCGGCGGCACGGCCTCGCCACGGCCCTGGCCACCCTCGCCTTCGGGGTCGCCGTCAGCCGGTTCGTCTTCGCCCAGCCGTACGCCACCGCCGGGCTCTCCCTCGACCGCCCCGCCGGTTTCACCGGCGACCGCGCGTACTACGTACTCGAACTGGCCCTGCTCGGCCTCGCGCTGCTCGGGGTGGCGGCACTGCGCCGCGGCCGGACCGGGCGCGCGCTGGCCGCGATGCGCGACCACGAGCCGGGGGCGGCAGCTGCCGGTGTACCCGTACCGGCCCTGAAACTGGCGGCCTTCACGGTGGGCGCCGCGCTGGCCGCCCTGGGCGGCGGGATGCTCGGCATGGCACTGCGCGCCTTCGACCCGGCGTCCTACGACCCGGTGCGCGGCCTGCTGTGGTTCGCGGCCGTCCTCGTGCTGGGCGCCGACAGCCTGCTGGCGGCGCTCGCCGCGGCGGTCCTGCTGGTCGGCCTGGACTCGGGGGCCGGAGGCGGCGCGGCGGCCGCGGTGATCGGTGTGCTCGCCGTACTAGCCGGGCGGCTGCCGAACGGCCCGTACACCGCCCTGCGCGAGGCCGTCGTCCGCCTGTCCGGGGCGCCGGAGCCACGGCTGACTCCCCTGGGGGCGCGGATACGGGCGAAGGTGGCACCGGGCGGCATTCCCGAGTCCCGCCACCCCGCCGCCGCGCAAGCGCCCGCGTCCCACACCCCAGAGCCACCTCCCGCACCAGTGCTTCCCTCCTCCCCCTCCACTGTCAAACGCCCCACCCCCTCCGGCCGCCTCACCCCCTCCGGCCGCCTCACCGCCCGCTCCCTCCACGCCCGTTACGACGGCTTCACCGTCCTGGACGGCGTCGACCTGACCGTGGCGCCGGGCCGCATCACCGCGCTCATCGGGCCCAACGGGGCGGGCAAGAGCACCCTGTTCCACTGTCTGTGCGGCACCCTGCGCCCCGCAGCGGGCCGGGTGCTGCTCGACGGGACGGACATCACCCACCGCCCCGCGCACGTCCGGGCCCGCCTCGGGCTGGCCCGGACCTTCCAGCAGCTCGCCGTGTTCGAGGGGATGACCGTGGCCGAGAACGTCCGGGTCGGCGCCGAGCAGAGCGGCGTACCGGACCCGGCCGCCGCCACCGGCCGCGCGCTGGGCCTGCTCTCCCTCGACGGACCGCTGCGCGCCGCGCCCGTCGCCGGGCTGGACACCGGCACCCTGCGCCGCGTCGAACTGGCGCGCGCCCTCGCCGGCCGCCCGCGCACCCTGCTGCTGGACGAGCCCGCCGCGGGCCTGGACAGCGCCGAGGTGGCCGCGCTCGCCGGTGTGCTGCGCGCCGTCGCGGCGGACGGCACGGCCCTGCTCGTCGTCGAGCACGACCTCGACCTGGTCGCCGGGCTGGCCGACACGGTCTACGCGATGGCGGCGGGCCGGATCGTGACGCGGGGGCCCGCCCGCCGCGTCCTGGCGGAGCCGCGGCCGTGAACGGGCCGGAGCGGACAGGGAGCCGGCCGCGGCGGCCCGGGACTGCGACGACACCGACCGCAGCGACAGCGGCGACAGCGGCGACAGCGGCGACAGCGGCGACAGCGGCGACAGCATGACCATCGAGACGGCCCTGTACGCGGCCCGCGTCCGCTACGGCTCCCTGGAGGCCCTGCACGGCATCGACCTCGCCGTGCCCGGCGCCCGCGTCACCGTACTCCTCGGGCGCAACGGTTCCGGCCGCACCACGGTCCTGCGCGCGCTCGCGGGCACCGTGCCGCTCTCCGCCGGACGGGTGATGTGGCGCGGTACGGACATCACCCGGCTGCCCGCACACGCCCGCGCGCGCCGCGGGCTGACCCTGGTACCCGACCGCGGCGCCGTGTTCGGCTCGCTCTCCGTCGGCGAGCAGCTGGAACTGGCCGCGCCGGGCGGTGGCGTCGGCCCGGCCCTGGAGGCCTACCCGCAGCTGCGCGCGCTGCTCGGCCGCCGCGCGGGCACCCTCTCCGGCGGCGAGCAGCGGATGCTCGCCGTGGCGCGCGCGCTGGCCGGGACCGCCCGGCTGCTCCTCCTGGACGAACCGACCCAGGGCATGTCTCCGGCCGCCACCGCACGCACGTACGCGCTGCTCGGCGACCTCGCGGCCGCCGGGCGCACCGTCCTCGTCGCCGAGCAGACACTGCCGCCCGCCCTGCGCCGCGCCGCCACGGTCGCGTACGTCCTGCGGCGCGGCACCGTCGCCTTCGCCGGCGAACCGGCCGAGGCGGCCCGCTTCCCCGGGCTCACCGGTCCGGTGTCACCGCCCAGTCCGTGAGCCCGGGCATCGCCCGGTCCCGCTTGCCGAGCCCGTACCGCTTGGCGCAGTACGGCCAGGCCGACCAGCCCTGCGTGCGCCGCACGCGTTCGGCGACGGCGATCTGCTCCTTACGGGTGGCGAGGTCGGCGCGCGGCGCGTAGGCCAGACCGCCGTACTGCTTCCAGGTCGACTGCCGGAACTGCAGCCCGCCGTAGAACGCGTTGCCGGTGTTCTTGCGCCAGTCACCGCCGCTCTCGCACTCGGCGATGCAGTTCCACGGCCTGCCGGAGGAGCAGCCCGCCGAGGACGGCAGGTGGTGCGCGATGTCCCGCGCTTGCGCGCCGCCGGGCATGAACAGCAGGACGACAGCCGGGACGAGGGACAGGACGACCGCTCTGCGGCGGCCGGTTCTCGCGAGACGCTTGGGCATCAGCGCCCGAAAAGAATGGGACATCGGATCACGCTAAACAGGGCCGCGCGTATCCGCGCGCCGCCGCGCCCGGACGGCGCGACGCCCCACCCGGTCGGTGGACGGCCGGGTGGGGCGTTCGGAGTACGGGCGCCGGGGCCGCGGGCCGTTCCGCGGCCCGTGCGTGCCGCGCGGCGGCCCCGTGGCTCAGAGCGAGAGCCGCTGCCCCGGGACGATCAGGTTCGGGTCACCGCCGACGACGCCCCGGTTGGCGGCGTACAGCCGCTGCCAGCTCACGTTGTGCGCGGCGGCGATCCGGCTGAGCGTGTCGCCCTGCCGCACCGTGTACCCGCCGGTGCCGGCCCGCGCCCGGCCGCGGTCGGCGTGTCCCCCGGTGCCGCGCGCCTTCTTGCCGATCTTGGCGCCCACGTCCCGGCGGACGTCCTTGTGCACATGCCGCTTGCCGCTGCTCTGGCCGGAGCGGAACGCCTTCGGTGCCTTGGGTGCGCTCCCGTACGCCCCGGCCCGTGCGGCGCAGGTCGGCCAGGCGCCCCAGCCCTGCGACGCCTGGACCCGGGAGGCCACGGCGATCTGCTGGGCGCGGCTGGCCCCGGCGGCCGTCGGCGCGTACGCCGTGCCGCCGTACGCGCGCCAGGTGCTGTGGGTGAACTGCAGGCCGCCCGAGAAGCCGTTGCCGGTGTTGATCTGCCAGTTGCCGCCGCTCTCGCAGCGGGCGATGCGGTCCCACACTCCGCCGTCCGCCGCCTGCGCCGGTCCGGCGGTGGCGGCCACCAGCGCGAGCGGGGCCACCAGGGCCGCCCCGGCGAGCGCGGCGATGTCACGGCGTATGACGCCCTTCGAGAAAGGCATGGAATCCCTCTCCACGACCCCGGGAGTCCCCCTGGTGACGCGGTGCGGGCGCATCGTGCGTCCGCGGTCCGCGGCACCCCGCCCGCCGCGGGGTGGTGCCGGTCCTGCTCGGTGGTGCTGCGTGCGGTGCATCCGGTGCCACGCGATCCGGCTCGTGAGCCGTGTGTCGCGTGGCGTACCGGCCGTGGTGCGGGCCGGCGGATGCGGACGGCGGGCGTCCCCGGGTGGTGCTCGGTGCACACGGCCGGAGAATGTAGGGAGGCTCACGCACGGTTATCAACCGTGGCGCCGTCCTGCCTGACCAGTCGGCGGTTACCGGAGGTATCAGCCAAAACCGGCCACCCACTTGATTGCTCGATTTCCGCATTTGTCACCCGGACCGCCCGGCGATCTGTGACCCACCTCACCCTCCCAACTTCCGTGCTGCCGACACGGGTTGGCAGGGAGTGAGCGGTTCCGGTCCGCAGCTCACGCTCCGCTTCGAACGGTTCGATCCGGTACCCCGCCGCGCGTGACTCCTGCCACAGATCGCCCGTTGTCCTGGTACGAGCCGGGCACCGCCCGGCAGCCCGCGCAACGATCGAGGAGCCATCCGTGCCGCGCATGCTCGACGTCAGTGACGACGTTCGCGCCGAGATCGGTGACGAAGAAGCCGACCGCCTGCTGGCCGGTGGCAACGCCCCCGGCAACTACGACTGCACCTCCTGCCGCACCCCCGGCGACAGCGAGCAGGAGCGCACCAGCACCGTCCTGTTCGTGGGCGAGGAGACCGCGGTACTCGCCTTCGCCCACGCGTCGTGCATCCCCTCGCAGGTCGTACCGGTCTCCGAGGAACAGCTCCAGGGCGCCGTGCGCTCCATCACCGGCGAGGACGGCCGGGCCGCCGAACCGCCCGCGGCGCCGCCGCCCGCCACCCCCTTCGCCGCCCTCCCCGGCGAGCACCGGCAGGCGACACTCGGTGTCACCTGCGGCCTGGTCCTGGTCGAGAACGACCTGCGGCCGGCGCTGGTCGTCGAGCCCGCCGGGCCCATCGCCCGCCCCGGCTCCACCGAGCCGGGCGACGCGTTCCTCCCGCTGCTCCTGGAGCACGGCTTCGCCACGGTGACCGACATGTCCGTACTGCCCGTCCCCAACCCGGGCTGGTCGGTACTGCTGGCCGCCGGGCAGCTGCACGCCATCCTCCAGCCGGGCAGCGACGGCGGCCAGCCCAGCTCGTGGTGGCAGGCGCACCAGCCCCTGCCCGTCTCGGACGGCTGGCGCACCGCCGCCGCCAAGGCCCGGACCGTCCTGGTGTACGCGGCGCCGGTCGGCGCCGTCGGCCACCAGCCGCGGGAGGACCTGATGCGCGAGGCCATGGAGAAGGCGGCGGCGGAGAGCAGGCTGGTGGCCGCCTCCATGCCGCTGGCCGGCACCTGACCCGCGCACTCCCCTCTTCCGGCGCCCCGGCTCCGCCCCCGCACAGGGCGGGGCCGGGGCACCGCCATACGGAAGCGGACCGGGGCGCCGCCGTACGGAAGCGCCGAGAGCCGGGCGTGAGCCGGTCGCGCTCCCCTCCGATCAGCCGATTCTTCGCAGAGCCCGCATCCCGGGAGCATCCGGGTCGTTGGCACAGACGTGCACCCATACGACCCCTCCTCCCGCGTCCCGTATCCCTACCAGATCC
The DNA here is from genome assembly GCF_022271435.1 of Streptomyces monomycini. Taxonomy (GTDB): domain Bacteria; phylum Actinomycetota; class Actinomycetes; order Streptomycetales; family Streptomycetaceae; genus Streptomyces; species Streptomyces monomycini. The sequence continues at coordinate 55,243 of NZ_JAFIQY010000043.1, read as the reverse complement.
CCGGTATGCGCCCGTCGCACGACGCGACCACGGCGACCATGACGGCCCCGCACGCCGCCCCCGCCTCGGCCACGCCGATCTTCGACGCGCTCTACGCCGAGTACCGCCGGTCCTTCCGGGCGCTGCCGGGGGACCGGAGCGGCGAGGAAGGGCTGAGCGCCGAGGCGATGCGGAGCATCTGGGGCCGTACGACCACCGCGACCGGCCACCTCCCGTCGTCCGGCCACTGGGAGCCGGTCTCCCGCCAGTCCTTCCACGGCCATCCGCACCACGCGGGCGGCCACCACCGGGGCCACTTCCCCCCGGCGCTGCCGCCGGCCCCCCGCGAGTACCGCCCGCACGGTCACTGAGCGGCCCGTACGCCCGTACGTCCCCCGCGCACGAAAACGGTGGCGGGGCGGCCCCCAGGAGCCGCCCCGCCACCGTTTCGCCGTCGCGCCGACGGCTGCTCTTCTCGCTGCTACTTCTTCTTGCTGCGCTTCTCACGCACCCGTACGGAGATGTGGATCGGCGTCCCCTCGAAGCCGAACTCCTCGCGCAGCCGGCGCTCGACGAAGCGGCGGTAGCCCGCCTCCAGGAAGCCGGAGGCGAAGAGCACGAAGCGCGGCGGCTTGGTGCCCGCCTGCGTACCGAAGAGGATGCGCGGCTGCTTGCCGCCCCGGATCGGGTGCGGGTGGGAGGCGACGATCTCACCGAGGAAGGCGTTCAGCCGGCCGGTGGGGACGCGGGTCTCCCAGCCGTCCAGCGCGGTCTCGATCGCCGGGACCAGCTTCTCCATGTGGCGGCCGGTGCGCGCCGAGACGTTGACCCGCATCGCCCACGGGATCTGCACGAGGTCCCGCTCGATCTCCCGCTCCAGGTAGAAGCGGCGCTCCTCGTCCAGCTGGTCCCACTTGTTGTACGCGATGACCAGCGCGCGGCCCGCCTCCACGGCCATCGTGATGATCCGCTGGTCCTGGACGCTGATGGACTCGCTCGCGTCGATCAGGACGACCGCGACCTCGGCCTTCTCCACGGCGGCCGCGGTGCGCAGCGAGGCGTAGTAGTCGGCGCCCTCCTGGAGGTGGACGCGCTTGCGGATGCCCGCGGTGTCCACGAACTTCCAGGTCTTGCCGCCCAGCTCGATCAGCTCGTCGACCGGGTCGCGGGTGGTGCCGGCGATCTCGTTGACGACCACCCGCTCCTCGCCCGCGACCTTGTTCAGCAGCGAGGACTTGCCGACGTTCGGACGGCCGATCAGCGCGATCCGGCGCGGCCCGCCGAGCGGGGTGCCGAAGGACTGCTCGGGCGCCTCGGGCAGCGCGTCGAGGGCGGCGTCCAGCATGTCGCCGGTGCCGCGGCCGTGCAGCGCGGAGACCGGGTGCGGCTCGCCGAGGCCCAGCGACCACAGCATGGCGGCGTCCGCCTCGCCGGACGGGCCGTCCACCTTGTTGGCGACCAGCACGACGGGCTTGCCGGCCCGGCGCAGCAGCTTGACGACGGCCTCGTCGGTGTCGGTGGCGCCGACCTTGGCGTCCACCACGAAGACCACCGCGTCGGCGGCCTCGATCGCGAACTCGGCCTGGGCGGCCACGGACGCGTCGATGCCGAGCACGTCCTGCTCCCAGCCGCCGGTGTCGACGACCTTGAAGCGGCGGCCGTTCCAGTCGGCCTCGTAGGTGACCCGGTCGCGGGTGACGCCCGGCTTGTCCTCGACGACCGCCTCGCGGCGGCCGATCATACGGTTCACCAGGGTCGACTTACCGACATTGGGGCGGCCGACGACGGCGAGGACGGGCAGCGGGCCGTGCCCGGCCGCGGCGATGTCGCCCTCGACCTCCTCCAGGTCGAAGCCCTCCTGGGCGGCGAGCTCCATGAACTCCGTGTACTCGGCGTCACCAAGCGCACCGTGCTCGTCGCCGGTGGGGGTCTGGTCGTTCATGAAGTCCGTTCCTCGTTCTCCGTCATCGGTAACGGTCACCCGCTCGTCCGCGGGCCGCCGTTCAAGTCTCGTTCAGTGCCCGGTCAGGCGCCTGGCCTGGGCAAGGTGAGCGGTCAGCCGCTCCTGGATGCGCGTCGTCGCCGCGTCCAGCGCCGTACGGGTGCGCCGGCCGCTGCCGTCCCCCGCCGCGAAGGCGTCGCCGAAGACCACGTCGACCCGGCTGCGCAGCGGCGGCACCGCCTTTATCGCCCGGCTCCGGCGCTCCGCGCTGCCCAGCACAGCCACCGGCACCACGGGCGCGCCGGAGCGCACCGCGAAGTACGCCAGGCCCGCGCGCAGCGAGGCGAAGTCGCCCTCGCCCCGGGTGCCCTCGGGGAAGATCCCCAGCACGCCGTCGTTCGCCAGCACGGCCAGCGCGTCGGTGACGGCCTTACGGTCGGTGCCGGAGCGGTCCACCTTCAGCTGGCCGATACCGCGCAGGAACGGGTCCAGCGGGCCGACGAACGCTTCCTTCTTGATCAGGAAGTGCACCGGCCGCGGCGCGGTGCCCATCAGCATCGGGCCGTCCAGGCCGTGCGCGTGGTTGACCGCGAGGATCACCGGCCCGGCGGACGGAACCCGCCAGGCGCCCAGCACCCGCGGCTTCCACAGCCCGTACATCAGGCCGATGCCGATCCGCCGGCCGACGGCGGCGCCGCTCGCGCTGGGCAGTCGGCCGCCGGCCGCGTCAGCCGCCTCGCCGCTCCGCCTCACCGCGCCGCCTTCGCGGCCATCGCCGCCTCGGTCAGGGTGACCACGCACTCGATGACCTGCTCCAGCGTGAGGTCGGTGGTGTCCACCTCGACCGCGTCGGCCGCCTTGGCCAGCGGCGAGGTCTTGCGGCTGGAGTCGGCCGCGTCCCGCTTGACCAGGGCCTCGCGGGTGGCCGCCAGGTCGGCGGCCTCCTTGCCGGTCAGCTCACCGCTGCGGCGGGCCGCGCGGGCCTCCGGCGACGCGGTGAGGAAGATCTTCAGGTCGGCGTCGGGCAGCACCGTGCTGCCGATGTCCCGGCCCTCGACGACGATGCCCTCCGGGGCGCCGGCGGCGATCTCCCGCTGGAGCTCGGTGATCCGGGTCCGTACCTCGGGGACGGCGCTGACGGCGCTGACGGCCGAGGTGACCTCCTGGGTACGGATCGGACCGGCGGCGTCCAGGCCGTCCACGGTGATCGTCGGGGCGGCCGGGTCGGTGCCGGAGACGATCACGGGCTTGGCCGAGGCGTCCGCCACGGCCACGGTGTCGTGCACGTCGACGCCGTTGCTCAGCATCCACCAGGTGATCGCGCGGTACTGGGCACCGGTGTCCAGGTAGCCGAGCCCCAGCTTGGCGGCGACGGCCTTGGAGGTGCTGGACTTGCCCGTGCCTGCGGGGCCGTCGATGGCGACAATCACTGCAGCCGGGGCGGTCCGGGCGGGGGTTTCCACGGTGTCGGGCACCTTCCTCGATCACGGGGCGGGACGGGGGCCACCGCACGGGGCCCCGCACAAGGTTACTGGCAAGCAGCGGCGCCCCGTGCAGCCCGTACGCCCCGGCCCGCGGGTCCGGCCCGCGGGCCCGCTCCCCGCCCCGGGCACCGGCCCCGGCTACTGCCGGATCGACCAGCCCCGCTCGCGCAGCTCCGCCATCAGTATCGGCGCCGCCTGCGGCTCGACCATGAGCTGGATGAAGCCCGCCTGCTGGCCGGTGGCGTGCTCGATGCGGACGTCCTCGATGTTGACCGCGGCCCGCCCGGCGTCCGAGAAGATACGGGCCAGCTCGCCCGGCTGGTCACCGATGTGCACCGCGACGATCTCGTACGCGGCCGGGGCGGCGCCGTGCTTGCCCGGCACCCGCTCGCGGCCCGCGTTGCCGCGCAGCAGCACGTCCTCGACGCCGCGCGCGCCCTCGGCACGCTTGTCCTCGTCGGCCGCCTGCAACGCGCGAAGCGCCCGTACGGTCTGCTCCAGGTCGGCCGAGACCTCGCTGAGCACGTCGGCGACCGGCCCCGGGTTGGCGGCGAGGATGTCCATCCACATCCGGGGCGCGGACCCGGCGATCCGCGTCACGTCCCTGATCCCCTGGCCGCACAGCCGTACGGCGGTCTCGTCCGCGCCCTGGAGGCGGGCGGCGACCAGGCTGGAGACCAGCTGGGGCGTGTGCGAGACCAGGGCCACGGCCCGGTCGTGGGCCTCCGCCTCCATGACGACGGGCACCGCGCGGCACAGCGCGACCAGCTCCAGCGCCAGGTTGAGCACCTCGGTGTCGCCGCCCTCGGCGGGGGTCAGGACCCAGGGCCGCCCCTCGAAGAGGTCGGCGGTCGCGGCCAGCGGCCCGGAACGCTCCTTGCCCGCCATCGGGTGGGTACCGAGGTACGCCGTCAGGTCGCAGCCCATCGCCTCCAGCTCGCGGCGCGGACCGCCCTTGACGCTGGCGACGTCGAGATAGGCGCGGGCGGCGCCGCGCCGGATCAGCGCGGCCAGCGTCGGCGCGACGTGGGCGGGCGGTACGGCCACCACGGCCAGGTCGACCGGCCCGGGCGGCTCCGCGGCGGTGCCGGCGCCGAGCGCGGCGGCGGTCTCGGCCTGGTCCGGGTCGTGGTCGGCCAGGTACACCTGGACGCCGCGGCCGTGCAGCGCGAGGGCGACGGACGTGCCGATCAGGCCGGTGCCGACGACGAGCGCGGTCCTCACTGGGCGATGTCCTTCCGCAGGGCCCCGGCGGCACCGAGGTAGACGTGCTGCACCTCGGCCTTGCTGCGGTCGGTCTCGACGTGCGCGAGGACACGCACCACGCGCGGCATGGCACCGGCGATGTCCAGCTCCTGCGCGCAGATCAGCGGGACGTCGGTGATGCCCAGCTGCCGCGCGGCGACCGCGGGGAAGTCGCTGTGCAGGTCGGGGGTGGCGGTGAACCACACACTGATCAGGTCGTCCGGGGCCAGGGCGTTGCGCTCCAGGACGGCCGTCAGCAGCGCGGACACCTGCTCGTGCAGGTGTCCGGCCTCGTCCCGCTCCAGTTGCACGGCCCCGCGTACCGCTCGTACCGCCACGTTTCCGCTCCCCTGAACATCCGTCCACGACGCCCGGCGGCGCTCCGCACCGGCCACCGGTTCTTTTCCCCGCAAGCCTAGCCAGGTCCGGCACCCGAACACGACGCCAGCCGGTCCGCGAGACAGGGACCGGCCGGGTACGAGACAGGGACCGGCAGCTACAGGACGCCGAGGCGCTGTGCAGGACAGGTGCAGTGAGGGCTAACCCCGCCCGGCGGTCCGGGGCCGTCCGGCGATCCGGTGCCGGCGGGCGACGAGGTCCTGCAACGCCGGATCCTGCGGTATCCGGCCGTCGGGGGTCAGCCGGTCCACGGTCTGCGGCAGCGTGTGCGCGAGCTGCTGGGCCGCCTCCTGGGTGCTGACGCCGTGCTCCTCGGCGATCCGCCGCAGGGTCTCGCCCGGCAGCGCCTGGGCGACCTGCTCGGGGGTGACCGGTTCGTTGGCGCCGCGTCCCACCCAGGAGTGCGCCTGCCGCCCCAGCTCGCCTTGGAGGAGCTTGCCGAGCACGGCCTGTATGCCGCCGCCATGGCCACCGGGGCCGGGTCCGGTGCCAAGGCCGGGGCCGCCGTGCCCGCCGGGGCCGGTCCCGCCGAGCGCTCCGAGCAGCGATCCGACGAGGTTTCCCGCCGCGCCGCCCTGGCCGCCACCGGGCAGTCCGCCCGTCGGTCTCCCGAGGTCTGGTGATCCCGTCATGTCCGTGCCCTTCCGCGAGATACCGGCAGTGTCGATGAGGCCCGCGCGACGCGTGACGTCATTCCAACGTACCGACACGCCGGGTTTCCGCCACCCGAAACCGGGTGGCACGCACCTCTCCCACCAGCCACAATCCCCCTCATGCCGACCTCCGCCGCAGGCCACGCCCTGGTCACCGGACACACCGTCTACGCCTGCGTCATGGGCTCGCGCGCCTTCGGGCTGGCCACCGGCGCCAGCGACACCGACCGGCGCGGGGTCTACCTCGCGCCCACCCCGCTGTTCTGGCGTTTCGAGAAGCCGCCGACGCATGTGGACGGGCCGCGCGAGGAGGAGTTCTCCTGGGAGTTGGAGCGCTTCTGCGCACTGGCGCTGAGCGCCAACCCGAACATCCTGGAGTGCCTGCACTCCCCTCTCGTCGAACACGCCGACGCCACCGGCCGCGAACTCCTCGCGCTGCGCGGCGCCTTCCTCTCCCGCCATGTGCACCGCACCTTCACCGGTTACGCGGCCGGCCAGCTCAAGAAGCTGGAGGCGGACGTACGGCAGCACGGCGCGCCCCGCTGGAAGCACGCGATGCACCTGCTGCGGCTGCTGCGTTCCGCCCGTGACCTGCTGCGTACGGGCGTCCTGACGCTGGACGTCGGCGAGGCGCGCGAGGAACTGCTCGCCGTCCGGCGCGGCGAGGTGCCCTGGGCCGAGGTCGAGCGCCGGATGACCGTACTGACCGAACAGGCCGCGGCGGCCGGGTCCGGCTCACCGCTGCCGCCGGAGCCCGACCGCCGCCGCGTCGAGGACTTCCTGTTCCGCGCCCGGCGTGTCTCAGCGCTGCGCTACGCCGAGGCGGGCCCGTACGACGAGGTCGTGTAGCGCGTCGTACCCGCCGGGGGCGTCCGGCAGCACGGAGGCGGCCTGCGCCGCGTCCAGCCGGCCGTGCAGCTCCGCCACATCGGCCCGCAGCCGCTCCACGTCCACCAGTCCGGCGGCGGACCCGTGCTCCGCCGCGGCCTTCGCCTCGATCAGCTCGGTTACGTACGAAGGCGCCGCCACCAGCCCGGTCAGCGTGGGCAGATGCGCCTGCACCTCACCACTGCCCATCAGGTGAATGCCGGTCAGCAGCACCCGCAACGTGTAGAGCAGCGGCTTCAGCTCGCCGGTCTTCTCGAAGAGGCGCCACTGCGTGTTCGCGAAGCCCCGGTAGTGGTGGGCGTGATGGTGGGTGAGGACGGCGGGCGCCAGCGCCACCAGTTCCTCGTGCACCGCGCTCGTCCGCACCACCAGCGGTGAGAGCAGCTGTTCCAGTACATAGCCGTTGCGCCGCAGCAGCAGCCGTGCGAACTTGCGCAGGTCGTGCGTGACGAGATCGACCTCGACGCCGTCCCGGTCCGCCATCCAGGACCGCGTCTCGTCCGGCTCCCGCAGTCCGACCAGCGCGGCAGCCGGCAGCAGATGCGCGCCGCGCAGGTCCACGTCCGAGTCGCGGGAGGGAAACCCGTAGAGGTGCGCGCCGGAAACCGTCGCGAAGACCAGCGGGTCCCCCTCCCCCGCCGTCACCATCCCCAGGTCGATCTCCGGCAGCCCGGCCGCCTCCAGGACAGCACTACGCATCCCACGCCTCCCCCAGCGCCAGCAGCTCGTCGCGGTACTCGATCCGGCCCGCCCACTCCTCGGGCCACGCCCCGGCGCCCAGGTGGGCACCGGCGAAGGCGCCGGCGAGGCAGGCGATCGAGTCGGAGTCGCCGGAGGAGCAGGCGGCCCGGCGCAGCGCGGTCAGCGGCTCTTCAGGGAAGAGCAGGAAGCACAGCAGGCCGGTGGCGAGCGCCTCCTCGGCGATCCAGCCGGCGCCGGTGGCCAGGCACGGGTCGGCCTCCGGGTCGGGCGCGCGCAGCGCCGCGTCCAGCCGGTCCAGCACGCCGAGGCAGTCGTCCCAGCCGCGCGCGACGAAGTGCTCCGGAGACGGGTCCTGGGCGTACCGCCACAGCTCGCCGAGCCAGTCATCCCTGTACACGCCACGGCTCTCGACCGCGTACGAGCGCAGCAGCCCGGTCAGCTCGTCCGGCTGGGCGCCCTGGGCGAGCAGGTGCACGGCGTACGCGGTCAGGTCGCTGGCGGCGAGTGCGGTCGGATGCCCGTGCGTCAACGCGGACTGGAGCTGCGCCGCCCCGGAACGCTGCTCCCGGCTCAGCCCCGGCACCAGCCCCACGGGCGCCACCCGCATGTTCGCGCCGCACCCCTTGGAGCCGGTACGGCTGGCCTCGGTCCACGGGCGCGCGCCGTCGCTGAGCAGGTGGCAGGCCGTGAGGCAGGTATTGCCGGGCGCCCGGTTGTTGTCCGGGGAGCGCCACCACTCGACGTAGGTGCGCCGGACCGGCGGAACCAGGCCCGCGGCGTCCAGGCCGCCGCTCGCGGCCGCCATGGCGGTGCGCAGGCCGCGCCCGAGCGCGATCGTCATCTGCGTGTCGTCGGTGACGTAGGCGGGGTCAGGCAGCCCCAGCCCCCGCCACGGGCCGTACGCGGCCTCGATCGCGCGGACATCCTGGAACTCGGTCGGGTACCCGAGCGCGTCACCGAGCGCCAGCCCGATGAGCGATCCGGTCGCGGCGGACGCCATGAAAAGAACCACCCCTTAATCGTCACAGTGACAATAAGGGGTGGTTCCACCGTCTGACAAGGCACGCGGTGCCCTGCACCCGATGCTTACAGCTCGACCTCACGCATCAGCATGCCGACCTCGGTGTTGGTCATCCGCCGCAGCCAGCCCGACTTCTGGTCGCCCAGCGCGATCGGCCCGAACGCCGTCCGCACCAGCTTGTCCACCGGGAAGCCCGCCTCGGCCAGCATCCGGCGCACGATGTGCTTGCGGCCCTCGTGCAGGGTCACCTCGACCAGGTAGTTCTTGCCGGTGTTCTCCACCACCCGGAAGTGGTCGGCGCGCGCGTAGCCGTCCTCCAGCTGGATGCCGTCCTTGAGCTGCTTGCCCAGGTCGCGCGGGAGCGGGCCCTGGATCGCGGCCAGGTAGGTCTTCGTCACGCCGTACCGCGGGTGGGTCAGCCGGTGGGCCAGCTCGCCGTGGTTGGTGAGCAGGATGATGCCCTCGGTCTCGGTGTCCAGCCGGCCCACGTGGAACAGCCGCGTCTCGCGGTTGGTCACGTAGTCGCCCAGGCACTGGCGCCCGTCCGGGTCCTCCATGGTCGAGACGACGCCGGCCGGCTTGTTCAGCGCGAAGAAGAGGTACGACTGCGTGGCGACCGTCAGGCCGTCCACCTTGACCTCGTCCTTGTCCGGGTCGACGCGGACGCCCTGCTCCATGACGATCTGCCCGTTGACCTCGACCCGCGCCTGGTCGATCAGCTCCTCGCACGCCCGGCGCGAGCCCATGCCCGCACGGGCCAGCACCTTCTGCAGGCGCTCGCCCTCCTGGTCACCGAAGGTCTTCGGCGTCTTGATCTGCGGCTTGCTGTGGCGGGCGCGGTTGCGCTCCTCCACCTGCGCGTCGTACTCACGCGGCCGCGCCGGGGCCTGCCCCCGGCCACGCTGCTGCGGGCCCTTGCCACCGGGCTTGCCGCCGCTCTTCGGGCTGGTACGGGGACCACCCTTGGCGCCGCCGCGGGCGGCCGCGCCGCGGCCCCTGCGCTCGTCGCCCCGGTCCGGAGCACCGCCACGGCCGCCGGAGCCGCCGGAGCCGCCACGGCCACCCTGGCCGCCGCTCTGGCCGCCACGGCCGCCGGAACCGCCCCGGCCGCCGCCGTCACCACGGCCCGGACCGCCCTCGCCCACGTCGTAGCGGCGCTCCTCGGGACGGGGCCGGCCGGCGCGCTGCTGCTTCTCGTCCTTCTTGTTGCCCGCACCCCGGTAGTTGCCCCTACCGGTGTCCCTGTTGTTCCTGCCGCTGCTTCGCATCAATGATCCGTCTGAGAGTCGTCGCCGCTGTCGTCTACGTCGAACGACGGAACACCTTCCCGGGAATCGCCCTCGACCGCCTCCGCCTCCGGGAGGAAGGGAGCGAGCTCCGGGAGCTCGTCCAGGCCACGCAGGCCCATCCGCTCCAGAAAGTAGTTCGTCGTCCTGTACAGGATCGCACCTGTTTCAGGTTCCGTCCCCGTCTCCTCCACCAGACCGCGCTGGAGAAGGGTGCGCATCACACCGTCACAGTTCACCCCGCGAACGGCCGAGACCCGGGAACGGCTGACCGGCTGACGGTACGCGACCACCGCCAGAGTCTCCAAGGCGGCCTGCGTCAGCCGCGCCTGCTGGCCGTCCAGCACGAAGCTCTCCACGGCGTCCGCGTACGCCGGACGGGTGTAGAACCGCCACCCCCCGGCCACCAGCCGCAGGTCGAACCCGCGCCCCTGCCGCGCGTACTCCTCCGACAGCTCCCGCAGCGCCAGCGCCACCTCCCGCCGGGGCCGCTCCAGCACCCTGGCCAGGTGTTCCTCGGTCGCGGGCTCGTCCACGACCATCAGCACCGCCTCCAGCGCGGGCCGCAACTCCAGCTCCCCGACACCGAGCGCCCCTACCGGGGCGTCCTGCGCATCCCCGGGCGCCACCTCCACGTCACTCACCCCGCATCCTCCTCACCCGTTGGGGCCTCCGGCCCGGGTTCCCGGTCGAACTCGTCCGTAACGACCGGCTCGGCCTCCGTCCCGCCCGTCCACCGGACCGTCAGCGCCCCCAGCGCCTGCTCCTGGTCCAGCTCCACCACCCGCTCCCGGTACAGCTCCAGCAGCGCCAGGAAGCGCGCGACGACGGTGAGCGTGTCCGGCGCGTCCGCGGCCAGCTCGGCGAATCCGGCCTCCCCCACCGCACGCAACCGCGCCACCAGCACCTCCGCCTGCTCCCTGACGCTGACCAGCGGCGCGTGAATGTGGTCCACGTACACCTGCGGCCGCGCCTTGGGCTGCATCGCCTTCACCGCGAGCCGCGCGAACCCCTCGGCACCGATGCTGATGGCGACCTCGGGCAGCAGCTCCGCGTACTGCGGCTCCAGACCGACCGTACGGGGGTAACGGCGCCCCTCGTCCTCCAGCCGCTCGCTGAAGATGTCCGCGATGCGCTTGTACGCGCGATACTGCAGCAGCCGCGCGAACAACAGGTCACGCGCCTCCAGCAGCGCGAGATCCGCCTCGTCCTCCACGTCGGCCACCGGCAGCAGCCGCGCCGCCTTCAGATCGAGCAGCGTCGCCGCCACGACCAGGAACTCGGTGGTCTGGTCCAGGTCCCAGTCCGGCCCCATGGCCCGGATGTACGCCATGAACTCGTCCGTCACCTTGGACAGCGCGACCTCGGTGACGTCCATCTTGTGCTTGGAGATCAGCTGAAGCAGCAGATCGAAAGGCCCCTCGAAGTTCTCCAGCCGAACGGTGAACTTCCCGTCCCCGACCACAGCGCCCTCACCGTCCTCGACGGACGGAACATGGTCTTCGGTCGTGAGCATCGTGATCCAGGGAAGGGGTGACGGAGCACCCAAGCGTAGCCGCCCGGTAGGCGGCCGAAATTCAAGGCGCGCCTGGTGGGTGCGCGTCTTGCGCGATAGGTCCGGTGGTGGGGGACTCGGGGCCACTCCGGGGTCACTCTCCCCCAGCCTCCGGCCAGCGTGCGGACTGCCTGCGGGGAGACCCCTGCGCGACCCCGAGCCCTGGCCGTCCGGCGACTATCCCGAGCGATCGGGCTGGGGACTTCACAGGCCAAGCCAGGCCATGCCCGAGCCCATGGCGCACGGCCAAGCCAGCACAGCCGCCTTACCGCCATCCACCTCGTGCGCCTCACCACCAGGAGGGCGGGCACCCGGGTGATCGAAAAACTCCCCCCACCGACCTCGGCTCGCCAATCCGGCCGGAGGGGGCGTGTAGGGGGCCATCCCCGCAGGCAGCCGGGAGCCCTCGTTCACCAACCAACCCTGGGTGACGTACACGGTGCCGAGGAGTTGGCCCCCTGCGCGCCCCCGCCCCCCAACGCAAGCAATGCGAGCCACACGTCAACACAACACCACCGCGCGAAGCGCGCAGCGCAGAGAACCCCGATGCACCGCCGCGTCAGCGGCCCCGCAACCGCCGCACCAAAATACTCGCATCCCCACGCGACTCCAGATCCGCCAGCACCACCGCCACCGCCTCGCGAACGATCCGCCCACGATCGACCGCGAGCCCGTGCTCCCCACGGAGAACCAGCCGTGCGTGCTCCAGATCCATCAGTTCCTCGGCGGACACATAGACCGTGATCTTCTCGTCGTGCCGCTCGCGGCCGCTCGGCCGCCGATTCGCCCCGCGCCCCCGGCGGCGCGAGGAAGCGGCCTGCTGGCCCGTGGCCGGCTGCGGCGCCGCGGACTCCGTGTCCTGCCGGCGGCGCCCCTTCGGGGCATCCGCCTCCGCGCCACGACCTCCGTGCTCGACCGCCGAACCCTCCGCATCCGGCTCGGCCCGACGCTGGCGCGGGGTCGTTTCCTCGCCAAGCGCCGACCCCGGTTCCGGCTCGCCACCGGGAGCGGGGACCCGCGCCGTCTCCCCACCGCCCGGCGGGACCCCGTTCGGCTTGCGGGGCGCCGGGGACTGCAGCCCCGACCCCCCGGTCGTGCGGAACAATTCGTCGGCTCCGGGCAGACTCACTCGGCGTGACACCGGGCGAGCACCTCCCTGGCCAGCTGACGGTAGGCGGCGGCACCGACGGAGTTGGACGCGTACGTGGTGATCGGCTCACCCGCGACGGTGGTCTCGGGGAAGCGCACGGTACGGCCGATGACGGTGTGGTAGACGTGGTCGTCAAACGCTTCGACGACGCGCGCGAGCACCTCACGGCTGTGTACGGTCCGCGAGTCGTACATCGTCGCCAGGATGCCGTCGAGTTCCAGGTCGGGGTTGAGCCGTTCCTGGACCTTCTCGATCGTCTCGGTGAGCAACGCCACACCGCGCAGCGCGAAGAATTCGCACTCCAGCGGGACGATGACCTTGTGAGCCGCCGTCAGCGCGTTGACGGTGAGCAGGCCGAGGGAGGGCTGGCAGTCGATGACGATGTAGTCGTAGTCGGCCATCAGCGGCTTCAGCGCGCGCTGGAGCGTCGACTCGCGCGCGACCTCGCTGACCAGCTGGACCTCGGCGGCTGACAAATCGATATTGCTGGGCAGCAGGTCCATGTTGGGGACCGCGGTCTTCAGCAGCACCTCGTCGGCCGACATGCCCCGCTCCATGAGCAGGTTGTAGACCGTCAGGTCCAGTTCCATCGGGTTGACTCCGAGCCCGACGGACAGCGCGCCCTGCGGGTCGAAGTCGACGAGCAGCACCCGTCGGCCGTATTCGGCGAGCGCGGCACCCAGGTTGATGGTCGAGGTGGTCTTTCCCACCCCGCCCTTCTGGTTGCACATCGCGATGATTTTGGCGGGGCCGTGGTCCGTCAACGGTCCTGGGATCGGGAAGTAGGGAAGGGGGCGCCCGGTGGGGCCGACACGTTCGCGGCGCTGACGGGCGGCGTCCGGCGCGAGCGTGGCCGCGTATTCGGGGTCCGGTTCGTACTCCGCGTCCGGGTCGTAGAAGTGCCCCTCGGGCAGGTCGTCGTAGTCGGCGAGCCGGGTGGGATCTGAGCCGCCCCGGTCGCCGGCCATGGCGTTCACGTGATGGCCGTCCATGCTCTGGTGGGCTGTCGTCGTGGGGCTCTGTCGGGTCGCGAAGGTGTGGACAGCGACGGAGCCGACAGCCTGGAGCCCCGAGGGACCCTGGCCCCGTGCAACCGCTCCTGGTCGACCACCTCCGGGAGTAAATGTCGACTCATTCACAAGTCGTCTTACCTCCTTGGATGTGACCAGGAAACTTATCGATAGGTCAGCGTGGCACTATGCCGACGGTTGGCGACTCTATGGCGTGTCGGGCGTTCGCAGCAACACAATCCGCCGGACCCGGCCCGATGTGTCGGCAATCGAACATGCCGATGTCAAGGGTGCAAGCCGCACAAGCCCGAGGTTTCGAGGGTGTGCGAATCGGTTAAAGGGTTACGTTCTCGGCGAGTTGGGGTCTGCTCGTGCCGCGCCGGGCGTGCGGCGTGTCGGCGAACGGCCACGGCCGGGCCTTGTGGACAAGGCCCGGCCGGCAGTGCGTCATTGACGCGCGCTATTGACGCCTCAGCCGAGAAGCGCCGCCAGGTCGGTGGCCTCCAGGCCGTGCGCCTCGGCGACCGGACCGTAGACGACCTTGCCGTCGTGCGTGTTCAGGCCCTTGGCCAGGGCGGCGTCGCGGCGCAGCGCCTCGACCCAGCCGTTGTTCGCCAGCGACACGATGTAGGGCAGCGTGGCGTTGGTCAGGGCGTAGGTGGAGGTGCTGGGCACCGCGCCCGGCATGTTGGCCACGCAGTAAAAGACCGAGTTGTGGACCTGGAAGGTCGGCTCGGCGTGGGTGGTGGGCTTCGAGTCCTCGAAGCAGCCGCCCTGGTCGATCGCGATGTCGACAAGGACACTTCCGGGCTTCATCTTGGCGACCAGCTCGTTGGTGACCAGCTTCGGGGCCTTGGCGCCCGGGATGAGGACCGCGCCGACGACGAGGTCGGCCTCGACGACGGCCTTCTCCAGCTCGTAGGCGTTGGAGACGATCGTCTGCACCTTGGTGCCGAAGATCCGGTCCGCCTCGCGCAGCTTGTTGATGTCCTTGTCGAGCAGGGTGACGTGGAAGCCGAGGCCCACGGCGATCTGCACGGCGTTCCAGCCGGAGACGCCGCCGCCGATGACGACGGCCTTGCCCGCGGCCACGCCCGGCACGCCGCCCGGCAGCACGCCGCGGCCGCCGGCCTGGCGCATCAGGTGGTAGGCGCCGACCTGCGGGGCGATACGGCCCGCGACCTCGGACATCGGGGCGAGCAGCGGCAGCTGGCGGCCCGGGGTCTCCACCGTCTCGTAGGCGATGGCGGTGGTGCCGGACTCCAGGAGGGCGTCGGTGCACTCGCGGGAGGCGGCCAGGTGCAGGTAGGTGAAGAGGGTCTGGTCCTTGCGGAGGCGGTGGTACTCCTCCGCGATCGGCTCCTTGACCTTCAGCAGCAGGTCCGCGGCGGCCCAGACCTCGTCGGCGGTGTCGAGGATCTCGGCGCCGGCCGAGACGTACTCCTCGTTCGGGATGGCCGAGCCGAGGCCGGCGTCCTTCTCGATGACGACCTGGTGGCCGTGGCGGACCAGCTCGTGCACACCGGCGGGCGTGATCGCCACCCGGAACTCGTTGTTCTTGACCTCGCGGGGGATGCCGACCTTCACGTCGATCACGGTCCTTGTAAGAGAGCTTGCAGGAGGTAATCCATGCATGCCAGGCATGCCAGGACTGACCGCGGTGTCCGCGGCCCGGCCAGTCTATTTAAGGATTCCGAGTTGTCTAGCCTTGCAAAGCATCTGTTACTGAGAGGAACACCACCGATTTCGTAGGTCACTGTGGGTGATCTGAGAGGAGACGTTCCCCCAGACCCCGGTGCAGCCTTGCGGCTGCCGGGTCGCCGAGCCGGTCGAGGGTGTCCGCGATCCGCAGCTGGAGCGCCGCCTCCAGCCGTCCGTCCTTGGCCTCGGCGGCCAGGGAGAGGGCCGCGGTGCAGGTCCGCAGCGACTCCTCGGGGCGGCCCGCGTACTCCTGCACCCGCGCCGCCTCGCCGAGCGCGCGCGCCTGGCCCGCCACGTCGCCCAGCCTCCGGTACGCCCCGTAGGCGGCCCGCCACTCCTTGAGGGCCTCGCCCCACCGCGCCGCGTACGTCAGCACCGCGCCGATCCGGCCGTGCAGCCGGGCCCCGTCCGCGTTCTCGCCGCGGGTCATCCGCAGTTCCAGCGCCCGCCCGTACCAGTCGGCGGCCCGCTGCCAGTCCCCCAGCTCCGTGTACGTACCGCCCAGCGACTCCAGCGCGCGTACCGTCGCGATGGGGTCCCTGACCTCGCGTGCCGCGGTCAGCGCGCCCCGGTAGCGGGCCATCGCGTCGGCGGTCCGCCCGGCCTGCGCGTCCAGGTCGCCGAGGTTGAGCAGCGCCGCGGCCCGCTCCCGGGCCAGGCCGCGCCGTTCGGCGACCTCCAGGACCAGTCCGTGCAGCCCGTAGAGGTCGGGCGCGGCGGCCTCGGCACCCTGGTGGGCGATCAGGGTGCGGACGATCGCGGCCATCAGGCGCCGGTCCAGGGTGTCCAGCTCGCCCTCCTCGACGGCGATCCGGGCCGCCTCCAGAAGAGCGGGCCGGCGGCTGCGCAGCCAGGCGGCGGCGGAGGCGGCGGACGCGAAGCGCAGCGAGCGCGGCAGTCCGGCCACCTTCTGCCGGGCCGGTGACCCGGCGGGTTCGCCGAGCGCCCGGCAGGACTGGAGCAGCCGTACGGTGCGTTCCAGCATCCGGGCCCGGGCGAGCTGGATCTCGGCGGGCCGTTCCTTCTCGTGCAGCGCGGCGCGGACGAGCTGCACCAGGCAGCCGGGCATCCGGTACTGCGCCTGGAGGCCGGCGCTCCCGGCGGCCGGGGCCCCGGGCCCGGACGGCTGCGGCTCCACGTCCTCCACCGGCCGCAGCAGCCCCCGGGCGGCGAAATCCTGGAGCGCCGCCTCGGCCGCGGCCACCGAGCAGCCGGCCAGGGCGGAGGCGATGTGCGCGTCCACCAGTCCGGCAGGGGCGAGGGTGAGCAGCCGCAGGGTGCGGGCGGCTACCGGCGGCAGGGTGGCGTAGACGAGCCGGAAGGCGCGGTCCATGGGGCGGCCGCCGGCCGGCTCGTCGGCCTGCTCGGGTACGTCCCGCAGCGCCTGGAGGAGGTCGGCGACGGAATTCTTGGGGTGCCCGGCGAGCCAGCCGCCCACCAGGACGAGCGCGGCGGGCCGGCCGCCGCACTCCTCGGCGACGGCGTCCGCGGAGCGCGGGTCCACGGTGATGCGGGTGGGCCCGGCGTACCGGCTGAGCAGTTCGACGGCGGACGCGTTGTCCAGGCCGCCCAGGGTGCAGGGCCGTACGTCCGTGATGCCGGTGAGCGGGCCTTCGGAGACGGCGACGACGAGGCAGCCGGCGGCGTCCGGCAGCAGCGGTTCGACCTGCTCGGCACCGGCCGCGTCGTCCAGCAGGAGCAGGGCGCGGCGTTCGGCGAGGGCGGCGCGCAGCGCCTCGGTCAGCTCGTCCTCGGCGGCGCCGGGCTTGACCGGGGCGCCGAGGGCGGTGAGCAGGTCGCGGGCGACGAGGTCGAGGGGTACGGGGCCGCCGCCCGGGGTGCGCAGGGTGGCGCGCAGTACGCCGTCGGGGTAGTCGTCGGCGAGTTGCCGGGCGAGTTCGGCGGCGAGGGCGCTGCGGCCGGAGCCGGGGCGCCCGGCGATCAGCAGGACGCGGCTGCGGGCGCCCCGGCGGCCGGAGAGGGTGTCCAGGCCCGTACGGGCGATGTCGGCGCGCAGGGACTTCAGTTCGCGGCGGCGGCCGATGAAGCCGCCGGCCGCGGTGGCGGCGGGCGGGACGGTCCGGCGGGCGGGGGGCCTGCGGCGGCCCGGTCCGGCCGCGGCGGTGCTCCCGGCCAAGTCCCGGCCGGGAGCGGCGCGGTCGCCGGCGGACTCCGCGGCCGTGCCGTCCGGGTCCGGTCCCGGCCGCTGCCGTGCCGCCGTCGCGGGCCCGCCCGCCTTCCCCGGCGGGACGTGTCCCCCGCCCACCGCCTGATCCGCCACGGGTCACGCTCCCGTCCACCTGCGCTTACGAGCCCGTCGCGGTCGCGTACGGGCACGCCGTCGAGCGTAGTTCACGACCCGTCACACGCCCGGTGGAGCGCGACGGCCGAGTCACCCGTCCGGATCAGCGCATCATCGGACCGCGGGACCGTACGGAGCCGGGGAGCGGCGCTCAGGCCTCGAACGGGCGGGCCGGCCACGGCGCGTCGGCCGGGCGCAGCGCGTCCAGTCCGTCACCCGCGCGGGCGGCGGCCAGCGCGAGCACGCCGACCACCAGGCAGTTGTTGTGCAGTTCGCCGGCGAGCGCGCCGCGCACCAGGTCGGCGACCGGCACCCGAGCCAGCTCCATGTCGGCCTCCTCCTCGGAGACTTCGAAGCGCTCGCCCTCGGCCTCGGACAGGTCGCGGGCCAGGAAGATCCGTACGGCTTCGTCGCAGCCGCCGGGGGTGGTGTAGACGTCCGTCAGCACCCGCCAGTCCTCGGCCTTGACGTGGGCCTCCTCGTACAGCTCGCGCTGGACGGCGTGCAGCGGGTTCTCGCCGGGGACGTCCAGCAGTCCGGCCGGGACCTCCCAGAGCTTGTGCCGCACCGGGTGGCGGTACTGGCGCAGGACCAGCACCCGGTCCTCCTCGTCGAGCGCGACGACGGCCACCGAGCCGGGGTGGACCTGGTAGTCGCGGGTGGCCGTGGAGCCGTCCGGCATGACGACCTCGTCCGTACGCATGCTGGTCTTCTTGCCGGTGAACGGCGTCGCGGTGGCGGTGACCCGCCACGCTTCCGGGCTGTCCTGGATGGCCATGTACGTCCTTCCGCAAAGCAGTCGACCGGGGCACCCGGCCGTGAAAGGCCAGGTACCCCGGTCAACCGTACCCAACGGCGGCCGGTCCCCCGCGCGCTGCGAGAGGGACCGGCCGTCCGCGGGATCAGGCCTTGGCGCCCTTCTTGGCGCCGGCGGCGGCGCCGGTCTTGCGCTCGACGGCCGCCTTCACCAGACCCGCGAAGAGCGGGTGCGGGCGGGTCGGGCGGGAGCGCAGCTCCGGGTGCGCCTGGGTGGCGACCAGGTAGGGGTGCACCTCGCGCGGGTACTCGACGTACTCGACCAGCTTGTTGTCCGGGGAAGTGCCGGAGAACAGCAGGCCGGCCTTCTTCTCCAGCTCACCGCGGTAGGCGTTGTTGACCTCGTAGCGGTGGCGGTGGCGCTCCTCGACGTACGGCTGGTCGTCGTAGACCTCGCGCACGATCGAGCCCTCGGCCAGCTTGGCCGGGTACATGCCCAGCCGCATGGTGCCGCCCATGTCGCCCTCGCCGGCGACGATGTCCATCTGCTCGGCCATGGTGGAGATGACCGGGTCGGCGGCGGCCGGGTCGAACTCGGTGGAGTTCGCGCCCTCGATGCCGGCCAGGTTGCGGGCCGCCTCGATGACCACGCACTGGAGGCCCAGGCACAGGCCGAGCAGCGGCAGCTTGTTCTCGCGGGCGTAGGTGATGGCGCCGACCTTGCCGTCCACGCCGCGGTCGCCGAAGCCGCCGGGGACGCAGACCGCGTCGCAGTCGGCGAGCTGCTGCTTGGCCCCGGCCGGGGTCTTGCAGTCGTCGGAGGTGACCCACTTGATCTTGACGCGGGCCTTGTTGGCGAAGCCGCCGGCGCGCAGCGCCTCGGTGACCGACAGGTAGGCGTCGGGCAGGTCGATGTACTTGCCGACCAGCGCGACCTTCACCTCGTGGTCCGGGTTGTGCACCCGGTCCAGCAGGTCGGCCCAGACGGTCCAGTCCACGTCGCGGAAGGGCAGGTCCAGCTTGCGCACGACGTACGCGTCCAGGCCCTCGGCGTGCACGACCTTGGGGATGTCGTAGATGGAGGGCGCGTCCGGGCAGGCGATGACGGCGGCCTCGTCCACGTCGCACATCAGCGAGATCTTGCGCTTGATGGCGGTGGGCACCTCGCGGTCGGCGCGCAGCACGATGGCGTCCGGCTGGATGCCGATGTTGCGCAGCGCCGCGACCGAGTGCTGGGTCGGCTTGGTCTTCAGCTCGCCGGAGGGGCCGATGTAGGGCAGCAGCGAGATGTGCACGACGAAGACGTTGTCCCGGCCGACCTCGTGGCGGACCTGGCGGACGGTCTCCAGGAACGGCAGCGACTCGATGTCGCCGACCGTGCCGCCGACCTCGGTGATGACGACGTCGACGTCCTCGTGGGCCAGCCGGCGGATGCGGTGCTTGATCTCGTTGGTGATGTGCGGGATGACCTGCACGGTGTCGCCCAGGTACTCGCCGCGCCGCTCCTTGGCGATCACGGTGTTGTAGACCTGGCCGGTGGTGACGTTCGCCGAGCCGTCGAGGTCGACGTCCAGGAAGCGCTCGTAGTGGCCGATGTCCAGGTCGGTCTCGGCGCCGTCGTTGGTGACGAAGACCTCACCGTGCTGGAACGGGTTCATCGTGCCGGGATCGACGTTCAGGTACGGGTCGAGCTTCTGCATGGTGACCCGCAGGCCCCGGGCCTTGAGCAGCGCGCCCAGGCTGGAGGCGGTGAGGCCCTTGCCGAGCGAGGAGGCGACGCCCCCGGTGACGAAGAGGTGCTTGGTCGTCGTGGATTTGGGCGGCATGGCCAAGAGGGGGCTCCCGTGGTCGCGTGGTGAAGAGGTGCGAATCAGCCACGCCCTGCGGTTGTCAGGGGTGCCTTCGCTGCGGTCGGGGGTGCCGTACGACTGGCGCCAGGCCCCTCGGTCCACGGGGTACCAGGCTATCAGCGACCGGGCATGGTCGCGCCCGGCCACGCTCACGGCGCACACGTACGGCCGTCTCCCACGGGGCGCGCGGCGCCGCACGTGACTCAGGCCACCCGTTCGGCGCAGCACTGTCCCACCGCAGCGGCAAGCGGATCACTGCCGTGCGTCGTATCCTGCTCGGACACTCGCCACGGGCCGTCCGGCAAGGCACCACCCCCGCCCGATTTCCGGACTCGCTGCTCGGCGGAGTTTCATGGGCAGGACGGACAAGATCACACGTCCCATGGGGGGCGTCACTCCAGTTCGACGGGAGATGCACGTGGCCGGGCGCATCGAGGACTACGCACTCATCGGCGATATGCAGACCGCCGGTCTTGTGTGCCGGGACGGCACGGTGGATTGGCTGTGCCTGCCCCGCTTCGACTCACCCGCGGTCTTCGCAGGACTGCTGGGCACGGAAGAGAACGGTTTCTGGCGGCTGGGGCCCGCGCACAGCCCCGAAGGCGGGCCGCTGCCCGCCGACCGACGCCGCTACCGGGGCGACTCGCTCGTCCTGGAGTCCGAGTGGGACACCCCGCGCGGCACCGTGCGCGTCATCGACTTCATGCCGCCGCGCGAGGACGCGACACCGCAGCTGATCCGTATCGTGGAGGGCGTCAGCGGGCGGGTGCCGATGCGTTCGGCGCTGCGCATGCGGTTCTCCTACGGCTGGGTGGTGCCGTGGGTCCACAAGATCGACGAGCGGACGGTCGCCGTCGCCGGGCCCGACTCGGTGTGGCTCGACACGGACGCCGAGACCTACGGCAAGGACCTGACGACCTACGCGGACTTCACGGTCGGCCCGGGCGAGCGGATCGCCTTCACGATCAGCTGGCAGCCCTCGCACAGCCGCCCGCCGCACGTGCCGGAGCCGGAGGCGGCGCTGGAGGCGACCGAGGACTTCTGGCGCGAGTGGGTCGACCACTGCACGTACCACGGCCCGTACCGGGACGCGGTGGTCCGCTCGCTGATCACGCTGAAGGCGCTCACCTACGCGCCGACCGGCGGCATCGTCGCGGCGCCCACCACCTCGCTGCCCGAGGACATCGGCGGCTCGCGCAACTGGGACTACCGCTTCACCTGGCTGCGCGACGCGGCGATCACCCTCTCCTCGCTGCTGCGCACCGGCTACCGCGAGGAGGCCCGCGCCTGGCGCGAGTGGCTGCTGCGCGCGGTGGCCGGCGACCCGGAGAACCTGCAGATCATGTACGGGATCGCGGGCGAGCGGGAGCTGGGCGAGAACGAGCTGACCTGGCTGACCGGGTACGAGAACTCCCAGCCGGTCCGGGTCGGCAACGGCGCCGCCGGACAGCTCCAGCTCGACGTCTACGGTGAGGTCACCGAGGCGCTGCACCTGGCCCACAACACCGGCCTGGCCCGCAACGACTACGCCTCGCTGCTCCAGCTCAAGCTGATCCAGTGGGTGGAGAAGCACTGGGACGAGCCGGACGAGGGCATCTGGGAGGTGCGCGGCCCGCGCCGCCACTTCGTGCACTCCAAGGTGATGACCTGGGTCGCGGTGGACCGCACGATCAAGCTGATCGAGTCCGGTGACGTGGACGGCCCGCTGGACCGCTGGCGGCAGCTGCGCGAGACGATCCACCGGGAGGTGTGCGCGAAGGGCTACGACCCGGAGCGCAACACCTTCACGCAGTCCTACGGCTCCAAGGAGCTGGACGCCTCGCTGCTGCTGATCCCGCAGATGGGCTTCCTGCCGCCGGACGACAAACGGGTGATCGGCACCATCGAGGCCATCCAGCGCGAGCTGGGCACCGAGGACGGCTTCATCCTGCGCTACCCCACCTCGGGCGACGACGCGGGCGTGGACGGCCTGGAGGGCGACGAGGGCGCGTTCCTGGCGTGCTCGTTCTGGCTGGCCGACGACCTGGCGATGATCGGGCGGGTCGAGGAGGCCCGGATCCTGTTCGAGAAGCTGCTCGCGCTCCGCAACGACCTGGGCCTGCTGGCCGAGGAGTGGGACTCCAAGCTCCAGCGGCAGGTGGGCAACTTCCCGCAGGCGTTCAGCCACGTCCCGCTGATCGACACGGCGCTGCGGCTGACGGCCAGCGGCGCGTACGGCGGCTGACGAAGGACATGGACGGCCGAGGGGCCACGGCAGCGGTGCCGTGGCCCCTCGCTCTTGCTCTCGGATCGTTTTCTGCTTCCGGGCGGCTCAGAAGGCCGTCAGTGTGAGGGTCATCTCGCGCGGCGCGCCGTCCTCGATGTACGAGGCGAAGTTGGCCACGTCGTCGAAGGCGAAGCCGTACGCCTTGCCGTCGGCGGCCTCGGCGTGCAGGACGCGCGCGTAGTGGTTGGCGAGCTGACCCTTGTAGAAGGTGCCCGCGTTGGTGGTGGGCTGGGCCGCGTGGTCGGCGAGGGTGGCGCGGTTGAGGGCGGCGCCGAGGACCGCGGCGACCGGGCCCCGCAGGCCGTCGTTGGGGGCTTGCAGGGTGCCGTGGCAGAAGAGCACGTCGCGGGTGGAGGGCTTGGCGATGGAGAACTGGGCGGGGCCGCGGAAGTTGAACTGGCCGCCGCTGACCCGGCCGGTGAAGGTGCCCCTGTTGGTGGTGACCTTCAGGTCCTTGGACGTGTACGCGTTCCAGGAACGGTCGATGTACGGCGCGAGGTAGTTCCGGTCGAACAGCCCGGCGTCCAGGCCGTGGCTGGGAGCGATGACGCGCTTGTCGCCGACGACGAGCTTGCCGAAGCCCGGCGTGCGGCCGATCTCCGCGAAGATCCGGGAGCGCGCGCCGGCCTTGAGCGCCCCGGCCGTCTGGTCCCGGGCGCCGGTGAGACGGATGGACATCGGGACGCTGAACATGTCGACCGACGTGGTGTTGCAGTGCATGCCGGCCCCGTCGTACGTGAACTCCGCGCAGTCGTGCACGATCGGGTAGTTGGGGTCGCCGGACACCCACCCCGCGGGGTAGGCCAGCGCGGGCTGACCGTTGCCGTCCCGTACGGCCTTGAACTTGAGCTTGGAGCCGAGCGACGCGTAGATGCGGCCGGACATCCGCGGGATCCGCAGGGTGGTGGTGCCGTTCGCGGCGAGCGGCATGGCGTAGTCGGTGAAGCCGTCCGGGCGGTTGTCACCGAGGGCTACGGGCTTGATGTCACCTTGTGGAGTGACCCGTACCTGCTGGCCGCCGACATTGCCGACGATGTAGATCCAGACGGCCGAATTGGCGTAGCGGCCCGTGCGGTTGACGACGTGCAGCGGCAGTCCGGCTGCGGTGGCGCCGGCCGGCGCGGCACCGGCGGTGCGGGCGAGCAGGCCCGCGCCGGCTCCGGCGGCGGCGGCCGCGGCGACGCCGCCGATGAGGGTGCGACGGGAGATCATGCGGTGGCTCCTTGCTGGACGGAGACGGACACGTGGTCGACGAGGAGGGAGGCGCCGGGGCGTGTCGCGTTGGTGGGGGTGGCGCGGCCCGCGACGGCGTCGGGGAAGGCGCCGCCCATCGCGAGGTTGATCAGGAGGAAGTGACCGTGATGGGTCGTCCTGGCCCAGGTCGCGGCGTCCATCTGGGCGGAGCTGACGGTGTGGAAGCGCTGCCCGTCGACGGACCAGTGGAGGTACTCGGTGGATCCGGTGCGGTCCAGTTCGAGTGCGTAGGTGTGGAAACCGGCCTGGCAGGCGGCGCCGGGGCAGACACGGGAATTGCCGATGCCCTGCGCCTCGTTGCAGGGGCCGCCGGGGTTGACGCCGCAGTGCAGCACGCCCCAGACACGGTTGGCGCCGTTGACGTTCTCCATGATGTCGTACTCGCCGATGCCGGGCCAGTTCCAGTAGTTGCCGCGGAACTCGGCGCCGAGCGTCCAGAAGGCGGGCCAGTAGCCGAGCGCCGCCTCGCCGGAGATGTTCGGCATCTGGACGCGCGCCTCGATGCGCAGCTTGCCGCGGGCGGGGGCGGCGAAGTCGGTTCGGCGGGTCTCGATGCGGCCCGAGGTCCAGGTGGCGCCGTTCTTGAGGGCGGTGATCTTCAGGTGGCCCGCGCCGTCGAGCTGGAGGTTCTCGGGGCGGTTGGTGTAGGTCTGGTGTTCGCCGGTGCCCCAGTTGGCGGGGCCGCCCGGGTAGCCCTTGCCGGTGTCGATGATCCAGTCATTGGCGGACGGGCGGGAGCCCGCCGCGCCGTTGAAGTCGGTGCGCCACACTTCCTTGAACGCGGCGGCCGAGGCGGCGGATCCGGCCGGTGCGCCGGCCGAAGCGGTGGGCAGGGCGGGTGGCCAGGCGAGCACGAGGGCGAAGGCGGCGCCGAGCGCGCCGAGCAGTGACGCGGTTCTGGCCCGGGCCCGCTTCCGTACGGGTATTTTCGTGTTCATGACATAGCTCCTCGGCGACGTGGGGTGATGAGGAGTTCCGTGTTCACACGCGGCCTGAGAAGATCTGAGAGCGCTCTCATGCCGTGTTGGGGCACACAGTGCCGACTTCCCGCCGAGCCGTCAAGGCTTGGCATGGACCAACGAGTTGGCCCGATTTCACCTACGGGGGTTGAATGGTGCGCACATCGAAAGGCGGGCGGCCGACCCTGGAAGCGGTCGCCGCGCGGGCCGGCGTCTCACGTGCGACGGTCTCCCGCGTGGTCAACGGCGGCGCCGGGGTCCGTGACGAAGTACGCGAACGGGTCCGGCGCGCGGTCACCGACCTCGGGTACGTACCGAACAGCGCGGCCCGCTCCCTGGTGACCCGCCGCACCGGCGCGGTCGCCGTGGTGATCGCCGAACCGGAGGCCCGGGTCTTCGCCGACCCGTTCTTCGGCCGCCAACTGCGCGGCATCAGCCGGGAACTGTCGGCCGCCGACATCCAACTCCTGCTGCTCCTCCAGGAGACCCGCGCCGACTGCGACCGCGTCGGCCGCTACCTGGCCGCCGGGCACGCCGACGGCGTACTGATGTTCTCGCTGCACCGCGACGACCCGCTGCCCGCGATGGCCGAGGCGTCCGGACTGCCCACGGTCTACGGCGGCCGCCCCGGCTGGGCGGACACCGGCCGCGGGCCGCGCCCGCTGTACGTCGACACCGACAACCGCGACGGCGCCCGGCAGGCCGTACGCCATCTCCGTGAGCGCGGCCGCCGCCGGATCGCCGTGATCACCGGGCCGCTCGACCAGACCTCCGCCCAGGACCGCCTGGACGGCTACCGCGACGCGCTGGCCCCCGCCGCGCCCGACCCCCGGCTGATCGCCGACGGCGGCTTCACCGCCCAGGGCGGCGAGCGCGCCATGGCCGGCCTGCTGGCCGCCGCACCGGACCTGGACGGCGTCTTCGTCTGCTCCGACCTGATGGCCTCCGGCGCGCTGCGGACCCTGCGGGCGCACGGCCGCCGGGTGCCGCAGGACGTCGGCGTGGTGGGGTACGACGACCTGGACCCCGCGGCGTGGACGGACCCGCCGCTGACCACGGTGCGCCAGGACGTGGAGGAGATGGGCCGCCTGATGGCACGGCTGCTGCTGCGGCGGCTGAGGGCGGACGCGGAGGCCCCCGGAGACGAGCTGTCCTCGGTGGTCACGGCGGCGAGGCTGGTGGTCAGGGAGTCGGGCTGAGCGGGCCCGCTCCGAGGTCGGGGAGGAGGGGCGACCGTCCCGGTACGTCCGGACAGCGGACTGCGGGTAGCGTTCCCCGCCATGGGGCCGGAAGCGGAGATCGAAGCGGTGATCACGGTACGCAGGGCACTGGAGCTGCCCGCGCTGCGGCGCGGGCTGCCCGAGGTGCTGGCCGGTGAGGACCGTCTCGACCGCGCCGTACGCTGGGTGCACGCGGGCGAGGTGCCGCACATCGCCTCCCTGCTCAAGGGCGGCGAGCTGCTGCTGACCACCGGCCTGGGCCTGGGCGCCCGCCCCTCCGAGCAGCGCGCCTTCGTCCGCGAGCTGGCCGACCGGGAGATCGCCGCCCTCGTCGTGGAGCTGGGCTCCCGGTTCGAGGCGCTGCCGTCCGCCGTCGTCGACAGCGCGCGGGCCTGCGGCCTGCCGCTGGTGCAGCTGCACCGCGAGGTCCCGTACGTCACGGTGACCGAGGAGATCCACACCGAGCTGGTCAACAGCCACTACCTGCTGCTGCGGCAGGCCGACGCACTCCTGCGCAGCTGTACGGACGTCCTGCTGCGCGGCGGCGGCGCCCCCGAGGTGCTGCGGCGGCTGGCCGCCTTCACCGGCAACCCGCTCTGCCTGGAAGCCCCCGACGGCAGCCCCCTGTACGCGGCGGGCCCGGACGACGGCGGCGCCGCTGACGCCGACCCCCTCCAGGCGTGGGAGGGGCTGCGGGAGACCGGACTGCGGGTGGACGTGCCCGGCGGCGGTCCCGGCCCCGACGCCGTACGCGCCCGCCTGGTCCTGCTGCCCGTCAACGCGCCCGTCGCGCCGGTGCACCGGATCGCCGCCGAGCGCGCCGCCGACCTGCTCGCCGTGGTGATGCTCCAGTCCCGGCAGGAGGAGGTGCTGGCCGCGCGCGGCCGCGGTGACTTCCTGGCCGATCTGGCGGAGGGGCGGATCACCGCGGGCGAGGCTCCGGCGCAGGCCCGCCTGCTGGGGTTCCGGCCGGGCGGCGAATCGATCCTTCCCGTGGTGATGCGGCTGCCCTCCCATCTGCCCACACCGGGCAGTTGGGCCGTGCTGGCCCGCGCCCTGCGGGAGGAGCTGGCCGGGCTGGGCGTGCCCGTGCTGCTCGGCGTGCGCCCCGTCGAAGGCCGGGTACCGCTGCTCGTCGCGCCGCGCGCGGGCCAGGACCGTACGGCCGTCGCCGACCGGGTCGCCGAGGCCCTGCGCGCCGGGGTCGAACGGGCCGGGGCGGACTCGCCTGCGGCGCGGCGCCCGGTGGTCGTGGTCGGCACGGCGGGCGGCTGGCCGGCGGCGGGCCCCGGACTGCGGCACGCGACGGAGGCGGCCGCCGCCGCGCAGGGCCTGCCGGAACAGCCCTGGCACGACGCGCGCCGGCTGGACATCGAGCTGCTGCTGTGGCGGATGCGCGAGCACGGCGAACAGGGCGTCCTGACGGACTTCGTGGACCGTGCCGTCGGCCCGCTGCTCGTCCACGACCGGTCCGCCCGCCAGCCGCTGCTGCCGACCCTGGAGGCGTACCTGGCCAGCGCGGGCCGCAAGGCGGAGACGGCACGCGACCTGAACGTCAACCGGCAGACGCTGTACGACCGGCTGGCCCGCATCGCCCAGTTGTTGGGCACCGATCTGGAGGACCCGCAGACGGTGCTCGGGCTGCGGCTGGCGCTACGGGCCAGGAGGCATACGGAACGGGGGTGAGGGCGCCCCCCAGGAGGGGCTCGCTCAGGCCCGCAGCGTCTCGACCGCGGTGCCGATGCCCAGGGCCAGCAGGACACCGCCGGTACCGCGCTCCAGATTGCGGTGCACCCGGGGCCGCCGCAGCCAGCGGAGCAGGCGCCCGGCGCCCACCGCCACCAGCAGCAGCCAGCCCGCCGCGATCACCGCGTCGATGACGCCGAAGAGCAGGGTCGTCCCCAGCACCGAGTGGCCCTGCGGCAGGAATTGGGGGACGACCGCGACGAAGAAGATGCCGACCTTGGGGTTGAGCAGGCAGCTGTAGAGGCCCTGCCGGAACGCCTGCGCCGGCCGGACCGCCGCGGCGCCCGTGGTGTTCGCGGCGTCTGCGTTGTCCATGGCGTCCGTGGCGTCCGTGGCGTCCGTCATGGCCTGGCCGCCGGCCTCCCCTGCC
The DNA here is from genome assembly GCF_022271435.1 of Streptomyces monomycini. Taxonomy (GTDB): domain Bacteria; phylum Actinomycetota; class Actinomycetes; order Streptomycetales; family Streptomycetaceae; genus Streptomyces; species Streptomyces monomycini. Next base: position 27,505 of record NZ_JAFIQY010000043.1, on the reverse strand, counting down.
GCTCCCGTGGCACCGGCGGCCGCCCGCCGGTACGCCCACAGGGCCTGCGCACCCAGTACGGCCAGATAGGCCGCGCCCACCAGCCGTACGGCCATGAAGGCGGCGTCCCAGCGTTGCAGTGCGGCCGCGAGGCCTGCCGCGGCGGCGACGGCCCAGGCCAGCGAGCCCGCCGCGGCCCCGAACGCGGAGGCGGCCCCGGCCCTTCTGCCGCCGCGCAGGCAGTTGCGGAGCACCAGCAGGGTGTCCGGCCCGGGAGCCATCGTCACCAGCAGGGCGAAGAGCGCGAAGCCGAGAAGCGCAGCCGTCACAGCGGCCTCCTGTCGTACGGGGCGTGTCGGGACGCGGGCGATGTGAAGATCGCGCGCGGTGCCGGGCGACTCTACCCACTGGCGGTCCGCCGGGGCGCTCCGCCGTCCGGACGCCCGCGGCCGGCCGCCCGGACCGGGTCGCTCATTCCCCCCGCCGCTGCATCAGTTCGTCGTACACGCTCAGCACCTGCGCGACCGTGGCGTCCTCGGTCGGCCAGCCCGCGGCCTGCGCGCGCCCGGCGGCGGCGAGCGTGTCCCGGCGGGCGGGGTCGGCCAGCAGCTCCAGGACGGTGCGGGCGAGGGCCTCCGCGTCGCCGTACGGGACCAGTTCGGCGGCGGGGCCGACCAGTTCACGGGTGCCGCCGACATCGGTGGCCACCAGTGGGACACCGGCCCGCAGCGCCTCCTGAGCGATCAGCGAGCGGGCCTCCCAGCGGCTGGGCAGCACCAGCAGGTCGGCGGCGGCGAGGAGTTCGGGCACGTCGTCGCGGCGGCCGAGCAGGCGTACCGGCAGGTTCTCGGCGTCGATACGCCACTGGAGCGCCTCGCGCTGCCCACCCTCCCCCGCCACCGCCACCATCGGCTGCGGGTCCAGGGCGCACCAGGCGTGCGCCGCGTCCAGCAGGAAGTCGTGCCCCTGGTGCGTCTCCAGGCGGCCGACGACGAGGATCAAGGGGCGGTCCACGGCGCCCAGTTCGGCGCGCTGCTTGTGGGCGGGACGGTCCTCCGCCGTCAGCGGGCGGCCGCCCGTCCGGGGCGCCGGGATGGCGACCGGGGCCAGGCGCGCGTCCCGGGCGCCGCGTTCGCGTGCCCGGTCCACCAGGTCCGAGCACGCGCCCAGGACGACCGCGGCGGCCCGCGCCACCCGCCGTTCCAGCAGCTGGACCAGACGGGCCCGCGCCCCGTCCGTGTGCGCTTTGGTGTGCCAGGTGACCACGAGGGGGACCCGGCGGCCCCGCGTGCCCTGGAGGGCCAACGCGGCGCGCAGGCCTGCCCGCAGACCGTGCGCGTGCACGAGGTCGGCGTCCCCGCAGGCGGCCCGCAGCGACGTCACGCCGGCCGGGTCGGCGCGCGGCGGCACCGGCACGAACCGCGCGCCCGCGTCCGTGTAGTCGTACGTGTCCTCGGCGGCGGGCGGCGCGCACACCGTCACCCGCACCCCGCGCGCCACCAGCCCGGCGGCCAGCGAACGGACATGGGCGGCGCTGCCCGCGCTGCCCCGGCCCAGCACCTGGACCGTGCGCAGCGGCGACTGTCCGTGCGGCGGGGCCGGGGTGCTGGTCACGTGGGCGGTGCTCCTGGGGTCGGCGGGCGGGCCGGGCGGCGCGCCACGGGTCCGGCACCGACCGGGGCAGGTGCCGGTACGGGGGCGCGGTCGCGCAGCTGTACGCGCTGCGCCCCCAGGATGCCAGCCCGCGCCGTGCATACGGGACCGCCGACGAGCCGTTCCAAGGGCACACATCGCCCATACACCCACCTGACCACCCATATGGGCGACAATCGGCCCACTCGGTCGGCCCAGCGGCAGTGACCTGACGCGGGGTCCGGCCGTTACGCGCCGCCGGACGCGGCCGTCCGGGCGGGCCGGTGGGCGGATTCCGCGGTCCCGGTTCGGTCGCCCGGCTCTGCGGTCCCGGCCGGGCCGCCCGGCCTTGTGGTCTCTCTGGTCGCCCGGCTCTGCGGTCCCCATCCGGTCGCTTGGCTTTGCGGTCCCTCCGGTCGCCCGGCCTTGTGGTCCCCATCCGGTCGCCCGGCCTTGCGGTTCCGGCCGGGCCGCCCGGCCATGTGGCCCCTCTGGTCGCCCGGCTCTGCGGTCCCCATCCGGTCGCTTGGCTTTGCGGTCCCTCCGGCCGCCTGGCCTTGTGGTCCCCATCCGGTCGCCCGGCCTTGCGGTTCCGGCCGGGCCGCCCGGCCTTGTGGTCTCTCTGGTCGCCCGGCTCTGCGGTCCCCATCCGGTCGCTTGGCTTTGCGGTCCCTCCGGCCGCCCGGCCTTGCGGTTCCGGCCGGGCCGCCCGGCCTTGCGGTCTCTCTGGTCGCCCGGCTCTGCGGTCCCCATCCGGTCGCCCGGCTTTCCGGTTCCGGCCGGGTCGCCGGCCTCCGCGGCCATGGAGCGGTTACCGGCCTCTCCGGCCTCGGCCCGGCCCGCCTGCCCCTGCCGCCCCCGCCCGGTCACCGACCACCGCGGCCCCGATCAGGGCGGCCGCGTGCACGGCCATCCCCGCGCGGCCGCATCCGGCGGCGACGGCCAGGCCGAGCCCGGCGCCCAGGGCGTGGGCGCCCGCGTCGCCGATCATGGTGCGCTCCCCCAGGTCGTCCGCGAGGACCGCCGCCACGGCCCCCGTCGGCGCCGCCGCCAAAGCCCCCGCGGGGCCGCCTCGCAGCAGCCCCGGCGCCGCCGCGGCGAGCGTGGCCACCGCCGCCCGGCCCGGCCGTACGTCCACCAGGTTCACGGCGTGCGCGGCGCCCGCGATCACCACCCCGGCGAGCACCTTGTCCAGCGGCCGGTCCTTGATCAGCGCACCGGCGGCCAGCCCGGCCGCACCGATTCCGAGCAGCTTCACCGCGCCGCTGGTCAACTCCCCGTCCCGCAGGGCCGACAGGTGGGCCCGGAAACCGCGCCGGGGATCACCCGCCCCGGCGAGGTCGTCGTACGTACCGCAGCCCCCGGCCGCCAGGACGGCCAGCGCTGCCGCCGTGCGCGTACGGGCGGACAGTCCCGGCGCGGTCACGGCCGCGAGCGCGGTGCCCGCGACGGTGGCGGGCCCGCTGTACAGGTCCACCGTGCGGCCCGCGTGGTTCGTGCGCTCCCAGCGCCCGCGCCCGCCGGGCGGCCGGCGCCGCAGTTGTCCGTACACGACGCGGGTGACACCTGCCGCGACAGCTGACGGCAGGCCCTTGCGCAACGTTCCGATCATGATCGACAGGGTAGGGCTGCCGGGCGGCGCGGCGGGCGCGGGGCCGGTGCATCGCGCATCCGTACGGCACGGCTCCGGCTCCGGCCTTTCCTCCCCGGCTCCGGCTGCGGCCCTTCCTCCCCCGCCCTTGCCCCGGCTCCGGCTTTCGGCTCCGCCCCCGTCTGCGGCTTCGGCCCTCGCCTCCTCCGCCGGCCTCCGCCGGCCCCCGCCTCAGCGTCCCGCGCGGGCCGTTTCCAGGAGTTCCTCCGCGTGAGCGCGCGCCGTCTCGGAGTCCTCCTGCCCGGCGAGCATCCGGGAGAGTTCGCGGACCCGGTCCTCGCCCTCCAGGACCGTGACACCGCTGCGGGTCACCGAACCGTCGTGGGTCTTCTCCACGAGCAGCTGCCGGTCGGCGAAGGCCGCGACCTGCGGAAGGTGGGTGACGACCACGACCTGGGCCGACCGGGCCAGCCGGGCCAGCCGGCGGCCGACCTCCACGGCGGCCTTGCCGCCGACGCCCGCGTCCACCTCGTCGAACAAATACGTCGGTACGGGGTCGGAACCGGCGAAGACCACCTCGACCGCGAGCATCACCCGGGAGAGTTCACCGCCCGAGGCGCCCTTGGCGATGGGGCGGGGCGGCGTGCCGGGGTGCGGGGCGAGGAGGAGTTCCACCTCGTCGGCGCCGGTGGGGCCGTAGGCCACCGTACGGCCGCCGACCTCGACGCCGTCGCTCTCGTCGGCGGTCTCCGGCAGCTCCGTCCGGCTGATCTGGACGCTGACCCGGGCGTGCGGCATGGCCAGCTCGGCCAGCTCGGCCGTCACCGCGTCGGCGAATCGCTTCGCCGACGCTTCCCGGGCGTCGGTCAACGCCTGCGCCAGCTCACCCAGTTCCGCGCGCAGCGCGTCGCGCTCCGCCGCCAGTTCGCCGATCCGGTCGTCGTCGCCGTCCAGCTCGGCGAGGCGGGCCGAACTCTCCTCGGCCCAGGCCAGCACGGAGGCGACGTCCGCACCGTACTTGCGCATCAGGTGCGTGAGCGCGGCCCGGCGCTCCTCGACGGCGGCCAGCCGCAGCGGGTCCGCGTCCAGTCCGTCCGCATAACTGGCCAGTTCGCCGGCCACGTCCGCCATCAGGATGCCGATCTCACCCAGCCGCTCGGTGAGCGCGGACAGCTCCGGGTCGTGGCTGCGTACGGCGTCCAGCGCCCGGTGCGCGCCCGCGACCAGAGTGCTGGCGTCGACGGCCTCCAGGTCCTCGGGGTTGCCGGCGAGCGCGGCGTGCGCGGCCGCGGCGGCGGAGGCCAGCGCCTCGGCATGGCCGAGACGTTCGGCCTCGGCGGCCAGTTCGGTGTCCTCGTCCGGCTGCGGTTCGGCCGCGGTGATCTCCTCCAGGCCGAAGCGCAGCAGGTCGGCCTCCTGGGCCCGTTCGCGGGCCCGGGTGGTCAGCTCGTCCAGTTCGGCGGAGACGGCGCGCAGCCGCCGGTACGCGGCGGTGTACTTGGCGAGCGGTACGGACACCGCGTCGCCCGCGTAGCGGTCCAGTGCCTGCCGTTGCCGGGCCGGGCGCAGCAGGCCCTGCTGGTCGGTCTGGCCGTGCACGGCCACCAGGTCGTCCGCCAACTCCCCCAGCAGCCCGACCGGGACGGAGCGTCCGCCGACGTGGGCGCGCGAACGGCCCTCGGCCGAGACCGTGCGGCTGATCAGCAGCGTCCCGTCGTCCAGTTCGGCGCCCGCCTCCTCGGCGCGCACCGCGGCCGGTGCCGCCCGGCCCACCGCTATGCGGCCCTCCACGACCGCCGTTTTGGCTCCGATCCGCACCAGGGCGGGGTCGGCGCGCCCGCCGAGCAGCAGCCCGAGGCTGGTGACGACCATGGTCTTGCCCGCGCCCGTCTCGCCGGTCACCGCCGTGAAACCAGGCGACAGCTCGACGACGGCATCGTCAATGACGCCCAGGGACCTGATCCGCATCTCCTCCAACACGGATACGACCTTACGAGGTCCCGGGCCCGCCCCGCGACGGCCTCCCCCTCCCCCGACCGCTCCGTCCTGCGGAAAACCCCACCACAAGAACGGATGTTTTCCTCATGGCGGTACCTCCGTCCCGCCCGTCACGCTGTGAAGCAGAAGACGATCGGGGGGGGGGAGCCACATGGCTGGCGGAGCGACGGCAGAAGGCAGGACAGGGCCCGGGGCACCGCCCCACGGTGGTCCGACAGGCGGTAACGGGGGCGGCAACGGGGTCGCAGAGCCGCGGGTGGCAGCGGGGCCGTGGACGGCACCGGGGGCGCGGGCGGAAGCGGAGCTGCGGGCCGCGTACGGGAGCCCGCTGCCGTACCTGTCCAGGGCGGCGGCAGCCCTGGACATACCCGGCGGCGTGTTCCGGCCGGCACCGCTCACCGAAACCGGTCTGCCGACCCACGCCACCCTGCGCCGCCGCGCCACGGAGACTCCCGCAGCGGCGTGACGGGCCCAAGGCTTCGGGCATCGGAGCGGCGTCCGGGGCCGGTGCCCCGGTCCGACGCAGCGGCAGTCGCCGGAGAACCGGAGGGCACCCCTCCAGCCGCCGCAGCCGACGCCCACCCGAACCATCATCCGACAGGGGAACGACCATGACCGATCACCCGCCCACCCGACGAGCCGCCCTCCTCCTGGCCGCCGCCACCCTGGCCACCGCCTGCACGCCGTCCGCCGGTGCGTCGTCCGCCGGTGCGCACACGGCCCGTACGACGGAAGGCTTGGCGGCTCGGCCCTCGGCACGGCCCCCTGATGCTCTGGAGGGCGTGTGGCGGATGGACGGGTACGGCACCCTCGTCACGATCGACGAGCGGCGGCTCCGTACGTACGAGACCACGGCCGTCAGCTGCCGCCCCGGGCCCGCCGACGGTGTCCGTACGGGCCCGCCGGGCCCCGCGGGCCGGGTGGAGTTCGCCGTGCCGGACGCGGCGCGCGTCACGGTCGCGCCGCAGAGCCCCGGTGTGGCCCGCCTGAGCATCCAGGACAACGTCGGGTACCGCACACTCCACCGGATCGCCGCGCTGCCCGCCCGCTGCCACCGGAACCCGGCGAAGGACCCCCGTGCGGTCTTCGACGTCTTCTGGCAGACCTACGCCGAGAACTACCCGTTCTTCGCCGCCAAGAAAATCGACTGGGCCGCCGTACGGGCCCGGTACCGCCCCCGGGTCACCGCGCGGACCACCGACGACGAGCTCTTCGCCGTGCTGCGCGCGATGATCGAACCACTGCACAACGGGCACACCAACCTGTCCGCGGGCCCCGGCCGGAGGTACGCGGGGTCGCGGCCCGGGACGCCCGCCCCCACCCCCGCGCTCCTGAAGCAGGCTGACGCGGCGATCACGGCCGCCCTCGGCCGGGACGTCACCCTGCGCCGGTGGGCCGGTGGTGCGCTCTCCTACGCCGACCTCCCCGGCCGTCTCGGCTACCTCCGCATCACGTCCTTCACGGGCTATACCGATCAGGACGACCACGAGAGCGATGTCGCGGAGCTGGACCGCGCGTTGGACGCCGTGCTCACCAGGGGCCGTACGTCCGGCCCGAAGGCCCTGCGCGGCCTCGTCGTCGACCTGCGGCTGAACGGCGGCGGGTCGGACCCGCTGGGGCTGCGCGTCGCCTCCCGCCTGACGGACCGCCCGTACCTCGCGTACCGCAAACACGCGCGCAACGATCCGGCCGACCCACGGAAGTTCACCCCTGACCAGCCCGCACGGGTGCGCCCGCACGACGGCCCCCGCTACACCGGCCCGCTCGCGCTGCTGACCGGACCGCTCACGATCAGCGCGGGCGAGACCTTCACCCAGGCCCTGCTCGACCGCGCTCCCGCGCCGGTCCGCATCGGGGAGAACACCCAGGGCGTCTTCTCCGACACCCTGGACCGCACCCTGCCGAACGGCTGGACGTTCGCACTGCCCAACGAGGAGTTCCTGACCGCGGACGGCCGCACCTTCGACGGGACGGGCATCCCCCCGGCCGTCCGCATACCGGTCTTCGCCGCCGCGGACCTGGCGGCCCGCCGCGACCCGGCCCTGTCCCGCGCCCGTGCCCTCCTGGCCGCCGGCTCCGGCCGCCCGACGTCATGACTCCGGCCAGGACGAGCGGCAGATCACCCTTCGGGTTCCTCGCGTTACTGGCGGCCTTCTCCGTCCCGTTCTGGGCGGCCGGCGCGGTCTTCGACCTGTCCGGTGTGCTGCCCATGGGCATGCCGCTGAGCGCGTTCCAGTTCGTCCTGCCGGTGGCGGTGGCCTCGCTGCTCCTCTTCCGCGAAGAGGGCGGGCGAGGGGTGCGCCGGCTGGTGCGGCGGACGGTCTCGGTACGTGGCACGACGCGGCCCGGCTGCTGGGCGCCGGCCGTGCTCCTGATACCCGCCCTGTTCCTCGTCACGTACGGGCTGCTGGCGGCGGCCGGAGCGCCGCCCACCGGACCGCACTCCCCGCTCGCGTCCGTGCCGCTGCTCCTCGTCCTGTACTTCGTCGCCGCCGCTGCCGAGGAGGCGGGGTGGACGGGGTATCTGCTGCGGCCCTTGCGGGAGCGGTGGGGGCCGCTCGGCGCCGGCCTGGTCATCGGCCTGGTGTGGGCGGCCTGGCACGTCGTCGCGTACGCCCAGGCGGGGCGTTCCGCCGCGTGGACAGCGGGCCAGGTGCTCGGCTCGGTCGCGCTGCGGGTCCTGATGGTCCGGCTGTACGACAGCTCCGGCGGGATCGTGCTGACAGCCGTCGTCGTGCACACCGCGATCAACGTCGTCGAGTCGGTGTTCCCGGGCTACACCGAGCACGCCGCACCCGCCCTGGTCTTCGGCGCGGTCGCGTCGCTCACGGCCGCGCTGGTGACGCTCCGCGGGCCCGGAGCCGGAACCGTAGCCAAAGCCGTACGGCCGCTCCGGGCCCGGGGCGAGCCGAGCTCCGCCCACCCCGCCGCGGCGCCGATACCCGTTCACCCCGCCGCGGAGCCGGCATCCGTCCGCCCCACCACGGAGCCGAAACCCACCCGCCCCACCGGGGAGCCGATACCCGTCCGCCCCGACGCCGCTACTGCGGTGCGCCGCGCCAGCCCGCCACCGGCAGGGCGAACTTGGCCACCAGACGATCCGTGAAGGAGGCGTGATGCAGACGGGCGAGGCGTACCGGTGTGGCGCCGCGGCGGACCTCCACCCGGGCGCCCGCGGGCAGTTCGACGCTGCGGCGGCCGTCGCACCACAGCACGCCGTGCGGCGTCTTGGGCTGCACCTCGACGGCCAGCACCGAGTCCGGCGAGGTGACCAGCGGCTTGGCGAACAGCGCGTGCGCGCTGATCGGCACCATCAGCAGGGCCTCGACCTCGGGCCAGACCACCGGGCCGCCCGCCGAGAAGGCGTAGGCGGTGGAGCCGGTCGGGGTCGCGCACACGACGCCGTCGCCGCCGAAGCGCGAGACGGGCCGTCCGTCGACCTCGGTGACGACCTCCAGCATGCGCTCCCGCGCCGCCTTCTCCACGGACGCCTCGTTCAGGGCCCAGTCGGTGTGCGCGACGCTGCCGTTGTTGCGCACCAGGACGTCGATGGTCATCCGCTCCTCGACCTCGTAGGAGCGGGTCACGACCCGGTCGACGACCTTGTCCAGGTCGTCCCGTTCGGCCTCCGCGAGGAAGCCGACCCGGCCGAGGTTGACGCCGAGCATCGGCACCCCGGACGTACGGGCGAAGTCCGCGCCGCGCAGCAGCGTCCCGTCCCCGCCGAGGACCACGAGCAGTTCGCAGCCCTCGGCCGCGCACTGCTCGGACTCGACGCGGACCACGGACGCGGGCAGCGGCAGGTCCGCCGCCTCCTCGGCCAGGACCCGTACGCCGATGCCGCTGCGCAGCAGCCCTTGGACGACGAGTTCGGCGCTGCGGACGGCCGCGGGGCGGCCGGTGTGCGCCAGCAGGAAGACCGTGCGCTGTCCGGACGGCGCCGGGACGCCCGGGGACGGTGCGGTACAGGTGGTGCGCGAGCCGGCTGTCTCAGCCGCTCCGGATGCTTCAGAAATGGTCAACGGGGCCCCTCCGCCACTGCTCGGTCGACGTCCGCCGGGTCGAGTGCATCCGCCCCGGCGCGCAGCCACAGAAAGTACTCGACATTGCCGGAGGGACCGGGCAACGGGCTCGCGGTCACCCCCGCCACCCCCAGCCCGAGTGCGGCGGCCCGCCCGGCGACACCGCGTACCGCCTCGGCCCGCAGTTCGGCGCTGCGCACCACTCCGCCGCTGCCGAGGCGCTCCTTGCCGACCTCGAACTGCGGCTTGACCATCAGCACCAGGTCGGCGTCGGGCGCCGCACAGCGGACGAGGGCGGGCAGCACCAGGCCCAGCGGGATGAAGGACAGATCGCCGACGACGAGGTCGACGGGCTCGCCGTCGATCTGCTCCAGCGTCAGTTCGCGCACGTTGGTGCGGTCCTTGACGGTGACCCGGTCGTCGCTCTGCAGCGACCAGGCGAGCTGCCCGTACCCGACGTCGGCGGCGACGACGTGTGCCGCGCCGGCCCGCAGCAGGACGTCCGTGAAACCGCCGGTGGAGGCGCCCGCGTCCAGGGCGCGGCGGCCCGTCACCTTCAGGCCGAGGGGCGCGAACGCGGCGAGGGCCCCGGCCAGCTTGTGGCCGCCGCGCGAGACGTAGTCCGGGTCGCTGTCGTCGTCACGCACGACCAGGGCCGCGCTGGTCTCCACCTGGGTGGCGGACTTGGTCGCCGTCGTCCCGCCGACGGTCACCCGCCCCGCGGCGATCAGCTGGCTGGCGTGCTCGCGGGAACGGGCCAGCTTGCGGCGCACCAGCTCCGCGTCGAGTCGGCGTCGTGCCACTCCTGCCACCTGTGGTTCAGCTCCTGTTGTCGTACGTTGCGGACGGCTGCGGGGACGCGGGCACGCCGGACGGACCAGTACCGGACGGGCCGGTGCCGGACGGGCCGGCGGGCCCGGGGCGCCGGTCGAGCGCGGCCAGCGCGTCGCGCAGTCCCCGGTGCACATCCTCGTACACCGCGAGGTGTCCGCTCGCGGCGAGGTGGTCGGCGTCGGCCAGGCGCCGCAGCTGGGCGTCGACGGCGGCGTCCCCGGTGGGCGTGACCACGACACCCAGCGGCTGCGGCCCGGCGGGCGCGGCACCGTTGCGCTCCGGGCCGTCCGAGCCGTCCAGGCCGTCCCGGGCGCGGCTGTCCAGACCGTCCCGGCCCCGGCCGTCCGGACCACCGGCATCAGACCGGTCCGGCATCCGCTCGTCCGGCACCCCGCCGCCCACCGGCTCCTTCGGCTCTTCCATGCCTCGACGCTACCTCGAACCGCCCGCCGACCGGGTCACCGCCCGCCCGTCCCGTACCGGCGTATCGTCGATCTCGATGGCAACCCTCGAAGAGTGCCGCGCCGCCCTCGGCCGGCTCGCACAGAACCTCTCCACCGCCGACGGCGACGTCCGCAGCGCGGCCGCGTTCGACCGTTCGCTGAGCTGCCGGATCACCGACCTGGACGTCACGTTCACCGGCCGGCTGGCGAACGGCACCCTGGAGGACGTCACGAACGTCCCCGGGCCGCCGCCCGAACGGGCCCAGATCCGCCTGGCCATGCGCGGCGACGACCTGGTCGCCATGGTCGACGGCAAGCTGCACTTCGCCAAGGCGTGGGGCAGCGGCCGGGTCAAGCTGGAGGCGGGCTTCCGCGACCTGCTGCGCCTGCGGTCGCTGCTGTAACCACGTCGCAGCCGGCCCGGACACCAGGCCCCCGGGCCCCGCCGTCGCAGCCGGCCCGGACACCAGGCTCCCGCCGTCGCAGCCGGGCCCTACGTCGCGGCCCGGCCGCAGGCCGCCTCGGCCTCCCGGCCCGCCCGCCCCCGCTCAGGACGCCCCGGCCGCCGCAGCCTCCCGCGCCTTGCGCGCCGCCGGTACCACCAGCGGCGTGCCCGTCTCCGGGTCGTCGATGACCTGGCACTTCAGGCCGAAGACCTGCTCCACCAGGTCGGCCGTGACGACCTGCTCCGGCGGCCCTTCGGCGACGATCTCGCCCGCTCGCATCGCGATCAGGTGGGTGGCGTAGCGCGCGGCGTGGTTGAGGTCGTGCAGGACGGCGACGAGGGTGCGGCCCTGCTCCTCGTGGAGTTCGGCGCACAGGTCCAGCACCTCGATCTGGTGCTGGATGTCGAGGTAGGTGGTCGGCTCGTCCAGCAGGAGCAGCGGGGTCTGCTGGGCGAGGGCCATCGCGATCCACACGCGCTGCCGCTGTCCGCCGGAGAGTTCGTCGACGTAGCGCTCGGCCAGTTCGCCGACGCCGGTGGCCTCCATGGACTCCCGTACGATCCGTTCGTCCTCGCCCGACCACTGGCGCAGCAGTCCCTGGTGCGGGTAACGGCCGCGCGCGACCAGGTCGGCGACGGTGATGCCGTCGGGCGCGATGGAGGACTGCGGGAGCAGTCCGAGGGTGCGGGCGACCTTCTTGGCGGGCAGCGAGGAGATGGCCGCGCCGTCCAGCAGTACGGAGCCGGCGGCGGGCTTGAGCATCCGCGACAGGGCGCGCAGCAGCGTGGACTTGCCGCAGGCGTTCGGTCCGACGATGACCGTGAAGGACTGGTCCGGTATGGCCACCGAGAGGTCCTCGGCGATGACCCGCTGGTCGTAGGCGAGGGTCACGTTCTCGGCCGTGAGACGGCTCACTGGTTGCTCCTTGTAGCGGTCTGCGGCGCGGGGGCCTGGGGCGGCTCGGTCGGTGTGACGGGGGCGGGGGCCGGAGCGGAGACGGGGACGGTGGCGGGGGCCGTTCCCGGCTGCCGTGCGGCGTCCTGCGGGCTCGGGCTCCGGCTCGGGCTCATATCCGTCCCGCCTTGCGTTCGGAGGCCAGCAGCCACAGCAGGTAGCCGCCGCCGAGCAGGCCGGTCAGCACGCCCACCGGGAGCTGGTCGGCGCCGAAGATCTGCTGCGAGAGCCAGTCCGCGGTCACCAGGAGGGCGGCGCCCATGAGGCCGGCGGGCAGCAGGTTGGGGCCGGGCGAGCGGGTCAGCCGGCGGGCCAGCTGCGGCGCGGTCAGCGCGAGGAAGGCGATCGGCCCGGCCGCCGCGGTGGCCGCGGCGACCAGCAGGACCGCCGCCGCCAGCAGGACGACGCGTACCCGGGTGACCGGGACGCCCAGCGCGTACGCGGCGTCGTCGCCCATCTCCAGCATCCGCAGCGGCCGCCCGTACAGCAGCGACAGCGGGATCAGCAGGACGCAGACGATCGCCAGCGGCCAGACCTGGTCCCAGTCCCGGCCGCTGAGGGTGCCGGTCATCCAGGTGACGGCCTGGGTGGCCTCGACGATGTTCGCCTTGGTCATCAGGTACAGGACGATCGCGTAGAGCATCGCGGCGGCGCCGATGCCGACGAGCACGAAGCGGTAGCCGTGGATGCCGCCCTTCCACGCCAGCAGGAAGATCGCCAGCCCGGTGACGATGCCGCCGGCGACCGAGCCGGCGGCGATGGCGAAGGTGCCGCCCTGGAAGAAGACGATGACCAGCAGCGCGCCGACCGTCGAGCCCTGGGAGAAGCCGAGCACGTCGGGGCTGCCGAGCGGGTTGCGCGAGACGGCCTGGAAGACGGCTCCGGCGACCCCGAAGGCGGCGCCGACCAGCAGTCCGACCAGGACCCGCGGCAGCCGCAGGTCGTTGACGATGAACTCCTGCGCGGTGGTGCCGGACCCGGTGAGGGTGGCGAGGACGTCTCCCGGGCCCATGGGGAAGTCGCCGGTGCCGATCAGCAGCACGCTCGCGAACAGGGCCACGGCGGCCAGCAGCACGGAGACGACGAGGGTCCGTACGTCCAGGCGCAGGGACAGCCCGCCGGCGGTGCGGACCGCCCGTACGGGCCTGCCGGTCCGCGCGGCGGTGTCCCGGCCGGTGGCCGCGGAATCGTTCCGGCCGGTGTCGGTCTTGACGGTGGAACTCACAGCTGGGCCATCCTCCGACGCCGTACGAGGTAGATGAAGACCGGGCCGCCGACGACGGCCGTCACGATGCCGACCTGAATCTCCCCCGGCCGCGCCACGACACGCCCCAGGACGTCGGCGCCGAGCAGCAGGACCGGCGACAGGACCGCCGAGTACGGCAGGATCCAGCGCAGGTCGGGGCCGGTGACGGCGCGGACGACGTGCGGGACCATCAGGCCGACGTAGACGATCGGGCCGCAGGCGGCGGTCGCGCCGCCGCACAGCAGGGTGACGGCGACCATCGCCAGCACCCGGGTGCGGGTCAGCCGGGCGCCCAGGGCCCGCGCCTGGTCGTCGCCGAGCGCGATGGCGTTCAGAGGGCGCCCGACGGCGAGCGCCAGGACGGCACCGGCCAGCAGGAACGGCGCGACCTCCTGCACGGTCTCCGTGGTGGCGGAGGCCAGCGAGCCGACCGTCCAGAAGCGCATCCGGTCCAGCGCCGCGGTGTCCAGGAGGTTGACGGCGTTGATGTAGCCGATCAGTACGGCGGACAGGGCGGTGCCGGCCAGCGCGAGCCGTACGGGGGTGGCGCTGCGGGTGCCGCCGAGCACGTACACGGCGACCGAGACGACCGCGGCGCCGAGGAAGGCGAACCACACGTACCCGGTCAGTGAGGTGATCCCCAGGAAGCTGATGGCGGAGACGACGGCCGCCGAGGCGCCCGCGTTGATGCCGAGGACGCCGGGGTCGGCGAGGGGGTTGCGGGTCAGTGCCTGCATCACGGTGCCGGCCAGCCCCAGGGCCGCGCCGGCCAGCAGGCCGAGGAGGGTGCGCGGCAGGCGGACGTCCCGTACGACCACGTCGGTGTCGTCACCCGTGTAGTGGAAGAGGGCGTGCCAGACCTGGTCGAGGGGTACCTGTTTCGCGCCGACGGCGATACCCAGGGCGGTGACGACCACCAGGAGGCCGACGGAGGCGACGAGCCCCGCCGAGCGAGTGATCTGCCGCCGCCGCGGAGCCGCGGGGGCGTTTGCTGCTTCGGGGGGACTGTCAACCAACACGGGAGTTAGGTTAGCCTACCCTCACGATCAGACATCAAGTCGTTCCGCAGGGCCTTTTACCGGCCCTTTGCCGTCCGTCCTGAAGTCCGTCCGGAAATGCACTGAAGACCGTGAACGACCGGCTGAAGTCCCGTCAAGCCCTGACGGCCGTGCCGAGGCCCAGCCCAGAGAGAAGCGCATCGACCATGAGCACCCCCCGTAGCGTATCCCTGTCCCGACGCGGCGTTCTCGCCGCCGGTGGCGCCGTCGGCATCGGCGCCCTGCTGGCCGCCTGTGGAGGCGGCAAGGACAAGGACGCGGGCTCGCAGGGGGGCGTCAAGGGCGGCGCCTGGTCCTTCACGGACGACCGCGGGAAGAAGGTCTCGCTCGACCACACGCCGCAGCGCATCGTCGCCTTCACCGGCACCGCGGCCGCGCTGTACGACTTCGGCGTCGACAAGCAGGTCGTGGGCGTCTTCGGCCCGACGAAGCTGAAGAACGGCAAGCCGGACGCGCAGGCCGGCGACATCGACGTGGACCGTCTGACCATCATCGGCAACGCGTACAACCAGTTCGCGGTCGAGAAGTACGCGGGCCTCAACCCCGACCTGCTGATCACCAACATGTTCGAGCCGGGCGCCCTGTGGTTCGTGCCGGACGAGAGCAAGGACAAGATCACCAAGCTGGCCGAGACGGTGGCGATCACCGCGTCCCGTACCCCGCTGGTGAAGATCATCGAGCGGTACGCCGAGCTGGCGCAGTCCCTCGGCGCCGACCTGAAGGCCAAGAAGGTCACCGACGCCAAGGCCCGCTTCGAGAAGGCCGCCGCCGAACTGCGCAAGGCCGCCAAGTCCAACCCGGTCCGGGTGCTCGCCTGCTCCGGCAGCGCCGACCTCTTCTACGCCTCCAACCCCGGCATCAACTCCGACATCATGTACTTCAAGTCGCTGGGCGTGGACATCATCGTCCCCGACAACCTGGACAAGGGCGGCTACTTCGAGAACCTGAGCTGGGAGAACGCCGACAAGTACCCGGCCGACGTGCTCATGCTCGACAACCGCACCTCCGCCCTCCAGCCCAAGGACCTGGCCGCCAAGCCCGCCTGGAACAAGCTGCCCGCCGTCAAGGTCGGCCAGGTCACGGGCTGGTCCAGCGAGCCGCGCTTCTCCTACGCGGGCGCCGCGCCGCTGATGGAGGAGCTCACCAAGGTCATCCAGAACGCCAAGAAGGTCGCCTGACGCACGCCGTGGCCGGCCGCCGCACCGGCCGGCCACGGCACCGCACCGCACTGGCCCCCCCCCCCCCCCCCCCCCCCCCAAACCCCGGCCCCCCCCCCGGGGGTGCAACCCAAA
>NZ_JAFIQY010000043.1:0-12000 GCF_022271435.1 Streptomyces monomycini | reverse complement strand
CACACCGCCACGCCGGGCGCCTGCCGCCCGCGGGGGCCGGCCGCCCCCCCGGCCGCCCACGGCACCGCACCGCACTGCCCGCCCCGCCCCGCCCCACCGCAGTCACCGAGTCACGGTTCCGGGAGGTTCCTCCACATGACCACGACCGCCGCACCCGCCACCACCCCGTTCCGCTTCTTCGACGTCCACGTCGTGCGCACCCGGCGGCTCGGCCCCTCCATGGTCCGGATCACCTTCGGCGGCGAACGGCTCGACGAGATGGCCTCCGGCGGCCGTGACCAGCGCTTCAAACTGTTCCTCCCGCAGGCCCACCAGTCCGAGCCGGTCTTCGCCGACCAGAGCGAGAACTGGTACCCCGCCTGGCGCGCCCAGGACCCGGCCGAGCGGCCGCTGATGCGCTCGTACACCATCCGCGAGCAGCGCCACGAGCCCGCCGAGATCGACGTGGACTTCGCGCTGCACGGCGCGGACGCCCCGGGTGCCGCGGCCGGCGGCCCGGCCTCGCGCTGGGCGGCGTCCGCCGTGCCCGGCGACCGCGTCTCGGTCCTCGGCCCGGCCGTCGAGGACAACGGCGGCGTCGACTTCCGCCCGCCGCCCGGCACCGACTGGATCCTGCTGACCGGCGACGAGACGGCGCTGCCCGCCGTGGCCGGCATCCTGGCGTGGCTCTCCCCCGGCACCCAGGCCAAGGTCTTCCTGTCCGTCGCCCACGCGGCCGACCGCCAGGACCTGCCCACCTTCGCGGACGCGGACATCACCTGGCTCGCGGCGGACGAGCGGCCGGCGGACGGGCAGGACGCCCTCCTCGAAGCGATCCGCGCCGCCGAACTGCCCGAGGGCACGCCGTACGCCTGGATCGCGGGCGAGGCGGGCAACGTGAAGATGCTGCGCCGCCACCTCGTGCGGGAGCGCGAGTTCGACCGCCGGGCCGTGAAGTTCACCGGCTACTGGCGGCGTGGCGCCAGCGAGGAGGACCTGCTCGCGGAGTACATCGCGAGCACGGCCGCCGGCAACGAGGACTGACCCGGCCTCGACTCCGGCCCCTCGTACCGTGCGTGTGCGACGGTCCGTACACGCACCTGAGGGAGGGGCTCCGCTCGTCAGCGAGCGGGGCCCCTCCTGGCTTCACGACGCCTGCGCGTCACAGCGCTTACGCGTCACAGCCCGAGCCGCGCCAACGCCTTCCCCGCATCGGCGCCGCATGTGCCGTCCCCGGCCGCCGTCCAGGCCGCCGCGCACAGCGCCCGCAGTCCGTCCAGCGGCGCGCCGTCCCCGTCCAGCGCCAGTACGCCGTCCCGTACGGACGCCGTCCAGCCGCCGCACCCGAAGCCGCCGTCCGTCTCCCCGGACACCTCCGGCTGCGGGCCGAGCACGCCGCGCAGGTCCGCGTCCACGTACGTGGGGCGGTGCTGCGGAGGAGCGGCCAGCAGTTCGGCCGCGGTGGTCACGCCGGTCAGCACCAGCAGCGAGTCCACCCCGCCGTTGTAGGCGCCCTCGATGTCCGTGTCGAGCCGGTCGCCGATCACCAGCGGCCGCTGCGCGCCCGTACGCAGCACCGTCTCGCGGTGCATGGGCGTCTCCGGCTTGCCCACCACCTGGGGCGTGCCGCCGGTGGCGGTCCGTACGACCTCCACGAGGGCGCCGTTGCCCGGCGCGATGCCGCGCTCCTTGGGGATCGTCAGGTCCGTGTTCGAGGCGAACCAGGGCACGCCGCGCTGGACCGCGTAAGCGGCCTCCGCCAGCCGTTCCCAGTTCAGTTTCGGGTCGAATCCCTGCACCACCGCGGCCGGGTCGTCCTCCGCGGAGTCCACCGGCACCAGCCCGCGCTCGCGCAGCGCCACCCGCAGGCCCTCGCCGCCGACCGCCAGCACCCGCGCGCCGTCGGGCACCTGCCCGGCGATCAGCCGGGCGACCGCCTGCGCCGAGGTGATGACGTCCGTCGGGGCGGTGGGCAGCCCGAAGCCGGTGAGCTGGTCGGCGACCGCGTCCGGCGTCCGGGAGGCGTTGTTGGTCACGTACGCCAGGTGCATACCGCCGTCCCGGGCCGTACTGAGCGACGCGACGGCGTGCTCGATCACCGAGCCGCCGGCGTAGACGACTCCGTCCAGGTCCAGCAGCGCCGTGTCGTACGCCTCGCTCAGTGCCCGTTCGCACCGTCCGGGCTGCTTGCGCACCCGCTCGCTCATGCCGTTTCGCTCCTTCTGCACAGGTGGTTCCGCCGGTCGCTCGGGCCCCGCGAAACGGAACCCGGCCTACCGATATATCCGGCCGGACAACGGTTTCCCCCCGATCATCCCGCACTCCCGAAGGCGGCATAGCATTCCCCAATGACCAGCACCGACGGCCTCCGCCTCCACCCCTTCCGCGGGCTGCGCTACGCCCCGGACCGCGTCAGCAGCCTCACGGCCGTCACCTCCCCGCCGTACGACGTCGTCGTACGGCCGGACGGTGTGCGCCACCTCGAAACGGCCGACCCGTACAACATCGTGCGGCTCATCCTCCCGCAGGCCCCCGACCCCGCCACCCGGCACCGCCAGGCCGCCGAGACGCTGCGCCGCTGGCGCGCCCAGGGCGTCCTGGCGGCCGACGACCGGCCCGCGCTCTACGTGTACGAGCAGAGCAAGGGCAGCCTCCTGCAGCGCGGCCTGATCGGCGCGCTCGAACTGGACGGTCCCGTCCTGCCGCACGAGGACGTGATCCCCGAGGTCGTCGAGGACCGCGCCGCGCTGATGCGCGCGGCCGCCGCCAACTTCGAGCCGCTGCTCCTGTCCTACGTCGGCCAGGGCACCGGCAACGGCGCCACCGGCGTCATCGAACGGACCGTCCGCACCACGCCGCTGCTCGCCACCACGACCGAGGACGGCTTCGCGCACCGCCTGTGGGCCGTCACCGACCCCGCCGACCTGACCACGGTCGACGAGGATCTCGCCGTACGGCACGCCCTGATCGCCGACGGCCACCACCGCTGGGCCACCTACCAGCGGCTGCGCGAGGAACACCCCGGCATCGGGTCGGCGAGTCCCTGGGCCAGCGGCCTGGTGCTGCTCGTGGACTCCGCCCGCCACCCTCTGCAGGTACGGGCCATCCATCGCGTACTGCCTCACCTGCCGCTGGACGACGCGCTGGCCGGACTGGACGGCGCCTTCCGTGTCCGGCCGGTGGACGGCCCGCTCGACGCGGCGCTGGCGGTGCTGGACGCGGCACCCGGCAACGCCTTCCTGCTGGCGTCGGGGCCGGAGCGGTTCTGCGTGCTGGACCGCCCCGAGCCGGAACTGCTCGACCGGACGATCCGCCGGGACCGCCCCGCGGCGTGGCGCGAGCTGGACGCCACCGTGCTGCACTCGGTCCTGCTGGACGAGGTGTGGCGGATCCGCGACCACCCGTCCGAGATCGGCTATCTGCACAGTGCCGCGGACGCCGTCGAGCAGGCGGCGAAGCACGGCGGTACGGCCGTCCTGATGCGCCCGGTCCTTGAGCAAACGGTGCGCCAACTCGCGCTGGACGGGGTGACCATGCCGCGCAAATCGACGTCCTTCGGGCCGAAGCCGGCCACTGGTCTGGTACTGCGCGTACTGGACGAAGAGGCATGATTCCGGGCCGTACAGAGGCCTGATCCCAAGCATCACCGTGCCCGATTCCGGGTCGTACGGCTTCCTCCCGCCCACCGCCGGCCCGGCGCGCGTGTCCCGCGCCGGCGCCTAGGCCCCCCTTCCCCTTCCGCCACACAAGTTAGGTTAGGCTTACCTCATCACGTAAGCGGATGGAGCCGTTCCCCCCTGCGCCGACGGTCTTCTGCCCCAGCGCGGGCGTTCCATGCGCATCCCCCCACGTGAGCAAGTCCGCATCAGGGAGGACACGTTCATGAGTCTCCTCGCGCACTCCGCCGAGGACCCGTCGCCCGCCGCACGCACCGGGGCGCCGGACAGCCGGTCACAGCTGTTCAACGACAGCACCACCGAGCACTACCGCCGCTCCGTCGCCGAAGGCGTCGCCCGCATAGCCGACAAGATATCCGCGACCCGACGCCCCTTCACCGGCGTCACGGTCGACGGCCTCTCCCCCACGGTGGCCGGCATCGACCTCGAACAGCCGCTGCACGACCCCGCCGCCGCCCTCGACGAACTCGAAGAGGTCTACCTCCGCGACGCGGTCTACTTCCACCACCCGCGCTACCTCGCGCACCTCAACTGCCCGGTCGTCATCCCCGCCCTCGTCGGCGAGGCCGTCCTCTCGGCGGTCAACTCCTCGCTGGACACCTGGGACCAGAGCGCCGGCGGCACCCTCATCGAACGCCGCCTGATCGACTGGACCGCCCGGCGCATCGGCCTCGGCGAACGCGCCGACGGCATCTTCACCAGCGGCGGCACCCAGTCCAACCTCCAGGCCATGCTGCTGGCCCGCGACGAGGCGTGCCGTACGGCCCTCGCCCGCGAGAACGACCCGGACGCGGGCATTCCGGGCGAACGACCCCAGGGCGCCACAACTCCGGTACGCCGTACCGACATCCTGCCCCGGCTGCGCATCTTCGCCTCCCAGGTCGGCCACTTCAGCATCGAGAAGGCCGCCACCCTGCTGGGCCTCGGCGCGGAAGCCGTGATCGCGGTGCCGTGCGGCCCGGACAAACGGATGCGGGCCGACGCGCTCGCCGCCGAACTGGCGCTCTGCGAGGCCGAGGGCCTGATCCCGATGGCCGTCGTCGCCACCGCGGGCACCACCGACTTCGGCAGCATCGACCCGCTGCCCGAGGTGGCCGACCTGTGCGCCCGGTACGGCGCCTGGATGCACGTGGACGCCGCGTACGGCTGCGGCCTGCTGGTCTCCCGCCGCCGCGCCCTCCTGGACGGCATCGAGCGCGCCGACTCGGTGACGGTGGACTACCACAAGTCCTTCTTCCAGCCGGTCAGCTCCAGCGCCGTCCTGGTACGCGACCACGCCACCCTGCGGCACGTCACGTACCACGCGGACTACCTCAACCCGGCACGGATGGCCGAACGCCGGATCCCCAACCAGGTCGACAAATCGATCCAGACCACCCGCCGCTTCGACGCCCTCAAACTCTGGCTGACGCTGCGCACCATGGGCGCCGACGGCATCGGCGAACTCTTCGACGAGGTGATCGACCGCGCCGCCGACGCCTGGAAGATCCTCAATGACGACCCGCGCTTCGACGTCGTGGTCGAACCCCAGCTGAGCACCCTGGTCTTCCGCTACCTGCCGTACCCCGACGACCGGGACCCGGTACTGAGCGACGAGGTCAACCTGCACGCCAGGGAAGCGCTGTTCGCCTCCGGCGACGCCATCGTCGCCGGCACGGTCGTCGACGGCCGCCACTACCTGAAGTTCACCCTGCTCAACCCCGAGACCACGCTGGCCGACATCGCCACGGTCCTCGACCTGATCGCCGAGCACGCCGGCGCGTACCTCGCCGCGCGCCCCGAACCGGCCCTCAGCGCCGCGAGCTGACCGTCCCCGCCGACCGGCCCCCACAGCCGACGGCCGACCGACACCCCGCAAACGGAGACCCCACGTGTCCGCCCCTCACGACTTCATCGCCATCGGCCTCGGGCCCTTCAACCTCGGCCTCGCCTGCCTGACCGAGCCCATCGACGAACTCGACGGCCTGTTCCTGGACGACAAACCGTCCTTCGACTGGCACCCCGGCATGATGCTGGAGACCAGCACCCTCCAGGTGCCCTTCATGGCCGACCTGGTCACCCTCGCCGACCCGACCTCCCCGTTCTCCTTCCTGAACTACCTGAAGGAAGCGGGACGGATGTACTCCTTCTACATCCGCGAGAGCTTCTACCCGCTGCGCGCCGAGTACAACGACTACTGCCGCTGGGCCGCCGCCAAGCTGGCGAGCATCCGCTTCGGCCACCAGGTCACCACCGTCGAGTACGACGAGAGCGAGCAGGTCTACGTCGTCCACGCCGACCACCTGCCCACCGGTGAGAAGAAGACCTACCGCGCCCGCAAGATCGTCCTCGGCACCGGCACCCCGCCGCACATCCCCGAAGCCTGCCAGGGCCTCGGCGGCGACTTCCTCCACAACGCCGACTACCTGGAGAACAAGGCCGCCCTCCAGGCCAAGGACTCCATCACCATCGTCGGCAGCGGCCAGAGCGCGGCGGAGATCTACCTCGACCTCCTCCAGGACATCGACAGCCACGGCTACCACCTGACCTGGGCCACCCGCTCCCCCCGGTTCTTCCCCCTCGAATACACCAAGCTCACCCTGGAGATGACCTCACCGGAGTACGTGGACTACTTCCACGCCCTGCCCGCGGCCACCCGCGACCGCCTCAACGCCCAGCACAAGAACCTCTACAAGGGCATCGACTCCGAGCTGATCAACGAGATCTTCGACCTGCTCTACCAGAAGAACCTGCACGGCCCCTGCCCCACCCGGCTGCTCACCAACACCGCGCTCGCCGAAGCCTCGTACGACGCGGCCTCCGCCACGTACACCCTGGGCCTGCGCCAGGAGGAACAGGGCCAGGACTTCACCCACGCCACCCAGGGCCTGGTCCTCGCCACCGGATACCGGTACACGACACCGCGGTTCCTCGCCCCGCTGACCGGCCGCATCGCCTGGGACGACGCCGGCCGCTACGCCGTCGCCCGCAACTACAGCATCGACACCGCGGGCCGCGACATCTTCGTGCAGAACGCCGAACTGCACACCCACGGCTTCGTCACCCCCGACCTGGGCATGGCCGCGTACCGCAACTCCTGCATCATCCGCGAGCTGCTCGGCCGCGAGTACTACCCGGTCGAGAAGTCCATCGCCTTCCAGGAGTTCGCCGCTCCGGCCGGCCCGCACCACCCCGTGGAGGTCTCGCCCGTATGACCGCGCCCGTCTTCACCCGCACCCACGCCTCGCTCGGCGAGTTCGCGCTGCGCCCGGTCGACCCGGCCGCCGACGCGGAGCTGCTGCACGGCTGGGTCACCCACCCCAAAGCCGTGTACTGGATGATGCAGGACGCGGACCTCGCAGCCGTCGAGGCGGAGTTCGCGCGGATCGACGCCGACCCGTACCACGACGCCTTCATCGGCCTGCACAACGGTGTCCCCGCCTTCCTGATGGAACGTTACGACCCGGCACACCGCGAGGTCACCGAAGTCCACCAGGCCGCGCCCGGCGACGTCGGCATGCACTTCCTGACCGCGCCGACCGACACCCCGGTGCACGGCTTCACCCTCGCCGTGATCACCACCGTCATGGACGCGCTGTTCGCCGAGCCCGGCAACCGGCGCGTCGTCGTCGAACCGGCCACCGGCAACACCGCGGTACACGCCCTGAACAAGGCCGTCGGCTTCGAGATCGAACGCACGGTCACGCTGCCCAAGGGCGAGGCGTACCTGAGCACCTGCACCCGCGACCAGTTCCTGGCCGCCCGAGGAGAAAACCCATGCTGAACCCCACCGCGGACACCACCGAGGCCACGGCGCCCGACGCCGTCCGCCACCTCACCCCCGAGCTGTGGGCGCGCGCCAACCGCCTCCTCGTCCGCAAGGCCCTCGCCGAGTTCGCCCACGAACGCCTGCTGACGCCGCAGCGCCTGCCCGAGGACGGCCACTACGTCGTACGCAGCGACGACGACCGTGTCGAGTACCGCTTCGCCGCCCGCCGGCTGAGCCTGGACCACTGGCACATCGACGCCGACGCCATCACCCGCCGCCGCGACGGCACCGAGGTCCCGCTGGACGCCCTCGACTTCTTCATCGAGCTGCGCCGCACCCTCGCCCTCAGCGACGACATCCTCCCCGTCTACCTGGAGGAGATCAGCTCCACCCTCTCCGGCACGGCGTACAAGCTGGCCGCAGGCCCCCTGGCCGCCGCGGAACTGGCGAAAGCGGACTTCCAGACCATCGAGACCGGCATGTCCGAGGGCCACCCCTGCTTCGTCGCCAACAACGGCCGCCTCGGCTTCGGCGTGCACGAATACCACTCCTACGCCCCCGAGGCCGCGAGCCCGGTCCACCTGATCTGGCTGGCCGCGCGCCGCGACCGCTCCACCTTCACCGCGGGCGAGGGCGTGGACTACGACGGACTGGTCCGGGACGAACTGGGCGGCGCCACCCTCGACCGGTTCGCCGCCACACTGCGCGACCTCGGCCTGGACCTGGCCGACTACCACCTCATCCCCGCCCACCCGTGGCAGTGGTGGAACAAGCTCTCCGTCACCTTCGCCGCCGAGGTCGCCCAACAGCACCTCGTCTGCCTCGGCCCTGGCGACGACGCGTACCTGGCACAGCAGTCCATCCGAACGTTCTTCAACACCAGCGACCCGTCCAAGCACTACGTCAAGACAGCCCTGTCGGTCCTCAACATGGGCTTCATGCGCGGCCTGTCCGCCGCCTACATGGAAGCCACCCCGGCCATCAACGACTGGCTCGCCGGCCTGATCGCGAGCGACGAGACCTTCCAGGCCGCCCGCTTCTCGATCATCCGCGAGCGCGCCGCCATCGGCTACCACCACCGCCAGTACGAGGCCGCCACCGCCAAGGGCTCCCCGTACCTGAAGATGCTCGCCGCCCTGTGGCGCGAGAGCCCGGTGCCCACCCTCGAACCGGGCCAGCGGGTCGCCACCATGGCCTCCCTGCTGCACACCGACCCCGAGGGCGGCTCGCTGGCCGCGGCCCTCGTCGAAGAGTCGGGCCTGACCCCGGCGGACTGGCTGCGCCGCTACGTGGACGCGTACCTCACGCCCGTCCTGCACGCGTTCTACGCCTACGACCTGGTCTTCATGCCGCACGGCGAGAACGTCATCCTCGTCATCGAGGACGGCACCGTACAGCGCGCGATCTTCAAGGACATCGCCGAGGAGATCGCGGTGATGGACCCGGACGCGGTGCTGCCGCCGGCCGTCGAGCGCATCCGCGCCGACGTCCCCGAGGACAAGAAGCTCCTCTCCCTCTTCACGGACGTCTTCGACTGCTTCTTCCGCTTCCTCAGCGGCATCCTGGTCACGCAGGACGTGCTGGACGAGGACACCTTCTGGCGTACGGTCGCCGACTGCGTGACCGCCTACCAAGAGGCCAATCCGCAGCTCGCCGACAAGTTCCGGCAGTACGACATGTTCGCGGACGAGTTCGCGCTGTCCTGCCTGAACCGCCTCCAGCTGCGGAACAACGAGCAGATGGTCGACCTCCAGGACCCGGCCGGCGCACTCCAGCTGATCGGCACGCTGGAGAACCCGATCGCCCGCTTCGCCCCGGCCGCCGGAGCCTGACACCCGGGCGGAAACGAGTGAAGGGCGGGACCCCGGTGGGGTCCCGCCCTTCACTCATGTGCCGTCAGACAGCCGGGCCGCGATGGCCTCAGCCCTGCTCGGGGCGCCCTTCGCGCGGGGCGTCGGCGGGGACGTCGCCTTCGGCGGCGTCCTGCCGCGCGGGGGCGGCGGGCTCCTCGGTCACGGCCTCGGCCACGTTCCCGGCCTCGGGGGCCGTGTCCGCGATCTCGTGGTCGTCCCGGTCCTCGTGGCCGTCCTCGTCCTCGTCCTCGTCCAGCGCGTCCGTGAACTCCACGCCGTCCAGCTCGGCCAGCCGGTCCGAGGCGTTCGTGGTGCCGCCCTGGTCCGCTTCCAGCGCCTTGGCGAACCACTCGCGTGCCTCGTCCTCGCGCCCGACCTCCAGCAGCGCGTCGGCGTACGCGTAGCGCAGGCGGGCGGTCCACGGCTGTACGGAGTTCGACGCCAGCTCGGGGCTCTGCAGCGTCACGACGGCCGCGTCGGTCTGGCCCAGGTCGCGCCGGGCACCGGCCGCGACCAGCCGCATCTCGACCTGGCCGGCCCGGTCCAGCTTCTGCACCTCGGGCTCACCGGCCATGGCGAGGGCCTTCTCGGGGCGGCCGAGACCGCGCTCGCAGTCGGCCATCACGGGCCACAGCTCCACACTGCCGGTCATCCGGCGGGCCGCACGGAACTCCGCCAGCGCCTCGCCGTACTTCTCGACGGCGTACGCGGCGAAGCCGGCCGCCTCGCGCACGGCGGGGACCCGCGACGCGAGCCGCAGCGCCACGCGCGAGTACCCGTACGCCTCCTCCGGCTCCTCGTCGAGCAGCTTGGCCACCATGACCAGGTTCCTGGCGACGTCGTCGGCGAGGGTCTTGGGCAGGCTCAGCAGCTCCTGCCGTACGTCCTTGTCGATCTCCTCGCCGGTGACGTCGTCCGGGATCGGCAGCCGCTTGATCGGCTCCCGGTCGCGGCGGTCGTCCCGGCGGTCGTCGCGGAAACCGCCGCGGTCACCACGGTCGTCACGGCCACGCCCGGCACCGTACGGGCGGCGCCCGCCTCGGTCGTCGTCCCGGCGGAAGCCACCACGGTCGTCGTCCCGGCGGAAGCCACCACGGTCGTCACGGCGGGGGCCACGGTCGTCCCGGCGGAAGCTGCCGCCACGGTCGTCCCGGCGGTCGTCGCGGCGCGGGCCACGGTCGTCACGACCGCCGAAGCCACCGCCGGAGGGGCGACCGCCACGGTCGTCACGGCGGAAGCCGCCGCGGTCGTCGTCGCGACGCGGGCCGCGATCGTCGCGACGGAAACCGCCGCGGTCGTCGTCCCGGCGCGGGCCGCGGTCATCGCGGCGGAAGCCACCACGGTCGTCACGGCCGCCGCCGAAGCCACCACCGGAGGGGCGACCACCACGGTCGTCGTCACGACGGGGACCACGGTCGTCGCGGCGGTCGTCGCGACGGAAACCGCCGCGGTCGTCGTCGCGACGCGGGCCGCGATCGTCACGGCGGAAGCCGCCACGGTCGTCATCGCGACGCGGGCCGCGGTCATCGCGACGGAAACCGCCACGGTCGTCACGGCCACCGCCGAAGCCGCCACCGGAGGGACGACCACCACGGTCGTCATCACGGCGCGGTCCGCGGTCGTCACGGCCGCCACCGAAGCCACCGCCGGAGGGACGACCGCCACGGTCATCGCGGCGGAAGCTGCCACCACGGTCGTCATCACGGCGCGGGCCACGCGGGCGGTCGTCGCGGCGGAAACCGCCGCGGTCGTCGTCGCGGCGCGGGCCACGGTCGTCACGGCCGCCGAAGCCACCGCCGGAGGGGCGACCGCCACGGTCGTCACGGCGGAAGCTGCCACCACGGTCGTCATCACGGCGCGGGCCGCGGGGGGCACGGTCGTCACGCGAGAAACCAGGGCGGTCGTCGCGGCGGAAGCCACCGCGGTCGTCGCGACGGTCGTCACGGCGCGGGGCACGGTCGTCGCGGGGGAAGCCGCCACGGTCGTCCCGGCGGTCGTCACGGCGCGGGCCACGGTCGTCACGGCCGCCGAAGCCACCGCCGGAGGGGCGGCCGCCACGGTCGTCGTCCCGGCGGGGGCCACGGTCGTCACGGCGGAAGCCGCCGCCACGGTCGTCCCGGCGTCCACCGCCGAAGCCGCCACCGGAGGGCCGGCCGCCCCGGTCGTCATCACGGCGCGGGCCACGGTCGTCACGCCGGAAACCGCCGCGGTCACCGCCCTCGCGCCGCTGGGGCCGGCGCTCCGAGCGATCGTCGGAAGAGTTGGGGGACATCGACGTGACTCCTGTCTTCGGTACTGCAAACATTCTCGCGCACCGACCACTCCGGCGCGCTTCGACCAAACAAAAAAGGACCCTCAGCCCCAGCGTGAACGCTGGGACCAAGGGTCCTCCAAAGATTGTTCGGCGGCGTCCTACTCTCCCACAGGGTCCCCCCTGCAGTACCATCGGCGCGGAAAGGCTTAGCTTCCGGGTTCGAAATGTAACCGGGCGTTTCCCTAACGCTATGACCACCGAAACCCTATCGGGTTCTAGCGAACAAGCACACTCTTCAATTGAATAAATCAATCAGTGGAACTTGGTTCACCGCCGTTGCGACTGTTCGCAACCCGGGAACCACACAGTGGACGCGAGCAACTGAGGACAAGCCCTCGGCCTATTAGTACCAGTCAACTCCACCCGTTACCGGGCTTCCATATCTGGCCTATCAACCCAGTCGTCTACTGGGAGCCTTACCCCATCAAG
>NZ_JAFIQY010000042.1 GCF_022271435.1 Streptomyces monomycini | reverse complement strand
GGCCGCCCGCGGGCGCGCCGGGCGGCCCCGGCCACGGACCCCACGAAGGCGACCCGGCCCCGCCCCTGCCGCAGCAGGGCGGCGGGGCGGGGCCCGGCTCCGGCACGCCTGTCACGGGCGGCGACGGCGCCGCGCCCGCCCGCTGGCGCCCCTGGCGTTTTCGCATGTCCAACGACGTGTGGGGCACGCCCACGGTCGCCGGCGACCTGCTGTACGTCACCTCCTTCGAGGTGCACGCCCTCGATGTGGCCAGCGGCCGCCGCCAGTTCAAGACCCGCGACGTGGCCTGGAGCATGTCCGTCGCGGACGGCCGTATCCACGCCTCCGACGGGCCGAGCCTGTACGCGCTCGACGCGGCCGACGGCACCGAGCGCTGGCGCCTGGGCAGCGACGGCTGGATCTACGCCCTCCAGGCCGGCCGGGGCACCGTCGTCACCGGCACCCGCGGCGGCGGCGTGCAGGCCTGGGAAGCCGCCACCGGCGAACGGCTCTGGGAGACCGGCGGCGCGCAGACCGACTTCGAGACCGCCGACCTGGGGCCGGTCCTGCACGAGGGCACGGTCCTCGTCTGGGCCGACGGGCGGCTGAAGGCCCTGGAGGCCCGTACGGGCGCCGAGCGCTGGTCGTACCCGGTCGGCGACGCGGCCTCCTGCGGCGGCGTCCCGGTGCGGCTGCTGCCCGCGCCGGACGGTGCCGTGTACGTCACCGCGGGGACCAGGGTGCTGGCGATCGACCTGGCGCGCGGCGAGGTGCGCTGGCACTTCGAGGCGCCCGCCGCGTTCCTCAGCCGCCCCGCGTTCGCGCCGGGGCCCGCGGTCACCGGCGGCGGCCTCTACCTGGCCGACTACCTCGGCACGGTCTACGCCCTGGATGCGGCCGACGGCCGGGACCGCTGGCGCATCGCGACCGAGGCCCGGCAGTCCACCGAGCCGGTCCTGGTCGCGGACGGCGCCGTGCACCTCGGCAGCGGCAAGGCGCTCTACACGCTCGACGCCGTCACGGGCACGCCCCGCTGGCGGTTCCAGGCGGGCGGCGAGGTGATCGGCGCGCCCGTCGTGGCGGACGGCCGGGTGCACTTCGGCTCCGCCGACCACTGCCTGTACACCCTCGACGCGACGGGCGGGCAGCTGCGCTGGAAGCTCGCCACCGGCGGCGAGATCACCGGCACGCCGGTGGCCTCCGGGGGCGTCGTCTACGCGTGCAGCAAGGACCGGTGCGTGTACGCGCTGGACGCGGCGAAGGGGACGGGGCTGACGCGGCGGTCGTGACGGGCGGCCGGGCGGCTACCGGTCCTTGTCTCGGGGAGGCTGCTCGGGCCGTTCCTGTTCGGGCCGTTCCTGCGCTGCCCGTTCCTGCGCTGCCCGTTCCTGCTCCGGCCGTTCCTGCTCCGGCCGTTCCGGGGGCGGTGTCGTCCTGATGGGCCGCGTCTCGTCGTCGGGCCGGGGCGGCGGCTGTCCCGGGTCGTCCGAGGCCGGCGGCGCGCGGACCGCCCGGGTGGGCTGGTCGTCCGGTTCCGGCGAGGCCGACTCGGGCGGCGGGTGCCCGGCGCCCGGCCACCGTACGGGCGGCTGATGGTGCGGCGTCGAAGGCGGGGGAGCGCCGTACGCGGGTGTGCCCTGCGGCGGGGTGTCACCGCCCCGGACGGGGCCGGGCTCCCACTCGGGTCCGGGCGCCCCGTAGGGCGCCGGTTCGCCGTACCGGTTGTCCCGCTGCTCTTCGAAACCGGCGTCCCGGCGCCGGGAGCGCACGCCCCGGCGCCCGCTCATCACCAGGGCGCCCAGCCACAGCAGCGCGCCCCCTCCGAGCGCGTACGCCACTCCGAGGCCCAAGCCCTGGTCAGCGTTCTCGCCGACGGTGAGGCTGCCCGCCTCCTGCCCCTGGCGGACCATCCACAGGACGGTGAAGCCGAGCACGACGAGTCCCGCCACCGCGACGAGCAGGCGGGAGCGCAGCAGAACACCGATCAGGGTCACCAGCGCGGCGAAGGCCATCGGCAGGAACACCGAGCCGAACAGCTCGGCCTGCTCCCCGGTGATGCCGCGGAACAGGTCCTCGATACGGATCTCGCGTCCGTGACGGCCGTCGTACCAGGCACGGAAGGGGCTCCAGACGGCGGCCGCCGCTCCGGCGAGGGCCAGTACGGATCCGAGTACGTTGCGCACCACAGGCGTCGCCTCTCAGGTCGCTGATTCGTCCCGTTTCCCTCTGTAATCGACGCTACGCCCGACTGCACGCGCGCGCCAGACCTGCGCGTTTTACCTGGTCAGGAAGAGATTTTGGGTAATGCAAAGAGGTTGCTAGTCTGCCGTGCACTCGTCAAGAAAAGATAAGGACGAGCGGGGCCGCGCGGACACGTCGCGGCTCTTTCAACGGGGTCAACGGGGGCACAACAACATGAAATTCCGTCATGTCCGCGCGGTCGCGGCGGCCGGGGTGGTCCTGGTCGCGCTGACCGGCGCACGTCACTCGCACGGCGGCGGCTGCGGAAGCAGCCACAGCAGTGGGAGCGACGGCGGTGCCAGCAGCACGGGCGGCAGCAGCACCAGTGGCAGCAGCACGAGCGGCGGTTACGAGGCCGGCACCGGCGGCTACGACGGCGGTACGAGCAGCGGCAGTTCCACGAGCGGCAGCACGACCGGTGGCGGCAGCACCAGCGGCAGCACCTCCGGCTACACCAGCGGCGGCTCCGGCAGCAGCCGCAGCGCCATGCGTGACATCAAGATCAACGGATGCCGGTACAACGGCGCGGGCAGCGTGAAGACCACGGTCAGCGCCACCAACAGCTCGTCCACCACCAAGTACACGTACCTGCTGACGGTGAAGTTCACCGCGCCCGGCGGCAAGGACCTCGGCACCCGCCACCCGAGCATCCCCTACGTGATGCCGGGGCGCACCGACTCCACCGACGTGATCCAGTACGTGCCGTCCGACGCCGCCACCGCCGGTACGTACCGCTGCTCGGTGACCGACGTCCAGCGCACCCCGCTGTCCTGATGGCCACCAGGGAACGGCGGCCCGTCCGGGCCGCCATCGCGGCCGCGACGGCGGCCGCCGGCGCGCTCGGACTGGTCGGCTGCGGTGCCCTGCTGCCCGGCGGCCACGCCCGCCGGGTGACGCCACCGCCGCCGCCTCCCGGCTACAGCTCCTCGCCGTCGTCCGGCTACGACGCGCCCTCGTACGAGCCGACGTACTCCTACTCGCCGTCGCCGACGCCGGAGGAGACGTACGACCCGGACGGCCGCTCGGACGCGCGCGGCAACAACTGCCGCTACGACCAGTCGACCCGCCGCCTCGAATACTCGGTCTCGGTGACCAACCCGTCGCTGACCAAGACCTTCACGTACGAGATGGCCGTCAACTGGATGAAGGCGCGGCCCGCCGACGGCACGGCGTTCGGGCTGCACCAGCGCACCATCGTCGTCCGGCCGGGACAGACCGAGACGTACACGGCCTCGTACAGCTACACCAACACCTCGACGCGGCAACTGTGGTTCCAGTGCGAGATCCGCAGGGCGCGCAAGTCGGAGCTGTGACGGGGACGTCGGCGGGCCTGACCGGGGCGTCGGCGGACCGGTGAGGTCTTCGGTGTACGGCCTCCGGGCCGGCGCTCCCCGGCGTCAGCGGATCCGGAAGTCCCGGGAGCGGGCCGCGAACAGCCCGGCCTGCTCCTCCGGCGGCAGGCTGCCCAGCGCGATGAGCTGCGGGGCGTGCGCGACGGCCTGCGCCCGCGCGGCCTCCCGCGACGCCCACAGGGCCCGTACGGTGCCCTGCACCGCACCGGTCGGCTGCGCGGCGAGCACGGCGGCGGCCCGCCGCGCCGCGGCCACCGCGCCGCCCGGCGGCGCCAGCTCCGAGACCAGGCCCGTCTCGTAGGCGCGGCGGGCACCGAGCCGCTCCGCCGTGCCCATCAGGGACAGCCGCGCGATCTCGCCGTACGGCATCCGCTGCGCCATGAAGACCGACTCGTACGCGCTGACCATGCCATACGTCGTGTGCGGGTCGAAGAACGTGGCCTCCTCGGAGGCGACCAGGAACTCGCACTCGCCCAGCAGGTAGAACGCCCCGCCGCAGGCCATCCCCTCGACGGCCGCGACGACCGGCTTCCACAGGTCGTTCGCCTTCGGGCCGACGCCGAGCAGCGGGTCGTCGGCCGAGAACGGGGAGGACGGCTGCGGGACGTCCGCCGAGCGGTCGATACCGGTGCAGAACGCCGTACGTCCGGCGCCGGTCAGGACGACGGCCCGTACGGCGTCGTCGGCACGGAACCGGCGCCAGACGGCCGCGAGCGCGCCGGCCGTCGCCAGGTCGATGGCGTTGTGGCGCTCGGGCCGGTCCAGGGTCACCAGGGCGACGCCGTCGGGCGCCGTCTCCACCCGTACGGACGGCTGCGCGTCCGACGCCGGATCCGCGCGTACGGATGGCTGACCGTCGGGCGTCGCCTGCGCGTGTACGGATGGCCGCCCGCCCGGCGTCGTGTCTCCGTGTGCGGACGGCTGCCCGCCCGGCGTCGTCACGGCCGCTCCAGCAGCCAGCGCGGCACGGTGACACCCGGCGCCTGCTCGTGGAACGCCACCTTCACCGCGGCGCCGATCCGGACCCGGCCCGGATCGACGGAGTTCAGCGCGGCGTCCGGGGCCGCCACCAGGTTGCCGGCCAGACGGATGCGCGGGGCGTCGGCCAGTTCCACCACGACGACGGTGTACGGGGCCTGCGCGGCGTAGGCGGGCAGCAGCGGCGGGTGCGGTACGACGTACGACCAGATGCGGCCCCGGCCGGACATCCGCCGCCAGCGGTGGTCGAAGGACCGGCAGTGCGGGCAGCACGGGCGGGGCGGGAAGCGCAGCTCGCCGCAGGCGGCGCAGGCCTGGACGCGGAGTTCGCGGCGGGCGGCGTACTCCCAGAAGGGGGCGCCGTCGTCGTCGGGGACGGGGAGCAGGAGGGCGTCGGCGGGGTCTTCGCCCTGGTCCGGGGCACGTTGGGGGCCGTTGTCAGTGGTCGGCCTCATGCTGGTGGACATGAGCACTCAACTCCTCAGCAGCAGGGCCGATGTGGGGACCCCCTCACCGGCCGTGACCAGGCAGGTGGCGGCGTCCGGGACCTGGGCGGTGCTGGTGCCGCGCAGTTGCCGGACGCCTTCGGTGATGAGGTTGAAACCGTGCACGTACGCCTCGCTCAGCCCGCCGCCCGCGGTGTTCAGGGGCAGCCGGCCGCCGATCTCCAGGGCGCCGCCCTCGGTGAAGGCCGCGCCCTCGCCGCGCCCGCAGAAGCCGTAACCCTCCAGGGAGAGCGGGATCAGCGGAGTGAACGCGTCGTAGATCTGCGCCACGTCGACATCCGCGGGGCCGAAGTCGGCCTGCTTCCACAGCTGCCGGGCGGCGGTCCAGGCCGGTCCGGTGAGCGGGTCGTCGGTCCAGTAGTTGACCATGCCGTGGTGCTGGGCGGGCAGGCCCTGCGCGACGGAGTGGACGTAGACGGGGCGGTGCCGCAGGTCGCGGGCGCGTTCGGCGGCGACGACCACACACGCCAGCGCGCCGTCGGTCTCCAGGCAGTTGTCGAAGAGGCAGAGCGGCTCGCTGATCCAGCGGGAGGTCATGTACATCTCGCGGGTCAGCGGCCGGTCGTACATGATCGCGGCCGGGTTCTGGTTGGCCCGGTTGCGGCAGGCGAGAGCGACGTTGAAGAAGTGGTCACGGGTCGCGCCGTATTCGTGCATGTAGCGCCGGGCGAGGACGCCGATCTCGTCGGCGGGCCGCAGCAGACCGAAAGGACGGGTCCATTGGGCCGGAGTGGGCAGTTGGACAGCGGTGTTCCGCCACGGGCGGGGCCCCGAACCGCGCTTGCGCGAGCGCCAGGCGACGCCCACCCTCGCCTGACCGGTGGCGATGGCCGCCGCCAGGTGCGCGACGGTCGCGCACGAACCCCCGCCGCCATAACCGGCCTTGGCGAAGAAAGTGACGTCACCGGCGCCGATCGCCTTGGCGACCTCCACCTCGTCGGTCTCCTCCATGGTGTACGAGGCGAACGCGTCCACCTCGGCCGCCGCGATCCCCGCGTCGTCCAGGGCCGCGACGATCGCCCGGCACGCCAGCGCGCGTTCGGACTCGGGCAACCGCTTGGCGAACGCCGTCTGGCCCGTCCCGGCTATCACCGCCGCGTCCTTGAGGGTCGCGCCCATCGGCACCTCCGTGGTCGGCCGTCCGTGCTGACAGCCGAGGAGGCTACCGCTAACCTGACGGGTAGTCAGCTACTGGCGTCCGGCCGGCTCTCTCGCGGGAGGTTGTGCGATGCGCGGTGACCTGGACCAGCCCGGCACCACCGATCCCCGCGCCGACCTGGCGCACGGCACGGTCCCCCGCCTGGTGCGGGCCGCCGCCGAGCGGTACGGCCCGGCCGAGGCGGTCGCCGAAGGCCGCCACCGCCTGACCTTCGCGCAGCTGGGGGAGCGGGTCGAACGGGCCGCCGCGGCCTGCGTCGCCGCCGGTGTCGAGCCCGGGGACCGGGTGGCCGTATGGGCCCCCAACACCACCGAATGGATCACCGCGGCGCTCGGCGCGGTGACGGCGGGCGCCGTCCTGGTGCCGGTCAACACCCGCTTCAAGGGCGCCGAGACGGCCCATGTCCTGCGCCGTACCCGCGCCCGTCTGCTCTTCGTCACCGGCACCTTCCTCGGCACGTCCTACGTGGCCTCGCTGCGCCGCGCGGCCCGGGAGGGCACCGGCCACGGCCCGCTCCCCGGCCTGCCGGACCTGGAGCGGGCCGTCGTCCTCTCGGGGGACGCCCCGGACTCCTTCCTCACCTGGAAGGAGTTCCTGTCGGCGGGCGAGGCGGTGCCGGCCGGCGCGGTGCGCGCACGGGCCGACGCGGTCCGCCCCCAGGACCCCTCCGACATCATCTTCACCTCCGGCACCACCGGCCTTCCCAAGGGCGCCGTCATCACCCACGCCCAGACCCTGCGGGCGTACGGCGTCTGGAGCGAACTCGCCGGACTCGCGCCCGGCGACCGCTACCTGATCGTCAACCCGTTCTTCCACACCTTCGGCTACAAGGCCGGCATCATCGCCTGCCTGCTGCGCGGCGCGACGATGATCCCGCAGCCGGTCTTCGGCGCCCCCACCGCACTGGCCAACATCGCCGCCGAACGCGTCACGGTCCTGCCCGGCCCGCCCACCCTCCACCAGCAGCTCCTCGACCACCCCGACCGGGCCCGGTACGACCTCGATTCGCTGCGCCTGGTCGTCACCGGCGCCGCCGTCGTACCGCTGGAGCTGGTCGAACGGCTCCGCACCGAGCTGGGCGTCGGCACCGTACTGACCGCCTACGGTCTCTCCGAGAGCTCCGGCATCGCCACGATGTGCCGCCGCGACGACCCGCCCGCCACCGTCGCCGCCACGTCCGGGCGCGCCGTACCCGGCACCGAGATACGCATCGCCGACGCCGACGGCCGGGTGGCGGCGGAGCCGGGGACGGCCGGTGAGGTCCAGGTCCGCGGCTATCACGTGATGACCGGTTACCACGAAGACCCGCAGGCCACCGCCGACGCGCTGACCCCGGACGGGTGGCTGCGCACCGGCGACGTCGGAGTCCTGGACGCCGATGGCAATCTGCGCATCACCGACCGCCTGAAGGACATGTTCATCGTCGGCGGCTTCAACGCCTACCCCGCCGAGATCGAGCGCCTGCTCGCCCGCCATCCGGATGTCGCCGAGGTCGCCGTCGTCGGCGTCCCCGACCCCCGGCTCGGCGAGGTCGGCAGGGCGTACACGGTCCGCCGCCCGCAGTCCACGCTCACCGCGGCGGAGCTGATCGCGTGGGCGCGCCGGGAGATGGCCAACTACAAGGTGCCCAGAGAGGTCGCGTTCGTGGCGGCCCTGCCGCGCAACGCGAGCGGGAAGGTCGTCAAGGGCGAGTTGCGCGGGGCGCCCGCCGTTCCGACGCTTCCGTAGCGGGAAGCCCCCGGCCGGTCAGGGGACGCCGTGGACGCCATCCGTCGATTACCGGGGTGTTAGCAGGCTGTTAGCCGCCCCCGGCACCTTTGCATACGTACCGACGACCCCGACGCACCTGTTCCTGGGGGAACCGCATGCCCAGCCTCACCACCGCCGCCTTCCGCCGCGGCCGCCGGCTCGCCGCCGCCACGATCGTCGCCGTCGCGGCGTTCTCGCTCACCGCGTGCAACGACGCCTCCGGCGGTCCGAGCCCGGCCAAGAGCGCGGCGGTGGACCCTTCCGAGGGCGGCACGTCCGGCGGCCCGGGCACGTCGGGCGGTACGGGCTCGGCCGGCGGCGATGCGGGTGCCGCGGACACGGGGACCTCGGGAGCGCAGGCTTCGGGAGGCTCCAGCGGCGGCGGTACGTCGGGCGGTACGGGCTCCACCGGGGCCGGCACGGGCAAGGGAACAGGTACGGGTACGGGCGCCGGTACCGGTACGGGCGCCGGGCGCAAGGGTGCCGACGTCACCCTGGTCGGCACCCTCAAGTACCTCGCCCCGGGCAAGCTCACCGTGACCCCGGAGTCGGGTACGGAGCAGGCGTTCTTCGTCGCCACCGACACCAAGGTCCTCGGCGCCACGACCATCTGCGGCGGCCCCGACGGCCAGGTCACCATCACGGACGACAGCTACGGCACCACCACCTGCACCACGGACCAGCTCGACGAGGCCGCCAAGAAGAACACGGTCAAGGTCCGCGCCACGATCCACAAGGGCATCGCCACCAAGGTGGAGGAGCGTTACCACCCGTAAACCACTGTCCCACCCCCGGCGCAGCCCCCGGCCCCCCGACCGGGGGCTGCGCGCTTCCGTCGCAGGACTCGGCGCGGCGCGGCGCAGTGTGGCGCGGCGCGGTCGGCTGCTGTCGCGATCCGGTGGTTGTGAAGCGGCCCTCGCGTGGAAGGCGTGCAGTATGAGCACTCCATACCCCGACGGTCCGGAGCCCGGCGGCCCCGTGACCGACCCGCCCGACCCGCCCGGCCCCCAGCCGGGCCACGACCCTCAGCCCGGCCACGTCCCCCAGCCGGGACGCGACCCGAGCCCGCCCCCGCCCGGGCCGAGCGACCCCATGGGCCCGGACCCGCTCCCGCCGCCGTCCGATCCGGACGCGGCCCCGGAGCCCGCGCCGCAGCCCGGCCCCCTCACCTGAACACCCCCGGACGGCCGGGCAGCGGCCGCGGGCGAGCCGTCCGCCCGGCCCTCACCGTTGCCCGAACCGCTCCCGCAGCGCCCCCTTGAGCACCTTGTTCAAGGGGCCGCCCCGCGGCAGCGCGTCCAGGATCTCCAGCTGCTCCGGCAGCTTCTGCGGCATCAGCCCCGCCCGGCGCAGATGAGCGGTGAGCGCGCCGAGCGTCAGCGCCCCCGCGCCCGCCCCCGGGGCCGAACCCGCGCCCGCTCCCGCCCCCACGAGCGTCACCACCGCACACACCCGTTCACCACGCTCCCGGTCCGGCAGACCGATCACCGCCGCCTCGCCCACCGCCGGGTGCGCGCGGACCAGCTCCTCGATCTCCTGGGCGGAGATGTTCTCGCCCTTCCTGATGATGATGTCCTTGAGCCGCCCGGTGATCACGAGGTGCCCGTCCGTCCGCAGCAAGCCCAGGTCACCGGTATGGAACCAGCCGTCCGCGTCGAACGCCCCGGACGTCAGCGCCGGGTCGGTGTAGCCGCGGCAGACCATCGGCCCGCGTACGGTGATCTCGCCCGGCTCGCCGGTTCTCGCCGCGCTGCCGTCGGACCGGACGATCCGGACGCGGGCGCCGGTCACCGGCTTGCCCACGGTGTGCGCGAGCTGTTCGTCGCTGTCGTACGGCGTGCCCATCGTGATCATGGGGC
The DNA here is from genome assembly GCF_022271435.1 of Streptomyces monomycini. Taxonomy (GTDB): domain Bacteria; phylum Actinomycetota; class Actinomycetes; order Streptomycetales; family Streptomycetaceae; genus Streptomyces; species Streptomyces monomycini. Next base: position 65,607 of record NZ_JAFIQY010000042.1, on the reverse strand, counting down.
ACTCCGTCATCCCGTACCCGTGCACCACCGCGCACTCCAGCTCGCGGCCCGCCGCGTGGTACAGCTCCGGCGGGAGCGGCGCCCCGCCGCCGGACAGCAGCCGCAGCGTGGGGACGAGCCGGACCGCCGGTCCGGGCCCGGCATGCGCCCGGCGCCGGCGGGCCTCGTCGAGGAACGCCTGGTAGAAGGCCGTGCTGCCGCCGGCCATGGTGACCCCGTGCCGCCGGTACGCCTCGACCGCCGCCGCCGGTTCGAACGTGTCCAGCACGACGGCCGGGAAGCCGCTGAGCAGCATCGCGACGAGGTAGTCGGGCCCGGCGATGTGCGCGTACGGGAAGGCGATCGAGCCGGTGTCGGCCGGGGTCATGCCCAGCGCGGTGGCCAGCCCGATGCCGCCCGCGAGGAGCGAGCCGTCGGTGTGCTGGACGCCCTTGGGCTCGGCGGTCGTGCCGGAGGTGTAGTAGATCCACGTCGGTGTGCTGTCCGGCCGTACGAAGTCCGGCAGCGTGCCGCCGGAGCCCGGCGCGGCCTCCGGCAGCCCGTCGGCCGCGGAGAGCACGCGTACCCCGGCGGGTGCGGCCTTGCGCGCCGTACCCGCGTAGTCGTGGCCGCGCCACTCGCCCGGGACGATCGCGTACGCGGCGGCCGACTGCCGCAGCGCGAAGCCGACTTCGCGCTCCCGGTGCAGATGCAGGACGGGGATCTGTACGGACCCGAGCCGGGCCAGTGCGAGGGACACCGCGACGGTCAGGGGCCAGGTGGGCAGCTGCCACAGGACGCGCGTGCCGGCGCCGATCCCCAGCCCGTGGAACCCGGCCGCCAGTCGCCGGGCCCGGTCCCGTACCTCCCCGAAGGTGACGGCCTGCCCGGAGCCGCCGGTGGTCTCGTCGAAGAACATCGGCTGCCGCGGGGACAGCTCCGCCCGGTACCGCATCAGCTCCCAGAGCGAACGCACACGATCGGGTTCGAACACGGCGCCTCCTCGGGGAGCGGGGGCGCGACGGTAACAGAAGTACGGTGATATGACGAGACGTCAGTTAGGGGGAAGGGTGCGGAACATCCGCGCGGGTGCAGACGTTGGGGGCTGGTGACCTGGTCCGCACGAGCACGTGAGGAGACGGCCATGCCGTTGAGTACACAAGAGCGCGAGGCCTTCCTGGCCGAGCCGCACATCGGAGCCCTGTCGGTGGCGTCGGGCGCGGCGGACCGCGCTCCGCTGACCGTGCCCATCTGGTACGGCTACGAGCCGGGCGGCGACCTGTGGATCACCACCGAGGAGGGCTCGCGCAAGAGCCGGCTGATCGCGGCGGCGGGCCGGTTCTCCCTGATGGTGGACCGGGTCGAGCCGACGGTCCGCTATGTGACGGTCGAGGGCGAGGTCGTCTCGGCCGAGCCGTCGACGGACGAGGAACTGCGCGCGATGGCCGAGCGCTACCTCGCTCCGGAGGCCGCGGCGGCGTATCTGAAGAACGTACTGCCCACGTTCGGCCCGTCGGTGACCATCCGGCTGCGGCCGCGGCGGTGGCTGTCGGCGGACATGGGGACGGTCGTCTAGACCAGGAGCGGCCGGGAGCAGTTCGGGAGCGGCCCGGAGCAGTTCGGCAGCAGCCCGGGAGCCGCGCTGGAGCGGACGCCGTAGGGGCCGGCCTCACCCGGTCCGGCCCCCGTCGGCCGTACGTACCGCGGCCCGTGACGGGCCGACGGGTTACGGGCGGTGGTTGTCCAGCGGGGCCATGATGTCCGCGTCCGGTCGGTGGTTGTCGGGCGCGACGGAACGGTCGGCGGATATCGGCCGGTGGTTGTCGCCTGTGACGGAAGAGGTGACCGGCGTCGGCCGGTGGTTGTCGGCCAGGGCGGGAACCGCCGCCGCGCCCGTTACGGCAGTGGCGAAAGCAAGAGTGACAAGGGTGCGCTTGATACAACTCATGACAGCTCCTCCGTGGGGGAATCCCATATGAGTGACGCTAGCTTCTGGTGAGGCTTGTGTTCGATCCCCCCGGCCGGAAACGGCCGTGAAGCGGGGGAGAAGACGTATGACTGCGGGTATGCCGCGGGGACCGGCTTCGATGGCTCCCCCCTGAGTGCCATCGAAACCGGCCCCCGCGATCCCCCGGATCCCCCCGGATCCCCCGATCCCCGGATTCGGCAGTCCCCCCGGATCCCCCGATCCCCCGGACTGCCGAAACCGCAGTGGGTCTGGTGTGGAATTGCTCGCCGTGCGGGCGGGCCGTCACATCCCCCGTGACCCGCCCGCACGGCGCCGCGCTACTTCGGCTCGGCCACGGGCACGCTGCCCTCACCCATCACGACGACATTGGCGTCGCGGCCCGGTACGGGCTGGGTGCCGTCCTCGGTGACCAGCTGACCGTCGATGATCGGCCGGTGGCTGTCCTCCGGCTTGATCGGCCGGTGGCTGTCCATGGGCTGGATCGGACGGTGGCTGTCCTCCGGCTTGATCGGCCGGTGGCTGTCCATGGGTTCCGGCTGAATGGGCCGGTGACTGTCCTGCGGCACGATCGGCCGGTGACTGTCCTGCGGCTGGATCGGCCGGTGGCTGTCGATGGTCTGCGGCTGAACGGGCCGGTGGCTGTCCTGCGGCTGAATGGGCCGGTGGCTGTCCAGCGGCTTGACGATGTCCCTGTCGTCGTCCTTTCGAGCCTGATTCTGAGAGCTCACGGTGATCAACTCCGTTGTGTGGGCGCTGTTGGCCCACCCGGCCGGCAACTCCCCCGTGGGTCGCCGGACGGGTGGACCACGGCCTGACACCTTGCGGTGGGGCCTGGTCACCGAGCCGCTTGCCCCCCGAGGCGGCGGATCGGTAATTAGAGAGTGGCCCCTCGCGATGAACGATCGATAAACGCCTGAAGCCCTCGGTCCGGGCGGCCTTTACACCAGCGCGACAGGGGTGGGGAGATGGTCTACTTCCCCGTTCACGGGCAGGCCCAGCTGCTCGTGGATGGACACGACTTCCTGCCAGCAGACCTTGGCCCGGCCGGTGTGCCCGATCTGGTTCAGGGCGTGCCCCAGCGTCGTCAGCGCCTCGGCCCGCCAGCGGCCGCCGTCCAGCCCCCGCAGGGCGGAGAGCGACTGCTCGGCGTAGTTGGCCGCGTTGGCCGGACGCTCGGCCGCCAGGTCGACCTCGGCGAGCCGGAGGTAGGTCATGCCCTCCCAGAACCGCTGCCGGCTGTCCCGGAAGATGGCGAGCGCCTCGGTCAGCTGCTGGGTGGCCTCGTCGAGTCTGCCGGCCTGCGTCAGCGCGATGCCCAGTGCGTACATGCCGTTGCCGAGGCGGCGGGAGGCGCCGACCTCCCGGAAGGCGGTGACACCCTGCTCGGCGAGCTGGACGGCACTCTCGATGCGCCCGGTGTCCAGGTGCAGCCGCGACAGGTTGCACAGCGCGCTGGCCTCGGACTGCTTGTTGTCGTCCTCGCGGAAGGCGAGCAGGGCCTGGTTCAGGTAGCCCTCGGCCGCCTCGTGGCGGCGCTGGATGCTGGCGATGATCCCGCGGTCGTTGGGGCCGTTGGAGGCGGCGAAGGAGTCCTCGGCGGCGAGCCCCAGCAGGGTGGCCAGCTTCGCGTGCTCGTCCGCCTCGTTGAGCCGCCCGGAGTGGGTGTAGATGGGGGCCAGCGCCCAGTGGGCCCGGCCTTCCGCGTGCTGGTCGCCCGACCGGCGGGCGGCGGCCTGCAGCGCGAGGCTGGCCTGCTCGTACTGGCGGCTGTTGGCGCCCGACTCGGCCATGTCCCGGGAGAGGAGCAGCAGGTCGACGGCGCGCCGCAGCACCTTCTCGCCGGTGTTCTGCAGCGCGCACGCGATCAGGCAGCGGGTCTCGTTGAAGAGCCAGCTCAGCGCCTCGGTGCGGTCGGTGAAGATCAGGCCGGGGTGGTGCGGGGTCTCGGTGTGGTCGGCCAGGCGGTCACCGGGGCGCTCCAGCGCGTACATGTGGGTGGCGGTGGCCAGGTAGAAGTCCAGCAGCCGGGACAGGGCCGCGTCGCGCTCCTCGGACGGCTGCTCGTCGCGCTCCGCGCAGGAGCGGGCGTAGAGGTGCACCAGGTCGTGGAAGCGGTAGCGGCCGGGGGCGGCGGACTCCAGCAGGGAGGTGTCGACGAGCGATTCGAGGAGTTCCTCGGCGTCGTCGATGTCCATGTCGAGGAGCGCGGCCGCGGCGGCGAGCGAGATGTCGGGGCCGTCGGCCAGGCCCAGGAGCCGGAAGGCCCGCGCCTGGCGGGGCTCCAGCTGCTTGTAGCCGAGCTCGAAGGTGGAGTTCACGGCGAGGTCGCCGGCACGCAGCTCGTCCAGCCTGCGGCGCTCGTCGGCCAGCTTGCGGGCCAGGATCGAGACGGTCCAGGTGCGGCGGGCCGCCAGCCGGGACGCGGCGATACGGATGGCCAGCGGCAGGAAACCGCAGGCGCCGACCACGTCCATGGAGGCCTCGCGCTCGGCGTTCACGCGCTCCTCGCCCACGATGAGCGCGAAGAGGGTGAACGCTTCCTCAGGGCTCATCACGTCCAGGTCGACCAGGTGCGCGCCGGCCAGGTCGATCATCCGGACGCGGCTGGTGATCAGCGCCGCGCAGCCGTCCGTACCGGGCAGCAGCGGGCGGACCTGGGCGGCGTCGCGGGCGTTGTCGAGCAGCACCAGCAGGCGGCGTCCGGCGAGGGCCGAGCGGTAGAGGGCGGCCCGTTCCGGGACACCGTCGGGGATGGCCGCGCCCGGTGTCCCCAGCGCGCGCAGGAACGCGCCGAGCACCGCTTCCGGGTCGGACGGGGAGTGCCCGACGCCTTGGAGGTCCACGTACAGCTGGCCGTCCGGGAAGTGCACGTGGGCGGCGTGCGCGACGTGCACGGCGAGGGTGGTCTTGCCGACGCCGCCGATGCCGGTGAGCGCCGAGACGGCCATCACCCGGCCCTCGGCGGTGGCGAGCTGCTCGCTCAGCTCCGTGACGAAGGCGGCCCGGCCGGTGAAGTCGGCGACGGTGGCCGGAAGTTGCTGCGGCCGGACGAACGCGGGTTCGCCGGGGACCTGGACGTCGTGCGGCACGGCGGGCGCGTCCAGCTCCGTGTCCGCGCGCAGGATGCGCTGCTGGAGGTCGGAGAGCGACGCGCAGGGGTCCACCCCCAGCTCGTCGGCGAGCAGACGCCGCGTGTCGGCGTATACGGCGAGTGCCTCGGCCTGCCGGCCGCTGCGGTACAGCGCCAGCATGAGGAGTTCTCGCAGCCGCTCGCGCAAGGGGTGCGCGGCGGTCAGCGCGGTCAGCTCCGAGACGGCGTCGCCGTGGCAGCCCAGCTCCAGGTCGAGCTCCAGGCGCGTCTCCATGAGGGACAGGCGCCACTCCTCCAGGCGGGTGCGCTGGTTCTCCGCGTAGGGCCCGGCGAGGTTGGCCAGCGGCTCGCCGTCCCACAGGGCCAGCGCGGAGTCCAGGAGGTCCCGGGCGCGGCAGCGGTCGCCGGTGGCCCTGGCCTTCTCGGCGTCGGCCGCGTACTGCTCGGCGTGGTCCATGTCGAGGTCGAGCGGCTGGTTGCCGACCGGCCGCAGTGCGTAGCCGCCGGACTCGCTGACCAGCGTGTCCGCGTCCGCTCCGAGCGCTTTGCGGATGCGTGAGGCGTACGTGCGCAGCGCCGCGAGGGCGGCGTGCGGCGGTTCCTCGCCCCAGAGGGCGTCGACGAGTTCGGACGCGGTGGCGGTGCGCCCGCCCCGCAGGAGAAGGGCGGCCAGCAGCGCACGCTGCTGCGGGGAGCCGGCCGCCAGTGGCGTCGCGCCGCGCCAGGCCCGTACGGGACCGAGCACGGTGAAGCGGAGCCGCTCCTGGCCCTGCCCCGGACCGTCGTCCATGGTGTCCCCCTGCCCTGTGCACTTCGTTCGCATCGGCCAGTCTGCCTTGTCGTAGCCCCTTACGTCAGTAGGGGTCCGGTCTCGGCACGGTCTCTCCACGCCAGGTGATCGGGCTGGTGTTCGGCTGCGCGGCGGGTGGCGGGCCGGGCCGGCCGCCGATGCCGGCGACCGTGCGGATGCGCGTGCAGCTGCCCGTGCGCGGCTCACGCGCCGGTGCGTGCCCGAGCGTCGCTGCTCAGCCGCCTGCGGGGCCGCGCGGCGCCCGGCCCGGGCGCGGAACGGTGTCATCTGCATGCATTCCCTCCCGTCACTGCGTGACTGACGGCCCGTCAGTTCGACGCTACGGTAAAAACATGGAGAGTTTTCCGAAGATAATCTCGGTGGACGACCACACGGTGGAGCCGCCGCACGTCTGGCGGGACCGCCTCCCCTCGAAATATCACGACATCGGCCCTCGAATCGTCCGGGCACCGCTGAAGGAAATGACCTTCGTCGGCGGCAGATTCGCGCCGAAGATGGGCCGCCCGGGGGACGAAGGGCCGCTCGCCGACTGGTGGGTCTACGAGGACCTGCACCGCCCGCTGACCCGCCTGGACACCGCCGTCGGCTACGCCCGCGACGACATCAGACTCGAAGGCATCACCTACGAGCAGATGCGCCCCGGCTCCTTCAGCGTCCCGGAGCGGCTGGCCGACATGGACGTCAACCACGTGCAGTCGGCGCTGTGTTTCCCCACGTTCCCGCGGTTCTGCGGCCAGACCTTCACCGAGGCCAAGGACCGCGAACTGGGGCTGCTGGGCGTGCGCGCGTACAACGACTGGATGGTGGAGGAGTGGTGCGGCCCGGCCGCGGGCGGACGCCTCATACCGCTCGGCCTCGTCCCGTTGTGGGACGCGGAACTGGCCGCGCGGGAGGTGCGCCGGAACGCGGAGCGCGGCGTACGGGCGGTCTGCTTCAGCGAAATCCCGCCACATCTGGGCCTGCCCAGTATTCACACCGGCGACTGGGACCCCTTTCTGCGCGCCTGCGAGGAGACCGGGACCGTCATCGCCATGCACATCGGCTCCTCCAGCAGGATGCCGTCCACCTCCGCCGACGCGCCGCCCGCCGTCGGCTCCACGATCACCTTCGCCAACTGCTGCTTCTCGATGGTCGACTGGCTGATGAGCGGAGCGTTCGACCGCTTCCCCGGCCTGAAGATCATGTACGCGGAGGGGCAGATCGGGTGGATCCCGTACATCCTGGAACGCGCGGACGTGGTCTGGGAGGAGAACCGCGGCTGGGGCGGCGTCGCCGACAAGGTCCTGCGGCCGCCCTCCGAACTCTTCGCCGGCCATGTGTACGGCTGCTTCTTCGACGACGCCTTCGGGCTGCGCAACCTGGACGCGATCGGCGTCGGCAACGTCCTCTACGAGACCGACTACCCGCACTCGGACTCCACCTGGCCGCGCTCCAGGGAGGTCGGCGAGGCCCAGATGGGACACCTGGCGCCCGAGACGGTCGAACGGATCGTGCGCGGCAACGCCATCGAGCTGCTGGGGCTGACGGCGGACGGGCTGTGGGCGGGGGCGGCGTGAACACCGTGCGCCGGGTGGCGCGGGGCTCCCGTGCGCCCGCGTGAGCGCGGGATCCCTCGCGCGCTCGCGGTGCGTGCGGACTTCCGTGCGCCCCCGGTACGTAGGGACTCCCGCGCGCCCGCAGTACGTAAAGGTGCCCGCGCGCCTGCGGTAGACAGAGGCCCCGCGCGCCCGCAGAAGTGACGGAATCCGCGTGCCGTACCTCGCCGCGGGGCCCGTGCCGCCGTCACGATGGGACGGGCGGCCGGGACCGGGCCGCCCGCGCGGACCGCGCCCCGGGGCGCCGTCCGTGAACGGCGGGGCCGGGAGGTGGCACAGATGACGACGTTCGTGCTGGTGTCGGGTGGGTACACCGGAGGGTGGATCTGGCAGGAGGTGGCGGACCACCTGCGCGCGGCGGGACACCGGGCGCATCCGGTGACCTTGACCGGGATGGGGGACCGCCGCCACCTGTCAGGCCCCGGCACCGACCTGAACACCCACATCGAGGACGTGGCGCAGGCTCTCGACCACATCGGCGCGGGCGAGCCCGGCGAAGCGGGGGAGACGGTGCTCGTCGCCCACTGCTACGGCGCCTACCCCGCGCTCGGCGCCGCCGACCGCGAGCCCGGCCGCCTGGCCCGCCTCGTGTACGTGGACGCCGGCCTGCCCGCCGACGGCGCCTCCGTCCTGGACGCGCTGCCCGACCCGGCCGTGCCGGACCGGCTGCGGCGCCGCGCCCAGGAGCACGGCGACGGCTGGCGGCTGCCGCCCCCGGTGTTCGAGGAGACCGACATCTGGGGCAGCCTGGACGGCATCTCCCCGGAAGGACTGGACCGGCTGGCCCGCTTCGCCGCGCCCCAGCCGCTGGCCACCCTCACCCAGCCGATCCGGCTGACCGGCACCACGGCCGCGCTCCCCGCCACCGGCATCTTCTGCACCAAGAACGTCACCAGCACCGCGGCGCTCCGTGCCCTGGTGGACTCCGGCGACCCGCGCTTCGCCGCGTTCACCGACCCCCGGTACGGCTTCTTCGACCTCGACACCGGGCACTGGCCCATGCTGTCCTGCCCCGGCGAGCTGGCCGACCTGCTGCTGCGTGCGGCGGCGGACGAGGGGGAACGGCTCGGGGCGCCCGCCTGAGGCGCGTCCGCCTGAGCGTGTCCGTCTGAGGCGTGTCCGTCTGAGGCGCGTCCGGCCGGAGCACGCCCGGCCGGGGACGTACCCGCCCGGGGACGTACCCGCCCGGGGCGGCGCGGACCCGTCCCGTGCGCCCCGGCATGATGGGGACATGAACAACCGACCCGTACTCGTCTACGACGGGGACTGCGGCTTCTGCACCACCTGCGTGCGCTTCGCCGAACGCCGTATCCGCCCCCGCTGCACCGTCTCGGCCTGGCAGTTCACCGACCTGGAAGCGCTCGGCGTCACCCAGGAGCGGGCCGAGCACGAGGTGCTGTGGATCACCCCGGCGGGGTCCGTGTACGGCGGCGCGCAGGCGGTCGCCAAGCTGCTGATGAGCGCACGCGGCCGCTGGTCCGTCCCCGGCGCGCTGCTGACCCTGCCGCCGTTCCGCCAGGCCGCCCACACCGTGTACCGCCTGGTCGCCGACCACCGTCACCGCATGCCCGGCGGCACCGCGGCCTGCTCGCTCCCCGCTCACCTCAGGCCCTGACCGCCCCCGCCGTCGCCCCGGCCACCGTCGCCCGCACCCTTGTCTGACGGCCCGTCAGCCCACACCATGACCCCCAGCCGCCGACGACGGACCGTCGGCCGAGCGCCCGGGGGTGGACGCGGACGTGGACAGCACTACGGGAAGCGGCACACACGGAGACGACGGGGTGCGGGTGCTGCCCGAAGGGAAGCTGGCCTACGGCATCCAGCTCCCCGTCCAGTCGCAGAGCACCCTGTACACGGAACCGTGGGAGGCCGGGGCCGGCCCCGCCGACCTGGTGGAGATCGCCCGCACCGCCGACCGCCACGGCTTCGCCTACATCGCCTGCTGCGAGCACATCGGCATACCGCGCCGACTGGCCGCGGCCATGAGCACGGTCTGGTACGACCCGGTCGCCACCCTCGCCTACCTGGCGGCGGCCACCACCCGCGTACGGCTCCTCAGCCACATCGCCCTGGCCGCCATCAAGCACCCGCTGCTCAGCGCCAAGCAGTACGCGACCCTCGACCACCTCTCGGGCGGGCGGCTGATCCTCGGGGTCGGCGCCGGACACGTACCGGAGGAGTTCGACGCCCTCGGCGTGGACTTCACGCGGCGCGGCGCCCTGCTGGACGAGGCCATCGACGCGCTGAAGGCGGCGCTGGGCTCGGAAGAGTTCCCCTCCTACCAAGGGAAACGATTCGCCTTCACCGGTCTGGGGCAGCGCCCGCGCCCCGTACAGGCGCCCCGTCCGCCGGTCTGGGTGGGCGGCTCGTCGCCCGCCGCCCTCCGCAGAGCCGCCGTACGCGGCGACGGCTGGCTGCCGCAGGGCGACCGCAGGGACCAGCTCCCGGCGCAGCTCGCGAAGCTGCGGCGGCTGCGGGCCGAAGCCGGGATCGGCACGCCCGCCGAGGCCGGCGCCATCACCGAGCCGCTGTACGTCGGCGAGCCCGCGTGGGACACCGGCCGGCGCACCCTCACCGGGTCGCCCGAGCGGCTGGCGGAGTCCCTGCGCGAGTACCGGGCGATGGGGGTGCGGCAGATCCAGGTCCGGTTCCGCAGCCGGAGCCGTACCGAACTGACCGACCAGATGGCGGCGTTCGCCACTGGCGTGGCCCCGCACCTCGACAGCTGAGACGTACGGCGCTTCCGGAGGGACCGGTGCACATGGGGAAGCTGGACGGCCGAGTCGTCATCATTACCGGCGCCGCACGCGGCCAGGGCGAGCAGGAGGCGCGGCTCTTCGTCGCGGAGGGCGCCCGCGTGGTGCTGGGCGACGTGCTGGACGGCCCGGGGGAGGCGCTGGCGGAGCTGGGGGACGGCGCCCGGTACGTACACCTGGACGTGCGCCGGGAAGCGGACTGGGAGGCCGCGGTCCGGGCCGCCGGTGAGGCGTTCGGCACGGTCGACGGGCTGGTCAACAATGCCGGCATCCTGCGCTTCAACGAGCTGGCCGCCACCCCGCTCGCCGAGTTCCAGGAGGTGGTGCAGGTCAACCAGGTCGGCACGTTCCTCGGGATGCGGGCGGCGGTCCCGGAGCTGACGGCGGCCGGCGGCGGCACCGTCGTGAACACCGCCTCGTACGCCGCGCTCTCCGGCATGGCGTACCTGACCGCGTACGCGGCGTCCAAGGCCGCGGTGGTCGGCATGACGCGGGTGGCGGCGATGGAGCTGGCGGGCCGGGGCATCCGGGTCAACGCGATGTGCCCGGGGGCCGTCGACACCCCGATGGCGCGTCCGGAGCGGGGGCCGGCGGACACGGCGGACGCCTCCGACACCTCCACCGACTCCGCTCCGGACCTTGCGGCGTTCTACGCGAAGACCGTCCCCCTCGGGCGGATCGGTCAGCCGGAGGAGGTCGCCCGGCTGGCGCTGTTCCTGTCGTGCGCGGACTCCTCGTACATCACGGGCCAGCCGTTCGTCATCGACGGTGGCCGGCTGTCCGGCATCAGCCTGTACTGAGACGCGTACGCCCTTCCCGCGCCCGTACCTGATGGGCCGTCAGGTATTGACGGCCCGGGAGCCCGGTGCGAGAGTCGGACTCGATCTGACGGGGCGTCAGGTGGTGGCGCCAGGGCGGACGAGGGACGGTGAACCCCCTTGGAATTCGGGCTGTTCGTTCAGGGATATGTGCCCGCCGCGCGGGCGAAGGCCGACCCTCAGGCGGAGCACCACGCGCTGATGGAGGAGACCGAGTACGTCATCGAGGCCGACCGGGCCGGGTTCAAGTACGCGTGGGCCTCCGAGCACCACTTCCTGGAGGAGTACTCCCACCTCTCCGCCAACGACGTCTACCTGGGCTACCTCGCCCACGCCACCGAGCGCATCCACCTCGGCTCCGGCATCTTCAACCCGCTCGCCCCCGTCAACCACCCCGTCAAGGTCGCCGAGAAGGCCGCCATGCTCGACCACCTCTCCGGGGGCCGCTTCGAGTTCGGCACCGGGCGCGGCGCGGGCAGCCACGAGATCCTCGGGTTCATGCCGGGTGTCACCGACATGAACCACACCAAGGAGCTGTGGGAAGAGACCATCGCCGAGTTCCCGAAGATGTGGCTCCAGGACGAGTACCAGGGGTTCCAGGGGAAGCACTGGCAGCTGCCGCCGCGCAAGGTGCTGCCCAAGCCGTACGGGACCGCGCACCCGCCGATGTGGTACGCGGCCGGCTCCCCCGCCTCGTACGCGATGGCGGGGAAGAAGGGCCTGGGCGTACTGGGCTTCAGCGTGCAGAAGGTCGCCGACATGGAGTGGGTCGTCGAGTCGTACAAGAAGGCCGTCGAACAGGCCGAACCGGTCGGCGCGTACGTCAACGACAACGTCATGGTGACCTCCACCGCCATCTGCGCCGACACCCACCGGAAGGCCGTCGAGATCGCGGTGGGCGGCGGGCTCAACTACCTCCAGTCGCTGCTGTTCCGCTACCACGACACGTTCCCGCGCCCGGAGGGCATCCCGGAGTGGCCCGAGCTGCTGCCCGAGTACACCGAGGAGATCATCGAGCTGCTGATCGCCGAGGAGCTGATGATCTGCGGCGACCCCGACGAGGTGTTCCGCCAGTGCAAGCGCTGGGAACAGGCCGGCGCCGACCAGCTCTCCTTCGGCCTGCCCATCGGCGTCTCGCCCGAGGACACCCGCACCACCATCCGGCTGATCGGCGAGCACGTGATCCCGAAGATCGACACGGACCCGGTGCACCGGACGGCCCGCTTCCGGCAGAGCGCCGCCTGACCAAGGCCGTTCCGAGCGAAAGGGACTCCCCGGGGATGCTCGACCACCTGATCAAGGGCGCCACCGTCGTCGACGGCACCGGCGCCCCCGCGTACCAGGCCGACCTCGCCGTCCAGCACGGCCGGATCACCGCCGTCGGCCGGATCACCGACCCCGCCACGACCACCGAGGACGCCCACGGCCTCGTCCTGACGCCCGGCTTCGTCGACCCGCACACCCACTACGACGCCCAGCTCTTCTGGGACCCGTACGCCACCCCCTCCATGCACCACGGCGTCACCACCGTCGCGGGCGGCAACTGCGGCTTCACCCTCGCCCCGCTCAACCCGGACCGCCCCGGCGACGCCGACTACACCCGCCGCATGATGAGCCGCGTCGAGGGCATGTCGCTGGCGGCACTGGAGCAGGGCGCGCCGTGGAACTGGTCCACCTTCGGCGAATACCTGGACGCCCTGGACGGCCGGACCGCCGTCAACGCGGGCTTCATGGTCGGCCACTGCGCGCTGCGCCGCCACGTCATGGGCCCGGACGCCATCGGCGGACAGCCCACGGACGCCCAGCTGGACGCCATGCTCCGACTCTTCCACGAGGCCATGGACGCGGGTGCCTGGGGCCTGTCCACCACCCAGTCCTCGACCCACGCCGACGGTGACGGACAGCCGGTCGCCTCCCGCCACGCCCGCCCCGCCGAACTCCTCGCCCTCTCCCGCGCGGTCGCCGACCACGAGGGCACCCAGCTGGAGGCGATCGTCGCCGGCTGCCTCGACCGGTTCGCGGACGAGGAGATCGACCTGCTCGTCGAGATGTCGGCCGCCGCCGGGCGCCCGCTGAACTGGAACGTGCTGACCATCGACGCGGCCGTACCCGAACGCGTCCCCCGCCAACTGGAGGCGAGCGAACGCGCCCGTAAGGCGGGCGGCCGGATCGTCGCCCTCACCATGCCGATCCTCACCCCCATGAACATGTCGTTGGGCACCTTCTGCGCCCTCAACCTCATCCCCGGCTGGGGCGACATCCTCGCGCTGCCCGTACCGGAGCGCATCGCCCGGCTGCGCGACCCCGCCGTACGGGAGGAGATGCTGCGGCGCGCGGCGAGCAAGGAGGCGGGCGTCTTCCGGCGGCTGGCCGACTTCGCCCGGTACGTCATCGGCGACACGTACACCGCCGCGAACCAGGGACTCTCCGGCCGGGTGGTCGGCGACATCGCCGCCGAACGCGGCCAGGAGCCCTTCCACACCCTGGTCGAGATCTGCGCCGAGGACGGGCTGCGCACCGTCCTGTGGCCGATGCCGACCGACAACGACCCGGACAGCTGGGCACTGCGGCAGCGCACCTGGCAGCACGAGGACGTGATGCTGGGCGGCTCCGACGCGGGCGCCCACCTGGACCGCATGTGCGGCGCCCCGTACACGACCCGCTTCCTCGGCGACTGCCTGCGCGGCCGGAAGCTGGCCGGGCTGGAGGAGGCCGTACGGATGCTGACCGACGACCCGGCCCGGCTCTTCGGGCTGCGCGGCCGTGGCCGGATCGCCGTCGGCCACCACGCCGACCTGGTCCTCTTCGACCCCGAGCGGATCGACGCCGGACCGGCCCGGCTGGTGCACGACCTGCCGGGGGACAGCCCGCGACTGGACTCGGAGGCGGCCGGGATCGTGAGCGTACGGGTCAATGGCGTCGAGACGGTCCGGGACGGCGCGGTGACCGGGGCGGTGCCGGGGAAGGTCCTGCGATCGGGCCGGGACACCGAGACGGTGCGTACGCGGTGAGTACATCCTCTGGTGTGTCCCCCGAACGGCTGCTGATCGGCGGCACGTGGACCGCACCCGACCACGGCCATGACGAGGTGACCGATCCGGCGACCGAGGAGACCGTCGGGCTGGCGGCGGAGGCGAGCCGCGACCAGGCGTACGAGGCGGCCCGCGCGGCGCGCGAGGCGTTTGGGCCCTGGTCGCGCACGGCGCCCGAGACCCGCGCGCGGGTCCTGGAGCGCGCCGCCGAGATCCTGGCGCGCGACATCGGCCCGTACACCCGGCTCGCGCAGGCGGAGACCGGTGCGACGACCGGCACCGCCCGCGCGATGCAGGTAGGCGTCGCCATCGCCCGCCTGAAGCGGTACGCGCGCGGAGCGCTGGAGCCGGTGGAAACCCCCCTGCCGCCGCAGATCAACGAGGCGGGCCCCTTCGGGAAGGCCGCTGTCCTCGGCGCGCTCGCGGTGCGCCGCCCCGTCGGCGTCGTCACCTGCATCACCTCCTACAACAACCCCTGGGCCAACCCGGCCGGCAAGATCGCCCCCGCCCTGGCCATGGGCAACACGGTCGTCGTCAAGCCCGCCCCGCAGGACCCGCTCTCCGTCCACCGCCTGGCCGAGGCGCTCCAGGAAGCCCTGGACGAGGCCGGTGCGCCACCGGGCGTCGTCAATCTCGTGACGGGCAAGGACCCGGCGGTCGGCGAGGCCACGGTCGACTCCCCGGACGTGGACATGGTGAGCTTCACCGGCTCCACGGCCGTCGGGCAGCGCATCGCCGAAGTGTGCGGACGCGGCATGAAACGCCAGCTCATGGAGCTGGGCGGCAAGGGCGCCGCGCTGGTCTTCGACGACGCCGACCTGGACGCGGCGGTGGCCGGCATCGGCACCACGTACTCCTTCTACAGCGGTCAGATCTGTACGGCGCCGACGCGGGTGCTGGCCCAGCGCGGCATCCACGACCGGCTGGTGGAGCGGCTGGCCGCGTACGCGACACGCCTGAAGGTCGGCGACCCGGCTGCGGCGGACACGGCCGTCGGCCCGGTGATCTCCGCCGCACACCGCGACCGCGTCGAGTCGTACGTCGAACTGGGCCGGAAGGAGGGCGCCCGGCTGATCACGGGCGGCGATCGCCCGCCCCTCCCACGCGGCTTCTACGTGGCCCCCACCCTCTTCACCGACTGCACCCCCACCATGCGGGTGGCCCGCGAGGAGATCTTCGGCCCGGTGATCGTCGTCCTCCCTTTCACCGACGAGGAGGAGGCCGTCGCCCTCGCCAACGACAGCGACTACGGCCTGCTGGACTACGTGTGGTCCGGGGACGTGGCGCGCGCGTTCCGGGTGGCGGGGCGGCTGCGGGCGGGCGGGGTCGGCGTGAACACGGTCGGGCGGAACATGGAAGCGCCGTTCGGCGGCTTCAAGCGGAGCGGGGTGGGGCGCGATGTCGGCTCGTACGCGCTGCACGCGTACAGCGAGACGCAGGCGGTGGTGTGGCCGGGGTGAGGCCGGAGCGAGACGGCGCGGGAAAATTTTGAAACGGGACGAACCGGACGGGGCTGCGGTTCCCGCAGTCCGGAACTCGACCGTACGACCTTCAAGTTACCGCCCGTAACGCGCGGCACGCCTTGCAAACATCGCCCAAAAGCCGGTCCGACCCCACCCTCGTGAGGATTCCACGGCTCCCCAAGGGTGGATCTTCAGCCCCCCGATGCGGAAACAGCAGCCCTTAACGTCCTGTTCATGGTTCAGGTAGACCCCCGGCTCCCGGCCGGAGACACGGTAACGAGGGCCGCCGGTACGGCTGGTGGTGCCGCCGGTGGTGGCGCCGGCGGGACCCGCGGCAAGGGCCTGAGCGGCAACTCCGTGGGACTCCTCGGCAGCGCCGTCATCGGCGTCTCCACCGTCGCCCCCGTCTACTGCCTGACCTCGACCCTCGGCCCCACCGTCGGCGAGGTCGGCCTCCAGATGCCGGCCGTCTTCCTCGCGGGCTTCCTGCCGATGCTGCTGGTCGCCTTCGCCTACCGCGAGCTGAACAAGGCCGTCCCCGACTGCGGTACGTCCTTCACCTGGTCGGTGAAGGCGTTCGGCCCGCGCATCGGCTGGATGTGCGGCTGGGGACTGGTGATCGCGACGATCATCGTCCTCTCCAACCTGGCCGGCGTCGCCACGTCCTTCTTCTGGCTCCTGCTCGGCGAACTCACCGGCAGCGACGCCATCGCCGCCCTGGACGGCAACAAGGCCGCGCACGTCCTGACGTGCCTGGCCTTCATCGCCCTCGCCACCGCCGTCAGCTACCGCGGCATGACCGCCACAAAAGGCGTCCAGTATGCCCTCGTCGGCCTCCAACTGGCCGTCCTCGCCCTCTTCGTGGCCATGGCCTTCACCCAGGCGGGCTCCGGCGACTTCCCCGGCTCCCTCCCCTTCTCCCTCACCTGGCTGAACCCTTTCTCCATCCAGTCCTTCTCCGCCTTCACCGCGGGCCTGTCCCTCTCGATCTTCATGTTCTGGGGCTGGGACGCCTGCCTGACCGTCAACGAGGAAACCGCCGGCAGCGCCAAGACCCCAGGCCGCGCCGCCCTCCTCGCCATGATCGTCCTCATCGGCTCCTACCTGCTGACCGCCGTGGCAGCCCAGATGTTCTCCGGCGTCGGCACCGAAGGCCCCGGCCTGGGCAACCCCGACACCGCCGACAACGTCTTCGCCGCCCTCGCCACCCCCGTCATGGGCCCGGTCCTCGGCGTACTCCTCTTCGTCGCCGTCCTCGCCTCCGCCGCCGCCAGCCTCCAGACCACCTTCATCCCGGTGGCCCGCACGGTCCTGGCGATGAGCGCGTACGAGGCGCTGCCGCCGTCCTTCGCCCGCATCCACCCGCGCTTCCGCTCCCCGGGCCGCGCCACCGTCGCGGCGGGCGTCGCCACCGGCGTCTTCTACGCGGGCATGACCTTCCTGTCCCAGAACGTCCTCGTCGACACCATCTACGCCCTCGGCCTCATGATCTGCTTCTACTACGCGATCACGGCCTTCGCCTGCGCCTGGTACTTCCGCCGCGAACTGCGCCGCTCCGCCCGCGACCTGCTCTTCAAGGGCGTCTTCCCGGTGCTCGGCGGCGTGCTCCTCACCGCCGTCTTCACCAAGACCCTCATCGACATGTGGAACCCGGCCTACGGCTCCGGCAGCTCCGTCCTCGGCGTCGGCTCGGTCTTCGTCATCGGCGTCGGCCTGCTGCTGCTCGGCTTCGTCCTCATGCTGGTGATGCGGCGGCGCAGCCCCGCGTTCTTCCGGGGCGAGGTGCTGACGCGGTCGACGCCGGCGATGGTGGTGGAGGAGTAGGACGAAGCCGTCCCGCTGCCTTCGCACGAAGGCAGCGGGACGGCCGGGCCTGTTGCCGCTCAGCCTCTGGGCAGGGTGTGCCACCCGGAGGCGCACTTGTACGTGGACCCGCCCTTGGTGGTGCACTCCTGCACCTGGATCTTGACCACATTGGCGGCGAAGGTCCACGTGGTGCTCTTGGAACCGCCCGAGACGCTCAGGTTCTCCGCACGCGTCCCGCCGTCGTTGTAGCGGGCCTTGAGGTACACACGGGCGCCGTACGCGTCGCCGGGCTTGGAGTCCTTGATGTTGACCTTGACGAAGACCCGGGACTGGGCGTCGACCGACCCCCAGGCATGAGCGCCACCGATGTCCCCGGCCGTGTACTGGGCGTTCCACCCGACCGCCGCGTGGGCCGTGCCACCCGTGACCCCCACCAGCAGCGCCGCCCCCGCGGCGACGACGCCGGCACCTCGCACCACACTCTTCCCACTCTTCCTGCTCTGTCTCATGTGCTCGACCACGTGTACTCCTCGGTCTCGGTCGGATCGACGGTGCGTGATCACCCGGCAGGCGCGGCACGGCCTTGCACCCGCCCGGCCCCGGTGACGCACGTACGGCAGGACCACGAACACCATCCGGGCCCTCCGGCCACGGCGGACGGCTCTCGGACCAACCACCTGATCGCCGCGGCGGGACGAGACTGCGGGCCCGCCGGCCGGTGGGTCAACGGGGCGGGCTGTCCGGGACAGGCCGGATCGTGTCCGGGACAGGGTGGGGTATGTCCGGCCTGGTCAGGGGTGGTGTCCGAGCTTGCTGGGACGGGACGGGGCAGGACGGACGACGGGACGCGGGGCTCCGCTCAAGCCTTCATCGTCGCGACCTCCCGCACCCGTTTCCCCAGGGCGCGCACGGCTCGCGCGCGGTGGTGGGTGCGGAGGCGGGCGCGCAGCGTCGCGAAGTGGGCGTCGCCGCGGGCGGAGGAGATTTCCGTGTAGTCGTCGAGGAAGCGGTGCCAGGTCGCGCAGGCCGCGTCGAGGTGGCCCAGTTCGAACTGGCGCTGCGCGAGGAGAGCATGGGAGTGGACGCGGCCCTGCCGTTCCTGGCGGGGCTGGGATTTCAGAGAGCTGTTCAGGGCCTTGACCGAGCCGGGCAGGTCCTTGAACTCGTAGAGCACGTGCGAGACGTGGAAGAGGTACGCCGACGCGTCGTACCCGCCGATCGACTCGCGCCGGGAGTCCGCCTTGGAGAGCGCGGCCTCCGCCTCCCGGAGCCGGGTGATCGCCGTGTGCCGGTCCCCGGTCATCGAAGCGGCGTGTGCCTGCTGCCCGCGCAGAAAGGCCACCAGGCGCGGCCCGGCCGAGGGGGCGGCGGCCGCTGCCGAGTCCGCCAGCTCCAGCGCTTTCGCGCCGTAACCGAGACTGGACGCCTGGAGAGACATGCCGCGCAGCGTGCGGCAGTACGTGAGGTGGTCCTTCGCCTCACCGGCCAGGTGCAGGGCCTTGACGTAGTAACGCTGCCCGAGGCCGTGCGCCCGCTCGTACATCGCCATCCAGCCGGTGAGGTACGTCAGGTCGGAGGCCGCCGCGAGCAGGTCGTCGTGCACCTGCTCCGACGCGGGGGCCCTCAGCCACGGCCCCACCGAGTTCACCAGGAACGCCGCTGCCATCGGCCGCGCGTGACCGCCTCCGAACTCGTCGAGGATGTCCGCCACCCGGTCCGTCACCGCCCGGACCGTCTCGACCTGCGCCGGCCCGACCCGACTGGTCCGCCCTGGACGCGCTGTCGCCTCGGCCCGCCCCGAGAGATCGGCGAAGAGCGGCACAGCCAGGGCGGCCGAGTAGAGACCGGCCTGGAGGACGCTCCTGCGGGACGGGTCCATGTCGTCGCGGCTCAGATCGAGGAGTTCTTCGACCGTTGAGCTGCCGCCCGGTGCCGTACCGCCCGGCCTGGTGGGGAAACCGGCTTCGGCGTGGGTGACGGGACGTCCGAGGCGCCTGGCCAGGGCTTCCAGGACGACGGGCCGGGCCTGGGGCCTCGGCGTGGTGCCGGAGAGCCAGTGGGCGACGGCCGACTGCTCGTACCGGAGGGTGAGCCCCGCTTCCGCCCCCGCACGGTTCACCGCGTTGGCGAACTGCTGCTCGGTCCACGCGGCCTGCCGGATCAGGAGCGCGAGACTGGTGTTCGGTGTGCGCCGACTGGTCGCCATGCTCAACTCCTGGCGGCATTCATGACTTTCATGTCCCTGCCCGCCTCTCACGGTACCCGCGCGGGCGCCGCGCAGAGTTGTCTCTGTGCACGGACAGGGCACCACGCACGAGGTGGCCCGGTACCCAGGTGACGAGGAAGCAGCGGTGAGGGACATGGAGCCACGGGAGCAGGCGGGTGCGGCGTCGGCGGGAGTCGACTTCGAGGCGGCGCGCCGCACCATCGGCGTGATCAGGGAGCAGGTGCGGAGCTGCTCGGCGAGGGAGGACACGGCACGGCTGATGGGTGAGGCGCGGGACATTCTGTCCCAGCTGATCCCCCTGGTCGACGAGCATGTAGGGCGGCTGCCCCGCACATCGCTGGAGTGGGACCGGGGCTGCGACACGGTCGCGCGCGCCCGTACGGCACTGACCTGGACTCATACAGGCAACAGCATTTCGTACCTCGGCTACGTCGCCCACGTTGCCGATCACCTGCTGAGCTACTTCCCGGACCGGAGGCCCGGGGAGGGAGCGTGACGCCCGATGTCAGCCCCGCCCCAAGAAGATCGGATTCGTCATGGCCGCCATCGGGCCCGGCACCCCTGGTGTCGTCGCCGGATGCCGCACCTCGGCGCGTACATAGGCGGCGTTCGCCGGAGTGGTCTGCCACGTCGTGGCTTGCGTGGCGGGGGCCGTGAAGCGCTGGCCCTGGTCGGTGAGGAGGCGGAGGGTGCTGCCGGGTGGGGCGCCGGGTACGGCGAGGTGGAGGGTGACCAGGGTTGAGGGGGATACGGGGAGGCGGCCGCCGATGGTGGCGTGTTCGCCCTTGGGGCCGGTGGCGGTGAAGGTGAGGGAGAGCGCGGACGACTCGGCGAGGTAGGCACGGCCTGCGCGAATGCCGTCGAGGATGGCGGTGCGCGAGAGGTCGTCGGCGAGGACGACGGTCTGGGGGAGGCCGATGACGTCCGGGTCGCGGTGCGCGTCGCTGTGGCCGACGGCGGGGAGGAAGCGGCCCCGGCCGTGGGTGTGCGCCACGAGGGCGTTGTCCCATTCGGCGATGGCCACCTCGTCGTCGAGGGTGAAGGGGCCGTTCCAGACCTCGACCGCGTCCGCCTCCGCGTAGCCGAACTTCCAGTTGCAGCCGATGCAGGTGGCGTGCGGGTGGGCCGGGATGACGAGGCCGCCCGCACGGTGGATGCGCCGGGCGAAGCGGCCGAAGACGGCGTCGCGGGCCCGGTAGCGCCAGTCGATGAAGACGCCGGGGTCGGTGCCCATCGCCACCACGTGGCCGTTGCGGGTGGTGACCTCCTCGCCGGTGAGGATGAGCAGATCGTCGCCCCACAGGCCCTCCCAGGCCCGGTGCGAGGAAGTGGTGTTGTGCTCGGTGGTGGTGATGAAGTCCAGGCCGGCGGTGCGGGCGAGGGCGGCGATCTGGGCGGGGGTGCGCTTGCCGTCGGAGTGGACGGAGTGGAGGTGGCTGTCGCCCCGGTACCAGGAACGGCCGCGGCCCTTGGCGCGTTGGGGTGGGTAGGAGGGCACGGGCGGGGCGGAAGGGGGCCCGTATCGGAGGGTGATGGTCACTTCGTAGGTGAGGCCCTGCGTGGCGACGGTGTACGGGCCGAGGGCGATGTGCCAGGTGCCGGGGTTGAGGGGGCCGGGCAGGTAACCGGGCGTGGCGTCGTCGGCGCGCAGGAAGAACTCCGTACGGGCGCCGCCCGACCAGCCGCGGAAGCCGCGTCCGCCGAGGTCCGTGCCGCGTTCGTCGAAGATGCCGATGTCGCAGGCGTTGCCCGCGGTGCCGGGCGGGGTGGCGGGGCGGTCGTAGGTGTAGGAGACGGCGATCTCGCGTACGCCGTCGGGGATTTCGACGGGGAGGTGGACGTAGTCGGGGGCGCCGGTGGGGAGGTGCCCGGTGATCTTGCGCGTCGCCGTACGGTGGGCCTCGCCGGTCCGGCCGCCGTCGCGGCCCGGCCCGCCGCCGTTCTCGTCGGCCGCAGCGAAGCTCACACCGTTCAACGTAAGCGCCGCGGCGGCTCCCGTCACCAGGAGGGCGCGGCGTCCGGGCGAGCCGCTGGTTCTGTCGTCGTCGCACATGAGGCATCACTCCCGGGCAGGCGTGGCGAAACCGGCGTACGGAAACTCTCGTATTGAGCCGTGAACGGGCGGACAAGGGAAGGGGGCCGGACAGAGACGCTCTCGTGTGGCGCCCCACGTGGCGCGTTCCGTCGTCGCGTCACCGGCGCCTCATGGACGCTGCCCCTTCCCGGGGGTAGGAAGGGAGCACTGCCGACGCGGAGGTACGCCCAGTATGCGGATCTCGACCACCATCTTCCTGACCGACGAGACCGTCCGGCCCGACCGGCTGGCCCGGGAGCTGGAGCAGCGCGGGTTCGCCGGGCTCTACCTCCCCGAACACACCCACATCCCGGCGAGTCGCGACACGCTCGCCCCCATGGGTGAGCCGCTGCCCCGCGAGTACGGGCGCACACTCGACCCGTTCGTGGCCCTCGGGCAGGCCGCCGCCGTCACCGAACGGCTGACGGTCGCCACCGGCGTCACCCTCGTCGCCCAGCACGACCCGATCACCCTGGCCAAGCAGGTCGCCACGCTGGACTTCCTCTCGGGCGGGCGGTTCACGCTCGGGGTCGGGTACGGCTGGAACGTGGAGGAGGCGGCGGACCACGGCGTCGAGTGGTCCTCGCGGCGCGCGCTGGTGCGGGAGCGGATGCTGCTGATGCGCGCCCTGTGGGCGGAGGAGCCGACGGCGTACGAGGGCCGGTTCGCCTCCGTACGGGCCAGCCTGGCGCACCCGAAGCCGGTCAAGGGTGCGCCGCGCACGCTGCTCGGCGGAGCACCGGGGCCGCGGCTCTTCGCGGGCATCGCGGAGTTCGCGGACGGCTGGCTGCCGATCGGTGGCGCGGGGCTTGCGGAGGCACTGCCGGCCCTGCGGCAGGCGTGGACGGACGCAGGTCGGGACGGCGCGCCGGTGGTGGTGCCGTACGCGGTGCAGCCGTCGGCGGGGAAGCTGGCGCGGCTGCGTGACCTGGGGCTGGAGGAGGTCGTGGTGGGGCTGCCGTCGGCGGGGGAGGCGGAGGTGCTGCGGACGCTGGACGAGTATGCGCAGTATCTGTGAGAGGGATGGCTGGTCACTCGGTGAGGGACGGCAGGCGTCCGGCGGGGAACGGCAGGCGTCCGGCGAGGGATGGCAAGGCGTCCGGCGAAGGGGCTGGGCCAGGTGAGAGGCGGCGGGCCCCGGCCCGCTGAGCCTCCGCGCGCGGTCGTACCGCCCCCGCCCAGGCTGCCCGCCCGCAGCCCGGAGGGAACCTCCGTCTGACGTGATCAGTGGCACACCGGCGCAGGCCATCCGGTCGGCGGCACTGTCGGTGGTCGCTCGTATGCTCGTTGGATGACTAGCAGCGCGCAGGTACCCGGGCAGGGGACGGACCGGGTGGCGGTCCCCACCGGCACGCCCTCCTCCGCCACCGCCCCCACCGCCAACGCCATGCGCCGCGCCCTCAAGCGCGCCCGTGACGGCGTCGCGCTCGACGCCGGGGAGGCCGCGGTGCTGCTCCAGGCGCGCGGCGACGACCTGCGGGACCTGTGTGCGTCCGCGGCCCGGGTGCGCGACGCCGGCCTGGCGGCCGCCGGGCGGCCCGGTGTCATCACGTACTCCAAAAGCGTGTTCATCCCGCTCACCCGTCTGTGCCGCGACAAGTGCCACTACTGCACGTTCGTCACCGTCCCCGGCAAGCTGCGCCGCGCCGGCCACGGCATGTTCATGTCCCCGGACGAGGTGCTGGACATCGCCCGCCGCGGCGCCGAACTGGGCTGTAAGGAAGCGCTGATCACGCTCGGCGACAAGCCCGAGGACCGCTGGCCCGAGGCGCGCGAGTGGCTGGAGGCCGAGGGGTACGACTCCACGATCGCGTACGTACGGTCCATCGCGATCCGCATCCTGGAGGAGACGGGGCTGCTGCCCCACCTGAACCCCGGCGTGCTGTCCTGGACGGACTTCCAGACGCTCAAGCCGGTCGCCCCGTCGATGGGCATGATGCTGGAGACCACCGCCGAGCGCCTGTGGAGCGAGCCCGGCGGCCCGCACCACGGCTCCCCGGACAAGGAGCCGGCCGTCCGGCTGCGCGTCCTGGAGGACGCCGGACGTTCCAACGTGCCGTTCACGTCCGGCCTGCTCATCGGCATCGGCGAGACGTACGAGGAGCGCGCCGAGTCGCTGTTCGCGCTCCGCAAGGTGCAGCGCGCGTACCACGGCATCCAGGAAGTCATCGTGCAGAACTTCCGCGCCAAGCCGGACACGGCCATGCGCGGCATGCCGGACGCCGAACTGGAGGACCTGGCCGCCACCGTGGCCGTCGCCCGGCACATCCTGGGCCCGGCCGGCTGCCTCCAGGCGCCGCCCAACCTCGTCGACTCCGAGTACGCGCTGCTCATCGACGCGGGCATCGACGACTGGGGCGGCGTCTCCCCGGTGACGATCGATCATGTCAACCCCGAGCTGCCCTGGCCGCGGATCGAGGAGCTGGCCGAGAAGTCCGCCGCCGCGGGCTTCGAGCTGCGCGAGCGGCTCGCCGTCTACCCGGAGTACGTCCAGCGCGGCGAGCCCTGGCTCGACCCGCGCCTGCTGCCGCACGTACGGGCCCTGGCCGACCCGGAGACCGGCCTGGCCCGCCCGGACGCGAAGGTCGAGGGCCGCCCCTGGCAGGAGCCCGACGAGGGCTTCTCGATGAGCTCCACGGGCCGTACGGACCTGCACCGCACCATCGACACGGACGGCCGCACCACCGACCGGCGCAACGACTTCGACGAGGTGTACGGCGACTGGGACGCGCTGCGCGAGGCCGCCGCCCCCGGCATGGCGCCCGAGCGCATCGACACGGACGTCCGGGCCGCCCTCGCGCAGGCCGCCGACGACCCCACCAAGCTCACCGACGCCGAGGCGCTGGCCCTGCTGCACGCCGACGGCCCGGCGCTGGACGCCCTGTGCGGCATCGCCGACGACCTGCGCCGCGCCACGGTCGGCGACGACGTCACGTACATCGTCACCCGCAACATCAACTTCACCAACGTCTGCTACACCGGCTGCCGCTTCTGCGCCTTCGCCCAGCGCCGTACGGACGCCGACGCCTACACCCTCTCCCTCTCCCAGGTCGCCGACCGCGCCCAGCAGGCCTGGGACGTCGGCGCGGTCGAGGTCTGCATGCAGGGCGGCATCCACCCCGACCTGCCCGGCACCGCGTACTTCGACATCGCGCGCGCCGTCAAGGAACGCGTCCCCGGGATGCACGTCCACGCCTTCTCGCCCATGGAGGTCGTCAACGGCGCGACGCGTACCGGCCTGTCCATCCGCGAGTGGCTGAGCGAGGCCAAGGCCGCCGGCCTGGACAGCATCCCCGGCACCGCCGCCGAGATCCTCGACGACGAGGTCCGCTGGGTGCTGACGAAGGGCAAGCTGCCCACCGCCACCTGGGTCGAGGTCGTCAAGACCGCCCACGAGCTGGGCATCCGCTCGTCCTCCACGATGATGTACGGCCATGTCGACCAGCCCCGGCACTGGCTCGGCCATCTGCGGCTGCTCGCCGAGATCCAGCAGGAGACCGGCGGCTTCACGGAGTTCGTGACGCTGCCGTTCATCCACACCAACGCGCCCGTCTACCTGGCCGGCATCGCCCGCCCCGGCCCCACCACCCGCGACAACCGCGCCGTCACGGCCATGGCCCGCGTCCTGCTGCACCCGCACATCCCCAACATCCAGACCAGCTGGGTCAAGCTCGGCACGGAAGGCGCCGCCGAGATGCTCCGCTCCGGCGCCAACGACCTCGGCGGCACCCTGATGGAGGAGACCATCTCCCGGATGGCGGGCTCCGGTTACGGCTCGTACCGCTCCATCCAGGACCTGATCGCCATCGCGGACGCCGCGGGCCGCCCGTCGCGCGCCCGCACGACGATGTACGGGCCGGTGGCGGCGGAGCGGGAGGCGGCGGCGCTGGCGTCGGACGGGCATCTGCCGGAGTTGTTGCCGGTGGTGGAGTAAGGGGGAGGCCGGGGCTACGGTGGTGCCTCGGGCCCGCCGGGGGACGCGGGCCGGGAGGTGAGCGGTGAACCGCAGGCGGCTCTCGCGCCAGGAACTGATCCGCGCCCGGAGCGAGGACGGCTTCGTCGGCCGCGACGGTGAACTGTCCGCGTTCCGGGCCAATCTCGCCCGCGACCCGGCCGATCCGGACTTCCGCTTCCTGCACCACCTGCGCGGCCAGGGAGGCGTCGGAAAGACCTCCCTGGTCCAGCGGTTCGAGCACATGGCGCGTGAGCTGGGCGCGCTGACCGTGTACGTCGACGACTCGGTGCACAGCGTCCCGGACGCGATGGCCGTGATCAGCACCCGGCTGGGCCGCCAGGGCAGCCCGCTGAAGGCATTCGACAAGCTGCTGGCCACCTACCGGGAGCGGCGGCACGAGGCGGAGGCGGCGGCGCTCGCGGGGCCGGACGAGCCGGGCGGAGAGCCGCCGCCCTCCCCCGGCAGCATGATTGTCGCCAGGGCGGGCGTGGCGGGCCTGGGCCTCATCCCGGGCGTCGGGCCCTTCGCCGGCGCGCTGGACACCACCCACGTGGCCCGCGGCGCCGAACGGCTGCGCGGCCGGCTCGGCGCCCGGCTGGGCAGCCACGACGACGTACAACTGGTCCTGTCCCCGGTCGAGGTGCTGACCCCGGTCTTCGTGAAGGAACTGGGCGACGCCGCCGACGCCGTACCCCTGCTGGTGCTCTTCTTCGACACGTACGAGGCGACCGGACCGCTCCTGGACACCTGGCTGCGCGATGTCCTCTTCAGCGACCGCTACGGGGCGCTGGCGCAGAACGTCGTGGTCGTCCTGGCCGGGCGCGACGCGCTGGACCGCATCTGCTGGGCCGACCACCTCGACCATGTCACGGACGTACCGCTGGACGCCTTCACGGAGGCGGAGGTGCGGCAGTTCCTGTCGGCCAAGGACATCACCGACCCCGGTACCGTCGACGCCATCCTGCGGCTCTCCGGCGGCCTGCCCGTACTCGTCTCCACCCTCGCCGGAAGCCGGCCCGGCGCGGCGGACGCCGTGGACGATCCCAGTGACACGGCCGTCGAACGCTTCCTGAAGTGGGAGACCGACCCGGTACGGCGGGAGGCCGCGCTGGCCGCCGCCCTGCCGTGCCACTTGGACGAGGACGTGTACCGGGAGGCGGTCGGCGCGGAGGCCGCCGGTCACTTCGGCTGGCTGTGCGCGCTGCCGTTCGTGACCGGCCGCGGCGGCCGATGGCAGTACCACGAGGTGGTCCGTACGGCGATGCTGCGCCTCCAGCGCCGCCGCTCGCCGCGCGCGTGGGCCGAGCGGCACGGGCGGCTGGCGGAGACGGCGCGGCGGTGGGGGCAGGAATGCGCGGGAGGCCGGGGCGCGGGCGGGTGCCGCAGGGACGAGCGGTGGCGGGACCTGCGGCTGGGGGAGATCTACCACGGGCTGTGCGCCGATCCGCGGGGGTTCCTGCCCGAGGCGTTGTCCGAGGTGACGGCCACCGCCGAGCACGAGCCGTCCGCCGTACGTCTGGTCGCGGAGACCGTCCGGAAGGCGGGGGAGGACGCGGACGCGTCGGAGGTGCGCGACTGGGGTACGCGGCTGACGGCGGCGCTCGACGGAGCGGACGGGCTGGTCGCGGTACTGACGGCCCTGCTGGCCCGGCCCGGCCTCGACCTGCCGGAACAGGTACGGATCCACCGCCTGCGCGGCCGCGAACACCGCAAGGCCGAGTCCTGGCAACAGGCCCTCGCCGACTTCGACCGGTGCCTGGAGCTGGCGCCGGGTGATGTGCGGGGCCTCGTGGGGCGGGGGCTGACGTACCGGTACCAGCGGGACTTCCTGAGCGCGGCCATGGACTTACTCCGCGCCCGCAACCGCGAACCCGGCATGGTGTCCGCCGCCTTCCAGTTCGCCGAGGTCATGCGCCTGATGGGGTGGCACAAGGGCGCGCTGGCCGCCTTTGACCACACGCTGGAACTGGACCCGCGGCACGCGCCGGCGCACGGCAGCCGAGCCGTCTGCCTGCGCCGCCTGGGACGGTGCGAGGAGGCCCTGGCGGGCCTGGCACGCGCCATCGAGCTGCGGCCCGGATACGCCTGGGCGATGGCCGAGCGGGGCATGGCCTACTGGGCGATGGGCCGGTACGCCGAGGCGTTCGCGGAGTTCGACCGGGCGCTGGCCCGCAATCCGGAGTACGGGTGGGCATACGGGGCCAGAGGCAGCCTCCGCCTCGTGACGGGCCGGCTCGACGCCGCCTTGGCGGACCTCGACACCGCCGTCGGCCAGGGGGCGGCGACCGAATGGACCTTCGCCCGTCGCGCCACGGCCCACCTCCTCCGGGGAGCGGAAGCCGCGGCGCTCGCCGACTGCGACCGGGCCCTCGCCGCGGACGGGGGCGGGTCACCGGCCTTCCTCCTGGCCATGAAGGCCGGCTGCCTGCGCCGCGCCCACCGGCCGGACGCGGCGCGGGAAGCCGTCGAGGCGGCCGCAGGCCTGGCACCGGACCGGCCGGTGGTCCGGTACGAGACCGCGATGCTCGCGAGCGCTGATGCGGGCTTGCAGGGCGCGGCGTCCGCCTGGGAGGCCCTGCGGACCGCGACCGAGGAGTGCCGGCCGCCGGGGGTCAGTGACCCCGCGGGCGGGGCCAGGGCCGCCGTCGTCAGCAGGTGCGCGCTCGGTGACTGGGAGGGTGCGCGGGCGTCGGCCGCCGGGCTGCTGGGTGACGGGACGGCGTGGGAGCACGTGGCCGATGTGGAGTTCGGGATACGTGACCTGACGGCGACCTGGCCGGAACGGGACGCGACGGCCGACGGTGAGCTGGAGGCGGTCCGTCAACTGCTCCTGCACCGCATGGACGCGGCGGCCGCCGGCCGCTGACCCTCACCCGTCCCCCGTCTCCGCCTCCGCCTCGTGCTGGAGGATGCACTGCTGCCACTGCGCCAGCGCCTCCGCGCGGTCGCCGCCGGTGTCCTCGGCGGCGGAGATGAGGGCGTCGGCGGCCATCGCGGCCAGCCGGACGGTGATCTGGCACACGTCGCGCTGGGAGAGCGGCCGGAGGAGTTCCACGGCGCCGTCGCTGTCACCGGCCAGGGCGCAGGCCACGGTGGCCATGGCGGTGCGGTCCCACTCGAAGTCGGGCATGAAGGAAGCCTTCCCACGGCACGCCGGTCGTATGACCTCGGTACGCAGGGGTACGACTGTGCCGATCGGCGCCGGTCGGGACGCCGATCGGGACCGTAGTGATCAAAAGCCGCCTCCGGGGTGACTGTTCGCATAGCGTTCCTTGCCCTGAGTTGACTGTTCTTGGTCGATTACAGTGCTGCGGCAGGGGGAGCGTAAGGACCCCGTAAGGGAAGCGGTGGGCCACGGGGAGGGACGAGAGTGAGTACAGCGGCAGGCGGTACGGCCATCTGGGGCCGCGCCGAACAGCAGGACTTCCGCAGCCGGGTACGCGGCTGCCTGCTGGGCGGGGCGATCGGTGACGCGCTCGGCGCCGGCATCGAGTTCAGCTCGCTGGACGCGATCCGCGATGCCCACGGCCCGGACGGCGTGACGGACTACGTACCGGCCTTCGGGCGGCGCGGTACGGTCACCGACGACACCCAGATGACGCTGTTCACCGTCGACGGGCTGATCCGGGCCCAGGTACGGCGCGACACCGGAGCCTGGCACCCGCCCACCGACGTGCACCGCGCGTATCTGCGCTGGGCCGCCACCCAGCGCGACTGGGGTCCCGACGAACGCAAGAAGGACGACGGCTGGCTGGCGCGCGAGGAGTGGCTGTACGCGCAGCGGGCGCCCGGCCGGGCCTGCCTGTCCGGGCTCGGCGACGACGTGATGGGAACGCTGGAACAGCCCAAGAACCCCGCCTCCAAGGGCTGCGGCGCGGTCATGCGGTCGGCGCCCTTCGGGCTGCTGGTCGGCTGGGAACCGCAGCTGGTCTTCCAGCTCGCCGTCGAGTGCGCCGCCCAGACGCACGGCCACCCGACCGGCTACCTCGCGGCCGGCGCCATGGCGGTGATCACCCACGCGCTGGCCCGGGGCGACGACCTGGACAGCGCCGTACAGAAGTCCCTGGCGCACCTGGCCACCCGGCCGGACCACGAGGAGACAGCCGAGGCGCTCCAGCAGGCGCTGGGCGCCGTACGGCAGGGCATGCCCACGGCCGCCCGCGTGGAGTCGCTCGGCGAGGGCTGGACGGCCGAGGAGGCGCTGGCGATCGGGGTGTACTGCGCGCTGGTCGCCGAGGACGTCCGGCACGGGCTGCTGCTGGCGGTCAACCACGGCGGCGACAGCGACTCGACCGGCGCCGTCTGCGGCAACCTCCTGGGCACCCTGCACGGCGAGACGGCGCTGCCGCCCGTGTGGCTGGCCGAGGTGGAAGGCCGCGCGACGATCCTGCAACTCGCCGACGACTTCGCCATGGAGATGACACAGGGCCCGGCCCTGCACGGGCCGGGCAACTCCGCGCCGGGGTGGCTGGAGCGGTATCCGCGGGCTTGAGGGCGCGTGCTGCATGCCCGGCTAGTGGTGGTGGGGCGGGTGCTGCATGCCTAGCTGGTGGTGGTGGGGCGGGTGCTCCATGCCTAGCTGGCGGAGGCGGGGCGGGAGCTCCGTACCCGGCTGGCGGTGACGGGACGGGCGCTTCGTGCTTTGCTCGTGGGGGTGGGACGGGCGCTTCATGCCCTGCTCGCGGGGGTGGGGCGTGAATCGCGCCTCCACCGGGGCGAATCGAACGCGCGCATCCCCCCAGCAGGGGGTTACCCAAAGGGAGGCGCGCCGGAACCACGTCGCCCGCCCGCCCCGCCCGGCTTCCCTGCCTCGCCCGCCCAGTACTGCCCCGCCCGCCCGGCTTCCCTGCCTCGCCCGCCCAGCACTGACCCGCCCGCGCGTACCACCCGTACCACCCGTACCCCTGCGAACTCGACGCCGCCTCACCCCCGTTCGCATTGTCCCGCTTTGGGGGAGCCTCGGTCGACAAACCGGCCCCGCGCATGCGAGAACAGCCCAGAGAACAGCCCGGGGCCCGCAGTCGGCCCGTGCCGTAGCCGTACGAGGGGGAGAGACGTCATGGGCCGCTACCTGCTGCGCAGGATGGCCGGTTACCTCGTCCTGGTGGCCGTGGCGGCGTCCCTGACGTACTTCCTCGCCGGGCTGAGCCTGAACCCGCGCGCCCGGTTCGAGAACCGCAACCCGCCGCTGCCCGAGGCGGCCGTCACCCGCACCCTCGACGACGTCAACATGAACCCGGACACCCCGGTGACGACCCGCTTCGCGCGCTGGGCCGGTGACGTCGTCCACGGCGACCTCGGCCGGACCCTCTCCGGCGACTCGCTCAACGACGACTTCGGCCGCCGGGTCGGCGTCAGCACCCGGCTGCTGCTCCTGGCCACCTTCGCCGGCTCGGCCCTCGGCGTCGCCGTCGGCGCGTACGGCGCGATCCGCCAGTACCGGTTCTTCGACCGGTTCTCCACCCTGGCCTCGTTCTTCGTGCTGGCCATGCCGGTGTTCGTGGTCGGCGTCGCCCTGAAGATCGGCGCCACCGCCCTCAACGACGGTACGCAGACGATCAAGGTCCTCGGCGAGTACGACGCCCAGTACGCCGGCCGGTGGGACCCTGCCGCCCTGGTCAACCGCGCCCAGCACATGCTGCTGCCCGCCCTGACCCTCATCATCGTGCAGGTCGCCCTCTACAGCCGCTACCAGCGCAACACCATGCTCGACGTGCTCGGCGCCGACTTCCTGCGCACCGCGCGCGCCAAGGGACTGCGCCGCCGCACCGCCCTGTTACGGCACGGGCTGCGCACGGCCGTCCTGCCGGTCGTCCCTCTGCTCGTCTACAACATCGTGCTGCTCTTCGCCGGTGCCACCTTCGTGGAGAAAACCTTCGGCTGGCACGGCATGGGCGAACTGCTGGTCGACTCGGTCGCCGGTCAGGACGTCAACGCAGTCGCCGCGGTGGGTGTGTTCACCGCAGTACTGGTGCTGGCGGCGGGGCTGCTGTCGGACCTCTTGTACGCGGCACTGGACCCGCGCGTAAGGGTGCGGTGATGCGCCCCGCAGCCGGCGGCCGGGGGCCGTGGCCCGGCCGTACGTCATGGTCCGGTCGCCCGCCGCGTGCCGGTCGCCCGCCGCGTGCCGGTCGCCCGCCACGTGA
This sequence comes from Streptomyces monomycini, assembly GCF_022271435.1. GTDB lineage: Bacteria > Actinomycetota > Actinomycetes > Streptomycetales > Streptomycetaceae > Streptomyces > Streptomyces monomycini. Next base: position 33,885 of record NZ_JAFIQY010000042.1, on the reverse strand, counting down.
CGGCCGTACGCCGCGTGACCGCCACCCCTCGCCGCCCGGCCGTCCGCCACATGACCACCACCCCTCCCGAACCCGCCTCACCGCACGCCGCTTCGCGCGCAACCGGCTCGCGACAGCCGGACTGGCCCTGCTCGTCCTGCTCTTCCTCGCCGCGTACGTCGGCCCGCTGCTGAGCCCCTGGGACCACCGCACCCACGACTTCCTCAACTTCCTCTCCGGGCCGTCCGCCGAACACTGGTGGGGCACCACCCAGAGCGGCCTGGACCTCTACGCGCTCACCCTGCGCGGACTCCAGAAGTCCCTGGTCATCGGCATCCTCGTGGGAGTGGTCTCCACCTTCCTGTCAGCCGTGGTGGGCGCCTTCGCCGGGTACTTCGGCGGCTGGACCGACCGCGTCCTGACGGGCGCCGTCGACCTGCTGCTGGTGATGCCCGCGTTCCTGGTCGTCGCCGTCCTGTCGCCGCTCGTCCGCGGCTCCGGCTGGCCGGTCTTCGTCGTCCTGCTGGCCGCCTTCAGCTGGATGATCACCGGGCGGGTGGTGCGCAGTGTGACGCTCACGCTCAAGGAACGCGAGTACGTCAAGGCGGCCCGCTACATGGGTGTACCGGGGCCGGTGATCGTCTTCCGGCACATCCTGCCCAACATGGCCTCCCTGCTGATCATCGACGCGGTCATCCAGGCCGGGGCCGCGGTCATCGGGGAGAGCGGACTGTCGTACTTCGGGTTCGGGGTGCAGCCGCCGGACGTGTCGCTCGGCACGGTCATCGCCGACAACACCAACATGGCCGCGAGCTACCCGTGGCTGTTCTTCTTCCCCGCCGGGTGCCTGGTGCTCATCGGTGTCTCCCTCGCCTTCGTCGGCGACGGGCTACGGGACGCGCTGGACCCCGATGCGGCGGGGGCGCAGGCGCGCGCGAAGGGGCGCGGGAAGCGCGCCGCTGAGGAAGGCCGTCGCCGGTGACCGAACAACCCCACACCGGCCCGGAGGCGGCAGCCACCCGCCCCGCCCTCCAGGTGACGGACCTGCACGTCACCTTCCCCGGCGAGCACGGTCCCGTACACGCCGTACGCGGTCTGAGCTACGCCGTACGGCCCGGCGAGGTGCTCGGCATCGTCGGGGAGTCCGGCTCGGGCAAGTCCGCCGCCGCCCAGGCCGTCCTTGGACTGCTGCCGGACGGCACCGCCGTACGGGGCTCCGTCGAACTGGACGGACAGGAACTGCTCGGACTCGGCGACGCCGCGCTGTCCAGGGTCCGCGGCAACGGCATCAGCATGGTCTTCCAGGACCCGCTGTCCGCCCTCACGCCCGTCTACAGCATCGGCAGCCAGCTCGTCGAAGCGCTCCGCGTCCATCAGGACCTGAGCCGCAAGGCCGCACGGGCCCGCGCCGTCGAGCTCCTCGCCCTCGTCGGCATCCCCGACCCGCGGCGCCGCGCCGACGCCTTCCCGCACGAGTTCTCCGGCGGGATGCGGCAGCGCGCGGTGATCGCCATGGCCATCGCCAACGATCCGCGGGTCATCGTCGCGGACGAGCCGACCACCGCCCTGGACGTCACCGTCCAGGCGCAGATCCTGGACGTCCTGCGGACCGCCAGGGAGGTGACCGGCGCCGCGGTCGTCCTGATCACCCACGACCTGGGGGTGGTCGCGGGGTTCGCCGACCGGGTGCAGGTCATGTACGCGGGCCGGCCCGTGGAGGCCGGTACGGTCGACGAGATCTACTACCGGCCCAGAATGCCGTACACCATCGGCCTGTTGGGCGCGACGCCCCGCCTGGACGGGCCCACCGGCGTGCCGCTGACCCCCGTGCACGGCACCCCGCCGTCCCTGACGGCACTGCCGCCTGGCTGCCCGTTCGCACCGCGCTGCCCGGTCGCCGTTCCCCTGTGCCATGAGACGGAACCTGCCCCGGCGCAGGCCGTACCCAGGGAGGCCACGGTCCCCACAGCAGGCACGGCCACCACAGCCGTCACGAACGCTTCCCCGGTCGCCTCAGCCACCCCGGACACCTCGACCACCCCAACCCTTCCGGACACTCCAGCCACCCAAGTCCCCCCGACCACCACGGCCCCCGCCCACGCCGCCGCCTGCCACCGCAGCGAGGAGATCGCCTCGGGAGCGTTGCCGCGGGCGGGGCTCTTCGCGGGGGTCGGGGGGACGCCTTCGGACGGGGGCGGGACGCCCGCGGGCTTCCGCGGAACGGGCGCGGGCGGTACGGGCAGTACGGGCACGGGTGGTACGGGCAGTACGTGCACGGGTGGTACGGGCCCCCGCAGTACAGACACGGGCGGCACGGACACGGACGGTACCGGCGGTACGGATACGGGCGGCACGGACACGGACGGTACCGGCGGTACAGACACGGGCGCCACGGCCACGGACGGTACCGGCGGTACGGATACGGGCAGCACGGCCACGGACGGTACCTGCGGTACGGCCACGGATGGCACGGACCCCCGTCGGACCGGAACGGGCACGAACGGCACGGGCACGAACGGCACGGCCACGGACGGTACCGGCGATACGGCCACGGACGGCACGGACCCCCGTCGGACCGGAACAGGCAGCACCGACGCGGCCCCCGCCGGGACGCCCGCAGCACTACCCCCCACGGATCGCGCGCCTACCGGGGCGAATCGAACGCCCCAGGCCCCCCAGCAGGGGGTTACCCAGGGGCGGCAGCCCGGAACCGCGCACCCCGCTCCCGCACCCCCGCCCGCTCCCGCACCCCCGCCCGCTCCCGCGCCCCCGCCCGCTCCCACACCTCCCGCCGCCCCACCCTCCCCCCACCCCGCCATCCTGGAACTCGAAGGCCTCGTCAAACACTTCCCGCTCACTCGAGGCACCTTCGTCAAGCGCACGATCGGCACCGTGCGGGCCGTGGACGGCATCAGTCTCGTCGTACGGGAGGGGGAGACGCTCGCCCTGGTCGGCGAGTCGGGCTGCGGCAAGACCACCACCCTGATGGAGATCATGGACCTGGCGGCCGGGCAGGCGGGCACCGTCCGGCTCTTCGGCCGGGACGTACGCGACCTGGACCGCGCCGCGCGCCGCGCCCTGCGCCGTGACCTCCAGATCGTCTTCCAGGACCCGACGGCCGCACTGGACCCCCGGATGCCGGCCGGCGACATCCTCGCCGAGCCGCTGCGCACGCACCGCTGGCCCAAGGACCGGATCGCCGCCCGGGTCCCCGAGCTGCTGGAGACGGTCGGCCTGGCGGCCGCGGACGCGGGACGCTACCCGCGCGAGTTCAGCGGCGGCCAGCGTCAGCGCATCGCCGTAGCGCGCGCCCTGGCGCTGGAACCGCGGCTGCTGGTGCTGGACGAGCCGGTCTCCGCGCTCGACGTGTCCGTGCAGGCCGGTGTGCTCAACCTGCTGGACGAGCTGAAGACCCGGCTCGGCCTGAGCTACCTGCTCGTCGCCCACGACCTGTCCGTCGTCCGGCACAGCGCCGACCGGGTCGCGGTCATGTACCTGGGCCGCATCGTGGAGACGGGCGGCACCGCGGACGTGTTCGCGGCGCCGGCGCACCCGTACACCCGGGCCCTGCTGTCGGCCGTACCGCTGCCCGATCCGCGCAAGGAGCGGGCCAGGACCCGGATCCTGCTGGGCGGCGACCTGCCGAGCCCGGCGGACGTGCCGTCCGGCTGCCGGTTCCGAGGCCGCTGTCCGCTGTACGCGACGCTCGGCGCACCGGAGCAGCGGCGCTGCGCGCAGCAGGACCCGCCGTCGCGGCCCGTCGCCCCGGGCCACGAGTCGGCCTGCCACCACGCGGCGTACGGGCCGGACACACCCGCCGCAGGAGGCTGAAGAACACCTCCCGCACCACGCCCTCCCTGTGTTTTCGTCAGTCCAGTCGAGAAAGGGAACGTCTCCGCAATGAAGCACTCCAGAGTTCCGCTCGCCCTCGTCGCCACCGTCGTGGCGTCGTCCTTGGCGTTGACCGCTTGTGGTGGCTCGGACGACGAGGGCGGTGGCGGCGAGGCGAAGCAGCCGCCGAAGACCACCGCGCTGGACATCAACCGGACCGACCCTGCGCAGCTGACGCAGGGCGGCACGCTGAACTGGGCGATCGACCAGTTCCCCGTGCAGTTCAACGAGATGGAGACGGACGGCAACCAGGCCGCCACCAACGCCGTCGTCGAGGCCGTGCTGCCGTCGCTGTGGCACTCGGCGCCCAACGGCGAGCAGGTGCCCGACAAGGCGTTCCTGCTGGACGCCGCCAGCCGTACGGAGGGCGGCAAGCAGATCGTCACGTACCACCTGAACCCCAAGGCGAAGTGGTCCGACGGCACGCCGATCACCTACCGGGACCTGGAGGCCAACGTCCGGGCGCTGAGCAGCAAGGATCCGGCGTTCAAGGTCGGTTCTCCGGCCGGGTACGAGGACGTGTCGTCGGTACGCAAGGGCAAGGACGACCATGAGGCCGTCCTGACCTTCGACAAGCCGTACGCGGACTGGCGCGCGCTGTTCGGGGCACCCAACAACACCCCGCTCTACCCGGCGAAGTACATGGCCGACGCGAAGAGCTTCACCACCGGCTACCTCAACGCGATCCCGGTCACCGCCAACGCGTACAAGCTCGGCGGCATCGACAAGACCGCGCAGACCGTCACCCTCGTGCCCGACCCCGCGTGGTGGGGCGACAAGCCGAAACTCGACAAGATCGTCTTCCATGCGATGACGACCGAGTCGATGCCCGCGGCCTACGCCAACGGCGAGATCGACTACTTCGACCTGAACGCGAGCGTGGCCGCCTTCAAGCAGGTCTCGGGCGTGAAGTCGGGCGAGATCCGGGAGGCCGGCGGCCCCAACTACCGGCACCTGACCTTCAACGGCAAGAGCCCGAAGCTCAGCGACCCGAAGGTGCGCAAGGCGCTGTTCAAGGCCACCGACCGCGAGACGATCGTGAAGTCCGGTCTCAAGGGCCTCAACTGGACGGGCAAGCCGCTGGGCAACCACTTCCTCATGCCCAACCAGAAGGGGTACCGGGACAACGCCGGCGACCTGGGCACGTACGACCCGAAGGCCGCCGGCCGGCTGCTGGACGAGGCCGGCTGGAAGCTGGACGGCGGCAAGGTGCGCAAGAAGGGCGGCGAGGAGCTGAAGCTGCGCTTCCTGATCCCCACCGGCCAGCCCGCCGCGAAGAACGAGGCCACCATCCTCACCCAGCTGTGGGCCCAGGTCGGAGTCGAGCTGGACGTCCGGGCGGTGCCCGTCAACGAGTTCTTCGACAAGTACGTGACCCCGGGCGACTACGACGTGGCGCCCTACAGCTTCTCCCGTACGCCGTTCGCCGCGACCGGCTCCAGCGGCACCTACGCCCGCGACGGCGGCGGCAACGACTCCAAGACCGGCAGCGCCAAGCTGGACGGCCTGCTCGACAAGGCGGGCCGCAGCGCCGACCAGGCCGCCGCCCTGGAGGCCGTCAACGCGGCCGACGCGGAGGCGTGGCAGGTGGCCGGCGTCCTTCCCACCTATCAGCTCCCCGAGATCACCGCGGCCAAGAAGAATCTGGCCAACCTCGGCGCCCAGGGCATGGCCGACATCGCGTACGAGCGGATCGGATACACGAAGTAGGCCGCGGAGTCAGCAGCGGGGGCGGCGGGCCGCACGACCGGGTCACCGCGGCGCGGCACGGTGACCAGGCCCGCCGGTCCGCCCGGACACCGTGCGGGCGGCGGCGCTCGTACCACCGCTGCCGACGCCGTCCCTGCCACTTCCGCTCCCGCCCTCCCCTTCACCCCCACGCTCCTCCCCGTCCTCCCCGTCCTTGTCGTCGCCGGAGTTGATACGGGCGAGCACCGCGTCCCGCTCCGGGGTGTCCTCCGGTTTGAGGAAGCCGATCACGACGTACAGGACCAGCGAGGTGGCCACCGGCGCGACGATCTGGATCTGGAGCTGGACGCCGGCCGGCCCGTAGTTGGTGAGCCAGAAGGCGAACAGGCCCGCCGCCCAGGACACCAGCGCCGCGGTCGGCCCGGATCTGCGGAAGCGCGGCACCATGCCGAGCAGGAACGGGATGGAGATCGGCCCCACCAGACCGGCCACCCACTTGATGACGACGGTGATGATGTCCTTGAACGTCGGCGAGTTGACCTGGGTCGCGATGGCCATCGACAGGGCCAGGAAGGCGACGGTGGACAGCCGCGCGGCCAGCAGCCCCGCCCGGTGCGACCAGCTGCGGGCCCGCGCGCCCAGCTTCGGCAGCGCGGGCGCGATGTCACGGGTGAAAACGGCGGAGATGGCGTTGGCGTCGGACGAGCACATGGCCATCGTGTGCGAGAAGAAGCCGACGATGACCAGACCCAGCAGGCCGTGCGGCAACAGATGCTCGGTGAGCAGCGCGTACGAGTCGGAGGCGTCCGGTTTCTCGGCCTTCACCAGCAGCGGCGCGACCCACATGGGGAAGAAGAGCACCGCCGGCCACACGAACCACAAGGCGGCGGACAGCCGAGCCGAGCGCCGCGCTTCGCGCGCGCTGCGGGTGGCCATGTAGCGCTGCGCCTGGTTCCACATGCCGCCGCTGTACTCGAACGTCTTGATGAAGAGGTACGCGAGCAGGAACGTGAGCGTGTACGGGCCGACGGTCGGCTGCGCGTGGCTGTCGGGCAGCCGGTCCCACACCGTCCACAGCGCGCTGACACCGCCCAGCTCCGCCAGCACGGTCACCAGCATCGCCACGCCCGCCAGCAACTGGATGACGAACTGCCCGAGTTCGGTGAGCGCGTCCGCCCACAGGCCGCCGACCGTGCAGTAGACGCCGGTGACCACGCCGGTGATCAGGATGCCCTGGTTGAGGGAGAGACCGGTGAAGACGGACAGCAGGGTGGCGATGGCCGCCCACTTGGCTCCCACGTCCACGATCTTCAGCAGTACACCGGACCAGGCGAGCGCCTGCTGGGCGGGCAGGTTGTAGCGGCTCTTGAGGTACTCCAGGGGCGAGGCGACGTGCAGCCGCGAACGCAGCCGGTTCAGCCGCCCGGCGAACAGGCGCGCCCCGACGGCGATCCCCACCGCGATGGGGAAGGACCAGGTGACGTAGGACGTGACACCGTACTGGTAGGCGATGCCCGCGTACCCGGTGAACATCACCGCGCTGTACCCCGACATGTGGTGCGAGATCCCGGACAGCCACCAGGGCATCCGCCCGCCCGCGGTGAAGAAGTCGCTCACGTCGTCCACGCGTCTGTGGGACCACACGCCGATCGCGACCATCACACCGAAGTAACCGATGAGCACGGCCCAGTCGAGACTGTTCATGGCCCCTCCAGGGGTCCGCCTTGTGAACGGGAAACACGTCGCCGTACGTTCCGCGGGGCGGCGCCCCCGTGCGGGAGCGGGGACTTCGGGGATTGAACCGTTCATGGCGAGGGGCGGTCAAGGGTGCGGTGGTCAAGGATGTGAACTACTGACAGCTGGACGAACGATTCCGGGCCGCCGGGCCAGCGCCTAGCGCATGATCTCCCCGGCGTTCACCAGCAGCGACTGACCGGTGATCGCCCGCGCCCGGTCGGACGCCAGGAAGACCGCGGTCTGTGCGACATCGGCGTCCGTCGCCATCTCCGGCAGCGCCATCCGCGCGGTGAGCCGGTCCAGCACCTCGCGCTCCGGTACGCCCTCGGTGTGCGCCGCGTACCGGACGTACGCCTCGACCTGCGGGCCCCACATCCAGCCCGGCTGCACGGTGTTGACGCGTATCCGGCGCGGACCCAGCTCGCGCGCGAGCGAGTACATCGCCGAGACCAGCGCGCCCTTGGACGCCGCGTACGCCGCCTGCCGCACCTCGGACGGCGCGGCGACCGACGACTGCGTGCCGATCAGCACGACCGACCCGCCGCCGCGCTCCGTCATCGACGGCAGGCAGGCGCGCGCCATGCGCAGCGTGCCGAAGAGGTTGATGTCCACGACCCGCTGCCAGGCGTCGAAGTCCGCGTCCGTCAGCCCGCCGAAGTACGCGTCCAGTGCGGCCACCTGGATGACCGCGTCGACGCCGCCGAAACGTTCGACCGCGAGGGCGGCCAGTTCCGCGCACTGCTCCTCGTCCGCGATGTCCGTCACTCGCCAGGCGACGCGCTCGCCCGTCGGATCGGCCTGCGCCGCCGTCTCGGCGAGGCGGGACTCCGTACGGGCACCGAGCGCCACCGAAGCGCCGTCACGTACGCACGCCATCGCCACCTGGTGGCCGAGCCCGGCACCCACGCCCGAGACGACGACGGTCTTGTCCCGTAGCAGCATGCGCGCCTCCGGCCCGCGTAGATGTGACGGGCCGTCAGGATAGGCGTGCCCGCTCCCGATGGCTACGGACGCGGCGTCTTCGCCGGCCGATGGCTACGGACGCGGCGCCCGCAGCGTCTTCGCCAGCCGCAGCAGGCCCTCCTGGATCTCCTCCGGCGGGTGCGTCACGAAGGACAGCCGCACGGTCCCCACGTCGGCAGGTCCGGCGTAGAAGGGCGCACCGGGCACGTACGCCACGTCGTGCCGGACCACCTCGGGCAGCAGCGCCGTCGCGTCGTACCCGGCAGGCATCGACGCCCAGACGTACATCCCGCCCTCCGGCCGGTTCCAGCGCGAGCCCTCGGGCAGGGCCGCGCCCAGACCGTCCACCAGCGCGTCGCGCCGGGCGCGGTAGGCGCCGCGCACCCGCTCCAGATGGGCGTCCAGGCCCGGGCCCGCCAGGTACCGGGCGACGGCCGCCTGGTCGAGCGTCGAGGTGTGCAGGTCGGCCGCCTGCTTCGCGATGACGCAGGCCCTGCGCAGTACGGCCGGCGCGCGCAGCCAGCCCAGCCGCAGCCCCGGCGCCACGATCTTGGAGAAGGACCCGAGCAGCGCCGTACGGTCCTCCGCCCCGGGGAACGAACCGAGGTACGGCACCGGCTCGCCCTCGAACCGCAGCTCGCCGTACGGGTCGTCCTCGACGATCCACAGTCCGCGGCGGGCCGCCACCCGGGCCACCGCGGCCCGCCGCCCGGCCGGCAGCGTCCGGCCCGTCGGATTCTGGAACGTCGGCACGAGGTAGAGCAGCCTCGGCCGCTCGCGTGCCGCGATCGCGTCCAGCGCCTGCGGGTCCAGCCCCCCGTCGTCGGTCGGCACCGGCACCAACCGCGCCCCGGCCAGCGAGAAGACCTGGAGCGCCGCCAGATAGCACGGGTCCTCGACCAGCACCGTGTCACCGGGCTCCAGCAGAGCTGTGGCCAGCAGCGACAGGCCCTGCTGCGAACCGGTGGTGATCATCAGGTCGTCCGGCGCGGTGGCGAAGCCGCGGGCACTCACCCGGGCCGCCACGGCCGCGCGCAGAGCCGGGTCGCCCTCGGTCGTCGAGTACTGCAGCGCCTGCCGCGGCGCCTCGTCCAGGACGTGCCGGAAGGCGGCGGAGATGCCACCGGTGTCGAACAGCTCGCCCGCCGGCAGCCCGCCGGCGAAGGATATGACCTCGGGCCGGGCGGTCAGGGCGAGGATCTCGCGTACCGGGGAGCCGCCGGTCCGCGCCGTGCGCGCGGCGAGCGGCGGAGTGGGTCGGAAGTCTTCCGTCCTGGCGTTCTCCCGTCGTCGTACGGCCTGCGCCGCGGGCGCGCCGAACGGCCCGCCCTCGACAGGTGCAGGATGCAGGGAGCCTAGGCGGGGGCGCCAGGGGTGTGCAGGGGTGCCCGCATGGTGAGCCGGGAGGGGGAGGAGAGGGTGGGGGCGGGTGAGGGGCGGGTACGGGGTGCCGTCGGCTCCGCATGTCTCCCCAACTGATGCTGCGTCAGCTACACATCCGAGCATGACCCCGAAACCCGGCACGGACACGGACACGGTCGCGGACACGAACGCGGCGACGGACGCAGCAACGAACGCAGCAACGGACGCGGACACCCGCAGCGGGACCTACGCCGAACTGGCCGCCGTCGGCCCCTACAGCGTCCGTCCCGGGCACGCGCTCATCACCATGGTCGAGCCGCACCCCGGCCACGAGTACACGTACAACCGCTGGTACGAGGACGACCACTACCTGGCCGGCGCGACGGCGATGCCCTGGATCTTCGCGGGCCGCCGCTGGGTCGCCACCCGCGACCTCCAGCTGCTGCGCTACCCCGCGCGGTCGGCCGTCGCCCGGCCCGTCACCGCCGGCTGCTACCTGTCCACGTACTGGATCACCGAGGGGCGCTACGACGACCACCTGCGGTGGAGCGTCGCCATCAACCGGCGGCTGAACGCCGACGGCCGGATCCACCACGACCGTACGCACGTCTTCACGGCCTTCCACGACCACGAAGTCACCGTCTACCGGGACGGCGCTCACGGCCCGCGCGACTTCCACGCGCTGGACCACCCGTACACCGGGCTGGTCGTCGAGGTCATCGATGCGGCGGGTCCGGGCCCGGGCCCGGGTGCGGATGCGAGGGCGGGCGGGGACGCGTCGGCCGCGGCGGACGCTCCGGGCCGTACCGCCCTGCTGCGATGGCTGACGGAGGAGCGGCTGCCGCGCCGGCTGGCGGGCTCGCCCGCGGCCATGGTGACGGTCTTCCGGCCCAGGCCGCTGCCGGCGGACCGGATGGCGTACGTGCGGCAGGTGGAGGGCGTCAACACCCGGCTGACGCTGCTGTGGTTCCTCCAGGAGGACCCGCGCGCGTGCTGGGAGGCGTGGTTCACGGGGCTGGACGGGGAGGTCGCGGCCTCGGGGCTGGGACGGGTGGAGCTGGTCGCGCCGTTCGTACCGACGGTGCCCGGGACCGACCGGTACGTGGACGAGCTGCGCTGAGCCGGCGGGGAGGACCGTCGCGTGCGCTCGCGGGCAAGGCCGAGCCCCCTCGGCCGGGACGGCGATCCAGTCGAGAGGGCTCTGGGGTGGTGCTGATCATGCGGTGTGCGACATCAGGCCGGGACCGGCCGGATCGGACCAGGAGCGTCCGGATCAGACCAGAAGCGGTCGGATCAGATCAGGTCGTACGCGCCTTTGCTCACGTCCCCCACGAAGGAGCTCCACGCGGAGGTGTCGAAGGTCAGGCGCGGGCCGTCGGGGTTCTTGGAGTCACGGACCGCGATGGCCGCGGGCGCCGGCACGGCGACCTCGACGCACGCGCCATTGCCACCGGAGTACGAGGACTTCGTCCAGGAGAAAGCGGAATTGGGCTGAATGGCCATGTTCACTCCGACTCGATCTGGGTTGCACCGCGTTGCCGCGGATTCGGTAGTCCCGACGCTACGCGCCAACATCACCGGTGGCAGGAGTAGTTCACCCATCCGTATGGCATATTCCTTGATCTCTTTCCAAGGAGTGGCGTCTCGGTGTACGGTGCCGGACTTCCTTCCGGAATCCTGGATTCGGCCATCCTGGCGCCATGATCAGGCCATGCTGTCCGCGTGCCTCTTCGCCGCCGCGGCGATGAACTCCCTGCTCTGGTCCGCACTCAGCGCCTGGGCCCGCAGATGCTCGTACATGATCGTGTACTTGTGCACATCGTTGGTCTTCTCCAGGTACAGGTCGCTGGTGACGCCCTCGATGTAGACCACGCTCGAATCGGCCGCGTCGTCGAACTCCAGGATCGAGAAGGTGCCCGACATGCCCGCGTGCGCGCCCGCGTCGTACGGCAGCACCTGGACCGTCACGTGCGGCAGGTTGCTGACCTCCACGAGGTGGTCGAGCTGCTCGCGCATGATCAGGTGGCTGCCCACGACCCGCCGCAGCGCGCTCTCGTCCAGGACGACCCACAACCGCAGCGGACTGTCGGGGTGATTGACCCGCTCCTGGCGGCGCATCCGCACCTGAATCCGTTTCTCCAGCTGCTCCTGCGTCAGCTCGGGCACCGTCCCGGGAATGACGGCCTCGGCATAGCCGGGCGTCTGCAGCAGGCCCGGTACGAGCAGCGACTCGTACACCCGCAGCGAGGCCGCCTCGGTCTCCAGACCGATGTAGACGCTGTACGGGATGTCACCGAACGCGTGCCACCAGCCCTGCTGACGGGAGTCCTTGGCCATCTGCATCAGCGAATCCACGACCCGGTGGTCGTCGACCTCGTACACCCCGCACAGGTCCCGGACGTCCCGCTGGCTGATGCTGCGGCGGCCGTTCTCCAGTCGGCTGATCTTCGACTGGGACACGAGCAGGCGCTCGGCGACCTCCTCGGCCGTCATGCCCTTCAGCTCGCGGAGCCTGCGCAGCTCCTGGCCCAGCCGGCGCCGCCGGACGGTGGGATTGATGTTGGACGCCACGGGACGTGCACCTCCGGCTCCGTACTGCTGATTTCTCCTGCTCAGCAGATTGCCATCCCAGGTCCGCGCGGCGCAGTGGAATGGACACACAAGGCGAGCGGACGTGCGCGCGGGGTGGCGGCCCGGCCGTCGTCCGGAACGGCCGGTCCGCCACCCCGCGCTTGCTGCGGCTCCCGAACGGGACTGTGGGGACGGTGGTGCTGGTTCTGCTGGTTCGCTGGTCGTGCTCGTGGTGCTGGTCCTGCCGGCTCTGCTGGTCCTGCTGGTTCCGCTGGGGTGTGGGTGGTGCTTGGTGCGCCTGACACGCACCGAGCGTGGTGCTGCGTGGTGTGTCCGCGTTCCGCGGGAACCGCCGGTGCCGCCGCGGTGCCGGGCTCGTCGTCGAGGCTCGCCGACGCGGGACGTCAGCGGGCGCCGACGCGGGCCATGGCCCCGTGCCGCGGCGGTACCGGTACGCCCGCCGGCTCGGCTGCGACGCGGGACGCGGGCTGCCTGCCCGCACCCGGCCCGGACGCCGTTCCGGCCACCGCCACCGGTGCGCGCCTCGGCTGCGCCGCGACGCCGTTCTGCACATCCATGACGGCATGTGCGACCAGCCCGCCCATCGGGTCGTGCCGGATCAGGTCCCGGAGGCGGGAGCGCGAGGAGCGCCCCTCGTTCCCGGGATACAGGTGCTTGCCGAGACCGACCGCGTGGGCCAGAGCGGCGAGCGCCGCGGTCCGCGGGTCCGGCGGTACGCCGGTGCGGATCGCGTTGTCCAGCCGGTTCTTGATCTCCCGGCTGATGGCCGTGTCCGTCGCCTGGTAGCGAGTCGTCGGCAGCACCCCGCACATCTGGCCCGCCACGGCATGGACCATGCCGCACCGCTCCAGATGCGTGAGATACGTCTGGCGCAGCCCCAGCCGGGGCCCGCCGATCCAGTGGACGGCGCGCACCGGGCTGCCGCGTCGGCGCAGCAGTTCGAGCGCGGAGTCCAGAGTCGGATCTCCGGTCGGCCGTGGCAGCACCACGGCGATACGATCCCCGTCAGGGGCTATCCGTCCGGCCAGAGCCAGCTCTACTAGCTGGGCCCCGGCCAGACCGAGGTCGAGCGACTGCGGCTGCGCTGTGGTTCCCGTTGCCGGGTCCAAAGCGAGCAGCAGAAGCTCCTCCGGAATTGTTCTGCGGCTCCTGCCCATCCATGCCTCCCCGCGTGGATGAATGACAGGGTGACCCCTCTCACATTCATCTGTCGAGAGTGCCTGGGGGGTTAGGCAGGGAACCTGTAGGTATGTCGTTGTCGTCTAGCTCCTTGGCGACGCCTTCTGTGGGGCGGGGCGCCCAGCGTTTCGCGTGGCGGTGCGGACGTGCCTCGCGGACACAGGACACTTGGGAACACTGGGCCAGACAGAGCGCGACGTATCGCGGACGTGTGAAGGAGACATAGGTGGCGGGCGAGTCCCCCGGCAAGCCGGAGCAGAAGCAGTCGTCGGGGGAGACGGCGGGGAGCGAACGCGATCCGCGGCTCGCGGTCTTCCGCGAACCGAAGGCCGACCCGGCCGACCCGGAACCGAAGAACGGCACGGCGGACGAGGCCGGCACGGCGGACGACGCCGGGTCGAAGGCTGCGGGCGCGGACAAGGCCGCGGACGTGGACGCGGACAAGGCGGCGAAGGCCGGCAAGGCGGACGAGGTAGACAAGGCAGGCAAGGCAGACAAGGCGGGGAAGGCCGCTGCGGAGCCCGCCGGCGAGGGCCGTGACGAGCGGCTGCGGGAGGCGGTCGCCGCTTGGGTGGCGACCTCGGACGGCGAGGGCGCGTCCGAGGGGGACGCTTCCGGAGCCGATGCCGCTGGTGGCACCGCCTCCGGTGACGAAGCCTCTGGTGACGACGCGGAGGCCGGAGCGGAAACGCGTGCGAAGGCTGAGGCGGGCGAGACCCCGGTGACGAAGACGTCGAAGGGGAACGGCGAGGAGAAGGCCGGCGGTGCCCCCGAGGCGGCCCCCAAGACCACTCCCAAGGCCACCCCCAAGTCGACCCCTGAGCCCGCCCCCAAGGACGCCTCGAAGGCTGCTGAGGGCGCGACCAAGGGCAAGACCGGGGCTGAGCCCAAGAACGCCTCCAAGGGGGCGTCCAAGGATGCTCCCAAGGCCGGTGAGGCCGCGGCGAAGAGCACCTCCGGTGCGGCGGCCGACGACCGGCCGAAGGCGGGCGAGGACAAGCCGAAGGCGGCCGAGGAGCAGTCGAAGGCGGTGGACCAGCCGACGGCGATCTTCAAGATGCCGAGCGCGGACGAGCCTGCCGACGACGCGACCCGAGCGTTCTCGATCGCAAAGCGGAAGGGTTCGGACGACGAGGGTCCGGCGACGTCCGCCAAGGGCGCCGGCAAGGCCGGGAAGCCCGAGGCCGAGGACGCCGGGACCGACGCGAAGACGGCCCCCAAGGCCGGCACCGAGGCCGAGCCCAAGGCCGAAAAGCCCGGCAAGTCCGGCGGAAAGTCCGGCGACAAGCCGGGGGGCAAGCCGGAAGCCGACCAGCCCACCACCGCGATAAAGGTCGTACGGCCTGCCGGTGCCGCGGAGTCGGACGGCGAGCGCACCAGCCAGTTCGTGGCCCTGAAGTCCACCGACCCGCAGCCGATCAAGCCGCCGCGGCCCGTCACGGGCGACAAGCCGGGCAAGGCCGGCAAGTCCGCGGCCAAGGACGCCGCGAAGACCGAGGACAAGCCCGGCACCGGCACCGGCACCAGCGCTGGGACCGGCGCCAAGTCCGACACCGGGGCGGGTACGAAGGCGGGCGCGAAGCCCGCCGCCGAGCCGGACGTCGCGCCGGGCACGAAGTGGGGCGCGAAGGCCGCCGCCCAGACCGGGACGAAGGCCACCGCGCCCGAGGCGCCCGCCGCCGCGACGGCCACCGGCGCCACCGCTCAGCCCGGCGCGCTGCCCGACTCCGAGCAGACCAAGCAGCAGCCGTTGCCGCCGCTGGACCTGCTGGCGCAGCTGACCAACACGCCGCCGCCGCCCGAGACGCCGATGCGTACGGTCGCCCGCCGGTTCAAGATCTGGACTCCGCTGGTGATCCTGCTGGCGATCGTCTTCATCGTCGTCCAGCAGGTGCGCCCGCTGCCCGACCCGACGCTGGCGCTGGGCGGGAAGTCCTCGTACACCTTCGCGGGCGACGCGTTCCAGATGCCGTGGCCGGGTGAGGGCCAGGCGGCGGCACGGGTCGTCGGCGTGGGCGACGTCGGCACGTACGGGCCCCAGAAGCCGGTGCCGACGGCCAGTGTGGCGAAGGTGATGACCGCGCACCTGATCCTCAAGAACCACCCGCTCAAGCCGGGCGAGCAGGGCCCCAAGATCAAGGTGGACGCCACGGCCGTCAAGGAGTCGGGTGCCGAGGACGAGTCGCGGGTCAAGGTCAAGGAAGGGCAGTCGTTCACGGAGTTCCAGATGCTCCAGATGCTGCTCATCCCCTCCGGCAACAACATCGCCCGGCTGCTGGCACGCTGGGACTCGCCGCAGGACGAGCAGGCGTTCATCGGCAAGATGAACGCCGAGGCCAAGGCCCTGGGCATGTCGAACACCACCTACACCGACTCCAGCGGGTTCAAGGACTCCACGAAGAGCACGGCGGTCGACCAGCTCAAGCTGGCCGAGGCCGTGATGAACAACGAGGTCTTCCGCAAGATCGTCGCCATGCCGAACGCCCAGGTCCCCGGTCTCGACCAGCGGCTGGAGAACAACAACAGCCAGCTGCTGATCAAGGGCACGGGCGTCCTGGGCATCAAGACGGGGTCGAGCACCCCGGCCGGTGGCGCGCTGATGTGGGCCGCCCGGCGGACCATCGACGGCAAGCCGCACACCATCGTCGGGGTGACCATGGACCAGCACTTCAAGGGCCTGGACCCGAACGCCGAGAACAGCCTTCAGCTCGTCCGCGACCGGAGCTACAAGATGATCAGGGCGTTGCAGGACGCCATGACCTCTGCCGACGTGGTCAAGAAGGGCGACGTGGTCGGTTACGTCGACGACGGTCTCGGCGGACGGACGCCGGTGGTCGCGACCAAGGACTCCAAGGCGGTCGGGTGGCCCGGCCTCAAGGCGAAGTTCTCGATCGAAAGCGGCCGCACTCCCGTACCGCACGAGGCGAAAGCCGGCACGGTCGTGGGACAGCTGAACATCGGCAGCGGGCCCGGCCGCGCGACGGTGCCCGTCGCGCTCCAGAAGGATCTGGCCGAGCCGTCCTTCGGCGCCAAGCTGAAGCGCATCTCCTGATCGACGGACTGGCCGTCGGCCTGTCTCTCGGGCGGGCCGACGGCTGGCCCTCCGTCTGATCGCACGACCCGTCGAGGCCCCGGCAAGCATCTGCTTGCCGGGGCCTCGGTGTGCGGGGGCGGTGGGAAGAGGCGCCGCCTGGTCTCGCCGCCATGGAGGTAGGGCGGAAACATCGTCGCGCGGGCTGGTTCGACAGCGGCTGGAGCCACTGCGGCTGACGCCGTCCGGCCTGCCGACGGGCCCCCGCCTGCCCGTGAGCCGCGGCTGTCGTACGGTCTAATCGTGACCGCACAGTCCCGCCCCGCCCGCTGAAGCGGAGTCCGCCATCGACGTAGCGCAAACCGCATACGCGTCCCCCGCGCGCGCCAGAGGAATCTGGGCGTCGCGGGGGGCCGTCGCGTTGTACCCCGCCGCCTTGATGCTGCTGCTGGGACTGTGGGGCATCCGCCGTCAGGACAGCATGTGGCGGGACGAGGCGGTCACGTACGACATGGCGCACCGCACCTTGGCGGAGCTGTGGCCGACCCTTCAGACCGTGGACGCGGTGCACGGCCTCTACTACGTGCTCATGCGCGGCTGGTTCCTCGTCTTCGACGGGGGTGTGGTGGCCCTGCGACTGCCGTCCGTGGTCGCGATGGCGGCAGCCGCCGCCGGGGTCGCCCTGCTCGGCAGGCAACTGGCGGGCCGGCGGGCGGGGCTCTTCGCGGGCCTCGTCTTCGTCCTGCTGCCGATGGTGCAGCAGTACGCGCAGGAGGGCCGCTCCTACGCGCTGGTCTGCGCGCTGGTGGTGTGGTCCACCTACCTGCTGGCGCGGGTCACCGCCCGGCCCGGCAAGCGTCTCTGGGCGGGGTACGCGGCACTGTCGCTGGCCGCCTGCCTGATGCACGAGTTCGCCGTACTGGTCCTGCCCGCGCACGGCGCCGCCGTCGTCCTGTCCGGACTGCCGCGCGCGGTGCGCCGGGCCTGGTGCGTGGCGGCGGCCACGGTGGTCGTCGGCCTGGTGCCGCTGGCCCTGTTCAGCATGGGGCAGTCGGAACAGCTCAGCTGGTTGCAGTGGCCCAACCCGGTCCAGCTGGGCACCTTCATCACCCTGGTACTGGGCGGCCTGCTGTGCTCCCGCGCCCCGGTCGCCCGCGCGGGCCGGCAGCGGCTGCGGCTGCGGCCGGTCGCGTTTCCCCTGCTGGTCCTGCCCACGGCGCTGCTGGTGCTGCTCTCCCAGCTCAAGCCGATGTACGTGGACCGCTACGTCCTGTACTACGTGGCCGGCTTCGCCCTCATGGCGGGCGCGGCGCTCGACTGGCTGCTGCGCCCGCCCGGCCGCCGCGGCCAGTCCCGGCGCAGGGTGCTGTACCGGTCCGCGGCGCTCGTCGTGGTCCTGGCGCTGCTCGTCCCCGTCAACGTCTTCCTGCGCAGCCCGCAGAGCCGTACCGACGACGCGATCGCGGTCACCCAGGCCGTACGGGAGCTGTCGTCGCCCGGCGACGGCCTGCTGTTCCTGCCCGCCCGGCGCCGGGTGTGGGCGGCGGCCGCGCCCCACGAGTTCCACCGCCTGCGGGACCTCGCGCTCGACGAGAGCCCGGTGGCCTCCCACACGCTGTACGGCACCGAACTGTCCGGCGACCACGTCCACGCGCACATGATGCGGGCCCGCCGCATCGTCGCGGTCGGCGACGCGAAGGGGCAGCCGCTGGACCGGACCGATCAGGAGATCGCCAAGCGGACCACCTTGAAGTCCGCGTTCCGGGTGTGTGCGACGAGGGATGTGAAGGGCGCGAGCATCACGCTGTACGCGCGGCCCGGGTACTGCTCGGGAACGCCTTCGCCGTCCTCCCGCTAGAGCAGCCCCGCCACCCCGGCTAGAGCAGCCCCGCCACCCCCGCTAGAGCAGTCCTGCCCCCGGTTAGAGCAGCCCCGCCGCCTCCGCATCCAGTCCCAGCAGGTCACGCAGGGCAGCCGCCCCCGTGGACGTCAGCCGTACGGCCCGGCCACTGCCGACGCGCCGAATCCACGCCCGTTCCAGCAGCCCCGCGCAGAGCCGCGCGCCCGCCACGCCTGCCAGGTGCTGCCGCCGCTCGGTCCAGTCCAGGCAGCCGCGGGCCGTCGGGCGGCGGCCCGCGCGGAGCGTGGCGGTGTCGGTGGCCAGGGCTTCGGCGAACCAGGTGCGGCCCGCGCCGGTGAGCGCGAAGCCGCCGTCCTGGTCGATCAGTCCGCGGCCGGTCATCGCGTCCGTGACGGCCACACCCAGCCGCCCGGCCAGGTGGTCGTAGCACGTACGCCCGCGGGCCAGCGCGGCCGACGCGTTGACGGCACGCAGCCCGCTCGGCCGCTCGGCGGGCGGGTCGAGGTGCGCGGTCAGCCCCTCGATCAGTTCGGCGACGCGGGGGCTCGCGAGCTGCACGTACCGGTGCCGTCCCTGGCGGTGCTCCACGAGCAGTCCGCCCTCGGTCAGCCGCGTCAGGTGCTCGCTCGCACTGGACGGCGCGACCCGCGCGTACGCGGCCAGCTCGCCCGCCGTCCAGGCCCGCCCGTCCAGCAGGGCCAGGCAGAACGCGGCCCGGGTCCGGTCCGCGAGCAGGCCCGCGAGACGGGCGAGCCCGATGCTGTGCGCCGGGGCCGCGTCCGGTGGCGGTGCCTGTGTGGTCATGGATCCATTGTGCGCGGGCACGTTTCGGCCGGGCCCGAAACAAGGCGGTCCTACGGTCCTGCCATGCGGACCTTGGACGACATGGAAGACAGCGCACGCGTGGGCGTCGGCCCTGACCTGCTCACGGATCCGGGCTGGGTGGTGCCGCCGGTGCCGGAGGACGTACCCGAGGGCACGATGGCCTGGCTTCGGGCGCGGGTCGCCCGCTTCAGCAGCGGGGGCGCGCATGTGCGGCGGCGGGCACTGGCGGCTGAGGCGCTTGGGTCGCTCGGTGCGCTCGGTGCGCTCGGCGGGCCGGACGTGAATGCCGAGGCGTTGCGCGATACGGCGCGCATCCGGGCGCGGGAACTGCTGAGCGCCCCCGGCACCGTCGAGGTGATGACGCGGGTGGCCCGCGTGGTGCCCGCCGAAGTACTCGCCACGTCCCTCGGCCTGCGCGTCACGGCGGACACGGCCGCGCTGGTGGGGGACGTGGCCGGCGCGTACCACGCGCACGGCGAGACCGTCCCGGCCGCGGACCGAGCCCTCACCCGGCTCGTGGCGGACTGCGGCGGTACGTGGGACGAGGCCACGGCGGCCCGTATCGGCCTGCTGGTGCAGGCGTACGACGCCACGGCGGGACTGATCGGGAACGCGGCGTACCTGGCACTGACGGGACCCGCGCCGGGCCCTTCACCCGGGCCGCCCGAGGCCCCCGTCGTCGCCCCCACCACCGATTCCGTCGCCGACCCCGCCCCCGATTCCGTCGCCAACCCCGCTCCCGACCCCCTCACCGCCCCCGCCGCTGATCTCGCCGCGGACCTGTTGGCGCGGACCCTGCGCACCGATCCACCCGTACGGGGCACCCTCCGCGCCCCCGTGGACGGCGGCGAGCCGGTACGGGTCGGCCTGGTCACCCCCGACGGATCGCTGGCCTTCGGCGCCGGGGCGCACGCCTGTCCCGGGCACGCCCACGCCCGGGCCCTCGCGGCCGGAGTGCTGGACGCGCTGCTCGCGCTCGGCTGCCGCCTGGTCCGCCCCGGTATCGCGTACGAGCCGTCCGTGAACCTGCGGGTGCCGGTGGCGCTGGAGGTGACGTGGGCGTGAGTACGGACCGGAACCACCGCGTGAGTACGGACCGGAACCGCACCTTCCACGCGCTGCACCTCGCCGACGCGCCACTGCTGCTCCCCAACGCCTGGGACGCCGCCTCCGCCACCGCTCTCGCCGCCGCGGGCTTCGCCGCGATCGGCACCACGAGCTTGGGCATCGCGGCCGCGCTGGGCGAGCCGGACGGGCAGGGCTCGGCCCGCGTACGGGACGCCACGGTCGCCCTCGCGCGACGGCTCGGCAGTCGCCTGCCCTGTCCGTACACGGTGGACATCGAAGGCGGATTCGGTGGCGGGCCGGAGGAAGTGGGCGCCTTGGCGCGGGAGTTGGCGGAGGCGGGTGCGTCCGGTGTCAACCTGGAGGACGGACTGCCGGGCCGGACGGGTGACGGCCCGCTGGTCGCGGCCGGGCGGCAGGCGGAGCTGATCCGCGCGGTCAAGGAGTGCGCGCCGGACCTCTACGTCAACGCCCGTATCGACACGCACTGGCTCGTGGACGACCCGGCAACGCGGCCGCTGGACGAGACGCTGGCCCGCGCCGAAACGTATCTGGCGGCCGGGGCGGACGGAATCTTCGTACCGGGCGTCACCGACGAGCGGGCCGTCGCCACGCTCGTCGCGGGCGTCCCGGCGCCGCTGAACGTCCTCTACGCACCGGGCCCGGACGGGGGCCGGGGCCGTCTCGCCCGTCTGGCTGAGCTGGGCGTACGGCGCGTCAGCACCGGTTCACTGCTGTTCCGTTCGGCGCTGCACGCAGCTGTGACGCTTGCCGAGTCCGTACGTGCGGATGGGGCGGGTCGGGCGGACGGTGCGGGTGGGGCCGGTGGAGCGGGCGGCCTTGCCGGTGTGCCCGGTGTGTCCGGTGGAGCGGGCAGCCTTGCCGGTGTGCCCGGTTATGGGGAGGTGCAGCGGCTGGCGGAGTGACGGGTCCGGCGGGGCGGGGGAGAGGCGGAGCGGGCCGCGGGGCGGGGAGAGAAGGCGGACGTGCGGAATGTGGGGCGCGGGATGCGGGGCGCGGGGGCGCCTTCGGCCGCTTCGGCTCAGGCCTGCTGCGCCTGGCGGCGCCGGTGCACCGCGATGCCCACACCCGCCGCGCCGACTACCCCGGCCGCGCCCGCGATCCCGCCCGCGGGGAGCTTGCCGACCCGCTCGGCGATCCCGGCGAGACCGTCCTCGGGGAGCACGGCGGACAAGCGGCCCGACGCGTGCTGGGTGATGGCTCCGGTCTTGGCGTGGGCGTCGGCGGCGTCGGAGGTGCCGGCGGCGAACGCGCCGCCCGCCGGGAGGAGCAGGGCGGCCGCGACGCCGGTCGTGACGGCGGCGGTACGGATCACGGAGCGGCGCTTTGCCCGCATGGAACGACTCCTCGTCGTGGCGGCCCCGACCGGGCTGCCGTAGGTCTGCTGCTTCGAAGAAGAATGTACGAGGCGTCTTTCACGGCGATCCGTAGGTTGTGTAACAGCCTGCGCCATCTCTGCGGGCAGTGATGTCACGGCAGGGGCGCAGGTACCGTACGCGCGCCGCCACTATGGGTAACTTTGTCTCGTTACGTAGCTCTGTGTCCGTGTCCGTAAGGTCACGGGGACGCGTCGGACGGGAAGGCGGTGGGCCGTGCGGCGCCGGACGCTCCCGGCGGTGGCACTGTTCGTGGTGCCGCTGCCGCTCGCCCTGGCGGCGGGCTGCGCACCCGTCGCCGGACTGCACGACGACGGCCGGGCGCGGAACGTCACGGCGCCGCTCGCCCTGTGGGCGGACCGTACGCCCGCGCCGCGCGTCCGCGACGAGGACCCCGGCGACCAGCGCGCCGTACCGGGCCTCGCCCGCGTCCCCTCCGGCGACATGAAGGACACCGACCCGGCGGCCGTCGTCCGGGCCGACTTCGCGGCCGACGACGGCCGTCCGCCCCGCCCGGACACCGTACGCAGCCCGGTCCTCCACGACCTCACCGACGACGGAAAACCCGACCTGATCAGCGCCGTCGACCTGGACGGGCGCACCAGCCTGCTGCGCGTCTACAGCGTTCGCAACCAGGTCGTGACGCGCGTCCTGGCGATGCGCGCCGTCCTCGCGGGCGTCGAACTGGCCGCGGGGCACCTCGCCGTGCGCGAACCCACCAAGGACCCGCGCTACGTCAGCGTCACCGACTACGTATGGGACGGCAGCCGGATGGGCCTGTGGGACCTCACCCTGGACGACTACCGGACCCCGCAGAACCCGCTGCCCACGACGCCGTCGGGCGCGCCGTCCCCGGAAGCTTCCGCATGACCCGCCCGGTGCTCTCCCTCCGCTGGAAGATCGCTCTCACCGTCACAGCGGTGTGCTGCGCGGTCGCCGCCGTACTGGGCGTGCTGGTCCACAACGCCGTCGCCCGCCAAACCGTCGGCCAGGTACGCAAGGAGACCCTCACCGATCTCGACGACGCGCTGGACCTGTACGAGTACGGCACCTCCCGTGAAGGCCTCAACTCCGTACTCGACCCGGCCGAACTCCCGCCTCAGCTCCGCACGTTGGTGCACCATGACCGGCGTGGCAGCATGGTCGGCACCTACCACGGGCAACGCGTCATGTGGACGGCGGCGCCGGCCGGCGACCAGGTGATGGCGGTGTGGTCCCCGTACGAGAACACCCGCCGCTCCCTGGAGAACCTCGACACGGCCATCTTCGGTTCCGCCGTCCTCGCCGCCACCGCCGTCGCCCTCGCCGGACTGTTCCTCGCGCACCGCATCAGCCGTCGGCTGAGCACCACGGCGGCCGTCGCGCGCCGCATCACCGCGGGGGACCTGGACGCGCGGGCCGGCACCGAGGGGGAGGGGCGGCGGGGCCGGCCGGGGGCGCGGGACGAGGTGGCGGCGGTGGCCGCGGCGCTGGACTCGGTGGCCGGCTCCCTCCAGGGCCGTCTCCAGGCAGAACAGCGCTTCACCGCCGACGTGGCCCATGAACTGCGCACCCCGCTGACCGGCATCCTTGCCTCGGCCGAACTGCTGCCCGAGGGCCGCCCCAAGGAGATGATCAACGACCGGCTGCGGGCGTTGCACCGGCTCACCGAGGACCTGCTGGAGATCTCCCGCCTCGACTCCGGCGCCGAACGCCCCGATCTGGCCGCTTACGAACTGGGCGCGCTGGTCCGCGGTTCGGTGCGGGGCACGGGGCTCGACACCGAGGTACGGGTGGCGCGGGACGCGGTCGTACGGACGGACCGGCGCCGCCTGGACCGCATCCTGTGCAACCTGGTCCTGAACGCGCACCGGCACGGGCGGCCTCCGGTCGTGGTGACCGTGGACGTGCCGGACGGCGGGGCGGCGTACGGGGGCACGGTGTACGAGGGTGCGGCGTACGAGGGAATGCCGTACGACGGAACGATGCGCGACGCAACGATGCGCGACGGGACCGTGCGCGACGGGACACCGCACGACGGGGCGCACCGAGGCACGCCGCCCCCGGTCCCCGTGGTGGAGGTACGCGACCACGGCCCCGGCTTCCCGGACGAGTTGCTGCACCGCGGCCCGCAACGTTTCCGTACCGACGCGCCGGGCCGCGGCAAGGGACACGGCCTCGGCCTGACCATCGCGGTAGGCCAGGCGGCCGTCCTGGGCATCGAACTGCACTTCACCAACGCACCGGACGGCGGCGCGCGAGCCGTGCTCCGCCTTACCCCGCCCCTGCCTCCACCCCCGACCCGCTAGCCGTACCCGTACCTGTCCCCGTATCTGTCCCCGTTCCCGTACCTGTCCCCGTCCCCGTCCGACCGGTCCGGATCGCCAGGGCATACACCCGGGTGATCTGGTGCGGGCTGTTGTTGTTGTCCGACACGATGAAGAGCGGCAGCCGCCCCTTGTACGGGCCCGAGGCCAGCGGCGCGGTGCCGAGCGCCATTCCCTCGGCGTTCTCCAGCAGCGGGTTGGCCTGCGGCTGCGCGGCCGCCGAGCCGCCCGGTGGGCAGGTGACGAGGTCGACCGGCTCCCACTTCTTCGCGAACGCGTCGACCGGCTCCGCCTGCAACGAAGCGACCCGGGAGACGTCCTTCGCCCGGCTCAGGTCGGCCCCGAAGACGCGTACCGCGTTGCCCTGGCCCTCGGCGTGGTTGGTCTCCAGTACGAGCAGCCGGTCGCCGCCCAACGCCACCAGCTCCGAGACCCGCAGCCCGGCCGCCGACTGGTAGGCGAACTGCTTGTCCGGCACGTACGCGCCGCCCGGCGTCCCCTTGAAGCGCTGGATACGCAGCAGGCTGCGGCCGCGCGCCTTGCCGTCGCGGAAGAGCGGCGCCTCCAAGCCCGCGTACAGATACCGGCCGTCCGGGGAGGCGCCCAGCGCCTCCAGATTCTCCGGCCCGGCCCAGTCGACCAGGTTGCGCGGCAGCTCGATACGGCCCGTCTCCGCGCCGTCCGACACCCGGAACCTGCGGATCGACGGGCCCGCCTCCGAGGCGACCAGGACGGTACGCCCGCCCTTCTCCAGCACGAGCCCCTCACCGTCGAAGCGGCCGCCGCCGGTGGGGCGGAGGGTGCGCAGGTGGACGGCGCGGGCGGACGGTGGTGCGGCGCCCGACGTACCGAGGTCGAGGTCGAAGATCCGGCCCGGCGCGTTGTCGGCCAGCGCCCACGCCCGGGAGGGGCCGGACATGGCGAGGCCGGACAGGCCGTCCACCGGTACGGCACCCTCGTACTCGACGCCGTTGAGCGCGTCGCTGTGGCCGATCAGCGCCACGTCGGCCGAGCAGGCGCCGGAGGAGGGTTCGTCGTCCCGCCACTGCCACCACACACCGGCGGGGACCGCCACCGCCACCACCGCGACGCACAGGACGGTGATCAGCGCCCGGCGCCGGAGCTTCCGCGCCTCGGCGGCTTCCGGGTCGGGGGGTCGGGATGCGGGAGTGGGTGCGGCGCCCGAGGTGCCGGCGGGGTGCGAGACGCCTGCTCTTCCTGGTGGGCCGACGCCGGATTGGTCGGTGGGGCCGGTGTGACCCGTGTGACCGGGCTGACCGGAGAGGCCAGCATGGCCGAACCGATCGGTCAGTCCGGTCAGTCCGGTCAGTCTGGTCCGTCCGACCTCTCCGGTCTCTCCGGCCTCACCCGGTGGGGGAGCGGGGCGCGCCGCACGATTCCGTACGAACGGCAACTTCTCGATGCCGTTCTGCGCCTGCTGCTGCGGCAGCGGACGGTTCTTCTCGCGCAGGGCGCGGCGGACTTCCCGGTAGATGGCTTCGAGGCTGAGATGGTCGGGGGGCGGAGAACCCGCGGCCATGCCGGCTGCCGCACTCTCCGGACCCGGGCCCGGACCCGGACCCGAAGGCGGTTCCGGACGCGGGCCAGGGATCCCCTCCCGCAGCACCCGCAGGAACTCACCGGTGAAAGCGGTGTGCTCCTCACCCTCAGGCGCCAGCGCCTCGACGTTCCAAGGCGTCGAGGTGAGCAGGTACGAGACGCCCTCCAGGCTGTCCATACCCTCGAACAGAGCCTCGCCCAGCTGACTGGAAGCGTGCTGCGTGGCCGCCACCGTGGACATGGTGCCGCCCATGGTCCCGGCGGACATGCCCTTGATCACGCTGCCGCTGTAGCAGCAGTCGAGGATGATGATGCGGCGCTTGGGCGGCGTATGGGTGCCCAGGGCACTGCGCAGCCATGTGTACGGGATGCCGCTGTGCACCTTTCCCGGTTCCGTACCGGGCAGCGTGAGGTACAGGCCTTCCTGCCGCGAGTCGAGGAAGCCGTGACCCGCGTAGTACACGATCAGCGTGTCCCGCGCGGCCCGTACCGCCTCCTCGATGGGCTTCAACGCCGCGGCGACCGTACGGGGATTGGGCACGATCCGGCAGTTCTTCTTCGGCATGCCCCCGATGGTCCGGTCGGTCAGCGCGGCCTTGAGCGCCTTGAGGTTGTTACGGACCCCCGGCAGCGGCGGCAGATCGGCGTACCGGTCGACGCCGATGATCACACAAGCCGACTCCGCCGGATCGAACGCCGGCCCCGCTTCTCCCCCGGCCCCACCCATCCCGTCAGCCCCCACCCGTCCCGCCTTCACGTGCTTCTCCCGCACGCGGTCGCCCCGCGCCCTCTCCTCCCGGGAATCCGTCTCCCGCCCCCGTCTCCCCACCGCCCCCACCCCCTGCTCCCCCGTCCTCCAACCTCTCCAACTCCTCCAACGCGCGAAGAATGCTCCGGACACCGTCCGTGTCCGCCGTGGCGAAAGCGACCCGTACACCGTTGCGTTCGACCGTCACCTTGGGGCGCGCCGCGTACGCCCTGCGCCAGCCGTCGATGGCGATGGCGAGGCTGCTCAGCTGGAACGCGCTGTCGACGATCAACTGGACGGCGTCGAACCCCAGCCCCATCTCCCCGGGCCTGTTCTCCCTCTTCCGCAGCGAGACGTCCGCGCTCCGGCCCACGGCGGGATCGTCCGCCAGCCACTCGCACAACGACCGCAACTCCAGGTCGCTCTCCGCCTCGTCCAGCCTGACCTGGATTCTCATCAGCCCCCCATGTGCCGGTCCGGCCTCACACCAACTCTCGCCCCATACCCACCGCCTTCGCGGCAATTCCCGGAACAGCGCGCAATCACCCTGCGCGGGTGCGCTTCGACCAAACGGCTGTCATGGAGCTGGATGCACGACGGGCGGCCGTCTGCCAAGGCCCCCCACATGTCGAACGTTTCATCGATGACGTACCCCCGTATCGGCACGATCCTGTACCGAGATCGGCATGGTCTCCGAGGCACAGATGCACAGCACCCTCGCGGAGGCGGCCAATTACGCCGACGAACCGCTGGAGGAGCATGACGAAGCGGCGTGCGCCCTCGAAGAATTCGGCGTCGCGGTCTCCGTGCACGCCGACGACATCGACTCCATCTACGACGACTACGCCACCCTGCTGGAGGCCGCCGTGGCGGTCGCCGGCGGCAAGGTCACCATCGCCGACGTACGGATCGCCGAGGGCGAAGGCGACTTGGAGAACGGCCGCTTGGGCCAACTGGAGTTCGAACGGAACGGCAAGCCCGTCTCGATCCTGGCCGACCACCTCGCCGAGGACTACTACGACCAGGGCGCCGTCTGCGAGGCCCT
Organism: Streptomyces monomycini; assembly: GCF_022271435.1. Lineage (GTDB taxonomy): Bacteria > Actinomycetota > Actinomycetes > Streptomycetales > Streptomycetaceae > Streptomyces > Streptomyces monomycini. The sequence goes on along the minus strand of NZ_JAFIQY010000042.1, from coordinate 6,655 downwards.
AGCCGAGACCGCCCACGACGACGACCCAGCCCTCCCCCCGGGGGGCCCCTCACTCCTCCTCAACGGGCGGCTCCCCGCCCCAGTCCCACTCCTCCTCCGGCACCGACTCCTGCCCCTGCCCCGGCCCCGGCTGCCGCCCCGCGGTCGGTGCCGCCACCTGGGTCACCTGCTGCACCTGCTCTGCCGCCGGTACCGCCTGCTCCGACAACACAGCCAGAATCTGCTCGCCGTACTTCGCCAGCTTGTTCTCGCCCACTCCGTTCACGGAGCCGAGCTCGCCCACGCTCGACGGCCGGGCCGTGGCGACCTCCCGCAGCGTCGCGTCGTGGAAGATCACGTACGCCGGTACGCCCTGTTCCTTGGCCGTGCGCCCCCGCCAGGCGCGCAGCTCCTCGAAGACCGGCACCGCCTCCTCCGGGAGGTCCACCGGTGCCGCTCGCCGCCCCTTGGCCGCCTTCGCGGCCTTGGCCTTCACGGCCTTCTCCGGCTCGCGCCGCATCGGCACCTCGCGCTGCCCCCGCAGCACCTCACCGCTTGCCTCGGTCAGTACCAGCGTGCCGTAGTCGCCCTCCACCGCGAGGAGCCGCTGGGCGAGCAACTGCCGGATGACACCGCGCCATTCGGCCTCCCGAAGATCCTCCCCGATGCCGAAGACACTGAGCTGGTCATGATCGAACTGGATGACCTTCGCGGTCTTCCGGCCCATCAGGATGTCGATGATCTGCCCGGCACCGAACTTCTGCTTCCGCTCGCGCTGCAACCGCACCACCGTGGAGAGCAGCTTCTGCGAGGGAACCGTGCCGTCCCAGGTCTGCGGCGGCGTCAGGCACGTGTCGCAGTTCCCGCACGCGCTGCTCTCCTGCCCGAAGTAGGCGAGCAGCCGCACCCGCCGGCACTCCACCGTCTCGCAGAGCGCGAGCATCGCGTCGAGGTGCGCCGACAGCCGCCTGCGGTGGGCGTCGTCCCCGTCCGAGCCGTCGATCATCTTCCGCTGCTGGACCACGTCCTGCAGTCCGTACGCCAGCCACGCCGTGGACGGCTGGCCGTCCCGCCCGGCGCGTCCCGTCTCCTGGTAGTACCCCTCCACCGACTTCGGCAGGTCCAGGTGGGCCACGAACCGTACGTCGGGCTTGTCGATGCCCATCCCGAACGCGATGGTGGCGACGACCACCACCCCGTCCTCCCGCAGAAAACGGGCCTGGTGCTCCGCGCGCATCCGGGCGTCCAGCCCCGCGTGATACGGAAGCGCCGGGACGCCGTTCTGCACCAGGAATTCGGCGGTCTTCTCCACCGAGGCCCGCGAAAGGCAGTACACGATGCCCGCATCGCCGGCGTGCTCGGTGCGCAGCAATTCCAGCAGCTGCTTCTTCGGGTCACTCTTTCCGGCGATCCGGTACTGAATGTTCGGCCGGTCGAAGCTGGCCACGAAATGCCGGGCGTTCTCCATCCCGAGCCGCGAGGTGATCTCCTGGTGGGTGGCTTCCGTGGCCGTCGCGGTCAGAGCCATCCTCGGGACCTCGGGCCACCGCTCCCGGAGCATCGACAGGGCGAGGTAGTCCGGCCGGAAGTCGTGGCCCCACTGCGCGACACAGTGCGCCTCGTCGATCGCGAAGAGCGAGATCTTGCCCCGGTCGAGCAGGTTCAGCGTCTGCTCCACCCGCAGCCGCTCCGGCGCCAGATACAGCAGGTCCAGCTCCCCGGAGAGGAACTCGGCCTCCACCAGCCGCCGCTCCTCCAGATCCTGCGTGGAGTTGAGGAAACCGGCCCGGACCCCCAGCGCCCGCAGCGCGTCGACCTGGTCCTGCATCAACGCGATCAACGGCGAGACGACCACCCCGACGCCCGGCCGCACCAGGGCCGGAATCTGGTAGCACAGGGACTTTCCGCCGCCGGTCGGCATCAGTACGACCGCGTCGCCGCCCGTTATGACGTGCTCGATGATCGACTGCTGTTCCCCGCGGAACGCGTCGTACCCGAACACCCGCCGCAGCACGCTCACCGCGTCACTGACGTCGCCCTCGGTTTCCCCGGCACCGGAAGCCATCTCCACCTCGCTCATGCCTGCAGCGTACGAGCTATCCCGCCACCCGCGCTCAGCCCTGTGGATAACTCCGCGCCGGACCGCCCTCCTCTGCTACTCCCGATCCGGGCACGTCGCGCTTCGTACGACCTTCGTACGACCTCCGTACGACCGCGCACGGGCCCAAGCAGCCCCGTATCGCCTCGCGCCACACCCCGTACAACGAAAACCGCCGTCCGCCCGTCTCACAGAAAGACGAGGAACATCACATATCGCGCCCCGCGAACGCCACGCCGCGCCCTCTTTCCGCCCCCTTCCACCGCCCAGGCCTGGCCCCTCCTCCCTCCGCCGCCAAAACCGCAGACAGGACGGAGCCCCACATGCACGACCACAGCCCCTCACCCCACCCGACTCAGACCTCCCGCTCCACCCACCTCACTAACCCCACCCACTCCATCCGCCCCACACCCACAAAGCGCCACCACTCCGCCAGGACCGCCACAGCCCTCCTCACCACCCTCACAGCCACAATCGCCACCCTCGCCACTCTCACCCCCACAGCCTCAGCAACCCCTTCAACCGCTCCCACCACCTCCACCACCTCCACCACCTCCACCATCCCGCACTGCACCGAAGCCGCCCTGACGATCAAGGCATCCATCCCCGCTCCCCAGCACCCCGACGTCCTGCGCATCAGTGCCACCAACCGCACCACCAAACCCTGCGTCATCGACCGTATCCCGACCGTCACCTTCGGTGACCTCGACGGCGCCGCCGAACCCGACCCGCCCACCGAGAGCGCTCCGTACCGCCTCGCGCCCGGCTCCACCGCGTACGCCACGGTCCGCACCGTGACCGGCCGGCCCACCCCGTCCGCCCGTACCGTCGACTTCATCACCGTCGCCGCAGATCCGTCACACCACGGCCGCCGCTTCGACGCCACCGCCATCGGCGCCCCGCCCGCAGGCATCTGCGTCTGGACCCCGACCACGACTTGGTGGCGCCCCACGCCCACCTGACGCCGACAGGGCAACGCGCCACCGACACCACCAAGTCCCCGCCATCGGGGGCGGGGTATGCCGAACCGCCCGCCCCCGATATCCCCGTCCGCCAAAGTGAGCGCATGAGTCTCACGACCGCCGGCGAACCGCCAGGCCCCGTACGTTTCTTCCTCATGTGCGACCGTCTGGGCTGCGGCGCCCGCGCCGTCCTCGACCTGGTCGTCCCCGATCAGCCACCGGACATCGAGACGGACCTCTTCGGCCACCTCCTGCACAGCGCCAAGGCGGCCGCCCCGCGCATCGCCGACATGGGATGGACGTACTTCCAGGGCGACGGCTACTGGTGCCCGCGCTGCTCGACCCCACGCTCCCAACGCCCCCGAAGAGGCCGCACCCGCTCCTCCTGACCACCACGGTCCCGCCGGCACACGCCCCTCAACCGGCGCCTACGGCCTGGTCATCTCCCGGGCCACCCCCCTAAAAGCAGCCCACTCAAGGCACTTCATAGCGGACCAACGCCCGCGCGAACGGCTCCCCGGTGGACCGCGCGTAAGCCATCCGCTCACGCACCTCCCTGAGAGTGCGAGGACGGTAACCGGGCCCGCCGCAACAGCCCATACGAAAACGGACGCCGGCGTGCAACAGCACGGAGAGCGTGCGCCAGGCGGCGACATCCCGCCTCTTGGGCGCCGCGAAGGCGGACCCGACGTAAAAGAGCGGCGCGGTGCACCTGGGGCAGGTCCGGGCGTGGTCGTAACTGCGAGGGGAGGGCTGCTTGTACGAGACCCGGCAGGGCAGGCATACGTACGAGGTCTTTCCGTGGGCCATGCCGTAAGAGTAGAGCTGTCGAAAGCCCGATTCGACAGCTTTATGCAGGCTGCGCGAGCTGCCGACCAGGTGGCTTTCCGGCCGCCGCGCAGCGGATGTACGTCATGGCATGCGGCTGCCGCGAACACGAGAGCCCCTCCGCCCACTGGACGGAAGGGCCTCTGACCTGCTGCTTTGCTGTGCCCCCGGCAGGATTCGAACCTGCGACACCCGCTTTAGGAGTTTTTCCTGGGCAGGGTCGTGACCTGCGGAAACGTAGACGGCAGGGCGTGTGGCCTGGGAAAACACCGCTCCGTAGTTCTCACGTGTTTACGGGGTTTCCCGGCCTCATGTGTGCTGAATCCGTTTCAGATGACCAGGCAATGCCTACAGGCGGGTAGCGCCGGACGGCCGTGACGGTAGTCGTCGTCGATGGAAGGACGCTCAGCTACTCGCGCCGGGATGGCCTCTGGATGTTCACCCTGATGTGGAGGCTGCCGACCAGGGGTGCTCCGCCAGCGATCGCGGCGACTGCTGCGGCAGCGGTAGTGGCGCCAGCCCATGCAAGGATCGATGCAGCGATGACAGCGATGAGACCGGTGAGCGCGGTGATCCAGTTCAGGGCTGCGGATGCGGTCATATGTCGATTGCGCGTTTCAGTCGATGGCACGGTAAAAAACCGGTCCTTCCGCATCGCAGCTCCCAGCCCGACAGCATTGGGCTACGCCTGTCCGACGTTCCTCCTTGCTGACGTAGCGCTTCAGTCGTGGCGCGAGATCCTGCTCATTGAGTAGATAGCGCGCCTCCTCAGAGGGGAGGATCCGACATGGACGGGGATCTTCATCGTTTCCGTTCGTGAAGGCCGCCAGGTCCAGCAGGAGTTGCTGTGGGGTCGGAACGCTTGTGCGTAGTGCCAGGTCGAAACGGTTGGGCAGATGGAAACGCGGCTGCGGCTCCTGTTGCTCGCGTCCAGCCGGGATTAGGTGCATTTCCCAGCCGCTGCGATCAGCCGGCGAATAGACCCTGTTGCTCCAATAGAGCTGGTGGAAATCACAGCCATGCTCGTCGCGGAAGCTGCCATCGAACCAGATGCCGCCCCATCGATCTTCTGCCGTTCCGCCGGCCCTCCAGCCGATGACAGGGACGCCGTGCTTCGCCCAGTGGGTGGCAACGGATCGAATGTAGGGGTGGTGGAGTGCGTTCCGCTGCCCACTGGCAGGGGACGACCTGCCCATCCTGCGCGCAACGGAGTACGGCTGGGTCTGCTCAGCCTGCACACATCGCGCAGCGCGCTTCCTCGTGGCGTGCCTGACCATCAGTTTCCGAACCGGCAGTTACCCACACCCTGCCTGCACTGAGCGCCAACCAGTGTCGCGCGATCCACTAAGGACCTTGGCCAGGATGATACGACGTGGTGTGGGCGCGACGTATTGGCTCGGGCGGCGCTGCTGCCAGAGCACCAGTGTAGCAACGGCCCGCGGTCGGCGTAGGTGACTTCCAGGCAGCTACGCCTTTAGAGAGGGCTGCTGCCTGTTTCGGTATCAACGGCCTGGGGAACTTGATCGTTCCAAGCTCCTGAGGCTCCGGCTTCGACTGCGAAGGCCCTCCCGTCCGTAGGACGAAAGGGCCTCTGACCAGGTTTTTCTTTGTGCCCCCGGCAGGATTCGAACCTGCGACACCCGCTTTACGAGTTGGTGCGTGATAGCGGGCGGGCAAGCTCTGGTCGTGAGGACGCCATTTCGTTTGGTGTGATCTTGCGGCAGTCTGGAACGGTGACTACCTCGCTTGTTGAGCGGATGGCGCCGGATGACCTGTGGGAGTTGTTCGAGCGGGTGGTTCCACCAGCCCCGGAGCGCCCGCAGGGCGGTGGCCGGCGGCGGCACGGGGATCGGGAGGTGCTCGCCGCGATCATCTTCGTGGCCACTTCGGGCTGCCCCTGGAACCAACTGCCGCCCGGTTTCGGCCCCTCGGGAGTGACCGCGTTCCGCCGGTTCACCGAGTGGTCCGATGCGCGGGTGTGGGCCAAGCTCCACCGCCTGGTCCTCGACGAGCTCGGCTCCCGGGGGAGCTGGACTGGTCGCGTTGCCCGATCGATTCCGTGAGCCTGCGGGAGGTAAAAGGGGCCCGCTGACCGGACCAAATTCGCTCGACCGTGACAAATGCGGATCGAAAATCCACCTGATCACCGACCGCAACCGCCTGCTCATGTCCCTGGGCATCCCCGTTGCCAATACTCGCGACGGTCTCGGCCTGATGCCTCTCATGAAGGGCATACCCCCCATCCGCTCCCGCTGCGGGCCACGGAGCCGACGGCCGCCCAGACTGCATGCCGACAAGGGATACGACTACGCCCACCTGCGGGCATGGCTTTGTCGACGCGGCATCCGTCACCGCATCGCCCGCAAGGGCATCGAGTCGCCCCACCGGCTTGGCCGGCATCGCTGGGTGGTCGAGCGGATCGTGCCACGGCTCGGCGGATGCCGCCGCCTGCACCGGCGCTGCGAACACAGGGCAGAGCACTTCCTCGCCTTCGTTGCCCAGCCGTAGCCCTCGCAGGGCCAACGCAGGCCCATCGGCGGAGGCAGGGCCTCAGGTGCGACGGCCGGTGACAAGAACGTTTCGTCGGTAGCCGGTGGTGTCAGGGGCGTGTGGGGCCGGGGTCTGTGGGTGGGGGCAGGGTGGTGGTGCCGTCGATGATGTCGCGGGCGAGGTCGGCGAGGCGCAGGTGGTGGTGGCGGGCGTGGGCGCGCATTCGATGGAAGGCGGTGTCGGGGTCGGTGGGGTGGTGGGCGGTGAGGAATCCTTTGGCCTGTTCGATGATGGTGCG
>NZ_JAFIQY010000041.1 GCF_022271435.1 Streptomyces monomycini | reverse complement strand
GGCTGGGCGGGCCGCCGCCGCTACGCCGGAGCCCGGCGCGCGGCCCAGGACCCGCGGCGCGCCGGCCGGCCCGGCGGCCGCGCGCCGGACGGCGGCTACGCCTTCGAGGGAAGTGCGCCGCTGCGCGTGTCCTTCCCTTGCCCGACATGCCATCAGCGCATCCGCGTCCCGGTGCGCGGCCGTCTGCGGGCCCGCTGCGGACTGTGCCGCACGGAGCTGGAGTGCGACACGTAGCGACGCGTAGCGATACCTGGCATACCAGCGGCACCAGCGGCACCAGCGGCACCAGCGGTAAGTAACGTCACATGGCGCCACGTAGCCGCACCCCGGCAGCGGCTCTGACAGCACCTGCCAGAGCCCACGTCACCCCGCCTCAGCCGTGGCAGACCACCTTCGCCGCCCCCGCTCCGTGATGGGCACGGTCCCGGCCCGGCGAGTGGTTGTCGCCGCGGTCCATCAGCTTCACGCCGATCTTGTTCTGGCGGACCGGGAAGGTGCCGACCGTCTGCCAGCTGCCCCGGTGCGCGACCTGGTCGATGGCGAAGTCCCCGACCTTGGTGCCCGCGTTGAAGGGGTCGGTGAGCACCTGGTAGTGGGTCGGGCTGCCCTGGGAGTCACGCTCGCTGGGGCCCCAGGGGACGTAGACCGACACCTGGCAACTGCGGGACTGCGGACCCGGCTCCCACCACCACATGATGTTGTTGTTCGTGTCCTTGTTCGGGTCGCCGGACATCGGTACGGACGTGAACTGGCCGCTGCAGCCGCCGTCGCGGGTGCTGCCGCCGCTGAGCCCGTACCAGCCCACGCCGATCTCGCCGTGCACGCCGGCCTGGTGGTAGCCGCCGCGCTCGGGCGTCGGGCAGCCGGGGCCCGCGATGCCCTCGTACGTGACCTTGGCGTTGGCGCCCTTGGCCTTCGGCGGGTCGGGCTTCTTGGGGTCGGGCTTCGGGGTCTTCTTGGGAGTGGGGGTGCCGGACGGGGTCTTCTCCACCTCCGGCTTGGCCGCGTCGGGCTTCTTGCTGTCCGGTGTCGCGCCGGGCGCCTTGCCGGGCTTGGCCGACGGCAGCGGGTTGCCGGTCTTGGTCTGCTGCGGCTGCTTGGCGGCGACGGCCTGCTCCTGGCCGTCACCGAAGCGCACCTGGGAGACGCCGAGGGTGGCGAGCGCCACCGCGCCCACGCCGACTCCGGCCAGGACGGGCAGGCCGAGCGCCGTCTTCCACACCCGGCGCCCGGGTGCCAGGCCGCGCTTCGGTGTGCGCGCGCCCTTGGAGAAGGCTTCCGCGAAACCGGACCGGGACGGGTCGGATGCGCCGGAGCGGTCCGGTCCGGCGCTCTTGTTCGGCTGAGACAACGGGGGTTCCTCCTGGGGGGAATGGTCGGGGGTGTCGGACCGGGCCCGGCGGGGCGCTGGTCAGGCCCGCTGGACGGGCCCGCCGGGGCCGGACGGGTACGGCTGCGGCTGTGCCTGCGGTCCGGCGGGGCCGGCGGGGCCGGCGGGCAGCTCCGCCTGCGGCAGGTCCTGCTTCGGCAGCTCCAGTTCCGGTACGTCCAGTTCGGAGAGCGTCCGCAGGTCCGCCTCGGACGGGGCGTCGTTCTCCGCGACGCGGTACGCCTGCCGTTCGGTCATCGCCTGGAACGTCTGCCGGGCGGAGCGTCCGTTGCCGAACCGGCCGTCGCGCGGGACGTGGTCGAAGTAGCCGACGAGGGTGTCGCGGGCCGCGTCGGTGAGTTCGTACTGGTGGGCCGAGGCGTGCTGTTCGACGATCTGCACCAGGTCCTCGGTGCCGTAGTCCTCGAACAGCAGGGTGCGGTTGAAGCGGGAGGCGAGGCCGGGGTTGGAGTCGATGAAGTGCTCCATCTCGACCGGGTAGCCGGCGACGATGACCACGACCGCGTCGCGGTGGTCCTCCATCAGCTTCACGAGGGTGGCGATGGCCTCCTGCGCGAAGTCGTTGCCGCCGGTGGCGTGGGCGGGCGCCAGCGAGTACGCCTCGTCGATGAACAGCACGCCGCCCATCGCCTCCATGAAGACCCGCTGGGTCTTCGGGCCGGTGTGGCCGACGTACTCGCCGACCAGCGCGGAGCGGTCCGCCTCGACGAGGTGGCCCTTCTCCAGCAGGCCGACGGCGGCCAGGATGCGGCCGTAGAGCCGGGCGACCGTGGTCTTGCCGGTGCCGGGGTTGCCCGCGAAGACCAGGTGGCGGCTGAGCGGCGGCGCGGCCAGTCCGGCCGCTTCGCGGCGCTGGACCATGCGCATCAGCTTGACGAGCGAGGCGACGTCCTGCTTGACGCGTTCCAGGCCGATCAGTTCGTGCAGCTCGCCGAGGAGTTCGTCGAGGTCGGCCTCGGTGGGCGGGACCGTGGTCGTGGTGCCGTCGCCGGTCGGTGTGCCGGCGGACTGCGTGCCGCTCGCGGCGGCCGCCGCGGCGGCCGGGACGGGTGCGAAGGGCGCGGGCCACTGTGCGTCCTGGACCTGCCAGGACACGCAGTCGCGGACCTTCGGTGCGGCGCCGTCCTCGGTGCTCAGGTCGGCCTCGGCGTCCTGGACCCGGATCCGGGTCAGGGCGGGGGCGGCCGCCTCGCCCAGGTGGACGGCGGGGAAGCCGGGCCCGGTGATCTCGCAGTCCTCGAAGGTGCCGGCGCCCTTGGCGTCGACGATCAGGCCGTTCTTGCCGGGGCGGGTGATCCGTACGGCACGGACGCCGGGCGTGGCGCCGGCCGCCACCACCATGCCGGACCCGGCCGCTTCGGTGATGTCCACGTCCGCGGCCCGTACGGTGGCGCCGCCCTGGAAGACCAGCCCGGCGGTGCCGGCGCGCAGGACGCGGCCGCCGGTCAGCTCCGCGTCGCCGCCGCCGAAGGTGAGTCCGGCGCGTTCGGCGTCGGTGACCGTGCAGCCGGTCAGGCGCACGGTGCCGCCGGAGGCGGCGACGACGCCGTTGCGGCAGCGGACGACGGACAGTTCGGTCGCCTCGGCGGCTGCCGCGCCGGACAGGTCCAGGCCGGACATGCCGCAGTCGGTGAGGTGCACCTCGGTGAGGGTGAGGCGGCTGTCGGCGACGGCGTGCAGCCCGTGTTCGGGGGTGGTTCCGGCGCGCAGCCGGGTCAGCGTCAGTCCGGCGTCGCCGCCGGCGTGCACGGCGCTGAAGCGGCAGTCCGTGACTTCGCTGTCGGTCAGGGAGACGGTGGCGGAGCCGGTGGCGAGCACGCCGTTGGCCGACGAGCCGCGTACGGTCGTGCCGCGCGCCTCCAGCCGGGCCGTGCCGTGGGCCGTCAGGGCGGCGGCGGCAGTCCGTACGATCCGGGTGTCGGCCAGCCGTACGCGGGCCCGCTCCCCCGCGGTGGCGCCGGCGCCGGCACCGTCGCGCAGTACGCAGCCGTCGAGGACGGCGTCGCCGGACCCGGCGACGTGCAGGGCGTCCGCGCCCGCGCCGGTCAGCTCGCAGCCGTACAGCAGCAGTCCGCCGCCGGCCTGCGACGGGATCTGTCCGTCGGCGGCTTCGTACGGGTCGGCGTCGCGCGGCACCGGTGAGGAGTCCAGCACCCGTACGGCTTCGCCGCCGCAGTCGCGGATGCGGCAGTCGACGAGCAGGGCCGCCGACCGGTCCTCGAACAGCAGGCCGCTGCGGCCCGCGCCGTCGATGAGGCAGTCGCGCAGCACGAGGTGCGCGTCCTCGCGGACCCGTACTCCGGAGCCGGTGGCGCCCTTGATCCGGGTGCCGGTCAGCTCCAGCCGGGAGTCGCCGCCCACGACCACGCCGGTGCCCTGGGCGCCTTCCAGGACACAGTCGGTGAGGCGGACCGCGCCGATGGTACGGATCAGCGCCCCGGCCAGGGCCGCGCCGGTCAGGCTGGCGCCGGTCATGGTGAGCGCGGCCTCGCGCAGCACCTCCAGGCGTCCGCGGTCGGTGCCGCCGCCGTGCCAGTGGGTGACGCCGCCGGACAGCAGGACGGCGGGCCGGTCGGCGGCGCCGCCGCGCACGGTCAGCCCGTCGAGCGTCAGCCGGGCGCCGGGCAGCACTTCGAGCGCCGGGGTGGTGCCGCCGGGGGCGGCGAGGGTGACTGTGCCGCCGTCCGCGCGGAGGACGATGTCGCGGTCGATCCGCAGGGCTTCCTCGTAGGTGCCGGGCGCGATGCGGATCTCGTCGCCGGGTGCGGCCGCGTGCAGCGCGGCGCCCAGGGTGGCGTGCGCCGCCGGCTGCCCGGCGGCGACTGTGTGGACCGTCCCGGTGCTCGGGTGTTCTGCGGTGGTCATGCGTCGCCCATGCTCGTGTCCTCGTCGTCCGGCCGGGGAGGCCTGGTAGCGCGTCCCTTGCCCTTGCGGGGACGCTTGACCGGCTGGCCGGCCGGCTCCTCCATGTCGTCAGACTCCCGTACGGTCCAGTGCCAGCCGCCATCGGGGTCCGGTTCCCAGCGGAAGTCGAGGCCGGGACGGGGACGGGTCCGCGCGCCCGTCGCGCCCGGTGCGGCCTCGTGCACCACCATGCCGTCTTCGTCGATGATGCGGATGCGGGCGCCCAGGCCCTGGGCGTAGAGGCGTACCGAGAGTTCGGCCGGTGAGCCGGCGGCGAACGAGCCGTGCGGGTCGAGCCGCCCGGTCGCCAGGGTGGCGAACAGGTCGCGGGAACCCGTCCCGGCCCGGTCCGCCTCGGCCAGCACCAGCTTGATGACGGGGTCCTTGCTGCCCTTGGGCTTGCTCCTGAGGTACTGCTCCACGGTGTCGAGCAGGTTGCCCGGGGTGTGGCCCGGCGCGCCGGCGCCGTCGGCGGTGTTCTCCAGGGCGTGGAACAGGGACCGGGGCGGCGAGTGCACCGGCGGGTATCCGGCGACGACGAGGTGCAGGTTGCGCATGAACCCGGCCGGCTCGGGGTGCGTCGCCGCCGCCAGGCTCGCGAACGCCTTGTCGTCCAACGGCACGCCCGTCCGCAGCGCGAGGCCCGAGTCGCCGGGGATGGGCGCGGAGACGTTGAAGCCGAGGGTGTTGCGCTCGGTCCCCAGACCGTCGAGCCCGTTCACGACGTCCCGCGGCGAGTGGGTCGAGCCGCGTCCCGGGTCGACGGGTGCCAGCGGGTCGCGGGAGAGCCCGGTGGCAGAGTTCTTCGTCAGGTGGTCGTCCCGGCGTTCGGCCCAGTGCAGGCCGCCCTTGACCCTCCTGGACGTCTGCGGGTCGAGGTCCTCGAACGAGTCGCGGCCGAACATCCGGCCCATCGCCTGCCGGACGTCGTTGTGGTCCTGCGGCAGCGCGGGCCGGTCCCCGAACAGGCCCTCCATCATCCGGGACAGGTCGGTGGGGGTGGCCGCGCCCTCGAAGTCGGTCACGAAGGGCACGCCGCGGTCCGGCAGCGTGTTGGTGTGCGCGGCGATCAGCCGTTCCGCCTGCCGGGTCGCGATGGCGTTCAGTTCCCCGGGGGTGAGCAGCCGGCTGACCGCGTCGATCTCCGGTGTGCTGAGCGGTCCGTCGGTGCCGCCGCCCGGCCCGCGGGCGGCCAGCCGCTGCCGTACGGCGTCGATCTGTCCGGCCGTCGGTGTCTCGATGTCGGCGCCGTACGCCCGGTCGTACGGGCGCTGGGCGACGGCCTCGATCTCCCGGTCGGTGAGCCGGTGGACGAGGGAGTCGCCGGGGAAGGCCGAGCGGTCCAGTACCGGCAGGGTGCGGTTGAGCTCCCAGGCGTTGAAGGAGTTCAGGGTCTCGGCCAGGCCGTTGAACTCGCTGGTGCCGGGGCTGAACCTGATGGGCTGCCAGCCGGGGCCCACCCGGTCCAGCAGGGTCGCGGCGGCGTCGGTGAAGAGGTTGGGTTCGGGCGAGTAGGGAAGCTGCGGGTGGATGCCGGCCAGGCGGGTGCGGGCCCGCATGTCCGCGCGGACGGCGATGTCGAAGGCGGGCAGGTCGGCCTCGGAGACCGTGTGCAGCGGTCCGGGCGCCTTGCCCTTGCCCTTGCCACTGGCCGCGTCCGCCACGGCCTTGGCGTGGTCCGCGGCCAGGCGGACGTTGGTGTCCTCGATGAGCTGGGCGGTGTCGGCGCCCGGTACGTGCCCCTCGGGCAGGCGGTAGCCGCCGGACATGGACAGGGGGCGCAGCGGCGGGATGCCGTCGCCGCCCATCGCGAACTCCTTGACGAAGTGCTGGAAGACGTGGTCGCCGCTGGGCACGAGCCGCTGGTAGGTGTCGAAGTCCATGAAGGAGAAGTACGGGTGCGCCGGCTGGTGCGGGTCGTACATCATCGAGCGGACCAGGTACCGGCTCGGCGGGCTGGTCATGGTGACGTTGCGGATGGTGCCGAAGGGGAAGTCCTTGCCGGTCCAGCCGATGCCGACCGCGGCCACCGGGTAGGGCACGTCCAGCCCGTCGAGCGCGCCGCGGACCGCGGCGTTGACGTCCGCCATCTTGTCCGCGCGGCCGTTCACGCCGATCACCACCGCGAACTTGCCCCGGAACTCGTTGTTCGGGTCGGTGGTGATCGCCGTGAGGAAGTCCCGCAGCCGCCGGCCTCCCGCTTCTCCGGCGATGTCACTGGCCCGGACGACGGTGTTCACCACGTACGCCATCGGGTTCTGCCGGTCGAGGCTGGCGTGGATCCAGTTCGTGTACTGGTCCGGCGTCAGCGGGCGCTGGCCGAACCCGGGCAGCCGCTGGAAGGCGCCGTTGACGGTGACGTCGCCGCGGGTGACCTGGTTGCCGAGGTTCGGCACGTCCTGCTGCCATCGCAGGTCGTGCGGGAGCGGTCCGGCGGTCGGCGGGCCGCCGTGGCCCAGGTCGCCGTAGGGTCCCGTCCCGTCCATCGGGTCGTCGCCGTGCGGCGTCGGGGTCGCGTCGTCGCCCGCGCCGGCGGGTGCCTCCGTCATGTCCAGGTCGTCGGCGTGGTGCGCGGACGGGCCGCCGGCCACGTCCAGGTCGTCGAACGCCTGGGTGAGGTTGGTGTGCCGGGACGGCGCGCCGCCGAGCGGGCCGACGTACTCGCCGCGCTGAGCGCGGTCGACGGCGATCGCGTGGTTGGCGTCGTCGAGCTGCCGCTGGATGGCGTTCGGGTCCATGCCCAGCTCGTCGAGGCGGGTCCGCGCGTGCTGGAACTCGGCGCGCTTGACGCCCAGGTCGTCGAGGGCGCCGACGGCCGCGGCGGACGGCTTGGACGGGCCGGGCTGCCCGGCCCCGGGCACCAGTCCGTCCACCTTCTGCTGAGCACGCGCCAGGTCGGCCGACGCCTGCTCGTACTGCTGCCAGGCACCGAGCCGCAGGTCGGCCTCCACCCCGTCCGCGCCACCGGTGACGATGTCGTGCCGCACCGCGGACCGCTCGCCGATCCCGGAGCCGGGCTCGAAACCCAACCGCGCGGGCGGGGGCGGGGGCGGCGCCGCGTTGCTCACGTCCCAGTGCCCGGAGTGCGGGCCGCCGTGGCCCGGGACCCAAGTCACGTACAGCGGCGGCCCCGGCTTGCGGGCCGTGAGGTCGACCGTGTGGACGGAGCCGTCCGCACCCCGGATCTCCAGGGGACGGTTGAGCGCCTGGGCGTAGCGGTCCAGCATGATCCGTTCGATCGGGGCGATGTCCGACACGTCCGGCCCCAGACGCCCGGTGACCAGGCCGACGGTCAGCGCGCGGCCGTCGAGGCCCCGCGTGTAGGCGTCGTTGACCAGGTCCTCGAAGCCGTTCTTGCCCATCTGCCGCTGCACCTGCGTCAGCAGTGTCGGGGCGTCCGGGATGGCGCCGGGCGTGATCCGGCCGGCCTTCGCGCCGGCGGTGGCCGGGGGCGGCTCCGGGAGGGCGCGCAGCAGCGAGTCGTTCGGCAGGCCGCCCTGGGGCAGGAGTTCGGCGATCACGTAGTTCTGCAGCCGCTTGTACGCCGCCTCTTCGGTGGCGGTGACCATCGCGTGACTGAGGAACTGCTTCTCCGCCGGCACGATGCCCACCACGAGCCCGTCCGTCCGGCCCGGTACGTGGAGGGAGATGTTCAGGCCGAGGGTGTTGGCGTCGCCGCCCAGTCCGGCGCCCAGCCGGTCGAGGGTGGCCCGGGGGTGTTCGTTGAACTCGGGGCGCCGTCCGTCGATGCCGATGGGCTTCAGCGGGTCGTCCGTGAAGCCCTGCTCCGGGGACTTCCCCTTCAGCAGGTCTTCGCGCATCTTCCCGATCTTCGTGCCCTTGGTCCACGACAGATTCGGGTCCAGGTCGAAGTCCGCCCGGCCGAAGATGTGCTCCACCACGTTCTTCGGGGTCAGGTGCTCCTGCGGCATGTTGCCGACGCCGCCGGCCTTGCCGTGCTTGTAGTAGCCGGACATCAGGCGGGACAGGTCGGTGGGGACCGCGCCGTTCACGAAGTCGGCGAGGAACGCGGTGCCGCGGTCCGGCAGCGCGGAGTTGGCGGCGGCGATCTGCCGCGCGACCGCGTTGCCCGGCACGTCCGGCAGGGTCTGGTCCAGTTCCCAGGCGTTGAAGTAGTTGAGCCGCTCCCGCAGGCCCTTGTACTCGCCGGTGCCGCCGCCGAACCGGACCGGCCGCCAGTCGCCCGCGCCCAGCTTCACGTCGTCCACCATGGTGGCGGCGGCGTCCACGAAGAGGTTCGGCTCGGGCCCGTACGGCAGCAGCCCGTGCCAGTCGGCCATCAGGGCGCGGATGCGCATGTCGGAGGCGACGACGGACGCGAACTTGTCCACGTCCTGCTGGGTGAAGACCATCCCGTCGGGGGTGTCGCCGCGGGTCTTGGTCGCCTTGATCAGGTCCTCGACCGAGCGGTCCACCGCGACGCCGTCGACGATCACCGTCTCGCCGGTCTTCCCCGGCACCCGGTAGCCGCCGGTCATCACCAGCGGGCGCAGCGGCGGGGTGCCGGGGACGTCCGGCACCGTCACGGAGCCGTCGGACCCCTTCGCCGCGGCCCCCGGGTCGTCGGGGAGCTTCTTGGCCCAGTCGTCCACGGCGCCGCCCTCGCCGAGGTTCAGCTCGCGGTCGAAGTGGTCGAAGACGTGCCGGCCGCTGGGGACGGTGTGCTCGTACACGTCGAAGTCCATGAAGGCCCAGTACGGGTGGCTGGGGCCGGCCGCTCCGCCGCCGTGCATCATCGAGTGCGCCATCGACCGGGCCGCCGGGCTGGTCATGGTGTGGTTGCGGATGGTGCCGTAGGGGAAGTTGTCGCCGTAGAAGGTGGTGGCCACCATCGCCAGCGGGTGGTCGAAGTGCGTCGAGGCGAGGGCGTCGTCCATCGCGCGGTGGATGGCGGCGAGGTCCTCCAGCTTGCCGTTGACGCCGATCACCACGCCGAGGCGGCCGTCGTAGCCCTCCAGGCCGCGGGTGATCGAGTTGAGGAAGTCCTGGAGTTTGCCGCCGCCGATCTCGCTGTACGAGGCGATGGTGTTGACCACGTAGGACAGCGGCCGGCCCTCCCCCGTGCTCGCCCGCATCCAGCTCAGGTAGTCGCCGCCCGTGAGCGGCTGGTGGCCCGCGAACGGCATGTCGCGGAAGGACTGGTTGACCATGGTGCGGCCCGCGGCGTGGGTGCCGGGCTCGGGCCACAGGGCGCGCGGGGCCTGCGGGTCGGGGGACCAGTCGTGCGGCCCGACCGGCAGCGGGTCGCCGCCGTGCGGGGCGGGGGCGCCACCGAGCGGGCCGACGTACTCGCCGTGCTGCGCGCGGTCGACGGCGATCGCGTGGTTGGCATCGTCGATCTGCTGCCGGATAGCGTTGGGGTCCATGTCCAGTTCACCGAGGCGGGCCTCGGCGTCGTGGAACTCGGCGCGCTTGACGTTCAGGTCGTCGAGCGCGTCGACGGCCGCCGCGGACGGCTTGGACGGGCCGGGGTGGCCCGCCCCGGGCACCAGCCGGTCCACCTTGCCCTGGGCCTGGGCGAGGTCGAACGAGGCCTGCTCGTACCGCTCCCAGGCACCGAGCCGCAGGTCGGCCTCCGGCCCGCTCGCGCCACCGGTGACGATCTCGTGCCGGGCCGCTGCCCGGTCGCCGATGCCGGAACCGGGGGTGTGGCCGAGCCGGTCCTGCGCCGGGGGGCGCGGGAGGTGCGTCTCGGGGACGGGCCCGAAGTCCGCGGAGTCGGCGAAGTCGGCCTTGGCCTTGCCCTTGTCGATGGTCGGGACCGGCTCGAAGTCCGCGATGTCTGCTCTGCCCTTGCCCTTGCCGACATGCGGGACGGGCTCGAAGTCCGCGACGTCGGCCGCTGTGCCCTTGCCCTTGTCGGCCATCGGGACCGGCTCGAAATCCGTGGAGCCCGCGGCGCCCTTGCCCTTGTCGACCGCCGGAACCGGCTCGGCGTCCGCGAGGTCCGCCGTGCCTTTGCCCTTGTCGGCGGCCGGGACCGCCTGCGCCTCGGGCCGCGGGTGCGGCCGCGGGCCGCCGCCGAGGCCGTGTTCGCCGAAGATGCCGCCGGTGAGGGCGTTGATCTGGGTACGGGTACGCGTGGCGTCGATGCCCAGTTCGTCCAGCTTGGCCTCGGCCTTGGCGACCTCGACGCGCTGGACGCCCAGGTCGTCCAGGGCCTCGGTCAGGGCGGGCGAGGGTTTGCCCGCGGTCACGCCGGGCGGCGGCGTCAGCTCGTCCACCTTGCGCTCCGCCTTGCCGAGCTGCGACAGCGCGTTCTCGTACCCGGCCCACGCGTTGAGCTTGGCCCCGGCCTCCGGGCCGACCGAGCCGCCCAGGATCAGGTCGTTGCGGACGCGCAGGCGGTGGTTCATGGCCGCGGCGCCGGAGAAACCGCCGAAGCGGCTGCCGGGGGGCGCGGTGACGGGGCCGGGCTCCTTCGCCCCGGGTGCGGGGGTGGGCGTCTCGGCCTTCGGCGCGGGTACGGGCGTCGGGGCGGGCGCGTTGTCGTTGGCCTTCACGGCGGCCGGTATGCCGGCCACGGCCTCGTCCTCCGCCTTCGCGGGGCCGCCCGGGTGGGCGATCAGGTCGAGGGCGCTGTGGTCCGCGGGGCCGGTGGCGCCGCGGGCGCCCGCGCCGTCCAGGTCGGGGAGGGCGGACACGCCGGAGGGGCTGTCCGAGGTGGCGCTGTGGCCGGCGGACGGGACCGGCTTGCGGTCGCCGGTGTCCAGCAGGCTCATCGCCATGTCGTGTTCGTTGACGACGGGTTGGGGCGTCGCCTTGGTGGTGGCGCCCGCGCCGGTTCCGGGTGCCGTACCGGTCTTGAATTCCGGAGTCTTCAGCTGCGTCGGGTCGTTGACCCCGACCGATGCCGGTACGTCGGCAGGTGCCTTGGCGAGGTTACGGGGCGGGGGTACGGCGCCCGCGAGGAGCGGGACGTCGCCCTGCGCGCCCACGCCCGTCGGCCGGATCGTTTCCGCGCCGCCGTGCACGCCCGGCACCTGCGTGGTGCCGGGCACGTGCTGCGTACCCGCCAGGTTGCCCGTCAGGTTCTGGGGGGCCGTCGTCACGGGTGTGCCGGGCGCCGTGGCCGCCAGGTGGTCGGCGGTTATCGTGCGCGGGGCCGCGTCACCGATGCGGAAGCTGATGCCGTCCCCGTGGAAGGCGGTCACCGCGACGTCGCCGTTGGCCAGCGCGGTCAGCTCGGGGAAGGTCATGTCCTCCAGAGCCTCGCCGTGTCCGATCGCGCCGCGGGCCATGGAGTGGCCGTCGCCGATGCCGTGCACGAAGGTGTTCTCGAACGAGGTCTCGGGGACGTGGACGCCGGCGCTCTCCGGCACGTGCCCGAGCACGCCGGACGAGCCGTGGGCGTCCTTGAGCAGGTCGATGGCGGTGTCGGCGTTCAGCAGCAGGTTGTTGTCCATGCGGATCTGGCCGGCCGCGAAGTCCGTCTGCTGGATGAGCTGGGTGGCGCCGGCGCCGTGCACGTCCGGGACGCTCAGGCCGTTGTCGAGCGTGGTCATGCCCGGCATGTGCAGGTCGGGGGTGGCGATCAGACCGGGCTGGTCGAGGTGTGCGCCGGTGTGGGTGAGGGAGCCGCTCGGCACGGTGATGCCGTGCGGCATGTTCACACCGGTGTGCGGCACGGTGATTCCGTTCGGCACGGTGATCCCGTTCGGCACGGTGATCCCGGTCGGCGCGGTGATCCCGTTCGGCATGTTCACGCCGACGTGCGGGACGTTCCCCAGCCCCTTGACACCGAACCCGCCCAGATTGCCGGGGATGTTGAGGTTCAGTCCGCCGTGTCCGAACGAGCCGATGCCGTTGGGCATCAGGTTGCCGACACCGTTGAAGTTGAACGACCCCAGGCCGCCGGGCCGGAACGCGCCGAGCCCGTCCAGGTGGAGTCCGCCGATGTTGCCCGGGACGAGGGCGCCCGGGAACCTGGTGAGTCCGCCCGGCGACACGGAGGGGATGTGCACCCCGGGGAAGGAGACGCCGTGGAAGCCGCCGGGGACGAAGTGCAGGGCCGACAGGTCCACGAAGCTGCCGGGCACGAAGTGCACACCGTTCCCGCCGACGGGCCGGAACGGCGCCAGCGCGCCGAAGTCACCGGTGTGCACGCCCTTGGCCAGCGCCGCGTCCGTACGTCCCGCGTTGGCCAGCAGCTGGTGCAGATCCGGCTGCTTGATGCCCAGCACCCGCTCGGCGAAGGCGAGCCGCGCGGCGCCGCCGAAGCCCAGCACGCCCATCTCGGTGAAGTCCAGGGGCACGACGGTGGCGATGCCCGCCCGGCCGAGCCGCTCGAAGTTCACCTTCGCGTAGGCGCCGAGCTTGTTCCAGTCCCCGGTGATGCCCTTGGTGACATCCACCCAGTCCTTGGAAACGGTCTTGACCAGGGACTCCCAGCCGCCCTTGACGAAGTTGCCGAGGCCCTTCACGCCGTTGACGATGTTGAAGGCGGGGGCCGCGTGGATGCCGAGCACGATCGGCGCCACCACGATCTTCGGCATGTTGTGCAGCGAGGAGAAGTGGCCGATCTCCTTGATGATGTTCTTCCCGGCGCCCGCGATGCCCTCGACGCCGCCCTTGAGGACGCTGCCCAGGCCCTTGAGGATGGAGCCGACCGGCAGGGCCTTGGTGGTGGGGAAGAGCACGCCCAGGAAGGCCAGTCCGAGCTCCAGGCCGCTGGCCTTGCCCTGGCTGAAGTCGACGATGGTCTTGATCAGCAGGACCGCGTTCATGCCCCAGGCGAGGATCGCGAGCACGCCGCCGGTGAAGATGGCGATGACCGACAGGATGATGGTCAGCCACTGGAAGGCTTCCCAGAACAGGTCGCAGTCGCTGACCGGCTGGACCATCAGCGACCCGGCCGAGGTCAGCGCCTTGTCCAGGGTGCTCGCCGCGGAGCTGAGGGTGGACTGCGCGTCGTCGGCCCGGTCCTTGTGCGTCTGGAGCTGCGGGTCGTCCTTGTCCAGCCCCTGGGCGGCGGTGAGCGCCGCGTCGGCGTCGGCCTGGGCGTCGGTGACGGCGGTGGCGTACTTGCGCAGCGCCGCCTCGGCCTGGTTGAAGGAGTCCGACACATGGCCGACGAAGTTGTGCAGGTGGTCGTCGACCATGTCGCGCAGCTGGTCGGCGGTCTTGCCGATGAAGCGCTGACCGTCGCCCGCGGTCTGCTGGAGCGCCTTGAGGCCGTTGTTGATGGTGCCCGCGTGCGTGGCGAGGTCGCGCATCGCGTCGGCGATGGTGGTGATGGCGGCGGCGTCACCCGGGGTCGGGTCGCCGTCGAGGCCGAGGGCCCCCCAGTCACCGGGACGCGTAGCCAAGCCTCTTCCCTTCGCGCAGCAGACCGTTCACAGGTGTCACGGCCGGCGCGCTCGGCGCAACCGGATCATGGGACACCACACCTACGTTCACGGATCTGCGGGGCGATCGGTTCACTGTGTGAACGACATCACTTCGGGCCGCTTCCGCGGATCAGGGGTGAACCGTTCCGCTTCCGCTTGCGTTTGACCATGTGAGTGAAGTGATCTCCGAACCGCGCGAGGGGTGTGACCGTGTCCGACATAGCCGTTGACTACGAGCTGCTCAACGATGTCGCGCAGAAGTCCGGCAAACTGAAGGACGAGGTCAAGCAGGCCCGCGAGAGCAAGCAGGAGTACTCGGTCGACGAGGTCGGCTCCCGGGTGGCCGTCGCGGCGATCCGCAAGTACTACTCGACGTGGAAAGGTTCCTTCAAGCGCTCGGAAGAGAAGCTGGAAAAGCTGAAGAACCTCTACGAGGGCGTCGCGAAAAAGTGGGCCGACTGGGACTTCGACCTGGCCAACAAGGCGGCCAAGCAGAGCGCCCAGATCTCCTCCGACCTGTGGAAGGCCCGCGACAAGGAGTGGAACGCCTGGCACGAGGCGGTCGAGAAGGCCAAGAAGGAGCACCCGGACCTCGACCCGAAGCTGCTGCCGAAGGAGCCCGAGAAGCCCGGTGAGCGTCCCCACGAGTGGACCACCGACGACGGGCACGGCAACAAGACCACGACGACGTACGAGTACGGGCCGGACGGCGAGCCGACGAAGGTCACCACGACCATGGAGACCAAGACCGGCCTGAAGGCGACCGACACCACGAACTACCACGACGACGGTACGTACGACTCGAAGTCGACGGACGTCTTCGGCAACGTCACGAACACCACCGGCACGTCCACGAAGACCGAGACGCCGGAGCACAAGACCACCACGGACGACTTCAAGAGCAAGACGAAGGACACCGAGGGCAACGAGAGCACCACCACCGGCACCACCACCTCGGTCACCGACCAGAAGACCGGTCACCGGGACACCAAGACCACCTACACCACCGTCGGTCCCGACGAGGACGGCAACGAGCAGACGGTGAAAGGCACGACCCACTCCTCCGTGGAACTCAACGGCCACGAGGTGACCACCACCATCGAGGTCAACGAGGACGGCAGCGGCACCAAGACCGTGGTGACCGACGGCAAGACGGAGGAGTGGACGAGCGACGACGCCGAGGGGGACACCGGCTGGAAGCCGAAGAAGTCCGACGACTGACGGCCCGTCCCTCCGGCCCGCCGCACCCCGGACCCCGTCCGGATCTCCACCCATCACAGCGATTCAGGGAGCCAGCACCATGCCCGCAGGCAACATCAACATCGACTACAACGAGATCCAGCGCGTCTCCGGCGTGATGAACCAGGCCGTCAACGACATCAACCCGCTGCTGCTGAGCACCAAGACCTCCGTCGAGGGCCTGCTGGACAACGGCATGTTCATGCAGCAGAGCAGCCCGGCGCTGAAGGAGTCCTACACCAACCTCACCGCGTCGCTGCAGAAGGCCGTGGAGAGCATCAACTCCTTCGCCAACCAGTTCAACCAGATCAAGAACAACATCGAGAAGATGGACGCGGACATCGCGGCGGGCACCAAGAAGGCCGGCTGACCTTCCGTACGTACGACGGTGCCCCGCCGCCGGACTCTCGTCCGGTGGCGGGGCACCGTCGTGTGTGCCCGCCGTGCGGTCAGCCGGCGTCCCCGTCGCGCAGCACCGTCTCCGGCACCAGCACCGAGACCAGCGCGCCGCTGACCGGGTCGACGGTCAGGCCGCGGCCCGGCGTCGGGCGGCCGCGCAGCAGGTCGTACGGCACCCGTACGCCGAGGATGTCGCCCTCGCTCGGCGACTGCGGCGACAGCAGCACGCCCTTGCGCACCCGCCGTACGAGGCCGAGCCAGCCGATGCCCACCGAGGTCAGCGTCTCGGCGGTGGCGGCGGCGACCAGGCCGATGCCGCGGTCCCGTCCGGTGGTGGCGACCTCGCGCAGCGCCGCGTCGGCCGCGGGCAGCTGGGCGAGCAGGTCGGCGTCGTCGACCAGGACCACGGCGGGCCCCGGCTCGGCGTTGAGCGCCGCGGTCACCTCGTCGGCCAGCGGGTCCGGGTCCTGGATGACCACGGCGCGCGGGTGCCGGGCCAGGCCCCGCAGCGGCGATTCGCGCGGGGTGAGCGCGACCACCCGGGTGCCGCCGGCCAGCAGGGACACCGCGAGCGTGGTGAGCGCGGTGGACCGGCCGCTGCCGGGCGGGCCGCTGATGAGGAAGGACGGCGCGTCGGCCGCGAAGTCCACGCCGATGGCGCCGAGTTCGTCGCCGCCGACACCGAGCAGGCCCCACAGCGGACGCCGGTCGGCAGCCGGGACCTTCTCGTACGCGTCGGTGAAGGACACCTGACGCGGCAGGCTGAGCACGCGCGCGGGGCGGCGTGCGGCGGGCACGTCGCGGTCGCGCTGTTCGGCCCGTTCACCGATGCGCTTGAGCGCCTCGGCCTGGTCGCGGCCGGTGACCGGCCCTTCCGTACGCTCGCCGAGCAGCGCGACCTGTACCTCGGTGGCGCTGCCGCCGCGCCAGCCACGGCCCTGCGGGACGACGGCCGGCACCTGCTTCGGCGGGATGCCCGCCAGGCTGTACTCGTTGCGGTCGGTCAGCCGCAGCAGCAGCCGCTCGTCGTTGAGCGAGGCGACCTTGCCGGTCATCAGCGCGCGTTCGGACGTGGCGATGACGTGCAGGCCCATCGGCGCGCCCTCGCGGATCAGCGAGGTCAGCTCCTGGACCGGGCGGCCGCCGTCGTGGTCGTTGAGCAGGGCGGCCAGCGAGTCCCAGCCGTCGATCAGGACGACGACGTGGGCGGGGCGTTCGGCGGCCGGCAGGAAGGCGCGCAGCTCGGTGAGGTTGGCCGCGCCGTGCGAGGTGAGCAGTTCCTGGCGGGCGCTCATCTCGGCGGTCAGGCGGGACAGCAGGCGGCCCAGCCGTTCCAGGTCGGCGCGCGGTACGACGGCGCCGCAGTGCGGCAGCGCGGACAGCGGTGACAGGGCGCCGCCGGCCGCGTCGATGCCGTACAGGTGGACGTCGGCGCTGGAGTGCCGACGGGCCAGGGCACCGCCGATGGTGCGCAGGACCTGGGAGCGGCCGGAGCGCGGGGTGCCCAGCACGTACAGGTGCCCGAAGCGGGTGAGGTCCAGCTCCAGGGGCTCCTGGCGCTGGGCGCCCGGCAGGTCGGCCAGGCCCCAGACGACCGGCGCGAGACGCCCGTCGGCCGGGTCGGGCCGGTCGGGGAGTTCGGCCAGGCTGACGGCGTGCGGCAGCGCGGGCAGCCAGGGGCTGGGCTGCCGCTCGATCTCCAGGTCGGCGGCGGCCTGCTGGACCGCGTCGACCAGGGCCGTCAGGTCGGTGGGCGCGTCGCGGTCGTCCATCGCCTCCTGGATGGCGTCGAAGAGGTCCGCGGTCTCCT
This sequence comes from Streptomyces monomycini, assembly GCF_022271435.1. Classification (GTDB taxonomy): domain Bacteria; phylum Actinomycetota; class Actinomycetes; order Streptomycetales; family Streptomycetaceae; genus Streptomyces; species Streptomyces monomycini. Next base: position 64,548 of record NZ_JAFIQY010000041.1, on the reverse strand, counting down.
CGGCCGGTTCGGCGGCCGTACGGCCCAGCAGCGACCAGGTGAGTTCGCTGGTCCACACGTCGGCGTCGGACTGCGGTCCGGCCTGCGTGCCCTGGCCGGTGTCCCCGGTGTCCCCGATGTCCTGGGGTGTGGCCTGCGCGGCGTCGCGTACGGCGCCGACGAAGGCGGTCTGGAACGGCAGCACCGAACGGTGCCCGATCCGGGCCAGGGCGCGGCCCGGAGTGTCGCTGGAGATGCTGACCGCGTCGTTGACCTCCAGGACGTCCTGGCTGTCGAGGGCGTCGGTGACGCGCAACGAGATCCGCAGGTTGGTGTTGGCGCGGATGTCGGCGGTGACCACACCGGCCGGGCGCTGGGTGGCGAGCAGCAGGTGCAGGCCGAGCGAACGGCCGCGCTGGGCGATGCCGACCAGGCCGGGTACGAACTCGGGCACGTCGCGGGCGAGGGTGGCGAACTCGTCGATGATGAGCAGCAGCCTCGGCAGTGGCGCCATCGCGGGATCGCGGCGGCGCATCGCGCGGTACTCGGTGTGGTCCTTGGCGCCCGCGTCGGCCAGGAGGCGTTCGCGGCGGGTCAGTTCGGCGGTCAGCGAGGTCAGGGCCCGCTCGACCAGATGGCTGTCCAGGTCGGTGACCATGCCCAGCACGTGCGGCAGCCGCTCGCAGCCCGCGAAGGCGCTGCCGCCCTTGTAGTCGACGAGCACGAACGTCATCTCGTCCGGCCGGTTGACCGCCGCCAGGGAGGCCACCAGCGTCTGGAGGAGTTCGGACTTGCCGGCTCCGGTGGTGCCCGCGATGAGACCGTGCGGGCCGTCCTTGACCAGGTCGAAGGTGACCGGACCGGTGTAGCCGGCGCCCAGCAGGACGCCGGTGGAGGCCGGGCGCTTGGTCCAGCGGGCGGCCAGTTCGGCGGCCTGCGGCGGCTCCAGGCCCAGCAGGTCCAGCAGCTTGACGCGGTCCGGCAGGCCGTCGGAGCCGTCCGGGGTGACGTCGCGTACGGGGGCCAGGGCGCGGGCGATCCGCTCGCACCAGCCGGTGTCCACCAGATCGGGGCGGATGCCGGTGAGGTCGGCGCTGCCGGTACGGCGCAGCGTCACCTCGCGGGCGCCGACCGTGCAGACGGTGACGCACTCCTCGGGGAGCATCCGCTCCTCCTGGTCGAGGCAGATCAGGAAGACCCGTACGGACGGGCCCTCCTTGAGCACCTGCACCACACCCGGCACGTCACGCAGCCGCCGGGCGCCGTCCAGCACCACGACGAGGTCGGGCTCGGCGAGCAGCGCGCCGCCCATCGCGGTCTCCCGCGAACGGGCCCGGGAGCGGATCGCGGAGACCAGTTCGGAGACCCGGTTGGCGACCGTCTCCGGGTCGTTGCCGACGGTCACGGTGGGTCCGCCGGTGGGCGGCGCGGCGATGCCGCCCTCGCCGGGGCGGGCGTGCGGCAGCCAGCGCACCCACTCCCAGGCGGGCGCGCCCGCCGCGTCGGTGAGCACGGTGATCCGTACGTCGCGGGGGCTGTGCAGGACCGCGGCCTGCGCCACCGTCCAGCGGGCCAGGGCACGGGCCGCGTCGGTCTCGCCGGAGATGCCGATGACGCCGTCCCCGCACAGGTCCACGCCGATCGGCATGTCGGGGATCTGCCAGTTCACCGAGCGGTGGTTGTCCTCGCGGGAGCTGTCCTCGATGGTCAGCAGCGACGCCTGGCGGACGGTGCCGACGCGCAGCAGCAGGTGGTCGGGGTGGCCGCGGCGGCGTTCCCACAGCCGGGCGCCGGGGCCGACGGCCCACATGCCGGCGGCGGCCGGGTCGGGCCCGGCGGCGACCCGCAGGCCGCGCTCGCGCTCGACCATGCCCTTGACGTCGTCCTCCAGCGAGGCGCGCCGGGCACGGTAGTTGGCGACCGAGGTGAGGAAGTCGCGCCAGCCGCTGCGCCGGGAGCTGATGTAGTTGCCGATGGCGAGCACCGGGCTGAAGAACGCGAACATCAGGTAGAAGTACGAGTGCAGGAAGACGACCATGCCGATGCCCATGAACATCGGCGCGATCACCACCAGCAGCGGGATGGTGCGCCGGGGCGGCGGCGCGGGCGGCGAGGGCAGCGTGAACCGCTCCGGCACCAGCGGCGGGACGATCCGCGGCGGTCGGTTGAAGTCCAGGTGGGCGCCGTCCTCGGAGGCCGTCACCGCGGCGTCCGCCTCGGTGGGCTCGGCGATCCGCAGCAGGTACTCGCCCAGCCGCAGCTCACCGCCGAGCGGCCACTCCACCCAGCCTTCGGGCACCGGCAGGTGGGTGTCGGCGTACGGGTCGGGCAGTTCGGGCGGCGGCGGGGGCGGCAGCGGGGTCGCGTCGGCACGCGGCCGGGCGGGCGGCGGCTCGGGCACCGACAGGGCCACGTCGGTGCGGTGGCCGGGCGTCTGCCTGCCGCTGTGCGCCGCCGGGCGGTCGGCGGCCGGGCGGTCGGCGGCCGCACCGGCGTCCAGCAGCACCGTGCCGTCCGGGCGGACGGTGATCCGGATGCCCTCGCCGGGCACGTCACGGCCCTGGAGCCGTACGGAACTGCCCGCCGCGGGGCCGATGGTGTGCGTACCGAGGTCCAGCGGCCAGACCCGCCCGGCGCCCCGGCCGCCGATCAGCTGGAGTTCCACGCGGGGCGCGCGCGGCAGCCGCTCGCCGTCGGCGGAGCGGGACGGGGGCGGCAGCTCGGTGCGGTCGGGTCCGTAGCCGCCGTCCGGCTCGGGCGGTACGGGACCGCCGACGCCGATCGTCGCGCCGTCGCGGATGCCGGTGGCGGACACCGGCAGGTCGGCGGGGAGTTCGCGGTCGCCGAGGAAGAGGGCGGGGGGCGTGTCGCCGGTGGCGTGGTCACCGGCGAGACGCGCGGACAGGGCGCCGACGGTGGTCGTGCCCGGGGTGTGCAGAACCAGGTCGCGCCGCTCGGGGGCGGGCTGCGGGGAGCCGGGCCGGGCCGGAGCGGCCGGAGCGAGGGTGACGAAGAGTCTCACGGGGTACGAGGGGTCCGTTCCTGGGGATCGGCGGGGTCAAAGTCGGCGTCGGCGGCGCCGCGGGTGCCGGAGGCGGCGGACACCCCGGCCAGGCCGGGCGGCGCGGCGGCGGCCCGGGGCTCGGCCAGGTCCGGCTCCGCGAAGTCGGCGGCTGCGCCGGGGCCTGCGCCGGTGTCGGGGCCGGAGCCGCTGTGGGGGCCGCTGTCGGGCTCGGGCTGAGCGCCGGGAGCGTCCGGCCGCTGCGCGGGTACGGGTGCGGGCGCCGCCCCGGGAGCGGTGGCCGGAGCGGGGGCGCCCGGCTCGGGCTCGGCGAAGTCGGCGTCGAAAGCGGCTCCGGAGGCTGCGGTTTCGCGGGGGAATGTGCCCTGGTGGGCGGCGCCGCCTCCGTGGTCACCGTGCGCGGGCGGCGCGGCGGGCCAAGGGGCCGGGGCCGGCTGGGCGGGCTGCGCCACCGGCGGAAGTACGGCTGTCTCTTCCCACACCGGCTCGGCGGGAGCCGGGGCGGGGGCGGGTGCGGGCTTGTGCAGGTCGGGCTTGGCGAAGCCCGGTTCGGGTACGGACCCGGCGGGGCCGAAATGACCGGCGCCCGGCCCCATACCCGTACCCGGATGCGTCCCCATGTTCGTGTCCATGCCCATGCCCGTACCGGCGCCCGGCAGGACGCAGTGCGGTGCGGGCTGCCTGCGCCGTACGGTGCGGGCCACGGCGCCGCCGAGCGCGGGCGACTCCACGTCCACCCGCGGCCCGGGGCCGAGCAGCCGCCCGTCCGGTTCGGCGTGCAGGACCCAGCAGGCGCCCGGCAGACGCCCGCCGACGAGCGCGCGGGCGCGTCCCCGTGCGCACAGGTCCGCCAGCCGTGCCGCCTGGTCGGCCGTGGGCGCCCAGCACACGACCACCGGGATCGCCGTCGCGTCCACGGTCCGCGGTGCCTGCTGCGATCCGTGCTCCGGTCCCTGCGCCGGGTCCGTCCACCGGTCCGCGGACAGTTCGGTGAGGATCTCGGCCAGCGGGCGGCCCGGGAAGCGCGGGTGCACGCCGTGCGCCACCAGGACCGGCGGCCCGTCCGGCATCCGGTCCACCTGGGCCGTCAGCGCCTGGAGCACGCTGCGGGACACCTGCGGGTCGCCCTCGACGCCCAGCGCCGCGGGGCCGCGCAGCCAGTCGACGAGCACCACGCCCGTCGACTTGCGGTCCACGCCGAGGACGAGCGGCAGCCGTACGGCCCGGCCGTGCGCCGCCGACGCCCCCCGTACCGCGTCGGCGGGCGCCGACCAGGTCCACTCCCCCGGTTCGGCGGCCGCGTCGGTCCAGGGCAGAACCGGTCCTGCGGCACCGGCCGGGTCGCGGCCCGCGACGACGACGTGCACCCGGTCCCTGGCCTGGGCCAGCTGGACCGTCGGCGCGTAGCAGTCGTCGCCCGCGTCCGCGTCCGCGCGGTCGAGCGCCGCGCGGGACATCTCGTACGCGGCCGGGTCGGCGAAGTACGCGGCCAGGGTCCGGGCGCAGCGCCGGTGCCGCAGGTAGGCGCGGAGCGGCGCGGTGAACGCCCGCGCGGTCATCCGGACCTCCCAGGCGACCCGGCGGCAGGCGCGGCGGAGACCGCCCTGCTTGCGCACGGCCCGGGCGAGCAGCCAGATGAGCAGGACCAGGACGACGAGGAAGCCGATGAGGATCAGCCAGGAATTGCGGTCCGGCATACCGAGGGCCAGCGGCACCGGGGACTGCGCCGGTGCCACGACGGCCGCCGTGCCCGGCGGCGCGATCCGGCCCGGGCCGCTCATCCGCGGTCCCGGGCGTCGGGCGCGGCGGCCCGCCGCAGGTGGTGCATCGCGTGGTGCAGCCGGGACTTGACCGTGCCGGGCGGTATGCCCAGCGCGTGCGCCGTGTCGGGTCCGGAACAGCCGAGCAGGTATGTGTACACCAGAACCTCTCGATGGGGGCGGGACAGTTGGGCGAGCAACCCGACGACGTGCGTCCGCTCCACGACGCGCGCGACCTCGTCCGCCGGGCCGGCCGTCTCCGGCGGCAGTCCGGTCGGCACCGCCGGCCGGGAGCTGTCGCGACGGCTCCAGTCGATCACGACGTTGCGGGCGACCCGGAACAGCCAGGGCAGACCGGGTTCCCACCCGGCTTCGCGCCGGGCGTCCCCCACACGGGAGAGGTCGCTCTCCAGCCAGGCACGCAGCAGCGTCTCCTGGACGACGTCCTCCGCGCGCTGCGGATCGGCGGGCAGCAGGCCGGTGACGTACCGTAACAGCGTCTGGCGGTACGACAGTACGAGGGCCGTGATGCGCTCCTCGGTGAGCGGCCTGGCGGGTGGCGGGGAGACCGGCGTGGGACGTTCCGGCGCGGCGGCGGGGCCCCGGGCCGGTATCGCCGGTTCGGTCATCGCTGTGCTGCCTCAGGGGATTTCGGGTCGCCGGTCCGCGGGCCGACCGGGGCGGGTGGTTGCTACTACCACGGACCACACCCTAATCAGCCGTCGCGGACCGCGGCAAAGCGCCCCGGGCGGCGACCGGCGCCCGCCGCCGCTTCCGGCCACCCCCTTGGTGGTACAAGATTGAACATCAGGTGCCAAAACCGGCAGCCGCGTTCTGCCGGTCGGATGCCGCCGGGTCGGATGCGGATGGCGTCGCGGCAGGCCCGGGTGCCGCTCGGTCAGTTCCAGCCTCCGGTCGGATCCGGCCTCCGGTCAGATCCAGCCTTCCAGCGATTTCATGAAGCCGTCGAAGTCGTCCCGGTGGATGGTGTGCCCGGCGCCCTCGACCGTACGGACCTCGAAGCCGCGCTCCGCCACCCGCTCCTTGTCCGCCTCCGTGAACAGGAATCCCTCCCCGGCCACCTGCACCAGGGACGGCACCACCGGCCGCTCCGGTATGCGCTCCTTGAGGTCACCGCCGGACAGAGCCAGCGCCGTGTCCGAGTCCCACGCCTCGATCGTCGCCATCTCGATCTCCACGTCGGCCTCCTCCCAGCGCGGATTGAAGCCCCGGATCATCTGACGGGTGGCGCGCTTGAACTCGACAAACAGTGCGGGGTCCATCGGACGCTCGGTGTTGCCCAGGGTCCAGGCCGGGTCCGAGTAGACGGCGCGCCGCGGGCGCAGCCGCTCGGCCGCCAGTGACAGCGCCATCGCGCCGAGCGAGTGCCCGAGGGCCACCTCCACGCCCGCTGGCAGGGTCTCCACCAGGTCGTCGGCGAACAGCTCGTCGCTGTACGGGCCACGCGGGCTGGCGCCGTGGCCGCGCAGGTCGACGGCGATGACGCGGTAGCCGCGCCCGGCCAGCGCGGGCCCCACCCGGCGCCAGGTCCGGTGGTCCGACATGATGCCGTGGACCAGCACCGCGACCCGGTCGCCGGTACCCCACTCCTGGGTGTGCAGCTGCATGGAGAAGCCTTTCCGTTCCGTTCCGCGCCACGGTCGGGCGACGCGCCGGACCCTATTCTCACCTCATGAGCCATCCGCCTTTCGTGCCTGCCGACTTCGTCGTCCCCCGCGGACTGACCACCGACCGCTTCCGGCTGGAACCGCTCGCCCCGGACCACAACACCGCCGACCACGCCGCCTGGACCACCAGCATCACGCACATCAGGGCGACTCCCGGGTACACCGGCCGCGGCTGGCCGCCCGAGGCCGGGATGACACCCGAGGAGAACCTCGGCGACCTGCGGCGGCACGCCCGGGACTTCGAGCGGCGCACGGGTTTCACGTACTCCGTCATCGGGATACCGGACGGTGAGGTGATCGGGTGCGTGTACATCTATCCCGTACGGGACGAACACGGAGCTACCAGTACGGAACCAGGCGAGACGGCGCCCGGGGCTCCGGACCGAGCCCCGGGTCCGGGTCCGGCCCCGGACGCGACGGTCCGCTCCTGGGTACGGGCCGACCGCGCCGACCTGGACCGGCCCCTGTACGAAGCGGTACGGGACTGGCTGGCCGCGGACTGGCCGTTCAGGACGGTCGCCTACGCGGCCCGCTGACCGGCGTTCCGCGCCCGTGAGGCCCGTGATCTCCCCCTTGTGCCGTCCGGCTCACAGCTAGTCGGTCTCGGGCGTGGCCGCGGCCAGGGCACGTGCCGCCCCCGTACGGACCGGAACGCCGTGCGGCACGCACAGCGTGTCCACGCCGGGCAGCGCGGCCAGCCGCCGGAAGGATGCGACGGCCGCCGCCCGGTCGACGTTGAACGGGCCGAGGACGACCCGGCCGTCCGGTCCCGTTCCCATGAGGTCGCCGGTGAACAGCACACCGGCGGCAGGCAGGTGCAGCGCCGTACTGCCCGGCGTGTGGCCCGGGACGTGGAGCACGTGGGCGGGCTCGGGCCAGCCGTCGAGGATGTCGCCGTCGTGCAGTTCGACGTCCACCTGTACATGCTTCAGCGGCGGCGTGCCCGCCTCCGCCATGCCGGCCAGAACCCGTTCGAGCAGCGGCACCTCGGTGGCGGTGAGCGTCGCCGGCGGCTCGGGCGCGCTGCCGGAGACGGCCGGGACGTCCGCCGCGCCCGCCAGGACGCGGGCGCCGGTGGCGGCCACCAGGTCGGCGGCCGACCCCATGTGGTCGATGTGGGAATGGGTCAGCACGATCTGCCGCAGCGCGTCCGGCGTTCCGGCGAGACGGGTCACCGCCTCCAGGACCACGGGAGCCGAGCCCGGAACGCCGGTGTCGACGGCCGCGAAACCGCCGTCGGACAGCCGCACGAGGTGGACATGGCCCACCGGGAACGGCAGTTGCCAGACGTCGGGGACGATCGGGACAGGGCCGGCAGAAACACGACCGGCATCGGGAGAAGCAGTCATGGTCCGGACGCTAGCGGGCGGTCTTCACCCAGCCACCCGCTTTGCGCCCTGGGCGGATTGAGCGGACGGCGAACCCCGCCGCCGCCCACAGAGCTACCCCTGCTCCCGAAAGGCCGGCAGCGCGAAGACCCGCTCCTTGGCCGGCTCGTCCATGATCTCCACCAGGGGCAGCACCGCGTCCCACAGGTCCTGCTTCCCGACCTCCAGCACCATCGCGTCCAGCTCCGCGTCCGGCAGTGCCCCCGCCGTGTCCGCCACCGCCTTGCGCGACTCCGGCGGCAACTCCGCGACCAGCGGCAGGAACTCCGCCCACAGGCCGGTCGCGACGACCGCCCGGACGACCGCGCCGAGCACCTGGGCGTCGCGCAGCGACGGCAGGGCGGCGACCGCCCGCCGGTCCTCCTCGGACAGCAGGGCCACCAGCGGCAGCAGCGACTCCCACAGCCCCTGCTCGTGCGCGGTACGGACGAGCCCGTCCAGCCGTACGGGGTCCTGGCGGGCGGCGAGGGCGGCCACCCGCGCGCGCCGCTCCGGACCGGCCAGCCCGGCCACGGCCAGCGCCTCGGGCCACAGCCCGTTGCCGGCCGCGGCCACCACCGAGGCCAGCCGCTCCTCCCCCATCAGTTCCAGGATGGCGTCCAGGCGTTCCGGCAGGTCGATGAAGAACCCGACGCGCAGCACCACCTCGTCGTCGATGAGCTGGAGGATCCGCTCCAGGGCCCGGTCGCGCAGGTGGCCGACGAAGCGTCCCATCGTCAGGTGGTCGCCGCGTTCGGCGAGGGCGACGGCGATACGGACCACGAGGTCCTCGTCCAGCCGGTCGACGATCCCGGCGATCCGGCGGGGGTCCAGATGGCCGCAGGACTCGGCGGTGAAGGCGACCGGCAGCTTCTCGATGATGTCGGCGGCGCGGCCGGGGTCCAGCCGCCCGGCCACGGAGGCGGCCAGCCGCGGCCCGAGCGCCTTCTGCGAGATCGCGGCGGCGACACCGGCCGGTACGAGCTTGGTGGCGGCGGCGATCCGGTCGAGCATGTCCGGTACGTCGTCGAAGAGCGTGTCGACGGTACGGGCGCGGAGCTGCCGTACGTCCTCGGCAGGCAGGCCGTGCAGGAACTCCAGCTGTTCCGGCAGGACATCGAGCAGCTGGGCGATCTTCTGTGCCTCGGCGCGATTGCTGAGCGTGTCCATGGGGACCACCGTCCGGTCGGCTGGGTCAGCGGAACAGGATGCGGCGCACGGGGCCGCGGGCGAGGGCGGGCACCAGCTTCAGGGCCTCTTCGGCCGCGTCGTTGAGGCCGGCCGCGCGGCTCTCCTTACGGGCGCGCAACGCGCGCGTCAGCACGCCGAGGTCTTCGGGTGCAACAGCAGCGAGGCCGGGCGGCGCCGGGGCGCCGAGTGCTTCGGCCAGGGCCCGGAACGCGTCACTGTCCCCGCCCGCGCCGGTCCGTGCGTCGGTGCTCGAACCTGTACCCACCAGTCCTCCCGGGGTGCGGCTACGACGGCTGCCCAGCAGCGTCGTTCCCGGCTGACTTTTAGTCAATAGCGCGGACACGACGGACCGCGCCGCTCCCCGGGACGTCGCCCCCTTCGAGCGCACTCCACGGCCTAGGCTCGCCGGTATGAGCCCTTCCATCGCCACCAACACCCGCGTGGACCTCGACGGCCTGCTGGAGTTCGTACGTCCCCGGCACCGGGCGGTCCTGCTCACCCGGCGCTCCGACGGCACGCCCCAGGCATCGCCGCTGACCTGCGGCGTCGACGACTCCGGGCGGCTGGTGATGGCGACGTACCCGGAGCGCGCCAAGGTCCGCAACGCCCGCCGGGCGCCGTCGGTGAGCGTGCTCGTGCTGTCCGACGAGTGGAACGGTCCCTGGGTGCAGGTCGACGGCGAGGCGGAGGTCCTGGACGCGCCGGACTCGGTCGAGCCGCTGGTCGAGTACTACCGCAACGTCGCGGGCGAGCACCCGGACTGGCACGAGTACCGCGCCGCGATGATCACGCAGGGCAAGTCGCTGATCCGGGTGACGCCACTGCGGTGGGGGCCGATCGCCACGGGCGGCTTCCCGCCCCGGCTCGCCGAAGAGGAGGACCGGACCGGGGAGGGCCGGCCCGAGGGAGACCGAGCCGGGGAGAGCCGGCCCGAGGGAGACCGACCCGGGGAGAGTCGGCCCGAGGGAGACCGACCCGGGGAGGGCCGTCCCGAGGAGTCGGACTAGCCCCCACGGGCCGCCCCCTCCTTGCCCTCTCGCCCTCTCCCCTCGGCCTCTCCCGGAGAGGCCTTCTCCCCTTCTCCCCCGGCCTCTCCCCCTCGCCCCGTCCGCCCCGGCAGCCCCCGCGACCGCCCCTCACCGCGTCCTGTACGCGCCCCCGTTGACGTTGAGTACCTGCCCCGTGATGTGCCGCGCCCCCTCGGACGCCAGGAACGCGACCGCCGCCGCGACGTCCCCCGGCCGCCCGGCCCGCCCCGTGGCGGTGGCGTCCACCAGCCAGGTACGCCGCTCGTCGGCGAGCCGGTCCCGGAAGAACTCGGTGTCCTCGATGTAGCCGGGCGAGACGACGTTGGCGGTGATGCCGCGCGGGCCGAGCTCCTTCGCCAGGTCGAGGTTCCAGGTGGTGAGTCCGGCCTTGGCCGCTCCGTACGCGCCGGAGCCCGAGCCCTGGTCGGCGGCGATCGAGCCGATGTGCACGACGGCGCCACCCTCGGCGAGCCGGCCCTCCACGGCCTTGGTGGTGAGGGCCGCGGTGAGCAGGTTCGCGTCGAGGTTGGCGCGGAAGGCCCGTGCGTACGAGGCCAGGTCGTCGCCCGGCGCGTCGTCGAAGTCGGTGTTGCCGCCGGCGTTGTTGACCAGGACGTCGATCCGCTCGGGCAGCTCGTCCAGGAGGCGGGCCAGCGCGGCGGGATCGGTGTGGTCGCAGACGACCGCGCGGGCGCCGGTCTCCTCGGCGGCCTTCTCCAGGGGCGCGGGACGGCGGCCGGTGACGGTGACCGCGTCGCCCTGGGCGGCGAAGTGGCGGGCGACGGCCAGGCCGATGCCGGTGGCGCCGCCGGTGACCAGGATGGTGCGTGACATAAGGTAGCTCCCGACGTCATACGTTCAGACCTAAATTTAGGCCTGAATTTAGGTCTGAACATAACACTCGCAGGAGGGCCCATGGCAAGCGCGGACGCCCCGTATCCCGTCCAGGAGATCGCCGACGCCTGGGAACGCGAGCGCCCCGGCATGCCCGTCTCGTCCATCGGGATCGTCACGCCCCTGTGGCAGCTGGCCAAGCTGCTGGGCGACGACCGGCGCCGGGTACTGGCCCGCGCCGGCGTGGACACCGCCACCCTCGACCTGCTGAGCGTGCTGCGCCGCGCCGGCACCCCGTACACCCTCAGCACCCGCGAACTCGCGGCCCGCTCCATGGTGACGGCCGGCGCGATCTCCCAGCGCGTGGCCCGCGCCGAGCGCGAGGGCCTGGTCGTCCGCCGCCCGGGCGAGGGCCGCCCCCGCACGGTGTGGGTCGAGCTGACCCCGGCCGGACACACTCTCGTGGAAGAGACCGTGGACCGGGTGCTGCACCGTGAGACGGAGCTGGTCAGCGGCCTGAAGCCGGACCAGCAGGAGCAGCTGGCCGACCTGCTGAAGTTGCTGCTCCAGGACGTCCAGACGCGCCTGGGCGACGACCGGATCACACAGGTCGGGGAATAGCGCCCACCCCGGCCCCGGCCCCTGCCCGCCCTCCACGCGGGCAGCCGCACGTCTCCCCCGGCGGCCGGTACGCGACCCCTGTGGCGTTATTTTCACCATTGACACAGAAACGTTCGTGCTGGATGCTCCTGCGGCGTGAATTGCACTGATCCGACGGGTCGGTGCGCAACCGGACCCTACGCCCGGTCAACGACTGAATTCCCCGCGCAACGACTGGCAGCACCCTGCCGCCATGCCTCCTTTCCACGCCCTGTCGGTGAACACGAGCAGAAAGACGAAGGAACACTTTGCGCCATCGAATACGCACCCTGGATTCCACCCGGCGGCGTTTCGCCGCCGTGCCGGTGCTCACCGCCGCCCTTTCCTCGCTCCTCGCGGCCGCGGCCCCGGCGACGGCCGCCGCGGCGACCCCGGCGGAGCCGGGGGCCCCGGAGGTGACCTGCACGTCTGCCAAGAACGGGCTCGCCGACCGGCTCTCGAAGGATCTCGGCCAGGTGCTGAGTTCACACCCTTCCGGCCATACCTCGTTCGCCCTGTACGACCGCACGAGCGACACCCGGTGCGCGTACGACGCGGACCGGCAGTACGACTCGGCGAGTGTCGTGAAGGTCGTGGTGCTGGGCACCCTCTTGCGGCAGGCCCAGGATGAACAGCGCGCTCTGACCGCGGACGAGAAAAAGCTCGCGGAAAAAATGATTACGCGGTCGGACAACGACGCCACGACCACGCTGTGGAAGCGGGCCGGCCTCGGGCGGATAAACAGCTTCCTGCGGCTCGCCGGAATGCACAACACCGTTCCGGACACGGAAGGGTACTGGGGCCTGGCCCAGATCAACGCCGCCGATCAGCTCACCCTGATGCGGCTCCTCACCTCCGAGAACTCCGTGCTCGGCGGCGCCTCCCGCGCCTACGCCCTGGACCTCATGGGCCGGGTGGTGCCCGAGCAGCGCTGGGGCGTGCCGGCCGGCGCACCGGCCGGGGCGAAGGTGCACGTCAAGAACGGCTGGCTGCAACGGAGCAGCGGCGGCTGGCGGGTGCACAGCGTCGGCGCGGTCACCGGTGGAGGACATGACTACGGGCTCGTCGTCCTGACCGCGGACCACCCGAACATGGACGCCGGTGTCCGAACGATCGAAGACCTCGCCCGCACCCTGCACCAGGACCTCGACGGGACGGCGCGTCCGGTCCGGGAAGCCCGTGCCGCCAGGGCTCTCCCCGACACGTCGGACGGCTCACTGGTGCCCGAAACCGGACGCTGAATCCGGCACGTATGAGCTGAATCCGGCACGTATGGATCGCGGCGCCTGCCCTCCGGTCGGGGAGGGAGGCAGGCGCCGCGGGTGTTCCGCACGTCGTTGTACGGGACATCTGTGAGCCGGGGCCGCTACACGGTCAGTGCGCGGTCCGTCGGCTTGACGGGGGCGGGCAGCGCACTGGCGCCCGCCAGGAAGCGGTCCACACCGCGGGCGGCGGAGCGGCCCTCGGCGATGGCCCACACGATCAGCGACTGGCCGCGGCCCGCGTCACCCGCAACGTACACGCCAGGGACGTTGGTCGCGAAGTCGGCATCGCGGGCGATGTTGCCGCGTGCGTCCAGCTCCAGTCCGAACTGTGAGACGAGGCCGTTGTCCTGGTCGGTGCCGGTGAAGCCCATGGCCAGGGTGACCAGCTGCGCGGGGATCCGGCGCTCGGTGCCCGGCTTCGTCTCGGGACGGCCGTCCTTGAACTCCACCTCGGCCAGGTGCAGCCACTGGACGTTGCCGTCCTCGTCGCCCTCGAAGTGGGTGGTGGAGACGGAGTACAGCCGCTCGCCGCCCTCCTCGTGCGCGGAGGTGACCTTGTAGAGCATCGGGAAGGTCGGCCAGGGCTGGTCCGGGTTCCGCTCGTCGCCCGGCTTGCCCATGATCTCCAGCTGGGTGACCGAGGCCGCGCCCTGGCGGTGCGCCGTGCCGACGCAGTCCGCGCCGGTGTCGCCGCCGCCGATGACCACGACGTGCTTGCCCTCGGCAGTGATCGGGGAGACGGTCAGGTCGCCCTCCTGCACCTTGTTGGCGAGCGGCAGGTACTCCATCGCGAAGTGGACACCGTTCAGCTCGCGCCCGGGGACCTTCAGGTCGCGGGAGGTGGTGGCACCGGCGGCGATCACGACGGCGTCGTAGCGCTTGCGCAGCTTGGCGGCGTCGATGTCCCGGCCGATCTCCACCTCCGTACGGAACTTGGTGCCTTCCGCCCGCATCTGTTCGATACGGCGGTTGATGTGGCGCTTCTCCATCTTGAACTCGGGGATGCCGTAGCGGAGGAGCCCGCCGATACGGTCTGCGCGCTCGTAGACGGCGACGGTGTGGCCCGCCCGGGTGAGCTGCTGGGCGGCGGCCAGGCCGGCCGGGCCCGAGCCGATGACGGCGACGGTCTTGCCGGACAGCCGCTCCGGCGGCTGCGGGGTGACGTCCCCGCTGTCCCACGCCTTGTCGATGATGGTGACCTCGACGTTCTTGATGGTCACCGGCGGCTGGTTGATGCCCAGCACACACGCCGACTCGCAGGGGGCCGGGCACAGGCGACCGGTGAACTCCGGGAAGTTGTTGGTCGCGTGCAGCCGCTCGCTGGCGGCCGTCCAGTCCTCGCGGTAGGCGTAGTCGTTCCACTCGGGGATGAGGTTTCCGAGCGGACAGCCGTTGTGGCAGAAGGGAATGCCGCAGTCCATGCAGCGCCCGGCCTGCTTGCTGATGATCGGCAGCAGCGAACCGGGGACGTAGACCTCGTTCCAGTCCCGGACGCGCTCCTCGACGGGGCGGGTCTTCGCGACCTCGCGGCCGGTGGTCAGGAAACCCTTGGGGTCAGCCATTGATCGCCGCCTCCATCATCTTCTCGTGGGTCTCGGACTCGGAGAGCCCGGCTCGCTCGGCGGCGTCCTTGGCGGCGAGCACTGCCTGGTAGGTGGCCGGAATGACCTTGCTGAAGCGGGGCAGCGCGGCGTCCCAGTCGGCCAGCAGCTTCGCGGCGACGGTGGAGCCGGTCTCCTCCTGGTGGCGGCGCACGACGTCGTGCAGCCACTGCCGGTCGGTGGCGTCCAGCTCGGTGGAGACGGCCGCGGACAGCTCACGGTTGACGTTGGCCGGGTCCAGGTCGATGACGTACGCGATGCCGCCGGACATACCGGCCGCGAAGTTGCGCCCGGTCTCGCCCAGGACGACGGCGTGGCCGCCGGTCATGTACTCGCAGCCGTGGTCGCCGACGCCCTCGGACACCACCGTGGCGCCGGAGTTGCGGACGCAGAACCGCTCGCCGACGCGGCCGCGCAGGAACAGTTCGCCGCCGGTGGCGCCGTAGGCGAGGGTGTTGCCCGCGATGGTCGAGTACTCGGCCAGGTGGTCGGCGCCGCGGTCCGGGCGGACCACGATCCGGCCGCCCGACAGGCCCTTGCCGACGTAGTCGTTGGCGTCGCCCTCCAGGCGCAGCGTGACGCCGGGCGGCAGGAACGCGCCGAAGGACTGGCCGGCCGAGCCGGTGAAGGTGATGTCGATCGTGTCGTCGGGCAGGCCCGCGCCGCCGAACTTCTTGGTCACCTCATGGCCGAGCATGGTGCCGACGGTCCGGTTGATGTTCCGGATCGCGACCTGCGCCCGTACGGGCTGCGCGGCCTCGGCGGTGTCCGCGGACAGCGCGTCGGCGGACAGCTTGATCAGCTCGTTGTCGAGCGCCTTCGCCAGGCCGTGGTCCTGGACGGTGACCTGGTGGCGTACGGCGCCCTCGGGCAGCTCGGGCACGTGCAGCAGCGGGGCCAGGTCCAGGCCCTGCGCCTTCCAGTGGTTGACGGCCTTGGACGTGTCCAGCAGGCCGGCGTGACCGACCGCCTCCTCCAGCGAGCGGAAGCCCAGCTCGGCGAGGATCTCGCGGACCTCCTCGGCGATGAACTGGAAGAAGTTGACGATGTACTCGGCCTTGCCGCTGAAGCGTTCGCGCAGCGTCGGGTTCTGGGTGGCGATGCCGACCGGGCAGGTGTCCAGGTGGCACACGCGCATCATGACGCAGCCGGAGACCACCAGCGGCGCGGTCGCGAAGCCGTACTCCTCGGCGCCCAGCAGGGCGGCGATGACCACGTCGCGGCCGGTCTTGAGCTGGCCGTCGGTCTGCACCACGATCCGGTCGCGCAGGCCGTTGAGCAGCAGCGTCTGCTGGGTCTCGGCCAGGCCCAGCTCCCAGGGGCCACCCGCGTGCTTCAGGGAGGTCAGCGGGGAGGCACCCGTACCGCCGTCGTGTCCGGAGATCAGGACGACATCCGCGTGCGCCTTGGAGACGCCCGCGGCGACGGTGCCAACGCCGACCTCGGAGACCAGCTTCACGTGGATGCGGGCCTGCGGGTTGGCGTTCTTCAGGTCGTGGATGAGCTGGGCGAGGTCTTCGATGGAGTAGATGTCGTGGTGCGGCGGCGGCGAGATCAGGCCCACGCCGGGCGTCGAGTGCCGCGTCTTGGCGACCCACGGGTAGACCTTGTGGCCGGGCAGCTGGCCGCCCTCGCCGGGCTTGGCGCCCTGCGCCATCTTGATCTGGATGTCGTCGGAGTTGACCAGGTATTCGCTGGTCACACCGAAGCGGCCGGAGGCGACCTGCTTGATCGAGGAGCGGCGCGCCGGGTCGTACAGGCGCTCCGGGTCCTCGCCGCCCTCACCGGTGTTGGACTTGCCGCCCAGCTGGTTCATGGCGATGGCGAGGGTCTCGTGCGCCTCCTGGGAGATGGAGCCGTACGACATCGCGCCGGTGGAGAAGCGCTTGACGATCTCGGAGGCGGGCTCGACCTCCTCCAGCGGCACCGCGGGCCGGTCGGACTTGAAGGAGAACAGGCCGCGCAGCGTCATCAGGCGCTCGGACTGCTCGTTCACCCGGTCCGTGTACTGCTTGAAGATGTCGTAGCGGCGCGAGCGGGTGGAGTGCTGGAGGCGGAAGACCGTGTCCGGGTCGAACAGGTGCGGCTCGCCCTCGCGGCGCCACTGGTACTCGCCGCCGATGTCCAGCGCGCGGTGGGTGGCGGCGATGCCGGTGGCCGGGTACGCCTTGGCGTGCCGGGCGGCGACCTCCTTGGCGATCACGTCGAGGCCGGCGCCGCCGATCTTCGTGGTGGTGCCGTGGAAGTACGCGTCCACGAAGGCCTGGTCCAGGCCGACGGCCTCGAAGACCTGCGCGCCCCGGTAGGAGGCGACGGTGGAGATGCCCATCTTGGACATCACCTTCAGGACGCCCTTGCCCAGCGCCTTGATCAGGTTCTTGATCGCGGGCTCGGGGTCGGTGTCCTTCGGCAGGAACGTACCGGCGCGGACCAGGTCCTCGACGGACTCCATCGCCAGGTACGGGTTGACGGCCGCGGCGCCGTACCCGATGAGCAGCGCGACGTGGTGCACCTCGCGCACGTCACCGGCCTCGACGAGCAGCCCGACCTGGGTGCGCTGCTTGGTGCCGATGAGGTGGTGGTGCACCGCGGCGGTGAGCAGCAGGGACGGGATCGGGGCGTGCTCGGCGTCCGAGTGCCGGTCGGAGAGCACGATCAGGCGGGCGCCGTCCTCGATGGCGGCGTCGGCCTCGGCGCAGATCCGGGCGATCCGGGCGGCCAGTGCCTCGCCACCGCCGGAGACCCGGTACAGACCGGACAGGGTGACGGCCTTCATGCCCGGCATGTCGCCGTCGGCGTTGATGTGGATGAGCTTGGCCAGCTCGTCGTTGTCGATCACCGGGAAGGGCAGCATGACGCTGCGGCAGGAGGCCGCGGTCGGCTCCAGCAGGTTGCCCTGCGGGCCGAGCGAGGAGATCAGCGAGGTGACCAGTTCCTCGCGGATGGCGTCCAGCGGCGGGTTGGTGACCTGCGCGAACAGCTGGGTGAAGTAGTCGAACAACAGCCGCGGGCGCTCGGAGAGGGCGGCGATCGGCGAGTCGGTGCCCATCGAGCCGATGGGCTCGGCACCGGCCTTGGCCATCGGCGCGAGGATGACGCGCAGTTCCTCCTCGGTGTAGCCGAAGGTCTGCTGACGGCGGGTGACCGAGGCGTGGGTGTGCACGATGTGCTCACGCTCGGGCAGGTCGGCCAGCTCGATCAGGCCCGCGTCCAACCATTCCTGGTACGGGTGCTCGGCGGCGAGCTGCGCCTTGATCTCGTCGTCCTCGATGATGCGGTGCTCGGCGGTGTCCACCAGGAACATCCGGCCGGGCTGCAGGCGGCCCTTGCGGACGACCCTGGACGGGTCGATGTCCAGGACGCCGACCTCGGAGGAGAGGACCACCAGGCCGTCGTCGGTGACCCAGTAGCGGCCGGGGCGCAGGCCGTTGCGGTCCAGGACCGCGCCGACCTGGGTGCCGTCGGTGAAGGTGACACAGGCCGGGCCGTCCCAGGGCTCCATCATCGTGGAGTGGTACGCGTAGAAGGCCCGTCGCGCGGGGTCCATCGAGGTGCTGTTCTCCCAGGCCTCCGGGACCATCATCAGCACCGAGTGCGGCAGCGAGCGGCCGCCGAGGTGCAGCAGCTCCAGGACCTCGTCGAAGGAGGCGGAGTCGGAGGCGTCCGGCGTGCAGACCGGGAAGAGGCGCTCCAGGTTCGTGCTGTCGCCGGTGGCGTCCGCGAAGAGCTTGCTGGCGAGCTGGGACTCGCGGGCGCGCATCCAGTTGCGGTTGCCCTGGACGGTGTTGATCTCACCGTTGTGGGCGACGAAGCGGTACGGGTGGGCCAGCGGCCAGCTCGGGAAGGTGTTCGTGGAGAAGCGGGAGTGCACCAGCGCGATCGCGGTGGCGAAGCGGCGGTCGGACAGGTCCGGGAAGAACGGCTCCAGCTGCCCGGTCGTCAGCATGCCCTTGTAGACGATGGTGCGGGCCGACAGCGAAGGGAAGTACACGCCCGCTTCGCGCTCGCAGCGCTTGCGCAGCACGAACGCCTTGCGGTCCAGGGCGAGGCCGGTGTCCTGGCCGTGCTTGTCGCCCACGCCGCGCTTGTCGGTGACGAAGAGCTGGGAGAAGGCGGGCATCGTGGCGCGGGCGCCGTTGCCGAGCAGCTGCGGGGCCACCGGGACGACCCGCCAGCCGAGGACGTCCAGACCCTCTTCGGACGCGATCGTCTCGATTCGTGAGACAGCGGCCGCGGCGTCCTCGGCCACGGACGGCAGGAAGGCGATGCCCACGGCGTACGCGCCGGCGTCGGGCAGGGCGAAGGTGACGCTCTCGCGCAGGAAGGCGTCCGGGACCTGGAGGAGGATGCCGGCACCGTCTCCGGAGTCGGGCTCGGAGCCGGTCGCGCCGCGGTGCTCCAGGTTGCGCAGGACGGTGAGGGCCTGTTCGACCAGTGCGTGGCTGGGCTCGCCGGTGAGGGTCGCCACGAAGCCGACGCCGCAGGCGTCGTGCTCGTTGCGGGGGTCGTACATTCCCTGCGGGGCGGGGCGCCCGTCCATGGGCGACCAGGCGGCGGCGCTGGCGCTGCCGGTGGTCGCGGAGTGCGTGGACGCGGAACGCATCGGCTCTCCCAACGTCGTCGTGGCAATGGGGGTCCCTCCCAGGCGCTCGGCTCTGGGGGGCAGTACCGAGGGACGACGTTGGCCCTCCGCGAAATTTCGTGCAGGTTACAGGATGGCTCGCTTCTCGAAAAGCGGATAGAGCCTTCCAGGATGCGGACACCACTCGTGGCGGTGGACCGAGGACGCGGGCGGACGGATCGGCCTCCACCGGCGTCGTGTGCGTCGTTTTCGAGCAGGCGACATTGCCCGCAACGCTTGGGCCTTATGCCCGGCCCCTCATCGAACGAAACCGTCTGGTAACGCTTTAGTTATACGGGGGTCCGCATAGTGCTGCACGAAGGGTCACCCTACGGCCGTACCGAACAATGTGCCCAGGACGTACGTCACACCCGCCGCCGCGCCGCCGAGGGCCAGCTGCCGCAGACCGCTGAACCACCAGGACCGTGCCGTCACCCGCGCCACGACGGCTCCGCACCCGAAGAGCCCCACCAGTGCCAGCAGCACCGCGGGCCACAGCTGGGAGGCGCCCAGCAGATAGGGCAGGACGGGCAGCAGGGCGCCCAGCGCGAAGGAACCGAAGGACGAGACGGCGGCGACCGTCGGCGAGGGCAGGTCGGACGGGTCGATGCCCAGCTCCTCGCGGGCATGGATCTCCAGCGCCTGCTCCGGGTCCTTCGACAGCTGCCTGGCCACCTCACGGGCCAGCTCCGGCTCCACACCGCGCGACTCGTACAGCGCGGCCAGCTCCTCCAGCTCGTCCTTGGGGTGCTTGCGCAGCTCCCGCCGCTCCACGTCCAGTTCGGCGAGGACCAGCTCCCGCTGGGAGGCCACCGAGGTGTACTCGCCGGCCGCCATGGAGAACGCGCCCGCGGCCAGCCCCGCGAGGCCGGTGATGATGATGGTCTGCTGGGAGACCGCGCCGCCGGCGACGCCGGTCATCAGGGCGAGGTTGGAGACCAGCCCGTCCATCGCGCCGAAGACGGCGGGGCGCAGCCAGCCGCCGTTCACGTCGCGGTGGGTGTGGTTGTCGCGGTGGGCTATGTGCGTGGGCGCCGAAGCGTCCATGACATCCATGACAGACATATGGGGACCCGTTCCCTTCTCGCGAGGTGTGGGCCGATGCCGGCGCTTCCCCCTCCAACTCCTCGAAGCTATGCGCCGCACGCCCCGTCGCGCTAGCAAGGAAGGCCGAACTTACTGCGCTGACCTGCGGGTTTGCGGGCGGGTCAGGTGGTGGTGAGGGGTGGATCACATCGCGAGGGACGGCGGGGCGGGGCGGGGTGCGGGAAACCGCAGACGATCCTGCGGAAAACCTCAATGCGGCCGGGAGGCCCGGCGCGGGATTCTGATCACAGGTTCACCGACGGTGGGCGAACTGCCGGTGTACGGACCGCACGTGTACGTACCGCATGTGTACGTACCGCATGTGTACGTACCGCCGGTGAACGGACTGCACGTGTACGGACTGCCGGTGTACGGACCGACGGCCCGTGAACTGACGACGCGCGAGGGGGCGGGACATGAACGGACGGCATCATCCGACTGCGGGAGCCGCGGAGCGAGAGCTGACGCGTGTCACGCCGGAGGTTCGCGACCGGCTCGTCGTCCGGTTCGGGGGGAAGGTGCGCGCCTGGTGCGAGTCCCTGCCGGATCTCGTGGGCGCCCTCACCGCCCGCTGGCGCCTGGACCTTGTCGAGGCGAACGGCGGCGGCACCTCGCGGGTGTTCCGCTGCCGGCGCCAGGACACCGGCACCTCGGCATGGCTGAAGCTCACACCGGAGCCCGCCATCGCCCGCGAGGAGGCCGAAGCCCTGTCCGCCTGGGCAGGGACCCCGTCGGTCGTCCCACTGCTGGCGCACGACCTCCCGGCCGGCGCCCTGTTGCTGGAGGACGTGAAGCCGGGTGTGCCGGTGAGGCAACTGGACTGGCGCCTACCCGAGGTCGCGGCCCTGCTGCGGGACCTGCGGGCCCCCGCTCCCACACCGGAGGAATCCTCGGCGGTGCAACCCCTGGCGCACCGGGTCGACTCCCTGTTCCACCTGACGGGCCGCAGACTGGCAGCGTCCGGCGTCAGCGGCCCACTCGATCCGGTGGTGCTCGGCCGGGCGCGGGCAGCGGCCCTGGATCTCGCCACCAGCGGGCCCCGAGCCCTGGTGCACGGCGATCTTCACCCGGGCAACGTGCTGTCAGGGCCGGGCGCCCGCATGGTGGCCATCGATCCGCGGCCCGCGTGGGGCGATCCCGACTTCGACGCGGTGGACTGGGTGCTGGGCGGAGTCACGACGCCCGCCGCGCTGGAAGAGCGGGCCGAGGCACTGGCCGCGTCGGTGCCCGGCCAGTCCCCCGACCGCGTACTGGGCTGGTGCCGGGCCCTGGCCGCCCTCAACGCGGCCCTCGCGATCTGTGCGCGGCGGGACGACCCGGAGACGCGGTTCCTCATAGCCCTGGCCGGCGGCTGAACCACCCGAGACCGGCGCGGAGCAGGGCTTTTACGGCGGTAGCCACGTCAGCTGACACTGAGGTTCGAAGCTGACAACTCATCAGAGATAGAGTCGATCCGGACAATCGGGGGCGTATTCCAGCCGGGGACCAGGAAGAAGATTGCCATGTACAGGAGATTTACAGGATCGTCTTTTTTGTCAGGACGAGACGATCTGATGGCCGCGGTTCCGGGTCATTCAGATATTCGTTCGGCACGCTGCGATGTACGTCGGTCGCCGCGTGCCCTCCGGTTCGACATTCGAATTGAGGAGAACACATGCTGTCCAAGACGAAAAGGGTCGGGCGTTCCGTAGCCGTGGCGTGCGCCGCGGCTGCCATGTTCACCGTGGCCATGCCGACCGGCAACGCATTCGCCATCAACAAGGTCGAGTGCCGCGCCGGGGAGAACTTCCTGAAGATCTGGTCGCACAGCGGCAACAAGAACAGCGTGGACTGCTACGCCAACGGCGGGCGGATCGACTTCGGCAACTGGTGGGTCGACAGGATCTACACGGGCAACAACGACCTGATTTACTACGACGACAACGGCGATTCGGTGCGGGTCAACCGGTGGACCGACATTTCCTACCCCAACCGTCCGCCGAAGGTGAAGGCCATCGAAATCCTGTGACGGCAGCGCATGAAACCGGCCGGTACCGGGAATGGACATTTCCCCTGACTGCCCATTTCTGACACGGCCGCGTTCCGGGCGGGAAAATGAATTCCCGTGACGCGCGTACCGCCGGAAACGGCGGAGGCCGCCCCGGCCCCGCTGGGGTCCGGGCGGCCTCTGCCGGTCTTCGGCGGTGTGCCGCGCGGCGTGACGCCGGGCGCCACGACCGGCGTCAGGAGTCCTTGCCGCTCCGGCTCCCGGAGTCGGCGTCCTTCGTCAGTTTCGCGGGACTGCCGGCCGCGCTCCCCTTGCCGCTGCCCGCGGCCTTGGGCGCTCCCTCGGCCGTCTTGGGCGCCGCCTTGGTGGTCTCGGGTTCGGCCTTCGCCGCCTTGGCGCCGGCCTTCTTCGACTCGGTGCCGGTCTCCCCCGTCCCGGCGTCGTCCGCGGCCGCGTCCGGCGCGCCCGGCTCGACGGCCTCCTCACGGCCCGGGATCTTCTTCGCGGAGACCACGATGTAGACGACGGACACGACGAGACCGAGGAGTGCGGTCCAGACGTTCAGGCGCAGGCCCAGGATGTGGTGGGCCTCGTCGACCCGCATGTACTCGATCCAGGCGCGGCCGGCGCAGTAGGACGCCACGTACAGCGCGAACGCCCGTCCGTGGCCCAGCTTGAAGCGCTTGTCCGCCCAGATGACGAGCACCGCGACACCGATGCACCACAGCGACTCGTACAGGAACGTCGGGTGGTAGGTGCCGCCGACCCGGCCGATGGACGGGTCGTCGCTGATCTTCAGCGCCCATGGGAGGTCGGTGGCGCGGCCGTAGAGCTCCTGGTTGAACCAGTTGCCCCAGCGGCCGATCGCCTGGCCCAGGGCGAGGCCGGGCGCCAGCGCGTCCATGTAGGCGGGCAGCGGGATGCCACGCCGGCGGCAGCCGATCCAGGCGCCCACCGCGCCGAGCGCGACGGCGCCCCAGATCCCGAGGCCGCCCTCCCAGACCTTGAAGGCGTTGAGGGGGTGACCGCCCTCGCCGAAGTACGGCTCGTACGTCGTGATGACGTGGTAGAGGCGGCCGCCGACGAGCCCGAAGGGCACGGCCCACACGGCGATGTCCGCGACGGTCCCGGAGCGGCCACCGCGCTGGATCCAGCGCTTGTTGCCGAGCCAGACGCCGATGAAGACGCCGATGATGATGCAGAAGGCGTACCCGCGCAGCGGAATCGGGCCGAGGTGTACGACGCCCGTCGACGGGCTGGGAATGAATGCGAGGTCCATGGCAGGGACGACGCTACCGCGCCAGGTGGGCGCGGCGACAACCCACCCGGCTACGGCTGTGTAACGACCGGCACGGCGGGAGGTCGGTTACGTGCCCGCCCGGCGCCCGGAACACGGACAGCGCCGGCGCCCGCCCGGCACCGGCAGGTGCGCGGACACGGGTACGGAAGGCACCACGCCGAACCGCCGCCTCACGGTGCCGGTCAAGGGGCCGGAACCCGGCCCGCGCTCCCCCCTGTGTGCCCGGCGTCCGCCCCGGAACCGTGGCCCGTACCGGACCCCTGCCCGGCACCGGCACCCTGTCCCGTTCCGGCTCCTTGACCGGCACCGTGGCCCGTACCGGCCGAGGCGCCCGCCGAGTGTCCTGATCCGCTGCCCGCCGAGTGCCCGGCGCTGCTGCCCGCCGAGGCGCCGACCGTGCCGCCGCCGGGCTTCGCCCCGGACGCCTTGTCCCCCGCGGATCCGGAGGACCCAGCGGATCCGGAGGACCCAGCGGCCCCGGAGGACCCAGCGGACCCGGAGGACCCTGCGGCCCCGGAAGCCCCGCCCGCCTTCTTGTCCTTGGCGGCGTCCCGCACCTTCTGCTTGAGCCCGTCGGGGGTGAGGTTCTTCTCCTCCGCGAGGTTCTTGCCGTCCAGCAGGACCGTCGGGGTGCCCTGGTGGCCGGAGTTGGTGAAGGCGGAGTTGGACTTGTACACGAAGTCCATGTAGGTGCCCTTGTCGACACACTGCTCGAAGGTATCGCTGACCAGCCCGTTCACCTTGCCGGCCAGCTGGATCAGGTACTTCTTGTCGGCGAACCGGTCCTGTTGCTCCGGCGGCTGGTTCTCGTACAGCACGTCGTGGTACTCGCGGAAGCGGCCCGCGTCCTGGGCGCAGAGCGCGGCGTTGGCGGCGGTGGCCGATCCCTTGCCGCGCATGCTGCCGTCGATGATCGTCGCGAGGTGGTAGTCGGTCCTGAGCAGTCCGGCGTCCTCCAGCTCGTGGATGGCGCCGCGGAAGCCCTTCTCGAACTGAGCGCAGGCGGGGCAGCGGAAGTCCTCCCACACCGTGAGCGTGGACGGGGCCTCCTTCTTGCCGACCGGCACCGCGGGCTTGTCGCTGTCCTGGGTGCCCTTGGGCAGGGCCACCTTGCCGCTGCCGGAGTCGTCGTCCGAGGAGGAGGCGGCCCAGACGCCGACGCCGCCGGCGACGGCCAGCACCGCCACCACCGCCCCGGCGACCTTCAGCTGGCGGCCGCGCCGTTCGCGCGCCTTCTCCTTCGCGCGCTGGGCCTGCAGCCGCTCACGGGCGCTGCTCTTTTTGTCTTGATTGTTCTGGCTCACGCCCCTGAACAACGAAACGGAGGGGCGCCCTCGCACCCCTCCGCCGCGTTCTTCGTCCTAACGAGGGACAGCCTCGCCGGGCACCGGCCCGGACACGCGCCGGCGCCCACTCAGACGTACGACCGCATCAGCCGTCCGATCACAGCAGGCGACCGGCCACAGCAAGCCTCCGACCACAGCGGGCGAGCGACCAAGCAGGCGAGCGACCACAGCCGACACGCGACCGCACGCCGCCCGGAGTCACCCCCGCTTGCGTACGCCCGCCGCCAGGTCACCGGCCAGTGCGCGGACGCCCGCGAGGCCGGCCTCCAGGTCGTCCCCGGCCTCCAGCAGCCGCTTGACGAAGGCGGTCCCCACGATGACCCCGTCCGCGAACCGCGCGACCTCCGCGGCCTGTTCGGCGTTGGAGACGCCGAGGCCGACGCAGACCGGCAGGTCGGTGGTGGCCCGGGTGCGCTCGACCAGGCCCTGCGCCTCGCGGCCGACCGACTCACGGGTGCCGGTGACCCCCATCAGCGAGGCCGCGTACACGAAGCCGCTGCCCGCCTCGGTGATCTTCGCGAGGCGTTCGTCCCGGCTGCTCGGCGCGACCACGAACACGGTGGCCAGGCCGTGCTGTTCGGCCGCCGCGCGCCACACCCCGGACTCCTCGACCGGCAGGTCGGGCAGGATGCAGCCGGCCCCGCCCGCCGCGGCCAGGTCGGCGGCGAAGCGCTCGACGCCGTACGCGTCCACCGGGTTCCAGTACGTCATGCACAGCACCGGCGCGCCGGTCGCCGCGTGGGCCTCGCCGACCGTGCGGATGACGTCCTTGATCTTGACGCCGCCGCGCAGCGCGATGTCGTCGGCGGTCTGGATGACCGGGCCGTCCAGGACCGGGTCGCTGTGCGGCAGCCCGACCTCGACGACGTCGCAGCCGCCCTCGATCATCGCGGTGACGGCCCGTACCCCGCCGTCCACGGTCGGGAAGCCGGCCGGCAGATAGCCGACCAGCGCGGCCCGGTTCTCCTCCTTGGCCGCGGCCAGGGTGCTGCTGAGCAGCCCGACGTTGCCCGCCATCACTTGCTCCCCTCGTCGTGCGCGCCGAGCGCGGTGTCCGTGGCGTCGGTGTCGTCGGCCTCCACCGTGTCGTCGGCGGGCGACCCGTACAGCCCGAAGTAGCGGGCCGCGGTGTCCATGTCCTTGTCGCCGCGCCCGGACAGGTTGACCAGGATCAGCCCGTCCGTGCCCAGGTCCCGGCCGATCTCCAGGGCGCCCGCCAGTGCGTGGGCGCTCTCGATGGCCGGGATGATGCCCTCGGTCTGCGACAGCAGCCGCAGGGCCTGCATGGCCGCGTCGTCGGTGACGGCGCGATATTCGCCGCGGCCGGAGTCCTTGAGGTAGGAGTGCTCCGGGCCGATGCCCGGGTAGTCCAGTCCGGCGGAGATCGAGTACGGCTCGGTGATCTGTCCGTCCTCGTCCTGGAGGACGTAGGAGCGGGAGCCGTGCAGGATGCCGGGGGTGCCCTCGGTGAGGGTGGCGGCGTGTTCACCGGTCGCCACGCCGTGGCCGCCGGGTTCGCAGCCGACGAGCCGTACGGAGGCGTCCTGAAGGAACGCGTGGAACAGGCCGATGGCGTTGGAGCCGCCGCCGACACAGGCCACCGCGGCGTCCGGGAGGCGCCCGGCACGCTCCAGGATCTGGCGGCGGGCCTCGACGCCGATGACCCGGTGGAAGTCGCGGACCAGGGCCGGGAAGGGGTGCGGTCCGGCGACCGTGCCGAAGAGGTAGTGGGTGCGGTCGACGTTGGCGACCCAGTCCCGGAACGCCTCGTTGATGGCGTCCTTGAGGGTGCGGCTGCCGGACTTCACGGCGATGACCTCGGCGCCGAGCATCCGCATCCGGGCGACGTTCAGGGCCTGCCGTTCGGTGTCGATCTCGCCCATGTAGATGGTGCATTCGAGGCCGAAGAGGGCGCAGGCGGTGGCGGTGGCCACGCCGTGCTGGCCCGCGCCGGTCTCGGCGATGACGCGGGTCTTGCCCATGCGCCGGGTGAGCAGCGCCTGGCCCAGCACGTTGTTGATCTTGTGCGAGCCGGTGTGGTTCAGGTCCTCGCGCTTGAGGAAGATCCGGGCGCCGCCGGCGTGCTCGGCGAACCGCGGCACCTCGGTCAGGGCGCTGGGCCGCCCGGTGTAGTTGACCATCAGGTCGTTCAGCTCGGCGGCGAAGGCCGGGTCCGCCTTGGCCTTCTCGTACTCGGCGGCCACCTCGTCCACCGCGGCGACCAGCGCCTCGGGGATGAACTTGCCGCCGAAGTCGCCGAAATAGCCTCGGGCGTTCGGGACCTGACCCTCCGGGTCCGGGATGAAGAAGTCAGAAGACATCCGACGTACTCCTTGAACGGGGCGACTGCCCCGGAAGTCTGGATCTACGGGCATCACGGTGTGCGGTGCGCCCCGCGCCCGACGCGCCCCTCGCACGGCACCACGGGTGCGCCGCATACGGCGACGACGTGGAGACGGAATGGCGGGGCATGGACGGAAGCGGGGCCGCGGAGCGTTGCGCACGCCACGGTCTGCGGGCGGACGGTCCGTCGGGCCACCCTGCCGGACAGGCAGGGAGCGGGACGGAACGGCACACAGGCCGACATGGCGCGAAGGAACGGACACTGAGGACGGAACCCCCGTACGGGGATCAATCACCCACGCCCGGCAACGAGCGGCTACAGCGCGCCGTCACGACCGCCATCGGCGGCCGTTGATCTGGCCCGGCTCCGCGCCGATGTGATACCTGACCCGCCGCCCGCGCACCCGGCGGGCCGGCGCCCGGCAGCCACGCGGCCGGCACCCGCGCCCCAGCGCCGCGTGCGGATCGCGCGCGGCACCGGCCGCGGCGAGCACGCCGGCCGGCCCCGGGACGGGTCCCGGGCCGGGGCGGTGGAGGCGGGCGGTGATCATGGGGAGCGGTCAGCTCCGTCCGTGCCGGATGGCGGGGTGCGAGCCGGCCGCGACCAGGTCGGCGACGGCGGCCTTCGGGTCCTTGCCGGTGACCAGCGACTCGCCCACCAGGACGGCGTCGGCGCCCTCGTTGGCGTAGGCGATCAGGTCGTGTGGCCCGCGCACGCCCGATTCGGCGATCTTGACGATGTGGTCCGGGATCTCCGGCGCGATCCGCGCGAAGTTGCCGCGGTCGACTTCGAGGGTCTTCAGGTTGCGGGCGTTCACCCCGATGATCCGCGCACCGGCGTCCACGGCCCGCTGGACCTCTTCCTCGTCGTGCACCTCGACCAGCGGCGTCAGCCCGATCGACTCGGCGCGCTCGATCAGCGAGACCAGGGCCTCCTGCTCCAGCGCGGCGACGATCAGCAGCGCCAGGTCGGCGCCGTACGCGCGGGCCTCCCACAGCTGGTAGGCGGTGACGATGAAGTCCTTGCGCAGGACGGGGATGTCGACCCGGGCCCGTACGGCCTCCAGGTCGGCGAGCGAGCCGCCGAACTTGCGCTGCTCCGTCAGGACGGAGATGACCGCCGCGCCGCCCGCCTCGTAGTCGGCGGCGAGGCCGGCCGGGTCGGCGATGGCGGCGAGCGCGCCCTTGGACGGGCTGGAGCGCTTGACCTCGCAGATCACCGTGACGCTGTCGCCCTTGAGGGCCGCGACTCCGTCCTTGGCCGGGCGCGCCTTGAGGGCCCGCTCCTTGAGCTCGTCGAGGCCGACACGCGCCTGCCGCTCGGCGAGGTCGGCGCGGACTCCCTCGATGATCTCGTCGAGCACACTCACGCGAGCGGCCTCCTTCTTGAGCGGTGGAGGGTGACAGTCGCCCTCCGGGTCAGTGTCACCCCGTCAGGCTCTCCGATGGTATCCGGCGAGGGGCAAAGGTCTCACATCCGGTTGACGGCAGTCCCACCAGGTGGACGCGGACACCTCGCGGAGAACGATGAATCCGCAGGTCAGATGGGCTTTCGGCGCCCCGCCGCACGGATCTCCGCGACCGTGATCCAGATGCCGTGACAGGCTTCCCGTACCGCGTCCGGAGACGGTACGGAAACGGAGGGAAACCCTCCTGCCCACCCCGCCCCACCGGGCGGCCCGGGGCCTTCACGGAGTCAACGCTTGCCCGAACGGAAGATTGCGTACGGCCGTGAAGACGAGCAGCAGCCCGGCCAGCGTCCACCAGTGCACCGCTGCGGGCCGTGGCCCCGCCATCGGGAGCCCGCGTGCCGCCCGTACGGTCCAGGCGGCCCAGAAGAGCGCGAAGGCCGCGTAACCGGCGACTGCCAGCACGTTTGCTCGGGCGGCCGTGGCGAGGTCGCCGTGCGCGACGGCGTGCGCGCTGCGCAGCCCGCCGCAGGCCGGGCAGTAGATGCCGGTGAGGGCGAGCAGGGGGCAGGCCGGGTAGTGACCGGGCTCGTTGGGGTCGACGAGCCCCACGAAGGCGAAGGAGGCGACGACGGCCGCCATGGCGCCGAGCGGCGCCGCGAGCCGCCGGACGGCCGGTGCCACGGGTTCACTCACGTGGCGATTGTGCGGCCGGGCGGGCGGGGGCGCAGCGCGGCGGCCGCCGTACGGGCGACCGCACCGCGCCCGTTCCGGCTCCGGTGCGGCGGCGGCCGTCCTACGGGGCGAATCGAACGTGATCGTCCCCCCGGCGGGGGAATACCCGGGGGTGGCAGGCGGGAACCGCGCTGGGCGGCCCCGAATCGACCCGTCGCGCGCCCCGCGACGCCTCGCCTGACCGCCGACCGCATCGAACACGCAACCCCGCCGGACGCGCGAACGGCGCGGTCCCGGGCCACCGTACGGGTGGTGCCACCGGGGCACTCCTCCGTACGGGCCGCGAGGCCGCGCCGTCACAGGATCCGCTGCCGCCGGGCCGGGCCCGGCGGGGACTCAGCCCTCCTGGGGCCGGACCTTGGCCGGACCGTGGCCGGTCGAGGCCTTCTTGCCGCCCTGGCCCATGCCGGCCAGCCGCATCACGCCGCCCACCACGGCACCGAGGCCGATCAGGACCATGCCCGCCCAGAAACCGGGCACGTTCGCCAGCACGATGAAGACGCCGGCGACGCAGAAGCCGATGAACGAGATGATGACGCCGGTCCAGGCGGCGGGAGTGTGTCCGTGGCCACTGCTCGACATGAGTGCTCCTCGTAGCTTTTTCGCGCCTGAGTCGGGGCGCGGTGATCCCTCGCGGTCCATTGTCCCCGATGGCCGGGGTGCGGCCACTACCGGGTCGGGTCCTCGCCCCGGTCCAGGGACTTCCACATCTCTTCCGGGCGGTCCGGGTCCGCGGCGGCGGAGCGGCGCGGGCTGCGGGGAGCCGCGCCGGCGCGCTCGTAGCGCGCGGACATCGCGGGCCAGTGGCGCCCGTACAGCAGCGCCAGCACCCCCGCGATCAGCAGCAGGACGCCGCCGACGACCGCCACCCAGGGCCAGAAGGTGTGCGAGACGTCCTGCACGCCGGCGTCGGACAGTCCGGTGGCGGTGGCCGCCTTCTCGCGGAGCGCCGCGGTGTCGGAGATGCCGAGGTACGCGCCGGCCACGGTGCCCAGGCCGCTGAGGGTGAGCAGCACGGCGACCGCCGTCCGGCCCGCGCCGCGGACGGCGAAGAGGGCGACCAGGGCGGCCAGCCCGACGATGGCGAGCGCGCCGGGCACGCCCGTGACGTCCTGCCCCGACGCGGTCTGCGGCAGTTGCCCCTGGGCGACGACGGCGGTGGCCTTCGCCCAGGTGCGGCCGGAGGCCAGCAGCACGACGGCGGCGCCGGCCGCGCCGGCGATCAGCGCGAGGGCCAGGCTCTTGCCGCTGCGTGCGGGCTTGGGCGGCGAGGACGACGAGGCCGACGAAGCCGCTGTCGCGCCGGTACGGGAAGGGTCTACGGCAGTCACACCCACCACTGTACGGAGGCGGCGCGCCCGCTTCCCGCGCGCGGTCCCCCCGCCCCGCGAAGGCCCTGCTCAGAACCCGGTCCGCCAGCCGCCGCGCTCAGGCTCCCGGTCCGTCGGCCGCGATCAAGGCCCCGGTCCGTCGGCCGCGCCCGAGCCCCCCGGTCCGTCGGCCGCGCTCAGGCCCCCAGCCCGTTGGCCGTGTGCACCGCCCGCAGTACGGCGGCCGCCTTGTTGCGGCACTCCGTGTCCTCCGCCACCGGGTCGGAGTCCGCGACGACGCCCGCGCCCGCCTGGACGTACGCGGTGCCGTCCCGCAGCAGCGCGGTGCGGATCGCGATGGCGGTGTCGGAGTCGCCGGCGAAGTCGAGGTAGCCGACGCAGCCGCCGTACAGGCCGCGCCGGGTCGGCTCCAGCTCCTCGATGATCTGCATCGCGCGCGGCTTGGGGGCGCCGGACAGGGTGCCCGCGGGGAAGCAGGCGGTGAGCACGTCGAAGGCGGTACGGCCGGGCGCCAGCCGCCCGGTCACGGTGGAGACGATGTGCATGACATGGCTGTAGCGCTCGACGGACATGAAGTCGACGACCTCGACGCTGCCGGGCTCGCAGACCCGGCCCAGGTCGTTGCGGCCGAGGTCGACGAGCATCAGGTGCTCGGCGCGTTCCTTCGGGTCGGCCATCAGCTCGTCGGCGAGGGCCTGGTCCTCCGGGACGGTCGCGCCGCGCGGCCGGGTGCCCGCGATGGGGTGCAGCGTGGCCTGTCCGTTCTCGACCTTGACCAGCGCCTCGGGGCTGGAGCCGACGATGTCGATGCCGTCCTCGAAGCGGAGCAGGTACATGTACGGGCTGGGGTTGGTGGCCCGCAGCACCCGGTAGACGTCCAACGCGGAGGCGGTGCAGGCGGTTTCGAAGCGCTGCGAGGGCACCACCTGGAAGGCGTCGCCCGCGCGGATGCGCTCCTTCACGTCCTCGACCGCCTCCTGGTAGGCGGGGCCGCCCCACTGCGCGGTGTACGGGGGCAGTTCGGAGGGCGGCAGGGCCGCGGCGCTCGCGGGGGCCGGGCGGGCCAGGTCGTAGGCCATCGCGTCCAGCCGGGCCACGGCGTCCGCGTACGCCTCGTCCACGCCGGTGTCCAGGTCGTTGTGGTTGATGGCGTTGGCGATCAGCAGGACCGTGCCGTTCCAGTGGTCCAGTACGGCCAGGTCGGAGGTGAGCAGCATGGTCAGCTCGGGCAGTCCGAGGTCGTCCGTGGTGCTGTCGCCGATCTTCTCCAGCCGGCGCACGATGTCGTAGCCGAGGTAGCCGACCATGCCGCCGGTGAAGGGCGGCAGGCCCTCGCCCTCGATCAGGTCGCGCGGGGTGTGCAGCGCCTCGACGGTGGCGCGCAGGGCGGCGAGCGGGTCGCCTCCGTCGGGCATGCCGACCGGCGGGGTGCCCAGCCAGTGCGCCTGACCGTCGCGCACGGTCAGGGTGGCGGCGCTGCGGACGCCGATGAAGGAATACCGGGACCAGGTACGGCCGTTCTCGGCCGATTCGAGCAGGAAGGTGCCCGGCCGTTCGGCGGCCAGCTTGCGGTAGAGGCCCACCGGGGTGTCGCCGTCGGCGAGCAGGCGCCGGGTGACGGGGATGACCCGCCGGTCCTTGGCGAGCGTGCGGAAGTTCTCCAGGTCCGGCGTGGCGGTGCCGGTGGTTCCCGAGGTCATGGCGCGGAGCCTACTGCCCTTCGGTGAGCACATCCTCATCGAAGCAGGTACGGGCTCCGGTGTGACAGGCCGCGCCGACCTGGTCGACCTTCACCAGGACCGTGTCCGCGTCGCAGTCCAGGGCGACGGACTTCACGTGCTGGACGTGTCCGGAGGTGTCGCCCTTGACCCAGTACTCCTGGCGGCTGCGGCTCCAGTACGTGCAGCGGCCGGTGGTCAGCGTGCGGTGCAGCGCCTCGTCGTCCATCCAGCCGAGCATCAGCACCTCGCCGGTGTCGTACTGCTGGGCGATGGCGGGGACCAGACCGTCGGCGTCGCGCTTGAGGCGGGCGGCGACGGCCGGGTCGAGCTGGGAATTCGGGACGCGGCTGCTCATGCGTCCATTGTGCCGTGTCCCGCGTGCCCGACGGCGCGCGCGGTGCGGGTGGCGTACGGCATCCTGCCTCCATGAACCGCCAGCCGCCGCCTCCGGACGCCGACCGTACGGCGAAGGTCGCGTCGGCGGTACTGCTCGCGATCTTCATCGCCGGGCTGCTGGTCACGGTCGTCCTGCTGCTGCGGGGCTGACGCCGTACAGCCCAGGTGCCCGGCGAGCCGATATCCGACCTCACGTCCGGCCACGATCCGGACACAGCCGACGCGGCAGCCGGAGCGCGGCGCCGTGGCACCTGCCGCACCCCGGTCGTAGGCTGGTCCCATGTCGACCCATGCGAAGCGCGAACGGCTGCTGCTTGCCGACCTGTTGGAGAGCGCCGGATCCGAGGCGCCGACGCTGTGCGAGGGCTGGACCGCGCGGGACCTCGCCGCACACGTCGTGGTGCGCGAGCGGCGTGCGGACGCCGCCGGCGGTCTGCTGCTCAAACCGCTGGCGAGCCGCCTGGAGCGGGTGCAGCGGGAGTTCGCCGCGAAGCCGTTCGACGAGCTGTTGCAGCTGATCAGGACCGGTCCGCCCAAGCTGTCGCCGTTCTCGCTCAAGCAGATCGACGAGGCGTCCAACACGGTCGAGTTCTTCGTCCACTCCGAGGACGTACGGCGGGCGCAGACCGACTGGACGCCGCGTGAGCTGGACCCGGTCTTCTCGGACGCCCTGTGGTCCCGCCTGGAGAAGATGGCGCGGCTGCTGGGGCGCAAGTCGCCGGTGGGGCTGGTGCTGCGGCGGCCGGACGGCCGGACCGCGGTGGCCCACCGGGGCACGCCGGTCGTCACGGCCACCGGGGAGCCGGGCGAACTGCTGCTGTTCACGTTCGGCCGGCAGACGGTGGCCGATGTGCGGTTGGACGGGGACAAGGACGCCGTGGCCAAGGTGCTGGAGGCCGGGCTCGGCCTGTAGGCAGGCGGGCCCGGGGGCCGCTCCGAAGGCCCCGGGCCCGCGTTTCACCGTTCCCTGTCGACCTCGTAGAGCCCGCCCGGCTCCTGGAGTTCCAGCGCGCGCAGCCGCCGGTAGTCCGTCTCGATCTGCCGCTCGTCCTCGTGCAGGAGGTAGCAGACGCCGGGTGACGTCGCCGAGTCCACCGTGGGGCTGAGGAAGTCACCGGCCCGGACGCCGAGGTGGTGGTCGGCGTACGACGGCAGCTCGCGCAGCCGCTCGAAGCCGTCCAGGGACGTCAGCCGCCCCGCGAACGGGGAGATCAGCGAGACGTAGCGCAGTCCGGTGCGCGGCTCGGCCGGGACGGCGGCGCGGGTGGCGAAGGCCGCCGGGTCGCTGCCGGCCAGGGCGGTCAGTTCCACGTGGTTGGTGCCGAAGCAGCGGCTGACCACGTGCGGCAGGATGCTGCCGGCCAGCCGGGCGCCGGTCTCGATCAGGACGGGCCCCTCGTCGGTCAGCATGACCTCCGAGTGGGCGGGCCCCCACCGCACGCCGAGCGCGTCCAGGACGCCCAGCAGGTACGGGACGAGGGCGGCGGCAGCGGGGTCGTGCGCGGTCAGCGGCTCCTCGTAGTCGTAGATCGCCGCCCCGCTGCGGCCGCGCCGCTTGTGGTAGCGCCAGATCTCGGCGATGTGGTGGCGGCCGTCGACACTGACGCTGTTGGCGAAGTACTCGGTGCCGGTCAGGCGTTCCTGGAGGACGACGGTCTCGTTGCGGTTGCCCTGGATGTTGGACGAGCTGAGGATGTGGCCGAACGAGGTGCACAGTTCGACCGGGTCGGCGCAGAAGAAGACGTTGTCGGTGCCCGCGCTGTCGGCGGGCTTGACGACCAGCGGCCAGCGGCCGTGGGCCCGCGCCCAGCCGAGGGCGGTGTCGAAGCGCGAGGTGCGCAGGGTGTCGGGGGCGCGCAGCCCGTGGGCCCGGACGGCCATCGCCATGTCGTACTTGTCGCGCCGTACCCGCCGCTCGTCCGGGGCGTTGCCTGGCAGGCCGAGGCGGCGGGCGAGGGTGTCGGCGAGGTCGACGCCGCTCTCGTTGCCGGGCAGGACGAAGGCGGGGGCGGCCGGGCGCACCGCGTCCAGCAACGCCTCCAGGTCGCCGTCGTGCACCAGGCATTCGGTGAAGGCGCCCTGCGGGAAGGTCCGTGTGAGGTAGGAGGGAAGGTCCGGGGTGCTCTGCACATGGACGCACTTGACGCCGCGTTCGGCGAGGGCGGCGGGCAGGAAACGGCCGGTGGAGTAGGCGTCAACGATCAGACACTGCATGGGTCCTGCTTTCCTGCGCCACCGCGGCCGGGGGCGCGCCCCGGCGGGCCAGCAGCCCGATCGCGATGAAGACGGTGATCACGGCGATGCCGAGGGTCGACGGCACCGAGAACGTCAGCCGGGAGTCGGCCAGCTGGAGGAGGAGGGTCATGGCGGGCGCGAGCGCGCAGATCATGGAGGCGGTCATCGGGGTCACCTTGCGCACCCCGATCTGCACCAGATAGGCGGGGATCGAGACGCCGATGACGGCCACCACCGCGCCGGGCACCAGCGCCCGGCCCAGCTGTTCGGCCCCGGAGAAGGACGCCAGCGTCCAGCCGACCGCCGCCACCAGGCCGAACCGCAGCCCCATGACGGTGGGCACGTCCACCCCGGCCGCGCCCAGGCGGGCGGAGAAGACGACGTTGGCGGCCCCGCCGGCGCCGGAGACGACCGCGGCGCACAGCCCCAGCGTCATGGCCAGGGCGGCCCGGTCGCCCACGCCGCTGCGGCCGTCCAGCGACGCCCAGACCAGCCCGGCCAGGGTGAGCAGGATGCCGGCCGCGGAGAGGATCTCGCCGGGCAGGACACGGTCCCGTTTCCACCACAGGGCCTGGAGCAGGACGGTGAAGGCGGGGCCGATGGCGATGGACACGACGTTGGTGACGGCCGGTTCCATGAGCTTGAGGGCGTAGAGGAGCGTCAGCCAGGTCACGGCGGTGGTGATGTTGAGGACGAGGAGGTCGGCGGCGTGCGCCCGGACGACGGCCAGCAGCCGGGCCGGGCGCAGCCGCACGACGGTGAGCAGGCAGAAGAACGCCCCGGTCAGGGTGAAGGCGACCGCGGCCACGCTCCCCGGATCCACGTGTTGCAGGCGTTCGGCGGCGAAGACGTCCACCAGGGCGGAGAACAGACTGAAGACGAACAGCGCGGTCACGGCGCCTCCTCAGCGCCGCGGACGCGGCCCGAAGACCGCCTCGCCGACCCGCACCGTGGTCGCGCCTTCGGCCACCGCGGTCTCGAAGTCGGCGCTCATCCCCATGCTGAGCTGCCGCAGGCCCGACGCGGCGGCCAGGGCGCGCAGCGTTCTGAAGTGCGGGCGGGGGTCGCTCCCGTAGGGCGGGATGCACATCAGGCCGACGACGGGCAGGCCGTGGGTGTCCACGCACTCCTTGACGAACGCGTCCGTCCCGGCGACGGGCACGCCGCTCTTGTGCGGTTCGTCGCCGGTGTTGACCTGGACGAAGCAGTCCGGGCGGCGCCCGGCGCGGTCCATGGCGGCGGCCAGCGCCGCGGCCAGGCGTGGCCGGTCCACGCTGTGCAGCACGTCGAAGGCCCGGACGGCCGCCCCGGCCTTGTTGGTCTGCAACGGGCCGATGAGGTGGAGCCGGGTGCCGGGAAAGCGTTCCCGCAGTGGCGGCCACTTGCCCAGCACCTCCTGCACCCGGCTCTCGCCGAAGTGCCGGTGTCCGGCCTCCAGGGCGGCGGTGATCGCGGGCGGGCCGTGGAACTTGCTGACGGCGACGAACCGTACGTCCCGGGGCGGCACCCCGGCCCGCGTACAGGCCAGGTCCAGCCGGCCGGTGACGGCGGCCAGGCGCGCCGCGAGGTCCGGCTCCGCCGTGGACAGCTGCTCGGCGCTCATGAGTCCGTCCCCGCCCCGTACTGCTCGTACCGGCCGTCCCAGATGCTGAGGTACTTCCAGGCGGAGTCGAACAGCACGGTGACCACGATCTCTTCGGGCGGCAGGGTCCTGGCCAGCCGCTGGGCGGCGAAGATGTTGCCGCCGGCGGTGGGCCCGACGGGCAGCCCCTCCTCGGAGATGAGGCGCTTCATGGTGTTCCAGCCGTCGTCGCCGGTGATCAGCTCGACCTCGTCGACGAGTTCTTCGCGCAGGTTGGCGGGTACCTTGCCCGGGCCCAGGCCCATCAGGTTGTGGCTGTGGTGCTCGAAGGGCAGGCCGTGGCGCTTGGCGTACAGGGCGGCCGAGCGGTCCACCTCGACGGCCCACGTCCGCAGGGCGGGGTGGGCGCTCTTGAGGACGTCGGCGATGCCGGTGAAGGTGCCGCCGGTGCCGATGGAGCAGATGAAGTGGCCGGGGGTCTCGCCCGCCGCGTGCAGGTCGGCGACGAGTTCGCGGCCGCAGGAGCGCCAGGCGCGCCAGTTGAGCTGGTTGGTGGACTGGTCGAGGAAGTGGCTGCCGGGGTGTTCGGCCACGTACCGCCGGGCGGTCTCCTCGCCCTCCAGCAGGAAGCCGTCGGCGGAGGTTTCCACGACCGTGCCGCCCCAGGAGGCGATCTGTTTCCGGCGTTCTTCGGTCATGCCTTCCGGCATGATGACGACGATGCGGTATCCGCGTTGGGCGCCGACGCGGGACAGCGCGGCGCCACCATTTCCGGTCGAACATTCGACCAAGGTCATTCCGGGGCTGATCGTCTTGGCCCGCTCCAGTTCATCGATCATGTAGGAGAAGACGCGGTCCTTGTGACTTCCGGTGGGATTACGGAATTCGCATTTGGCGAATATGCGTGCGGCTCCGGGTTCGGCGATGTGGCGCAGTTCGTACAGCGGCGTGCGGCCGGTATCGGCGCCGGGGCTGGTCGTGCTCACACGAAACTCCTCGGGCGGGTGTGAACGGTGGTGTTCCGGCATGCGGACGAAAGGGCGGGGACGCGACGCGCGCGAGGGCGTGCGGCGGCGTGCCCCGCACGGCGTTCAGCCCAGGACGGCCACGCGGCCGGACTCCGGGTCGACCGCGATACGGATGACCGAGCGGACCTCGATGCCGAAGCGCTCGGCGACCCGCTGCCGGCCGCCGTTCTCCGGCTTCTCCACCGCCACCAGGACTTCCTCCACCCGGGCACCGGCCGCCCGGACGGCCTCGATCAGGGCGATCAGGGTGCCGCCGGTGCTGATGGTGTCGTCGACGATCGTCACCCGGTCGCCCGGCTCGACGCCGTTGACGAAGAGCGTGCCCGCGAAGTACTCGCTGTCCAGCGGCACCGAGATGCCGTGCCCGCTCAGGTCGTAGGTGTACCAGCGGGCGACGGCGAGCGGCAGCCCGACGGCCAGCGACACCGCGCTGCCGAGAATCGCGCCCTTGTCCTCCTCGACCAGGATCTTCCCGGTCTCGAAACTGCCCAGTTCGATCAGTCGGCTGGTCGCCTCCGCGAGTACTTCCGGACGGAGTGCGGGTGATTGGTCGGTGAATTCATTGACCGTGGTCAGATGCCGGCCCGATTTGACGGTCGGCGCGCCCGCGTAAACCTCTTCCAGCAACATCGGCTTTCCTGTGCCTTTCCCCCGTGGCGCCCATCGCTGTGCCGTTGTTCGGCAAGTGCAGCTTTTTTACCGCCGCAAACGTAGAAAAGGCAATGGTCGCCCTGGATTGTGCCTGGAAACAGCCTGTTCTCGTTGGGACCACTGTGCCTCGCGCCGGTTCACGCCCCCTGCCACCTGGTCGGCACCCCGGGTGGGGGCGCGCGTTTTCCCGGCCGGGTGGCCGAAAAGCACCCTTTACCCGGAGCCCGGCGGGGTCGTCGGCGTGCAGGCCGCGTCATCCGCCCGGCCGCTCCAGCCCCAGTTGCGTCAGCAGGATGCGCCGGAGTTCCCGGGCGGCCCGGGGTGGCGAGACGTCCCCCCGGTGCGCCACCGAGATCACCCGGTGCATGCCCGGCGTCGCGAAGCGGTCGACGCGCAGCCCCGAGCGTGCGGCGACCATGCTGGGCACGACCGCGACGCCCAGCCCGGCCCGTACGAAGCCCAGTACCGCGTCCATCTCGCCGCCCTCCACGGTGAAGACCGGCTCGAACCCGGCCGCCCGGCACGCCGCCGTGGTGAACTCCCGCAGGTCGTAGCCGCGACGGAACATCGCCAGCGGCCGGTCCCGCAGATCCTCGACGCGCATCCGCCGGCCGCCGCCCACCGGGGCCGGGCGGTCCGGCGCGGAGACCACGACCAGTTCCTCGCGCAGCAGCTCGGCGGTGGCCAGGGCCGGGGCCTGCTCGGGCAGCGGCGTGATGATGAGGGCCAGGTCCAGTTCACCGGCCGCCAGGACCCGCACGAGATCCTGCGAACCGTCCTCGTGGACGACCAGTTCCACGCCCGGGTAGGCGGCGTGGAAGACGCTCAGCACGTCCGGGACCAGGCTCGCGCACAGGCTGGGCGGCGCGCCGAGCCGCAGCCGGCCGCGCCTGAGCTGCGCGACCTCCTGCACCTCGCGCCGGGCGGTCTCGGTGTCGGCGAGGATGCGCCGGGCCAGCGGGAGCAGGGTCCGGCCCGCGTCGGTGAGGGTGATGTGGCCGCGCGCCCGGTGGAACAGGTCCGCGCCCAGCTCCCGCTCCAGGGCCTTGATCTGCTGCGAGAGGGAGGGCTGCGCGACATGCTCGCGCTCGGCGGCGCGGGTGAAGTGGCGGGTGTCCGCGACCGCCACGAAATAGCGGAGCTGCTGGGGCTGCATATGGCCGATGATAGGCGCCGATAGGCATTGCCTATGGAGATGAGCCGGACCATGTCTTGGACTGATGGGCCGGCCGGTCCTTACCGTCGGGACCCATGGCACTGGACACCCGGACGGAACGACGGCCGTCCTTCGCGGGCCTGCTGTGGCGCTCGACCGTCGGCAAGAAGACCGCGATGGCGGTCAGCGGCGTGGTGATGCTGCTGTACCTGGTCGCGCACATGATGGGCAACCTCAAGATTTTCTTCGGCTCCGACGAGTTCAACGGGTACGCGCACTGGCTGCGGACCGTCGGCGAGCCCTTCCTGCACCACGAGTGGTTCCTGTGGATCGCCCGGGTGGTGCTGCTGGCCGCCGTCGTCACGCACGGCGTGGCCGCCTTCCAGCTCAGCCGCCGCGACATCAGGGCGCGGCCGAGCAAGTACGTGCACAAGAAGCCGCGACAGAGCTACGCCACCCGCACCATGCGCTGGGGCGGCGTCATTCTCGCCCTGTTCATCGTCTGGCACATCCTGGACCTGACGACGCTGACGGTGAACCCGCGGGCCGAGGCCGGGCACCCGTACCAGAACCTGATCGCCTCCTTCGACCGCTGGCCCGTCACCACGCTCTACATCGTGGCGATGCTCGCCCTCGGCCTGCACGTACGGCACGGGTTCTGGAGCGCCGCACAGACGCTGGGCGTCGGCAGCGCCGCCCGCGACCGGGTGCTCAAGACCGTCGCCAACCTCCTCGCCCTGGTGCTGACGGCGGGCTTCGTCGCCGTACCGGTGGCCGTCGTGACCGGAGCAGTGAGCTGACATGACCTCCTACACCGAGTACGCGACCGGGGAACCGGTCGCCGACCGCAAGGCGCCCGAGGGCCCGGTCGCCGACCGCTGGGACACCCGCCGCTTCCAGGCGAAGCTGGTCAACCCGGCCAACCGCCGCAAGCACACCGTCATCGTGGTCGGCACCGGCCTCGCGGGCGGCTCCGCGGGCGCCACGCTCGCCGAGCAGGGCTACCACGTCGTGCAGTTCTGCTACCAGGACTCGCCGCGCCGCGCCCACTCCATCGCCGCGCAGGGCGGCATCAACGCGGCGAAGAACTACCGCAACGACGGCGACTCCGTGCACCGCCTGTTCTACGACACCGTCAAGGGCGGCGACTTCCGCGCCCGCGAGTCCAACGTGCACCGCCTGGCGCAGATCTCCGTCGAGATCATCGACCAGTGCGTCGCCCAGGGTGTGCCCTTCGCCCGGGAGTACGGCGGCCTGCTCGACACCCGCTCCTTCGGCGGCGTCCAGGTCTCCCGTACGTTCTACGCCCGCGGCCAGACGGGACAGCAGCTGCTGCTCGGCGCCTACCAGGCGCTCTCCCGGCAGATCGCCGCCGGAAACGTCGAGATGCACCCGCGCACGGAGATGCTCGACCTGATCGTCGTGGCCGGCCGGGCCCGCGGCATCGTGGCCCGCGACCTGGTCACCGGCCGGATCGACACGTACTTCGCGGACGCCGTGGTCCTCGCCTCGGGCGGCTACGGCAACGTCTTCTACCTGTCGACCAACGCCATGAACTCCAACGCCACCGCGATCTGGCGCGCCCACCGGCGCGGCGCGTACTTCGCCAACCCCTGCTTCACCCAGATCCACCCCACCTGCATCCCGCGCACCGGCGACCACCAGTCCAAGCTGACGCTGATGAGCGAGTCGCTGCGCAACGACGGCCGTATCTGGGTCCCGAAGGAGAAGGGCGACGACCGCCCGCCCCACAAGATCCCCGAGGCGGAGCGCGACTACTACCTGGAGCGGATCTACCCCTCCTTCGGCAACCTCGTCCCCCGCGACATCGCCTCCCGCGCCGCCAAGAACGTCTGCGACGAGGGACGCGGCGTCGGCCCCGGCGGCCAGGGCGTCTACCTGGACTTCGCCGACGCCATCGCCCGGATGGGCCGCAAGGCCGTCGAGGACAAGTACGGCAACCTCTTCGACATGTACGAGCGGATCACCGCGGAGAACCCGTACGAGGTCCCGATGCGGATCTACCCCGCCGTGCACTACACGATGGGCGGACTGTGGGTCGACTACGACCTCCAGACCACCGTGCCCGGCCTGTTCGCCGTCGGGGAGGCCAACTTCTCCGACCACGGCGCCAACCGGCTCGGCGCGTCCGCCCTCATGCAGGGCCTCGCCGACGGCTACTTCGTGCTGCCGTCCACGATCAACGACTACCTGGCCCGCAACCCGCACCACGACGAGATCACCGCCGACCACCCCGCCGTCCAGGAAGCCCTCGCCGAGACGGAGGACCAGCTCAACCTCCTGCTGTCCGTCGACGGCGACCGCACCCCCGACTCCTTCCACCGCGAACTGGGCGAGCTGATGTGGGAGCTGTGCGGCATGGCCCGTACGGAATCCGGCCTGCGCAAGGCGCTCGACCGCATCCCGCAGATCCGCGAGGAGTTCTGGCGCCGTATCAAGGTGCCCGGCACCGGCGAAGAGTTCAACCAGTCGCTGGAGAAGGCCAACCGCATCGTCGACTACCTGGAGCTGGCCGAGCTGATGTGCCTCGACGCGCTGCACCGCGCCGAGTCCTGCGGCGGCCACTTCCGCGAGGAGTCGCAGACCCCCGACGGCGAGGCCGAGCGCCGCGACGAGGAGTTCTCCTACGCCGCCGCCTGGGAGTTCACCGGCACCGGCGCCGCACCCGTCCTGCACAAGGAAGACCTGGTCTTCGAGTACGTCCACCCCACCCAGCGGAGCTACGCATGAAGCTCACCCTGCGCGTCTGGCGGCAGCGCGACGCCGACGCCGACGGCGGCATGTCCACCTACGACGTGGACGGCATCTCCCCCGACATGTCCTTCCTGGAGATGCTCGACACCCTCAACGAGGAACTCATCCTCAAGGGCGACGACCCGGTCGCCTTCGACCACGACTGCCGCGAGGGCATCTGCGGCGCGTGCAGCCTGGTCATCAACGGCGAGGCGCACGGACCGGAGCGCACCACCAGCTGCCAGCTGCACATGCGGTCCTTCCGGGACGGCGACACCATCGACGTCGAGCCGTGGCGCGCGGCGGCCTTCCCCGTCGTACGGGACCTGGTGGTCGACCGCTCCGCCTTCGACCGGATCATCCAGTCCGGCGGCTACGTCACCGCGCCGACCGGCGCCGCCCCCGAGGCCCACGCCACGCCCGTACCGAAGCCGGACGCCGACTTCGCCTTCGAACACGCGGAGTGCATCGGCTGCGGCGCGTGCGTGGCGGCCTGCCCGAACGGCTCGGCGATGCTGTTCACCTCGGCGAAGGTGAACCATCTGAACGTGCTGCCGCAGGGCGCACCGGAACGCGAGACACGGGTCCTGGACATGGTGGCCACCATGGACGACGAGGGCTTCGGCGGCTGCACCCTCGCCGGGGAGTGCGCCACCGCCTGCCCGAAGGGCATCCCGCTGTTCAGCATCACGAAGATGAACCGGGAGTACGTACGGGCGGCCCGCAAGGGCAGGCGATGACGCGTACGCCGTCGCCTCAGCCGAACGCTCCGTGCCGGCGCAGCCAGGCCATCGGGTCGACCGCCGACCCGTAGGCGGGCGTCGACCGTACCTCGAAGTGCAGATGCGGTCCGGTGACGTTGCCGGTGGCACCGGACCGCCCGATGCGCTCGCCGGCGCCGACGGTGGCGCCCACCGGCACCCGGATCTGCGAGAGATGCGCGTACTGCGTGTACGACCCGCTGTGGTGCCGGACGACGACCTCGTACCCGTACGCGCCGCCCCAGCCCGCCTTCACCACGGTCCCGCCGCGGGCGGCGCGGACGGCGGTGCCGACCGGTACGGCGAAGTCCTGCCCGGTGTGCCCGTTGGCCCAGTGGCCGCCACCGGCCCCGTACCCGGCGGTGAGGGTGCCGCCGCGCACCGGCCGCACGGCGTCGCCGGACGCCGCGCGCACGGAGGGCCGGGCGGCGGAGCGCGAGGCGTGCCGCTGCGGTGTCGCGGCCTTACCGCTGAGCTTCAGTTTCGTACCGACCTTGATCAGGTCAGGATCGCCGCCGACCGCCGAGCGGTTGCTCGCGTACAGCTTCGCCCAGCCCCCCTTGACCCCCTGCTTCGCGGCGATCCCGGAGAGGCTGTCACCGGGGGCGACGGTGTACGTCCCGCCGTCCGCGGCGGAGGCGACGGACGCGCCGACGACCGGCAGCGCGAGGGTCGCGGCCGCGGTCGAGGCGCGGGTGAGTAATCGGCCCGCACCTCTGCGGCAACGGGGTGCTCGGTGACGGCCGGTCGGGGAGAACATCATCACGGGGGCGTCCTTCCGGTGGGCATCCGGGATCCGAACGCGAGAACGGTAGGGAGCCCCCGTCCATGAACACAAGCACCACGGGCGAATCGGTCAGCGGCTGTCCCGATAGGCCCGTTACGCGCCCGGGTTCCGGCCCTTCGCAGTCGCGGTCACGTTCCCTTTCCGTCACTCGGGCGCACCATGGCCCGTCTCGAACGGACCGGTGTCGCCGCTGCGGGCCTGGCACTCGGCGGTACGCCGCTGCTGCCTTCTGCGTATGACATCGCGGCGGACGATGCCATACGCCAGGCGCTCGACCGACAGACCCGATTTCTCGGCCTCGGCGCACAGCCCGGCCAGTTCTTCCTCAGTGAGATCCACCGTGATCGCAGGCATGACCGCAGGCTAGGACGTCCATCGGTGGGCTCGCCGCCTCGGTGACCACCACGGGTGACTGGGCGCACCCGCGTTCGCCCCCTCGGCCCTGCCGACCGGCTCACCGCACCGGATGCCCCGCCCCCCGCAGCGTCTCCTTGACCTCGCCGATCCGCAGATCCCCGAAGTGGAAGACGGACGCGGCCAGCACCGCGTCGGCGCCTGCCTCGACGGCGGGCGGGAAGTCCGCCAGGCGGCCCGCGCCGCCGCTGGCGATGACCGGGACCGTGACGTGCTTGCGGACGGCGGCGATCATCTCGGTGTCGTAGCCGTCCTTGGTGCCGTCGGCGTCCATGGAGTTCAGGAGGATCTCGCCGGCGCCGAGCTCCGCGGCGCGGTGGGCCCATTCGACGGCGTCGATGCCGGTGCCGCGGCGGCCGCCGTG
The DNA here is from genome assembly GCF_022271435.1 of Streptomyces monomycini. GTDB lineage: Bacteria > Actinomycetota > Actinomycetes > Streptomycetales > Streptomycetaceae > Streptomyces > Streptomyces monomycini. The sequence goes on along the minus strand of NZ_JAFIQY010000041.1, from coordinate 20,167 downwards.
CGTGGTGACCTCGAAGGAGCCGGTCTCGGTGCGGCGGGCGTCCACGGACAGGACCAGGACCTGGCTGCCGAAGCGTTCGGCGATCTCGCGGATCAGGTCGGGGCGGGCGATGGCGGCGGTGTTGACACCGACCTTGTCCGCGCCGGCGCGCAGGAGTTTGTCGACGTCCTCGGGGGTACGGACGCCGCCGCCGACGGTGAGGGGGATGAAGACCTGTTCGGCGGTGCGGCGGACCACGTCGTAGGTGGTCTCGCGGTTGCCGGAGGAGGCCGTGATGTCGAGGAAGGTCAGCTCGTCGGCGCCCTCCTGGCCGTAGACCTTGGCCATCTCGACGGGGTCGCCGGCGTCGCGGAGGTTCTGGAAGTTGACGCCCTTGACGACCCGGCCGTTGTCGACGTCCAGGCAGGGGATGACTCGGACCGCCAGGGTCATGTGCTCGTGGCCTCTCTGCATGCTTCGAGTTCGACTTCGACCAGTACGCGCGAGTCGGCGAAGCCGGAGACCACGACCAGGGTCGTGGCGGGCCGTACGGCGTCGAAGAGTTCCTTGTGGGCGCGGGCCGCCTCGTCCACGTCCCGCGCGTGGGTCAGGTACATCCGGGTGCGGACGACCGAACCGGCCCCGAGCCCGAACGGCTCCAGGGCCTCCAGCGCGCTGGTGAAGGCGACCTTCGTCTGCTCGTACGGGTCGCCCTCCCCGTACAGCACGCCGTCGACCAGTGGCATCGTGCCGGCGACCAGGACGCGGTCGCCGGCCGCCACGGCGCGCGCGAAGCCGATGATCTCTTCCCAGGAACTGTCGGTCTGCGCGCGCTCGATGGTCATGACGAAACGGCCTCCAATGCCTCTTCCAGGGTGAACGCCTTGGCGTAGAGCGCCTTGCCGACGATGGCGCCTTCGACGCCTTCCGGTACCAGGGTGGCGATCGCGCGCAGGTCGTCAAGGGAGGAGACGCCGCCGGACGCGACGACGGGCTTGTCGGTCGCGGCGCAGACGTTCCGCAGCAGCTCCAGGTTGGGGCCCTGGAGCGTGCCGTCCTTGTTGATGTCGGTGACGACGTAGCGGGCACAGCCCTCGGAGTCCAGGCGGGCCAGCGTCTCGTAGAGGTCGCCGCCGTCGCGGGTCCAGCCGCGGCCGCGCAGGGTGGTGCCGCGGACGTCCAGGCCGACCGCGATCTTGTCGCCGTGCTCGGCGATGACCTTGGCGACCCACTCGGGGGTCTCCAGCGCGGCCGTACCGAGGTTGACGCGCTTGCAGCCGGTGGCGAGCGCGGCCTCCAGGGAGGCGTCGTCGCGGATGCCGCCGGAGAGTTCGACCTTGATGTCCATGCTCTGGGCGACCTCGGCGATCCGCGCGCGGTTGTCGCCGGTGCCGAACGCCGCGTCGAGGTCGACCAGGTGCAGCCACTCGGCGCCGGAGCGCTGCCAGGCCAGCGCGGCCTGGAGCGGGTCGCCGTAGGACGTCTCGGAGCCGGACTCGCCGTGCACGAGGCGGACCGCCTGGCCGTCGCGGACGTCGACGGCGGGGAGGAGTTCGAGCTTGCTCATCGCGGAGGGTCCTAGAGGGTCTTGGTCCAGTTGGACAGCAGCTGGGCGCCGGCGTCGCCGGACTTCTCGGGGTGGAACTGCGTGGCCCACAGGGGGCCGTTCTCGACGGCGGCCACGAACGGCTCGCCGTGTGTGGCCCAGGTGACCTGGGGCGCGCGCATGTTGGGGTTGCCGACTTCCAGTTCCCAGTCGCTCACGGCGTAGGAGTGCACGAAGTAGTAGCGGGCGTCGGCGGGCAGGCCCTCGAAGAGCCGCGTGCCCTCGGGTGCCTGGACGGTGTTCCAGCCCATGTGCGGCACGACGTCGGCCTTGAGCGGGCCGACCGTGCCGGGCCACTCGTCCAGGCCCTCGGTCTCCACGCCGTGCTCGATGCCGCGGGAGAAGAGGATCTGCATACCGACGCAGATGCCCATGACCGGGCGCCCGCCGGACAGGCGGCGGCCGATGACCCAGTCGCCGCGGGCCTCGCGCAGGCCCTTCATGCAGGCGGCGAAGGCGCCGACGCCGGGGACGAGCAGGCCGTCGGCGTTCATCGCCTTGTCGTAGTCACCGGTGATCTCCACGTCGGCGCCGACGTGGGCGAGGGCGCGCTCGGCGGAGCGGACGTTGCCGAAGCCGTAGTCGAAGACCACGACCTTCTTCGCGGGTGCGGTACTCAATTCCACACATCCAGACGGAGAACGCCGGCGACCAGGCACATGGCCGAGCCGATGCCCAGCAGGACGAGCACGCTCTTGCCCATCCCCTGCTTCCAGAAGGAGTAGAGCCCGCCGAGCAGGAAGAGGCCGAGGACGATGAAGACGGTGGACAGGCCGTTCACAGCGCTCCCTTGGTGGACGGGAGGATGCCGGCGGCGCGCGGGTCGCGCTCGCTGGCGTAGCGCAGCGCGCGGGCCAGCGCCTTGAACTGGCACTCCACGATGTGGTGGGCGTTGCGCCCGTACGGGACGTGGACGTGCAGGGCGATCTGCGCCTGCGCGACGAAGGACTCCAGGATGTGCCGGGTCATCGTCGTGTCGTACGTGCCGATCATCGGCGCGATGTTCTCCGGCTCGGTGTGCACCAGGTAGGGGCGGCCGGAGAGATCGACGGTCACCTGGGCCAGCGACTCGTCCAGCGGGACGGTGCAGTTGCCGAAGCGGTAGATGCCGACCTTGTCGCCGAGGGCCTGCTTGAAGGCGGCGCCCAGCGCGAGGGCGGTGTCCTCGATGGTGTGGTGGGTGTCGATGTGCAGGTCGCCGTCGGTCTTGACCTTGAGGTCGAACAGGCCGTGCCGGCCGAGCTGGTCGAGCATGTGGTCGTAGAAGCCGACGCCTGTCGACACCTCGACCTGCCCGGTGCCGTCGAGATCGATCTCGACCAGCACCGAGGTCTCCTTCGTGGTGCGCTCCACGCGCCCAACGCGGTTCATCGGTTCTCCTTCAGTACTGCACGGACCGCGTCGAGGAACGCGTCGTTCTCGGCGGGAGTTCCCGCGGTGACCCGCAGCCAGCCCGGCACGCCGTTGTCCCGGACCAGGACGCCGTGGTCGAGGAGCGCCTGCCAGAAGGCGTGCTGGTCCTCGAACGAGCCGAACTGGACGAAGTTGGCGTCGGAGTCGACCACCTCGCAGCCGGCCGCGCGCAGCTCGTCCACCAGCCGGTCGCGCTCGGTCTTGAGCTGGTCGACGTACTTGAGGAGCGTGTCGGTGTGCTCCAGGGCGGCGAGCGCGGTGGCCTGGGTGACGGACGAGAGGTGGTACGGCAGGCGGACGAGCTGGACGGCGTCGACCACGGCCGGATCGGCGGCCAGGTAGCCGAGGCGCAGCCCGGCGGCACCGAACGCCTTGGACATGGTGCGCGAGACGACCAGGTTGGGGCGGCCCTCGATCAGCGGGAGCAGCGAGGGGCGGTGGCTGAACTCGCCGTACGCCTCGTCCACGACGACCAGTGCGCCGCCGGTGTCCGCGCGGGCGGCCTGCGCGGCCTCGTACAGCGCGAGGACCGTTTCGGCGGCGACGGCGGTGCCGGTGGGGTTGTTGGGCGAGCAGACGAAGACCACGTCGGGCCGCTGCTCGCCGATGGCCGCCACGGCCGCCTCGACGTCGATGGTGAAGTCGTCGTTGCGCGGGCCGGAGATCCAGCCGGTGCCGGTGCCGCGCGAGATCAGGCCGTGCATGGAGTACGACGGCTCGAAGCCGATGGCGGTGCGGCCCGGTCCGCCGAAGGTCTGGAGCAGCTGCTGGATGACCTCGTTGGAGCCGTTGGCGGCCCAGACGTGGGCCGCGGTGACCTCGTGGCCGCCGGTGCGCGTCAGGTAGGCGGCCAGTTCGGTGCGCAGCTCCACCGCGTCCCGGTCGGGGTAGCGGTTCAGCTCGCGGGCGGCCTCGGTGACCCGCTCGGCGATCCGCCGTACCAGCGGCTCGGGCAGCGGGTACGGGTTCTCGTTGGTGTTCAGGCGTACGGGGACGTCCAGCTGGGGCGCGCCGTACGGGGACTTGCCGCGCAGCTCGTCCCGGATGGGGAGGTCGTCGATCTTCGTCACGTGCTCGCTCACTTGCCCTGCGGGACCTTCCAGTCGAACCTGGCCTTCAGCGCGGCGCCGTGGGCCGGGAGGTCCTCGGCCTCGGCGAGGGTCACCACGTGGTGGGCGACCTCGGCCAGCGCGTCGCGGCTGTAGTCCACGACGTGGATGCCGCGCAGGAACGACTGGACGGACAGGCCCGAGGAGTGGCAGGCGCAGCCGCCGGTGGGCAGGACGTGGTTGGAGCCGGCGCAGTAGTCGCCGAGCGAGACGGGCGCGTACGGACCGACGAAGACCGCACCGGCGTTGCGGACCCGGGCGGCGACGGCGGAGGCGTCGGCGGTCTGGATCTCCAGGTGTTCGGCGCCGTACGCGTCGACGACCTTCAGGCCCTCGTCCACGCCGTCCACCAGCACGATCGCGGACTGCCGGCCGGCCAGCGCGGTGCTGATCCGCTCGGTGTGCTTCGTCGCGGCCACCTGGGTCTTCAGCTCGGTCTCGACGGCGGCGGCCAGTTCGGCCGAGTCGGTGACCAGGACGGCGGCGGCCAGCGTGTCGTGCTCGGCCTGGCTGATCAGGTCGGCGGCGACGTGCGCGGCGTCGGCGGTGGCGTCCGCGAGGACCGCGATCTCGGTGGGCCCGGCCTCGGCGTCGATGCCGATCCGGCCCTTGAGCAGGCGCTTGGCGGCGGCGACGTAGATGTTGCCGGGGCCGGTGACCAGGTTGACCGGGCGGCACTCCTCGGTGCCGTACGCGAACATGGCGATCGCCTGGGCGCCGCCGGCCGCGTACACCTCGTCCACGCCGAGCAGGGCGCAGGCGGCGAGGATGGTCGGGTGCGGCAGGCCGCCGAACTCCGCCTGCGGCGGGGAGGTGACGGCGACGCCTTCGACGCCCGCCTCCTGGGCCGGAACCACGTTCATGACCACGGAGGACGGGTAAACCGCCAGGCCACCGGGTACATACAGGCCGACGCGCTCGACCGGGACCCAGCGCTCGGTGACCGTGCCGCCGGGGACGACCTTGGTGGTGACGTCCGTGCGGCGCTGTTCGCGGTGGACGATCCGGGCGCGCCGGATCGACTCCTCCAGGGCGGCCCGGACGGCCGGGTCCAGCTCCGCGAGCGCCCGCTGAAGCGCTTCCACGGGCACGCGTACGCGCTCGATGGCCACCCCGTCGAACCGATGGGCGTACTCGATCAGCGCGGCCGTCCCACGATGGCGCACGTCCTCGCAGATGGGCCGCACCTTCTCCAGGGCGGCTTCCACGTCGAACTCGGCACGGGGCAGCAGGTCGCGCAGGGCGCCGCCCTCGGGGAGGGCGTCACCGCGCAGATCGATTCGGGAGATCACCCCTCCAGTGTCTCAGACCCGTTCCCGCGCCCGAGCGCCCGTATCAGTCGGTGATACACAGCACCGGGCCCGCACGGGGCCCGTCGGGCCGCGAGCCTCGGCGCGCCGCCGGACCGTCTCGAACCATTCCTCACTTTACGTGTTCACACGGTCACGCAGCGGGCATGTGGTTCGTACGGGCGTGCGGAGTGACGGGGAGGACGCACGGGGGGGGGCGGACACGGCACGCGGCAGCGGACGGGCGGCGCGCAGAAACGGTTGGACGCGCGCCCCGCACACGCGGGACCGTACGGACCCGCTCGGGGGAGCGGGGAAAGGGGGAAGGCACGGTGACCACGCCGGAAGAGGGCGACGCACCCGCGGCGCTGATGCTGAACCCTGCCGAGTGGAGCCTGTGGCAGGCATTCCGCAACGGCAGCACCTGCGACCTTCGCACCGGCGACCCCGCCAGGGACGACCCGCACGGGCAGTTCCGGTGGGGCCCGGAGCGGCGGGTGCGCGCCCGGATCGTCGCGCTCCTGCTGCTGGAAGGGCCGCCCGCACAGCCCGGACGGGTCTCCGCGCTGAAACTGGCAGGTGCGTACATCACCGACACTCTCGACCTTGCGGGCGGCACGATCAAGCCATTCGTGGAGCTGCGCGACTGCCGCTTCCAGAACGAGGTCGTGCTGCCCGAGAGCCGCTTCACCACCCTGCGGATGGTCGGCTGCGCGATTCCCCGGGTCGAGGCGGCCCGGCTGCACACCGAAGGCGACCTGCACCTGCCGCGCTGCGTCGTCCGCTCCGGCATCCGCCTGACGGACGCGCACATCGGTACGGACCTGCTGCTCAACCAGACGGTGGTGCACAAGGACCGGCAGGGCCGCTCGGTGATGGCGGACGGACTCACCGTCGCCCAGGACCTCCAGGCCGAGATGATGGAGTCCTACGGCGAGCTGTCGCTGCGCGGCGCGACCATCGGCGTGTCGCTGAGCCTGCGCGGCAGCCGGCTGAGCAACCCGTACGGGCGGCGCGCCCTGAACGCCCCCCAGATGACGGTCGAGCGCACCCTGTACCTGACCGGCGCCGGCCTGGCCAGCTCGCCGTTCTCCAGCACCACCGCCACACCCCCGTACGGCATCGCCCACACCCCCACCCGCGGCACCCGTATGCAGCGCTTCGAGTGCGAGGGCGGGATGCGGCTGGACGACGGCCGCTTCGGCGACGCCGTCGACTTCGAACAGGCCCGCTTCATCATGGAGGCCGACCAGGAACTGTCGCTGCGCCGCATCCAGACGCCGGAGCTGCGCTTCCTGGGCGAGCGGCCGCAGCGCGGACGGGTCATCCTCTCCGGCGCGCGGGTCGTCAACCTGGTCGACAAGGCGGCGAGCTGGCCCGGGCTCGGCGGCCTGTGGATGGCGGGCTTCAACTACGAGACGCTCATCCCGCGCGGCCACTTCCCGCTGTCCCGGCGGCTGGAGTGGGTGGCCGCCGCCACGCCGGAGTACGCGCCGGAGCCGTACGAGATGCTGGCCACCGCGCTGCGCAGCGGCGGCGAGGACTCCGACGCGCGCGAGGTGCTGCTCGCCAAGCAGCGGCGGCGGCGCGAGACGCTGCCGATGGCCGCCAAGCTGTGGGGCTTCCTCCAGGACTGGACGGTGGCGTACGGCTACCGGCCCGGGCGGGCCGCGGTGTGGATGGCGATCCTGTGGGCCCTCGGCACGGTGTACTTCGCCCAGTCCCCGCCCCCGGCCCTCAAGCCCGGCGAGGCGCCGCCCTGGAATCCGTACCTCTACTCCCTCGACCTGCTGCTGCCGGTGATCGATCTCTACCAGGGCTCGTCGTGGAAACCGGACGGCGGCTCCCAGTGGGTCGCCGCGGTGATGATCCTGGCCGGGTGGGTCCTGGCGACGACGGTCGCGGCGGGCGCGTCGCGGCTGCTGCGACGGCAGTAGCCGGGGGTGCCGCGGCGGGCGGGTCACCGCTGCCACGGCAGCCACGTCACTGCCGCTGGGGCGGGCGCGTCAGGCCTGCGGCGGGCGGGCGCGGGAGCGCGTGGGGGCGCGCGGGACGGGCCGGGCTCCGGAACCCGCGCGAGGCCGGTCCGGGGCCGTACGCCGCCGGAAGAGGGGCCACTCCGCCCTTCCCCGCGCGTCCCGGATCGCGGGCCGCGAACCACTCCCGTCTCCACAGGCTCTAGGCTTACGGGCTGTGACCTCCGTGCGCCTACCGCTCTTCCCGCTGAACTCGGTGTTGTTCCCGGGACTCGTCCTCCCGCTCAACGTCTTCGAGGCGCGGTACCGGGCGATGATGCGCGACCTCCTCGCCCTGCCCGAAGACGAACGCCGTTTCGGCGTCGTCGCGATCCGCGACGGCCGCGAAGTGGCACCCTCCGCCCCCGGTCTGCCGGACAGCACCGCGCTGCCCGCCGACGGTCCCGGCGCCGGCTTCGGCCCCGACCCGATCAGCGCCTTCCACACCGTGGGATGCGTGGCCGACGCGGCCACCATCCGCGAGAAGAGCGGCGCCCCCGGCTCGGCCCTCGCCTCCGACGAGGGCGCCGAGGCCACCGCCGACCCGGCGCTCTCCCCCGGCTCCGGGCCCGACGCCTCCGGATACGAGGTGCTGGCCACCGGCACCACCCGTTTCAGGCTGCTGTCGGTGGACGCCTCGGGCCCGTATCTGATGGGCGAGGTGGAGGAGCTGGCGGAGACCGAGGGCGAGGGCGCCGGCGCGCTGGCCTCCGGTGTCGTACGGGCCTTCCGCACCTACCAGAAGCGGCTGGCCTGGGCGAACGAGCGCACCCTCGCCGGCAGTCAGGACCTGCCCGGCGAGCCGTCGGTGCTGTCGTACCTGGTGGCGGCCGCCGCCGTGCTCGACATCCCGGCCAAGCAGCGGCTCCTGGAGGCGCCGGACGTCGCGGCCCGGCTCACGCAGGAGCTGAAACTCCTTCGCCAGGAGACCGCGGTGATCGGTAAGCTCCCGTCGCTGCCCGCGGTGGACCTGACCCGCCACCCGACCAGCCCCAACTGAGCGCGCGGGCACCGCCCCGCAGCCGTACCCGTACCCCTACCGACGACTTACGAGCGAGCCGAGGCGCGACGATCATGTCCAAGAAGCCGAAGCGGACCAAGCAGCCGAAGAACGGGAAGCAGCCGGCCGGCGCCGGCGGCACCCCGGCGACGGTCGTTCTCACCGAGGCGGGCGTCGACTTCACCCTCCACGCGTACGAGCACGACCCGGCCGCCGCCTCGTACGGCGAGGAGGCCGCCGAAGCCCTCGGGGTCTCCCCCGACCAGGTCTTCAAGACGCTCCTCGCCGAGGTGGACGGCGCGCTGACCGTCGCCGTCGTACCGGTCTCCGGCTCCCTCGACCTCAAGGCCCTGGCCGCCGCGGCCGGCGGCAAGCGCGCCACGATGGCCGACCCCGCCGCCGCGGAACGCAGCACCGGCTACGTACGCGGCGGCATCTCCCCGCTCGGCCAGCGCAAGCGCCTGCGGACGGTGCTCGACGCGTCGGCGGCCGCGCACGGGACGGTGTGCGTGTCGGCCGGCCGCCGCGGCCTGGAGGTCGAGCTGGCCCCCGCCGATCTCCAGAAGCTCACGGAGGCGACGCTCGCGGAGATCGCGCGCGGCTGAGGGCGCAGGGCGCGGCGCCGGCCGGTAGGCGTGCGCCGCGAGCCGGGGCGCCTGGACGCCGGATGCCTCGATGCCAGGGAGCCTGGATGTCGGGGCACCTGGGGTTGTCGGGGCGCTTGGGGATGCCGGGGCGCTTGGGGATGCCGGGGCGCTTGGGCGTGCCAGGGCGTCTGGGAGTGCCCCGCGCGCCGTACCCCGTACCGCGCGCGGCCGGATGCACCCCGTACGCCCCGCCCGTCACGACGCCGGGTCTGGACGCCTGCTCCGTCCTCCGCTACGACCCGTGGAGGAGGTACGCCCATGTCGAAGAAGACCCGTAAGCGGAAGTGGCGCATCAAGAAGGGCAAGGCCAACCACGGGCGCCGACCCGCCTGAAAAAGCGGACGGAGCCGCGCGGAGCGACCCCGTCAGCCGTCAGCTGTCCGAAGGCGGCGGGGTCTGCGGGCTCTGCTGCCCTCCGGGGTACCACTCCGGCTGCGGCGGCTCCGGGTCGCGGGGGCCGAAGAGTCCGGTCAGCAGCAGATGCGCGATCATGGCACCGGCCGGCCAGGCGATCAGCGCGCCCTTGGCCTGGAGGCGCAGCGGCGCGTCGAACGGGACGCCCTTGCCGGCCTCCTTCGCGAGCTCCGCCAGGTCCGACGTCGGGCCCAGCCAGATGCCGAACCGCCAGGCCACCACGGAGCCGAGCAGTCCGCCCACCACCAGCGCCACCACCAGCGGGATGCCCCCGCCCCGGCGGAAGAGGAACGCGCCCGCCGCGCACACCACGCCGAAGCCGAGGGCCAGCAGGATGAACGTACCGTCCCCGCCGATGGCCTCCTCGCCCTCGATGTTCTTGAGGTAGACGTTGCCGCTGCCGTCCGCGATCAGCGGGACGTGCGGCGCCAGCCACGCCCACAGGGCGCCCAGCAGTACGCCGAACACCGTCACCACGAGCGCGATCAGCGCGGCCTCCAGCAGTTCACGGCGGAACTCGGCCCGGTCCTGCACGGCGGACCCCCCGGAGGTCGGATGGTCGGACGTCGCCCCGGACGCACTGGCCCAGGGGTTGTACGTCTGCTCGGTCGCCCGGTTGTCGTGCGGCTGGTTCTCGTGCGGCTGCGGCGTCTGCGGTGCGGTCACCCTGTCATCGTGCCAGGTGGTTGCGGTGCCGCTGTCGGCAGGACGGCTGCGCGGCCGGTTCCGGCCGGTCTGCCCGGCACCGTCGGCGGGGCCGCCGGAGGCCCCGCGCCCCGCCGGGCCGTCCGCCGGATCCGTCACCGTACGGCCGCCCGGCGGTACGCCCACGTCGCCACAGCCAGCGACAGCACACCGACCGCCGCACAGACCCCCAGGTCCACGAGGACCGCCAGCCAGTCGGGACGGGCGTCGAACCCGCGCGCCAGGGCCTCGACCCCGTACGTCGACGGCAGCAGGTCCCGTGCGTACGAGATCGGCACGGGCAGCCGGGCGGCCGGCAGCACGCCCAGCAGCAGGGCTGCCGACATGCCCAACTGACCGCAGAGTGTGGCCAGTTCCGGTCGCGGCGCGAGCAGGCCCAGCGCCGCGCCGAGCCCGGCGAGGGCCGCGCCGGCCAGCGGGATCACCGCGATCAGCACCCAGAGGTTCGTCATCGGCAGCTGGAACAGCAGACAGCCGGTCACGGCCGTGACCACGGTCCCCGGCGCGGTGAACGAGGCGTACGCGGCGGCCGCGCCGAGCACCACGGCGGCGGGCGGCACCGGCAGCGTGGCGTAGTGGTCGAGCCCGCCGCTGGCGCGCAGCTGCCCGAAGTACTGGGCCAGCAGGTTGAGCGCCACGAACGCCACGACCAGCACGCTGGAGCCGGCGACGACGGCCCGCGCGGCGTCGCCGCCGTCGACCACACCGCGCATCAGGACCATGATCCCGACGGACTGGAAGGTGGCCACGAACAGCAGCGGGATCCGCGCGACCCGGGCCCGGGACAGCTGGGCCCGGTACACGGCGGCGAGCGCGGGCAGCAGCCGGGCGGCGGGCGCCAGGGGCGCGGCGGACGGGGTGCCCGGGTCCGCAGCGCTCGCCGGCCCGGCGACAGGCCCGGAAGCGCTCTCCGGACCGGCCGCGGCCGGTGCCGCCGTCCGTGCCCGTGTCTCCGTCTCCGCCGTCGCCTCCGCCTGCTCCGCCGCCTTCGCCTGCGCCTCCGCGGGAACCACGCTCACGCCTTCACCAAGCCTTCCTCCGTACGGCCCCCCAGCGCGAGATACACATCTTCCAGGCTCGGCGTCGCGAGCGTGAAGTCGTCCAGCGCGGCGAAGGCCGGGCCGGCCGTCACGGCGGCCACCGCCTCCCGCGCCCGGTCCGGGGCCAGTCTCAGGGTCCAGCGCCGTCCGTTGGTCCGCGCGGCCTCGCCCAGGGCGGCCACCTCGGGCACGTCCAGCGGCGCCCGCTCCCGCCACACCAGCTCCAGCCGGACCTCTTCGCCCACCAGGTCCTTCAGCCCGCCGGGCGTGTCGCAGGCGATGACCTTGCCCCGGTCGATCACCGCGACCCGGTCCAGGACGCTCTCCGCCTCGATGACGTTGTGGGTGACGAGCAGCACGGTGGCGCCGCGTTCCGCCCGGCGCCGGTCCACGGCGGCCCAGACGGCACGGCGCGCCACCGGGTCCATGCCGGTGGTCGGCTCGTCCAGGACCAGCAGCGGCCGCTCGCCGACCAGGACGGCGGCGAAGCACGCGAGGCGGCGCTGGCCCCCGGAGAGCCGCTTGAGCGGGCGCCCGGCGATGTCGCCGAGCCCCAGTTCCTCCACGACGGCGTCGCGCTCGGCGCGGGCCTCCCGGGCCGGCAGGCCGCGCAGCCGGCCGGTGGTCTCCACGGCGAGGGCGACCGTCATCTCGTCCAGGGCGCTGGACTCCTGGCCCAGGTAGCCGAGCAGACGGGCGGCGCGCTCCGGGTGGCGGACGAGGTCGTGGCCCAGCACGGTGACACTGCCGGAGTCGGGGCGCAGCAGCCCGGTGAGCTGCCGGACCAGCGTCGATTTGCCGGCTCCGTTCGGCCCGAGCAGCCCGAAGATCTCCCCCTGGCGCACGTCCAGGCTGATCCCGTCACTGGCCCGTACGGCCGGCGCCCCCGCCGCTCCCCGCCGCCCGCGTACCGCGGGGTACGTCTTGACCAGGTCGCGCACGGCACACACCGGCTCGCCGCACTCCACCCGCTTCGCACCCATCCTCACGAGCAACGAGCGTACGCGCTGCCGGGGCCGCGGCTGTCCGCACCCCCTGCGCGCGGCGGCCGCACCGCCCCGGCCGGCCCGGCGGTCAGGGGCGCACCGCCGCCCGCCGGGCGGTGGCCGCCGTGCCTGTCGCGAGGGCTCGGGCGCCGCCATCGGGTGAAGCGCCCACCCGGGTGACCGGCGTCCGCCCCCCCGGCCGGGACCGGGCGACGCGCGGGGACTCCGTACCCGGCCCGTACCCGGGACGACCCCTCCGGTGCCCCTACTCCCCCGCCGACACGTGCGACGCCGCCGTCCGAAGGTCGACTTCGCGCCAGAATCCGGCGCGAATCGCATAGCGGTCGTGTTCGTCGATCTGGTCGTCCTTGTGGGCGAGCAGGCCGAAGCGGGCGGCATAGCGGAGAAGTTCGCCGTCGATGCGGTGCGGGATGCGGGGGTACTCCGTGGAGATCTGCTGGAGGTGGGCCGTGTCGGAGAGCCGTTCCGTCCAGCGGCGGGCGAAGACCTGGCCTACTTCGAAGGGGTCGCCGCTGACAGCCGTGATGTCCTCCTCCCGGTCGGCCCAGCGCTGCTCGGCGCTGGTGAGCTGGGCGAGGGTCGGGAGCGAGGCGGTTTCGGGCGGTTCTCCCACCGGGCCGCCGCGCTCGACCCAGCCCTTGTCCGAGGACCAGCGCAGCGTCGCGCTCGGCACGGGCGCCGGGGCCGCGGCGGACCCGCCCGGTCCGGCGCCGGGACCGCGGTTGAGGTCGGCGAGGTCCTTCGGGGTGGGGACCGGGGTGCCCCTGCCGCCCGCCGCGCCGCCGTCACCGTCCCGTTCGGCGGCGGTCCCCGGCCGGTCGCAGGGGCCCGTGGGGCCGGTCCGCTCCGCGGGCGCGGGTGCCGGGCGCGCCGTTCCGTTCGCGCCGTTGCGCTCCCGGGCGGCGGCCCGCTCGGCGTCGTGCGCGGCGGAGGCCGCGGCCGCGGCGGCCGCGACGGCGGACTCGGGCAGCGGCGCCGAGAGGATGGCGGCGATCTCGGGCCGCGGTACGGGCGGCGGCGCGCAGGGGCCGCCGAGCTCCTTCAGCCGTACGGCGCGGGTGATCCACGCGCGGTCGAGCACCCGCCGCTCGTCCGCCTCGGCGACGAGGTCCTCCGACTGGTTGTAGTCACCGTCGGCGGCCTGCACCGCCCACAGGTGCACGGCGACGCCGTGCTCCTTGGCCGACATCAGGCCGGGCAGCAGGTCGCCGTCACCGGTGACCAGGACGATGTCGGAGCAGGCGCGGTTACGGGCCAGTTCGGTCAACTCCGCGTGCATCGCGGCGTCGACCCCCTTCTGTGCCCAGCGGCCGTCGCTGCGGGTCAGCGCGCCGAGCCGGACGGTGACCCGGGGCATGACGCGCAGCCGCCGGTGCTCGGGCTGCGGCACGCGGTCGGGCGCGCCGTCGAACCAGTAGATGCGCAGCAGCGGCCGCTCGGTGTCGGCTTCGGCGCGCTGGCGCAGGCCCTGGATGAGGGCGGCGTGATCTACGGTGATCCGGGACCGGGTGGGTTCTCCGGCGAGCAGGCTCGCGGCGGCGCCCAGCAAGTATCCGGCGTCCACCAGGACGACGCAGCGATCCACGTTCCACCCTCTTCCCTGAGGTGCTGAAGTCGGACGCCCCCCGGCTCGGCCTGTGGCACGAGGTTTCCTCCCGCTTTACCTTCGAGTCTGCCCGACCGTACGGGGGTTAACTGCCGGAACTCGATCATCGGCGTGGCGGATTCGGCATCCAGGGCGAACACCGCACACGACACGGCGCATTACGCACGGTAATTGCCCGAAATGCGCGCATCAACGGCCCGTGTAAGCCTGGTCACGGCCCCGATCCCAGGATCCCCCTCAGGAGGCACGGTCATGGCCAAGAACAAGAATCGCGACCGTAATCAGCAGCAGAAGGGCGCTCAGTCCGCCGAGCGCGGCCAGGAGGACGCCCAGCAGTCGGCGATGGAGGCGCAGGCGGCGTCCCAGGCCGTGGCGGCGACCCCGCGCGACGTCGCCCGTAAGCACCAGCGCCGCTTTGGTCACAACTGACCTTCGCCGTACAGCAGTAGAGGGGCGCACCCGTGTGGGGTGCGCCCCTCTTGCGCGCTGTGCGCCGTCTGCGCTCCGGCGGCCTTCCGGATTCAGTCCGTGAAGCCGTGCCGTTCGTGGGCCGCCGCGAAGTAGCGGGGCTGCGTCAGGTCGGACGCCTTGGCCCGGGGTGCCGGCCGGCCGCCGCTGACGATGTCGTAGGCGGCCTGGACGTGCCGTACCCGGTCGGTCATGCCCAAGCCCGGGAAGTAGGCGGCCAGGCCGCGGCGGGCCTGTAGGGGCGAGAGGTGAGCGTCCCTGAGAAGAAAAACGGCCTTGCTGATCACTGCTGCGTTCATCGACGAAACCATCCCTCACGCGAAAGTTCGTTCCTGCTGGGAACGCTACTCGCGTAGATGTCCGGTTTACTCCATGACTTCGCACCGGTTGGGTAAATGAGTTTCGCGGTTGTACAAAGCCGGACACTCGCGAAAGCGCGGTGCCCGGAGCCGGAGCCCCGGGCACCGCGCACGGCTCAGCCCGCCAGGCAGGACGGTCCCAGCAGCACCTTCAGGTCCCCGAAGAGCGACGGGTCCGGTGTCACCCGGTGCCGGTCCAGCCGGAGCACCGTCGTCTTGCGCGTCCCCTGGAGCTTGATCCGCACCTCGGTCGATCCGCGGTGGCTGGTGAGGACCTCACCCAGCTTCTCGACCAGCGGCGGAGTGACCTTGACCGTGGGAATCGTGATCGTCACGGGGGCGTTGGCGCCGGCCTCCGAGAGGTCGGGGACCATCATCTCCATGGCGACCAGCCGCGGGATGTCCTCGCGCTTGTCCAGGCGCCCCTTGACGAAGACGACGGTGTCCTCGACGAGTTGGGTGGAGACCAGCTGGTAGGTGGCCGGGAAGAACATGCACTCGATGGAACCGGCCAGGTCCTCGACGGTGGCGATGGCCCAGGCGTTGCCCTGCTTGGTCATCTTGCGCTGGAGGCCGGAGATGATGCCGCCGATGGTGACGATCGAGCCGTCCGAATAGTCACCGCCGGTCAGCTGGGAGATCGCCGCGTCCGCCTTGTCGGACAGCACGTGCTCCAGGCCGAACAGGGGGTGGTCGGAGACGTACAGCCCGAGCATCTCGCGCTCCTGGGCGAGCAGGTACGTCTTGTCCCACTCGATGTCCGAGAACTCGATGTCCAGGCCGAAGCCGGGGCCGTCGTCGGCGGTGTCGTCGCCCATCCCGCCGAAGAGGTCGAACTGTCCCTCGGCCTCCTTGCGCTTGACCTGCACCACGTTGTCGATCATGGGTTCGTAGTGCGCGGTCAGGCCCTTGCGGGTGTGCCCCATCTCGTCGAAGGCGCCCGCCTTGATCAGGGACTCGGTGGTGCGCTTGTTGCACACGACCGCCTCGACCTTGTCGAGGTAGTCGGGGAAGGAGGTGTACTTCCCCTTGGCCTTGCGGCAGCGGATGATCGAGTCCACCACGTTCTGGCCGACGTTGCGGACGGCGGTCAGGCCGAAGAGGATCACGTCGTCGCCCTGGGCGGCGAAGTTCGCCAGCGACTCGTTGACGTTCGGCGGGAGCACCTTGATGCCCATGCGGCGGCACTCGTTGAGGTAGACCGCCGACTTGTCCTTGTCGTCGCGCACCGAGGTGAGCAGCGCGGACATGTACTCCGCCGGGTAGTTCGCCTTGAGGTAGGCGGTCCAGTACGTGACGAGCCCGTAGGCGGAGGAGTGCGCCTTGTTGAAGGCGTAGCCGGCGAAGGGGACCAGCACGTCCCACAGGGCCTGGATCGCCTCGTCGCTGAATCCGTTCTTCCGGGCACCGGCCTGGAAGAGGACGAAGTTCTTCTCCAGCTCCTCGGGCTTCTTCTTGCCCATCACGCGGCGCAGGACGTCGGCCTCGCCGAGGGAGTACCCGGCGACGATCTGGGCGGCCTTCTGGACCTGCTCCTGGTAGACGATCAGGCCGTAGGTCAGGCCCAGGACCTCCTTGAGCGGCTCCTCCAGCTCCTTGTGGATCGGCGTGATCTCCTGGCGGCCGTTCTTGCGCTCCGCGTAGTTGATGTGCGAGTTCATGCCCATCGGGCCCGGACGGTACAGGGCCGACACGGCGGAAATGTCCTCGAAGTTGTCGGGCTGCATCTGGCGCAGCAGCGAACGCATCGGGCCGCCGTCGAACTGGAAGACGCCGAGGGTGTCACCGCGGCAGAGCAGCTCATAGGTCTTGGGGTCGTCCAGCGGGAGCTCCAGGAGCTCCAGCTTCTTGCCCTTGTTCGCCTCCACCATCTTGACGGCGTCGTCCATGATGGTGAGGTTGCGCAGGCCCAGGAAGTCCATCTTCAGCAGGCCGAGCGACTCGCACTGCGGGTAGTCCCACTGTGTGATGGTCACGCCGTCGGTGTGCCGGGTCCAGAGCGGGGCGTGGTCGACGATCGGCTCGCTGGACATGATCACGCCGGCCGCGTGCACGCCCATCTGCCGGACCAGGCCCTCCACGCCCTTGGCGGTGTCGATGACCTTCTTCACGTCCGGCTCGTTCTCGTACATCCCCCGGATCTCGCCGGCCTCGCTGTAACGCGGGTGGGTGGGGTCGGTGATGCCGGAGAGGTCGATGCCCTTGCCGAGGACGTCGGCGGGCATGGCCTTGGTGAGGCGGTCACCCATGGCGTACGGGTAGCCCAGCACACGGGCCGAGTCCTTGATCGCGTTCTTGGCCTTGATCTTGCCGTACGTACCGATCATGGCGACCTTGTCGGCGCCGTACTTCTCCGTGACGTACCGGATCACCTCGACGCGCCGGCGCTCGTCGAAGTCGATGTCGACATCGGGCATGGAGACGCGCTCGGGGTTGAGGAACCGCTCGAAGATCAGTCCATGGGTGATCGGGTCGAGGTCGGTGATGCCCATGGCGTACGCGACGATCGAGCCGGCCGCGGAGCCTCGGCCCGGGCCCACCGCGATGCCGTTGTTCTTCGCCCACATGATGAAGTCCGCGACCACGAGGAAGTACCCCGGGAACCCCATCTGCAGGATGATGTCCATCTCGTAGTCGGCCTGCCGCTGCCGGTCCTCGGGGACCCCGTCGGGGTAACGGCGGGCCATGCCGCGCCGCACTTCCTCCTTGAACCAGGTGACCTCGGTGTAGCCCTCCGGGATGTCGAACTTCGGCATCAGGTCGCGCTTCTCGAACATGCCGGTGGTGTCGATCTGCTCGGCGACCAGGAGGGTGTTGCGGCAGCCCTCCTGCCAGGCGTCCGAGGAGTCGATGGCGTACATCTCGTCCGTGGACTTCAGGTAGTAGCCGGTGCCGTCGAACCGGAAGCGGTCGGGGTCCGAGAGGTTCTTGCCGGTCTGGATGCACAGCAGCGCGTCGTGGGCGGTCGCCTCGTGCGCGTAGGTGTAGTGCGAGTCGTTGGTGACCAGCGGCGGGATGCCGAGCTTCTTGCCGATCTCCAGCAGGCCGTCGCGGACCCGGCGCTCGATCTCGATGCCGTGGTCCATCAGCTCCAGGAAGTAGCGGTCCTTCCCGAAGATGTCCTGGTACTCCGAGGCGGCCTTCAGGGCCTCGTCGAACTGGCCGAGGCGCAGCCGGGTCTGCAGCTCACCGGAGGGGCAGCCGGTGGAGGCGATCAGGCCCTCGGACCACTGGGAGATCGTCTCCTTGTCCATCCGGGGCCACTTCTGGAGCCAGCCTTCCTTGTACGCGTCGGAGGAGAGCTTGAAGAGGTTGTGCAGCCCGGTGCTGTTCGACGCCCAGATCGTCTTGTGGGTGTAACCACCGGAACCGGAGACGTCGTCGCGCTTCTGGTGCGGCTGGCCCCACTGGATCTTGCGCTTGGTGCGCCGCGACTCGGGCGCCACGTACGCCTCGATACCGATGATCGGCGTGACGCCGGCCTTCTGGGCGGAGTGGAAGAAGTCGTAGGCGCCGTGGAGGTTGCCGTGGTCGGACATGGCGATGTGGGTCATCCCCATCTCCTTGCACGCCTCGAACATGTCCTTCAGCCGCGCGGCGCCGTCCAGCAGCGAGTACTGGGTGTGCACGTGCAGGTGCGTGAAGGGCGGCTTGGCCACGGCGGAAGACCTCCGGAGACTGGGTGCTGCGGGCACGCCGGCGCCTCGGCCGAGGGGGCCGGGCCGCGGCGGCGGGAACGGGGACGGTTTTGAAGTCTACGACCCTCCGCCGACAACCCGACGGGGGCGGCGGCCCGGCCGGGGCCGGGCGACGGGCGGAGAGCGGACCCCGGCGCGCAGCGCCTCCGCGAGGGGCGGCGGGCGGGCTGCGGCGCGCAGCGCCTCCATGAGGGGCGGTGGTCGGGCGACGGGCGGGCGGGCACTCGTGAGTAGCCTCGGCCGTTGGAAGAGGCGGCACAACCGTCTGCAGCACCTGCCTCAGGAGGCACCCGCGATGTCGTCCCAGCTCGTCCCGGCGCCGGACGCCGCTCAGCGCGGCGAGGAGATCCTCGCCGTCTTCGACACCGCCTTCGGCCAGCTGCTCGCCGCCGACCCGGCGGCCTTCCGCGTCAAATTCCGGAAGATGGCCGCCTCCGCCTTCGCCTTCTACCGGGGCACGGCCTGCCTCTTCTACCACGACCTCCACACCCGGGACGGCGGCCCGGGCAGCGGTCCGTACGAGGACGAACGCACGGGCCAGGTGTGGATCCACGGCGATCTGCA
Organism: Streptomyces monomycini; assembly: GCF_022271435.1. Classification (GTDB taxonomy): domain Bacteria; phylum Actinomycetota; class Actinomycetes; order Streptomycetales; family Streptomycetaceae; genus Streptomyces; species Streptomyces monomycini. The sequence continues at coordinate 1,248 of NZ_JAFIQY010000041.1, read as the reverse complement.
CGCCGAGAACTTCGGCACGTACATGGACGCCACCGGCCGGCTGATCTTCAACGTCAACGACTTCGACGAGGCGTACGTCGGCCCCTTCACCTGGGACCTCAAGCGCTTCGCCGCCTCCGTCGCCCTGATCGGCTACGCCAAGGCGCTGAGCGACGAGCAGATCAGCGAGCTGGTGGGGATCTACGCCACCGCCTACCGCGAGCGCATCCACGCCCTGGCCACCGGTGCCAAGGACGACGACGCGCCGCCGTTCACCCTGGACACGGCCGAGGGGCCGCTGCTGGGCGCGCTGCGGGTGGCCCGTTCGCTGACCCGCTTCGGCCTGCTGGACTCGATGACGGAGATCCGCGACTTCGAGCGCCGCTTCACCGCGGGCGGCGGCACGGTCGAGCTGGACGCCGCGACCCGCTACAAGGTCCTGGCGGCCTTCGACGGCTATCTGGAGACGCTGCCCGAGTCCAGCCTGACCCGCCCGGACTCCTACCGCGTCAAGGACGTGGTGGGCCGCCGCGGCATCGGCATCGGGTCGGCGGGCCTGCCCTCGTACAACATCCTGCTGGAGGGCAACAGCGACGCCCTGGAGAACGACGTCGTGATCTACATGAAGCAGGCGCAGACCCCGGCGGTCTCCCGGCACATCACCGACCCGCGGGTGCGCGGCTACTTCCAGCACGAGGGGCACCGCACGGTGATCTCGCAGCGGGCCCTCCAGGACCACGCCGACCCGTGGCTGGGCTGGACCGAGCTGGACGGCGCCGGCCAGCTGGTGGCCGAGATCTCCCCGTACGCGGTCGATCTGGACTGGTCGGACATCGACGACCTGGCGGAGATCGCGGCGGTCGTCGCGGACCTGGGCCGGGCGACCGCGGCGATGCACGCCGCGGCGGACGACGAGAGCGGCCACTCCCTGGTGCCGTTCTCCACCGAGCGCGCCATCGACGCGGCCATCGCCGCCGACGAGGACGGTTTCGGCCGGCTGCTGGTGGACTTCGCGCACGCGTACGGCGCCCGGGCCCGCGCCGATCACCAGACGTTCGTGGATCTCTTCCGCAACGGCCGCATACCCGGCCTGTGAGCCGCGCCACCGGGTGAGGGGGCGCACAGGCGACGAGTTCACGCCTCTTAGAGCTCCTAACGCAATGTGGGACGCAGGCGTCGCCAGCAGATGAGTGAGCAGGCGAGTTTCAGGAATGCTTCGTGGATGTCGTCGCGGGTTTCCCAGCGGATGCGCAGGCGGCTGAACCAGTG
>NZ_JAFIQY010000040.1 GCF_022271435.1 Streptomyces monomycini | reverse complement strand
CCCGCGCGCCCGGCGGGCGCCCCGCGCACCCGGCGGCCGCCCCGGGCGGGCGCGCGGGCGGCGGCGCACACCCGCAGCACACGAACGACCCACCTCACACGAACGACTGACGTACCGCCCCACGAACGGCGTACGGCGTGTCCGCAATCCGAGTGCCGCACGAGCCCGGCGACCTTGCTCACACCGCAGGCCGCCTCCCGCCCGTACTGGTGGGCTCCCTGCCGACACCGGCCGACCGCGCCGCCCGCACCCCGGCCGACCGGCATCAACGCTGGTCAGCGGCTCGTGCATCCGCCCCAACGGCCCGCCGGAGACTCACCGGGCACCCGGTCGGAAGGAAACGTGTATCAGGCACCCACCGCGCCGGGCCCCTCCTGAACCCGTCCCCCGCAGCCCCTTACGCCATGGCGCAACGCGCTCTAGTCTGATCACTGCTCGAAGGTTACTCGCGAGTCACCAGCAACGTAGCGGGCCCCGGAGGATGCCGTGACGGACACCCAGACGCTGATCGAGAACCGGCCACCTTCCGTGGCGACCCTCTTCCTGGAGCGTGTCGCGGCCACCCCCGACCACGAGGCGTACCGCTATCCGGTGCCGCCCGCCGCGGGCCGGGGGCCCGACGACTGGAAGGTGCTGAGCTGGGCCGAGGCCGCCCAGCGGGTGTACGCGGTGGCCGCCGGGCTGATCTCGCTGGGCGTCCGGTCCGAGGAGCGGGTGGCGCTCGCCGCCAGTACCCGCGTCGAGTGGATCCTCAGCGACCTCGGTGTGCTGTGTTCCGGCGCGGCCACCACCACCGTCTACCCCAGCACCAACGCGGACGAGACGGCGTACATCCTCGCCGACTCCGGCAGCCGTGTGCTGATCGCCGAGGACGCGGGGCAGCTCGCCAAGGCCCGCGGGAAGCGCGCCGACCTGCCGGAACTGGCCCATGTCGTGGTGATCCGGGAAGCCGACGCGCAGCCCGCCGAGGGTGACCCGGAGGACTGGGTGCTCTCCCTCGCCGAGCTGGAGCGGCGCGGCGCCGCCCACCTGGAGAAGAACCCGGACTGCGTACGGGAGCAGATCGCGGCGTTGCGCGCCGACCAGCTCGCGACCCTGATCTACACCTCGGGCACCACCGGCCGCCCCAAGGGCGTACGGCTGCCGCATGACTGCTGGTCGTACATGGCGCGGGCGATCCAGGCCACCGGCCTGGTCACCGAGGACGACGTGCAGTACCTCTGGCTGCCGCTGGCGCACGTCTTCGGGAAGGTGCTGACGGCGGGGCAGATCTCCGTCGGGCATGTGATCGCGGTGGACGGCCGGGTCGACAAGATCATCGAGAACCTGCCGGTGGTGCAGCCCACCTACATGGCGGCCGTGCCGCGGATCTTCGAGAAGGTCTACAACGGCGTGGTGTCCAAGGCCCGGGAGGGCGGCGCCGCCAAGTACAAGATCTTCCAGTGGGCGGCGGGGGTGGCACGGGAGTACGCCAAGGCGTCCCAGGAGAACTTCCGCCGCACCGGCAACGCCTCCGTCCCGTTCGCCCTCGGCGCCAAGCACAAGATCGCCGACGCGCTCGTCTACGCCAAGCTCCGCGAAGCCTTCGGCGGCCGGCTGCGTGCCGCGGTCTCCGGCTCCGCGGCTCTCGCCCCCGAGATCGGCTACTTCTTCGCCGGCGCCGGTATCCACATCCTGGAGGGGTACGGCCTCACCGAGTCCAGCGCGGCCAGCTTCGTGAACCCCGGCGAGGCGTACCGCACCGGCACGGTCGGCAAGCCGCTGCCCGGCACGGAGGTGCGGATCGCCGAGGACGGCGAGGTGCTGCTGCGCGGGCCCGGCATCATGGAGGGCTACCACGGGCTGCCCGAGAAGACGGCCGAGGTGCTGGAGTCGGACGGCTGGTTCCACACCGGCGACATCGGCGAGCTGTCCCCGGACGGCTATCTGCGGATCACCGACCGGAAGAAGGACCTGATCAAGACCTCCGGCGGCAAGTACATCGCGCCGGCCGAGGTCGAGGGGCAGTTCAAGGCGGTCTGCCCGTTCGTCTCCAACGTGCTGGTGCACGGCGCCAACCGGAACTTCTGCACCGCGCTGATCGCCCTCGACGAGCCGACGATCATGGGCTGGGCCGCCGAGCACGGCCTCAGGGGAAGGCCGTACGCCGAGGTCGTGGCCGCGGCGCAGACCCGCGAGCTGATCGAGGGGTACGTGGAGCGGGTCAACGAGGGGCTCCAGCGCTGGCAGCAGATCCGCAAGTTCCGGCTGCTGCCGCGGGACCTGGACATCGAGCACGGCGAGGTGACGCCCAGCCTCAAGATCAAGCGGCCGGTGGTGGAACGGGCCTTCAAGGACCTGCTGGAGGAGATGTATGAGGGCGCCCGCGAGTCGTGACGGCCCGCGACGCGCCTCGCGAGTCGTGACGGCCCGTGCCCCGCGGGACGTCACGGACCGTGCCCAAGGGGCGGCCGCCCCGCGAGACGTAGCGGCTGGCACCCCTGACGGCGGCGGCCGCGCCGACTCCGGGCGGTACGAGCACCGGTGCCCGCCGGTGCCCGTACCGCCCGGGGCCCGTACGAGCCCCCTGCCGAAATACGATTCCCCTCCCGGAAACCGATTCCCCCACCGGAACCCGGCTCCGCTACCGCCCCCGCCGCAACGCCCGTACCGATTCGCCCATGCGGGCCACGCTCTCGCTCAGATCGCGCTCACCGGGCACGGAGCTGCCGGAAAGGCGGCGCTCGATCTCGGAGATACGGTCCGCCAACTCGCCCATCCGGGCATGGTCCTGCTTTATGAGTCGTCGCAACTGCCGGTTCTTGCGGTGCAGGTCGAGAAAGACGTTCACCTTCGCGCGGAGCACCCAGGGATCGAATGGTTTGGTGAGGTAGTCGGCGGCGCCGGTCGAATACCCGCGGAAGGCGAATCCGGAGTCGCTGTCCGTCCCGGTCAGAAAAATGATCGGGATGTCCTTCGTCTGGTCGAGACGTTTGATGTTGGAAGCGGTCTCGAAGCCGTCCATGCCGGGCATGAGAATGTCCAGCAGGACGACCGCGAACTCCTGCCGGAGCAGTGCCTTCATCGCTTCCTCGCCGGACCGGGCCCGGACCAGCGGCTCGCCGAGGGAGCCCAGGACCGCTTCGAGCGCGGCGAGATTGTCTTCCATGTCGTCGACGAGAAGGATGCCCGCCCGGTCGTCGGTTCCGGCGCCGGCGCCGGTGTCGGGTGCGTGGGTCATGATGGGCCTTCGGTGCCTTGGGACCTCGAAGAGGTCGCGTCGGGGTCGTGCTTGCCTGATTCACCGCCCGGGGCCGGATTTCCGGAGCCGTGCCGGGACAGGAGATCGACGGTCACTGCCAGCAGGCGGTCCACGTCGACGGGTTTCGGGACGTATTCGTTGGCTCCGCTCTCCAGGGATTTCTCACGGTCGCCGGGCATCGCTTTCGCGGTGAGAACGATGACGGGCAGATCCGCGAAGCGTGGCGTACGCCGGATCGCGCGAATGGTTTCGTAACCGTCCATCTCCGGCATCATGATGTCCATCAGCACCAGGTTGACACCGGGATTCTTCTCCAGCATCTCGATGCCCTCCCGGCCGTGTTCGGCGTAGAGGACCCGCATGCCGACCCGGCTCAGCACATTCGTGAGCGCGAAGACATTGCGGATGTCGTCGTCGACGACCAGGACCTGGCAGCCGGACAGCAGGCTGCCCGAGGGCCCGCTCACCCAGTCCTCCAGCCGGGTGGTGGTCGGCCACGGTGCCTCGTCGCGCGGGGCGGGCGGCCCCGAGCGCGGGTGGTGCCGCGGCGTCTTCGCCAGGTGCAGCGCACCGTCCGCGCGCTGCTCGGCGCTGTCCAGCGGTTCGGGGGTGTACCCGGGGCAGTCGATGGGGACGTGCAGGGTGAAGACGCTGCCGATGCCGGGGCGGCTGCTCGCGGTGATCCGGCCGCCGAGCAGCCCCGCGATCTCCCGGCTGATCGACAGGCCCAGGCCGGTACCGCCGTACTTGCGGTTGGTGGTGCCGTCCGCCTGCTGGAACGCCTCGAAGATGACCGGCAGCTTCTCCGGCGCGATACCGATGCCGGTGTCCGTGACGGTGAAGGCGATCGTGCCGTCCCCGGAGCGGTCCACCCGCAGGTCGATCTTGCCGGCGGCGGTGAACTTCACCGCGTTGGACAGCAGGTTGCGCAGCACCTGCTGGAGGCGCTGTTCGTCGGAGAACAGCTCCTTGGGCACGTTCTCGCTCACCGACACCTCGAAGGCCAGCCCCCGGTCGAGGGTCATCGGCCGGAACGTGTCGTGGACGTAGTTGAGCAGTTTGATCAGCGGCAGCCGCTTGGGCCGTACGTCCATCCGGCCCGCCTCGATCTTGGACAGGTCGAGGATGTCGTTGATGAGCTGGAGCAGGTCGGACCCGGACCGGTGGATCGTGATCGCGAACTGCACCTCCTGCTCGTTCAGGTGCCCGTCCGGGTTGTCGGCGAGCAGCCGGGCGAGGATGAGCAGCGAGTTCAGCGGGTTGCGCAGCTCGTGCGACATGTTCGCCAGGAACTCGGACTTGTACTGGGAGGAACTGGCCAGCAGCGCCGCCTTCTCCTCCAGCTCCTCGTTCGACCGCTGGAGCTCCGCCTGCCGCCGCTGGAGCTCGTCGGTACGCTCCTGGAGCTGGCGGGCCAGCCGCTGCGACTCGCCGAGCAGGGATTCGGTACGGGAGTTGGCGACGATGGTGTTGATGGCCACGCCGATGGTGTTCACGAACTGGTCGAAGAAGGCCAGGTGCACGTCGGAGAAGCGGGAGAAGGACGCCAGCTCGATGACGCCGAGCGTCTGGTCCTCGAACAGCACCGGGATGATGACGACGGTCGCCGGGTTGGCCTCGCCCAGTCCCGAATTGATCTTGATGTAGTCCGGCGGGGCGTCCTCCACCAGGATGCGCTTCTTCTCCAGCGCGGCCTGGCGCACCAGGCCGTGGTCCATGGAGCCCGGCGTGTCGATCGTGGTGTCCAGGGACGACCCGTACCCGGCGATGAAGGCCATCTGGAGGTCGTCGCGGTCGGTGTCGGCCAGGAAGAAGGCGCCGTACTGGGCGTTCACCAGCGGTGTCAGCTCCCGCAGGATCAGGTCGGCGACCTCCATCAGGTCCCGGTGGCCCTGCATCAGCCCGGCCAGCCGCGCGAGGTTCGACTCCAGCCAGTCCTTGGCGCGGGTGGTCTCCCGGAGGTTGGAGACCATCAGGTTGATGTTGTCGCGCAGCTCGGCGACCTCGCCCTGGGTCTCCACGGTCACGTTACGGGTCATGTCGCCGGCCGCCACCGCCGAGGCCACCTCGGCGATGGCCCGTACCTGGGTGGTGAGGTTCGACGCCAGCTCGTTGACGTTCGTCGTCAGCCGCTTCCACGTGCCGTACACGCCCTCCACCCGGGCCTGGCCGCCCAGCTGCCCTTCGCTGCCCACCTCGCGGGCGACCCGGGTGACTTCGGACGCGAACGACGACAGGGTGTCGACCATCGTGTTGAGCGTGGTCTTCAGCTCCAGGATCTCGCCGCGCGCGTCCACGTCGATCTTCTTGGACAGGTCGCCCTGGGCGACCGCGGTGGCCACCAGCGCGATGTTGCGCACCTGCGTCGTCAGGTTGGACGCCATGAAGTTGACGTTGTCCGTCAGGTCCTTCCACACCCCGGACGCGCCCCGGACCTGCGCCCGGCCGCCCAGGTTGCCCTCCGTGCCGACCTCGCGCGCCACCCGCGTGACCTCGTCGGCGAACGCCCGCAGCTGCTCCACCATCGAGTTGACGGTGTCCTTCAGCTCCAGGATCTCGCCGCGCGCGTCGACCGTGATCTTCTTGGACAGGTCGCCGTCGGCCACCGCCGTGGTCACCTGCGCGATGTTGCGCACCTGGGAGGTGAGGTTGGACGCCATGAAGTTGACGTTGTCGGTCAGGTCCTTCCAGACGCCCGACACGCCCCGCACCTGGGCGCGGCCGCCCAGCTGCCCTTCGGTGCCGACCTCGCGGGCGACGCGGGTGACCTCGTCGGCGAAGGCGGAGAGCTGGTCGACCATCGTGTTGATCGTCGACTTCACCTCCAGGATCTCGCCCTTCGCCTCGACCGTGATCTTCCGGCCCAGGTCGCCCTCCGCGACCGCCGTCGCCACCAGGGCGATGTTGCGCACCTGGGAGGTGAGGTTGTCGGCCATGAAGTTGACGTTGTCGGTGAGGTCCTTCCAGACGCCCGACACGCCGCGTACGTGCGCCCGGCCGCCGAGCCGCCCTTCGGTGCCGACCTCGCGGGCGACGCGGGTGACCTCGTCGGCGAAGGCGGAGAGCTGGTCGACCATCGTGTTGACGGTCAGCTTCAGCTGGAGGATCTCGCCGCGCGCGTCCACGGTGATCTTCTGACTGAGGTCACCGTTGGCCACCGCCGTGGTCACCTGGGCGATGTTGCGCACCTGGCTGGTCAAGTTGGACGCCATGAAGTTGACGTTGTCGGTGAGGTCCTTCCAGACGCCCGACACGCCCCGCACCTGGGCGCGGCCGCCCAGCTGCCCTTCGGTGCCGACCTCGCGGGCGACGCGGGTGACCTCGTCGGCGAAGGCGGAGAGCTGGTCGACCATCGTGTTGACGGTCAGCTTCAGCTCCAGCAGCTCGCCCGCCGCCTCCACCGTCACCTGCCGGGTCAGGTCGCCGCGCGCCACCGCCGTCGTCACCAGCGCGATGTCCCGCACCTGGGCGGTCAGCCTGGCCGCCATGGTGTTGACCGCCTCGGTCACGTCCCGCCAGCTCCCGGACAGCCCGGCCACCTTGGCGCGCCCGCCGAGCCGGCCTTCCGTGCCGGACTCGCGGGCCACCCGGGTGACCTCGCCGGTGAACAGCGACAGCTGGTCGACCATCCGGTTCACCGCCCGGCCCAGGCGCCGGCGGTCGCCGCGCAGCGGACGGTTGCCGTCGTGCAGGTCCACCCGCAAGGTCAGGTCGCCGCCCGCCACCGCGTCCAGCACCTGGGTGGCCTGGGTGGTCGGGATGACCAGCGCGTCGATGATGGCGTTGGCGGCCTGTACGGAGGTGGCCCAGGTGCCGGGACCCGGGCTGGCGGACATCCGTTCGTCCAGCCGGCCCTGGCGCACGACCTCCGACCGCAGGCGTAACAGCTCGTCGGACAGGTGCTGGTTGCGGGAAGCTATCTGGTTGAAGACCGCGGACAGTTCGGCCAGCAGGCCTTCCTGGGCCACCGGCAGCCGGGTGCGGAAGTCTCCGGCCGCCATCGACGTCAAAGCGGTCAGCAGCGGTCTGAGATCGGCGGCGCGCACGACGTCACCACCCGGATCGAGGGACACTCGGGGCACTGCCGAATCGACCGCCATGTCTCCCCACTTCAGTAACTCGGTGCTTATGGGTGCGCTCAGTCTGTCACTCTGTGAGTGGCGTATTCGGCGCTATTGCGGAACTGCTCGGGAGTTGCTCAATGAGGACGACAACTTCGTCGGACAGGGACGCCCCGGCCCGGGGCGCCGCGGTGGCCCGGGCGGCGTTCCGCCCCGGGCGCGGCGGTCCCGGCGGGGCGGTGGCTCCTGGCGGGCCTCACGAGGAGTTCACCGACGCTCGTTCCGAGGGAGGCAGGCCGGTGGATTCCCGCACGGAGGCGGACACGGACCCAGCCGGGGAGACGGCCGGCGCGCCGGATGCGACGGATCCGGCCACCGGGGCGGGGGAGAGTGAGGTGAGATCCGCCGAAGCCGTGCCCGCGGAACCTGCTCCCGCTGATGCCGGAGCCGCGGAGCTCGCTCCCGCCGAACCCGCTCCCGTGGAGGCTCCCGCCGCCCCGCCCTCCAGACCGGCTTCCGGCCCCGGCGCCGGACCCGCCACCGACGGGCGGGACAGCGTCCGCCGGTCGAGCCTGCCCGGCAATCCGCGTGCGGCCGCGGCGGCGCGCCAGTTCGTACGGGCCGTCCTGGCCGACTGGGTGTCCCGGTCGCTGCCCGGCGCGGACGCCCTCGGTGACCGCCTCGCCGACGAGGCGGTCCTCCTGGTCAGCGAGCTGGTCACGAACGTCGTGGTGCACGCGGGCACCACCGTGGAACTGCTGTGCCGTCTGGAAACGGACCTGGAAACGGACCTGGACGCGGGCACGGAAGCGGATACGGCCGGGGGCACGACCGCGGGCGCCGGCGCGGCTACGGATGCCGGTGACGCAGCCCCGCACCCGGACACCACCCCGCACCCGGACACGCCCCCGCACCCGGACACCACCCCGCACCCGGACACGCCCCCGCACCCGGACACCACCCCGCACCCGGACACGCCCCCGCACCCGGACACCACCCCGCACCCGGACACGCCCCCAGCCCCGGACGCACCCCCGGACCCACCCCCGAACAGCCCACGCACCGCGATCGTCATCGAGGTCTCCGACCACCACCCCGCCCGTGCCGTACGGGCGCGCCAGTCGGCCTCCCCGAACGAGAGCCGGGGCCACGGCCTGCAACTGGTCGGCGCCGTCGCCGAGTCCTGGGGCATCACGTACCGGCGCGACCTGAAGACCGTGTGGTTCCGGCTCCAGGCCGGCCCGCGGCACCGTGCCTACGGGCCGCCGGCCCGGTTCTCCCACCACGACCTGGAGCTGCAGCGCGGGCTGCGCGCCGCCGAACTGCTCGCCCCCGCGCCCGCCCGCCGCTCCCCGGCGCGCCGGACCGACGCGGACTGGATCAACCACGGCGCCCTGTCCTTCCTCGCGGAGGCGTCCGACCTGCTGTCCGGCCAGCTCGACGAGGAGCAGGTGGCGCTGCTCGCCGCCCAGTTGGTCGTACCGCGCCTCGCCGACTGGTGCGCGGTCTGGCTGCACGGCGGCGGCCGGGAGGGCGCGGGCGAGGCCCCGCGGCTCGCCCGCGTCTGGCATTCCAGCGAGGGCCGCATCGACGCCCTGCGGATGGCTCTGGAGAAGGACCCGCCGATGGTGCCGGCCCCCGGACCGCAGCGGGACGGTGCCGGGGCCGCCGTGCCGTGGCCCTGGCCGCAGGAGCCGAGCGGGTACGGGCCCGGTGGCGCCGCACTGGCCTGCCGCCTGATGGCCGGCGGCCGCGACCAGGGCACACTGCTGATCGGGCGGGCCGGGCTGATGCGCTTCCCCGACGAGGTCGTGGGTCTCATAGAGGATCTGACCCGCCGGGTCGCCCGTGCCCTGGCCACGGCCCGCGCGTACCGCAACCAGGAGCGGATCAGCCAGGTGCTCCAGCGCCGCCTGCTGCCCAGGGGCCGGCCCGCCGTCCCCGGCCTGGAGTCCTCCGTGGTGTACGAGCCGCGGGAGGGCGCCTGGGCCGGCGGCGACTTCTGGGACCTGTTCCACGCCGGGAACGGACGCTGGTGCTTCGCCCTCGGCGACGTGTGCGGCAACGGCCCGGAAGCCGCGGCGGTCACCGGCCTCGCCCGCCCGGTCCTGCGGCTGCTGGCCCGCGACGGATTCGGCGTGGGTGAGGTGCTGGACCGGCTCAACAAGACCATGGCGCGCGAGGCCGCGGACTCGGTGGCCGCCGTGACGGCGGCGGTCGCGGCGGCGGGCAGCGGCCTGGACCCGTCCCTCGAACTGCGCGCCGAGGGCGAGCAGACCCGTTTCCTCTCCCTCCTGTACGGCGAGATCGTGCCGCACGCCGACGGCACGGCGGGCGCCCGGTGCACCCTGGCCAGCGCCGGGCACCCGCTGCCGCTGGTCCTCGGCACGGACGGCGCGGTACGGATCGCCGCGGCGCCGCAGATGCTGGTCGGAGTGGTGGAGGACACGTCGTACGAGTCCGAGTCCTTCGAGCTGGCCCCCGGCGAGACGCTGCTGTGCGTCACGGACGGGGTGACGGAGCGGCGCTCGGGCCACCGCCAGTTCGACGACGATGACGGCCTGGCCCACCACCTGGCCGCCTGCACCGGCCTGGGGGCCACCGCGGTCGCCGAGCACATCCGGCGGGCGGTGCACGCGTTCGCGGACACGCCGCCGGACGACGACCTGGCGCTGCTGGTGCTCCAGGCGACCGGGGAGCGATAGCGGACGGGGCGGGCGGAGGCGGCCGGGCGGCCCTGCGCCGGCCGCCCACCGTGCACCCCCGTACCGCCCTCCCGTACCGCCCCGGTCCTGCCCCCGTACCGCCCTCCCGTACCGCCCCGGTCCTGCCCCCGTACCGTCCGCCCGCAGGCGCCCCCCTCGCTCCCCGCCCGATGCCGGACAATGGACCACATGCCTTCCGCACTCCCCGACGGTGAGCCCATGCCCGAAGACGGGGCGCTGCCCGGTCACGCCCTGACGGGGGCGGCCGCCCGGCCGCTCGGGTTCTACCTGCACGTGCCGTACTGCGCGACGCGCTGCGGCTACTGCGACTTCAACACGTACACGGCCACCGAGCTGCGCGGCTCGGGCGGCGCGCTCGCCTCGCGGGAGAACTACGCGGACACCGTCGCCGAGGAGATCCGGCTCGCCCGCAAGGTGCTCGGCGACGACCCCCGGCCGGTCGAGACGGTCTTCGTAGGCGGTGGCACACCGACCCTGCTCCCGGCCGCCGACCTGGGGCGGATGCTCGCCGCGATCCGTGACGAGTTCGGGCTGGCGGACGGCGCCGAGGTCACCACCGAGGCCAACCCGGAGTCCGTCGACCCGCGCTACCTCGCCGAACTGCGGGAGGCCGGCTTCAACCGGATTTCCTTCGGCATGCAGAGCGCCCGGCAGCACGTCCTGAAGATCCTGGACCGTACGCACACACCGGGCCGCCCGGAAGCGTGCGTCGCCGAGGCGCGCGCGGCGGGCTTCGAGCACGTCAACCTCGACCTGATCTACGGGACGCCCGGCGAGTCCGACGACGACTGGCGGGCCACGCTGGACGCGGCGCTCGGCGCGGCGCCCGACCATGTCTCCGCGTACGCGCTGATCGTCGAGGAGGGCACCCAGCTGGCCCGCCGGATCCGGCGCGGCGAGGTCCCGATGACCGACGACGACGTGCACGCGGACCGCTACCTGATCACCGAGGAGGCGATGTCGGCGGCCGGCTTCCAGTGGTACGAGGTCTCCAACTGGGCCACGACGGAGGCGGGCCGCTGCCGCCACAACGAGCTGTACTGGACGGGCGCGGACTGGTGGGGCGCGGGCCCCGGCGCGCACAGCCACGTGGGCGGCGTCCGCTGGTGGAACGTGAAGCACCCCGGCGCGTACGCACAGGCCCTCGCCGAGGGCCGGTCCCCGGGCGCGGGCCGCGAACTCCTGACCGACGAGGACCGCCGCGTCGAACGCATCCTCCTCGAACTCCGCCTCGCGGCCGGCTGCCCCCTGGACCTCCTCGCCCCGGCGGGCGCGAAGGCCGCCGCCCGCGCCCTGTCCGACGGCCTCCTGCAACCGGGCCCCTACGAGGAGGGCCGCGCCGTCCTGACCCTGCGGGGGCGGCTGCTGGCGGACGCGGTGGTGCGGGATCTGGTGGACTGATCACCCGGCTGGGTGAATCATGTGCTTCCCGTGCGGATCGCCCTACGCTGGTCCCTAGCCTGCTGTCGTACTCATGGGCGACGGCGTGAAGCGGAGGACCACGGAGATGACGGCTGTGGATGACCGACCGACCACTCACCCCCTCGTCGCGTTCTTCGAGGAACTTGAGGTTCCCGAGGGATATAAGACGGAACTCCTGCGGGGGGAAATTGTGATGATGGCCGGGCCTGACATGGTCCACAACCGGATCGTCCAGGACGTCCAGGACCAAATTCCGAGGGAGCGCTGGGAGCGTCTCCAGACCCAGGATGTCGGAATCCTCGAAGAAGCCAGTGAGCCTCAGCCCGACCTTGTGATTCTGGAGCGCGGCGCCGGTCCGGAGTCCGGGAGGCTCATGCCGACCGAGCTGATCACCCTGCTCGTGGAAGTCGTCTCCAAGACCAGCGTCGACCGTGATTACGGCACCAAGCGCAGCATCTACGCCGCCGGCAAGATCCCCGCCTACCTGATCATCGACCCGATCATGGCCCACTGTGTCCTGCTCACCGAGCCCGCCGGCACCGGTGAGTACGCCGATTACGCCGTGCAGCGCATCGCAAAGTTCGGCGACCCCGTACCGCTCGACCTCCTCGGCGTCGAGCTGGACACCAGCGAGTTCCAAACCCTCCCCGACGCCAAACCCCACTCCCGCCCGTAACGGGTCCGAAGTCGCTCAGTCCGGTGCCGTAACAAAGTCGATCAGTTCCTCCACCCGCCCCAGCAGCGCCGGCTCCAGATCCCTGTACGAGTGGACCGAGCCGAGGATCCGCTGCCACGCCGCGCCCGTGTTCTCCGGCCAGCCCAAGGCCCGGCACACGCCGGTCTTCCAGTCCTGGCCTCGGGGGACGGACGGCCAGGCGCGGATGCCCACCGCGGACGGTTTCACCGCTTCCCAGATGTCGATGTACGGGTGGCCTACGACCAGGACGTTCTCGTCCGTGACCGAGGCCGCGATGCGGGACTCCTTCGAGCCGGGGACGAGGTGGTCGACGAGGACGCCGAGGCGGGCGTCCGGGCCGGGGGAGAAGGAGCGGACGATGGCCGGGAGATCGTCGACACCCTCCAGGTACTCGACGACGACGCCCTCGATGCGCAGGTCGTCGCCCCAGACGCGTTCGACCAGTTCGGCGTCGTGGCGCCCCTCGACGTAGATCCGCCCGGCGCGGGCGACCCGTGCGCGGGCGCCGGGGACGGCCAGTGAGCCGGAGGCGGTGCGGGCCGGGCCGCGTGTGGCGGGGCGGGCCGTGGGCCGTACGAGGGTGACGGCCTTGCCCTCCAGGAGGAAGCCGCGCGGGGGCATCGGGAAGACCCGGTGTTTGCCGAAGCGGTCTTCGAGGGTGACGGTCGGGCCTTCGGCGGTCTTCTCGCAGCGGACGACCGCGCCGCAGAACCCGGTGAGCACCTCCTCGACGACGAGGTCCGGCTCGGCCTCGACCTCGGGGGCCGGCTGCTGCTTCTTCCACGGCGGGGTGAGGTCCGGGCCGTACTCTCTGCTGCGCATTGGACAGACGATAAGAAGGGATGGCCGGTCAGTGCCGCGACACGCCGAAGCGGCGGCTCAGCGCGTCGCGTTGGTCACGGACGAATCGGGCATCCACGACAGCTCCGTGCCCGGGCACGTACACCGCGTCCTCGCCGCCGAGGGCCAGCAGCCGGTCCAGGGCGGCCGGCCACTGGCCGGGGATCGCGTCCGGTCCGGCCTGGGGCGCGCCGGACTCCTCGACCAGGTCGCCGCAGAAGACGACCGGGGGCGAGCCGTGCGTGCCGGGGGCCAGGACGACCAGGTCGTGCGCGGTGTGGCCGGGGCCGACGTTGGCGAGCACGACCTGCCGGTCGCCGAGGTCGACGGTGCGTTCGCCGGAGACCAGGTGGTGCGGGCGGACGAGGAGGTCGGCGGCCTCCGCGGCGGCGTCCGGGTCCACACCGTGCGACACCGCGTCGCGCCGCAGGTCGTCCCGGGCGCGCGGCAGGAACTCGTCGAGCCCGGCCGCGCCGAAGACCTGGACGCCCGCGAAGGCCGCGGTGCCCAGCACATGATCGAAGTGGGGATGGGTCAGCGCGACATGTGTCACGTTCCGTCCCGCGATGTCGCGCAGTTGCCGGCGCAGCTCGGCGCCGTCGCGGAGGGTGGCGCCGGTGTCGACGATCAGCACGCCGGACGAGCCGACGACGGCACCGGCCGTCTCGTCCCAGCCGGGCATCCGGCGCCGCCCGACGCCCGTGCCGAGCCGTTCCCACCCGGCCTCTTCCCAAGTCGTACGCATACCGCGACGCTAGCCGTATCGCGATAGCGTTGCCCGCCGGACCGGGGGATTCCGAGTGCCCGCCGGTGCCCGGGGTACGCATTTCGCGGGACCCCGGAGCACGACCGGGGTACCGCCGCCCTTGCCCTGCCCGTGCGACCCGGCCGTACACTTGGTCAGGGTCTGGCACTCGGCCCTGATGAGTGCCAGGGAAGACGACCCGGAAGAACCCGGCCGCGCGCCGGTGACACGGCCGGACTGGAGGTGTGCGCGATGCTCAGTGAACGCAGACTCGAAGTGCTGCGCGCCATCGTCCAGGACTATGTCGGGACCGAGGAGCCGGTCGGCTCCAAGGCGCTCACCCAGCGGCACCAGCTCGGTGTCTCACCCGCCACGGTCCGCAACGACATGGCCGCGCTGGAGGACGAGGGCTTCATCGCCCAGCCGCACACGAGCGCCGGGCGCATCCCGACGGACAAGGGCTACCGCCTCTTCGTCGACAAGCTGGCCGGCGTCAAGCCGCTTTCCAGCCCCGAGCGGCGCGCCATCCAGAACTTCCTGGACGGCGCCGTCGACCTGGACGACGTGGTGGGCCGTACGGTACGGCTGCTGGCGCAGCTGACGCGGCAGGTCGCCGTCGTGCAGTACCCGTCGCTGACCCGGTCCACGGTGCGGCACGTGGAGCTGCTGTCGCTGGCGCCGGCCCGGCTGATGCTGGTACTGATCACGGACACCGGCCGGGTCGAGCAGCGCATGGTGGACTGCCCGGCGCCGTTCGGCGAGACCTCCTTGGCGGACCTGCGGGCGCGGCTGAACAGCCGCGTGGTGGGGCGGCGGTTCACGGACGTGCCGCAGCTCGTGCAGGACCTCCCGGAGTCCTTCGAGCAGGAGGACCGGGGCACGGTCTCGACAGTCCTGTCGGTGTTGCTGGAGACTCTGGTGGAGGAGACCGAGGAGCGGCTGATGATCGGCGGT
This sequence comes from Streptomyces monomycini, assembly GCF_022271435.1. GTDB lineage: Bacteria > Actinomycetota > Actinomycetes > Streptomycetales > Streptomycetaceae > Streptomyces > Streptomyces monomycini. The sequence goes on along the minus strand of NZ_JAFIQY010000040.1, from coordinate 69,171 downwards.
ACCGCCAATCTCACGCGCTTCGGGCACGATTTCCCACTGACCATCCGGCCGGTGCTGGAGGCACTGGAGGAGCAGGTGGTGCTCCTCAAACTGCTGGGGGAGGCCAAGGACTCCGGCATGACCGTACGCATCGGGCATGAGAATGCCCATGAGGGCCTGACGTCCACATCGGTCGTCGCGGTCGGCTACGGTTCGGGCGACGAGGCAGTCGCCAAACTCGGCGTGGTCGGACCGACCCGCATGGACTACCCCGGAACGATGGGAGCGGTACGCGCAGTGGCACGTTACGTCGGACAGATCCTCGCGGAGTCGTAAGTGGCCACGGACTATTACGCGGTCCTGGGCGTACGACGCGATGCCTCGCAGGACGAGATCAAGAAGGCTTTCCGGCGGCTGGCCCGCGAGCTGCACCCGGATGTGAACCCCGATCCGAAGACCCAGGAGCGGTTCAAGGAGATCAACGCCGCTTACGAGGTGCTGTCGGACCCGCAGAAGAAGCAGGTCTACGACCTCGGCGGCGACCCCCTCTCGCAGGCGGGTGGCGGCGGCGGGGCCGGCGGCTTCGGCGCGGGCTTCGGCAACTTCTCCGACATCATGGACGCGTTCTTCGGCACGGCGTCGCAGCGCGGACCGCGGTCCCGTACGCGGCGCGGCCAGGACGCCATGATCCGGCTGGACGTCGAACTGGACGAGGCGGCCTTCGGGACCACCAAGGACATCCAGGTGGACACCGCCGTCGTCTGTACGACCTGTTCGGGCGAGGGCGCGGCGCCGGGCACCTCGGCGCAGACCTGTGACATGTGCCGCGGCCGCGGTGAGGTCTCGCAGGTCACCCGGTCCTTCCTGGGCCAGGTCATGACCTCGCGGCCGTGCCCGCAGTGCCAGGGCTTCGGTACGGTCGTGCCGACCCCGTGCCCGGAGTGCGCCGGCGACGGCCGCATCCGCTCGCGCCGCACGCTGACGGTCAAGATCCCGGCCGGTGTGGACAACGGCACCCGCATCCAGCTCGCGGGCGAGGGCGAGGTCGGCCCCGGCGGCGGCCCGGCCGGCGACCTGTACGTGGAGATCCACGAACTGGCGCACCCGACGTTCCAGCGGCGCGGCGACGACCTGCACTGCACGGTCACCATCCCGATGACGGCGGCGGCGCTGGGCACCAAGTGCCCGCTGGAGACGCTGGACGGCATGGAGGAGATCGACATCCGGCCCGGCACCCAGTCCGGCCAGTCGATCCCGCTGCACGGCCGCGGCGTCACGCACCTGCGCGGCAACGGGCGCGGCGACCTCATCGTGCACGTCGAGGTCATCACGCCGTCCAAGCTGGACGCGGAGCAGGAGGAGCTGTTGCGGCGCCTCGCGAAGCTCCGTGGCGAGGAACGCCCGACAGGGCAGTTCCAGCCGGGGCAGCAGGGTCTGTTCTCGCGGTTGAAGGACGCTTTCAACGGGCGGTAGGCGTCGGTGTGCCGGGGGCCCGGGGGTTGTCCCCCGGGCAGGTACTGTCAGCCGGGGCAGCAGGGGTTGTTCTCGCGGTTGAAGGACGCCTTCAACGGGCGGTGACCCCCATACGGCATACGGCGGCGGTCGGGCGGGAGCCCGGCCGCCGTTCGCCGTCCGCTGCCCCGAAGCCCCCGGCCCCTGCCCGAACTGCCCTGATGGCCGGACGTGTTTGATCTTGGTGGGTCCGGGCCCGGTTCGGGGCCTCGCGTGCGGCGTGACACGATGTGGTCATGCCCACAGCGCTGACCGATCTCTGCCGCTATCCGATCGCGCAGGCCCCCATGGCAGGCGGCGTCGCCCGCCCGGAGCTGGCCGCCGCCGTCAGCGGCGCCGGCGGACTCGGCTTCCTGGCCGCCGGGTACAAGACCGCGGACGGCATGTATCAGGAGATCAAACAGCTGCGCGGGCTCACCGACCGCCCCTTCGGCGTGAACCTCTTCATGCCGCAGCCCTCGCTCGCCGAGAACGCGGCCGTCGAGGTCTACCGGGAGCAGCTCGCGGGCGAGTCGGCCTGGTACGAGACCGCGCTGGACGACGTCGACCCGTACGAAGGCGTCGACGACGGGTACGAGGCGAAGCTCGCCATCCTGCGCGAGGACCCGGTGCCGGTCGTCTCCTTCCACTTCGGGTGTCCGTCCCGCGCGGTCCTCGACGGGTTCGCCAAGGTCGGTACGTACACGATCGTGACCGCCACCACGGCGGCCGAGGCGCAGGCCGCGCAGTGGTCCGGCGCCGACGCGGTCTGTGTGCAGGGCGTCGAGGCCGGCGGCCACCAGGGCACCCACCGCGACGACCCGCAGGCCGACGGCACCGGCGCCGGTGTCGGACTGCTGTCGCTGATCGCGCAGGTGCGGGAGGCCGTGCAGATACCGATCATCGCGGCGGGCGGGCTGATGCGCGGCTCGCAGATCGCCGCGGTGCTGGCGGCGGGCGCCTCGATGGCGCAGCTCGGTACGGCCTTCCTGGTCACCCCGGAGTCCGGCGCCGACCCGCTGCACAAGCAGGCGATGACCAACCCCCTGTTCACGCGTACGGAGCTGACCCGGGCCTTCTCCGGGCGCCCGGCCCGCGGCCTGGTGAACCGTTTCCTGCGTGAGCACGGCCCGTACGCCCCGGCCGCCTACCCGGCCGTCCACCACCTGACCTCGGGCCTGCGCAAGGCCGCCGCCAAGACCGGCGACGCACAGGGCATGGCCCTGTGGGCGGGCCAGGGGCACCGGATGGCGCGGGAGATGCCGGCCGGGCAGCTGGTCGAGGTGCTGGTGGCCGAACTGGAGGCGGCACGCGCCGGGTCGGGCCGGGACGACGTGCGCGGGTCCGGCGCGCAGGAGAGCTATCAGGCCGGTCCGGGGCTCCCGGGTGAGCCGGGAGGTGTGCTGTGACGGCGCCGGTGTTCCTCGTCGAGAGCGTCCCGGGCACGGGAGAGACCGTGCTGGACGGGCCCGAAGGGCGGCACGCGGTCTCCGTACGGCGGCTCCGTGCGGGGGAACCCGTGGTGCTGACGGACGGGCAGGGCAGCGGCGCGGTGGGCGTGGTGCGGGCCGCCGAGGGCAAGGACCGCCTCGTCGTCGAGGTGACCGGTACGCAGACCGAGCCGGAGCCGAAGCCGCGCATCACCGTCGTCCAGGCACTCCCCAAGGGCGACCGCGGCGAACTGGCCGTGGAGACCATGACGGAGACCGGTGTGGACGCCATCGTCCCGTGGGCCGCGTCCCGGTGCATCACGCAGTGGAAGAGCGAGCGGGCCGCGAAGTCCCTCGCCAAGTGGCGCAACACCGCCCGCGAGGCGGGCAAGCAGGCGCGCCGGCTGCGCTTCCCCGAGGTCGCCGACCCGATGTCGACGAAGCAGGTCGCGGCGCTCCTCGCGGAGGCGGAGTTCGCCGCCGTACTGCACGAGGACCGCGACGCGGGCAGCGCCCCGCTGGCCGCCGCCGAACTGCCGTCGAGCGGACGGATCGTGCTCGTGGTCGGGCCCGAAGGGGGCGTGTCACCGGAGGAGTTGGCGGCCTTCGAGGAGGCGGGCGCCAAGGCGTACCGGCTCGGGTGGAGCGTACTGCGGACGTCGACGGCGGGTACGGCGGCCACCGCGCTGCTGCTGGGCCGTACCGGCCGCTGGAGCTGACCCGGGCCCCTGGCGCGGATGAGACGACGGACGACGGCGGGGCCGCGGCGCGCGTGACGCCGCGGCCCCGCCGCTCACTGCTGCCGCCGGATCAGACCAGCTCGGCGTGGAGGGTGATGTTCTTGACGCCGGCCAGCGCCTGGCTCACCGGGCAGTTCTTCTTCGCGTCCTCGGCCGCGGCCTGGAAGTCCTCTTCGGACAGGCCGGGCACGCTGGCCTTCACGGTCAGCACGATGCCGGTGATGCCCTCGCCCGGCTGGAAGGTCACGTCGGCCTTGGTGTCCAGCGCGGCGACGGTGTAGCCCTGGCCGGCCAGGCCGTGCGAGAAGGCCATCGAGTAGCAGGACGAGTGGGCCGCCGCGATCAGCTCCTCGGGGCTGGTGACGCCGTTCGGCTGCTCGGCGCGGGCCGGCCAGTTCACGTCGAAGGTGCCGACGTTGGAGGAGGCCAGGGCGACGCTGCCCTTGCCCTCCAGCAGGTTGCCTTCCCAGTGGGTCTGCGCGGTGCGGGTCGTTGCCATGATGGATGACTCCTGGTCGTGGGGTGATGGCGGGCTGTGTGGATCAGCTTAGTGATTCCGGCACGGCGTACGGCGACACCCGGACAGGCGGCACGAGGCGGCCCGTACGGGCGGTGGCGCACACTGGCCGAGCCGGGACTGTTGGTCGGGGGGCCGTGGTGGGACGCTGCCGGGCATGGGGTCCATGGGGCGCTTACGAGACGTACGGACGCGGCTCGCCCGGACCGGCAGGTCCCGGGCCGGATCGACCCGGCGCGGCCGGCTGCTCGCGACGGTGGGCGCCGCGGGCGCGGCGGTCGTCGCGGTGTCCGCCTGTGAGCCGGCCGGCGGACTGAACACCTCGTCGATCGCTTACACCACCGATCAGGCGGGGACCGTGGCGCTGGAGCGCATCGGTGTGAACGTGAGCTGGCTGAGCTGTACGGCGACCGTGCCGCGGGACCAGCAGGCCACCGGCAACGCCACCGCCACGGCGTCCCGCCACACCGTCGTCACCGTCGACTGCCAGGGCCAGACCGCCCGGGGCAGCAAGATCACCATCACCGGCCGGGTCACCTCCGAGGTCGACGGCCGCTGCGTGCGCGGGCGGCTGACCGCACGGGTCGCCGGGCAGGTCGTCTTCAAGGTGGGCGTGCTCGGCAACTGCGACCAGGACGAGCCGACCGGCACCCCGCGCCCGACCGTCACCCGCACCGTCCAGCCGCCCAGCAGCGGCCACACGTCCCACGAGCCGCCGTACACACCGCCCGTCACGGTCACGGTCACGGCTCAGCCGTCGGATCCGGACCCCGACCCGGACCCGGACCCGGACCCGTCGCCCAGCGAAACCTGCTCGGACGACTCGCACGACCACGACGGCCAGCACGACAACGGCCACGACGGCGGCGGCAACTACGACGGCGGCAGCGACCACGACGGCGGCAGCAATCACGACGGAAACGACGGCCAGAAGCAGACCTGGGCCGCCGAACACTGACCACCGTCCGGCGCGCCGCCCCGGGCTCCTCCCGTCACCGGCCCGGCCGCCGCACCACCGCCCACGGGCGGCCCGGTAACATCCGGTCCCGTAGACGTGATGGTGATGTGACACGGCGCGGTACGGGCGGCCCGGCTCCGGACGGACGGGGCCGCCGCGTGCCGGCCGGCGACCCGGGAGGAGCCCACCGGTGGCGGGAGAACCGCAGGCCGACTGCCTGTTCTGCAAGATCGTGGCAGGCGAGGTGCCCGCGACGATCGTGCGGGAGACCGAGACGACCGTCGCCTTCCGGGACATCAGCCCACAGGCGCCGACCCATGTGCTGGTCATCCCCAAGGTGCACTACGCGAACGCCGGGGAGCTGGCCGCCGCCGAGCCGCGGATCGCCGGTGAGGTGCTGAGCGAGGCCGCCGCGGTGGCCGCCGACGAGAAGGTCGACGCGACCGGCTACCGGATCATCTTCAACACCGGCCCGGGCGCGGGCCAGACCGTCTTCCACGCCCATGCGCACGTGCTGGGCGGCCGCGACCTCCAGCACCTGGTCTGACCGGGGCGAAGGAGCCGCAGCACCGTGTCCGTCCGCGAGTTCGTCGTCCTCGGCACCGCCAGCCAGGTGCCCACCCGGCACCGTAACCACAACGGTTACGTGCTGCGCTGGGACGGCGAGGGCATCATGTTCGACCCCGGTGAGGGCACCCAGCGGCAGATGCTGCGGGCCGGGGTCGCCGCGCACGACCTGCACCGGATCTGCGTCACCCACTTCCACGGTGACCACTCGCTGGGGCTCGCCGGCGTCATCCAGCGCATCAATCTCGACCGGGTGCCGCATCCGGTCACCGCGCACTACCCGGCGAGCGGGCAGCGCTTCTTCGACCGGCTGCGGTACGCCACCGCCTACCGCGAGACGGTACGGCTGGGCGAGGAGCCGGTGGCCGCCGACGGGGTGCTGGCCCGTACCCCGTCGTACGTCCTGGAGGCGCGCAAGCTCTCCCACCCGGTCGAGTCGTTCGGCTACCGCCTCGTCGAGCCGGACGGGCGCCGGATACTGCCGGAGCGGCTCGCCGCGCACGGCATCACCGGGCCGGACGTCGGCCGGCTCCAGCGCGAGGGCGAGCTGAACGGCGTCGCCCTCGACGACGTCAGCGAGGTACGGCGGGGCCAGCGCTTCGCCTTCGTCATGGACACCCGGCTGTGCGACGGGGTGCACGCCCTCGCCGAGGGCTGCGACCTGCTGGTCATCGAGTCGACGTTCCTCGACGAGGACGAGCGGCTGGCCGCCGACCACGGGCACCTGACGGCGGGCCAGGCGGCGCGCGCCGCGGCCGGCGCGGGCGTGCGCCACCTGGTCCTCACCCACTTCTCGCAGCGCTACTCGGACCCTTCGGAGTTCGAGCGGCAGGCACGGGCGGCCGGTTTCGCGGGCGAACTCACCATCGCCCGCGACCTGATGCGCGTCCCGGTGCCCAAGCGCACCTGAGGAGCTTCCCGGCCCGGGGGCCGTGCCGGGTCAGGGCAGGAAGTACATCGGGTTCGGCAGCTTGAACGTCTTGTCGCCGTAGCCGCCGTTCAGGTCGCTGTACTGGTCGCCGAAGTTGGCGACGATGTTGTAGCCGCGCGACTCGATGTGCTTACGGGTGCCCGCCTTGTACTCGACCGTCGAGCACTTCGCGCCGCACGGCAGGTAGGCCGGCGGGTTCTTCTTGTCCTTGAGGTAGACGTGCGCGCGGTCGAGCGGAACGCCGTAACCGACGTTCTTGAGGTTGCGCACGCTCCACTCGCGCTGCGCCTCCTTGCGGCCGGTGACGAAGAAGACCTCGATGCCCTGGCGGTGCGCCCGGTTGACGAGGCGGTCCATGCCGTAGACCGCTTCCATGTCGGTGCTCGCCAGGTACTTGTCCTGGGCCGCCTCGGTGTGGTGGAAACCGACCTGGAGCTCGTAGTTGTAGGTGAGCAGCGTGGTGTCGTCCATGTCCAGGACGATGGCGGGCTTCTTGCCGTGGTGGTGCTTGCCGGCGTCCTTGGCGACCTTGTCGAGGTAGCGCCGGGCCGAGTCCGTGATGCCGCGCACCTGCTTGGCGTAGTTGCTGCGCGGCGAGGCGTAGTGCTGCCCGTCCGCGGTCACCGTGTCGCCGTAGTACGCCTTGATCTTGTCCTGCACCTGGGTGAGGTTGGGGATCTCCTTGTCCGTACGCGGTACGGAGTGCTCGGCGGTGGCCTGGCCGACGCCGAACGCCGCGGTACCGGCGACGACCGCTGTGGCGGCCGCGGCACCGAGACGGACACCGCGACGGGAGAGGAGAGGGTGGCGCATGTGCTGCTCCTAGGTGGACCGGTGGGGGCCACCTAGGTTTAACAGAGCGTTTACACGGACATCTACGCGCGAAGATTCAACGATTGGCAAAGGCTGGCCCGAATGGACCAGTGCCGGGCGTGCTGACGCTTCGGTCCGCACCGAAACGACCGGCTCCTAGGCTCCCCGCCATGAACACCGCACCCCCTGCCGCCGCGCCCGCCGCCACCCACCTGGAGATAGCGCCCAGCGTCCTGTACTTCGGGACACCGGTGGTCCTGGTGTCCACGGAGAACGAGGACGGAACGTTCAACCTCGCTCCCCTCTCCTCCGTCTGGGCACTCGGCCGGACCGTCGTCCTCGGACTCGGCCGCGAAGGGCAGACCGCGCACAACCTCGGCAGCCGGCCCGGGCTGGTGCTCAGCCTGCCGGGCCCCGGGCTGTGGCCCGCGGTGGAGCGGCTGGCGCCGCTCACCGGCCGCGACCCGGTGCCGCCGGGCAAGCCCGCCGGCTGCCGCTACGAGCCGGACAAGTTCGGCGCTGCCGGGCTCACCGCCGTACCGTCCCGCTCGGTACGGCCGCCCCGCGTCGCCGAGTGCCCGCTCCAGATGGAGGCCCGCGCCGAACGGGTGCGGCCGGACGTCTCCGGCGACTTCGTCCTCGTCGAGACCGTCGTGAGCGTGGTCCACGCCGATCCCCGCATCGTCGTCCCCGGCACCGACCACATCGACCCCGCCGCCTGGAGCCCGCTCGTCTACAACTTCCGCCACTACTTCGGACTCGGGCCGGAGCTGGGGCACTCGTACCGCACACAGACGCCCCGCGACGCGTAGCCGCGCCCGCCGGAGCCGTCCGCCGGAACCGCCCACCGGAGCCGCGTCCGCCGGAACCGCACCGCCGGTGCCGCACCCAACTCGCCATCTCCCCGCCGGACTTGCGCGAGCCCCCATTGACGCCCGAGGACCCGCCTCCCTACTCTCCGTCCTCATGGACGGATCACGTCTACATACGCAGACAGAGGCGCCCCCGGCGCCGGCCGCTCCCACCACCATCACCGCCATCCGGCTCACCCCGGTCCTCGTGGCCGACCCGCCCCTGCTGAACACCCAGGGCGTCCACCAGCCCTACACGCCCCGCCTGATCGTCGAGGTGACCACGGCGGGCGGGGCGACCGGCCTCGGCGAGACCTACGGGGACACGAAGTACCTCGACCTGGCGGGTCCGCTGGCCGACGCGCTGATCGGCCGCCCGGTCACGGACCTGAACGTACTGCCGCGTCTGGCCGCCGAGGTGTGCGGCGACTCCCCGGCGGCCACCGGGGCCGGTGCGGTCACCGCGGGCGGCCTGCGCGGTGTGCAGACCGCCGACAAGCTGCGGCTCTCCGTCCTCTCCGGCTTCGAGGTCGCCTGCCTGGACGCCTGGGGGCGGCTCACCGGCCTGCCCGTCCACGCCCTGCTCGGCGGCAAGGTCCGCGACCGTGTCGACTACAGCGCCTATCTCTTCTACCGCTGGGCCGCACACCCCGGCGGCCGCGGCGAACCCGACGACTGGGGCGCGGCCCTCGACCCGCCCGGCATCGTCGCCCAGGCCCGCCGCTTCCGTGACACGTACGGCTTCCGCTCCTTCAAGCTCAAGGGCGGCGTCTTCGAGCCCGCGCAGGAGACCGCCGCAGTCCGGGCGCTGGCCGCCGCCTTCCCCGGCCACCCGCTGCGCCTGGACCCGAACGGCGCATGGAGCGTTCCGACGTCGCTGAAGGTCGCCCACGAGCTCCAGGACGTCCTCGAGTACCTGGAGGACCCCGCCGCCACCACCGCCCACATGGCCGAGGTCGCCTCCCGTACGTCTCTTCCGCTCGCCACGAACATGTGCGTGACCACCTTCGCCGAGATCCGGGAAGCGTTCACCCGGAACGCCGTCCAGGTCGTCCTCTCCGACCACCACTACTGGGGCGGCCTGCGCAACACCCGTGAACTCGCCGCGATCTGCCGCGCCTTCGGCGTCGGCCTGTCCATGCACTCCAACACCCACCTCGGCATCAGCCTCGCCGCCATGAACCACGTCGCCGCGACCGTCCCCGACCTGCGCTACGCCTGCGACACCCACTACCCCTGGCAGACGGAGGACGTCCTCACCGAACGCCTCGCCTTCACCGACGGCGCACTGCCGGTGTCCGACGCCCCGGGCCTCGGCGTCACGCTCGACCGTGACCGTTTGGCGGCCCTGCACGCGCGCTGGCTGGCCGACGACGGCACGTTCCGCGACCGCGACGACGCGGCGGCGATGCGGGCCGCCGGCCCGGGGTGGGTGACACCCCGGGTGCCGCGGTGGTGAGCGGCGCCCCGTGACCGCCCGGAGCACCCACGCACCGGCGCTTCCGGCGCCGGGGACGCGTACCGTATTCATCCCGTACGTGATCTTTGGAGGGAGCTGTCCCGATGGCACAGGAAGTGCGCGGCGTCATCGCGCCGGGGAAGAACGAGCCGGTGCGGCTGGAGACCATCCTGGTGCCGGATCCCGGACCGGGCGAGGCCGTGGTGAAGGTGCAGGCGTGCGGGGTGTGCCACACGGACCTGCACTACAAGCAGGGCGGGATCAACGACGAGTTCCCGTTCCTGCTCGGGCACGAGGCGGCGGGCGTCGTGGAGTCCGTCGGGGCGGGCGTGACCGACGTCGAGCCCGGGGACTTCGTCATCCTCAACTGGCGTGCGGTGTGCGGCAAGTGCCGCGCCTGCAAGCGCGGACGGCCGCAGTACTGTTTCGACACCCACAACGCGCGGCAGAAGATGACGCTGAAGGACGGCACGGAGCTGACCCCCGCCCTCGGCATCGGCGCGTTCGCCGACAAGACGCTGGTCGCGGCCGGACAGTGCACCAAGGTCGATCCCGAGGTGTCGCCCGCCGTGGCCGGGCTGCTGGGCTGCGGCGTGATGGCCGGCATCGGCGCGGCGATCAACACGGGCGCCGTGAGCCGCGGCGACACCGTCGCGGTGATCGGCTGCGGCGGCGTGGGTGACGCGGCGATCGCCGGCGCCCGGCTGGCCGGCGCGGCGCGGATCATCGCCGTGGACGTGGAGGACCGCAAGCTCTCCATGGCCAAGACGATGGGCGCCACCCACACCGTGAACTCGCGCGCCGCCGACCCCGTCGAGGCGATCCGCGAGCTGACCGGCGGCTTCGGCGCCGACGTGGTGATCGACGCGGTGGGCCGCCCGGAGACCTACCGGCAGGCGTTCTACGCCCGCGACCTGGCCGGCACGGTGGTCCTGGTCGGCGTGCCGACGCCGGAGATGAAGCTGGAGCTGCCGCTGCTGGACGTGTTCGGCCGGGGCGGCGCGCTGAAGTCGTCCTGGTACGGCGACTGCCTGCCGTCCCGCGACTTCCCGATGCTGGTCGACCTGCACCAGCAGGGCCGGATCGACCTGGCGGGCTTCGTCACGGAGACCATCGGCATCGACGGCATCGAGCAGGCGTTCGAGCGGATGCACCAGGGCGACGTGCTGCGTTCGGTGGTGACGCTCTGATGGCGGCCCGCGTCGACCACCTCGTCACGTCCGGCACCTTCGCGCTCGACGGCGGCACCTGGGACGTCGACAACAACGTGTGGATCGTCGGCGACGACATCGAGGCCGTCGTCATCGACGCCGCCCACGACGCCGACGCGATCTTCGCCGCGCTCGACGGCCGTACGCTGCGCGCCATCATCTGCACCCACGCGCACAACGACCACATCGACGCGGCCCCGGCCCTCGCCGACCGCACCGGCGCCCCCGTCCACCTGCACCCGGACGACCTGCCGCTCTGGCAGCAGACCCACCCGGGCCGGGCACCGGAGGAGGCACTGGCGGACGGTCAGGTGCTCACCATCGCCGGCGTCGACCTGACCGTGCTGCACACCCCCGGCCACGCGCCGGGCGCGGTCTGCCTGTACGCACCGGACCTGGGGGAACACGGCACGGTCTTCACCGGCGACACCCTCTTCCAGGGCGGCCCCGGCGCCACCGGCCGGTCGTTCTCCGACTTCCCGACCATCGTCGGCTCGATCCGGGACCGGCTGCTGACGCTGCCCCCGCGGACCGAGGTCCGTACCGGACACGGCGACGGGACGACGATCGGCGCCGAGGCGCCGCACCTGGACGAGTGGGTGAAGCGGGGGCACTGAGCCCCCGCCCGGTCAGCCCGTGGCCGCCGGGTCAGTCCGTGGCCGCCCGCTCCAGGATGCGGGCGGCCACCGCCGGGGAATCCACCAGCGGATGCAGCGCCATCGCGCGCAGCGCCGCGTCCCGGTCCTTGAACTCCGCCGCCTCGACCGTCGCCAGCTCGACGGCCTTGACCTGGAGCATCAGCCCCAGCTGATCCTCGCGCAGGGGCGCGCACGGCAGCGGCCGCGCGCCGTCCGCGTCCACCTCGCACACCGTCTCGATGATCGCCTCGGGCGCGAGCTGCGGCACGGTCGTGCCGTTGCGCACGTTCAGGATGAGACGCGCGTGCCGGTCACCCGAGACCGCACGCATGACGGCCAGCGCCACCTGGTCGTAGCCGCCGCCCTCCTCCATGTCACAGGTGTCGCGCTCCCAGCCGCCGGACGCCTCCCGGCTGTGGGCCATGTACGTCTCCTCGCGCTCCTGCCGGGTGCGCTCCCAGAGCGCGTACGCCTCCTCGGGCGAGACGCCGGAGGCCGCCTCGAAGAAGCCGCCCTGCTGCTGGTCCAGGAACTCTCCACGGGTTTCTGACGTGTTCCGTACGGAGGCGAGCGTCTCGCGGCGGAAGTAGTAGTAGTGCAGGTACTCGTTGGGGATGGAGCCCAGCGCGCGCAGCCAGTCGGCTCCGAACAGCTTGCCCTCCTCGAACGAGGTGAGCGCATCGGCATCCGACAGCAGGCCCTTCAGCAGGTCCGTGCCGTCCTCCGCGGTCAACGAGCGCAGCCAGCCCAGGTGGTTGAGACCCACGTAGTCGTACGTCACCCGGTCCGGATCGGCGCCCGCCGCGCGCGCGGCGCGCCGCACCAGCCCGACCGGCGAGTCACAGATACCGATCACCCGATCGCCCAGCACCTGCGCCATCGCCTCGGTGACGATCCCGGCCGGATTGGTGAAGTTGACGACCCAGGCGTCCGGCGCCAGCGCCGCCACCCGCTCCGCGATGTGCAGCGCGACGGGCACCGTGCGCAGCCCGTACAGCACACCGCCCGCCCCCACCGTCTCCTGCCCCAGCACCCCCGCGTCCAGCGGAATCCGCTCGTCCGCGATCCGCCCCGCGGTGCCGCCGACGCGGATCGCGGAGAAGACGAAGTCGGTGCCGCGCAGCGCGTCGTCGAGCGACGCGGCGACCCGTACGCGGACGGGGGACGGCCGGCCCGGCCCGGCCCGCCGCTCGGCCTGCCGGGCCAGCACGGAGGCGATGACGGCCACCCGCCGCTGATCGGTGTCGTACAGGGTCACTTCGGTGACGGCCTGCGCGGGATCGTCCAGGAGCGCGCGGTGCACGAGCGGTACCCGGAAACCCCCGCCGCCCAAAATCGTGAGCCTCATGGGCCGGAACGTACCCCAGCATCGGGCAGACTGGCGTCACGCGCACGGATGAGAGGGGCAGGCACGGTGAGCGCACACGATGTCCAGCGGACCCCGGGCAACGGCCCGGCCGGTCACGTCCCGCCGGGCCCCGCGCCCGCGCTCGACCCCCTGGCCGCCGTACGGACCGGAGGCGATCCGGCCACCGACGTGTACCTCACCGGCACGGTCTTCCTGGACATCATCTTCACCGGCCTGGACTCCGCCCCGGTACGCGGCACGGAGTCCTGGGCCCGCGGCATGGGCTCCAGCCCCGGCGGCGTCGCCAACATGGCCACCGCGCTGGCCCGCCTCGGCCTGCGCACCTCGCTCGCCGCGGCCTTCGGCGACGACATGTACGGCGAGTACTGCTGGGAGGCGCTGGAGCGCGGCGAACACGTCGACCTGTCGCTGTCCCGCACCGTCGCGGGCTGGCACTCACCCGTCACCGTCTCCATGGCGTACGAGGGCGAGCGCACCATGGTCTCGCACGGCCACGAAGCGCCCAGCGGCCCCGCCCGCACCGCCTTCGACGGCAAGCACGCGCCGGGCTGCCCGCCGCCGTCCCGGGCCTGTGTCGCCTCGCTGGAGCCGGGCCGCCCCGAGGGCTGGCTCGGCTGCGCGGCCCGCCGCGGCAGCCGCGTCTTCGCCGACGTGGGCTGGGACGACTCCGGCCGCTGGGACCCGGCCGACCTCGCCGAACTGGAGCACTGCGAGGCCTTCCTGCCTAACGCGGAGGAGGCCATGCGCTACACCCGCCTGGACTGCCCGCGCGCCGCCGCGCGCAAGCTGGCCGACCGGGTGCCGATCGCCGTGGTCACCCTGGGCGCCGAGGGCGCGTACGCGGTCGACGGGCGCACCGGCGAGACCGCCGAGGTGCCCGCCATCGCGGTGGAGGCCATGGACCCGACCGGCGCCGGCGACGTCTTCGTGGCGGGCTTCGTCACCGGCTCACTGGCCGGCTGGCCGCTGGCCGACCGGCTCGCCTTCGCCGGACTGACCGCCGCCCTCTCCGTACAGGAATTCGGCGGCTCGCTGTCCGCGCCGGGCTGGGTGGAGATCGCCGCCTGGTGGCAGCGCGTCGTGCGGGCGGAGGCGTACGGACGCCCCCCGGACGGCTGCGCCACCTCGGCGGCCTGCGCCCAGGACGCGGCCGCGCTGCGCCGCCGCTACGCCTTCCTGGACGCCCTGCTGCCCACCGCGGACCGCACCTGGCCGCTGGCCCGCGCCCTCCCGACGCTCGGCTTCCGCCGCCCCGCGTGAGAGCCCGCGTGCGGCGGTGCCGCGCGCCCCGCGTGAACGGCCGGCCAACCGCGGAACGCGCGCCCGTGCGCACTCCGTCACCGGAGGAACACGAGAACAGGAGAACGCCGGAAAAGGCTTCGGGCTTGTCAGTGCACCGTCGTACCCTGGGTGTCCCAAGGAGCCGAGCTGCCGGGCACCGTCTTTGCAGCGCAACGAATGGGGGATGAGCAGGCCAGAGAGCCGGCCCATGACTCAGACACCTACACGACCGCAGGCGCACGCCCAGTTCACCGTCCCCGCCAAGCACCCGATGGTGACGGTCCTGGGGTCCGGAGACGCCCTGCTGCGGGTCATCGAGAACGCCTTCCCGGCCACCGACATCCATGTCCGGGGCAACGAGATCCGGGCGACCGGCGACCCCGCGGAAGTCGCCCTCGTCCAGCGCCTCTTCGACGAGATGATGCTGGTGCTGCGCACCGGCCAGCCGATGACCGAGGACGGGGTGGAACGCTCCATCGCCATGCTGCGCTCGGCGGCGGACGGCGAGGGCGCGACGAGCGAGACCCCCGCCGAGGTGCTCACCCAGAACATCCTCTCCAACCGCGGCCGCACCATCCGACCCAAGACCCTGAACCAGAAGCGCTACGTCGACGCCATCGACCACCACACGGTCGTCTTCGGCATCGGTCCCGCCGGCACGGGCAAGACCTACCTCGCCATGGCCAAGGCGGTCCAGGCCCTGCAGTCCAAGCAGGTCAACCGCATCATCCTGACCCGCCCCGCCGTCGAGGCCGGCGAACGCCTGGGCTTCCTCCCCGGCACCCTCTACGAGAAGATCGACCCGTATCTGCGCCCGCTGTACGACGCCCTGCACGACATGCTCGACCCGGACTCGATCCCGCGGCTGATGGCGGCGGGGACGATCGAGGTGGCGCCGCTCGCATATATGCGGGGACGTACGCTTAATGACGCCTTCATCATCCTCGACGAGGCGCAGAACACCAGCCCCGAGCAGATGAAGATGTTCCTCACCCGCCTCGGGTTCGACTCGAAGATCGTCATCACCGGTGACGTCACGCAGATCGACCTCCCGGGCGGTACGAAGAGCGGGCTGCGGCAGGTCCAGGAGATCCTGGAGGGACTGGACGACGTGCACTTCTCGCGGCTCAGCAGCCAGGACGTCGTCCGGCACAAGCTCGTCGGCCGTATTGTCGATGCGTACGAGAAGTACGACAGCCAGAACGGCCAGAACAGCCACAACGGCCGGCGCACCTGAGAAACGAGAAGCAGCACCACATGTCGATCGACGTCAACAACGAGTCCGGAACGGACATCGACGAGCAGGCGATCCTGGACGTCGCCCGCTACGCCGTGGCCCGGATGCGTATCCACCCGCTTTCCGAGCTGTCGGTCATCGTCGTCGACGCCGACGCCATGGAACAGCTCCACCTCCAGTGGATGGACCTGCCGGGTCCGACCGATGTCATGTCCTTCCCGATGGACGAGCTGCGTCCGCCGGCCAAGGACGACGAGGAGCCCCCGCAGGGGCTCCTCGGTGACATCGTGCTCTGCCCGGAGGTCGCCAAGAAGCAGGGGGAGGAGGCGCCGACCGGGCACAGCATGGACGAGGAGCTCCAGCTGCTGACCGTGCACGGCGTCCTGCACCTGCTCGGGTACGACCACGAGGAGCCTTCGGAGAAGGCCGAGATGTTCGGCCTCCAGGCGGCGATCGTCGACGGCTGGCGTGCCGAGCGCGGGCTGACGGGTCCGTCGCCGGCCCCGACCGTCACCTGACGGCGGGAGATCCGGTGACCACCCAGCTGATCGCGGTCGCGGTCCTGCTCGTCGTCGTCGCGTGGCTCGCGGCGTGTGCCGAGGCGGGGCTCGCCCGTACGACCAGCTTCCGTGCCGAGGAAGCCGTGCGGTCGGGGCGGCGGGGCAGCGCGAAGCTGGCCGCCGTCGCCGCCGATCCCGTGCGCTATCTGAATGTCGCGCTGCTGGTGCGCGTCGGCTGCGAGATGGCGGCCGGGGTGCTGGTGACGTACGCCTGTCTGCGCTCCTTCGAGCAGACGTGGCAGGCGCTGACTGTGGCCATCGCGGTGATGGTGCTGGTCTCGTACGTCGCGGTGGGCGTCTCTCCTCGTACGATCGGCCGCCAGCATCCGCTGAACACCGCCACCGCCGCGGCGTACGTGCTGCTGCCGCTGGCCCGGATCATGGGGCCGATCCCGCGGCTGCTGATCCTGCTGGGCAACGCGCTGACCCCGGGCAAGGGCTTCCGCCAGGGCCCCTTCGCCTCCGAGGCCGAGCTGCGCTCGCTGGTGGACCTCGCGGAGAAGGAGTCGCTGATCGAGGACGAGGAGCGCCGTATGGTCCACTCCGTCTTCCAGCTCGGCGACACCCTGGTGCGGGAGGTGATGGTGCCGCGGACGGACCTGATCTCGGTCGAGCGGTTCAAGACCATCCGCCAGGCGCTGACCCTCGCGCTGCGCTCCGGGTTCTCCCGTATCCCGGTGACCGGCGAGAACGAGGACGACGTGGTGGGCGTCGTGTACGTGAAGGACCTGGCCCGCAAGGTGCACATCAGCCGGGACGCGGAGACCGAGCTGGTCTCCACGGCGATGCGGCCCGCCGTCTTCGTGCCCGACACGAAGAACGCCGGCGACCTGCTGCGCGAGATGCAGCAGGACCGCAATCACGTCGCGGTGGTCATCGACGAGTACGGCGGTACGGCCGGCATCGTGACGATCGAGGACATCCTGGAGGAGATCGTCGGCGAGATCACCGACGAGTACGACCGGGAGCTGCCGCCCGTGGAGGACCTGGGCGACGGGCGCTACCGGGTGACCGCGCGGCTGGACATCGGCGACCTCGGTGAGCTGTACGGCTTCGCGGAGCTGGACGACGAGGACGTGGAGACGGTCGGCGGGCTGCTCGCCAAGCATCTGGGCCGGGTGCCGATCGCGGGTGCCACGGCCGAGATCGACCTCAGCGAGAACGCGTCCGCGCTCTCGCCGAAGGCGCTGCGGCTGACCGCGGAGGCTCCGGCCGGCCGCCGCAACAAGATCGTCACGGTGCTGTGCGAGCCGGTCAGGGGCGACGACGGCGCGGCCGGTCAGGACTGACCGCGGCGGCGGAGCGGGAAGCGGTCGGGAACGGCTGCGATGACGGGGTGCGAAGCGGTCAGCACTGGCCGCGGTGACGGGGTGACGGTCAGGACCGACCGCGGCGGCGGAACGGGAAGCGGTCGGGGCCGGCCGCGACGCACAGCCCGGCGAGCGCCGTGGTGGTCCCGGTGATCACCACGGCGGGCCAGCCGCCGCCCGACCAGGCCACCGTGCCGGCCAGCGATCCGACGGCGATGCCGGAGAAGCGCAGGGTGAAGTAGAGGGTGTTCAGGCGGCTGTGCACGGCCGGGTCGAGGCTGAACAGTGACGTCTGCGAGGCGGCCTGGCTGCCCCAGACCCCGACGTCCAGCACGATCACGCCCGCCAGCAGCCACCAGAGCGAGCCGCCGCCCGGCAGCAGGAGCAGCCAGCCCGCGATCACCAGGCCGATCAGCGCCGCGAGCGCGCCGCGCCGCCCGAGCCGGTCGGCCAGCCGTCCGGCGTACGGGGAGGCCAGCGCGCTCGCGGCGGCCACCAGCCCGAACAGGCCGATCTCGGTCGACCCGTACCCGTACTCGCCCTCCAGCAGGAACGTCAGGGTCGTCCAGAACGCGCCGAACGCGATCCCCACCAGCGCGCCGGACACGGTGATCCGCCGGACCGGCGGGTGGGCGGCGAACAGCCGTGGCAGCGAGGCGAGCGTCGAGCGGTACGAGGCGGCCGCGGCCGCCGGGACGCGGGGCAGGGCCCGGCTCAGGACCAGCACGGTCAGCAGCGTCAGGACGCACGAGCAGCCGAACACCGCCCGCCAGCCCACCTGCTCCGCCAGCGCCCCCGAGTACGCGCGGGACGCGAGCACCCCGACCAGCAGGCCGGCCTGTACGGTGCCGACGACCCGGCCCCGGTCGGCGTTGCCACCGCCGGCGGCCAGGGCCACCGCGAGCGGCGTGATGAGCTGCGGTACGGGCGAGAGCAGGCCGACCGCGAAGCCGGCCACCACCAGCCAGGTCACGCTGGGCGCGAGCGCACAGGCGGCGAGGGCGAGCGCGGACGCCGCACCGAGGCCCAGGATCAGCCGCCGCCGGTCGTGGCTGTCGCCCGCCGGGACGAGCAGCAGGATGCCCGCCGCGTAGCCGAGCTGGGTGGCGGTGGGCACCGCGCCGAGGACGTCCGGGGCCACCCCGAAGGAGTGGGCGGCGGCGCCCAGCAGCGGCTGGTTCAGGTAGACGTTGGCGGCGGTGACGGCGCTGGTGGCGGCGAGCAGCAGGGCCGTCGGACGGGTCAGGCCGGAGCGGGGCGGGCGGTCGGTGCGCGGGGGAGCGGAAGCTGGTTCGATCACATGAGCCGACGCTAGGCCGGGGCGGGCGTGGCAGGCTTGTGCGGGAGTGCCAGGTTCTGTCGAGAACGTGCCAGACGGGGAAGCAGGCGGGAGGCGAGGCGGCGTGTACGGCAAGAGCGAGGACCGGGACGACTACCAGCAGGTGCCCCGGCCGGTCGCCGCGATGGCCCGTGACCTGCCCGACGGCCACCACATCCCCGATCACCGGCACCTCAGGGCGCAGCTGATCTACGGCACCACCGGCGCCATCTCGGTGGCCACCGGTCACGGCGTGTGGGTGGTGCCGGCCACCCGTGGCGTGTGGGTGCCCGCCGGGCTGACCCACGCGATGACCTGCGCGGGCGCGGTCGCCATGCGCACCCTCTACATCGAGCCGCAGTCCGCCTGGCGGCTGCCCGACGCCCCCACCGTCGTCTCGGTCTCCCCGCTGCTGCGGGAGCTGATCGACGAGGCCACCCGGCTTCCGGTGGAGTACGACGTACGGGGCCGCGACGGCACGGTGATGAACCTGCTCCTGCACGAACTCGCGCCGCGCCCCGTACCGGCCCTGCACCTGCCCGCCCCGGACGACCCCCGGCTGCGCGACCTGTGCGCGGCGATCCGGCGCAGCCCCGGCGAGGACTGGACGACCCCGTACGCCGCGGCCCGCGCCCATCTGAGCACGCGCAGCCTGCACCGCAGGTTCGCCGCCGCCACGGGGATGAGCCCGGCCCGCTGGGTGCAGCAGGCCAGGCTCGTCCACGCGGTCACGCTGCTGGCCAGGGGGACGCCGGTCACCTCCGTCGCCACCGGCCTCGGCTATGCCACCCCCAGCGCCTTCACCGCCATGTTCCGGCGGGCGCTGGGCACCACTCCGTCGGCCTACTTCGCGGGCGCGTAGTCCGTACGGGACCGGGACCGGCGGGCCGCCCGGGAGAGCCCGGCGGCGGCCGGCACGGCGACCGCCGCGACGAGCAGCGCGTCCGCGCCGAGGCCCAGCCTGATGCCGCCGAGCGTGGCGTCCGCGAATCCCGCGCCGTCCTCCCGCAGGGCCGTGACGCGGGCCGACGCCAGGGCGCTCAGCAGCGGGATGCCGACCGTGAGGCCGATCTGCTGGGCGCTGGTGACCAGACCGGTGGCCAGGCCCTGTTCGGTGTCCGGCACACCGGAGGTGACGATCACTCCGTACGAGACGATCGCCCACAGGTGGCCGAAGCAGGCGACCGTCGTGGCGATCGTCGCGAGCCAGACGCCGGACGAGGCGGTGCCCAGGCCCAGCAGCGCGGCGGTGCAGACGGCCTGGACGGCCAGTCCGGTGGCCAGGGCCCGGCGGGCGCCGATCCATCCGATCACCTTCGGCGCGACGAGGCCGGCGACCACCGCGAAGAGTCCCTGCACGCCGAAGACCAGGCCGCTGAGGAAGGCGGAGAGGTGCAGCACTTCCTGGAGGTAGAGCGTCAGCAGGAAGATCACCGCGCTCATCATCGCGAAGGTGACCAGGCCCGCCAGGTTGCCCCACGCCACCGTCGGGCGGCGCAGCATCGGCAGCGAGACCAGCGGCTGGGCGGCCCGGGACTCCACGACGGCGAACGCGACGAGCAGGACGGCGCCGAGGACCAGCGTGACCGGCACGTCCGGGCGGCCGAAGCCCGCCTCGGCGGCGGTGGACAGGGCGTAGATCAGGGCGAGCAGGCCACCGGTGACGGTCACCGCGCCCGGTATGTCGATCCGGGGACGCTCGGGGTGCCGGGATTCGGTGAGCAGCGCGGGCGCCACCGCCAGCACGGCGATCCCGGCGACCGCGAGGACGCCCATCGTCGACCGCCAGCCGAGCGAGTCGGTCAGCACACCGCCGAGCACCATGCCGATGGTGAAGCCCGTCGAGAGCAGGGTGCCGCTGATCCCGAGGGCGCGTTCGCGCTGCGGGCCCTCGGTGAAGGTGGTGGTCAGCAGGGACATGCCGGTGGGCACGATGACCGCGGCGCCCAGTCCTTGCAGCGCGCGCCCGGCCAGGAAGACGGCCGGACTCCAGGCGAGCGCGGCCAGCAGGGAGGCCGCCGTGAAGAGGGCGAGTCCGGTGAGGAAGAGCCGTCGCCGCCCGTACAGGTCGGCGATCCGCCCGAACAGCAGCAGGAAACCGCCGGACGGCAGCGCGAACGCGGTGATCGCCCACTGGAGGTCGGCCTGTCCCATCCCCAGGTCCCGGCCGAGGACCGGGAGCGCCACGTTCAGGATCGAGAAGTCCAGCGCGACGATGAACTGCGCGGCGCAGAGCAGGAGAAGAACCAGTTTGGCGCGGCCGGTCATCCGGGCGGGAACGGGCGTGGAGGCGGGTGTGGATGCGGGTCCGGGGCCAGGAACAGGGGCGGCCGCCGGCTCGCCGGTGCGGCCGGGCGGAGGGGAGGGAAGTGTCTCGGTCGGCATACGAGGAGCCTGCGGCCCAGGAATACGGCGTGGGGAGCGGGAACTTATCGTGGTGTCCGGACCACCAGGAACGGTCCGGACGCGGCGGCCGCGTCGGCGGCCGGCGAACCACGGTCAACAGGGGGAACGGCGTGAGCGAGTCCGCGCGGGCGGCATCCGTACCGACGACAGGGGAGACGGGTGGCCCGGCCGGCGCCAAGCCGCGCCGTCGCCAGGAGCTGCGGGACTTCCTGATGAGCCGCCGCGCCCGGGTCAGCCCGGCCGAGGCGGGCCTGCCCGACGGCGGGCGCCGCCGGACGCCGGGGCTGCGCCGGGAGGAGGTCGCGGTGCTCGCCGGGGTCGGCGCTTCGTGGTACCAGTGGCTGGAGCAGGGGCGTGACATCACCGTCTCGCCGCAGGTGCTGGACTCCGTGGCGCGGGTGCTGCGGCTGAGCGACACCGAGCGGCGGCACCTGTACGTGCTGGCCGGGCTCAACCCGCCGCTGCGGCAGGACCCGGATCCCGCGGTGCTCGACATGTGCGAGGGGCTCCAGCGGCTGATCGACGCGTGGATGCCGTTCCCGGCCCACATCCTGGACCCGTACTGGAACAACGTCGCCTACAACGAGGCCGCGCGGCTCGTCCTGAACCACGGCCACGAAGGCGTCGCCATGAACTGCGTGATCGCCTTCTTCACCGACCCGGTCTACCGTGCCCGCGCCGCCAGCTGGGAGCGGAACGCGCCGGGGGTGGTGGCCCAGTACCGGGCGGCCTGGTCGGGCCGGCCCGGCGACGAGGGGTACGAGTCGGTCGTACGGGAACTGTCCGCGGTCAGCGAGGAGTTCGCGGAACTGTGGGCGCGCGGCGACGTCCAGGACGGCGGGCAGGTCCACAAGGAACTGGAGCACCCGCTGGTCGGCGCCCTGCTCTTCGAGACCACCCAGCTGCGGGTACCGGCCCGCCCGGACCTGACCATCGTGCTGCACAACCCGCGCCGGTCGGCGGAGGTCGACACGGCGGCGAAGCTGGAGTGGCTGACGTCGCCGGAGGGCCGCCGGGGCGGGATGTACTCGGTGGCGGGGTGACGGGGGGTGGAGGGGGTGACGGGGTCCGGCCGTCGCCGTACGCCCCTTCGTGCCCGCCGGGCCGCGGGACGCATATGCTCGCCCGTATGAGCGAAGCCGCACCGCTGGACCCGGAAGACCGCAAGATCATCACGCTGGCCCGTTCCGCGCGCGCCCGCAACGGGGTGCCGGAGGGCGCCGCCGTCCGGGACGAGACCGGGCGCACCTATGTCGCGGGGACCGTCGCCCTGGAATCGTTGCGGCTCAGCGCGTTGCGTACGGCGGTGGCCATGGCCGTCGCGAGCGGCGCGCAGTCGCTGGAGGCGGCGGCCGTGGTGACCGAGGCGGAGTCCGCCTCGGACGAGGACCGCGCGGCCGTACGAGACCTCGGCGGCGCCGGGACGCCGGTGCTGGTCGCCGGTCCGGACGGCACGCTGCGGGCCTCGGTCCAGGCGGGCTGACGGGCCGGGCGGTTGACGGACCGGGCGGCTGACGGGGCGACGGCCGGCGTCAGGGCGGATTGACGGGGTGAAGGGGCCCGCGTGAGGCCGCGCTCCTCACTCCGCCGCCCGGCCCGCCCGCACCCGCCCCAACAGCGCCTTCTTGTCCGGCTTGCCGCTCGCCGCCACCGGCACCTCCCGCATGACGGTGATCGTGGCGGGCACGCTCGCCGGGCCCAGCACGGCCGCGACGTGATCGCGCAGTGCCGTGAGGTCGGGCCGCCGGTCCGCCGCCGGGACGACGAACGCGTGGGCGGCCTCGCCGGTCCGCTCGTCGGGCGCGCCCACGACGTACGCCTGGTCGACGTCCGGGTGCCCGGCGAGGGCCTGTTCGACGGCGCCCGCGTAATGCAGCACGGCGTTGACGATGATGACGTCACGGGTGCGCCCGGTGAGCCGCAGGAAGCCGTGCTCGTCGAGGCGGCCGAGGTCGCGGGTGCGGACCCAGCCGTCCCGCAGTACGGCGCGGGTCTCCTCCTCGTCCCGGCGGTAGCCGGCCAGCGCTCCGGCCGTACGGACCCAGATCTCACCGGTGGCGCCCTCGGGGAGCGGCCGCCCGTCGGCCGGGTCCCGCACGCCGATGTCCACCCCGTCCAGGGGGCGCCCCACCGAGCCGTACGCCGTGTCCGGCCGGCGGGCCAGGTCGTCGGGGGTGAGCAGGGTCAGCATGCCGGTCTCGGTCTGCCCGTACCCCTGGTGCACGACCGGGCCGAGCCGTTCGGCCGCCTCCGCGAGGCGGTGGGGCGAGAGGGGAGATCCGGCCACGAGCAGAGCTCGGAGGCTCGTGAGATCGACGGTGTTGGCGGGGTCGGTGCGCAGGGTGTTGAGGATGTGGTGCAACCGGGGGACGGTCAGCAGGCAGGCGGTGATGCGGTGCCGTGCGAAGACCTCCGGGAAGGACAGCGGCGGGTCCGCGATGACGGCGGTGCCGCCGCCCAGCAGGCACAGCCCCAGGTGCTCGAAGATCACCGCGCTGGTGAGGGTGCCGAAGAGCAGGAAGCGCGCGTAGGCCGCCGCGAGGGCGCTGGTCCGCGCGGACCAGCGGGCGGGCTGCCACGACCAGCTCGCGGTCAGGCTGCGGTAGGTGTGCGCGCACTCCTTGGGCTGTCCGGTGCTGCCGCTGGTCAGGGTGATCAGGGCGAGGTCGTCCGGGCGGCCGCGGGCCACGAGGTCGTCGGGGGAGGCCGGTTCCGCCGTGTTCAGCAGGTCTTTCTCCAGGCCGAGCCGGGTGGTGTCGGGGGCGCCCGCCGCGAGGAGTTCGGAAGTGGCCGACGGCTCGTCGTGCACGAGGACGTCGATGCCGTCGGCCAGGACGCGGGCGAGGTGGCCCGGCGGCAGGCCGGGACGGAGGCCGGTCAGCCGGGCGCCCAGCAGATGCACCGCGAGGTGCAGGGCGAACGCCTCGGGGGTGGCGCCGGCGGCCACCGCGACGGACGACCCCGGGCCGACGCCCGCCGCGCGCAGCCCGCGCACACAACGGCCGGTCAGGTCCAGGACCGCGCGGCGCGGAACGGCGCGCCCCCGATGTTCAAACGCCGGTACGTCCGGCTGCCGGTGGAACGCGTCGACGAGGGCTTGCGGGAAAGGGCTTGCGGTGAGCTGGCTCATTTCGTGTCCGCTCCGGTGGGTGTGAACGGCTGAAATGCGTCACGGGACCGGCGGGGCGAGCGGGGCCGGGAGTACGGGAGAGTAATGCGGCGACCCGCCGGGACGCGACAGAAGGGCGTTCCAGGTAAAAGTCCCGGACCTTGTGACACTGGCTTGTGCAGCGTACTCGTAAACCTTGGATTGAGTGTGACGCAGATCACTTATTTGCGCCCTGGTGTCGTTCTTTAATGCTCAAGTACTGTCGGATTCCGCTCCATCTCCATACCCCCCGCAGGTGACAGGAGAATTGCGTGAGCCACGACGAAACGATGGACTATCTGGTGGTCGGCGCCGGCCCCGCGGGATTACAAGCCGGATATTTCCTGCAACAGACCGGACGCAGTCATCTCATCGTGGAGTCGGGCGCGGCTCCCGGTGAGTTCTTCACCCGCTTCCCCCGCCATCGCACCCTCATCTCGATCAACAAGGTGCACACCGGCTGGGACGACCCCGAGCTGAACATGCGCACCGACTGGAACTCGCTGCTCTCCGACGAGCACACCCCGCTGTTCACCGCCCGTACCCCACGCTATTTCCCGGATGCCGACGAGATGGTCGGCTACCTCGCCGACTTCGCCGCCACCCACCGCCTGCGCATCCGCCACCACACCCGTATCACCGAGATATCCCGCCCGTACGGCGGGCCGGACGGACCCGGCGACTTCCTCGCCCGCGCCGCCGACGGCACCGCCTACCGCGCACGGCGGCTGATCATGGCGACCGGCGTCACCCGCCCGTACATCCCCGCCATCGAGGGCGTCGAGACGGTCGAGCGCTACGACGAGGTCTCCGTCGACCCGGCCGGCTTCACCGGGCAGCGCGTGCTGATCATCGGCCGTGCCAACTCCGCGTTCGAGACCGCCGACAACCTCATCGAGACCGCCGCCGTCATCCACGTCGCCGGACCCGGCTCGCTGAAGCTCGCCTGGCAGACCCATTTCGTCGGACACCTGCGGGCCGTCAACAACAACTTCCTCGACACCTATCAGCTGAAATTGCAGAACGCGGTGCTGGACGGAAACATCGAACGTATCCGGCAGCAGCCGGACGGCTCATACGTGGTCTCCGTTTCCTTTTCCCGGGTCAACGAGGTGGTCAAGGACATCACTTACGACCGGGTCATCCTCGCCACCGGATTCCGCTTCGACCCGTCGGTATTCGCACCGGAGTGCCGCCCCGAACTCACCGTCAACGACCGTTTCCCGGCCCAGACCGACGCTTGGGAATCGCCGAACGTCCCCGGACTGTACTTCGCCGGCACCATCACCCAGGTACGCGATTTCAAGAAATCCACCAGTGGTTTCATCCACGGGTTCCGGTACGGCGTACGGGCCCTGCACCGCATCCTCGAAGCCCGCCACCACGGCCGCCCCTGGCCCGCCCGCGCCCTGCCCGCCACCGCCGAGGCGGTCACCGACGCCGTGATCGCCCGCGTCAACCGCAGCTCGGCGCTCTTCCAGGTCTTCGGTTTCCTCGGCGACGCGGTGCTCGTCGACCGGGACGGCACGGTCCGCTACTGCGAGGAAGTGCCGGTCGACCACCTGCACACCGCCGTCGCCGACGGCGGCTTCGGCGAGGTCGGCTCCTACTGCACCGTCACCCTCGAATACGGCGAGGGCCACGACAAGGTCAACCCGTTCGACATCTCCGCCGGCCGGGTCTCCCAGCAGGACACCACCGGCCTGGACGGCCGCTATCTGCACCCGGTGGTCCGCGTCTTCGACGGCGCCGCGCCCGGCAAGGCGACCGCCGAGCACCACCTCACCGAGAACCTGGAGAACGAGTGGGACAGCGAGGAGGTCCACCGCGCACCCCTGCGGTCCTTCCTGCGCCCCCGGCTCACCGGCCCGGAACCGGCGGCCCGGCCGTGATCCCCACCCTCGCCGACCTGCGCGAGCGGGCCCGGGAGCGGCTGGACCCGCGGGTGTACGACTTCTTCGCAGGGGGCGCCGGGGGCGAGACGGCGCTCCACGAGAACGAGGCGGCGTTCCGCAGGCTCGCCCTGCTGCCGCGCGTCCTGCGCGGGGCGGCCGCCCGCGACCTGTCCGTGACGCTGTGCGGCGACCGCCTGGCGATGCCCGTCCTGGTCTCGCCCACCGCCTTCCACCGCCTCGCGCACCCCGAGGGCGAGCTGGCCACCGCCCGCGCGACGGCGGCAGCCGGCACGGTCCTGGTCACCGGCATGGCCGCGACCGTGCCGGTGGCCGAGGTCACCGCCGCCGCCCGCGCCGTACAGGCCGACGCGGCCGTCTGGTTCCAGCTCTACCTCCAGCCCGAACCGGAGGTCACCCTCGCCCTGGTGCGCAGGGCGGAGCGGGCCGGCTGCACGGCACTGGTCGTCACGGTCGACTCACCCGTCTTCGGCCGCCGCGAACGGGACGCCCGGCACGGCTTCGACGACCTGCCCGACGGCCTGACCGCCGAGAACATGCGCGGCCTGCCCGGCGCCCTCGACGACCGCCCCCGCGACATCGCCATGTCCCCGGGGCTCTCCTGGGACGACCTGCGCAGGCTGCGGGCACAGACCCGGCTGCCGGTGCTGCTCAAGGGCGTCCTGCACCCCGGGGACGCGCGGATCGCCGTCGCCGAGGGCGTGGACGGGCTGCTGGTCTCCAACCACGGCGGCCGGCAGCTCGACGCCGCCCCGGCGAGCGTCGAGGCGCTGCCCGCCGTGGCCGAGG
The DNA here is from genome assembly GCF_022271435.1 of Streptomyces monomycini. GTDB lineage: Bacteria > Actinomycetota > Actinomycetes > Streptomycetales > Streptomycetaceae > Streptomyces > Streptomyces monomycini. The sequence continues at coordinate 42,255 of NZ_JAFIQY010000040.1, read as the reverse complement.
CCGTCGCGGGCCGGGTGCCGGTCCTGCTGGACGGCGGTGTCCGCCGGGGCTCCGACGCCGCCGTGGCCCTCGCGCTGGGCGCGTCGGCCGTCGGCGTCGGCCGCCCGGTGCTGTGGGGCCTGGCCGCGGACGGCGAGAAGGGCGTCCGGCACGTACTGGAGCTGCTGCGCGCGGAGTTCGACCACGTGCTGGCGCTGTGCGGCGGCGGCAGCCCGGCCGACCTCGGACCGGACCTCGTCGTCGCGCGGGGGAGCGTCCGGAGCGGGGAGGCCCGATGAACCGTCCCCGGCTCTCCGCCCGCCCCCGCACCCTCCGGCTGCTCGCCGCCACGGCCGCCGCCCTCTCCGTCCCGTACTGGCTGCCGCGCACGGTCGTCGCCGCCCGCGTCGCGCTCTTCGCCCGGATCAACGGCGACGAGGGCATCGCCTTCCCGAACGCCGCCGTCCCCGCCGAACGCTTCCAGGAGGTCTACTCCCACCCGGCCGCCAACGGCCGCAGCCGCGGCGCCGCCCTCTCGGACCTCTTCTGGTACTGGCTCGCGCCCGGCCCCGAAGTGCACCAGGAACACCTGGAGGACGGCCCGCGCTACGACGACGTCGCCCGCACCACCCTCACCGTGCTCGCCGGCCCCAGCCAGGACCTGTCCGCGGCGGCGGCCCGCCGTACCGCCGCCGTGCTCGACGAACGGGGCGTCGGCCGCGCCACGTTCGTACGGCTGCGCGACCTGATGATGCCGGTCTGGGCGGAATTCTTCTACGGCCTCGTCTTCCGCGAACCGTGCCCGGCCGACGTCCGGCGCCTGATCGTCGACAACGCCGAGGACGTGGTGAACTCCCTGAAGTGCACCCGGCCACGCCACCTGGCCCGCCGCACCCGCCTCACCCGCCACCTGCGGCAGCGCATCGCCGCCGGGCACGTACCGCCGCGCCACCTGCCGGGCTCCCTCTCACCCGACGAGCAGGCCCACTACCTCCAGGGCACCTTCTTCAACACGGCCGTCGTGCAGCTGTCCGAGGCCATGGCCCACCTGTTGCTCGTCCTCGGCCAACACCCGGACGTACAGCGGAAGCTGGCCGCCGCGCCCGACGACGACCGCTACTTCGCCAACGTCCTCGACGAGACGCTGCGCCTCTACCCGCTCTTCGGCGTCGCCCACCGCATCAGCACGGACGACATCCCGCTCGGCCCGGACGCCGTCCTCCCCGCCGGCTCCGTCCTGTGCTTCAACTACCCCGACTACCACGCCACCGGCTACACCGACCCCGACGTCTTCGATCCCGGCCGCTGGGACCACCTCGTCGCCAAGAACCAGCACCACATCCCGTTCGGCGTCGCCGCCAACCGGCCCTGCCCCGCCTGGCGGCTGGCCCCGCTGGTCATGCGCGCCGCGACCCGCGAGGTGCTGAGCCGCTTCACCCTCCACTCCGACGTCGCGCACACCCGCTCCATCCCGCACCGCGCCCCTTGCCTGCTGGTCCGGCGCGGCCGTCCGCTGCCGCCGCACCGGTTGCTCGCCGCCCGCGTCTTCCTGCGGGTGCGCGACCGGTGGGAGGACGTGTGGCGCAGCTGCGTCCAGCTCGTCCTCGGTACGTGGATGGTGCTGGACGCCCGCCGGCTGCGCCCGGCCGAGCGGTACTTCGCCGCCCACGACACCCAGGGCGCCCCGCTGCCGGCCGGCACCGGCGGACCGGCGCGCTGCCCGTACCCGCACGCCTGAGCCGTACGCCTGAACCACACGCCCGGTCCGTATGTCTGATCCGCGCCCCCGGCCCGTACGCCTCGCCCCCACATCAGCCCCATGAGCCGAAGGACCCTCCGCCATGACCGTCACGGAGTTAGGGCCGGTCTTCTTCCTGGCCGTCGTCGTCATCCTGCTCGTCTGCCGGCTCGTGGGGCGCGCCCTGCGAGCGCTGGGCCAGCCGCCCGTGGTGGGGGAGATGGTCGCCGGCGTGGTGCTCGGGCCGTCCGTGCTGGGCCTGCTGGCGCCCGGTCTGGAGACGGCCCTGTTCCCGCCGGAGCTGCGGCCCGCGCTGTACGTCGCCGGGCAGATCGGCCTGGTCGTCTTCATGTTCCAGACCGGGTACGAGTTCCGGTCGGCCGGCATCCGGGCGGTGGCCGGGCCGGCCGCGATGATCTCGGGCGCCGGGATCTTCGTACCGCTCGCGCTGGGTGTGGGGCTGACCTACGCCGTGCACGGCCGCGTCGACGTCTTCCCGGACGACGTGTCCGTCACCGTCTCCGCCCTCTTCGTCGGCGTCACCCTGGCCATCACCGCGTTCCCCATGCTGGCCCGCATCATCACCGAGCGGGGTCTGACCGGCACCCGCTTCGGCTCGCTGTCCCTGGCGTCCGGGGCGGTGGACGACGCGCTGGCGTGGGTGCTGCTCGCCGGGGTGCTGGGCCTGACCGGCACCGGTACCGGGCCGCTGGTCGTCGCCCTCGTGGGCAGCGCCGGCCTGGTGGTCGTACTGGCCCTGCTCGCCCGCTCCGGGACCCGGCTCACGGGCCTGGTGAACCGCCGCAGTCCCGACGAGCTGCTGCTGATCACCATCGTGGTCCTCTTCATCGCCGCCTGGTACACCGACCGCATCGGCCTGTACGCCGTCTTCGGCGCGTTCAGCCTGGGCGTGGTCTTCCCGCGCTCCGCAGCGGTGGACCGGGCCGTCGAGACGATCGCGCCGATCAGCCGGATCGTCTTCCTGCCCCTGTTCTTCACCTACTCCGGCCTGAACACCGACTTCGCGCTGCTGGCCTCGCCAGGACTGCTGCTGTTCACCGCGGGCTGTGTCGCCGTGGCCGTCCTCGGCAAGCTGGGTGCCTGCTGGCTGGCCGCGCGGCTGGCCGGCGAGGAGGCCGGGGTGGCGCTGCGCATCGGCACGCTGATGAACGCGCGGGGCCTGATGCAGCTCATCGCGATCAACATCGGTCTGGCGGCCGGCATCGTCACCCCGTCGATGTTCGCGGTGCTGGTCGTGGTCGCGCTGGTGACGACGGTGATGGCGTCCCCGATGCTGACCCTGTGGGACCGCCTCGACGCGCGCCGGACGCCGGGACGGACGCGGGCGGAGCGGGTCGGCGCCGCGCCCTGAGCCCCGCCGTACGGGGCCGGGCCGTCCGCCCGTGCGGCCGCCGTCCGGACCTGGTGGTCCGCGCCCGCCCGCCGATCGGGGACAATGGGCGCCATGAGCGTTCGTACAGAGTCCTCCGCCCAGCACCGCGCCGGCTTCGCGTGCTTCGTCGGCCGCCCGAACGCGGGCAAGTCGACCCTCACGAACGCTCTGGTCGGCACGAAGGTGGCGATCACCTCCAACCGCCCGCAGACCACCCGGCACACCGTGCGCGGCATCGTGCACCGCCCGGACGCCCAGCTCGTCCTGGTCGACACCCCGGGCCTGCACAAGCCGCGCACCCTGCTCGGCGAGCGGCTCAACGACGTCGTACGGACCACCTGGGCCGAGGTCGACGTGATCGGCTTCTGCCTGCCCGCCGACCAGAAGCTGGGCCCCGGCGACCGCTTCATCGCGGGCGAGCTGGCCGGCATCAAGAAGACCCCGAAGATCGCCATCGTCACCAAGACCGACCTGGTGGACTCCAAGCAGCTCGCCGAGCAGCTGCTCGCGGTCGACCAGCTGGGCCGGGAGCTGGGGATCGAGTGGGCGGAGATCATTCCGGTCTCGGCGGCGGAATCAGAAGGGGCGGGGCGAAGCCCCTCCGATCGGGGTGATGGTGGGCGAGGGGCCGGCCAGGTGCAGCTCGTCGCCGACCTGCTCGTGCCGATGCTCCCGGAGAGCCCCCCGCTCTACCCCGAGGGCGACCTCACCGACGAGCCCGAGCAGGTCATGGTCGCCGAGCTGATCCGTGAGGCCGCGCTCGAAGGCGTACGGGACGAGCTGCCGCACTCCATCGCGGTCGTCGTCGAGGAGATGCTGCCGCGCGAGGACCGCCCGGCGGACAAGCCGCTGCTGGACATCCACGCCAACGTCTACATCGAGCGGCCCAGCCAGAAGGGCATCATCATCGGCCCGAAGGGCAAGCGTCTGAAGGACGTCGGGGTGAAGTCCCGCAAGCACATCGAGGCGCTGCTCGGCACGCCGGTCTTCCTCGACCTGCACGTGAAGGTCGCCAAGGACTGGCAGCGCGACCCGAAGCAGCTCCGCAAGCTGGGCTTCTGACCGGCGGCACCGGCCCTCACGCCACCCCGCGGATCCGCCGCACCAGCAGCGCCCCCGCCAGCCCGATGCCCGCCGCGACCAGGTACAGCGTCCGGTAGCCGCCCAGGTACGTCACGATGGGCGCGGCCAGTGCGGGGGCGGCCACCTGCGGCAGCGAGTTTGCGATGTTGACGACGCCGAGGTCCCGGCCCCGGTGGGCGGCGGCCGGCAGCACGTCCGTCATCAGGGCGAAGTCCACCGACGTGAAGACGCCGAAGCCGACGCCCAGCAGCGCGGCGGCGACCAGCGCGCCGGTCCAGGTCTGCCACCCGGCGAGCAGCGCGGTGGCCACCGCCATGATCACGCCGGACCAGAGCACGAACGGCTTGCGGCGGCCCGAACGGTCCGACCACACCCCGCCGACGACGACGGTGGCGAGCAGCATCACCCCGTTGACGGCGGTCAGGATGAGCACGCCGTCCCCCGGGCGGGGCCGGTGCAGCACATCGCGCAGGTAGTAGAGCAGGTACAGCAGCGCGATCGCGTTGCCGAGGTTGACCAGGAAGCGGGTCAGCCACGCCCACGCCAGGTCGGGGTGGCGGCGCGGACTGATCCAGAACCCGGCGAGGAACGGCCGCCACGCGAACGGCGGCCGGTCACCGGGCCCGATCCGCAGGTCCCGGTAGCGCAGGACGTACGGCAGCGTGGCCAGCACGGTGAAAGCGGCGCAGGCCGCGTACCCCGCCGCGACGCCGCCCGCGGCGGTGGCCAGGCCGGTACCAACCACCACGCCCAGGATCTGCGCCGCGCCCAGCCAGCCGCCCACCGCGCCGCGCTGGAGGTGCGGGACGCGGTCCGGTACGGCCGCGGTGACCGCCGCGAACGCGGCGTTGAGCGCCAGCTGCACCAGACACCACCCGGCCGCCATGGCGGCGACGCTCCGGGCGGCAGCCAACAGGCACAGCGCCCCCGCACCCCCGAGCACACCGGCCGCGATCCACGGCGTACGGCGCCCGAACCGCGACACCGTACGGTCCGACAGCGCGCCGAAGACCGGATTGGCGACGAGCGACACCGCCGCGCCCAGGCCCGTCACCCACGCCAGCACCGACTCCTTCGACGTGCCCGGCGGCGCCAGCTCGGCCGCCTGGAGAGCCAGCAGGATCTGGATCGGCCCGTACCAGCCGACCCAGACCGCCCCGTTGGCCAGCGCCAGCGCCGCGGTCCAGCCGCCGCCCACCCGCTCGACCGGCTCGGCGAGGGCCCCGGACGTGCCGGCGGGAGCCCCGGGCGTGCCCGAGGGGACCCCGGGCGTGCCCGCGGCCCCCGCACCGGTCACCGCTGGGCCCGAAGCGCGTCCCGCAGCCAGTAGTACGAAGCCTTCGGGGTCCGGACCAGCGTGTCGTAGTCGACGTGCACCAGCCCGAACCTGCGGGCGTACCCCTCCGCCCACTCGAAGTTGTCCAGCAGCGACCAGACGAAGTAGCCGCGCACGTCCACCCCGGCGGTGATCGCGTCGTGCAGGGCCCGCAGGTGCCCGTCCAGGAAGGCGATCCGCTCCCGGTCCCCGACACCGTCGTACGAGCAGCCGTTCTCGGTGATGACCACGGGCGGCAGCCGGTCGCCGTACCGGTCGCGGAACCCGGTCAGCAGCTCGGTCAGCGCCGCGGGCACCACCGGCCACCCGAAGTCCGTCCGCGGATACCCCTCGATCTCCCGAGGCGCGAACGGCAGCCCCGGCGGCAGCTCGATCCCCGCGAAGTCGCCCCCTCCGGCGCCCTCCGCCGCAGGCGCCCCCACCTTCGTCGGCTGGTAGTAATTCACCCCGTACCAGTCCAGCGGCTCGCCGATGATCCGCAGGTCCTCGTCCACCGGACCGGTCCCGGACAGCAGCGGCGCCGTCAGCTCCTCCTCCGGATAGCGCCCCAGCAGCACCGGCTCCGCGAACAGACGGTTCAGCAGCAGGTCGTACAGCCCGGCCGCCTCCTGGTCGGCGGCCGACTCCGAGGCGGCCCACGTCGGCCCGTGCGAATTGGCGATCCCGATGCCGCCCGCACCCCGCGCCCGCAGCGCCTGCACGGCCAGGCCGTGGCCCAGCAGCAGGTGATGCGCCACGGGCAGCGCCCCGAAGCCCAGCTCCCGGCCCGGCGCGTGCTGCCCCAGCCCGTACCCCAGCAGCGTCAGCTCGGCGGGCTCGTTGAGCGTGATCCACCGGTCCACCCGGTCACCGAGGCGCGCCGCCACGGCGTCCGCGTACGCCGCGAACCGCGACGCAGTGTCCCGCTCCAGCCACCCGCCCGCCGCCTCGACGGCCTCCGGCGTGTCCCAGTGGAAGAGCGTCGGCACCGGCCGGACGCCCGCCGCGCACAGCGCGTCGACCAGCCGGTCGTAGAAGTCCAGCCCCGCCGCGTTGACCCGCGGGCCACCGTCCGGCATCACCCGGGGCCAGGCCACCGAGAACCGGTACGCGCCGACTCCCAGCTCCTCGATCAGCGCGACGTCCTCGCGGTACCGCTGGTAGTGCCCGGTCGCCACCCGGCCGTCGGAGCCGTCCTTGACCCGCCCGGCCCGCTCCACGAAGGCGTCCCACACCGACCGCCCGCGGCCGTCCTCGTCCACCGCCCCCTCGATCTGGTACGCGGACGTCGACACCCCCCACACGAACCCCGCCGGAAAGCGGGGCAACGCACCCGACGAGGACCCACCCGGCGCACGTGATCCGTCCATGGGCCGGATCCTGGTTACCGGCGGGAACCTGTGTCAAGGGGCATGCACGGAAGCGGAGTTGCCGGCCGGGCGGCCGGTCAGCAGCCCTCCTTCAGTACTCTGCTGATCAGCTTGCGCTGTTCCGTGGTGAGCCGGGGGTCGGAGGCGTAGACCGTGTGGCCGTCGATGGTGATCTGGTAGCTGAAACCGTCGGGGACGCCTACCGGGGGCGTGCCCCGGCCGGCGGCGGCTGCCTGCTCGGCCAGGGCGTGCCATTCCGCGGCATCGGGGCGGCCGGAGGTGTCGACCTCGGCGTGGCGCTCGATACCGGCGAAGCCGCCGGTGCGTCGTACTTGAATCCGCATGACGGGCTTCCTACCCAGTGGGGTGCGGGGAAACGGACAGATCGGGCCAGATGGTGGCGGATCAGGTGGTGGGAACTCCCACCTGCGACCATGCCTTCGTCAGGGCCTGGAGGACGTCGCCCTCACCGTACTCGGTGCGCGCGGTGGCCACCGTCAGGCGTGCGAAGTCGTCGAACTGGGCGTCCTTGTCGAGCTCCCCGCCGGTCAGCGTCTTGTACCAGATCTGTCCGGCCCGCTCCCACGCGTTGCCGCCGAGGGCCGTGGCGAGCAGGTAGAAGGCGTGGTTGGGGATGCCGGAGTTGATGTGCACGCCGCCGTTGTCGCGGGAGGTCTTGACGTAGTCGTCCATCGTCGCGGGCTGCGGGTCCTTGCCCAGGACGTCGTCGTCGTACGCGGTGCCCGGGGCCTTCATCGAGCGCAGCGCCTCGCCGGTGACGTTGGGGCCGAGCAGCCCGGCGCCGATCAGCCAGTCGGCCTGGGAGGCGTTCTGGCCCAGCGCGTACTGCTTGATCAGGGCGCCGAAGACGTCCGACATGGACTCGTTGAGCGCGCCGGACTGGCCGAAGTAGTCCAGGTTGGCGGTGTGCTGGGTGACGCCGTGGGTCAGCTCGTGGCCGATGACGTCGACCGGGATGGTGAAGTCGAGGAACAGGTCGTTGTCGCCGTCGCCGAAGACCATGCGCTGGCCGTCCCAGAAGGCGTTGTCGTAGTTCTCGCCGTAGTGGACGGTCGCGTTCAGCGGCAGGCCGGAGTCGTCGATGGAGTGCCGGCCGTAGACCTTCAGGTACAGGTCGAAGGTGGCGCCGAGGCCCGCGTGCGCGCGGTTGACGGAGGCGTCCTTGGACGGCTTGTCGTCCTCGGAGTGCACCTTCTTGCCCGGCAGCGTCTCCAGGTGCCGCGCGTCGTAGATCGTGCGGTTCGGCTTGTCCGACGGGGCGCCGGTGGGCGCGGCCATGCCGCGGACGGTGGTGATGCGGCGGCGGGTGCGCTGCAGGGCGTCGTGCTCCAGGGTGCGCAGGGCGCGCTCGGAACGGCCCCCGTCCTCCAGTTGCGAGAGGTGGTCGAGGACGTGGGGCGGCACGATCGTGCAGAAGACCGGGTGGCTCTCAGTGGCTTCAGGGTTCATGCACGGCAATGTGGCACTGGGTCATCAGCGTGTCACGCCCTGGCGTCATGATTCCTGAAAACGTGTGGTAGATCGCTGTTCGGGGGTTACGTGGGCCCGGTCCCGCATACTGATACGGGGCCGCAGATTCCGCGTCACCTCGGCTAGGGTGCTGTGCATCATGCGTTACGGGCTGCTTCTCCTTAGCTGCCGCGGCGAGGGTCTGTTGTCGTAGGCCGACCCCCTCCCCGCGGGATTCGGTGTTGCGATTTTCGCCCCGTCGGCCTCTCCCCCCCCGCGGACACACGAGGAGCCCCGCGCCACCATGACGAATCCGTCGATCGCCGCCCAGCACGCTGAGAACTCCGTCGGCCGCCCCACCCCGATCACGAACGCGACCCGCACCCAGAAGCCCTCCGGCCTGCCGGTGCACCGCTACGGCGGTTACGAGGCCGTCGACATCGCGGACCGCACCTGGCCGGACAACCGCATCACCCAGGCGCCCCGCTGGCTCTCCACGGACCTGCGCGACGGCAACCAGGCCCTGATCGACCCCATGTCGCCGGCCCGCAAGCGCGAGATGTTCGACCTGCTGGTGAAGATGGGCTACAAGGAGATCGAGGTCGGTTTCCCCTCGTCCGGCGCCACCGACTTCGACTTCGTACGGTCGATCATCGAAGAGGGTGCGATCCCCGAGGACGTGACGATCTCCGTCCTGACGCAGGCCCGCGAGGAGCTGATCGAGCGGACCGTGGAGTCGCTGCGCGGCGCCCACAAGGCCACCGTCCACCTGTACAACGCCACCGCGCCGGTCTTCCGCCGGGTGGTCTTCCGCGGCTCGCGCGAGCAGGTCAAGCAGATCGCGGTGGACGGTACGCGGCTGGTCGTGGAGTACGCGGAGAAGATCCTGGGCCCGGAGACGGCGTTCGGCTACCAGTACAGCCCGGAGATCTTCACCGACACCGAGCTGGACTTCGCCCTGGAGGTCTGCGAGGGCGTGATGGACGTCTGGCAGCCCGAGGCGGGCCGCGAGATCATCCTGAACCTGCCGGCCACCGTCGAGCGCTCCACCCCCTCCACGCACGCCGACCGCTTCGAGTGGATGTCGCGCAACCTGTCCCGGCGCGAGCACATCTGCCTGTCCGTGCACCCGCACAACGACCGCGGCACCGCGGTGGCCGCCGCCGAACTGGCGATCATGGCCGGTGCGGACCGGATCGAGGGCTGCCTGTTCGGGCAGGGCGAGCGCACCGGCAACGTGGACCTGGTCACCCTGGGCATGAACCTGTTCAGCCAGGGCGTGGACCCGCAGATCGACTTCTCGCAGATCGACGAGGTCCGCCGGACCGCCGAGTACTGCAACCAGATGGAGGTCCACCCGCGCCACCCGTACGCGGGCGACCTGGTCTACACCGCCTTCTCCGGCTCCCACCAGGACGCCATCAAGAAGGGCTTCGAGGCCATGGAGGTCCAGGCCGCGGAGCAGGGCAAGAGCGTGGACGACCTGGAGTGGGCCGTCCCGTACCTGCCCATCGACCCCAAGGACGTCGGCCGCTCCTACGAGGCCGTGATCCGCGTCAACTCGCAGTCCGGCAAGGGCGGCATCGCGTACGTCCTGAAGAACGACCACAAGCTGGACCTGCCGCGCCGGATGCAGATCGAGTTCTCCAAGACCATCCAGGAGAAGACCGACGCCGAGGGCGGCGAGGTCACGCCGGACGCGATCTGGTCGGTCTTCCAGGACGAGTACCTGCCGACCCCGGAGAACGCCTGGGGCCGGATCGCGCTGCGCAGCGCGCAGACCTCCACGACGACCGAGGGCACCGACGCGCTGACCGTCGAGGCGGTCGTGGGCGGCGCCGACACGGTCCTGACCGGTACCGGCAACGGCCCGCTGGCGGCGTTCTTCGACGCGCTGCACGCGATCGACGTGGACGTACGGCTGCTGGACTACGTCGAGCACACGATGAGCGAGGGCGTCGGCGCCCAGGCCGCCGCGTACATCGAGTGCGCGATCGGCGACAAGGTGCTGTGGGGCGTCGGCATCGACGCGAACATCGTGCGCGCCTCGATCAAGGCGGCCGTCTCGGCGGTCAACCGCGCGAGCCGCTGATCACCGGGCCGTTGTGCGGTCCGCGCCCCCGGCCTGCGGGCCGGACCGGGCTCCGGGCCGCACACCGGCTGTGACCTGCGACGTACCGAGCGTCCCCCGGCTCTTTCCGCGAGCGCCGGGGGGCGCTCGGGCGTTCAACCGGTTTAAACGGCCGTCTTGTCCGGTCCGCACTACTGACGCCGCATCACGGATGTGGCTAACATCACGTCAACGCGGCAAAGATGCCGGAGCGTTACGGAGGGTCGACGTGATGCACAAGCTGGCTGTGATGGGTGTGCGGACGTCCTGGCGCACCGTCGCCGACGGCGAGTTCTTCTGCCCCGAGTGCGGCGGGGACCGCAACTACCTCCGGCGGACCGGCCGCCGGCGTCTGACCGTCCTCGGCGTGCCGCTGCTGCCGCGCGGCACCGCGGGCCCGGTCGTCGAGTGCTCCGCCTGCCGCGGCCACTTCGCGCTGGACGCCCTGGACCACCCCACCACCACGCGCTTCTCGGCGATGCTCCGGGACGCCGTGCACACCGTCACGCTGGCCGTACTGGCCGCCGGCGGCACGGCCTCGCCCGGGGTGCGCGGCACGGCGGTGGGCACGGTGCGCGCCGCGGGCTTCGCGGACTGCACGGAGGACCAGCTGCTGACGCTGCTCGCCGCGCTCGCCGCGGACACCGGCCGGCTGCCCGGCGCGCACGACGGCGCCCTGTCGCGCGCCGCCTCCGGGAGCGTCGGCCGTCCCGGCGGCGGCCTCGACCCGTGCGGTACGGCGCTGGCCATAGAGCTGCACGAGGCGCTGGAGCCGCTGGCGCCGCACCTGGCCCCGGCGGGCCGGGAGTCGCTGCTCCTCCAGGGCGCCCGCATCGCCTTGGCCGACGGCCCGTACCTGCCGTCCGAGCGCGAGGTCCTGACCACCGTGGGCGCGGCCCTGCTGCTGTGCCCGGACGACACCGCCCGGCTGCTGGCGGCGGCCCGTACGCCGTCCTGAGGGCGGTGCGGACCGGCCGGGACCGGGGCCGCCGCCGGGTGCGCGAGAATGGACGGCATGAGTCTGTTCCGCGATGACGGCGTCGTGCTGCGCACCCAGAAGCTGGGCGAGGCGGACCGGATCATCACCTTCCTCACGCGCGGTCACGGCCGGGTACGCGCCGTGGCCCGGGGCGTACGCCGTACGAAGTCCAAGTTCGGCGCCCGGCTGGAGCCGTTCTCCCACGTCGACGTGCAGTTCTACGCCCGCGGCAGCGAGCTGGTCGGACGCGGACTGCCCATGTGCACGCAGAGCGAGACCATCGCCGCCTACGGGGGCGGCATCGTCACGGACTACGCCCGTTACACCGCCGGCACGGCCATGCTGGAGACCGCCGAGCGGTTCACCGACCACGAGGGCGAGCCGGCCGTGCAGCAGTACCTGCTGCTGGTCGGCGGACTGCGCACGCTCGCGCGCGGCGAGCACGAACCGCACCTGGTGCTGGACGCCTTCCTGCTGCGCTCGCTCGCGGTCAACGGCTACGCCCCCAGCTTCGACGGCTGCGCCAAGTGCGGCCTGCCCGGCCCGAACCGTTTCTTCTCCGTGGGGTCGGGCGGTGTGGTGTGCGGTGACTGCCGGGTGCCCGGCAGCGTCGTACCCTCCTCCGAGGCCATCGGGCTGCTGGCGGCGTTGCTGTCCGGCGACTGGGCGACGGCGGACGCGTGCGAACCCCGGCACGTCCGGGAGGGCAGCGGGCTCGTCGCGGCCTACCTGCACTGGCACCTGGAGCGCGGCCTGCGCTCGCTGCGGTACGTAGAGAAATAGATAGGCTCAGCAGTTCGGGGGCGAGCGCCCGCCCGGAGACGGCGGCGGCTCGGACCCGACCGCACCACGCACTACGGCATAGGAGATGTGGACCGGATGGCACGACGCGGATTCCTGGGGCGCGGCCGACGCGAGTACGAGACGCCCGAGCCGCACCCGTCCGGTGCGCGTCCCCCGAAGATCCCCGGCGAACTCGTCCCGAACCACGTGGCGGTCGTCATGGACGGCAACGGCCGCTGGGCCAAGGAGCGCGGCCTGCCCCGCACCGAGGGCCACAAGGTCGGCGAGGGCGTCGTCCTCGACGTGCTCAAGGGCTGCATCGAGATGGGCGTCAAGAACCTGTCGCTGTACGCCTTTTCCACGGAGAACTGGAAGCGCTCGCCCGACGAGGTCCGCTTCCTGATGAACTTCAACCGTGACGTCATCCGCCGCCGCCGGGACGAGATGGACGCGCTGGGCATCCGTATCCGCTGGGTCGGCCGGATGCCGAAGCTGTGGAAGTCCGTGGTGCAGGAGCTCCAGGTCGCCCAGGAGCAGACCAAGGACAACGACGCCATGACGCTGTATTTCTGCGTCAACTACGGCGGCCGGGCGGAGATCGCGGACGCGGCGGCGGCCATCGCGGCCGATGTGCGGGCCGGGAAGCTGGACCCGTCGAAGGTCAGCGAGAAGACCGTCGCCAAGTACCTGTACTACCCGGACATGCCGGACGTGGACCTGTTCGTCCGGCCGTCGGGCGAACAGCGCACGTCCAACTATCTGATCTGGCAGAGCGCCTACGCCGAGATGGTGTTCCAGGACATTCTCTGGCCGGATTTCGACCGGCGGAACCTGTGGGACGCCTGCCTCGAATACGCCAAGCGGGACCGCCGTTTCGGTGCCGCTCCGGAGGCGGAGTCCGCGCCGCAGCAGTGAGAGTCCGCGTACGAAAGCGGCCGGGCCCCTGGTTCAGGGACCCGGCCGCTTTTCCGTGCCGCTGCCGGCCTGCTCCGCGTCAGGCGGAGCCGGCGGCCGCCTTGGCCGCGCACTCACCGCACGTACCGAAGATCTCGATGGTGTGCCCGACGTCCTGGAAGCCGTGCTCGGCGGCGATCTGGTCCGCCCACTTCTCCACGGCCGGGCCCTCCACCTCGACGGCCTTGCCGCAGTTGCGGCACACCAGGTGATGGTGGTGGTCGTCGGTGCTGCACCGCCGGTAGACGGCTTCGCCCTCGTTGGTGCGCAGCACGTCGACCTCGCCCGCGTCGGCGAGGGACTGCAACGTCCGGTAGACGGTGGTCAGGCCGACCGAGTCCCCCCGGTGCTTGAGCATGTCGTGCAGTTCCTGCGCGCTGCGGAACTCGTCCACTTCGTCCAGTGCCGCTGCCACGGCGGCCCGCTGCCGCGTCGACCGGCCGCGCACCGGAGATCCAGCGCTCGCCACCGTTGCCTCCCTAGGTCTCGGGACGTCCCCCTGCACATCAGTCCGGCCATTGTGCCAGGTGATGACCGGAGCCCGGGTGCAACGCTTACGCGTACGTACCTATCCCTTGGCCCCTTGCACGCTGACATCGTCGCCGGGGGAGCGGCCGCCGGGCAGATCCAGAGTGCACTGTTCGGCGGCCGCGGCGGCGGCCCGCGCGCGCTTTCTGGCCAGCGGGGCGGCCAGTGCCGCCATCAGCGCGAAGACCGCGATGGCCAGCAGCACGATGCTCGCGCCGGGCGGCACGTCCACGTAGAAGGAGAAGACCGTACCGGAGAGGGTGACGACGACGCCGATGGCGACGGCCAGCGCGAGGGTCATGGCGAAGCCGCGGGTGGCCTGCTGCGCGGCGGCCACCGGCACCACCAGCAGCGCGCTGACCAGGAGCAGACCGACGGCGCGCATCGCGACCGTGACGGTGAGCGCGGCGGTGACCGCGAGCAGCAGGTTCAGCCACCGCACGGGCAGGCCCATCACCCGGGCGAACTCCTCGTCCTGGCAGACGGCGAACAGCTGCCGGCGCAGGCCGAGGGTGACGGCCATCACGAAGGCGGCCAGCAGACAGGTGACCGTGACGTCCTCGGCGGAGACGCTGGTGATCGAGCCGAAGAGGAAACTGGTGAGGTTGGCGGTGGAGCCGCCGGGTGCCAGGTTGACGATCAGCACACCGCCGGCCATGCCGCCGTAGAAGAGCATCGCCAGCGCGATGTCCCCGCGGGTACGGCCCTTGGAGCGCACCAGTTCCATGGCGATCGCGCCGAGCGCGGCGACCAGCACGGCCATCCACACGGGCGAGGTGCGCAGCAGGAAGCCCAGCGCGACGCCGGTCAGCGCGACATGGCCGATGCCGTCGCCCATGATCGCCTGGCGGCGCTGTACGAGGTAGATGCCGACGGCCGGCGCGGTGACGCCGACCAGGAGGGCGGCCAGCAGCGCGCGCTGCATGAAGGCGTAGTTCAAAAGGTCCATGTCAGGTCAGTCCGTCTCAGGTCAGCAGCCCGGTCCGGACCGGCTCGGCGGCCGGGTCCGCGTGCGGGTGGACGTGGTCGTGGCCGGGCAGGGCGTGCTGGCCGACCGCCTCGGGCGGCGGGCCGTCGTGCACCACACAGCCGTCGCGCAGCACCACCGCGCGGTCGATCAGCGGCTCCAGCGGGCCCAGCTCGTGCAGGACGAGGAGCACGGTGGCGCCCGCCGCGACCTGCCCCCGCAGCGTCTCGGCCAGCACCTCCTGGCTGGCCAGGTCGACCCCGGCCATCGGCTCGTCCATGATCAGCAGCTCGGGGGAGGCGACCAGCGCGCGGGCGATCAGCACCCGCTGGTGCTGGCCGCCGGAGAGCGCCTCGACGCAGTCCTTGGCGCGGTCCGCCATGCCCACCAGGTCCAGGGCCCGGTGGACGGCGTCCCGGTCGGCCTTCCCGGGCCACTTCAGCTTCGTACGGGAGAGCCGGCCGGAGGCGACGATCTCGCGGACGGTGGCGGGCACGCCGCCCGCCGCGGTGGTGCGCTGCGGGACGTACCCGATGCGCGCCCAGTCCCGGAACCGGCGCTGCGGGGTGCCGAACAGCTCCAGCTCGCCGCTGGTCAGCGGCACCTGGCCGACCACCGCGCGGACGGCGGTGGACTTGCCGGAGCCGTTGGCGCCGAGCAGGGCCACCACCTCGCCGCGCCGTACGGTCAGATCGACGCCGCGCAGGACGGGGCGTGCGCCGAGCGCCGCACCCGCCCCGCGCAGGGATATGACCGTGTCCTGGTCCTTCATGGCCGGGTCCTCCCGTCGTGCCGTACGTATGTGTCCCGCCGGGTACCCGGCCGCTCCGCGCGTCCGGTCACTTGGCGCCGAGCGCCTTCTGCAGCGCCGCGAGGTTGGCCTCCATGACCTGGACGTAGTCCTTGCCCTGCGACTTCTCGGTGATCCCCTCGATGGGGTCGAGCACGGCGGTCTGCACGCCGAGGTCCTTGGCGAGCGTCTTGGCCATCGCGGGGCTGGTCAGCGTCTCGAAGAAGACCGTGTTGACGTGGTGGTCCTTGGCCAGCTTCTGGAGTTCCTTCATCCGGCTGCCGCTGACGTCGCCCGACTCGGGGTCGATGCCGTTGATGGCTTCCTCGGTCAGGCCGTAGCGCTCGGCGAGGTAGCCGAAGGCGGCGTGGGTGGTGATGAAGGTGTCCGACTTCTTGTTCTTCAGCCCGTCCTCGAACTTCTTGTTCAGGTCGTCGAGCTTCTTGACCAGGTCGTCGGT
Source organism: Streptomyces monomycini (assembly GCF_022271435.1). Classification (GTDB taxonomy): domain Bacteria; phylum Actinomycetota; class Actinomycetes; order Streptomycetales; family Streptomycetaceae; genus Streptomyces; species Streptomyces monomycini. The sequence continues at coordinate 26,336 of NZ_JAFIQY010000040.1, read as the reverse complement.
GTTGCGGGCGTAGTCGGCCTGGTGGGCCGGGTCGGCGTCGGCGAGGGTCTTGCCGACTCCCTTGGCGACCTGGGCGAGCTTCACCGGGTCGAGCCAGATGTGCGGGTCGTTGCCGTCGCCCCCGTGATCGTGGCCTTCGTGCCCCTCGTGCCCGTGCTCGTCGTGGCCGGTGCCGTTGTCGCCGGTGGTGTGGTCGTGGCCGTCGACCTCCGAGCCGTGCTTCTTCAGCTCGGTCAGGGACGCCGCGTCGACGGTGTGCTGCACACCGGACTGCTGGACGGCCTTGTCGACGGCGGGCTGGACGCCCTTGAGGTAGACGATCGCGTCGGATTCGCCGAGGTCGGCGATCTGGCGCGGGCTGAGCTCCAGGTCGTGGGGCTCGGTGCCGGGCTTGGTCAGATCGGTGACCTGGACGTGGTCCTTGCCGATCTCCTTGGCGAGGAACTCCATCGGGTAGAACGACGCCGTCACGTTCAGCTTGCCGTCGGCCTTGCCCCCGCCCGAGTCGGAGCAGGCGGAGAGGGTGAGCATGCCGAGTACGGAGGCTCCGGCCAGGACGGCGGTGGGTATGTGACGTCGTACGTTCATGACACTCATTTTCAACAAAAGTGGAAACGATTGTCAACAACGGGCTCCGGGGAGGGCTGCCGGGGAACCGATTTGATCCGGGGGGCAGGGCCGCCGGTAACCTGAGTTATTCGCCCGCGCGTATCCCGACCGCCGCCCCTCGTCGAGGCGCAGGGCGCCGCCTTGTCCACCCGTTCGTCGTCGCAATGAAGAGAGCACCGTGGCCGCCGACAAGATCGACACCATCGTCAGCCTGAGCAAGCGCCGTGGCTTTGTATACCCGTGCAGTGAGATCTACGGCGGCCAGCGCGCCGCCTGGGACTACGGTCCGCTCGGCGTCGAGCTCAAGGAGAACATCAAGCGCCAGTGGTGGCGCTCCATGGTCACCTCGCGCGACGACGTGGTCGGCCTCGACTCGTCGGTGATCCTGGCCCCCGAGGTGTGGTCCGCCTCCGGTCACGTCGCGACGTTCACCGACCCGCTCACCGAGTGCACCGCCTGCCACAAGCGGTTCCGCGCGGACCACCTGGAAGAGGCGTACGAGGCCAAGCACAACCGGCTGCCCGAGAACGGCCTGGCCGACATCAACTGCCCGAACTGCGGCAACAAGGGCCAGTTCACCGAGCCCAAGCAGTTCTCCGGCCTGCTCTCCACCCACCTCGGCCCGACCCAGGACAGCGGCTCCGTCGCCTACCTGCGTCCCGAGACCGCGCAGGGCATCTTCACCAACTTCGCCCAGGTCCAGCAGACCTCCCGCAAGAAGCCGCCGTTCGGCATCGCGCAGATGGGCAAGTCCTTCCGCAACGAGATCACGCCCGGCAACTTCATCTTCCGCACCCGCGAGTTCGAGCAGATGGAGATGGAGTTCTTCGTCAAGCCGGGCGAGGACGAGCAGTGGCAGGAGTACTGGATGGAGCAGCGGTACAACTGGTACCGCGACCTCGGCCTGCGCGAGGAGAACATCCGCTGGTACGAGCACCCCGCCGAGAAGCTCTCGCACTACTCCAAGCGCACCGCCGACATCGAGTACCGCTTCCAGTTCGGCGGCTCGGAGTGGGGCGAGCTGGAGGGTGTCGCCAACCGCACCGACTACGACCTGTCCTCGCACGCCAAGGCGTCCGGCCAGGACCTGTCGTACTTCGACCAGGAGGCCGGCGAGCGCTACACCCCGTACGTCATCGAGCCGGCGGCCGGTGTCGGCCGGGCGATGCTCGCCTTCATGCTCGACGCGTACAACGAGGACGAGGCGCCGAACGCCAAGGGCAAGATGGAGAAGCGCACGGTGCTGCGCCTCGACCCGCGCCTGTCGCCGGTCAAGGTCGCCGTGCTGCCGCTGTCCCGTAACCCGCAGCTCTCGCCGAAGGCCAAGGGCCTGGCGACGGACCTGCGCAAGAACTGGAACATCGACTTCGACGACGCGGGCGCCATCGGCCGCCGCTACCGTCGCCAGGACGAGATCGGCACGCCGTTCTGCGTCACCGTCGACTTCGACACCCTGGACGACAACGCGGTCACCGTGCGCGAGCGCGACACGATGAAGCAGGAGCGGGTGTCGCTGGACCAGATCCAGGCGTACCTGGGTGCGCGTCTGCTGGGGTGCTGACGCCAGTCGGTTTTTAGCGCATCGGCCGGGCCGGGGATTCCCCGGCCCGGCCGATGCGTGTGCGCCTGGACATCGCAGCCCGGCCGGTGATTGAGGCCGTCTTTCACCGGACCGTCCGCGCGGCGAGCACCCCGCACAGCGCTGCCAGCGGCAGCTCGGCGCCGACCGCCATGGCTATGGCGCCCAGCAGCTCGCTGCCCGGCCCGGCCGTCGCCACGTCGGCGTACGCGTCGGTGACGAGCAGCACCGCTGCCGCCGCCGCGGCGGCCCGGTGACCGGACCGCCCGTTCATCAGCCGGGTACCGGCGGTCAGCAGGCATGCCGCCTCCACCGCGTCCAGCGCCACCCACGCCGCCGCCTCCGCGGGCGGCAGCGTCCCCGCGAGATAGCCCATCCACGGCAGCAGGACCAGCCCGGCGCCGGTCAGGATGCGGCCCGCCCAGATGCGGCGGGTCGCCACGAGGGTGAACGGGCGGGCCGTGCAAGGGGAGTTGAAGGCGATGAGTGCCATGGGTGCGCCTCTTCCGGGTCGGGCCGGCCCGGCTTTCGGGCTCGTGATCCACTCTCCCGGCGAGAGCGGTCGCGGTCAGTAACGCCGGTGTCCGACTCGGGGTGGCACCAGTTGCACCCCGGGAGCGGGCAGTGGCTTCATGGCTCGCCTGTCAGGCATCCGCATACCGTTTGCTCATGACCATTCCGCCGCGGCTGCGCCGTGTTCTCGTACGGCTGCGCCGCGACCTTCTCTTCATCGGCGCCGGGGCGCCGTTGCACGGCATACCGCCCCTGTTGAGCATCTGGGCATGCCTGCACGTCGGCGACATCCTCGGGCCGGCGACCGACTGGGGAACGTTGGGGCTCCCGATCCCGCTGACGCTGCTCGTCCTCTCCGCCTACGGCCTGACCGAGGCCCAGCGGTGGCGCTTCCGGTCCCTGTGCGGCGTGGACCTGCCAAGGTTGCGCCTGCGTGAGGGGAAGCGGCAGTGGGGCTACAACTGCCTGATCGGGCCGCTCTTCGGGCTCCTCGAACTCGCCGTGCTGGCGGTGCTGGTGACGGCACTGGCGGCGGCCACCAGCCTGGTGTGGATCTTCGCGGTGGACTGGCACTGGCGGGTGGAGCACCGCGGGTACGCCACCCCGCTCGGGTACGCGACCGTCGCGGGCCTGCTGGTCCTGGCCGCCGTCCCCGCCCTGGCCGGCGGCCTCGTACGGCTGGAGAACATCGTCGGACGCGCCGTCCTCTGCGTCAGCCGCTCCGAGGAACTGGAACGGCGCGTCGAGGACCTGACCGAGAGCCGGGCCGGAGCGGTCGACGCCGCCGACGCCGAACGCCGCCGTATCGAACGGGACCTGCACGACGGCGCGCAGCAGCGGCTGGTCGCGCTCGCGCTCAACCTGGGGCTGGCCAAGGCCACGCTCAAGGACCTGCCGCCCGAGGCGCGGCAGGTCATCGAGGAGGCGCACCGCGAGGCGAAGGAGTCCATCGAGGAGCTGAACAGCCTGGTACGCGGCCTGCACCCGGCGGTGCTGGACGAACTCGGCCTGGACGCCGCCCTGTCGGGGCTGGCGGTCCGGGCGCCGCTGCCGGTGCGGCTGTGGACGGAGCTGCCCGACCGGGCCGCGCCCGCCGTCGAGGCGGTCGCCTACTTCGTCGTCTCCGAGGCCCTCAACAACGTGGCCAAGCACGCGGAGGCGACCCGGGCCGAGGTGACCGTGACCCGCCTCGGCGAGATACTGCGGGTGGTCGTCGCCGACGACGGGGTGGGCGGTGCCGATCCGGCACGGGGGAGCGGTCTGAAGGGGCTCGCCCAGCGCGTGCGCTCCGTGGACGGGGCGTTCCGGATGAGCAGCCCCGTCGGGGGCCCGACCACCATGACCGTGGAGTTGCCGTGCACGACCTGACACCCGCCGTACGCCGCGCCGTGATCGCCGAGGACTCCGTCCTGCTGCGGGTCGGGCTGGTGAAGGTGCTGGAGACGGCCGGTTTCGAGGTGGCCGCCGAGGTGGGTGACGCGCAGGCGCTGCTGACGGCGGTGGCGGAGCACCGCCCCGACCTCGCGGTGGTGGACGTACGGATGCCGCCCGGCTTCACGGACGAGGGGGTGCGCGCGGCGCTGGAGATCCGGGAGCGGTGGCCGGACACCGCCGTACTGATGCTGTCGCAGTACGTGGAGGAACGGTACGCCGCCCACCTCCTCGCCTCGAACACCAGTGGTATCGGCTATCTGCTCAAGCAACGGGTCGCGGACGTCGAGGAGTTCATCGAGGCGCTGCGCCGGGTGGCCGACGGCGGGACCGCACTGGATCCGCAGGTCGTGGCGCAGCTGTTGGTACGGCGCCGCAGTGACCCGCTGGAGCGGCTGACCGAACGCGAACGGGAGGTGCTGGCCCTGATGGCGGAGGGCCGGTCGAACGCGGGCATCGCGGGAGCGCTCGTGGTGAGCGAGTCGGCGGTGGCCAAGCACATCAACAACATCCTCGCCAAGCTGGACCTGCCGAGGGCGGACGCGGATCATCGGCGGGTGCTGGCGGTGTTGCGGTTCTTGGGGGTGTGAGGGGGCGCCGTGCGTCTCCTACTTTTCCTCGTCGTCCAGGAGGGCATCGACGAAGTCGGTCGTGTCGAGCTGGCAGTCGAAGGGGGCGGGGATGTGCAGCGGATCGCCGAACTCGACGGTGTCGCGCTTGGCGTACCCGTTCTCACCCGGCTCCCAGAACACGGTGACCATCTCATCCAGCATGTCCACCAGCAGATACACCGGCACACCAGCTGTCCCGTACACCTGGAGCGTGTCTTTCCAGTCCTGGTTCCGTGTTGAGGGAGAGGTCAGTTCGACGGCCAGCGAAAGCGCCTCGCGGTCGACGAACTTCCGGCGCTTCCCCTTGAACACCTTCCTGGGGACGCCGTAGAGATCGGGCCCGTAACATCGCTCCTGCTCGGGGAAAGCGACCAGGTTGGGGAAACCTGCAACGGTGTGACCTTCTGGAGCGTGCGGCCTCAGTTGTTCCTCGATCGAGAGCATGATGGCCGAGTAGTAGGGCCTTGACCGCGGCGACATGACGATCTTTCCCCCGATGACTTCCGCCCGGTATCCATCGGGCACGTCCATGCTCAGGACGGTGCGGCACAGCTCCTGGAAGGCTGCCGAGCCGTGGGGGACGTCTATGATCTTCGGTCGTTCGAGCATCACTGTCATGATGCGCCCTTCCCGCGAAGTGATCCAGTCAACACTCAGCGTAGTGGGCACCGCTGACAATCGTCGCCGTTACGTCAACTCCGCAACCCCCGCAACACCAACCCCACCACCGCCCCCAGCGCCTCCTCGATCCCCGGCCGCGACCACTCCGCCGCGTAGCACGGGTCGTGGAAGCGGCCGGTCGCGTCGAAGACCGCGCGGGCCAGGGTCGCCGAGTCGCCCGGCGCGAAAGCGCCCTGTTCGATGCCGTCGAGGATGATCGCCGCCAGCTGGCCGGTCAGGTCGGCGACGTGCTGTTCCACGACGCCGCCGCTCTCGCCGACCAGCGTCATGTAGGTCGCGAACAGTTCGGGGTCGTCGCCCGCCTTGTGCTGCTTCGCGGTGAACAGCGTGCGCACCCAGCGGCTCAGCCGTTCCGGCGCCGGGCCGTCCTCGGCGACGATCGCCTGGAGCTGCTTGCTCGCACGGTCCAGCCAGCGCTGCGTGACCGCTTCGCGCAGCGCCGTCTTCGTGCGGAAGTGCCGGTACACGCTGCCGTGGCTGACGCCCAGCGCGCGCGCCACGTCGACGACGGTGGCCTTGGCCGGGCCATAGCGGCGCAGCACGTCCTCGGTCACTTCGAGGATGCGTTCGGGAGTCAGGGTCTCGGCTGGTGGCATGGCGGGCGTACGGGCCTTTCGGGTCGGGGGCGCCGGGCAGGGCGTCCTGGTGCGGACGCGGAGGCGTCCTTCCACGGACCGTACCCGTACGCTCCCCGACCGTGCCCCTAAGGTCAGCGCTCGCTGTCCAGAAGGGCCATCTGCTGTGCGGGGTAGCGGTCGCCGGCCGCGGCGTCCGCCGGGACGGCGCGCTCGATCGCCGCGAGGTCGTCGGCGTCCAGGGTGACGTCCAGCGCGCCCAGCGCCTCCGTCAGCCGGTCCCGGCGACGGGCGCCCACCAGCGGCACGATGTCCTCGCCCTGGGCGAGGACCCAGGCGATGGCGATCTGCGCGACCGTGACGCCCTTCTGTTCGGCGATCACGCGCAGTGCGTCGGTCAGGTCGAGGTTGCGGTGCAGGTTCTCGCCCTGGAAACGCGGGCTCGCCGCGCGGTAGTCGTCGGCGGACAGCTTGCGGTCGCGCGCGAAGTGGCCGCTGAGCAGGCCACGGGAGAGCACGCCGTACGCGGTGATGCCGATGCCCAGTTCGCGCGCGGTGGGCAGGACCTTCTCCTCGATGCCGCGGGAGATGATCGCGTACTCGATCTGGAGGTCGGAGATCGGGGCGACGGCAGCGGCCCGGCGCAGGGTGTCCGCGCCGGCTTCGGACAGCCCGATGTGCCGCACGTGACCGGCCTCGACCAGCTCGGCGATGGCGCCGACCGTCTCCTCGATCGGCACGTCGGGGTCGACGCGGGCCACCCGGTAGATGTCGATGTGGTCGGTGCCCAGGCGCTGGAGGGAGTACGCGGCGAAGTTCTTCACCGCGGCGGGCCGGCCGTCGAAGCCGATGAAGTCGCCCTCCACGGTGCGCTGCGCGCCGAACTTGACGCTGGTCAGCGCCTGTTCGCGGCGGGCCGCCGGCGCGGTGCGCAGCGCCTCGTTGATCAGCAGCTCGTTGTGGCCCATGCCGTAGAAGTCGCCGGTGTCCAGCAGGGTGACGCCGGCTTCGAGGGCCGCGTGAAGGGTGGCGACGGACTCGCCGCGGTCGCCCGGGTCGCCGTACAGGGCGGACATGCCCATGCAGCCGAGGCCGAGGGCCGAAGTCTGCGGGCCTGTGGTGCCGAGGGTGCGGGTCTCCACGGGGTGCTCCTCAGGAACGGGGGAGGGGAGGTGGGTGGCGGGCCGCCACGTGCCGCGGGGGAACACGGCACGTGGCGGCGGCCCTCCTCAACCATGGCATGTGCGATGACAGATTTCAATATCTGTCATTTCGGTGCCGGTCGGCCGGTCAGTCGTTCGGCCGGTCAGCCGGTCAGCCGGTCGGCCGGTCGGAGCCGCCCCCGCCCCGCCCCGCACCCCCGCCCCTACCGCACCACGCGCGGCAACCGGAACGTGAGCGCCACATTGAGCCCCACCGTCGCCACCTGCGCGAGGAGTGCGACGATCAGCGCGTTCTGCACGCCCAGTGACGGCAGCAGCGTGAGGAAGAGCGTGCCGAGCGTCGCGACGCCCAGGGCCAGACCGGCCTGCTGGGTGGTGACCATCGCGCCGCTGCCCACTCCCGCCTGCGCCGCGGGCAGTTCGCTGAGGACGATGCGCAGCAGGACCGGCAGGACGAGACCCTGGCCCACGCCGAGCACCGCCATGGCCGCCGCCAGGGCGGGCGCGGACACGCCGGGCCACTGCGTACGGAAGACGAGCGCCAGCGCGAGCAGCCCGGCGCCCTGGATCAGCGACCCGGCCAGCACCACCCGCCGCCCGAAGCGGGCCACCAGCCGCGGTCCGGCCAGTGACGCGAAGAAGAACGTCACGCACAGCGGGGCGAGCGCGAGCCCGGCGGCCAGCGGCCCGTACCGCAGACCGTCCTGGAGGGCGACGGCCAGCACGAACATGAACCCGCCGAAGCCGACCGAGAACGGCAGGATCACGCTCAGGCCGCTGCGTACGGAGCGCAGGCGCAGCAGGGACGGCGGGACGAGCGGGGTGCGTCCGGCCCGTTCGGCGCGCCGCTCCACGACGACGAACGCCGCGGCGGCGAACGGGAAGACGACCGGCAGCAGCCAGGACCACACCGGCCAGCCCGCCGCGCGGCCCTCGGTCAGCGGCAGCAGCAGGCTGACCATCGCGACGGCCAGCAGCACGGTGCCGGGCACGTCGACCCGGCTGGGGTGCGGCGAGCGGGTCTCGGGTACGGTGCGCAGCGCGAGCAGCAGCGCCACCGCGGCGATCGGCACGTTGACCAGGAACACCGCGCGCCAGCCGGTCCCGGCGAGGTCGGCGGCGACCAGCAGCCCGCCGAGCACCTGCCCGACGGCGCTGGCGACGCCGGCCGTACCGCCGTACAGGCTGACCGCCTTGGCCCGGCGCGCCCCGCTCGTCGTCGCCTGGATGGTGGCCAGCACCTGCGGCAGCAGCAGCGCGGCCGCCGCGCCCTGGGCGACGCGCGCCGCCACCAGCGTCCAGGCGTCCGGCGCCAGGCCGCAGGCGAGCGAGGTGAGCCCGAAGGCCGCCAGCCCCCACAGGTAGAGCCGGCGCCGGCCGACCATGTCGCCGAGCCGTCCGCCGACGACGAGCAGGACCGCGTACGCGACGCCGTAGCCCGCGACGACCATCTCCAGCAGGGCCGGGCCCGCGCGCAGGTCGCGGTCGATGGTCGGCAGCGCGACGTTGACGATGAAGAAGTCGATCATCGGCAGGGCGGCGCCGAGGAGCACGGTGACCAGGCCGAGGGTGGTCAGTGCGGGGTGGGTGGAACGAGTGGTGCTGATGGGGGCGGGCTCGGGAGCCCGCGTCGGGACGGTTCGTACGTCGCGTACGTCGGTATCGCTCACGAGGACGACGATCGTCCGCCGCCCAGGGGGGTACCAGAGTCTCTTCATCCTGGTACCGGTGCTACCTGGCAACCCGCTGAGCACTCCGGCATCCTGGGATCATGACCGCCACCATGCCGGAGACATCGCCGGAGACATCGCCGGAGAGAACGCCGGAGAGAACAGGGCCCGCGCGGACCGACGGCGACGTCAGGCGCGGCGAGCTGGCCGCCTTCCTGCGCAGCCGCCGCGAGCGGATCACCCCGGAGCAGGTCGGTCTGCCGCGCGGCCTCCGCCGCCGTACACCGGGCCTGCGCCGTGAGGAGGTCGCCCACCTCTCCGCCGTCGGTGTCACCTGGTACACGTGGCTGGAGCAGGCGCGCGACATCAAGGTCTCGCCCCAGGTGCTGGACGCCGTGGCCCGCGCGCTCCAGATGGACCGGGCCGAGCGCGGCCACCTCTTCGCGCTGGCCGGTGTGACCGATCCGGTGCGGGGCAGCGAGTGCACGGGCGTGTCACCGGCGATGCGGCAGATGCTCGACCGGCTCGCGCCGTTCCCCGCCGCCGTCCAGAACAGCCGGTTCGACCTCCTCGCCTACAACAGCACCTACGGGCGGCTGCTGTGCGACGTGGACGCGCTGCCCGAAGAGGACCGCAACTGCCTGTGGCTGGCGTTCACCCACGCGGAATGGCGGGCGAGCCTGGTGGACCTGGACAAGACGCTGCGCGTGATGGCCGCCAAGTTCCGCGCCTCGATGGCGGGCCATGTCGCCGAGCCGCCCTGGAAGGCGCTGGTGGCGCGGCTGGAGGCGGCCTCGCCGGAGTTCCGCGAGATCTGGGCGCGCCAGGAGGTCGTACGGCCGGTGAGCCAGTCAAAGCTCTTCCGCCAGCGGGACGTCGGCCTGCTGCGGCTGTCCTCCACCAACCTGTACACCGGTCCCGGCCCAGGGCCCAAGATGATCACCTACACGCCCGACGACGAGGCGACGCGCGAGAAGCTGGAACAGCTTCAGGCCCTGATCCGCGCGGAAGGCTGACCGCCAGGTCCCTGCGGCGGGGCCTGGTCCCCCGTGGACTCCAGGCGTTCCGCGGCACGGCGCGCCGTGCCCTGTGCCCAGCGGCCGGTGGTCAGCGCGCCCAGCAGCAGCACGGCCGCGCCGCACCCGGCGATGATCCACCAGGCGGGACGGCTCGCCTCGACGAACCGGCTGCCGGTGGCGGCGACACGGGTGCCGCCGGCCAGTACGGCGCCGATCACCGCGACCCCCAGCGAGCTGCCCACCTGCCGGCTGGTGGAGGCGATGGCCGCGGCCACACCGGCCTGGGTACGGGGCATGCCGGACACCGCCGTATTGGTGATGGGCGCGTTGACCAGCCCGAAGCCGATGCCGAAGAGCACGTACCCGGTGAAGAGCAGCGGTGTGCTCGCCTCCGCCTCGAAGCCCGCGAACAGCACCCCGCTGGCCGCCATCGCCAGCCCGGCCAGCAGCAGCGGCAGCCGCGGCCCCACCGAGCCGACCAGCCGCCCGGACAGCGGCGCGAAGACCAGCGTCATACCCGCCATCGGCAGCATGTAGAGGCCCGCGTCCAGGGCGGACAGGCCCCGCACGTCCTGGAGGTAGAGCGTGTTGACGAAGAGGAAGCCGCTGAGCGCGGCGAACGCGCAGACCGCCACGACCGTGGCGCCGCTGAACGGCGCGCTGCGGAAGAACCGCAGGTCGATCAGTGGTTCGGTGCGGCGCCGCTCGTACAGCAGCAGTCCGGCGAGCGCGGCGACGGCCGCCGCGGCGAAGCCGAGGATCAGCGGCGAGGCCCAGCCGGCGGCCGGGGCCTCGATGATCGCGTACGTGAGCGCGCCGAGCAGCACGATCACCAGCAGCTGGCCGACGGGGTCGATGCGCCGCGGCCTGGGCGCGCGCGACTCCGGCACGTAGCGCAGGGTCAGGAACAGGGCGAGCGCCCCGATGGGGACGTTGATCCAGAAGATCGCGCGCCAGTCGACGGTCTGCACCAGCAGCCCGCCGACGATCGGCCCGGCCGCCATGCTGATGCCGACCACGCCGCCCCACACACCGATCGCGCGGGCCCGCTCCTTCGGCTCGGTGAAGGTGTTGGTGATGATCGACATGGCGACGGGGTTGAGCATCGAGCCGCCGACGGCCTGCACCATGCGGAACGCGACCAGGCACTCCAGGTTCGGCGCCAGGCTGCACAGCAGCGAGCCGAGCGAGAAGACCACCAGGCCCGCCTGGAAGACCCGGCGCCGGCCGAGCCGGTCGGCGGTGGAGCCGGCCAGCATCAGCAGCGAGGCGAGGACCAGGGTGTAGGCGTCGATCGTCCACTGCATCCCGGAGACCGAGGTGTCCAGATCCTTCTGCATGGACGGCAGGGCGACGTTCAGGACGGTGTTGTCGAGGCTGACGATCAGCAGGCTCATGCAGCAGATCGCCAGGACGAGCAGGCGCCGCCGGTGACTCGGCTCGGGACTCGGCTCGGGCATAGGTGAACGGTACAACGAACGGGTGCGGGCGACTCCGGAGCGGCCGCCGGGCGAGGGCGCGGCGGGCCGCCGCGGGCGCCTGTGACCAGGGGACCTACGGCACTGGCGGAGCAGCCGCGGGAGTGCGCGACAATGGGAGGTCGCTCAGTCCGCCCGTCGACCGCCGAAGGAAACCCGCTCCTCATGACTCAGCTGCAGATCGGCCCGCACGCGGTGCAGCCGCCCGTGGTCCTCGCGCCGATGGCCGGGATCACCAACGCCCCCTTCCGGACGCTGTGCCGGGAGTTCTCGGGCGGCAAGGGCCTGTTCGTCAGCGAAATGATCACGACGCGGGCGCTGGTCGAGCGCAACGAGAAGACCATGCAGCTGATCCACTTCGACGAGACGGAGAAGCCGCGCTCCATCCAGCTGTACGGCGTCGACCCGGACACCGTCGGCAAGGCCGTCCGCATGATCGCCGAGGAGGACCTGGCCGATCACATTGACCTGAACTTCGGCTGCCCGGTACCGAAGGTGACCCGCAAGGGCGGCGGCTCGGCCCTCCCGTACAAGCGGCACCTGCTGCGCTCCATCCTGCGCGAGGCGGTGGGCAACGCGGGTGACCTGCCGGTCACCATGAAGATGCGCAAGGGCATCGACGACGACCACATCACCTTCCTCGACGCCGGCCGGATCGCGGTCCAGGAGGGCGTCACGGCCATCGCGCTGCACGGCCGGACCGCGGCCCAGCACTACGGCGGTACGGCCGACTGGGAGGCCATCGCGCGCCTGAAGGAGGCCGTGCCGGAGATCCCGGTGCTGGGCAACGGGGACATCTGGTCGGCGGACGACGCGCTGCGGATGGTGCGCGAGACCGGCTGCGACGGGGTGGTCGTGGGGCGCGGCTGCCTCGGGCGGCCGTGGCTCTTCGGCGACCTGGTGGCGGCCTTCGAGGGCACTGGTACGTACGCGAAGCCGACCCTCAAGGAGGTCGCGGCCGTGATGCTGCGGCACGCCACGCTGCTGGGGGAGTGGATCGGGGACGAGGCGCGCGGTGTCATCGACTTCCGCAAGCACGTCGCCTGGTACACCAAGGGCTTCTCGATCGGCTCGGAGTCCCGTAAGAAGCTGGCAATCGCCTCGTCGCTGGACGAAATGGACGCTCTGCTGAGCGAGCTGGATCTCGACCAGCCCTGGCCCGTGGGCGCCGACGGACCCCGTGGCCGCACATCTGGCCGGAACCGGGTGGTCCTGCCGGACGGCTGGCTGGACGACCCGTACGACCGTACGGGCGTCACGGCCGACGCGGAACTGGACACTTCGGGCGGCTGAGGAGTAAACGCGACGCGGGAGGCCGGGCGCATGCCCGGCCTCCCGGCTTTCGGCAGGTCCGATTCCGGGTCCGCACGGCGGTGCCGGGCCCGGCGCGACGGCGTGATTCTCGCCACCTCTGATAGGGGTCACGCTCAGATGAGCGTTTCGCGGGGGAGTGCACCTCTCCAATAGGTGGCACTGGGTGCCACCCATCTCGTGTTCGCAGGTTCAAGTGAACATCGCATTCCGTAACCGTTCGGCGCGCCGATGCTCGCGCTGCGCCACCATGTCTTCAGGACGTGAAGCCTGACCTCCGTCCGCGGCGACTTTCGATCTGCTGGCCGACGACGGGTTACGGGCGTATGTCGACCGAGTGGACGTACCCAGACGCCTTCGATCTGGGTATGTTCCTCGCCGTCAGGGCAGCCCGCGGCGAGGAGAGAGTCCCGTGCCGGAAACACAAGATCCCCACGTAACCCCGTCCGAGCCTTCGAAGTTCGTCTACGACTTCACCGAGGGCAACAAGGACCTCAAGGACCTTCTCGGCGGCAAGGGCGCCAACCTCGCCGAGATGACCAACCTGGGGCTTCCCGTTCCGCCCGGGTTCACGATCACCACCGAGGCGTGCAAGGTCTACCTCGACAGCGGCCAGGAGCCCGCGGCACTGCGTGCCGAGGTGTCGAAGCACCTGGAAGCGCTCGAAGCGACCATGGGCAAGAAGCTCGGCCAGGCCGACAACCCCCTTCTCGTATCGGTACGTTCCGGGGCGAAGTTCTCGATGCCCGGCATGATGGACACCGTGCTGAACATCGGCCTGTCCGACGCGTCGGTTTCCGGCCTCGCCGCCCAGGCCGGCGACGAGCGCTTCGCGTGGGACTCCTACCGCCGTCTCATCCAGATGTTCGGCAAGACCGTGCTCGGCGTGGACGGCGACCTCTTCGAGGAGGCGCTGGAGGAGGCCAAGCGGGCCAAGGGCGTCCGCGTCGACGTCGACCTGGACGCGGCCGACCTGAAGAACCTCGTCGGCCGGTTCAAGGACATCGTCTCCAAGGAGACCGGCCGGGACTTCCCGCAGGAGCCCCGCGAGCAGATGGACCTCGCCGTCCGCGCGGTCTTCGACTCGTGGAACACCGACCGCGCCAAGCTCTACCGCCGCCAGGAGCGCATCCCCGGCGACCTCGGCACCGCCGTCAACATCTGCTCCATGGTCTTCGGCAACCTCGGCCCGGACTCCGGCACCGGCGTCGCCTTCACCCGCGACCCCGCCAGCGGCCAGCAGGGCGTCTACGGCGACTACCTCCAGAACGCGCAGGGCGAGGACGTCGTCGCGGGCATCCGCAACACCGTGCCGCTCGCCGACCTCGAAGGCATCGACAAGCCGTCCTACGACGAGCTGATGCAGATCATGGAAACCCTCGAAACGCACTACAAGGACCTGTGCGACATCGAGTTCACCATCGAGCGCGGCAAGCTGTGGATGCTCCAGACCCGCGTCGGCAAGCGCACCGCGGGCGCCGCGTTCCGCATCGCCACCCAGCTCGTCGACCAGGGTCTGATCGATGAGGCCGAGGCGCTCCAGCGGGTCAACGGCGCGCAGCTGGCCCAGCTGATGTTCCCGCGCTTCGACGAGAACGCGAAGACGCAGCAGATCGGCCGGGCCATCGCCGCCTCGCCGGGTGCCGCCGTCGGCAAGGCCGTCTTCGACTCCTACACCGCGGTCAAGTGGTCCCGCTCCGGCGAGAAGGTCATCCTGATCCGCCGCGAGACCAACCCCGACGACCTCAACGGCATGATCGCCGCCGAGGGCATCCTCACCTCGCGCGGCGGCAAGACCTCGCACGCCGCCGTGGTCGCCCGCGGCATGGGCAAGACCTGTGTCTGCGGCGCCGAGGAGCTGGAGGTCGACACCAAGCGCCGGTGCATGACCGCGCCCGGCGGCATCGTGGTCGAGGAGGGCGACGTCGTCTCCATCGACGGCTCCTCCGGCAAGGTGTACCTCGGCGAGGTGCCGGTCGTGCCGTCCCCGGTCGTCGAGTACTTCGAGGGGCGGATGCACGCGGGCGCCGACGACGCCGACGAGCTGGTCAAGGCCGTACACCGGATCATGGCGTACGCGGACCGGGTACGCAGGCTGCGCGTACGGGCCAACGCCGACAACGCCGAGGACGCCGCCCGCGCCCGCCGTTTCGGCGCCCAGGGCATCGGCCTGTGCCGCACCGAGCACATGTTCCTCGGCGAGCGCCGCGAGATGGTCGAGCGCCTGATCCTCGCCGACACCGACGCCGACCGCGAGGCGGCCCTCGGCGGCCTGCTGCCCCTCCAGAAGGCCGACTTCGTCGAGCTGTTCGAGGCGATGGACGGCCTGCCGGTGACGGTGCGCCTCCTGGACCCGCCGCTGCACGAGTTCCTGCCCGACATCACCGAACTCTCCGTACGCGTCGCCCTCGCCGAGTCCCGCAAGGACGCCAACGAGAACGACCTGCGCCTCCTCCAGGCCGTGCACAAGCTGCACGAGCAGAACCCGATGCTGGGCCTGCGCGGCGTCCGCCTCGGCCTGGTCATCCCCGGCCTGTTCGCCATGCAGGTACGGGCCATCGCCGAGGCCGCGGCCGAGCGCAAGAACGCCGCCAAGGGCGACCCGCGCGCCGAGATCATGATCCCGCTGGTCGGCACCGTCCAGGAGCTGGAGATCGTCCGCGAGGAGGCCGAGCAGGTCATCGCCGAGGTCGAGCAGGCCCGCGGCGTGGACCTCAAGCTCACCCTCGGCACGATGATCGAACTGCCCCGCGCGGCGCTGACCGCCGGCCAGATCGCCGAGTCCGCCGACTTCTTCTCCTTCGGCACCAACGACCTGACCCAGACGGTCTGGGGCTTCAGCCGCGACGACGTCGAGGCCAGCTTCTTCACCGCCTACCTGGAGAAGGGCATCTTCGGCGTCAGCCCGTTCGAGACCATCGACAAGGACGGCGTCGGCTCCCTGGTCCGCAGCGCCGCCGAGGCCGGCCGCGCCACCCGCCCCGACCTCAAGCTCGGCGTCTGCGGCGAGCACGGCGGCGACCCGGAGTCGGTGCACTTCTTCCACGAGGTGGGCCTGGACTACGTCTCCTGCTCCCCGTTCCGCATCCCGGTCGCCCGCCTCGAAGCGGGCCGCGCGGCGGCGGAGTCCCTGGGCAGCGACAGCCGCTGAACCCGTAACACCCGGTAGGCCAACCGGAGTTGGTGTCAGACCGTACCGACCCTCACCCTGACACCGGCTCCGGAACCCGACGAGGGCGGCACCTGTGCGGAGGTGCCGCCCTCGCTTTTCTCCGGACTCCCCCCTCGGGAGCTGCCGTCAGCCATGTCGGCCTGGTTGACGGCCTTCCACGGCAAATGCTGAGCGGTCGGTCATTGCCTCGTCACCCCCCACGGGATCGAGCAATCCGTTCCATTCGCACTGCCGTCGAATTGAGTTACAGCTTTCCCTGCGCGCCGTGTTGGCGCGACCCCTTTCAACTCTGGCCAAAAGGGCGTGGTGACAGGCTGTGTCTGCGTGCATACTCAGATGGCCGGGGGTCGACTAGGGAGCATTGGTGGGGGTTCGGTGCTACGCGTCCATTTCAGTGGACCGGATCTGGCCCGGGTGCGCATTGCCGCGCGCCCTGACGTGCTGTGGGAGACCGTTTTAAGTTTTCACCGACTACGCGACCGGCGGCCCGGCACGGCCTTCGGCAAATGGCGCTCCGAAGCACGTTGCAGGTTGAATGGTGAAACACGGCTGCTGGCGCCGCTCGTTCCCACGCGCGGCTATTTTCCGGATTTCCTGACGCCTCCGGAGGGGCTGCTCGGCATCGACGAAGGGCTGGCGGCGCTCCGCGCAACCCCGCCCGCCCGACTGCACGCCGAACTTTCGCGACTGCCCGCGACCCGGCCGCTGCCGGCATGGCTGCGGGAACTGAGCGAGGGCGATTCCGCGGCGCTCGGCCGGCTCGCCGGCGCGCTGCGGAGCTATTACGAGAACGCCGTCGAGCCGTACTGGCCGCTGCTCCAGGCCCGTATCGAGGCGGACCGCGCCGCCCGCGGCCGGGCGCTGCTGGACGGTGGCGCGGACCATCTGCTCGCCTCGCTCCCGCCGGCGATGCGCTGGCGGCCGCCCGTCCTGGAAGTGGACTACCCGGTGGACCGCGACCTGTTCCTGAACGGCCGGGGACTGCTCCTGCTCCCGTCGTTCTTCTGCCGTCACACGCCCGTCACCTTCGCCGACCCCGACCTCACACCCGTCCTCGTCTACCCCCTGGAGCACCCCGCGCCGCGCGTGATGCCGACGGTCGCGCCCGGCCACTCGCTGGGCAAGCTCGTCGGCCGGACCCGCTCGGCGATCCTGCACGGCGTGGGCGGCGGCTGCACGACGAGCGAACTGGCGCGCCGCGTCGATGTCTCACTGGCCTCGGCCAGCCAGCACGCGACGGTGCTGCGGGATGCGGGCCTGCTGCTGACGCTGCGGCACGGGAACGCCGTACTCCACACGTTGACGCCGCTGGGGGCGGCGCTGCTGCGGGGCGGTCCGGAGGTGGACGTGCGCGGGGTGGACACCCGGGGGCTGGAGATATCGGCGCTGGAGGCGCGGGGAGCGGATGTGCGGGTGCCGGGGGCGGGGGCTGTGCAGTAACGTTCCGGCGGTCTGGGGGCGGGCGGTTCGGGTTCCGCGCCCGGGAGGACGGGCAGGGGACGCCAACCGCTCCACCCGCCCCCTGCCTCCCGCCCTCCCGCGTCAGTACGGCCGATCGCCCGTGATCGCCACCCGCTCGGCGACCCGGCGCCCCGCCCCGTAGTCGTTGACCGCGTAGTGCTGCGTGGCCCGGTTGTCCCAGAAGGCGACGTCCCCCGCCTGCCAGCGGAACCGCACCTGGAACTCCGGTACGTGCGCCTGCTGGAAGAGCAGCCGCAGCATCCGGTCGCTCTCCGCCCGCTCCCATCCCACGATGCGGGTGGTGAAGGAGGTGTTGACGAACAGCATCCGGCGGCCGGTCTCCGGATGCCGCCGTACGACCGGGTGTTCCACCGGCGGGAATTGCTCCTGGAACGGCGCCAGCCGCTCGGCGGAGTAGAAGCGCGCGAAGCCCGGCAGGAAGTCGTGCACGGCGGTCGCGCCGTCGATACGGTCCCGTACGTCCTGCGGCAGATCGTCGTACGCGGCCGCCATGTCCGCCCACATGGTGTCGCCGCCGGACGGCGGCACCTCGCGCAGCTGCAACACCGCGCCCAGCGCCGGACGTTCGCGGAACGTCACGTCCGTGTGCCAGACGTTCTCGAACGTGGACACCGCGCTGCGGTCGAACCGTACGACGTCCTCGGCGTCCCCCGTGGCCAGCAGCGGATTGGTCTCCAGTTCGCCCCAGTTGCGGGCGAACGCGCGCTGCGCGGCCGAGGTGAGGTGCTGCCTCCGGAAGAACAGCACCTTCCACTCCAGGAGCGCACGGTTCAACTCCTCGCGCAACGCCGGGTCGAGGGGACGGGAAAGATCGAGACCGCGGATCTCCGCGCCGATCGTCGCGGCCTGCGGAACGATCTCGAACCGCTCGTAGGGCCGGTCCTCCCAGCCCTCCGGCGTGCGGCGCAGGACACGGGTGCCCTCGTAGAGGCCGTCGGCGGGGATGCGGTGGTCGCGGAGAGCGGCGGAGGCGGAGGCGGGGGCGGTGTGGTCGGCGGTGGCCGTCAAGGGGTCCTCCTGGTGGGAGAGGAGCGAAAGGTACGAAGAGAGGCGCGCGACGCCCGTACCGGCGTCCGGCATCCAGTACCCGGCATCCGAGGAACACCGGGATCACGGAATCAGGCGCCGCTGCCGTACGGGTGCGAAGCTGCCGCGGTGCGCGGGTGCTGCTGTCGGGAGGGTCGTTACGCCCGGAATGTCACCGACAGCGGAAAGCGGCGGCCGGGGGTGAACCCACCCGGCCGCGGCGGCGCAGAAACGTCATGCCGCGGGGCGCGCACTCGCCGTGGGGGCCGCTGCGCAGCGGCTCCGCCTCACGGAAGGTCGAGTACGTGGTCATGGCACGCACCGTACCTCATGCGGGAGACCCGGGGAACGGGGCACCGCCCGCCCCCGCCCGCCTCAGCCCTTCAGCTCCTTGTACAGATACACGTCCGCGTGCCCGCCCGGCATCCCCGGCACGCGCCCGACCTCGGTGTATCCCTGCCGCTCGTAGAACCCCGGCGCCTGGAACGTGTACGAGGACACCGTGGCCCGGTCGCAGCCGCGCCGCACCGCCTCTTCCTCCGCGGCGCGCACCAGCTTCGCGCCCCAGCCGGCCGCCCGGCTGTCCTCCCGTACCCACAGGAGATGGATTCCGCACAGCCCGCCCCACACCCAGGCGCTCAGCCCGCCGATCAACTCGCCCTCCGCGTCCGTCACCTGCACCGAGAACTCGGCCCGCTCGGCGCCGACCGTGGCAGCGGCATTGAAGGCATCGAGCTCGTCCTCCAGGCGCTTGTCCAGGCCGGCGTCGTGACCGCCGATCGTGAGTGCCGTCTTCTGCGCCGGGGCGGTGGCATCGCTCATGCCTGAGTTCTCCCACAGGTTCCCCACGCATCGCCACCGAGTTTCCGCACCGGCGCTTTTGGCGGGCGAGCCGGACGGGGAGTCTTCCTTGCCCGTGGTCGTCACGGTTGTCCCTCCACACGAGCAGCAGGAGAGTGCGATGGCCCGAAACCCGCGCCGTGCCGGATGCGTTGTCGCGGCGGCCGCCGCACTGGCCGCACTCGGCGTGCCCGTAGCCGTCGCGGACCCGGTCTCCGTACGACAACCCCACTACGTCGCGCTCGGCGACTCCTCGGCCGCCGGCCCGCTGATCCCGGCCCAGACCAGCCTCCCCTGCCTGCGCTCGAACCGGAACTGGCCGGCCGTCGCCGCCGCACGCCTCGGCGCCGACCTCACCGACGTCACGTGCAGCGGCGCGACCACCAGGGACCTGGCCGGGCGGCGGCTCGTCCTCGTACCGCCCCAGCTGGACGCGCTGCGGCCGGACACCGACCTGGTCACCCTGGCTGTCGGCGCCAACGACATCAGCCTGGGTACCGCCCTGCCGTCCTGCGCCCGGCTGCACCCGCAGTCGGCGGGCCTGGGCCGGACGTGCGAGTCGGTCTACACGGCAGGCGGCCGGGACCGGCTCGCCGAACGGATCACCCGCACAGCCCCCAGGATCACTTCTGCCCTCGGACAGATCCACCGCCGTTCCCCGCGCGCGAAGGTGTACGTCGTCTCGTACGGCACGTACTTCCAGCCGGGCGGCTGCTGGCCCAGGGAGCCCGTCTGGGCGGGCGACGCCGACTACCTCCAGAACACCTTCGACCGGTTGCACACCATGCTGGCCGAGCGGGCCGCCGCGGGCGGCGCGGGCTTTGTCGATCTCCGTACGCCCAGTGCCAAGCACGGAGTGTGCGCCGCGCCGGGCGAGAAGTGGATGGAAGGGCTGCTGCCGGTCTCGGCGGCGGCCCCGTTCCACCCGAACGGCACCGGCATGGCGCACGCGGGCGCGACGGTGGCCGAAACCATCGGCTCGCCGTGAACTCCTCGTGGGCTCCTCAGCCCTCGCTCAGTCGTCGATCCCCGACCGCTCCACCCCGGCCACGATGTACCGCTGCAACAGCACGAACACGACCACCAGCGGCGCGATCGAGATCGCCGCGGCGATGAAGAGTTCGTGCAGGTTGAGGTTCTGCGCCGTGGTGAACGTGGAGAGCGCGACCTGCACCGTCCACGATTCCCGGTCCTGGCCGATGACCAGTGGCCACAGGAACGCGTTCCAGGCGCCGATGAAGACGATCGTGCCGATGGCCGCGAAGACGGGCCGCGAGTTGGGCACCACGATCCGCCAGTACGTGCGCCAGTACCCCAGCCCGTCCACCCGCGCCGCGTCCTCCAGTTCGCGTGGGAAGCCGAGGAAGTACTGGCGGAACATGAAGCAGGCGAAGGCGCTGAAGAGCGTCGGGACGATCAGCCCGCGCAGGGTCGAGATCCAGCCAAGTGACGAGACGAGGACGAAGCTGGGGACGAAGGTGACGGCGGCCGGGACCATCAGGGTGCCGAGGATCGCGTAGAAGACGAGGTTCGCGTGCCGGTACGGGATGCGGGCCAGGCCGTACCCGGCCAGCGACGCCAGCAGCACCGTGCCCACCGTCGTGGAGACCGCGATCAGGGTGGAATTGAGCAGCGCGCGGGCCATCGGCAGGTTCGGGTCGCCGAAGACCTCGGTCAGGTTGGACCACTGGAGGTCGCGCGGGAAGAACGTCCAGTCGGGGGCGGTGATGTCCTGCTCGGTGGCCAGGCCGTTGCGTACGAGCAGGTAGAACGGGATGAGGAAGAGGACGGCGAGGACGGTGACGGTCACCACGCGCAGCGCGCGCCCGGCGCGCACGCGGGGGTCGCGCGGCGCGCGCGCCCTCCGTACCCGTCCCGTTTCCGTGGACCTGGACGTCGTCTCCGTACGTCTGATGGCCATCGCTCAGTCCTCCTTCCGTCCGAGGCCGAACCAGCGGGCCTGGACGACGGTCGCCACGGCGATGATCAGGGCCAGGATCACCGCGCCCGCGCTGCCCAGGCCGAGGTTCTGTTCCTGCCCGAGGGCGGTGTAGTAGAGGTAGACGAGCGGCGGGCGGGCGTACGGCGGGTAGCCGCGGGCGTCGGACATCAGGTTGTAGAACTCGTCGAACGCCTGGAACGCGTTGATCACCAGCAGCAGGACGACGGCGACCGAGGTGGCGCGCAGTTGCGGCAGGGTGATGTACCGGAGCGTCTGCCAGCCGGGGCGCGCGCCGTCCACCGCGGCGGCCTCGTACAGGCGCGGCGGGATCCGTTGCAGTCCGGCGAGGAACAGGATCATGAAGAAACCCGCCTGCAACCACAGCCGTACGGTCACGATCACCAGCCAGTACCAGGGCGGGTCGGTCGTGGACAGCCACGCGGTCTGGTCCGCGCCGAACCACCCGAGCACGGTGTTGGCCAGCCCGAACCGTACCCCGTTGAAGATCGACAGCTTCCAGACCAGCGCCGCGACCACGTACGAGCAGGCGGTCGGCAGGAAGAAGACCGAGCGGAAGAACGCCTGGGCGAAGCGCAGCCGGTTGACCATGAGCGCGAGGCCGAGCGAGAGCACGTACGTGGCCGGCACGATGAACGCCGTGAACAGCAGGAACGTGCCCAGGCTGCTCACGAAGGCGTCGTCGCCGAGCATCGCCGTGTAGTTGTCCAGCCCGACGAAGTCCGTCGGGGTGACGGTGTTGTGGGCGTCGAAGAAGCTGAGGTAGACGCTCCAGGCCAGCGGTACGTACGTGAACAGTGCCAGGCCGATCGCGAACGGGCCCACGAACGCCCAGAACCACAGGTTCCGGTTCTGCCGGCCCCGGAGGCGCGCGAGGAGTCCGCCCGTACCCGTACCGGCGGCCGCCTTCGTCGCTCTCACTTCGTCTTCGCCCGCTGCAACTCGGCCTCCACCTTGCGCACCACGCCCTTCAGCTCGCTCTCCGGGTTCGCGCCGCCCTTGATGATGCGGTTGAGCGCGTCCTGGTAGGCGGTGCTGCTCGGCGTCGTCCACAGCAGCGGCTCGGCGTGGCCGTACTCGGTGGCGTACGAGACCGCGTCGGCCGCCGCGCCCTCCTGGAGCTGCTTCGCCTTCTTGGCGAGCGAGGTGCGGGCGGGGATGTGGAAGCCGTACGCGAGGGCGAAGTCCTCCTGCTTGTCGGTCCCGTCCACCCAGAGCCACTTCACGTACGCCCGGGCCTCCTTGCGGTGCTTGCTGCGCGCACTGACCGCCGAGCCGTACGCGCCCACCGGCACGGCCGGCTTCCCGGCGCCGTCCTTCGGGAACGGCAGCACCCCGAAGTCGTCCCCCAGCGCCTTCTCGACCTGCGGCAGCGCCCACAGGCCCGACCACTGCATGGCGGCCAGCCCCTGCACGAAGGCCGCCGGGTCGGACCAGTCCGTCGGCGCCCCGAGCAGCAACGATTCATCGGCGTACAGCTGCCGGACCTTCCCGAGCACGCGGGCGGCGGCCGGATCGTCGAATCCGACTTTCCCGTCCTCCGTGATCAGACTCAGCCCCGCGGCGAACAGCGGCGTACCGCCCAGCACCGCCGCCCCGCCGTCGTTCCCCAGGAACAGCCCCTTGACCTTGTCCTTCCGGTGCCGCGCGGTCAGGGCCTTCGCGGCCTCCACCAGCTCGTCGACGCTGCGCGGCGGCTCGACACCCGCCGCCTTGAGCATGCTCTTCCGGTAGAACAGCAACTGCGTGTCTATGGTCTGCGGAATCGCCCAGACCTTGTCCTGCCAGATCTTCGGCGCGAGCACCGCCTGGTTGAAGTCGCCCTTGACGGCCTCGATCTCCGCCGTCAGGTCCACGACCTGCCCGCCCTTGATCTGGTCCAGCTTCGGCCCGTTGACCTCGAAGACATCCGGACCGGAGTCCGTCAGCAGCGCGGCGGCGGTCTGCCGGTCGTAGTCCCCGGGCCGCCACTGCACGCTGACCCGCGCCTTGTCGTACGCGGCCGCGTACCGCTTGACGGCCTGCTCGGCTCCCGGCTCCCCGTACTGGTGGTACCACTGGCTCAGCGCCGGCCCCGAACCCTTGCCGCTACGCCCGGTGTTGGACCCACAGGCCGCCAGAGCCACCGTGAGGGCCGCTCCTCCAGCCACCCCTCCGGCCATCCCGAACAGCCGCCGTCTGCCGATGTCGCGAGTCATGCCCGATCGCCCCCTCCGTAGCCCGTCGCGCGTCGCGCGCTGGTCGTCGTCCGGCTGTCGTGCCGCTCCGGAGATCGTGGATCACCGTCCGCCGCGAGCGCCTACTTTGCCGCACGACCGTGAAGAACGCATTGCACCTGCGCGAAAACGCCGGTGAGCGCGTCGTAGGAGTGAGCACTGGGGCGCGCTGCGGTGTTCCCGTGGCCGGGGCGGCGTACCGCCGAAGCGGAGGCGGGTACGTACCGAACGTCCCGTGCCGAGGCCCTCTGCGCGCGACCCTCTGAACGACAGCGGGGCCGGGACCAGGCACCCACAACCTGAGTGCTCCTGGTCCCGACCCCGATGGGCGGGCGTGCCCGGCGTTGCTGCCGTTCCTCGTCAGACGATGGTCTCGTACGACGGCGTCCTGATGCCGGTCAGCTCGCGCGGGGCGAACGGGGCTCGCCAGCTGCCCGTGCCGTGGTAGACGTACGAGCTGTCGTCCGGCGTGGTGACGAGGAGGTCGGCACGGCCGTCGCCGTTCGCGTCACCGATGCCGATCATCTGACGGTAGCCGCCCCAGCCGGCACCGATCTTCACGCGCCCGTCGAGGGTTCCGTCCCCCTTGCCCAGGAACAGCCACAGGACGCCGTCACGGTCGCGGGCCACCAGGTCTCCGGCGGAGGCACCGGCCACATCGCCGACGGCGGTGATGTTGTCGTAGATGTCCCAGCCGGCGCCGACCTTCTTGCGCGGCGCGAACGGGGCCCGCCAGTTGCCGGTGCCCTCATAGAGCCACAGCACACCGGACCGGTCGCGGGCCAGGAGGTCGGTGCGGCCGTCACCGTTGAGGTCGCTGCCGCCGGTGAGCTCGTCGTACGCGTTCCAGCCGGCGCCGATCTTCAGCCGTCCGTCGAACGTTCCGTCACCCTTGCCGAGATACAGCCACAGCACACCTGCGGAGTCCCGTGCCACCACGTCACCGGCGGAGGCACCGGCCACGTTACCGACTGCGACGACCTTGTCGTAGATGTTCCAGCCCCAGCCGGCCGACTTCGACCACGTGCCCTTGAGGTGCGGCGTGTTCCGCGAGTCGTGGTAGGTGTCCTGGAGCGACAGGTTGCCCGCCGAGTCACGGAACAGCACGTCCGGCGAACCGTTGTCGGTGTAGTCGTGCGGCGCGGCCTTGCGGCGGACGGTGAATTTGCCTTCCGCGTTCATTGCGGGGCCGATTTCGTTGTCGGGCTCGGCGGTGAGCTTCCAGGTGTAGTCACCGTTGGGAGCGGCCGTGGGCTCGCCGTCGGAGTCGAGCAGACCGTCCCACTCCATGTTCAGCCACTGCGGCCCCGGCTCCCTCACGTTCCGGAACCAATCGATGGCGCGCTCCTTGCCCGAGGCAGTGTGGCGCAGCGTGAGGGTCACGTGGGCGTTGAGCCGCGAAAGCTGCCAGCGCGGCTCCCAGCGGCCACGGTCCAGGTCGGCGACTGCGGGTACGGCAGATTTGAGGAGGGTGATCCTGGTCGGTTCGCCGGTGCTTGCGACGAGCTTGGTGACGGGCGCGCCGTCCGCCCCGGGGGAGACCCGGTAGAGGCCCTCGCCCTGGTCGACCGAGCCGCCCATCACCAGCAGGTCACCCTCGGGCGTGGGCGTGGTGGAGGTGGCGTGGTCCAGCACCTTGCGTTCCATGGCGAAGGAGCCGCCGGTGAAGTTGGCGCGGAGGGCCGAGGACCACGCGGAGTACCCTTCCGACGCCTTGTTCTTGTTCCCGTGCAGCACCCAGTTGCCGACCAGGCCGACCATGTTGCTGTAGACGCCGCTCTGTTCCTTGCTCCACGGCTGCCGTTGCGGCCCGCGCTTCGAGACGGCGAGGGTCACGCGCCGGTTGCCCTCGTAGAGAGAGCCGAGCGAGGCCATGTGTGTCGGCGACAGGGCGGCACCGGCCCAGTCGTCGGTCATCAGCCCGCCGTTGTCGCTGACCTTCGCAGCGGCCAGGTCGATCACCGCGTAGTCGTTGGACTTGTAAGGGGAGTGGTCCGAGATCCCGGAGGTGAACCGCACCAGGGCCGAGCCCGGCGTCCCGGCGACCGCGGTGAACTTCCGCGTCTTCTCCGGCAGCCCGGCGATCTCCCGGTCGGTGAGCTTGCCGTCCACGAGCCCGAGGACGTGGGCTTCCTGGCGGCCCTCCAGGTTCTTGACCGCGATCACCCAGGGCCCGACCGCGCCCTCGTACATGTAGCCGTACGCGCCGAGGTCCACGAGGGTGGACGACCCCGAGGCCATGTCCCGCAGGGTGATCTTGCGGGACGCGGAGATGGTGGTGTTGTCGCCCACCGCCACCACGTCGGACGCGGCACCATGCGCGATGTCCTGGGTGTGCTGGCCGCTGTCCTGGCCCACCTCGGTCGTCGTGCCGTCGGCGTAACGCGTCCACCGGAGGGTGTTCTTCGGGTCGACGGAGAGGAAGCCGGTGGCGCCGGCGCTCACGATCTCCGACCCCGGCGCGATCTTCAGAGCTGGGGCCGCGGGAGCGGCGGCAGCGGGGGACGCGAGCGCCCCTCCGCTCGCCGCGAGGCCGAGCGCGACGGCTCCGCCCAGAAGCTTCCCGAACGGACCGTATCGTCTCGCTCCCGGTGCGGGTGAACGTCTTCTCATGTGCCCTCCTGGCCAGACGTGGCGCGGAGCGCCACGGTGTGCGACGGAGGGCAGGAAGAGGTCATTCCTCTCCCGACCGACGAATGTACGAGCCCCCCTAGGTCCGGCAAATCCTAACAATGGGGAGGTCAGGGGATTACGGGCGTATGGCCCCGCAGAGGCGGGGCGCAGTGGCGGGGCTCAGCGGGACATCGGCGCAAGGAGCGGCGCCTCCGGTGACGGCTGACGGGAATGACACCGTGCTGATCACAGATGCCGCTCTAAGAGCTCCTAACGCAACGTAAGTAGCCGTGTCCTTCGGATGGCTGCGTCAGTTGCTGGGGTGTGAGTAAGCGAAGTGCTCGACCGTGGCTGGTGGACGATGAGTTGTGGTCCAGAATCGAGCCG